>JAAXJB010000008.1:133008-155054 GCA_012270065.1 Rubripirellula sp. | reverse complement strand
CTGATTGCAGCGCAGCTGATTGCAGCGCAGCTGATTGCAGCGCAGCTGATTGCAGCGCACCGGGGGCAGCAGATGATCAAGCCAGGATTGGCCGGACAACCTCGCCATGGACATCGGTCAATCGGTAACGGCGTCCCTGATGTCGGTAAGTCAGACGTTCATGATCGATTCCGAGCAGATGCAGAATCGTAGCTTGAAGATCATGGACATGCACACGATCCTCGGCAATGTTGTAACCATGATCGTCCGTTTTTCCGTAACTGAATCCTGGTTTGACTCCACCACCAGCCATCCAGATGGAATAACAACGGGGATGATGATCGCGTCCAAACTGGTTTCCAGCCAGCCGCCCCTGACAATAATTTGTCCGTCCAAATTCGCCCGCCCAGACAACCAATGTGTCCTCAAGCATTCCGCGTTGTTTCAGATCTTTGACCAGTGCTGCGGAAGCTTGATCTGTTTCTCGACACTGGTTGCGGAGTCCTCCTGGCAGGCCGCCATGTTGATCCCAACCCGGATGATAAAGCTGAATGAACCGAACACCACGTTCAGCAAGACGTCGGGCCAGCAGACAATTGGCAGCGTAGGATCCCGGTTTATCGACATCAGGACCATAAAGTGCGAGGGTTTCTTTTGACTCACCAGCAAAATCGATCACTTCTGGTACAGAAGACTGCATCTTGAAAGCCAGTTCGTACTGGGCAATCCGGGTCTCAAGTTGCGGGTCGGACTGATGCTTCAATTGCTGATCGTGCAATTTCCCCAGGGCATCGAGCATCCTCTTTCGACTTGCTGAATCAATGCCATCTGGATTGTTCAGGTAGAGGACAGGGTCTTTGCCAGCACGAAACCTCACCCCCTGATGCCGGGCAGGAAGAAAGCCGCTTCCCCACAACCTTGAAACCAGTGGCTGACCGCCTTTGTTCTTTGTCACCATGACGACAAAAGAAGGAAGATTCTGATTTGCAGTCCCCAGTCCGTAACTTAGCCAGGCTCCCATGCTGGGCCGACCGGGAAACTGCGAGCCTGTCTGGATGAATGTTACCCCGGGACCATGATTGATGGCCTCGGTGTACATGGATTTGACGATGCAGATGTCATCGGCCAGCCCGGAAGTGTTTGGCAACAACTCGCTCAGCCATTGTCCTGATTGACCATGCTGTGCAAATTTGAATGGCGAACCAACGAGTGGCAAGCTGGACTGATTGCCACTCATGCCGGTCAATCTTTGTCCCTTTCGGACCGAGTCCGGAAGTTGCTGCCCATGGACTTCATTCAGGTAGGGCTTGTAGTCCAGCAAATCAATTTGCGATGGCCCTCCACTCTGAAACAGAAAGATCACCCGTTTTGCCTTGGCGGCATGATGCATTCCTGCCAAGGAGCCGCCAAATTGAGGGACATGATCAGCAGCACTCGCTTCGGAGCCGAGCAAGTCCGACAAGCCGAATGCCCCCATGCCCATCCCGAAGCCGTGCAGAAACTGCCGACGTGACATGCCCCACAACGGGTCGAAGCCTGTGCATTGAAGATTCATTTTGTTCCTAACGTTTTGTGACGCATTCATCATGATTTATAAGAGTGTTCGCAACGGTGGCCCAAGCAGCGATCAACGCGATTGATTCGTGAGACGTGACACCGGCGTCCGGCTTTTTTCCACCTGCCGGTTCACCGTCGAGATAAATACGGATTTCTCCGGACGCGAAGTCTGCCGTGCATGCAATGTGTGTCCACTGGCCGGCAACCGGTGCGCGATCCGCCATCACCACGGTTTTTCCGCAAATGAACCGTAAGCCAGCGTGTAAATCCAGCAGCAGACCATCTGCGCTACCGGGAGTGATTTTGTCCCAGACACGGCCATTTGGTGTTACTGTAGGCTTGACCCATGCTTCGATGGTCAGACCTTCAGAAAACTGCAAACCAGCCGTTTTTGGAAAACCCTTTCTTCCCTCGGAGTCGGCCATGGTCGTCGTGATGACCGGCCTGACATCGGTGGTAACGCCCTGATCGCGAGACAGCGCTGCAAGTTTCTTGACCTCTACCTCCGGAAGAGCGGCTGGAAAAATGCTTGCGCGTCCAAATTCTCCATTGAACTTTTCCTGGCCGGTGGGGGTCGACCCCAAACGGAAGTCATGTTCGTTTGCGGGCAGCATCAGCCCACCACCTGCTTGGCCATACTCACCAAAATTTCCATTGGAAAGATACTTCAAAGCGGCTTCGGGGTGCGCCATAAAATACTCCCGTTGCTCACGGAACAGCTGCCGAATGACATTCAGCTCTTCTTTTCCCGGGGGCCGGCTGGTAAGAATCCTGAACATCTCACTTGCGATGGTATCTGTCGCACCAGAACCATGCTTGTCCAGCAACCGTTGCCCCAAAGCACGGCTTGCTTCAACAAACTGTGGGCCATTCAACATTGCCAGGGCCTGAAGCGGTGATGACGTGCGTTCACGCTTGACACGACACACGTCACGCTTGGCAGCATCAAGCACCATCATGACCGGTGCAGGTCCTGTTCGTTTCCAATAGGTGTAAAGTGATCTGCGATACAGGCCATCACCTTTATCCGGCGTCGACGGCTTGAAAGAAGCTGCCAACTCATATGGTTTCACTGAAGGCCCGCCAATCCGGTCCACCAACAACCCGCTTGCTGCCAGAACACTGTCCCGCAACATCTCTGCTGGCAACCGATAGGAGGGCGCACGCCCCAGAAGCTCATTCTCCGGATCCAACTCAAGCAAGTCCCCGGATACCTCGCTGGATTGTCGATAGGCGGTTGTCATGACCAACTGCTTCAACAGCCGTTTGACATCCCAACCATGCTCCACAAAATCGTTTGCCAACCAGTCCAGCAGTTCGGGATGGCTGGGCAGCGCACCTTGCCTGCCAAAATCCTCTGGAGTACGTACAATCCCTTCTCCAAAAATGAGCTGCCAGTAATGATTGACGGCAACTCGAGCGGTGAGGGGATGTTGCGGATTGGTCATCCACTGGGCAAGTCCCAGCCGATTGTTTGGCAGTGCCCCATTCATGGCCGGTAACACCGCAGGCGTGCCTGCTTCGACCCTTTCCTGCCGCCGATTGTACTCGCCTCGCTGCAGCACAAAACTGTCTTTGGGCTTCGGAAGTTCACGCATCACCATGATCTCGGTGGCACGATCAAGAATGCTGCAGATTTTCTGTCGCACAGTGGCAAGCTGTTTTCGATATTCCACATGCTGTGCTGAATGATTGAGTTTCCAATGCTGGATCAACAGTGCTCTCTGTTTCTCAGGGACTTCGGCTGCACGTGCAATCTGCTGCAATCGTTCTCTTGCCAGCTCGCCATCATGTTTGAGTGCGACTTCCAGGGCAGAAAGCTGGCGATCAAAAACCTCAAAAGAAGACACTTCTCCATCTGTAAAGCCACGATCTCGAAAGCGTGCTCCGATGGCAATTGTGTTTCCTCCGCCTCCCGTGATATTTTTCGTCAACTTGTCTTTGACAACATCAATCTCTGCCGGCTTCCCATTGATGAAGATTGCGATCCCATTTGCTGAACTGCTACCGTCATACGTGACTGCCACATCCATCCATGTGTTTACCGGAACGGATTCCCTGGTACGAACACTGATGGCATTGCCCGGCCAGAAGTGAACCAAAGACGCAGTCAACTTTCCATTTTCGATCAACAACTGATAACCACGGCTCCCGGCATCAGTCCACGCACGTGACCGGTGAAAAACAACAGCACGCTTTTTCTCATCCGGACTTTTGAGCGCCAGGCTGACCGAGAAAGGATCAAACCGACGGAAGTTACCCGTCTTCAATGTAATCGCATCATCACCGGTCAGTTTCGCTGCTGGTCTGCCACGATGATCGACCGTCGCGGAATTCCGTCCACTGGCAGCGCTGAAGTCAACCGACTCGATCGGGTCTCCACCCTTGAATTGCAGAACGGTATCTACCAGCTCAGCGTTTGACGGTTCCCGGTCAGATGCAGTACCGGGATTGTCCAGTTTGTCGAGCTGCTCCCTTAACACTTCAAGCTGTTTCTTCTGATCAACGCTCAACATTGCCAGTGTTGGTGTCGGGACCGAGTTCGTGAAGTAGGAGTACAGCCCTGATTCATCAACGTTATTGAAATAGGAAAACAGCTGGTAGTATTCTTTTTGGGACAAGGGGTCATACTTGTGATCATGGCACCGGGCGCATTCAAGCGTGAGTCCCAGAAAGGCCGTGGCAAACGTTTGCGTTCGGTCCACGACATACTCAACGCGAAATTCTTCCTCAACGCTGCCGCCTTCCACTTTTTGCGGATGTAAACGATTGAAGGTCGTCGCCAGAATCTGATCTTCTGTCGCCTCGGGAAGTAAATCACCAGCCAGTTGTTCCAACAGAAACTGATCGTAGGTCATATTGGAATTGAAAGCCCGTATCACCCAATCCCGCCACGGCCAGACATATCGATCGCGGTCTACCTGATACCCGTAAGTATCACTGTACCGTGCAATATCCAACCAGTCAGAAGCCATCCGCTGCCCGTAATGATCCGACTTCAGTAAACGATCAACAAGCCTGCTGTAGGCATCCGGCGAATCATCATTCAGGAATGCATCGATTTCCTTCAAGGTGGGCGGCAGACCTGTTAAATCAAAAGTCACACGTCGAACAAGTTTCTCCCGCGATGCCAAGTCGGAATAACCCAGACTCTTCGATTCAAGCTTGGACAATAAAAAACGGTCGATCTGGTTACTCACGCGATCAACGGCAACAACCTCTGGCGGTTCCGGTTGGCCACGTTGCTCGAATGCCCAATGCTTTTTCCAGGTTGCTCCCTGTGTAATCCAGTCCGATATCAGCTTTTTCTCTTCTGAAGATACCGTGAGGTTGGATTCCGGAGGCGGCATCAGCTCGTCGGCTTCTGTGGAAAGAATGCGTCGCAGCAGTTCGCTTCTCTCCGGATTACCGGGAGTGACAACTTCCAAGGCTGATTCACTGAGATCAAGGCGTAAATCTGCTTCACGAGTCGCCCCATCAGGTCCATGACACACGTAACAGCGATCAGAAAGAATCGGTCGAATGTCGCGATCAAAGTCCACTTTCCTGGATTCCTGCTGCGCTGACGCCACTGTGAACAGGCAACCAAGAAGAAGTGCAATGAGAGAGCTTACTGGACGCATCTGCTATTCAATTAGTTGAAAGAAAAAACCTTCATCGCCTCCAAGAGGCCATGCAAAACCGATGGACCGAAATTCCTGCCAGGCAATATTCCTGCCAAGCAACCCAACGCCTGTGACCTGCCCGCGTTTACCATCGATTCCGAATCGTAGCGGCAGGACAGTATCCCGATATTATGACACGGTAAATCAGCATCGTCTTGTAGTGATCACCGGGAAATTGCATTGGCGCGACCAGAAGGATTCTGTTCCGCAACGGATTCCGTTCTCACCCGGATTCCACCATCAGTTGGAATCTTGCCTGGTTGCCAGATCACTCGGTTCGTCCCAAGGGTCATTCCACCGGCGATCCCGACCGGCACGGGGAGAACCGCATGAGCACACTGTATCGCAACCATGATCTTTCCAACGTGCATGCCATACCAAAGCACTTGAAATTGCAATCTTGAACCTCGGTGCTTCGGATTGCGAAATCGGTAGCGTTCCCGGTACGTGATCCAGCCGGCAGACATCACGCCAGAATTCCGTCCACAACCTGCCCGGGTTGGCCGTCAGTCAAAGTCTGGTCACGGTTACTGCGGTTGAAAACGAGTTTCTCATGATCGAGACCAAACAGATGCAACAGGGTGGCATGGTAGTCGTAATGGTTCACCACATCTTCCACGGCCTTGTGTCCCCATTCATCAGTTTTTCCATGCACGTGTCCAGCTTTGAACCCACCGCCTGCCAACCACATACTGAACCCATAAGTATTGTGGTCCCGTCCGATTTTCGCTTTTCCGGCGTCGTTCTGTACGACCGGCAATCGGCCCATCTCTCCACCCCAATGCACTACGGTTGTATCAAGTAGACCGCGTTGTTTCAGATCTTTTACGAGCGCGGCAGAAGGACGATCAACCTTTTGACACGCCGCTGGGAGACGAGTGATGATACTGCCATGGCTGTCCCAGAGCTGGTTTGCCGTGTAGACCTGCACAAATCTGACTCCCCGTTCAATCAGTCGCCGTGCAATCAGGCAACGACTCCCATAATCGGCAGTCGCTTTCTCATGCAGTCCGTACATCTCCTGCGTCTTCTTACTCTCCTGACTCAGGTCAAGGGCCTCTGTCGCTGACGTTTGCATTCGGGCGGCAAGCTGATAACTGGCGATTCTTGCCTGCAAATCCAGGCTGCCGGGATACGCGGCCAGATGGTTGGCGTTGAGCTGCTCAAGATATTCAAGTGCGCGACGTTGCGCGTTTCCCTTCAGATGGGCGGGCGGTGTCAAATCGAGGATTCGGGGTTCGGTCGGTCGTACTACCGTTCCCTGATAGATCGATGGCAGCCACCCGTTGGACCAGTTCTCTACTCCCAGCACCGGTAATTGCCCAGGGTCAATCAGGGACATGAAAGCAGGCAGACTGTCCGACTCACTTCCCAATCCATAAGTCAACCAGCTGCCAAGTGAAGGCCTGCCCTCAACCGTTCGACCAGACTGCAATGCACGGATTGACTGTCCGTGGTTATTGACTCCGGTATGCATCGAACGAATCAGACAGATATCATCAGCAATGGAAGCCGTATGGGGAATCAATTCTGAAAGCTCGATTCCGGATTGCCCATGCGGCTGAAATTTCCACGGGCTATGAAAGACTTTCGAGCTTGATTGGGCAGCATTGTCATACTTGATTTCACCCGGAAACTCCTTGCCATCATGCTTTGCCATTTCTGGCTTGGGATCAAAAAGATCGTGATGGCTGGGGCCACCCTGCATCCAGAGTGAAATCATCGCCCGTGCTTTGGGCTCACCGGGTGGTACTTTGGGAGTCGTGTCATGAACACGCTGCTGCAGATCCGGCTTTTTCACCTCGGCCAGACTTCGATTCTGCGCAAGCAACCAAGCCAATGCGACACCACTGACATTCATCGCGCCCGATGCAAGGAAATGCCGTCGCGAACCGGAGTTGCACTCTGCAGTAGATTCATTCATTGCGAACTCAGTCAACATAAAGGAATTCGTTTGACCCCATGAGCATCTGGCACATGACTGCCAGCGCTTCCAATTCCGCACTCCTGGCTGGCGGCTTTCCATCAGAAGCTCTGTAGGCTGCCTGCTGCTCAAAAACGGACTGCTGTTCATCAATGAACTTCAGCGTCGCCGTGCGTTCCGACTCAGTCGGATAGCGGCAATACACGGTCTGCCATGCTGCATCAATCCGTGCAGACGGATCCTGATCAAGCTGGCTCAACCGTTCAGCAAAGTGTCTTGAGTACGTCAAAAGCAATTCGCTGTTCATCATCAACAACGATTGCGTTGAAGCGGTCGAGCTGTTTCTTTTGTCACAATTGGGTGACATGGGAGGCTGATCGAATGCCTCCAAAACAGCCAATGGCCTGCTCCTTCGCATTTGGATGTAAACACTGCGACGATACTGTGCTCCCTTCAGGTCAATCACACTTCCTGGTCTGCCAGCGTTCAGATTTTCCTTGCCAATCACAAACCGACCAACGCGATCCGCCATCACAGGCACAGGTGGACCCGAGGCACGCGTATTCAAACGGCCTGAAATGTCGAGAATGCAATCACGAACAACTTCGGCATCCAGACGCCGCAATCTGGCAGAACCGAACAGGGTGTTGTCCGGATCAACCCGCTGTCGCGTCGCATCTGTCGAAACTGCCTGCCTCCACGCACGCGATTTCAGAATCAAGCGATGAAGATGTTTCAAACTCCAACCACTCTCAATCAATTCCGCGGATAACCAATCCAGCAACTCAGGGTGCGATGGCCGCATGCCCTGAATACCGAAATCCCCCGGCGTCTCGACCAGCCCTCTGCCAAAATGCTGACGCCAGACACGATTGACAATGACCCGTGCTGTCAATGGATGCTGTGGGTCAGTCAAGCGTTTAGCAAACGCCAAACGCCTGCCACTGGTTGGGAGTTCACCATTGTCGACCGGTATCTCCGGCAACTTGCTGGTCAGAGAAACAACGCTCAGCCCCCCCGGCTTGAGTTCCTGACGCGGCTGTCCCGGATCGCCGCGGAACAGCAGATGGGTTGCCGGAACACGCCCGGGCTTTTCGGTGATCGCCCGGATGAACTCCTCCTTGGGCTTGGTCGCGCGGATCTCACTTGCCTTCGCTGCCAGTTTCTTGAGTTCATCTGCTGCTTTACGGTCGTACAAATACAGTGAACTCGATGTCACATTGAGGTTCGGATGCTTTTTTAACAGTTGCTTCTGCTCAGGCGTGCGCTTGCCAGCTTCAGTTGCGTGCGCTGCTCTTGCCAATTCATGGACTGATTCGGGCAACTCTTTCAACTGTTTTTCAAATGTGGCTGCGATGAACTGCTTTTGTTCTGCCGCACGCTGTGCGTCCACTTTCTTGGCATCAACCTCAATTTCGGCGGCCCGTTCCCGATCCTGGTCGGTGTACAGTGAGACACGACGTTTGGAAGGAACTCGCCACTGCTCGGGGTCAAAAGCGGGCTGAAAAATCGCTCTCAAACGATAGTAATCGGCCTGGCTGATGGGGTCGTAACGATGGTCGTGACACTGGGCACAACCAACCGTCAGCCCCAGAAAAGAAGAAGCGACAATTCGTATGGTGTCCGCCATCGTGTCGTGGCGTGCCTGCAACTTGTCTGCCACAGCACCTCCCGTACCATCGGGTGCCATACGCAAGAAACCGGTAGCCGCCAGACGTTTCGCATCAATTGCTGAGAGATTGTCCAACGGCGAAGTGATCATCTCATCACCGGCGAGCTGCTCGGTAATGAACTGGTCAAATGGCATGTCCATGTTGAACGCGTTGATCACATAATCGCGATATCTCCAGGCATCAGGTCGCTCCGAATCTGCATCTGTATACCCTTCGCTATCAGCGTACCCCGCCACGTCCAGCCAATGCCGAGCCCAACGCTCACCATACTGCGGTAATTCCAACATCGTATCGACCGTATCCGACCAAGCCTTCTCGTCGCTCCCATCTGATGCGAGCGTCTGAACAAAGCGGTTCAACGAATCTCGCTTTGGCGGCAATCCAATCAGGTCAAGCGAAAGACGACGGAACAGTTTTTGAGGTGGTGCCGTGGGGCTGAATTCCAGATCATGCTTTCGCAATTCTTTGAGCAAGAATGCATCAACGGGGTTGGCCACAAGGTTGCGATTGATGACATCCGGTATGGTCGGACGTTGAATGGGCTGCAAAGACCAGTGGGTTCTTTCCTCCTCGGTAATGTGTGCCTCCGCTCCGAGACTCTCAGGCTCCGGACGCAAGGTCTTTGCACCAGCAAGAATCCAGCCACGAATTACCTGTAATTCGTCTCGACTGATCTGCTTGCTTTCATCCGGTGGCATTTCTCCATCACGCAAACGTTGATACAGGATGCTCTCTTCTGGTTTTCCCGGCACGACCGCCGTACCAGAATCTCCCCCGCGGTGCATGAAACGCACCAACCTGAGATCGAGATTCCCCTGCACCTCAGGCTCTTCTCCATGACATTGAAAACAATGTGTTTTGAGGATTGCCCGGACATCCGTTTCAAATTTTGGAGGCGCAGCAGACTCAGCCCGTAAAAGAACGGTACCAAACAGGACAACCAAGATCGGCCAAGTGGTGCGAAGCATGAAACGTCATGGAAAGGCGGGCGATTGAGCGGGGGCCTGGGAATTGATCGGGATCATTTCCAAGGCACCTACAGTTTACTCGAGTTCCCTATCTGATGAAAAGCATTCTGCACGTTAGAGAACCCCGGGCAGGAAATCACAGAAACATGCCGTTTTCAGGGGTAAATCCGTAGCCGATTGAGCCAAATCAACGAGATTCTCTCGGCAGGCAAATGCGGGGAATCAGTTTCGGCCAAACGGTTCGCTTTGCACGATCAGCCGTATCAGATCCTGGAGCCCACCATTATCCGCCTCCATTTGATCAACAATTTTATCAACGGATGGCCGGTCCAACGGCTCCAATGCTCTCCCCAAAGCGTACTCCATCAACTTCTCAGTCATGCAGCGTCTGAACGCCTGACTTTGGGAAATGATCAAGCTGCGAAACTCCTCGAAACTTTCAAACCTGTCACCACCAGCCAGTTGACCGGTCGCATCAATCGCGGCTTTCTGCTCATAGTGCTCGCGCCACTCACCGATCGCATTGAAATTCTCGAGAGCAAAACCCAGTGGGTCAATTTTGCGATGACACTCCGCACAGGTTTCCACCTCGCGATGTTTTTCCAACTGTTCACGTATCGTTAATGCGCCTCGTATGTCAGGCACAATCGCTGGGACATCTGGTGGTGGAGGTGGTGGCTCGTATCCGAGGATTTTTTCAAGCACGTAGATTCCCCGAACAACAGGTGACGTATCCACACCGTTGGCCGATGCCGTCAGAAAAGACCCCTGTGACAACAATCCGCCACGCTTGCCCTGCAACAACTCGACACGCTGCAAGTCGTTGCCTTTCACTCCCTCAATTCCATAATGGAGTGCGAGTTCACGGTTCAGAAATGCATAGTCAGCGGAGAGGAATTCGTGAAGTGGTGCATTCTGGTCAAGCAGGTGCCGAAAAAATGTTTCTGTTTCATTTCGCATCGCCGTCTGCAAATTGTCCCGATAATAGGTAAGGAAAGATTCCGCAGGTGGCATGGCACCAATGTTATCAAGATCCAACCATCGCCTGACAAAATGTTGAACAAACCGATCGCTTTTTGGATCTGACATCAACCGTGTGACCTGGGATTCCAGATTCGATTTCAAGGTGCCGCTTTGAGCGGCATGCAACAGTTCAGCATCGGGTAATGAAGAAGTCAGAAAGTAGGACAGTCTTGATGCGAACGCTGTTTCCGACAGTTCTCCCTCTCCCAGATTCAGATACAGGAAACCGGGCGAACACAAAATTGCCTGGAAACCCAATTGCAGCGCATCCAATGGTTGCATGCCTGACTTCAGTTTCCGACTCACCAGAGCGTGGATCGAGTTCAACTCGTTTTCAATGGGCGCCCGACGAAACGCAGCATGGGCAAACGCTTCGATCCTCTCTGGAATTGTCTCCTCCGTGATTTGATCGATGGTCAGATTCCCATAGAGAACCTGGTGACCTGCAGGTGGCCAAACCTCCACTTGTGGGCCTTCGAGTTCAACTTGCCAGATCCGCAAACGAGGCCCTTGATACGCCTTGAGAACGCCGTGTGCCTTTTCCGTTCCTGCCTTGAGATCGATGAATGGCTGAAACTCCGGTCGATCTGCAGCTTGCGTTGTGAGCAACCTCACCATTCGTTTTGCCGCCATGGGTCCATTTCGAAATCGCACTTCGGGTTCAAAACCGGCTTCCATGTAAACATCCCACTCAAACCACTGAGGTTCTGACTCTGTCAATTCAACGCGCGCCAACGAGGTCATTTTGGAGACATTGCCGGTACTCTCAACACTTCCACGTCGATCAACCGCAGCCAATTCCATCACCAGCGGATCACCATTGCGGAAATCACCCAACGCCTTTCCATAGTCGTGACGACGACTGACAGCGGCTGCACGTACTCGAATGCGGTACTGGCCACTTTGCTCGACTCCCCCCTGGCGCACCAGCGGCAAGAACCCGATGTGCCCGCCGCGATAGTGCCGGCCATAAAGATCGGTGTAGGGAGTTTCCGGGATAAAACGGAAACGGTCTACCTTAAACAGCTTTGGCAGGTCATTTGCTTCCTTGCCAGAAAAGTAGAACGGTGATTTCTGCGACCATGTTTCTGACTGCGGACGGGGACCGAAACGGGTAGCACGACGAATCGCCTCCTCGGCAGAAACCAGATAGTGATCCAGCAGCATTCCGGAAGTTACGAGCGCTGCACCGTTGTTATCGAATCCACGGACTTTTTCCTCTGCCGGAAAATCTTCTGCTGGATTCCAGACGTCAACATTCAACCCCAGCAGATCTCCCAACGTCTGACGATACTCCCAGGCGTTCAAACGCCGCAGGACAGCATGACCACCGGCATCACGGAACTGTTGGTGCGCCGCTGTGATCTGTCTGGTCAGAATCGCAACGATACGGCTTCGAGCAGCAGTGGTCGGTTGCAACTCACCCTCAGGTGGCATGCTGCCGAGATTCAACTGGTCAACGATCTCCTGAAATCGCTCCAGATCATCCAACTCAACAATTTCATCCGGCAGATTGTCAAAACGCCGCTCGGCTTTCTGCACGTCAGCGCCGTGGCAATGAACACAGTGCGTCTTCAGAAATGCCCTCGGCTCCTCCATGTGCTGGCTTTCATCGCTCCAACCCATGGAACCGGCCAACACAAACAACAAGCAGAACGCCCGTGACAATCCGTGCCTGTTCAATAACATGATCACTTTTTCCACCAACCAAAGTCTCGAGTGCCCAGAATCCTCGCTAGCCAATCTTCAGCGGATTGAACGTTCCGGTACTTCTGCCGAACTGTTCCTGTGAAGAACCAAACCACTGCAAAACAGAAAGCCAGAGGTTCGATAGAGGAACACGCTCGTGCTGATCCGCCGGACAGATGACATGACCGCCGTGCCGAATACCACCACCCGCGAGCAAAACAGGCAAATCACGATTACTGTGAATCGATCCATCACTCATGCCGCTTCCAAAAACGATGAGAGTATCATCGAAAATCTGTGCCTCTTTCAAACTTGACATGAACTCGTTCAAACGCGTCGTCAGAAAGGTTTCCACAACCTGCAACTGGCTCAAACGATCTTCTGACTTGCTGTGGTGGGACAAGCCGTGGTAGCTGCCCAGATTCAACTCAATGGTGCGAAAGCCCATCGGAATCTCGAAGGTGGCAACTCGCGTTGAATCAGTTTGCAACGCCAGAGTCAGCAAGTCATAAAAGAGTTTCATCTCATCAATGTGCATGCGTTCTTCGTCTGCGACCGCCTTGATTGGTACCTTTGGTTTTGGTCGATCAATCCACTCGCTGGACATTTGCAACCGTTTTTCAACATCGCGTACGGAAGTGAGATACTGTTCAAGCTTGTTCCTGTCTGCGACGTTCAAGGAATGATTGAGCGCATGAGCTGAATCACGCAGAGCATCAAGCACGCTTGCTCTGTGCTTCAAACGGACCCTTTCCAGATCGAGCTCACCTGGATTGGCCGCGACAAACAGAGCCTTGAACAGAGTCGCAGGATTATTGACGGGTGGAATACGTACGCCAGCCCGCGTCCAGCACATGTCTGTTCCATCTCCAAGACCCGCGTTAATGGAAGCAAACCGGGTCTTGCTGCCTGCAAACTCGGCTGCTGCCTGATCCAGCGAAATGTTCTTCGACGGAAAGCCGGCCGCTTCCTCTTTCCTTATTCCTGTCAAAAAACCTTGCACCGCTTTGTGTCCACCGTTGAGCTGGTGGTCCAAATTTGAAAACACGGTGAAATCGTTTCGGTGCTGCTGAAGCGGCTGTAAAGTTGACGTTGAATCGTAGTCGTGCCCTTGCTTCTTCGGAAAGAAATTATCAGGGTAAAAACCAAGATGATTGCCAATACAAACCAATCGCCGCGAATGCGGATTTGGAACTGGAATGCTGTTCTCCCCACGCAGGCTCTCCATCGCGGGGATTGCCAACCCCACCCCTGCGCCGTGCAGAAAACTTCGTCGGGAAAAGCGGGATGAGCTGCCCATTTACAAAACCTCTGTCATTTCTGTTTCATCCAAAATGGATCTGCCACTCGCAAATTTTCATGATCCGGCGAACCAACAGTCTGATATCGTAAAATGCGATTGCATAGATTCAGATGCGCGAACCTCAGCATCTATTTCAGAACTTCATGGCCATTCCTTCGGAAAAACCCGAATGCAGCTCATTTTCTCGCCACAATCAGCTCCTGCAACAGGACCGCCAACTCCCTGATCCTGACAACATGGGCCGATGAATCGATCAGATTGTCAGTCTCACCGGGATCGATTTTGTGATCATACAATTCCCGGAACAGAATCTGGTTAGTATGAAAGTTTCGCCACTCGGTATACCGGAATCGATCGCTCCTGATCGAATACCCCATGTGTTCCGGCTGCCTGCCACGTGGATAGTTTGGACGTGGCGTTTGCGTCATGGCAATTTTCTTCACAGCGGCCGTTGAATCTCCCAGCAGTGGCACAAGACTTGTTCCAGCCAAACGATGCGGTGCTGGAATATCGCAAAGCTCGGTCAAAGTCGGAAACAGATCCAGTAGCTCCACCAAGCCTGATATGCGTTTCGCGTCTTTTTGGCCTGGCAAAGCGATCATCAGGGGAACATGGGCATCGAGTTCAAACGCAGTGGTCTTGCGGGTCAAACCATGCTCACCAAGGTGCAAACCATGATCGGAAAAAAAGACGACGATCGTATCATCACTGAGTGAAAGATCATCCAGCGTTTGAAGAACTTTACCGATCTGTTGATCCAGATAGCTGATCGCGGCCAAGTGACCGTGGTGCATCTCTTTCAAATCTTGCAAATCATTGGAACTGCGGAACCGTGCGTTTGTCAGTGCCAATTCAGGAACACCTCGCGGAGGTTTCAGATTTTGTGGCAGCGTGATACTGGATCTGTCGTAGAGATCCCAGTACTTTTTTGGTGCATTGAAGGGCGTGTGCGGCTTCCAGAATCCCACAGCCAGGAAAAACGGCTTTCCACGCTCAGCGCACTCACGCAATGCACTGGATGCGGATGCAGCCACCTGCCCATCGAAATAGGCCTCATCTGGAACCTCACGACACTCCAATCCCCCGACTCCAGAAGCAAGATTGGGGGGCAAGGAACCTCTGACCTGCGGCTTGTCATTTCCATGGCTGTTGTAATGCAACTGCGAGGGGACACTCCATGATTCAGGATCTCCCTTCCACTGATCCTGACGCCAGTTATGAAAAACCTTGCCAATGCACTGGGCATGGTAACCGTGGTTCTTGAACAACTGTGGAAGGGTCACGATGTCCGGCGAATGAACGCGGAAATGTGTTGGCAGATCCCACACTTTCAGCTGATCGGGACTCTTACCCGTCAACAGCGAAGCCCGCGACGGATTGCACACCGTTTGTTGGCAGTAAGCATGTTCAAACAGGGACGCGCGCGAAGCAAATCGATCAATATTGGGGGACTGAACATGTTGTTGTCCATAACACCGCAGTTCAACTCTCAAATCATCAACCGCAATGAACAGTACATTTCTGGGTGTCCTGTTGCTGGGGAAATCCGTATCCCCGGCAATGGACCATGAACAACCATGACTGAAATACAAAATGAGCCAAAAGCAGGGTCTGAAGCAGCGATTAGAATACTGGTTGCACAACACCAACTCTCTCCATTCAAACAATCGTGACCAGGCAAAACTCATCTGATTCGATTTGAACTACAATCAGCCTTCAGACCAATCCTCACGAATCACCATCCCTCCGCAATGTGGAATTATAAATGCGCCACTACTTTTCTGCCGCTCCAGTCCGTAAGACTCTGATTTTATTCCTGTCGACTTATTTCGCGTGCAGCTTGGTGGCCAGCACAAGAACTGCAATGGCGGACGAGGTCGAGACCCGGCCTGCGTCTCCCAATGTTATCCTCATCGTTGTTGATGATCTGGGCTGGATGGATCTTTCCTGTCAGGGAAGTGATTATTACAAGACTCCCCATATCGACCGGATCGCGAAAGAGGGGGTCAGGTTCACCAATGGGTATGCAGCGTGCGCCGTTTGTTCACCGACTCGAGCTGCACTGCAAACCGGACGTTATCCGGCCCGCATCGGTGTTACGGATTGGATTCGCAGTCTCTTTCAACGGGGCAAGGTTGGCACACCAGATCGGAACCCCACGGAGTATGTTGGCGGCAAAAATCGCAAATTACTGTGTCCACCCAATCCGTTCTGGATGGAACACGATGAGGTGACGATTGCAGAGGTCCTTGGGTCGCACGGATACAAAACAGCCTACATTGGCAAGTGGCATCTGGGTGACGAAGCGTGGTACCCGCCGGGACAGGGTTACGATGAAAATCGCGGTGGGTGCGATTACGGCCAACCGCCGTCCTACTTCGATCCTTACAACCAACCCAAACACCGGCACCCCATGATTCGCGCCGGGATTCCGTCTTTACCTGGCCGTCAAAAGGGTGAATTTCTTACTCACCGCGAAGCCGATGAAGCGGTCCAGCTGATTCGCCAGTGGAAAGATCAACCATTCTTCATCAATCTTGGCCACTATGCAGTACACACACCCATTCAGGCAATCGATGAAGTGGCTGCAAAGTACAAGAAGGAGGGAAAATCGGACGTGAACGCGAAGTATGCGGCCATGGTAGAGTCCATTGATGATTCGACCCGTGACATCCTGCAAACGCTCGAGGATCTGGACCTCGATGATCGCACAATGATCATTTTCACGTCTGACAACGGCGGACTTGACAATGGAGGTCGACCTACCGACAACGCTCCTCTTCGGAGTGGCAAAGGATATGCCTATGAGGGCGGGATCCGCGTTCCATTTCTTGTGCGTTGGCCCGGAAAAATCAAACCAGGAATGACCTCTGATACGCCGGTCTGCTCCATTGACGTTTTCCCAACCATTCTTGAAGCGGCCGGGATACGGGCGCCAGCTGAACGTAAAATCGACGGACTATCCCTCTGGCCATTATTACAGCCAGATGGTCAAGCCAAACTGAATCGTGATGAATTGATCTGGCATTTTCCCCATTACCGGCACGCACCGGGTCCCTACAGCATTCTTCGCAAAGGCAATTGGAAACTCATTCACTTCGATGAGGGAATCTCAGAGCTTTATGATTTGGAAAACGATCTTTCCGAGTCCCGGAATCTGGCAGACAAGGAGGTCGATCGAGTGGAAGAGATGCAGGCTCGGCTTTCGGAGATCCTGGAATCGATGGATGCGAAACGCCCAGTGGTCAATCCAAATTTCGCCCGCTAGGCACCCCCCGCCCAAGCGATCAGAAAACGCTCAGACTGGTTCGACTGACAACTAATCAGGCTTTCGATTGAGAGTGTAATAAGCATCGGGATGAAGCAGTTTTTGTCCGTCTGCGCTTCGTACGCCATCGGCCTCCAACGCATGCACAAAAAGCTCGCGGAGACCATCAATCACCAACCGAACCCGTCGTCGATCATCAGAAAGCGTCGCCGATCTGATGGACAGATTCTGTTTCTGTATTTCGTCGCTTCCGTAGGCAGCGTGATACAGATAAGTATGGCTCTGCATCGCATAAGACACCGGATCCGTGGCCGATTCCGGATCGACTGGTAAGGTAAACAGCAACTCAAATCCATCTCTTGTTGCTCGCATTTCCTGAATTTCAAAAGGAGTCTTCCCGGTCCATACCAAACGTTGCAAACCATAGCTCGCATTGCCGAGACTGCTCCATCCGCGATTGGTCAGCCCGGCAAACATGCTGCCATCTGCTCCCTGCGCCAATCTCAAGACCGCAGATGCAAATCCGCTTCGGAATGGAAAACATGCTCCCTGATATTCTCCTCCCACCTTTTCCAGAAATACGCGATTGACACCTGCCTGCGTGAACTCGCCCACAAAAAACTGACCAGCAAATGGCCCAAACTTTCCGCCACTTGCATCAAGCATGATATCGGTGGGTGACTGACCTGCAC
This sequence comes from Rubripirellula sp., assembly GCA_012270065.1. GTDB lineage: Bacteria > Planctomycetota > Planctomycetia > Pirellulales > Pirellulaceae > Rubripirellula. Next base: position 137,313 of record JAAXJB010000008.1, on the reverse strand, counting down.
GTTTGTACGGGAACCATACAGCTGGAGGCCTCAATTGTGGAAAACGTTTCATCGCTTCCGGTATCGGCACGCCCGCTGGCACTTTTTCTACACCCTGGATGGTTGAACCTGGCTCGTTCATTGATGCCAAAGCTTCGGCATGATGGAAGAAGACTCCTGGACGTAAATGATGCAAAGAGTTGGTAGCCACCCAGTTTCCCTGCTGGTCCGTATAGAACATGTCACCAGCAGCGTTGGCTCCGAGACCGGCAGGTGACCGCATCCCGGCACACATGGGCACCAGCTTTCCCTCGGGTGTCAGCACCATTCCCCAACCTCGCCATCGACCTTGGCGATAACCCATGGGAGGGTCGGGAACAGCCCTCTGCAACTGTTCACCCTTGAGTCCCATTCCAATGTTCAACGTCACCCACAGATTGCCTTTGGCATCCAGCTTGGGACCAAAGGCGTATTCGTGATAGTTCCCGGTAACAACCCAACCCTTTGCCGCAGTCAGGTACTCATCCGCAACATCATCTCCATCAACATCGCATAGTCGGGTCAATTCACTCCGTTGAGCCGTGTATAACCCACCGTTGTGCTGCAACAGACCCAGCGGCTCGTGCAAAGCATTGGCAAACCGTTTGTAGGTCACGTTTGTTGCTGGCTCGTCGTAAACGCCATCCAATATCCAGATTTCACCCTTGCGAATAGCGACCGCCAGACGCTTATCATCAAGAAATGTCATGCCACTGATTTCCAATGGCAAACCTTCAGGGGACGGTTTCCAGTTCTTTGAACGCGACTCCGTAGGAGCCTTGCTGGTAGCCACCGAGATCATGCGATAGAAATCCTGTTCATCTGCTGCGACACCGGTATTGCTGCCAAACGTGCAACAGAAAGAACCAACGAACAACAGGAAGAATGCTTTTCTCATCACCATTTGTACTCCACTGCAATCGTACATTGATCATCTGAACTGAGAGGCAAAATCCACCGATCAGTTTTTTCCCCTTTCACGATCCTGGCATCAGAACGTGTCTCTGCTTGAGGCACACTGACCACTGTGACCTGCAATCCACCACCGCGAAGTATGTTCGGTGAATGCCTGATCAAGTCGCGTCCCTGATGGATACAAAGATTCAATGAACCGGAAGCCTCCAAGTTCCCGTCTGCATCTGATTGCCGGGTCTGTATTTCCCAGTGCCGGCGCAAACCGTCTTGCCCAACCGGTTCGATGCGTTCCTGTATTTGCCATTTTCCAAAACGATACTGAAAAACCGGAACTCCTTTATCATCCAGTCGGTAACCTTGAAAAAGATACATTTCCTTGAGGCTTCCCCACTCCGGCCACACCGCTTCGTTTTCCTCAAGAACGGCAAAAGGCGGTCCCGAAGCGAACTGCACCAGTGATTCGCCCAAGGGCTCGGCTGGTGGTGTGAAACGCTCGAACCACGTTCCTCGGGCATCAAGAAAACGCCCCTTCCAGGCAGATGTCAGCTGGATTTTCTCGGCATCAAACGAGTAATGTATCTGCTCGGGAAAACCAACAGCAATCGCATGTGTTCCTGCAGCACGCATGAAAGATCGTAGAACCACAGGTCGTTCTTTCGGTCGCAATTCATAATTCTGCGATCTGACTTTTTCAATTTTTTCAGGCAATGGCTGGTTTGCCAGATCCTTCAGGTAGAACCAGAGAGCTGCGACCTGATCTTCCACGTCACCTTCGAGAAGATCCGGACGACTACTTTTGCCATCGGGAAAGAAAGTCGGCATTCGTGTTCGATTTTTCAAAGCACCAGGATCAATGACAAAATCATGGAACCACTCCGGACGAACACGCGTGGTGATGCCTGCCAGATCAATTCCAATGACACCGGGCAGACTTTCTCCCCGGTAATGGTGGCATTCGACACACCCAGTACCAGACAGCTCGTGCCCGGCACTCAAAAGACCGGCGTTTGGTTTCCCGAAAACAGCCGACTCGCTTTTTTGCTTCTCTGACTTGCGATCTGCATCTGGCAACTTCTCGATCAGCTTCTGAACAGCCTGTGCCTGGTAAGCTGGCATCCGAGCTTTCATATGACGGCGATAGGCCGGCGTGCGTTGTTCAAAAACTGATTTCAGGACCTTTGACTGCAGTTTATTTCCGACACCCGTCAAAGGTGGTGGCAAACGTCCTTCATCTCCCAGATCAACCTGATCTACCATTTCAAAGTATGCCTTTCGATATCGCCCCACACCGCCAATCAATTCTGCGGTGCCGCCTTGGGACAAGACAGTTTTTCGTTGATGGCATGCATAACAGTTCAGTTTCAGCATTTGCCCATGGACCTGCTGTCCGGGCAAACTTTGAAGATTGGATTCGCGCGTTCGTATCCGTGCCGTGATCGCTTCGATCTGCAGTGCATCGAGTCCATAATCTGGCATGCCCACTGCTGGATCTGCCAGACAGGTATTGTCTTTTCGAGGATCAAGTCTGTCCCACGGCATCACCATTCGTGGTGCAGCAACCCCCGTTACTTCGTGGCAATTGCGACACTGCAATTCGACAAACAACGCCCTTCCTTCCTCGATCATCCGCGGATCAACTGCCGATTCCCCCATTCCCGATTCCGTCACTTTCCCGACCAGGAGATGGGCAGCAATGTCTGCCGCCTCACTTGGTGTCAAACGCATGTTTGGCATCCGTGACCCGCTGCGAAACGACTCAGGTCGAAGCAAAAACATGGTCAGTGATCGACGCGTGTACTTTGCAACCAGATCCCCATGCGGAACAGAATCCACACGGCGAGCCGCGCGATGCAAACCGAGTTCCTGCAATTCTTCTGGATCAAGCTGGTTGATCATCTCATCAACTGCACTTGGCTTTGTCCGACTTGTCCCTTGATCCGGATCGGGCTCGTGACAGGCAACACACCCTGTCGTGTGATAGAGATCCCTTCCCCGGTCGGCGTCACCTTGATTCCAGAATTCATGCAATACAGCGACCGCACCCGTCGCGCGTACCGTTTCGAAAGGTTTCTTCTGTGTGCCAAGAAACGCCACCAATCTGTTAATCGCAGCCTGCTGCTGTTCCGGGTCGAGACCGGCCAGCATGTGTGGCATCGTCGTCCCCGGTTTCTGGCTGGTCGGGCTGGCAAGATATTCCCGCAGCCACTGGCTGGAAAAACGATTCGCTGCGCCGGCCAAAGTCGGACCTCGCTTGGGGGACAACGCGGGATTTCCGGATGCATGGCAGGACACACAACTCAACTCTGCAACCAGCAACTCGCCGGATTCAGCAGTACCGAGGTCGCCATGCCGAGTGAATCTTTCAAACCCGGCAACGAATGGTGGAAGACCGGTTTGAGCATGACTTGCAATCATGCCTGAAATTGAAAAAAGCAGAACCGCGGTACACCGGATCGTAATTAAACGCGATTGCCCAAAAGGAACAGCTGACATGAAAAACAACAGCAACAGGGATGATGAACAGAAACCAGTCACAAACAGATCGATAGTTTAACCGCTCACGCCCATCATCACACGTATTTTCAAGCAACGCATTGTCGAATCTGGATCGTCCAAAATCGACTTGATCTCAGAGCTCACTCTCAGAGCTCACATCGAAAAAGTTGGTCAGGGCAACCCATGGTCGCGGATCTGGAGCACCGCCATTTCAAAGCAATTGCAAGTCGCCAGTAATTGCGTCAATTTTCGCAGCTTCATCCGGTCCAATTGCCAAACAGGTATTCGTCGGCACTCCATGAAACTCGGTCTTTCCGCTATCAGTGATCAGATGCACTTCCAGGCCCTGTTGACTGGCCTGATCATGAATCGCAAGTAGTTGGTGCTCACTTTCGACGCGACAGCATATCTTCGCAAAACCACGGGCCAACCAACGTTGAGTTGCCACATCAAAGTCATCCAACGATACACTTCCCGACTTCTTCAGTCTGGAACTCAAGAACGCCATTGAAGCATGAGCGCCCTGGGCAATCTGTTTGCCTCGACGCATCTTCAAATCATGACGCATGACAATGACCTGCTTGTACGGTTGATCCTGCGGCGAAATTTCCTCACTCACTTGTATTCCTCTTCATTCACCATTCAGCTGAAACCGCAGCATGATTTGCAGAAATGGAAGCATGACAGACACTTCATCATGTTCTCGATCGATGACCTGAAATGTCGAGTTTATCGTCACCCGAATCAACCCTGTGGTTCCGACATCATCGAAAATCAACACGGGTTTCTGTCAATCACACTCACCATACCCGGAATTTTAAGTTGTGAAAGAAGCTCAAAACTGCCTTTCCGTACACGCCAGGTGCCAGACGCTAA
>JAAXJB010000008.1:54709-132908 GCA_012270065.1 Rubripirellula sp. | reverse complement strand
TGCATTGGATCGCAAATGGAAAGCTCAGCATCTACCTGCCGTCAACGGCCTCTCTGACTCTGAATGCCTGATGTGTGCCTGCAAGCCCGACCCGAGAGCAAGCCCAACATTTTTCAATCACTGAATTATCCATCTCCCATTTACTTTTCCGGATCAAGAATTTGAATCACACGATGACACAATCACGCTATCTGTCGGTGCCTATGATCATCACATGGATCTCACTTTTGTCTTGTGGTTCGAACGTAGGGGCGAAGGAACCCGAAGCCACACCTCTTGGTGAACACGGATACGCAAAATCAGGCGAAACGCGCATCCACTACGTGACCGCTGGAAAAGGCCCATTGCTGGTGATGATCCACGGCTTCCCTGATTACTGGTACACCTGGCGAAATCAAATGCCTGAACTGGCAAAGACGTTTCAAGTAGTCGCGATCGACCAGCGTGGCTACAACCTGAGTGATCAACCTCTGGGGGTTGAGAATTACTCAATGTCCAATCTGGTGAATGATGTGAAAGCGGTTATCAAGCACTTCGGGCGCAAGAAAGCTGTGATCATGGGTCATGACTGGGGTGGCGCCGTGGCGTGGTCCTTTGCCATGGGCTTCCCGGAGATGACAGACCGTCTGGTGATTCTTAACCTCCCCCACATGAACGGTCTTCGAAGGGAATTGGCAAATAATCCTGAACAACAAAAAGCATCTGCTTACGCAAGACGATTTCAAGCCCCCGGAGCTGCGTCACAACTGACTGCCAATGGTCTTGCTTTCTGGGTGAAAGATGCCGAAAGCAGAAAAAAGTATGTCAAAGCTTTTGAAAGGTCATCTATCGAAGGCATGCTGAATTACTACAAAGCAAATTACCCAAAGACACCTTACACGCCACAGGATGAAGAGTTGCCAAAGGTCAAGTGTCCGGTTTTGATGATCCATGGACTTGGCGATACGGCACTATTGCCGGGTGCGCTCAATGATACATGGCAATGGCTCGACAATGATCTGACCCTCATCACGATTCCCGGCGCGGATCATTTTGTCCAGCACACAGCTGCCGACAAGGTAACGCACCGAGTGAATACGTGGCTCACCGTTTCAACAGCCAGAAAGTAATCATGTTCCATTCAAACAGCATGTCCGGGCCAAGGGATTTTTTCCGAACCGACTGCCAACTGATGATCTTCTTTGTTTCGTTACTGGCCATTGTCATCCAAAGCGAGTGCACTGCTGTTGACCCAACCAGTCTCAAGAACAGTTCTCGCCTTGAAGTTGCGATCGATTCTGATGCCATTTCTGGCATGGGCAAGCCGAATTCGCCCGTCAGATTTGCGGCAAAAATCACCAATCCGGGAAATACTTCCGTTACCGCGAAGCTTGACTGGAGTGTCAACAGCGTTGCCATTACACCTGCACCAGAAGTTGACCGGATGATTCAAATCTCTCATGGCAAGACGGAAGAATTCACAAAATCCGTGATGCTTCCTGCTGCCGGGTTCGTAGAACTGACCTGCAGAATTCAACAAAATGAAAAGAGCAAGGTCATTCGGAAAAAACACCGGGTCGGGTGTAACCCGGAAAAGATACACACACCGATGACGCGACAACCTGACTTCGATGATTTCTGGAAGCGATCGCTCGCTGAATTGCGCCAGGTTCCTCCCGCCTTCAAATCAATCGAACGTCCAGACATGAGCAGCGATGAAATCGAGGTTTTTGAAATCAGCATGCGAAGCCATGCACAAATCCGGGTGCGTGGCTGGCTTGAAGTCCCACGCAATACAACCGGCCCGCTGCCAGCCATCATTCGTGTGCCTGGTTACGGGCAGAACATGAAGCCCACAGGCAAGGCGAAAGACATGATTGTCTTCTCCTTCAACCCTCGCGGACACGGAAACAGCCAGGACGACATTCCCGGCGAACCCAGTAACTTCTGGATTCGAGGTCTGGATTCTCCACAAGCATATTACTACCGAGGCAGCTATCTGGACTGTGTTCGAGCCGTCGATTACATCGCATCCCGGACTGATGTTGACCAGAGCAGGATCGCTGTATGGGGTGGCAGCCAAGGCGGTGGATTTGCGTTTGCCACAGCAGCTTTGGACGACAGGATCGATCAATGTATCGCAGACATCCCGTTTTTATGTGACTGGATCAACTACTTCCAGCTGACGCACTGGCCGGAAATGGAACGCTGGATCGCCGATCAGCCACAACGGAGTTGGAAATCAACCCTGAGAACCCTCAGCTATTTCGACACCATGAATCTGGCAGACCGGATCCGCTGTCCGACGATCATGTCGATTGGTTTACAGGACAACGTCTGTCCGCCAACCACTTGCTTCAACACATTCAACCGCATTCCTGGCAAAAAGATCTATCGGATTTATGCCGACAAGGGTCACGGCCTGGGTAAAGAACATCATGCTTGGGTATGGAAACAGTTGCGTGAAGCTTTTCACGTGCCCGAATGAAAACAGCTTGCGGGAACGGTCAGCAACTCAGGTACGCTCTTTCTTCAGCAATCTGGTCAACAGACGATCAAAGGTATTCGCGAATGCTTTTTTGTCACGATCACCATAAGGACGGCTTCCCCCGGTAACCATACCAGCCCCACGCATTTGATCCATGAAATCCCTCATCGAAAGCCTGCTGGCGATGTTACCGGCATCATAGGCTTCGCCCCGCGGGTCAATGACATCCACCTTCTTCTCAACTAGCAATGCTGCCAACGGAATATCTGCGGTCACCACCAGGTCGCCTGGCTGGCTATGGAGCACAATGTATCGATCTGCCACGTTGGCTCCTTCCCGGACAACAACCATGGAAACCGTTTCTGCGCTGGCGGGGATACCAATTTTCTGATTGGCGACCAGGACGGTCTCGACAGCCAGTCTGTGAGCGGCCTTGAATACCACCTCTTTTACATCACGCGGTGCTGCATCAGCATCGATCCAGATTTTCATTTCATCGGTTCTCGTTTTGACCAATTGAAAACTTCCAGCGAAACACCTGCCAGATTCGGCACCAGATGCTGAAGACCGGGGATTCTCACGAAAGTATTTCGCGAATGACATGTCCGTGAACATCGGTCAGGCGGCGGTCGATTCCGTCATGTCGGACAGTCAACCGCTTATGATCGATCCCCAACAGATGCAGGATGGTAGCGTGAATGTCATACACACGAGTCGGGTTTTCGCGATCCAGCGGTTTGTACCCCCACTGATCGGACTCACCGTGTGTCAGCCCGCCACGCACACCACCACCGCACAGCCAATTGGTGAAAACGTATGGATTGTGATCCCGGCCCTTGCTGCCCTGCGTGCTCGGCATTCTGCCGAATTCCGTAGTCCACAGGACGATAGTATCTTCCATCATTCCGGACTGTTTCAGATCTTTCAGCAAAGCAGCTGTTCCCACCGCCATACCTCGAGCCAGCGGACCATGGTCCCGCTCGATATCCTCGTGACTGTCCCAATTACGACGCGGAAAACTGTTGTCATTACCAGACCATATCTGGACAAACCTGACGCCCCGTTCCAGCAGGCGACGGGCGATCAGACACTTGCGACCAAAATACTCTGCCTCCTCGGGAGCATTGATCGTATCGGGATACTTGGCTCCTTGACGGTCCAGCCCATACATTTTCAGGACATGTGCAGGTTCGCCTGAAATATCGAGAGCTTCGGGTGCACTCAACTGCATTTTTGCCGCCAATTCGTACGATTTGACGCGAGCCTCCAGACGCGAGTCACCAGGACGTTGTTCCTGAAAACGCCGATTCAACTTCGCCAACATTTCAAGACCTTCTCGATCTCCCTGCGAAGTTGCAAAATCCGCCTGAGGCGTCAAATCTTCGATGGGGTTCTTGCGTTGGGGAAAAATGGCGGTCCCCTGTGAACTCGCAGGAAGGAACGCTGAGCCCCAGTTCTTGGGACCGTTGCTGGCGAAACCACGGTGATCAGGCAGCACCACAAAAGTAGGAAGGTTTTCATTGATCGATCCCAGCGCATAGCTGATCCACGCCCCCATGCCCGGAAAGCCTGGACGCTGGAAACCTGTCGCCTGCAGGTAGGTTGCCTGTGAGTGAACACCTGTTTTCCCAACCAGATTGTGAATGAAAGTCATGTCATCCACACAATCACCCAGGGGCGCAACGACATCACTGAGCATTTTTCCCGATTGACCATACGGCTTGAACGGAAACGGAGACTTCATCCATGGCCCCAATCCATTCTGGAACGCCTCGACATGCTCCCCGAAATCGGATTCTTCTCCATGATGCTTTTCAAGCATCGGCTTATGGTCCCAGAGGTCAAGATGACTCGCTGCTCCACCCATGAACAACTGAACGACTCTCTTGGCTTTCGGCGGATGATGAAGGACTTGGACCGCGCGGTCAGCACGTGATTCTTCCCGCAACATCATTGCCAAGGCCATGGAACCAAAGCTGCTTCCGGCTCCGCGCAGAAAGTCACGGCGTTCAAACATTTGATTCATGAGACAGTTCCGGCGTTGGCTGATGGATCGACGAAATCACCGCATTGCGGGGTACATCTGGCGTTCAATCGATGTAGATGAATTCACTGAGATTAAAAAGGAATCGACAAAGATTCTTCGTGCCATGCTTTGTGGCATAGGCCATGAATGAATCAACTTCGGATTCACCAGGATCGCGTTGCAGAACCAGACGTGCTGCCTGGCGTACCTGCTGCTCCAATGTCTTCTGTTCCTCCGCCAGCAGTTCTGCAAATGTCTCTGCCATCACGAGATTGAAACGGCTATTGAGTAGCGAAAGTGCCTGCAAAGACGTGAGAGTTTCATTTCGCTTCGGAGTACTCTGCGATGAGTCGGCGCAATCGAGGGTTGTCATCCACGGATCTGGCTGGGATCGGACAATGAATCGGTAGATGCTGCGACGATGCGATTTCGGATCACGCGGATCAAATTTGTGATATTCATAATGAGGAGAATGAGCGGTGCGTTCGAGCTTGAAGAGGTAATAACCGGGGCCACCCATTTTGTCATCCATGGCTCCGCTGATCTGCAGAATTGAATCGCGAATCTCTTCTGCCTCCAATCTGCGGCGAGACATTTTCCAGAGGTACTGATTGCTGCCGTCGATGACCGACTTCTCCTCAGCCTCCAACGACACTTGACGGTAAACACTGCTGGTCACAATCAATCGATGCAAGTCCTTCATCGACTGTTGCTTTAACCAGTCACCACCGTCACGAAATTCAACTGCCAGCCAATCGAGAAGTTCCGGATGTGTTGGAATCGCTCCCATTCGCCCAAAGTCATTGGGAGTTTCAACAATTCCTCGGCCGAAGTGGTACTGCCACATTCGATTGACAATGGAACGCCAAACCAGCGGATGCCTGCGGTCTGTCAACCAATTTGCCAAAGCTGCGCGGCGTTCACCGTCGGAAGCATCAGCATCGACCTGCCAATCCAGATTGAGTCCCAAAGGCAACATTCCTGGCGAGGCAGGTGCACGCTTCTGATCAACTTCACCCCGATGCAGTACATGCACAGGCCTCAGTTTACCCTTGGTGGCATGAAAATTGCCTTGCGACTTGAAGTGTGTTGCTGCGGCATAGACCATTTTTCCTCGTGGAAGCTTGGCCAAATCAGACCGTGCTTCAGCCAACTTCCTGTTTGCCACCTCACGTTCAGAGACTCGCTCGGGTGTCTCGATCTCAAGATTCAATTTGGCCAGTTCACTTTTTGCAACTTTCAAGGCGTCTGCCGCACTCGGATCCTGATACTGCGGCCAATCACCGTCAGTCAGGTTATTTCGCCCCCAGCGTACGGGTGCCTCGATTGAGTCAAGCGACGCGACTTTGGCTCCCTTTGCCCGATTCACGCCCCCGGCGTCAACAAGACGCAGTTCTGCGAGAGCAAAGATGTAATCGTTTTTTCGTTCAGCCAGCTTGTGAGCCGTTACACGAACACGCCTTATCAAGCGTCCATCAAGCTCAATCACAATGGGTTGCAATCCTGGATTGATCACATCCTGATCAGTACGTTCAGCGACAACCTTCATCTCGCCATCATCACCTGCCACGGCTACCTGATACCGGACTGGAAAACCAAAACCTGCTCCAATTCCTCCGAATTCATCGTGACAGGCATGCAGGATGATCTGCGATGCCTCGACAGATTCAGCCAACTCAATTTCAACCCACTTCTGCGAGTCATCTCGCTTTGAAATCGAGCTGTGGTATCCGAACTCGGCAGATTTCTCAAACTGGACCTTTTTTTCCAGTGATTTGATCTCTCTCTGCAGCCCTGACAAACGATTACCACCGGCACGTTTGATTTCTTCTTCGATGAGATCCACGCGTTTCTGCTGGTCAGCAATGACAAGCTCCAATGCCTGCCTGCGTTTTTCGACATCGGGATCCAGATCATACGGTCGTTCTGCACGATCAACAGCCGCAAAAAGGGACTGTAGACCGTAATATTCATCCTGACTGATTGGGTCAAATTTGTGGTTATGACACCGGGCGCATTGGACCGTCATGCTGCAAAACGTATTCAAAGCCCCGGAAACCATATCATCCCGATCCAGGTTGCGTGCCACCTTGCCGTCCAGTTTGGTTTCCGGAACTTCCACATGACCAATGAAATCCCATGGGCCAGCGGCAATGAAACCCAGCCCCAGAATTCCATCGGGATCATCTGGATAAAGAACATCCCCGGCTATCTGTTCACTGATAAAGCGACTGTAGGCTTTGTCTTGATTGAACGAACGAATCACGTAATCCCGATAGGGCCACGCATTTGGACGCAACTTGTCCTTGTCGTAACCACAGGTGTCTGCGTACTTGACCACATCCAGCCAATGCCGTGCCCAACGTTCACCATAACGAGGTGATTCCAATAACCGGTTGACAAGATGCTCATATGCCTCCGGATCAGGATCTCTCACGAAATCTTCTACCTGCTTCGGCGTCGGAGGCAATCCGAGCAGGTCATAAGTCACCCGTCTTATCAAGGTTCGCCGGTCCGCCTCGGCCGACGGCGTTAAACCTTTCTCACTGAGTTTCTTCGTAATGAAAGCGTCGATTGGAGTGCGTCCCCAGCCATCCATCACCTCGGGAATCGTGGGTCGCCGAATGCGTTGATAAGACCACCAGTTGAAATCAGAGACACGCGCCTGTTCGAGTTTAAAACCCGATGGCCAGATGGCTCCCTGATCAATCCACTTTGTGATGCGATTAATCTCTTCTGATGTAAGGGGATCCGAGTTTTTCGGCATCCTGGCCTCACCATTCTCGACACGGATGACATCAAGTAGATGACTCGCCCCTGCATCACCGGGTACGATAAACCCATCCTGGCTGATTGACTCTCCCGTCTCGAGCGAAAAGTCACCTTTTCGTTCCTGATCGTTATGACAACTCAAGCACCGTTGCTGCAGCACCGGTGCAATTTCTGATGCAAAATCCACCTCCGCAAAAAGCGTGGCTGGATTTCCAAACAGAATGAACCACAAAACTGCAAGCACTGACATGCTTCGCTGGCGAGTAAAAACCAAGTTGCCATGACTCAACAAGCTTGGCGACTTGAAACAGGGTCTAATCACGCCACTCTGCAATTGCATGCATGAGCTCTGGCTCGGGAACTCGTTATGTGACATATCTCTGTTCGATGGACCCCGGAATCATGGATCATGTAAAGCTGGATACGGACAAAATCTGGGCACCGACAAAGATGGGGACGTGCGCATACGGGCTCAACCGTCACACCTTGATCCGCAACCCACCCACCAACGCCACCTCGCTCCGGCAATGCAGCCATGAAAAAGTTCATGTTGGCATGTCCTGCCATTCTAGTCGAACAGGCCAGTGCACTGCACCAGTTGCCGTGAGAAGACAAAAAAGACATCGAACACACACCTGAAACCGGTTCGAACGAGCCCACTTTCCGAGTTAAGCCTGCCTCAATCGATGGGGGAGGGTTCCTTGATCGATCGGCTCCCCTCGTGTCAGGAACTGAGAACCAGCAATGGAGCGAGAAAACTCCATTCGGGACCGCAGATTGCCCCTGGGACGTCGATTCTGCTGCCATACAAAGCTGGGCAATCACCTCCAGATCAAAGTTCGCCTGCTCATCAGAGTTGACAGAGCAACTGCTACCGTTGATGACATCCGTGGTCAGACCTTCACAGCAACGCAGCCCCAAGCCGCTGGACAGCCACCGGATATTTTCACACAAATGTATCGTTTTAGTAACCAAGAGCGGTGAAACCACAAGTACCTGTTTCTAATGGGAACCGGTTTCCCATCGGTACCGGTTTCTCGTCGTTACCGGGCTACCCAACCGCGATTGTTGGAGTGAAAATTGTGGCTTACCGATCCTCGATTGAAAGTACCGGATTATGACAACAGTAGAGCAACAGCGACTGTTCCTGGTGGAAGATGACCGCGAACTTGCATCCATGGTTGCAGACTTTCTGAGTGCCAACGGGTTTGATGTATCGGTCGAGCATGACGGAACAAGGGCTCTGAATCGTATTCAAACGGAGCCGTTTGACGTGGTCGTGTTGGACATTGGACTGCCGGGAATCGATGGAATCAGCATTTGCCGCACAGTCCGAGACGATTTTGAAGGACCGATTCTCATACTTACGGCACGCGGAGATGAGATTGATGAGGTTGTCGCCCTGGAAGTGGGGGCGGACGACTACATGTCCAAACCGGTGAGACCACACGCCCTGCTGGCCCGCTTGCGTGTTCACCTTCGTCGCGCTGGGCAATCTGGTACAGAAGCGACCACAACACGAATCTCGGTCGATGATCTCCTCATTGATACCACCAACCGTTCTGTTTCCATTGGGGATCACAACATTGACTTGACAACAGCCGAATTTGACCTGCTCTGGCTGCTCGCCAAAAACGCTGGCAAGGTGATTCCACGTGATGAACTGTATCAGGAATTACACGGTGTAAGATACGACGGTTTGGACCGTTCGATTGATCTTCGTGTTTCCAGACTTCGCAAGAAGATCGGTGATGATCCTGTCCAGCCGCAGCGGATCAAATCGGTACGCAGTGTTGGCTACCTCTTGGCAACCCAATCATGACACGTCTATTCCTCCGCTTTTATGTCGGCGTCGTTGCGATACTCGTGATCGCCTGGCTGATGCAAGCCAGTTTTGCAGACCTGTCGTCAACCCAAAACGTGAGTGTTATTGAAGATGCTCTGGCAGGCGGTGTTCGACTGGCACGAAACGAGGTGGCCGAACTGTGGAATGAAGACAAGGCAGTCTCAGCCATGAAATACCGGCAGATCGCTGGCAATTTCGAATACCCAATGCAACTGGTTGCCTTCAAAGATGCAGACTGGCTGGTTGACCCCTATCGCAAACGTCTGATGAACGGTGACGTTGTTTTGTTGCGCGAATACGTTGGCATTGCAATTTTCCCGCCAGACAATCATGAAAAATCTCTCGCGGAAGAAATCGGAACCTCTGAAAACGAAACCTCTGAAAACGGGTCGGCTCCATCTGCTTCCGATAAAGCTGAAGCAGTAAAACAGCAAGATCCGGAATATTTTCTGCTGTTTGGTAGCCTGCCACAATTCGTGGGGCCAAGTCGTTCAACAGCCACGCTTGGCTACGGAATCATTTTTCTGCTGGCCGCTCTCGCGATCGCCATTCTACTCCGTCCAGTCGCCAAACAGTTTCGTGCTGTCGAGCAAGCTGCAACATCCATTGCCGGCGGCGATTTGCAGGCACGCATTCCATCCAAGTCGCGTTCACGCGACTTCGCACTGGTAACCGCGTTCAACGCCATGGCGGAACGAACTGAATCGTTGGTGCGGTCACAACGTGAACTTCTTCAGGCGGTATCGCACGAATTGCGCACTCCATTGGCCCGAATCCGTTTCGCGACCGATCTGGTTGTGACATCAAAAACGGACGGTGAGCGTCGTAAACGTCTGGATTCCATTGATGCCGCAACAGAAAAACTGGATTCCCTTGTCGGAGAATTACTCACCTACGCAAGGATTGACACGCATGGCCCGGAAACAGTGACAGAACCAGTTGATGTCTGGAATTTGATTGAGCAGTCTGTCGATTTCCACGCTCCCCTGTACCCGAACATAAGTTACAACATTCCCGAAGATCCTGAGAGGCTTGTGACCAATGCCCATGCTGACAGTCTGGCGAGAGCAATCGATAACCTGGTCAGTAATGCAGGGCAATATGCGACAACCAGTGTGAACCTGTCAGCGAGCATCAAAGATCAAACCGTCATCATCACCGTTGAAGATGATGGGGATGGAATTCCGGAAACAGAGAGGGAAACCGTCTTCGAACCATTCGTCCGACTCAACAATGAAGACAATCGTGGCGTCGGCTTGGGGCTTGCTCTGGTCCAACGCATTGCCAAGCAGCACAAGGGACTTGCGAAAGTAACCCAGAGCACAATGGGGGGAGCCTGCCTGACAATACAGTTGCCCTACTCCTCGAAATCGAGATCCGTTGGGATCTGAAAACCGGAAACGATCACGTGCAGGGCACCTTTGCAAATTACGAAGAGCCGGATCCTTACAAATTCCTGATCGCTGAATCAGAATCATGACACAAGCACCAACCAACCTGATGTCACATCATTCATTACTGGATCATCCAATGACGCAAAAGATTGCACTTTGTATTTCGGCAATTGCATATCTGACCTGTTTTTTCTCAGTGGCTGAAGGTCGAGAATCACACATCGGAAACAAGGTCACTCCCTTCACCTTGGACAACTGTTATGGTCGTGCTGTTTCGTTGTCGGAATTTGCTGGCAAGAAGGCAATTGTCGTGGCGTTTCTTGGAACAGAGTGCCCTCTGGCCAAACTTTACGGACCAAGGCTGGAAATGCTTCAACACAAGTTTGGCAATGATAAGATTGCAGTTCTGGGTATCAACTCGAACAAGCAGGACAGTATGACCGAATTGGTGGCGTATACGCATCGCCACCATCTCACATTTCCGATGTTGAAGGACCCTGGCAACAAAATTGCCGACGCTTTCGAAGCTCAAAGAACTCCCGAAGTATTCCTGCTCGACTCAACCTTCACGGTGAAATACCACGGCAGGATTGATGACCAGTATTTCGTCGGTGGATCGCGTGAGAAACCAGAAGTTTCAGAACTATCGGATGCAATTGAGCAACTACTTGCCGGAAAACAGATCACGGTGCAAGAAACACCTGTCGCAGGTTGTCACATCGGTCGCGTCAAGAATGTGACCCCATCCGGATCCATCACGTTCACCAGGCACATCGCACCCATTTTCAACAACCACTGCATGCGATGCCACCGTGAAGGTGAAATCGCACCTTTCAATCTGACCAGTTACAAGGACGTCATTGGTTGGGAAGACACCATCATGGAGGTTATCGAGGAGGAACGGATGCCACCATGGTTTGCCAATCCAGAGCATGGTGAGTTTGCTAACGATCCGAGATTGACACCAGAGCAGAAAGACCTGATTTTTACCTGGATCGAAAATGGCATGCCCGAGGGAGATCCCAACGATTTGCCGAGCCCACCGCAATTCACGCAAGGCTGGCAAATCCCGGAACCCGACCAAATCATCCGGATGCCAACTGCTTTCCCCGTTCCTGCACAGGGCACCGTCGATTATCAGCACTATGTGATTGACCCTGAATGGGATCAAGACAAGTACATTGTTGCCACTGAAGCACGACCACAGAACCGCAGCGTCGTACATCACATCCTGCTGTTCGTGATCCCGCCGGAAAAAGATGCCGAGGATGTCAGTGAGATCCTGGCCGGTTACGCCCCCGGCGCGATTCCCTTGACCACGCCTGCCGATGTCGCAGTCAAGGTCAAAGCAGGTAGCAAACTTCTGCTGGAAATGCATTACACGCCGGATGGCCATGCACAAATGGACCAGAGCTGCGTGGGAATCTGCTTTGCAGACGAACCGGCCAAAATCAGACGTGAATTGAAAGGAACGTCAGCAGCTCCGCCAAATCGAGAGCTGATTATCGAGCCGAAAAAAGCTGACCAGACCTTCACCTGTGATTCAAAAAGATCCAGGAAAAATGTCGTTCTGTTGAGCATGACACCTCATATGCACTTGAGAGGCAAGGCATTCCGCTACGATCTGATCGATGCAAAAACAGACAAGGTCATCGAAACACTGCTGGATGTACCAGCCTACGACTTCAATTGGCAATTGAAATATATCCTCAAAAAACCCAAGCTGATCCGGCCCGGACAGTTCATCCGCTGCACCGCTGTCTTTGATAACTCTGCCAACAACCTGAATAACCCGGACCCTCTGTCTGAAGTACGCTGGGGAAAGCAAAGTCAAAATGAAATGATGATCGGGTTCATGGAATACATTCCTCTGTAAAGCGTCAGATCATCACGATAGAAATGAAAACAGCCGATTCACATTCGTTGGGATGATGGAATTTCAAATCACGGTGAACGTGCATTCCGATCCCGAAAACCGCACTTGAGCAGCTGTCATGATCGTTAAAAAGTCGAAACGTTTCATCAACTTCCTCAAAACGACTGCCATCGGCGGTTTGCTGTTTCTACTACCACTGATTGTGCTTGGTGCCTTGATCGGGCAAATCGCGCCCGTCGTCATCTCAATTGCGTCAGAACTGAACAAACAAATTCCGGTCAAGACACCGACCGGCATCGCCATTCTGATCGGGATTTCCATAGCAATCATCCTGCTGGCATGCTTTGCAGCCGGAATGTTTGCGCGCTGGTCATTGGGAAAAAAAATCTCGAATACGTTCGAACAGAAGCTCGCAATCCTGTTTCCGCGGTATTCGATTCTCAAGGATCAAATGGCTGATACGATTGGCGGAGATGAGACCCGACCGCAGATGCAGCCAGTGCTTGTGACGTTTCAAGAGTG
Source organism: Rubripirellula sp. (assembly GCA_012270065.1). Taxonomy (GTDB): domain Bacteria; phylum Planctomycetota; class Planctomycetia; order Pirellulales; family Pirellulaceae; genus Rubripirellula. The sequence goes on along the minus strand of JAAXJB010000008.1, from coordinate 120,005 downwards.
CCAACGAATCGCCTTTGAAACTGAGCGAGATGAAAAGCAGGGGCTGGCCACCATTTATCTGCCCGGTTCACCTGACCCTTGGTCAGGGAAAGTGGTGATGATACCACTGGACAGAGTAGATCGTCTGAATGCGGATTTTGGTCAGGCCGCCGCGACATGTGAACAAGTCGGGCGAGGAGCGATTGCGATGGCGAGTCAACTTGCTGAATCGACGCCAACTGACGCCAACGCATCAGAAGTGCCAGGCCAGACAGATTCACCCTCGAATTGATTCGATCTCTTCATTCACCACCAGCATGCAGACCTCTTCAGCATGCAAGGTTCTTCAGTATTCACGGTTCTTCAGTATTCACGGTTCTTCAGTATTCAATTCAGGCGTGTACGTCAAAGAACCATTCCGAAAATCGTTTGTGCGGCAATTGCTGACGCTCTCACAAGCTCGCCACCGCACCTGTCCCAATCGATCACTCGTGCATGAACGCAATCGATCTCATTGCCTCAGGATCCGGTGGGATGATCCCAATGCTTGCATTTGACACACATTCAGCGCTGGTCAGATAGGGAAGTTTCGTGTTTTGAGGATCGGGAAAAACCTTTACACTGCTGAGCAGGGTTGTGCAGTCTGCTCATTCTATGATTTGCTCGCAAAGGGAAGGATTCCAGCTAGATGTTTCGCCTCGCTTTTCCACCACTCCTGATCGCCATTTGCTTGGCGTGGATTTTGTCACCCCCTCAGGCCAACGGTCAGCAAATGGAAGCCGCCACGGTTCAGGCAGCGGCGTCTGTTTTGAATGAGGCAATGACGACACCGGGGAACAGAATTCCGCAGGCAATGCTTTCGGATGCGTATGGCGTCGCGATCATTCCCAACGTGATCAAAGGTGGCTTTGTTGTCGGAGCAAGGTTCGGCCGGGGCCTTCTATTCATCCGTGATGCTGACGGTGTTTGGCATGCCCCAGTATTCATCACGCTGACTGGTGGCAACATTGGATGGCAAGTCGGAGTTCAAGCATCTGACATCATTCTTGTTTTCAAGACGCTTAACAGTGTTCAAGGTATTCTGCAGGGAAAACTGACGATTGGGGCTGACGCAGCTGCATCAGCAGGCCCCATCGGACGACAGACTGCGGCGGCAACGGATGGGCGGCTGAAAGCTGAGATTTATACCTACTCACGCAGTCGGGGCTTGTTTGCCGGTGTGTCCATCGACGGGTCAGTGGTCCGAACTGATCCATTGGCCACCAGCTCCTATTATCATGCGGCAGGGCCGAACACACCGCTCGTGATACCACCAGCGGCGTTACAACTGACTCAAAACATCGCGCGTTACGCTGGCGCCACACCAAAGCGCACTCCAGCACAGGTGACATCATTGGCCGGCAATGCGGGACAACCTGGGTCCACGACGGGCATACCAACGACCGGCAATAGCGGAGCAAGCCCGGGACTTGCCGCCAATGCCGCGAGCAATGTGACGGCAAGTTCAACAAGCCCACCGATCGTTCGTCAGCATGTGATGTCGGAAGCAGAAGTCATGAGAACACAACTCACGAGACTGGCACCAGAACTGTACGAAAAGCTGGATAATGACTGGAAGAATTATCTCGCGTTACCATCATCGATTTTCTTGGCGGGTGGTCATCCCTCACCCACAGAACTCGCCGCTGTCCTGAAACGCTTCGATGCGGTTGCGAACAACCCTGCTTACAAAGAACTGGCTTCCTATCCTGCTTTCCAATCTGTTTATGGAGTGTTACGGCACTACCAGCAGTCCATGACCAAGGCCATGTCTACCCTGAATCTTCCGCCTCCACCGGCTCTTTGATGTCCCCGGGAAGATCCGCGAGTATGAAGCGCATGACGCAGCGCGAAGGGCATTTTGAAATCGAGGCGTGATTCCCCAAGTGCAACACTCTGCAAGAATCGCAAAAGCAGGTTTGCAATCTTCAGATTCGCGCCCAACGTTCATGAATGCCCGTATGGAAATACCCGTACGGAAATATCTGCACGGAAATATCTGCACGGAAATATCTGCACGAAAATATCTGCACGGAGCCTTTCAAGAACCATCGAGATCAACATTTGCGAACTGCTCGGGGCATCGAATGTGCCTGGAAAGCTCAATCCGGCTTCATGGTGTTTTGATGTAATCCTGCTGGGGGGATTCATGAAGTGTTGCTGTCAGCTTTTGTTGACTAAATCAGCGAATCGGTTTTCCGGTGTTCTCTTTTCCGCTGACATTATCTTCTTCGCTCAAATTCACGGCCCGCAGTCGAAAGTCCACCTCCGGGGACAAGTGTCCCATCGCGTTCGGGCGCGGCAGAAGATTCTACGGGTGGCTGCCTCACAGAATCGAAGGCGGGAACTGCCGGGATTTTCGGACATCTGAACCGTCAGGAACGGCAATCAAGCAAAAACCTCGTGGTGTTCGGGGGCAATCAGGTGTTACAATCGGCAACGTGGTGTGAAACAAAAATAGAGTTAGCGCGAGCATGCTACCCGGCCCAACCGCGACGACAACTCGGTTCTTCATGTCATCCCTTTCTTTTCAAACCAACAAAAATGACCGGACGTGGTTGGATTGTCAGGGAGTCCGGCCTGCTTGCCTGGGCTTCGAGAGCACTTGTCACCAGTAATTCTGAAAATGACCAATAACATGAACAAACTGACCGATGGTGTCCGCTGGATATTACTTGGGGCGTGGCTGGTTTTTCCATGCTTTGCGTGGGCTCAAAAACCTTCACCAGCTGGCAACGATGTTTCTGAGACAGAAACACGAACCGCGGGGGTCAACCGGGAGTACCAGCCGTTTCTCGCCAGCGCCCAGACTTTTGTTGATGCCTACACAAAACGTGATGCTTCGGCGATTGGAAACATGTTCACCGCGGACGCAGAGTTTCTTGACGAGTTTGGAGAATTGACGCAGGGGCGTGAAGCCATTGTTGCCTTATTCGAAAATGTGTTTGAGAATTCGCTGAACGCGACCATCGATGAAATTGCGATCGAACGAATACGGAAAATCACAGATCGTGTTGTGATGGAAGAGGGCACGGTCTTTTCAACAGAATCCCCGGGGAAAGCGCAGCTCCAAAGTCGTTATGTGGCATTGCACACACTGGAGAAAGACGGAAAGTGGCGAATCAATTCTCTCAAAAACATGCCTGCCAGTGCGGCCAAACGAAAAGAACAACTCGAACAGCTGAACTGGATGATCGGTGACTGGGTCAACGAGAATGATGATTCGGTCGTGCACACCAACTGTGACTGGTCTGCTGATGGTAACTTCCTTTTGCGTCGTTTCACCGTGCAAACCCGGGATGGCAAGGCGATGAATGGAATTCAACGCATTGGCTGGGATCCCGCCCGAAAAAAACTCCGCTCGTGGACGTTTGACTCGCAAGGTGGATTTTTCACTGGACTCTGGACAAGGCACGGTCAACGCTGGTTGCTGAATTCGACAGGGGTCACGGCCGATGGAGAGACAGTAACAGCGACAAGCATCTACACCATCCACGATGCAGAAATGGTGACATGGGAGTATCAGAACCTGATTGTTGCTGGCGATGTTCGCGAGAACATGGAACCGGTCAGGATGGTAAAACGCCCACCGCCACCTGCCCGTTCACCGAAATGACCCGTTCACCGAGATGACCCGTTCACCGAGATGAAACGATCCGAATTCTGCTGGATAAGCTTCCCTACGATTGAGATACGACTGATGAAGACAGGGTTCTATTTTCTGCTGGCTACCACCTTGCTGCTGACATCCAGCAGCCAACTTCATGCTCGCGGTCGAGGCGGTGGCGGGGGTGGTCGCGCAAATCTGAGTCGCATGAATGCGGCGAGGCCCAGCCCGAGTTTCAGTCACCCGGCACGACCGACCGGTGGAATGCCGTCGATCTCGCGCCCATCTTTCCCTCAGACTCGCCCGTCTTTTCCTCAAACTCGCCCCAACATTCCCCAAACTCGACCCAACATTCCCCAGACTCGACCCAACATTCCTTCGACGCGACCCTCACTGCCTGCAACTCGCCCCAACCTGCCTGCGACAAGGCCATCGTTCCCCTCAAATCGCCCGGAAATTCCTTCGGTAAGGCCGTCGCTTCCATCCACAAGACCATCCTTACCTGGATTCAAGCCTTCGACACGCCCGTCTTTGCCGGGTGATCGACCTGGCAACACCCTCCGGCCAGGCAACGACCGACCATCAACGAGACCCAGTCTGCCCGGTCTGGATGGCAAGCTTCCCAATCGCCCTGACCGGCCTGGAACAACCGACAGACCAAATGTCGATGACCGACGAGCGGCATTGAAGAATCGATTGGACCAGCGTCCCGGTGACCTGCACCCGATTCATGATCGGCCGGGATCCGGATGGGACGACTGGTACGACCATCACTACGACCATCACCATCACTGGCACCATGGATCCTGGCATCATCCGTGGCGCCCACCCGTCTACTGGAACTATTGGTGGAACCGTTATCCCGTACTGACCACTTTCGGAGTGACCACCTGGGCAATCAATCGTGTTGGATGGGCTTTCGGATACAGCAACTACTACAACCCTTATGCCACTCCGAGCACGGTTGTTATCGACAACAGTGTTTACGACTACTCGCAACCTCTTGTCATGGCTCCTGGCGAAACCACGCTGTCGGAAAATCCGTCAGCTGCACCCGCAAATGAAATCCCTGAGGGATCACTGACAGCCTTTGACCAGGCACGAAGTGATTTTTATGCAGGTGATTACACAGCAGCACTGCAAGCCACGGACAAGGCACTCCAGGAGAGTCCCAACGATGCAGTGATTCATGAGTTTCGCGCTTTGACCCTGTTCGCTCTCGGGAAATACCAGGAATCAGCAGCAACGCTCTACGCAGTCCTCAGTGTTGGTCCGGGTTGGGATTGGACAACCATGATTGGTCTGTATCCGCAGGTGGAAATTTACACCGAGCAACTCCGCAAGCTGGAAGAATTTGTGACTGACCATCCGGATGATACTGCTGGCTTGCTGGTACTTTCCTACCAGTACATTACGGCAGGGCATGATGAAGCAGCAGCAACCGAACTGCAACGACTGGTTGCCCTCACGCCTACCGATCCGGTAGCAATTCAGTTGCTGCTGGGTGTTGACCCCGATGCGAAGATCCCTGACCCACCCAAGGAGACACTGCCCCCTCAACCGACGACCAAAATCACGGAAAACGAACTCACGGGATCATGGTCTGCTGACAGAGAAGGGCGTGAATTCGAAATGGATCTCAAACAAGATGGAACCTTTTCCTGGACTTATTCGCAAGGCAGCCAATCACAGCAAGTGACTGGTATCTGGAACGTCGACGACAAAGGTGTTCTCGCGATGGAAATGAATGATGATGGCGTCATGCTGGCGCAAGTGCTATTCAAGGACGGAAAACTCGACTTCTACATGATTGGTGATACCGAGGGACAACCGCCTCTGGAATTCACAAAAGGGTAGGCAATTCGGGTACGATGTCGAGCTCGCACGAGTCATCTGGAAAACACGGATCACGCAGTCGAAAAGACCCTTGTTTACGAACCAGAGAGTTTTCTTCCAAACCTTCGAGACCCAGTCTTTTGCTCCATATCATTGGATGCAACGAACCCAATCTTCCAACTGGTGAGCAATCATGACCGATCGCCAATTCCCGAGAACCGCTCCGCTGTATCTCATCGGTACAGTTCTGACACTGCTTGGTTGCCTCTCATTTGCTGCACCGAGTGTTGCCGGGACCTGGGTCATAGGGATGCTGGGCGTTGTGCTGTTAATCGCCGGCATCACTCAGTTGATCACATTCTGGTGGGCTGAACGTCGATTGCAAAAAATCTCACCTCTCATCATCGGATTGGTTTCCGTTGTGTCTGGCGGTGGACTTCTGACCGAGCCATGGATCGGATCAAAGATGGTCATCCTGGTGATGTCGATATTCTTTGTGATCAGCGGTATCTGGAAAATCATCAATGCATTCAGTTATCGACCAGCCAAAGGTTGGCTGGTCCTGCTGGTCAGTGGTGTCATTGCCTGCATTCTCGGCTACTGGTTGTACACGCGCACCCCGGAGGAAGCGCTTGACATCGTCGGCATTCTGGCTGGCATTGATTTCTTCTTGACTGGCATATCCATGCTTGCTGTTGCAATTACCGTCCGTCAATTGACAGCTATGCTGGAAGACAGAGTCAAACAGACCACGGACACATCGACCGTGGATGAACCGCTCGACAATTGAAGATTTCGCGGATGCTGCGCAACAGGACGCTTCGAGCTGCTGTAAGGGATTTTGGCCAACACTGGCCGCAATTATTCCTGACCATTGGCGTTTACAACGTCATCGCGGTCGTATTGCTCACACCCTTGCTCGCACTTTTGTCCCAGATACTACTTCGGCTTTCCGGAAAGCCGGTGCTTGCGGATCAGGACATCCTCTTCTTCCTTCTCCAACCTGCTGGCTGGATTTGTGCGGTCACTCTGGGTGCATTGTGGCTATGCATCATTGTGTTGGGACAAGCGGCTCTGATTGGGATTCTCGCTGCGCCGCGCTTTTCCAACGACTCTGATTCAGATCAGGAAACCAAACTCGGTACGGTATCAGCGATCCAATTTGCGATGTCACAGACATGGCAAGTCAGTCAGATCACAGCATGGGTGATCATCCGAGTGGGTCTGTTGGCAACACCTTTTCTTGCAATCGCAGGGATTACCTACTTTTTTCTATTGAGTGAATTCGACATCAATTTTTATCTGCAGGCGAAACCTCCCAAGTTCATCGTTGCTGTTGGGATCGGTTTGGCTCTCTTGATCACATTCATCATTCTGCTGTTGAGATTCCTTGCCGGTTGGCTTTTCGCATTACCAATGGTGCTCTTCGAGAATACACCTGTATCGAAAGCGCTTCAAGAAAGTTCACGGCGGACGCAGGGCTTGAGGTCACAAATCATCAGAGCTGTCAGCATCTGGCTCGGCACTGGATTGGGGCTATCCGCCATGACGACATCCCTGCTGCTGTTGTTCGGTCGCCTTATCATTCCCGATGCTGCAAGTTCACTCGGATTGCTGGTGATCTCACTCGGAATCTTTGTGCTGGTCTGGACAGTCGTCCATATCCTGATACAGATGACAAGCAGTGGGCTTTTTGCATCGTTGTGGTGGAATCTTTACCGCGAATTCGGATGTGATGACAGGATTGCTGCGTTTGGGGTGCGCAAGCCAACCACTTCACGCACTCGCAATGACAGGTTTCGTATTACTGGCACGCGACTGATTGTCGTTTCGATGCTGGGCTTGATCACCGCTGCCTGCATCGGAATCTGGACACTGAACAGTGTTCGGCTCGATGATGACGTTGACATCATTGCCCATCGAGGGGCGTCAGCGGATGCTCCCGAGAACACTTTGGCTGCCATGAATCAGGCCATCGAATATTCCACCGACTGGGTTGAAATTGATGTCCAGCAGACGGGTGATGGTGAGGTTGTTGTTTTCCATGACAGTGACTTCATGAAGCTAGCCAATAACAATCTCAAAATCTGGGATGCAACCATGCCCGATCTGGAAAACATTGATATTGGCAGCCACAAAGATCCGATTTTCAGTATGGAACGCGTTCCAACGTTGTCTCAACTACTCACCACATGCAAGGGCAAGACCGGAGTCGTCATTGAACTTAAATACTATGGCCATGACGATGATCTGGAGCAGCAGGTCCTGAACATTGTCAACGCACATGACATGTCATCTGATGTGATGTACATGTCGTTGAACCTGAATGCCGTTGGCAAGATGAAGCAACTGGCACCTGATTGTCGTGCCGGTTTGCTGATGTCGGTGATTGGCGGGAGCATCGACAATACCAAAGCCGATTTTCTGGCGGTCAATGCGATGTTCATCGATCGTGCATTCATTCAACGTGCACATGCATCTGGAAAAGATGTATTTGTCTGGACGGTCAATGATGCCGTCACAATGTCACGAATGATCAGTCTCGGAGCAGATGGAATCATCACAGACAGACCTGACTTGGCCCGCCGCGTCTTGACAGAACGTGCGAAAATGAATCCAGCAGAACGATTACTGCTGGAACTTTCTGAAACGTTCGGAATCAGGCCTGTCGTTACGGAACAATAGGAACAAACCCACCTGGAAGTGACATCTCATTCGCATAAGCAGGGACTGAACGAAACAACGAACATGTGTTCGAACTGGGCATCCACTTTCGGCTGACATGCGAAAGCTGCCATGGGACAACCGCCTGAATTCGTGCCCATTCCATGCCAGCGAGATTCATTCCAGGGAATTTGCAAAAGGGAAGTCACCGTCCAAGGGAGATTCAGACAATTCCAACAGAAAGTCTGCCAGTCGATCACAAATCAATCCCATCAACTGCTTCCCTTTGTCGGCAGTAGCCGCGTGGGGATACCCAGACCCGGTATTTGTGGTCAACAGATCCCAGGTTCTCGTGATCTGCACCCAACCCTGATTGACGGCGTGAAATCGCGTCTGGCGGGTAGCTCCATCATCTGCAGCAAGAGATCCATCCGGCTTTGTTGCCACCAAATGTGGAAAGTAGGCGAGTGCAATGGAGGTTTCCATTTCACCAGCATGGTCTTCCGGATGCTCAAATATCGTTTGATAGATATCCTGCACCATTTTGAACCAGTCGCACAGAAATACAGTCTGGTTCCGCCCCGCCAAGGTCCTTAACAACGGCTTGAAATCATTTCCGCCATGACTGTTGAGAAGCAGGATTTTTTCGACTCCTGAGTTTACAAGGGAGTCGACCAGATCGGCAATGAACAGATCAAGCGTTGCAGGATTGATGTTCATCGCCAGAGGCAGATTGCGCATATTGGTCTGAACACCAAACGGGATGGTTGGCAGCAAGGTGACAGCAGCGCCCCTGCGAAATGCTTCTGCGCAAACACGTTCGCCAATGATCGTCGCCTCATACACATCCGTACCATAGGGCAGATGCAGGTTATGTGGCTCGGTTGCACCCAAGGGCAGGACCGCAACGCGGATATCAGCATTTTTCACGTAGTCATAGTTGCACTCCGACAACAACCATGGTCGCACGTCACTTGCCATTTTTTTTCCTGGAAGACAGTCATTCACCGAGGGATCAACACTGAAACACGATCAGACAACCCGGGAATCAGGGTCGCGAACGTTCTGCTGCTGCAGCAGCAGGAGGACGCCGTGACTTGATCATTTCGATCGCTTGATCGGCAAAACGCTGTCCAAGAATGGCATATCCTTCTGCGGAATAATGCAGATCATTCTTGATCTGTTTACCGCGTCGATTCTCGCCATCGTTCAAGTCGTCCGTATCCACCCAGGCACAATTCTCATTCTGTTCTGCTAATGCGACCTGCTGCTTTCTCACGAGTGTCCAATGCGGATAGGTCCGATTCGACATATCAAAGTCACTTAACCGCCCAATAACAAAATTAAGATCACGGCGTTGCAAATCGGTTGCAATTTGCTCAAAGAGACCCTCAAGACTCGATCCATAAACTGTTCCATGCTTTTCTTTGGCGTCACGTTCACCCTGCATCCAGACAAACGTTACCGTCTCTATTTTTCTGGCATGCTTGTTTGTTTCTTCTTTGACCTTTTGCATCAGACGCTCGTAAAGGTCTCCGGTTTTCTCTGGACTACTGCCCTCGGCGGATTTCCAATCCTTGTACCAACGGCGAATGGGTTGTCCACCATGGGCATCCTTGACAACTAGCACATTCGCTTTGCCAAACGCCTTCTCAACCGCAGGCGTAAAAGATTCTTCGGGTTTCATGCCAGCCATATTGGATTGACCGGACAGAATAAAAAGATTGATGCCCGACTGACCTTCATCAGCGTGCAGGGTCAAGCTCGGCGATGGGCTTCCAAATATCAGCGTGAGAATGAACAGAGCACCCATGCGACAGGATTTGCCGCCTCTGCAGGGCGAACTGTCTGATGAAGCGAAAAGAAAAGCAGTTGCCTTCTGATACGGTTTGCAAGTGGCAGATTCCATCATTCAATTCTCTCAACTAGGTGTGACTGGCGTGAAGCATATCTCAGAAGACGACATTTTATTGATGTTACTCTCTCACCAACTGGCTTGCATCCAAACGCTTTAATTGCATTTTGCGACTGCCGACAGCAAGGCTGCCATCGGCGGGGTGTGCTTGGATCGAGTAACACCAAGATTCAGTGGCCATTACCCTGTTTTTCAGGTCCATTGTATCCGGATGGATGATCTGGACACTTCCATCATCACATCCAACCGCGAGCCACTCGCCCCCTTCATTCCAACACAATGCCAAAGGAGTTGCATCGATTCGACAGAATCTGACGAGCCGGCCAATGGTCGGTTGCCAAAGTCTGACTGTGCGATCATCACTGACTGATGCCAACATCGGCAACCGGGCAATGCCAGAAGAGGTGATTTGCTTCATGGGCCTTGCTTTCATTTCATTGACTGCACCAGTGTGGTTATTGAGTGTTCGGACCAAGGCTCCAGTTTCCAGGTTCCATACTCTGATGTTTTCGTCGAGTGCACCACTGACAACAAGGTTGGTGTCTGCGATCAACTGGATCGTCGTGACCCCTTTGGAATGCCCCTCGAACTGTTGGATCGGTGATGACTGCCCGAGCTTCCAAACTGCGATTCTACGATCAAGACTTCCCGTGATGACAGTATCATTATCGAGCCATGCAACTGATTGAACCGTATCGTCATGATTCCCAAGCTCATCGATGAGTCTTCCGTCTCGCCAGGAGCGTATCTCAACACGCCCGCTTTCTGCTGGAGTCCCACCTGCGACCGCAAGCTTTTCTCCATCGGGCGAAAAGACCAGATCCTGAATTGAAACAAGTGAAGACTGCAACCGCCGCTTCGATTGCAAACCCGGCCATCGATATTCGGTGATGTAAGACTGTGATGCAGCGACGAGCACCTTACCGGCAGGGTCAAAGCCCAACGCGGTAATGGATGGCTCTGCCGCCGATCCGATGTCGATACCCCAAAGCAGAGACAGGAAACAAGCGATGTAAACCCATGGGTTCCTGTTCCGGAAAAGTCTTTGCCAGGGATTCATTTCAATGCTTGAAGCTTGTTCCCCTGCGTGTCCAGACATACGGTAAGGCCAAAGAAAAATCATGCGATCAATTCTGAAATAACCTCGGCTTGATGAGGTGCAATCGAAACTGGCCGACCATCATCAGTTTTAAACTCCCGACGCGGGTCAATTCCAAGAAGGGTGTAAATGGTGGCAGCCAGATCCGAGGGTGTAACGGGGCGGGTACGCGGCGATTCACCCACAGCATCGCTACTCCCGAGCACCAGACCGGGCGTTACACCTCCGCCTGCCAACATCACACTGAAAACTCGAGGCCAGTGATCTCTTCCGCCCCGCGTATTCAGCTTGGGAGTGCGACCAAATTCGCCCATCACAACGACCAGCGTTTCACTCAACAAACCCGTCTGTTCCAGGTCTTCGATCAAGGCAGCGAGGGCAAGATCCAAAGACGGAACAAGCCCGACACTGACCCGTGCACCAGCGAATCCGTCTTTTAAACGGGTCGTCAAATTTTCATGGGTATCCCAGCCTTTATGGTTGACGGTAACGAAGGGCACACCTCTTTCAACCAAACGACGTGCAAGAAGGCAACTCTGACCAAGGGTCCTGGTCCCATACTTCTGACGAGTTGCCGCAGGCTCTTCGTTCAATTCAAAAGCACGCTTTGCATCAGTTGAGGCAATCAACCGGAAAGCACGCTCAAGATCAGGATCAGACGAAGTCTCCCCTGCTTTTGATTTTCGCTCTTCAAAATTATTGAGCGATTCCACAAACCTCCTCCTGCGATCAAGACGATTCAAATCCAAGCCGTTGTAAAAATCGAGATCACGAACTGCGAATCCCGGCTTGGAAGGGTCGCTGCCTACGGAAAATGGTCTCGTTTCCGGCGGCAAATAACCGCTGCCCGTCAATCGGCTGCCCCCAACTTTGAAATCTGGCACGGCGATATTGGAAGGCAATACACCAACTCGACCATTCAGTTGGGACAAGACAGCCCCGTAACCCGGATACTCCAGAACAGGGGTTGGCTTGTAACCCGTCATCAAATAGTGAGTCCCAAAATTATGCTCACCCAGCGGCGACGTCATTGAGCGAATGACAGAGATTCTGTCCAGCATTGCTGCCGTCGAGGGAAGGCATTCACTGAAACGGATTCCCGGAATTGCCGTTGCAATCGAATCCAATGGCCCACGCACCTCCAGCGGCGCCTCTGGTTTTGGATCAAAGGTTTCCAGATGACTGGGACCACCATCAAGCCAAATGAGAATACAGGACTTGGCTTTTGGCTTTCCGATCGATGTCTCACTCTCGCCAGCCGCAGCGATTCGCTGAATTCGAAAGTAATCTCCCAAACCTAACCCCAGAGCCGTCAAACCACCCACACGGACAAGTCCGCGTCGGTTGAAGTCAAGGCGATGTCTGGATTCGTCAGCGATCAGGTCACGCAAAACAGTAGCCCTCTTGATTCTGGGGAAACTTACCCATTGATCATTCATGGTCCGGTGAAAATATCGAGATAGAAATGGATATAACCATTTCTTAGTCTCGAGTTAAAAAATCTCAGTGGTTGGTCACAAACTCCTGACAAGTCAGGAGACTCCATACAAAATCCTCCAGCAATGCACGCCGCTGATCACCGCTACCGTTGATCTGTTCGTTCCAGAATTTCCGCTCATCATCAGAAACGGATCTCGACAGAGCTGCACGGTAGAAAGATTGAACGATTGCTTCATTTGTCTCACCAGCAGCAATCAATCGTGAAAGCCTTCCTTTTGGTGAAGCGATTCTCTGATTCAGAATCGGACCATTGAACAGGTGCAGCTTCAGCGACAACCCTCCCGTATTGCCTGCAGCCACAGAGGTCTCGCAACTTTCCTCCCGAGCACATCGCCCCAGAACATCCAGCGTCTGTGATTCAACTTGTGGATTGATCAGCTTGACTGCTCTGCTGCCGGCGGGATATTGACCATAGATCTCGGGAATTTCCAGCACATCTGAAATCGCGTCTGCCAATACTTCAGGTTCCAGAGGCTTCCGAAGATGCCGGGAATAATATTGGCCGCCCGTTGCATTCCCGCCGGATACTTCACTACGACGTCCATACGCATCGCTCGTGGCAATCTTTTTCAACGTGTGGCGCAGGTCATACCCATGCTCAGCAAAATCACGGGCCAGTTCCTGTAGCAAATCGGGATGAGTGGCAGGATTGGTCGATCGCAAATCATCGGCAGGCTCAACCAGTCCACGCCCCATCATGGATTTCCAAAGTCGATTGACAATCGCCTTTGCAAAGTAGGGATTATCCTCGGACACCATCCACCGCGCGAACGCCTGGAGCGCACCGTGATCGTCATCCAGATAGCGTTCACCAGGGATTCTCGCAACGGCGTTTTTTCCCGTTCGCGGGTTGATGACCTGACCATCATCAACAACCCGAACAATCGGTTCCTGACGAACCTTTGCAAAAATGGCTGCGAGGCCGTGGTAATCATCCTGTGTCCAATGATCAAGCGGATGATCATGACAGTTCGCACATCGCAAGCGGCTCCCCATGAAAAGTTCACTCGTAAACTCGGCCTGTTCACGCGGCCCGCCAACCATCCGATAAAAGTTTGCCGGTCCGACTTGTTCGGTATCCCCCGTTGCAGTCAGCAAGCTCATTGCAATCGTGTGGTATCCGGCATTTTCAGCAATCTGCTGCTCCAGCCAGCGGTGGTATTTTTCAGCACCGCGTTCGTTTCCCGGCTTGCCGTGAATCCTCAAAAGCTTGGCCAATTTCAATGTCCAGTATTCAGTGAACGCTTCGGAAGCCAACAGACGATCAATCAAGTTCGTCCGGCGAATTCTTTCATCGTCCGCGAGAAACCAACGCAAATCCTGGCCATCAGGCAGTCTGCCAGTCAAATCCAGAGATGCCCTTCGAAGGAATGCCTCATCATCGAGCTGACCTGAAGCTGGAATGCCAATTTTCTTCAACAATCGATTGACCGATGTGTCAATGAACGAGTCTGGTGCATCAACAGGTTCAGCAGAAACCTGACGCGAAAAGGGCGCGATGATTTCAATCGCCTTGACTGCTCTCAGATAACGTGCAATCACAATATGACGACCACGCCGCCGGACATGAACGTCCGCTGTTTTGGAATCAATGGACAACGCACCTGGATCTTCCGGCGTGAATACCGTCAACCGAGTCACATCGCGGGAGGAACCATCCGAAAAATGGGCAATGGCTTTCAAAGTGACATCCTGATCAAAATCATCTGCAACGACAGATGCTGGTGAAATTTCCAGACTCTTGAAAACAGGCCTGGAACCATCATGTGACCTTAGAGCACCCTCACGGATCCAACGGATCACTGTTTCAGCTGAGTCCGAACCAGGGTCGATACGGACTCCACCCTCGTGTTCCATCGCTTCGGTTGGTTTCATGATGACAAGACTCTGCTCGGGCTCCAGCAGATTCACCCTGCGCCCTTTGAGCTCCAAGGCAATGGTCCGGTAATCCGCTGCAGGATTACTGCCGTACAACGACAACTTGAAACCACCACGACCGATCGCTGCACCATGACATGCCCCTACGTTGCAACCAGCCTTGGTCAACACGGGCATGACGTCATGATCAAAGTCGACCAGTGAATCGGATTTCCCGGGCAGTACAGCAGCTAAAAGTACCCAGCAGATGAACACCTTTCACTCCTCCTCCGGGGATGTTTCCGCGTTTGCTTCAACCTCTTGCTGACCGCGTTTCTTTCCTTCTGAATACTTCTCCCACAATCGCTTCAAAACTTTCTGGGCTTCCGGGGTCCCGTAATCTGAAAACCTGTCAGAGTTCACGACAGTATCCAGAATTCCTATCAATTCCGTTTTCACGTTGCTACGATTCGCAACGTAGGCCTCAATGCGGCTTGCAGCGGCATACACCTCCTCATTGCTTGCCTGCTTGTTGATGACAGCCCGGAGCATGTTTGCCAAACGGGGATCCCGCTCGGCAGCATCCATACGGCCCTTGCTTCCGTCTTGTGGTCGCGTTCTGCTCATACGGGATCGTCCAGCGTACAGTTGTTCGAGTTCAGCCATCGAAGGCACTTTCCCACCACCCGTTACCGCAACGATGGCTTCGACGATGGCGGGTCCATCGACTTGCAGTTGCGGTTGCAGCAAAGCAAAGTTTCCAGTCACCTTTCCCTGCTTACCCACCAGGACAGTAGCAATCACATTGCGGTTCAGACCATAGGCACCGGGCCCCTCCTTTCCCTCCATGGAAACCCCATAATGCACGTTCTCGGTGAACAGGCGTTGAACATTCTTTGACCAGTTCTTCGTCTTCGTGGCATCATCGGTCAAGAAAACAACGGCTGCCTTCATGCCCGGATCTTTTCGGCTCGCCGCAAAACGAGTCACTGCCCGCATCAGACCGAATCCAGGCCTTGTCAACTCATGCAAAAAAACCAGAACGATGGGCTCGTCCTTCGCTTCCGAAACAGGATCAAATTCCTGCCCCGCAGATGCCTCAATTAACGATGTTACCTTGAATCCAGGCAGCGTCTCGCCCACTTGTGGTCCCGAAAAAACGGACGCCTCTGCGGTTTCCTCAACGACCTGAGCCTGAACCAATGATCCATGAACCAGGAATGCGAACGGAACAAAAACAAACTGGGCAAAGCGTGACATTCAGAATTCCTTCAAATCAACCGGGAAACTCACCAGGCTCCATTGTGGCAAAGTAAAAAACGCATGACAGCGCCGAGAACGGAATAAATGTGGTTAAGTTATCGAAGTACCGAAACGCCCCGAGAGACTGCTCATGCGTCCAGTTGATCACCGTTTTCGCGTGTTTAGCTCGATGCGGGGATGCTCAGGCTGTCCACGATTGTCTCTCTGTGAAGCTGAAAACCATTGTAAATGAGTGAACCCGGCAGGTTCCGAGAGATGAATTTCCAGGAGAGATTAGAGTCAAGCTGGGTTCATTTCAAACCGATTAGGCAATTCGTAACGGGAAGCACAACATCCAGTTACAAAACGATACCGGAAAGCGATGTTTCATTGCCGCTTTCGCTGCGATAGTAGCAAGCGGTTGCGAAAGTCGCGGAACCACCCAACCGGAAAGAGGTACCGCCCCCTGGTTTTGAAACTCAGCACGCTATCGCAGGTATGATGGCATGGGTTGAGCAGAACTGGCGCCTCCAAAATCCGCGGTTTCCAAAACCGCGAACTCACCGATCAGCACAGTCCACTGTACAGTCCACTGTGATTGGTTTGCTTTGTACCAGGCTGACCGTAATAAGGCTGACCGTAATAAGGCTGACCGTAAAACGACCGTCACAAGCTTCATCAATTTCAACCTTCCCAAGATAGCAAGAAACCATGTGGTTCAAGATTGTTTTAGGTGTCACAACCATTGTCGCAATCACAGCGGGAACGATCCCACTTCTGCAACCAGGTGATGGTAATCGCAATGACAAGTCGATCATGACCTACCGCGTCACTCGCGGTGATCTGAGCGTCACGGTTACCGAAAATGGAATGCTGGAAAGTTCCAACAACGAAGAAATCAAGTGCATGGTGAAGGGTGGAAGTACGGTTCTCTGGGTCATCGAGACAGGCACCATTGTCAAACCAGGCGAAGAACTCGTCCGTATGGATACGTCTTTGATTGAAGACAATATCACCCAGCAGCAAATCACCTACGAACGCGCCGTTGCCAACGAAATTATCGCCCAAAGTGAAGTTGATGTAGCAAAAACAAACATTGAAGAGTACCTCAATGGCACTTATGTCGAAGAACGAAGTACGATCGAAAAATCCATTTTCGACTCCGAGGAAATGGTGAAAAAAAAGCAACTCGCTTTCGAATCTTCTCTCAGGTTGGCATCCAAGGGAGTGTATGGATCGCTTCAGATGGAAAGCGAACAGTTCGCCGTCGATTCGGCACGTAAAGATCTCGAATTACAGAAGAAGAAGCTTGAAACTCTGGACCGTTACAAGAAGAAGAAAACGCTTCAACAGTTACAAAGTGCATTGGATGCCGCGGAAGCCCGCCTCGCTGCCGAGCAGGCATCACTGAAACTTGCCAAGGATCGCCTGGATCGTGACAAAGAACAACTGAAAAACTGTGTCATCACCGCACCAGCAGAAGGGATGGTCATCTTTCCATCTGCGGCTGAATGGAAAGAGACTCCGGACATCGAAGAAGGTGCCCGTGTACGAGAGCAGCAGACACTGTTGATGATTCCTGACACCAGCAAAATGCAAGTGAAGGTCGGGGTGCACGAATCGAAAGTCAGCCGTCTTCGAATCGGAATGACGGCAAAGGTCGCGCTACAGGATCTGGAATTGACTGGCAAGGTTAACGAGATTGCCGAGGTAACCCGCCCCGCAGGATGGTGGACAGGCAACATGGTGAAGTATGACACCATGATACGTCTGGATCCTCAACCCGGCTTGAAACCGGGAATGAGCGCCATCGTCGATATCGTGCTTGCCAACTATACCGACGTATTGAAGGTTCCGGTTGCAGCGATCGTGGAATCCCCGGAAGGATATCTGTGCTGGGTTCGCAAAGATGGTCAAATCGAAAAACGAAACGTTCAACTTGGCGACACCAATGATGAGTTCACCGTCGTCAAGTCAGGGCTGGCCGAGGGCGAAGAGGTTGTCCTGAATCCTCTTTCCCATCTTGAGCAGGCCGAGAAAGAAGCACTCAAACCAGGCAACTCCGACAGCTCAGATGCAGTCGCTGAGGAGAGTTCCACACCGGGATCTGGAAGTGAGCCCCTGAACGAAGGCAAAACACAGAACGAAGGCAAAACGCAAAAAACTGAAGACAAACCCGAAGGGAAGCCAGCCGACAAAAATGCACTGAACCTGATGAAGGCCGGTGACAAGAATGGAGATGGTTTCCTGCAGAAAGACGAATTCCCAGCCAAGGATCAGGCCAATTTTTCCAGAATCGATGCTGACCAGGATGGAAGAATCAGTGTTACTGAACTTTCCGCAGCGTTGAAAGCAGCCAAGGGAAAATGAGTACTCTCTTCGGTCAGACACTGCTGCTGGGCCTGAAGAGCCTGCTGCTGCAGAAGATGCGGTCCGCTCTCGCAGCGTTGGGCATTTTCATCGGCACCACTACCGTCATCTGGCTGGTGGCGATGGGGGAAGGCGTCAGCTACGACGCACAGCAGCAGATCATGGAACTGGGTGCCAACAATATCATCATCCGAAGTGTTGAGCCTCAATCAGCTGACGGTGCTACTGAGCGAGTGAAAACCTATGGTCTTCTGCGCAAGGATTACAAACGCATCCTTGCCAACGTTCCGACCATCAGCAGTGCCGTTCCCATGCGGGAACTCAAACGAAATTTTCTGGTTGATGGCCGGACAGCAGATGTGAACCTCGTTGGCTGTACCCAGGCTTATCTCGATCTGAATCACCTCGACATCGCTCGCGGTCGATGGATGGCCCCTCAAGATGATGGTATCAACGTCATCATCCTTGCCGACCAGACTGCCAAACGGCTTTTTCCCATGAGTAATCCGATCGGAAAGAAAGTGGGAGTGGAAAGTGATGTCTACACCGTCATCGGACAGACCAGGCCCCGCGCAGCTGCAGCCGCCATCGGTGGCAGCCTCGAAGCAAGAGATTATGCGTTCGATGCTTACATCCCACTGAAAACATTCGAACAGCGCGTGGGTGACCAGATCATGACGCGCCAAGGCGAAGGTTTCAATTTTCGGGGTGAAATCGTCGAATTGACGCAAATCACTTTGACAGTCGATGACATTGAAACAGTCGATGCAACCGCCGCCATCATCGAACTTTTGATGAAGGAAACCCATGACCGTGAAGATTATGCGGTTGTAGTACCAAAAGAGTTGTTGGCACAGGCGGCACGCACCAGGGCGATGTTCAATGTCTTGCTTGTCGTCATCGCGGGTATTTCTCTGCTAGTCGGCGGTATCGGCATCATGAACATCATGCTGGCTACCGTCACCGAGCGAACACGTGAAATTGGCATTCGCCGCGCATTGGGTGCAAAGCGCAGCGATATCATTGCCCAGTTCCTCACCGAAACCCTCGTGTTGACAGGAAGTGGTGGACTGCTCGGTGTCATGTTCGGTTTGCTATGCAAACCACTATTTCAGGTCATACGTTCTGTCGTACTTCTCATTAACCCCGACCTGCTGCCTCCAAGTGTTCTCACGCTTGAACCGAGAATTGCCCTTTGGTCGGTATGCCTGTCTCTGTTCATATCGCTCGGTGTCGGCTTGATCTTTGGCGTCTACCCAGCTCGCCGCGCTGCCCATATGAACCCGATTGACGCATTGCGCCACGAATGACAGCCGCCATCGAAAACCTGCAATTCCACACACCGGTGTCTGTGCCTCATACGGTGCGACCAGCCAATTAACCTGTCAGCTGTTACCGAACCACCATCTGGTTGCTCTAGCTGACAACGGCAGCAAACGTCTTCAGGCGGCGAACTAAACGGGGCTTCTTCAAGCGACAGCCAAATGGAACCATTGGGTTCATTTGTTCACTATCGTTCCTGATTCTGGACACGATTAATGGCGCATCGAATGCCCAGTGGCGGGCTCTTTACTGCGACCACCGTCCTGTGGTGATACCGTGAGGCCCGTTCCCGATCAGCCAGAGTAATCAGCGAAATGACCGATTTTCTGATTGGATTGGCGATCGCATGGATAGCCATCACGCTCGTTGGTCATGCCAGTTGGCTGGTGATCGCAAAACTGGGTAGCCTGCTCACCGGTTCGGCTGACTCGTCCGAAAATACTGTTGCCCAGAAACACACTGTCATTGCCAAAAAAGTCCTCAGGGATTTGCATGGCAAGGGTCGGATTAACAGTGAGACCATGGAGAGGGTCGTCTACGCGATCAACCAGCAGGAATCTCTCGGATCTCGTGAACAGACGTCACTCAAGGAATCCGCTCCAAACCCGAATCCGACCCACGTTGCAACGACTCAAAGCAACCACTCACACACCAATTTTACGGATGGCGATTCGCAGGACCGCAGTCGTGCCGCCGAAACACCTCAATCCGCGATTATCGTGGCGGATCTTATTCAAGAGAACGAAGCTGAACCACCCATCGCAGCACCTGTAGCCCACTCGTTACACCACCCCGAGACTCCGCCACAATCCAGCCCTCGCCTGTCTGATGCGAAGCAAGCTCTACGCCACGGAATCGATGAGGAAGCTCCTGATTACCACGCCTCCAGCAACAGTGATAGTGTTCCGGACACAAAGGCACCAAGTCCACGTCCATCTGTCTCTCTTGCTGAGATCATTCAATCATTTCTGATGGCCCACAACATCCGTTGGGGCGAACTGATTGCCGGAACCATGATCGTGGTTTGTTCCATCGGACTGGTCATCAGTTTATGGGGACCTCTGGTTCAAACTCACCGTGCGATACCGACACTCATTTTTCTGGCCGCCAACGCCGCCATTTACGGTGTTGGTCTTTACACACTTTCGCGATGGCGGCTTCGCCACACAAGTCGGGCGGTTCTGGTCATCGCAACTCTGCTGATCCCATTGAGCGTTCTGGCGGGAATTGCCGCATCGGGGATTGATACTGCCAGTGCAATCAACCTGACTGACCCAATCACATTGGGAACCATTGGGCTGGCAGCCCTTGTTTACTCCTTGTTCCTTTACAAAGGCGGCAGCGCACTGACCAGTCGAACGCATGTTTGGCCGATTTTCCTTGCAGTCGCAGGTCCCCTTCTGGCTCTGGTGTTATCTCCGACGGCCATTCGAACTTTTGAAGAACAGGCTGGGTGGGTCATCAGCATTGGCAGTTTTTCGGTCGTACTAGCCAGTATCATGATCGGCAGGCTGAACCGACGGCGAATCAGAACTCTGGGCTCTGCAGCCGCTCGTCACCATTTACTGGTGATGGGCTTCAGCTTTTATTCGCTGGCAATTGCCACTCTGTTCATTGGCTATCATCTCCGTAGCATCGGTTCGTCAGCCCTGATGCCTCTTGCAATGGCATGCATTCCTGCATGCATTGCACTGGCAGGAATCGCCAACTTTTTGCGGGAACGCGCGCGTAACAGCGTGGTTTCGATGATCGCCGCTGTCTGTTGTGTTTTATTGTCAGCGATCACACTCGTCGTTGTTGCGCCCGCCATGTCATCACCGATTTGGTTATGGACATGGGCGGTTCTGATAGCCACCAGCCTGGTGGCTGGCCATTACATTTTACAACAGCCAACGTGGCTTGCCCTGGCGACTCTCCCCGTTGGTTTTGTCGCGATCTGCACTGCGCAGAATTGGATGGGTAGCCAGGTGTGGCAAGCCAAGAGCCTGCTGATGCGTTTTCTGAACGGCGAGGCAATGTTGGCATCCTTGCTGATGTGTCTGATCAGCAGCATCCTCTGGCATGCAGTGAAATCGAAGGCATCAAAACAATGGCTGAAGTATGCCGGGATTGGCTGGTTTTCGGCGACATTGCTGATCACAACGGGGCTGTCACTTGCACCCGAACCTGACATGGGAATCGTTCCCATCTGGATCGTCACGATCACGCTCTTCACCGCACTGGTAGCAATATTCCTGATTTCACTTCGTGACGATCGGGCTTCGTATTTCACGGTGATTGCATCAGCCTTTTCGTTCAACTCCATTTTCCACGTGGCGCCATCGCTGAGTCAGGAAACAGCCGTGGACTGCATCTATCTGGCTCTCAGTGTTTCCTGTTCGCTGACCTTCCTGAGCGAACTCGCTTGCAGGCTTGCAACACGGCAGAGAAGAAGTAGTGAAGCAAACGGCAAAACGGTACAGAAGCAACTTGCCATCGCAAGTCTCGTCATCATCGGTATCGCTGTCTTACTGACAGTTGTCACCGCCAGAGAACGCTTTGAGTTGTGCTGCCTGACATTCCTGACCGCTACCATCATCGTGGTTTGGCTTGCAGGCCTGCTGATTGATCTGAATCTTTTCAAGCTTGCACAAATTCCAACTTTTCTGCTGACAGTCGCGCTGACACTCGAATACTTCGAAGCAAATCTGTGGACACAAGCCTCGTGGCTCTCCGGTCAAGCTGCATGGGGCTGGGCAGTCGCGTTGGGTGTTCTTGCTATTTCCTGGTACCTGCTTCGCGAAGCAGCAACTTTCTTTGTGAAGCGGAATGTTACCGGGGGAAAACCGGAAGAACAGCAGAACAAACCCGACCAGAATACTTCAATCGTATCGAGATTGTCCGGTTTATTCGGGCAAAAGATACATCCCTTTGAAATGCCAGACACGTGGTTTGGAATTGCTGCAGTAGCCCTCAATACAGCTGCAACCATTTACTTTTTCTGCAATATCAACCAAGCCACCGTTTCCCAAGCCGTCCTTGATTACGAAATTTCGTGGCTCGTGTCGGCAACGGCCTGGGTTACCGCTGGAGCCTTTCTGATACTTCTGACCAGGCAAAAAACCCAAAGGGAAATCAGCTATCCGCTGAGCGGACTGCTAGGTGTGTTTTTTACTCTCTGGTTTTCGTGCCAAATATCAGCATGGATGATCACGGATCCCAAAATCATCCTGATCACTTCTGTGAGTCTCGCAACAGTTCTTTACTTTGCCGCAAAACCGGTTCTTCGTTCCATGAATGCCGACAGTGGAACGTCGAATGTTCTGAAAACATGCAATGCCACCCAGTGCGTCATTCTTTTCACTGGATCAATGTCGCTTCTCTACTCGGGTGTCTACCTGCCAATCAAGCAGACTGGACTAGCGGATTTCGCCGCAGCGACGAGCATCACCGCATGGTGGTTCATCGTTTCCATGCTCGCCCTATGGGAAACGAAAAGGCAAAGCAGTGCCTGGAGTCTGGTGTTATCAGCCTTCTTTTTCGCTGCTGCTGGTACGGTCCTCACGACTCCGTTTTTCGATTTGCCATTGATGAGCAAACTGTACATTGCATGCCTGCTGACCTTTGTGTGGTTAGCAATAGCAAGCCGTGTTCTCCCAGTTCAAAGTACGATTCCATCTGGCAATGGCCACACTCACCAGCTTCAGGTCATCCTTGGTTTGTTGGTCACTGTAGGAGTCATCACGTCGATCGGTGCCAGCCTCAATGTGATACTGGGTTTACCAGTGTTTGAAAGTTTCTTGAGCCCTACAGGTGCGATGCTGTCCCTCGTCGCTGCCGCAGCCATGGTTTCCAGTCGAGCGAGACATATTTTTACTGGAGAAACTGCTTCGAACTGGTACGTCTCTCTTCCTTGTGCATGGTCGCTCCTTGCCGGACAGATCACCTGGATCCTGCAACAATCGTATTTCACGATGGTCTCCCCCGGCACCATGCAATCGGTCGAGATCGTGATGATCCTATGGACTCTTGCCGCAGTCATGTCCAGCCTCCTGCCGGGTAATCGACAACGCGTGATTGACTTCTATCACCTGGCAGCAGTCGCCCTGGCCGCACTGATTGCGGCCATCTATTACCAAAACAGGTCTGACATTCTGCCCTACCTGAGTCTGCTCACGACAGTGATCGTTGGCACACAAATCACACTCATGTCTGCAGGCAAGCGAGTTCTGGACGTACCTCCAATAGCATCACGAATACTTGGCTGGTTCGTCGGACTTTCCGGAGTAGCACTTTCATGGCAAGTTTTCGGTCTGCAAATCACATACATAACACTCTGGATCACAGCTTGGGTTCTGATATGGCGTTACGTTGACAGGGAAAAAGCCACACGTCGGTTTGAAACCGAACGGTTGCAGCATCTGCCTTTACTGGAATTCGGACTTTTCCTCTGTGTCACTGCTCTGGTTGACCTCGCATTCAGCTTGTCTCTTGCTGCCGATTCGTATTTCCTTGACGATCCAATGCTATGGCTCCGATCCACTTGCTACACACTTGCGGCTGGTTCAGTCGTCATCCGCGCACGAACGAGCATGGACTGGTTCATTTCACTTGCAATGCTCGGCACATCATTTTCACTTTTCGTGGTTGCACTCACCAAAACACTGGGGGGGGCTCAAGTCGATCAATATACGGCTGCACTGACCGGTTGCACGATCTTCTTTGCCGCTAGCACATCTTTGCTTGGCAGTCTTGCAAAACTCACAGCGAGGATGACCTCAAGTTCCCCCGAGTCACACTTCCAGCGTCTGGTCACAGCAAGCAAGTTGATCCTGGCCCTGCTTGCTGTTGTGAGTGTCGCCAGTCCAATTGCGATGGTGCTGGGGCGTCTACCCCTTCCTCAAGTTCAGATCGCAATCGTGAGTGTCGCCATCGTTGCGTGGGCATTCGCTGAAATCTCGGACCAGGCTTCCATCGCAAAACTACGATACGTCGCTGTGACGCTCGGCCTGGTAGCCATCGCGATGTGGGCCACTGCGACCTCGTTGGACACGGAGTACCTGCTTCTGACGATCAGCATGCGTTGGATCGTTGCTTCTTTCATCATGATGCCCACTCTTTTGATCATCCTTCCCAAAGTTCTGGGGCCCGTCATACGGGAACGCTGGCAGGATGCGCTCTTGAAAGGTGCAATCACGTCAGGAGTCGCCTGTGGCATTTCCATTTTTGTGATGCTCGCGCTGGAATTCACTCTTCGTGATAAGTCCGGCCTGGCAGCCTTACCCCTGATACTTGTGATCGGAGTGGCCAGCACGCTGGCCGCATCCAGCCTGATGTGTGGATTAGCCGCATTGGCGACCGGGCCCGGAAGCCGTTGGCGTTTGACAATTCCAATCACAGATCCACAGCGTGCTTACCTGCTAATTGCTACACAATTACTCGGCTTCCTGACGTGGCTGCACGTATTCCTCTGCAAGCCCGAATGGGCCCTGCTGGGTCTACGGGATCACTGGCCCTATCTGGTCATGGGACTTTCATTCATCAGTGTTGGAATCACCGAATTCGCGCGTCGCCGCGGGGACAAGGTGATGTCCGACACCATCCGCAAAACCGCACTGTACTTACCGCTGATTCCTTTGCTGGGCTTGTGGCTCAGCGTATCCAATCAAGCTGATTCTGTTCTTCGGAATCTCATCGAGATGGATTTCGAGATCCTGCTTGTTGTACTTGCGATCTACTACCTTGTCGTGGGAACGATGTGGAAGGCGACCATGCCACGAGTCATGGGTGTCATTCTTGGTAATGTGGCATGGTGGTTCCTGCTGGTGCAAGCACCAGGATGGGGATTCATGATGCATCCTCAGTTATGGCTGATTCCACCAGCCGCTTGCGTTCTTGTCATGACGCATTTTTATCGGCACCGACTTGACCCACAACTGGTTTCCGGCATTCGCTATGCTTCGACGCTGTTGATCTACATCAGCAGTTCAGCAGACATGCTTCTTCAACAGATGGGAACAACGCTGGCGGGCCCAGTGGTCCTGATCCTTCTGGCTCTCGCAGGGATGCTGTTGGGAGTGGCACTCCGAATCCGGCCATTCCTGTATCTGGGCGCTACATTTGTTTTCATGGGTGTGACAAGCATGGTGTGGCATGCTCATCGGGCCTTTGAGTCGACATGGCCATGGTGGGTATTCGGTATCAGCATGGGTCTTCTGCTGCTGGCTGGCTTGATGACGTTGGAAAAATTCAAGCCTCAATTGCAGGCGTATTCCAAACAGCTTTCCCAGTGGGAACAATGATTCAAAGCTGCTTTGGCATTCCACGCATGTGACATCCTTCCAGCGACTGGACGAATCACTCGATCCGGTCAGCTTTGAATTGGATGATGTATTCACGATCCCGGTCAACAACGCGCGGATTGGGAACAAGAATGAAGTCGTCAGCAATGACAGCCTCAAGATCATCACCCTGAATCATGGAAGCGTTTTCAATGCGATGATCAAGCATGTGGACGATTGGCCGCCATCCCCGCTGGGCGCCATTCGTATTGACCGGCTTGAAAGATCTGCTATCCAGTTGAGGTGTGATTGTAAGCGTATACACATCACCCTTGACGTCCAGTTTCTGCCCATAGGCCTTGGGACGCGTGGGCAGACGCGCTTCCCAGGCGGGATCACCATAAAAGGCAACCGTATCGCGGTCCCAAAGCAAGCCTCGGCAGTCTTGAGCCGACAAACCAAGTTGCCTGCCTTTTGCATTCGGTTCCACCGCAGGCAAACTCCGCGAACCCGGCTCAAAAGCGGCCCCAGCTACTTGACCAAAGTATTGATCGAGGCGATGAATCAGAGCATGGTGATTCGCATGAAAAGCCTCCGAGAGCGTATAACGCCCGGGCTGCTCGGTAAAGTAATCAAGGACTCCCCAGCCACCATAGCCGTACCATGTGACAACGGTGTAAGCCACCATTTGGCGCACTCCAACACCATTCATCCAAGCAAGTGCCATCGCGTCAGGCCCATCAATGTGCCCCATCAGACAATTGCCAATTGCCAGATAGACTCGAGGCTTGGATGAAGCAATCTCAAATGACTCACCCTGCAATGGAAAACCGAACATCCTCCCCTTTTTTGAACGGAAAGTCCCATTACGGTAGGTGTATCCGATCTGCCAGTCCCGTTCGGTTGCATGACCGGATGTCACGAAGAGATCAGCTGCCCCGTCAGTCAATGTGTCAGCCAATGCCCGAGTAGTGTCAGACGGTCCACTTTGCTCCGTCGGTACACCACCTGACTCTTTGATGACTTTTTTATTCTTTACCAGCTCGTCATACCAAATGCCCTCCTCACACAACTCAAGGGCCAACTCGGTGCCTGAGGCAACTTTTTTGACTTGCAACGGCTTTTCCGTCTCAGCGATCGCCAGGGCATTAGCAGCGTCATAGCCGGTCAGGATGCCCCACAAAGTATCTGCATACGGGTCGGTGTCGTATTTTCTGGTCAATTGATGGACTGCCGCAACGAAACTTCTGCCTGCTTCCTCGGGACGCGCAAGAAAACATGTGTAGCGAGGATGCAGTTCACTCAAGGCAGCGAGCGTTTCAGTGACATCATTTTCCCACACAACAACAACGGCACCGTCATGTCGTTCCATCAATGCATCAAGAACCAGTTGCCACTCAGGCTGGTTTTTTGTGTCCTTCGAAACCACAATCGAATAGTCGGCTGCCTCAGACCAGTTTCCAAACAGACAACAAGTAAGGCATGCTGACAGCAGAATAATTTTCATCACCAGAATCCGTCTGATTGAGTGAGTGATTTTCAGCGAACGGGTCAATGTGTGCCGTCACGCCGGAACTTTGAGCACCATCCGTTCCAGCGAAATCAATGGCCAAATCCTGTCCCCTTGAACAGGATGGAGAACACCATCAAGAGTGTCACGTACGCCAAAACAAATGGTCTGGCGGCCTCTGTATAGTAACAACAAAGACAGGGAGAAGCTTCCCCCGGATTCTCTGGCACCTCAGGGTTGAAAATGTTACCAAAACTGATCGTGTTCGATCTCGATTTCACATTATGGGACTGTGACGGAACTTGGTGTGACTGTCTCTCGCCTCCTTTTGGGATGGAATCCGGAGTGGTCATGGACTCAACAAAACGACCCGTTACCCTCTATCCTGATGTCAAACAGATTCTGGAACAATGCAAAGCACTTGATTGCGAAATGGCGCTGGCATCACGCACTGAACAACCCGCGTGGGCCCTTTCACTGATCGATTCATTGGGAATCACCTCATATTTTGCATTCTCGGAAATCTATCCCTCAAGCAAAGTACTGCACTTCTCCTCACTCAAAAAAGCAAGCACATTTGAGTTCAGTCAAATGCTTTTTTTTGATGATGAATCGCGTAACATATCTGAGGTAAGTTCACTTGGAGTCGCCTGCGTTCATGTCACACAAGGACTGAACCAGAGCCTGTTCGACGCATCGTTGCAGCGATTTCAGCAGAATCACTTCAACAAATAAGAGCAGGAAATCTGAACTTCCATCCTGATTGATGTTGAAGAAGTTAAAACAGGAATTTCGCATCCGGGTCATTGAACGCTGCCAAGAACTGCCAGCGCGCTCAGCCCGGAACTTCCTGATCAGAACAAACCAACACCTGACGCACAGGATTCTGTCATGCATTCCAATGATACTGCGGAACTGTGCCAAGCCCCGATGGCTAGTCAGAACCGGCGTTCAACACGTACTACCGAATGGCCAAATCTCCGGTGGTGGGATTCAGGATTCATCTTTGCCCATGTAGTTTTTTGGCTCTGAAATGGTTTCGATCTGATCTGCTCGACACAGATTCAAAAGCGACTCAGTATCCCGCAGTAAATCGACCCACTCAAATTGCTCCTGCCTGACCTCGGCTCGAAGCCTGTCCGCAACAAAGGCGATCTCTTCGCTGTCGTGCTGTCTTGCCGTGTGTGCCAAACTGGCAGCAAGCTCCCGGACCTCGTCAACATCCCGCGCATCAATCGCATCCGCGATTTTTTCTACCTGAATGCCGATTGCTTTGGACGGAAGTTCCGCTGGAAGTGAAGCATCATCATTTCCATTTCTGTCTTGAACCGTAAGAAAATGAACAAGATGTTCGACCAGAACAGGGTCGAACTGCTCACCGGAACAAGCTTGCAATTCCTGAATCGCCTCGTCTACTGATCTGGCAGGACAGTAACGTTGTTCCGTAGTCATTGCATCGTATGCATCGGCCAATTTAAGCAATCGTGCAGCGAGGGGAATATCTGTGCCTACTGGAAGACCAGAATCCAGTTGACGGGGTCGGTAGTCAGCTCGATAAGAACGAAGAATTTCAAACAGTTCATCACAACTGAAGGTGTTGGAAATCAGCTCCAACCCAATCCGTTCATACTGCAGCATCGATGCCCATTCTTCATCTGACAACTTGTCTGGCTTCAACAGAATGTCATCCGGGATTCCTATCTTTCCGATATCATGCAGAAGTGCTGCTACCTCAAGTAGATGGATATCCTGCCCGCTCAGGAGACCATCAGACAGCTGAATGCACAGGTCAGCAACTCTTCTGGAATGATCGGCAGTCTCGTAATCACGGTAAGCAAGGGCACTGACCAATGCCTTCACCACTTCCGAAGAAATGACTTGCTGTTCGTGCTCTTGGTAAGCCACATTCACTCCCTGATCGGCCAAATCAAGATCCCCGTCATCACTGGCAATCAAGTCAGAAAACAACACCACTGTGTCCCTACCACCACGTTTGGCTCCGTAGAGACATTCATCTGCCTGACTGATCAACTCCTGATGGGAAGTGGCACCCGCTGCCAACTCCGAGATCCCTATGCTGACACTGAGTGAAAGCTCTGGGTGTTCCTCAAGCTTCAGCTCCCTGACTTTTTCACGTACCGCATTCGCCTGTTCAACCACAGACCCGATCCAATGATCATTGACAACGACGCAGAACTCTTCGCCACCATAGCGGCACACCAATGCGGGCTCTGTGAAAACATTCACAAGAATGTTTGCAACATTGATCAGAACATCGTCTCCAGTCTGATGCCCGTATTGATCGTTTACATTCTTGAAATGATCACAGTCAAACATGAGACATGCCAGTGCTCCCCCATTCGCAACCACATCATCCCACAGGACTTCCAGCTGTTCGAAAAACGCTCGACGATTCAAACAACCAGTCATCGCATCCTGTGTTGCCAGTATCTGCAATTCACGGTTTTTCAGGCGGACTTCATCACGACTGCTTTTCAACATCGCGAGCATATGTTCGGTTTGGGCACGATGTTGCTCACTGTCGGTCACATCGCGAAATGTGCTCAACACGTCCCTCAGTTCGTCGTCGGGCGATTCGACTGGGGATGAATTGATGGAAAAGAAGCGATAGGATCCATCGGGCTTCTGGAATCGCATCAACTGTTCGATTTGCACATGCGACTCATCTCTCGCACGTATCCATGGAAGGTCGGACCTGCGAGTTGTTTCACTGCAGTCCCAGGCAAGCGAACTGACTGTTTTTCCAATCAGTTGGTCGGGTCGCAAACCGGTCATTTTCTGGAATGCGAGATTTGTCAAAATGATTTTTTCATTCTTGTCCATGACAAGCAGCCCCTCAGAAAGCATGTCGATCGAATGACGAACCCGCTTTGGGATATCCTGAGTTGCCTGCATTTTCTTGAGGCTTCTTCCCCACTGGGCGATACAAAACAGCACACTGATGGTCAGCACCAGCAAGAGAGGCCAGACGTTCAGGTCATATTCCGACGCTGTCCGCAGACCCCGACGGGGCAGAAGAAGGCTTTTGCCTCGGTAATAGAAATCGACGCGTCCTATCGGTCTTGAATCACTCAAGACGAGCCTTGAGTCAACTTGATGATCCGTTTCGCGTGCTTCTTCCCACGCCGCATCATCTGGAGCAGCGATCAATTGATGCTCTTTGTTCGTTTTTCCTGGGGAAGGATCTCCTGATTCAGCGTACTGGATAATACGGATCGCAATCAGGTTCGGCTGTGCTGTCACAATCTGATTCAGCACATCCGCCAACTGCTGACTGTCATCACTCAACGTCTCCCGGGATAACCACTCCCGGGCATGTCGGAGAACTTGCCCACTCGTATCCAGCTCAACGGGCATGGCTGTTGCCTTTTGAGGAACGCGCCGTAAAGCAGTCCAGATACTGACTGCCAGCAGCGCAACAACGACCAACAGGAAGGTGCTTCTGGAGCGTGCTGAGGCGACGCGGTTCATGAGCACGATGGAAATCCGATCAGTACAATTGGAATAGAAGAGGCAGCTTTTAGAACTTTGCGATCCCCCTGCGTGTTGTGCAATGATTGGAGCAATTTCAGTCCAGCTGATCACACCCTGCTGCGACGCTTTAACGGTTATGCGGGTTGTATCGCCGACGGTCGTCGCCAGTGTGAGTCCTGATCAGGAATACACCCGTTCCAGCTTCCTCAATGGACTTTTTGGGAAGCGCGTCGCGGATCGAATTTTGCGGTGAAAACTTCGCAGTGAAGCAATGCCCAATCGACAGACGGAATGACTACTCGGGTTTCAGCTTCATCATCACACAAGCTGAACCACTCTCGACATGCAGTTGCCTTGCGTCTCTTGCACTCAAATCGATCACATCTCCATCAATTTGAATTTCTGTCAGAACACTTGTGAAACCTCCTTCAGTGCTGGCAACCATCACCCGGGCACTGTTCTCACCGACTTTATCGAGAACACGACCGACCGTGACCGGTCGTGTTCGCTGCACCGCATGAATCGACTGGGTTTCGGCGCTGATGACAGGGCCAGCATCGAAGATATCGAAGAGATCTGTGGCCCGGAAACCCTCTGCCTTCAGCATGGCAATGGCGGGCTCCGTTTCCTTGTGAACTTTGCCGATGCCCTCGCGGATCTGCTTTGCGAGAAGTTCAAGATAAATCGGATGCTGTGGCATCATCTCTTCAATGAACTGTTTGGAGATTGTCGACATGGCGTCAGCCGTTGCGAAATCCACCGGTATGAATCGACCGGCAACAGCATTCCAGAAGGGAACCGTTCCATCGTCTTCTGCTCTGCCTCTCATCTGTGCAATCACACGGTCAGCAAATCGATGGGGCAGCATGGAAATCAAGGCAAACCGCGCAAGCGACAACCAGCGTCCACGTCCTTCACCACGGTAGATTCCACGTAAAAACAGACTACCGATTTCTGTTGGCCCGTCATGGATGCGTTCAAGATCCAAACGCACACGGTGCTGACGGACTCCCAGAAGATCGCTGTGGTGGTCCGATTCCACTCGACGATAGGCATAGAGTGGCTGGTATCCGCCTGTCTTGGCATAAATCGTCGACGTTCCGACGAGTTCCCCTGAATCAGTGTTCACCAGCACTAACACATAGGGCTCTCCCCGGGGCGAGATTCCCGTGCGACTGAAGGCAAAGGTGGACTGTTCAACCCGGTCCAGCAGTCTCGCCTGATCCAACTGCAGCGATGTCAATCCTTTCGTAGCTGACTTGGCCAACTGAAAAAGAGCATCGATGTCATCAATGCGTACAGCGCGCACAACCCACATGGCAAAATCCTCAGTCGATTTGCTTTGCAAACTGGAGCAAGGAGGTTTCCAGGAGAGCCACAGCATCATCAATGTGCTCGCTGGTCGTCGTCGCTGGTGGCGGCAAAAATCGAATCCGTGTTGGATTGGCTCCACAAACAAAACCCAACAATCCCACCTCATACATTGTCATCATCAAGCGTTTTGCCTGATCCACACTGCCATCACCCGGAGTGAAGGCGATCATCATGCCTTCGCCGAACGGTCCGCTGACCAGTTTCGGATATTTCCGTGAAAGGGACGCAAGTTGTTCTGCAAAATACTCGTGCCTTGTTACATTCTGCCCTCGACTGCCAAAACACTCGCCTGAATCCAACAAATCCAACATTTTCAGACCAGTTGCAATTGACGACGAGGATCCAGTGAACGTCTGGCTGAGAATGGGTCCTTTTGGTTTGAAGGCCTCACCGTACAACGTTGCACATACCTGCGTTATCTTCCCCACCGTCACAATGTCCGCAAATTCATCCAAACCATAATGCTGAAATGCGTATGGTTTTGACGTACGGGAAAAACTTTGAACTTCGTCAAAAATGATGGGGACACCTGCCTCACGCAACGGCTCACACAAAGCTTTGAAAAACTCATGACTACCTGGATAGTATCCACCTTCACCAGCAATGGGCTCCGCCCAGAACCCGGCGTATCTGCCAGGATGCCGATTGAGCAGTCGGTGCAACTCATCGACAGCCCACCGGGTGCTCCGCTCAGGATTTGCGGGATCCCTGAATGGCAAATAATCAACGTTCAATGCCAAAGGTAGCCCCATTCGATAAGTTGGACGGTCAGTCAGCGCAGCCATCGCCAAGGATCTTCCAGCAAACGCATTATCAAAAGCGATGATCCGGTCAGCCGGGAATTTGTGATGCAAGGCAATTTTGAGAGCGTTCTCATTTGCCATCGCACCACTGGTAGACAGGAGACAATGGTCAAGGGCTGCTCCACCAACACAAGCCAACTGAATCAGACGCTCTGACATTTCGATGCTGGGAGGGTGTTGTTGGAGATTGCCCTGCATGACCGTATCTTCCAACGCTGCATCCAAGGCGGCATCGATCATTGCCGGATGACTGTGCCCCGCACCATGAACACCTATCCCGCCAATGAAATCAAGCTTGATGCTACCATCAGCCAGTTCAACGTAGGGGCCCTGCCCAAGCCCAGCTGAGAGGTAGGGCCAGAATGGCGGTCCGCCTCGTGTGTCAGCTAAACGGGACAGGAGTTTTTCATAGGAATCTGACCTGTCTGGATCAGCGGCTTGAACTTTCTGAATTCCACGACTGTGTTCAGCCACGGCTTCAGCGATCAATCGACGTGCCTCCACGATACGTGAATCTGCACGTAAAGCTGCAGCAGCCAGGCTTGAATTTGACGAGCCAGATGATTCCGAAGTTTGACCCACGAGATACCACTCCTGTGTAAGTTAGTTGTCCTGCACACTTCTATAGTAACGCCTCCTTTGAAAAAGGTTCAGCCTCGACCTGATCACAGGGGGTCACATGAAACAGATTTTCGCTCAGGAAGCCAACCTGGCAGACAAAACACGACGACCACCGTTGGTACGAAGCGAAACAGCAAATGGCTCATCAGCAGACCTGCCAATATTCTGGGCTCGAGGATTTGATCGCAAAGCCACGTGCCTTTCCCGGTCTTAGCCACCCGGGAAAACCTCTCACGTGGGAGAACGTTTCACGTGGGAGAACCTCCCATGTGGCAGAACCCGGTGCAGCTCTTTGGACGCCGGAATGGTGTTGGGCCACGGCGATCCCTCCCATCCCGCACTGCGTCGCTACGACCACGCAGTTGACCAATTCACTTGACCAATTCGCCGCCAGAAACTGGCGGTCACCAGCTTTGCCAGCCGCCCCTCGTTTGTTGGCCACGCCCCCCGCATCAAGCTGACAGGCCGACAAAGCGGTACAAAACTGCCGATTTGGCCCATGATTATCCGTTTTTCAGCAACTCCAGCACCTTTTCACACGGTTCTCAGCACCGAACGATGCGATATGCTGTAGCGGATCCTATTCAACAACAAGCTTCTGGAAGCATACGAGTATTTGCCGTCCGCGGCTGTACTGTGATTCTCATGGGCGAGATTCTTCTAAATTACGAGCGTCCGCAACCTGCGACTTGGGTCTACCTTTCGTCATTCTTGACGATTGGGCTCTACTTCGTGTTTCATCGGTTCTGGAGCATTCGCAATTTAGACCTTGCTTTACTGATCCTGCTCGCCCCCGGCTTGCTGATTGTCTATGAGGGAAGGCAACTCGAACTTGGAGAACGAGCCAGCCAGGACCAGAAGGTGACTCTGCAACCCGGCGTGCAGACGAAATCACTGGTAGAAAAATTCCTGACGCTGGTCGAACCTTTGCCGGTATATGCGCTGTCGCCGCGTATCCGGCAGCAGGATGATCCCACAGCGGATACAACCAACACCACACAGGGTGACTCTTCCGCATCACGTGATTCAACACAAGCAGAAGATAATGAGACAGAAAGTCAGGCAGACCTGTCAAAGACCACTCCAGCAGAAGAGTCTGGCAACAAGAACATCGTCGCTGATGTAGAACTCGAATCCGGGCCGTTGGATACCGACACTGTCCAGCAAACGCCCGCAGACGAGGAAGCCGATGCAGGATTCACATCGAGTGAATTACAACGAATCGGTTTTCTTTATCTGCTGACAATTCAATCTTTCATCCTGATCCGCATGATGATTGATCCAGTGATGAGTCGGCGTCCGTTATTGGATCCAAATCTGACTGCCGGTGGCCTCATGTTCCTCGGCATTTCGCTGTTTGTCTTCATGATGGCGAATGTTGTACGCAGTGATCCACAAACACAATACAACCAGGGTCCGGAACTGGGACCTGGTTACGCCCTGATGCGAATGTTACCGTCCATTCCAACCCTTCCCATCAACTCCCAGATGGACGGCATTCCAGGCGATGTCAAGCCAGAACCTACGGATTCCGAAAAGCAGCTTGCTGTCGTTGCCAAAGTACTGGCCATCCTCGCCCACCTGGGAATCGTATCGGCCATCGTCCTGATCAGCAGCCGACACTTTGGAAACACACGCGCTGGGGTTGGATGTGCCACACTCTACTTGATCCTGCCTTACACCGCCCAGATGACTGGTAGGGTAGACCATGCGCTGCCGGCTGCTTTTCTGCTGTGGGCAGTCCTTGCCTATCGTCGACCACTCATCGCCGGAATGTTCGTCGGTCTGGCCGGTGGTCTTGTTTACTATCCATTGTTTCTGTTGCCGTTGTGGATCAGTTTTTACTGGAAGCGTGGTGTGCGAAAGTTCATCGTGGGAACAGCATCAATGCTGGGTTTGCTGATGTTGGCATTGTGGTTTGACGACTCGTCAACACTCGCCGATCATCTGCAACACATGTACGGTGTACTCAGCCCTTTAAGAGAGGCAGAATCCCTCCAGGGACTTTGGGCGCTTGGCTGGAATCCATTCTGGCGTTTGCCGGTGATTGTGGCCTACGTGATTCTCAGCGCGTTTTTCGCAATCTGGCCAGCACAAAAGAATCTGGGAACGATTTTGAGTGGATCTGCGGCTTTGATGATCGCCGCTCAGTTTTGGCACGGTGAGAGTGGTGGTCTTTACATTGCGTGGTTCCTGCCCCTGCTGTTGCTGACCATATTCCGACCAAATCTGCAGGATCGAATTGCAACCAAAGTGGTTGCCGGCTCAACACCGGTTCGACGATCAAAAACGGAGCTTGAAACAGTTTGAATGAATCTGCAACGGATCGGCCAGATACAGGCGCGTCCGCAGCCCTGGAACGTTACCGCGCACAATTGAAGTCAATCGAAGATGAACGGGACGGTTTACAAATCAAGGATCGCCAGTTCAGCAAACTTCGCGCAATCCTGTTTTTTGTAGCTCTGGCTTTTCTGGTCATTGGCTATGGCTTTGACGGTATCCCTTATGTGGGCTGGGTTGGATGGGCTGCGATAATCGCGTTTCTCGTCGCTGTCACTGCCAATGAACCAGTTCGGGAACAACTGGAAGAACTCGGCAGGCATCGCAGCGTTGTGCAGCGGCTTGTGGCGCGACTGGAACGTGACTGGGACCGATTGTCGACCAAATCTCTGGCGAAGAAGCTGGCCGAAATCCAATTACCGGGTCACCGCCGCGATGTAGCAAGTGATCTTGATTTACTCGGGCATGCATCACTGTTCCATCTCGTTTCCATGACGGCGACCACGCCCGGGATTCGAACTCTCGCAAATTGGCTGGCCGGACCAGCTGATGAAACAGATGCCCGTCAACGCTGGCTGGCTGTCAGCACTTTGGCACCGATGCGCGAAGAACGATTACGTTTCTATACGCTCGCACGTCAGGTAGCCGAAAGCAGCGGGGATCCTGAAAAATTCATCCAATGGGCTACCGGTCCAGCTTGGCTCGGTGACCGTAAATGGCTGATCACCTGGTCAAACTTTTCAACGGTCCTGTCAGGGATCATCCTTGTGTTGACCGTCGTAAGCGGCTTTGGGCTGTTGACAGCCCAGATTTTCATTGGAAGCCTGATCGCATTGGGTAGTCTGGTTGCAATCAACATGGCGATCACCACGTTGATGCTGGGACCAGCACATGCAATCTTTGCGATTGCGATGGCAAATCGGCGAGCGGTCAGCGATTATGAGGAGATCTTCAGTTCCGCCCAATGGCTCCCGGAAAATGACCAAGATGATTCTGGGGAATTTCTTTCGCGCATCCGTAACCGGATGCTCACCAACCCTCGATCAGCACAGACCGGGATGCGGACCCTGCAAAAGGTTGCAACTGCTGGCAGTTTACGACAATCTGCGGGCACCTTTTTGATTTATCTTCCCCTTCAAGGGCTGACACTGTGGGATGTCAGGGTTCTGAGGCGACTCGAAGACTGGCAGGTTGCACACGCCGGCGATGTGCAGGGCTGGTTTGAAGCACTGGGAGAACTGGAGGCTCTGGTCTCCGTTGCCGCCATTCGCGACGAATACCCGACATGGACACAACCTCAGTGGGTATCTCCTTCGGATGATCCCGCAATAGCGGCAACTGGCATCGGACACCCGCTACTTGCAGACGATGCCCGCGTCTGCAACGACGTTCAAATCGGCCCCCCCGGAACCATCTTGCTTGTCACCGGAAGCAACATGTCCGGGAAAAGCACGATGTTGCGCAGCGTCGGTTTGAATGTGGCGCTGGCGGCAGTCGGTGCGCCGGTTTGTGCAAAAAGTTTTCACTTGCCTTCAACTGAATTGGCAACGAGCATTCGCGTCAGTGACAATGTTGCTGAAGGGGTTTCGTTTTACATGGCGGAACTGAAACGACTCAAAAGTGTTGTCGACCACGCCCGGGAAATGAGCCGTGCCGACGACCGCGTATGCTTATTTCTCTTGGATGAGATTCTGCAGGGCACCAATAGCCGTGAACGTCAAATTGCCGTTGTGCAGGTACTGCGTCACTTGATCGATTACAAATCAATCGGTGCAATCAGTACGCACGATCTTGAACTGGCAGATGAACCGGAACTGCAATCGGTCGGCCAAGCCGTTCATTTCCGGGAAACGATTCGTCCGGATGCGTCTGGAAATGAACAGATGACCTTCGATTACAAGATGCGAGCAGGCGTGTCACCGACCACCAACGCGTTACGTCTCCTGGAAATGGTAGGCTTGGGCGAAAACGACAACACTGATCAGAGCGAAACTTCAGAGTAGCCTAACGATGTCAGCAACTTCCAATCGACGCATGGTCATTCTGACGGATGGACATTCCAATCCTCTCACGGCCAAAACCGCGTGCAGCGTGCTTCGGTACTGTCAGGATGAGGTCGTCGCTGTTCTGGATTCCCAGGCAGCGGGTCAGACAGCCGCACAATTACTGGGAACCGGTGGCAACATTCCAGTGGTCGCTGCCCTGGATGCGGCACCCGAAGCCAAAACGCTCCTCATCGGCATTGCTCCTCCGGGTGGAAAAATCCCCGGGCACTGGCGACCTGTCATCCTGCAGGCGATAAGTCGCGGGATGACAATTCTCTCCGGCCTTCATGAATTCCTCTCGGAGGACCAGGAGTTTTCAGCAGCGGCCGCTGCTGCAGGAACCGAATTGGTCGATGTCAGAAAAAACAGCGAAACAGATGTTGCCAATCGGATTGGCCTGCGTTCCGATTGCCTTCGCATTCTGACTGTGGGTCAGGATTGCTGCGTTGGAAAAATGGTAACCTCCATCGAACTGACACGAGACCTGATCGCAAAACAGCATCAGGCAGAGTTCGTGGCAACTGGACAAACTGGAATCCTCATCGCGGGAAATGGCTGCCCCGTTGATTGTGTTGTTTCAGATTTCATCAGCGGCGCGGTCGAAAAACAGATCCTGGCGGCACAAGACCACGACATTCTTTGCATTGAGGGACAGGGTAGTCTGGCACACCCTCGCTATTCTGCGGTCACGCTCGGCTTGTTGCATGGCTCAGTCCCTCATGGAATGGTGTTGTGTTATGAAGCCGGTCGCAAGGCGATTCATGGCATGCCGGAAATCGGGCTGACAGATCTCGCTACCCTGAAAGATGCCTATGAATCGGCAGCACGCCTGATGATGCCAAGTCAAGTCATCGGGATTGCCATGAACAGTCGCTTGTTGTCAGCAGAGCAGGCCGAGGAAGAACGCAAACGCATCAGAGAACAATTTCAATTACCCGTCTGTGATGTTTTCCGTCACGGACCCAGTGAACTCACCGCAGCTGTTCTGGAACTGAAACAGCAAATCCAAGGCTGACAGAATCTTGCATCAGGACATCGCTTTGAAACTTTCGATTCACACACGAGAGCTGGACCTCAAACACCCATTCACGATCTCCCGTTCCAGTATCACCACACAACCGACTGTGATCGTGGAATTGAGTGATGGCAAGCACTCGGGATTCGGTGAAGCAACAACCAACGACTACTACGGAATGACTGGTCAACGGATTGTTGACGCGGTGGAGTCAATTCGTGATGAGATTGAATCCACGACCCGCCTGGAACCGACTGCCCTGTGGTCGCGTTTGCATGAGCGTCTACCGGACGATCCATTTGCCATCTGCGCCATTGATCAGGCAGCCCATGATTTATGGGGCAAGCAACTTGATACCCCTGTCTATGAGTTGTGGAATCTGGATATCAGTGACCTGCCCGTCTCAAATTTCACCATTGGCATCGACACTGTCGAGAAGATGGTCAGGAAGATACGGGAAGTACCCGACTGGCCGGTATACAAGATCAAACTTGGAACCAACGAAGATCTGAAAATCATCTCTGAACTGAGACAGCACACAAATGCGACATTCCGCGTCGACGCGAATTGTGGCTGGTCGGTCGATGAAACGCTGCGTAACGCACAGAGATTACAGGATCTGGGAGTGGAGTTCATCGAGCAACCCCTGCCAGCTCAAGACATCGAAGGCTCCATGCATGTCTTTGAGCGATCGGCACTACCAATCATTGCTGATGAAAGTTGCATCACGGAATCCGATGTCGAAACCTGTGCCAACAGATTCCATGGAATCAACATCAAACTGGTCAAGTGCGGTGGACTGACACCAGCACGACGCATGATTCAGCAGGCCCGTCTGTTGAATCTGAAGGTAATGGTTGGTTGCATGACCGAGTCAACCGTTGGAATCTCAGCCATCGGCCAGTTGCTGCCGTTGCTGGACTATGTCGACATGGATGGTGCTGAATTGTTGGCTGGGGACATCGCGACCGGTGTTCAAGTGAAACAGGGAGTTTGTAAATACCCGAACCTGCCAGGTTCAGGGGTGGAATTGCTGCCAGCAAATTGACAGACAGAATCACCTTGAATCCTGATTCGGCTTGCCTCGAGCAGTCGCGAGAAAAAAGGAAAGCCGGATCCGTGAACAATTTCTGCGGCGGAGAATGAGACCGCAACTGGGGCTGTGACACTGAAAGCGGGTGAAGGGAATCGAACCCTCGTATTCAGCTTGGGAAGCTGATGTTCTACCATTGAACTACACCCGCAGCAGACCCCGCCTGACCGCTACTCAAGTCTGGTTCACGTCATGGTGCATGTCAATGCAAGACAGCTCAATGAACCACCCATGGCAACGGCAACTGGCATCAGCCACATGAATCACGTTGCCGATCCGGAATGGACAAAGTTGTGAATCGAACGGCATCTTGCAATGCGGCATCTAAAGCACAAATCCACCAGTGGTGAGACAGAAGGCAAGTAGCATGCACAACCACACAACATCCAGAAAGTGCCAATACTGGGCGGCGAAGTCCACCGGCCAATGACGCTCATGGTCATAACGCCCCAGCCAGGACCGAATCGCAACAACGGTCAGAGCCACGACACCTCCGGCAACGTGCACCGCATGCAATATCGCAAGGACAACCACCATCCCTGCAACTCCCTTGCCAGTTCCGTTATTCATGGCTGGTCCCTGAAGCATTTCGCTCATCGCATCAAATTGCAGACCCATAAAAATTACTGCGGTGATACCACTGATCAACAGAAGCATGCTGGTGAGCAACCGCTTTTCCCGTCGAATGGCACGTGTAGCCATATGCACCAGACCGCTAATCACCAGAAGGCACAAAGTGCTTAACAGGAACATGGAAGGCAAAGGTGCCGCAGATTCCGGATCTCCTCGCCGACTGTACGCGTAAATGCCATACAGCAGAATGCTGCTCAGGAAAAACACCAGCAACGAAACAAGGAACAGAATTCCACCAAAGTGGTGCTGCTTATCACTGGGCAGGATAGCTTGCGGTTTTCGCGGTCTTGAAGTCATTGAAAAAAACATCAGTAGCCCAATCTGAAATCTCTGGCAGTTCCCTCAGGGAGACCGCAAAGAGCTGCCGGCATTAACTGATTCCTACTGTGCTCGGGGCTAATGAAAGGGATTTGCATAACCGGGCGTGTCACCGAAACAAATCCCCATTGCCTTGGCGGTGTTTACAGCTGATCCATCCGGATTCACAGTACGCAAATTCCCGACCGCTTCTTCAATCGAAGCATCGAGAATATCCGGTGGATCATAACAAACCATCTGACCGAACTTCTTTTCCACAATCAGACGAACAGCATGGGCACCATATTGACTTGATAAAACACGATCAAATGTCGTCGGCCCACCGCCACGTTGAAGATGCCCCAATACTACGCATCGCACATCCTGCTCGATTCGTCGGTCCAACTCCTCGGTAACGATCTGACCAATCCCTCCCAGTTTTGTCTGCATGTTATCGGACTCCTGCCCCACCAAATCACCGCTGGGCAAACTTGCACCCTCGGCAACTACCACAAGAGTAAAATTCTTGCCCATACGGGTACGTTCATCGATTTTTGCCAGGATATTGTCATAGGTCCAAGGTATCTCGGGGATCAGAATCACATCACCACCGCCTGCGATACCGCCATGAAGTGCAATCCACCCCGTATGCCTTCCCATCACTTCCAACACCATGACTCTGCCATGACTGGCTGCCGTCGTGTGAAGGCGATCCAGCGCATCCGAACAACAAAGCACTGCACTGTTGAAGCCAAAGGTGTAAGCAGTGCAGGACAGATCATTGTCGATCGTTTTCGGGACCCCAACGACGGGCAAACCTGCTTCATGAAATTGCAGCGCAGTTGAGAGAGAACCATCGCCACCAACAACAATCAAACCCTCGAGCTGGAACTTTTCAAAGGTCTCGGCGACCTGATCCAGGATACCCTCAGCGAGCTCTGCTCTGCCATCTTTGCCTACACGGGCACCGAAACGCCCTTTGTTGGTTGAACCCAGAATGGTGCCACCCTCGACAAGAATCCCGGACGTGACTTCCGGAGTCAGAAGCTGCCATTGGATCGGATCTATCAGCCCTTCGAAGCCGTTCTTGAATCCAACCACCTGGTAACCCAGCCAAAAAGCTGACTTCGAAACTCCGCGAATGACCGCGTTCAATCCAGGACAATCACCTCCCGAAGTCAGAATTCCAATCCGTGGACGTTCATCCAGCGGTGTCATGTCCACATTTGCTTTCAAATCATCGACCATTTCATTCCTGACTGGATTCAGAAGGCTTGTGAGAGTTCAGAGACGGCGTCAGTAATCTGTGTTCAATCGTTGGTTGCTCGGTGTGAAACACCGTGCCGAGGGTCTTCAATGGCATTGCAAAACAACGATTCACAACTGGGACAACCGGTCCATTGTATCTGCAATCCAACCGAGATCTTCGAATTCGGACCTGCTGGACATTCGTGTTTCACAACACATCACTTCAATATCCATACCCCGCCAGTTTGGTTGAGTGAATGGCTGTTTGACAGTGGGGGTGAGGGAGATGGTTGATCCGGTAGCGCATGCCATCAGCTGGCAAGCTGCCAACAACCGCCACACACATCTGGATCCCGCGAAAAAGCAGCTCGTTGGACCCAATTTCCGCGGCATGTTCTGTTGCGAAACCACTGTTTCATCTTGACCTTGATTACCCAATTCCCCTACGAAATCTCATCATGGAGGTGGAAGATTCGATCGCTGTGCGCCGTCCCGAGCGATGGAGCGAACCGATGGATGCGTCGATGGACGATGCAGACGTTTTGTGGCTGCGCTCTCGAGAACCATTTGCGAGCATGGATGCCAAGGCATTCCCGCGTTCGATCCCTCTGGAAGGCATTCTACGAAACGACTGCCGGATCAAACGCTGCGAACCGGGTGAGATCATTGTTCGTGAGGGGGATTATGGCAACAGTGCATTTCTCGTGCTTGCCGGCAGCACAAATGTGATTGTGGATTCGCTTTCACCCGGACAGATGGGTCGCTCCAGTCCCGAAAAGATGTCGTGGTTTCAAACAAT
Organism: Rubripirellula sp.; assembly: GCA_012270065.1. Taxonomy (GTDB): domain Bacteria; phylum Planctomycetota; class Planctomycetia; order Pirellulales; family Pirellulaceae; genus Rubripirellula. Next base: position 77,101 of record JAAXJB010000008.1, on the reverse strand, counting down.
CCGGCAATTCCTCAGGCATCCACGCGTTGCCGAAGCCCGTTCACCGGAGCAGGTGACGACAGCGGTTGATTCACCGACAAACAAAAGTTCCATCCGTCAAATCGATGATCGCCCAGCCATTTTCCTGCAGGATTTCAGCGTAGTCCTTCGGGACCACACAAGTGTAGAGCTGGGCCCGGGAGAACTGTTTGGTGAAGTCGCCGCGATGTATCGTTCTCCAAGAACAGCCACGGTCATTGCTGCAACGGAAGCAACATTACTGGAAATCAGATGGCAAGGCCTTCGAATTCTCAGACGAGACAAACGCTTTGCCGCCAGCCTGGACGATCATTACCGGAAACACTGGCTGAATGTCCATTTACGTGAGGTGCCGTTACTGCGTTACCTGCCAGAACCAAGTCTGCTTCGCGTAGCGGAAGCCACGCAGATGCGTTCCTTTGGTCGACTCGAATGGAACGCAGATTACAAGCGCACTCGAAATCTGCCCGTCGAACAACAAATTGAATCTGAACCGATCGTCTGTGAGGCGGGGCGTGTTCCAACAGAATTGGTAATCGTACGCAGTGGATTCGGCAGGCTATCCCAGCAATACGGCGCTTCCCACCGCACAACGGCATATCTTGGCAAAGGGCATATCTTTGGTCTGGAGGAGTTGTCTTACAACAGCGTCCGGCCCGACAATACTCCGTTGCTGAGTTTACAAAACACTTTACGGGCCGTTGGTTTTCTGGACGCGCTCTTCATACCGGCAGAAACGTTCGCGGCCGACATCTTGCCACACGTCCGTCGGACAGAGTTACCTCAGAGAGCAGCGGATTTGATGCTGCAATCAATCGAACAGCAATCAGAATCAGGCGCGGACCGTCGCCAGAACGCAAGGGACGAGGACACAGCGGCATCCCGGAATATCGATGTCGAAAGTGAGACAGGGCAACAATTCCAACAAACAGCTTTACTTGAATTCATTGTTCAAAGCCGGCTGAACAACGGACGCCAGGCCATGGTCATTGACCTGCATCGCTGCACGCGATGTGATGACTGCGTCAAGGCATGCGGGAATGCCCATGACGGCAATCCACGTTTCGTCCGTCAAGGACTGTCTCATGACCGCTTGCAAGTTGTCGAAGCATGCATGCAATGCATTGATCCGGTTTGCATGATTGGCTGCCCGACCGGATCGATCATGCGTGACGAGGAATCCGGAGTTGTTCAAATTCATGAATCGATCTGCGTTGGTTGCGGCACATGTGCCGCTGCTTGCCCTTATGGCAATATTCGAATGACCGAAGTCTATGACCATCAGGGTCGTCCTTACCGCGACATGATCACCGACATGCCCATCGTCAAGGCCACCAAGTGTGACATGTGCAGCAAGCTTCCATCGGGCCCGGCATGTGCCGCTGCTTGCCCTCACGATGCACTTGTCCAAATCGATTTGACCGAGTCAAAACCCTTGCAGGAGTGGCTCGACCTGCGGAGCTAGACACATGCCTGTTTCCTCCTTTCGTCATCGCCGGCGCATTGCCATCACAACGACTCTGCTTGCATTGCTCGTGATGCTTGGGATTGTCTGGGTCCAGACAGGTCGATTGGCTGATGTTTCCCTGCTGACCGGTGCAACGCTGTTATGCTGCCTTCTGTTACTGGCCTTGTTCGGTATGCGCCGCCGCTTGCCGATTCTGCCGGTCGGTAGCGTGAGCGTCTGGACTCAAGTCCACATTTACATGGGCTTCTTCACCGCGGGAGTCTATTGGATGCACGTTCCCAATTTGATTGGAAATGGAGTATTCGAATGTAGTCTTTCTGTCATTTTTCTACTGGTAACCCTGAGCGGTTTTTACGGACTCTATGCTTCGCGAACACTCCCCAAACGCCTGACCGCCGTGGAAGGCCAACACCGCTTTGACAGAGTCGAGTGGCACCGCGGACAAATCGCAGATCATGCCAGGAAGCTGCTGGAGGAACTCAGCGTACACGTTGGAATCCCCGTTCTTGGCAGCTTTTATACCCAACATCTCAGTCCTTTCTTCAATTCCCGTCCATCGCTCGCCTATGTTCTGGTGCCGACAGGAGGTCGCAGACGAAGACTGCTCAGTGACTTGAAGGATCTGGAACGCTATCTGGAAAGCGAGGGCCGTAGTACAGCCGGACGCTTCGCAGCATTGGTGCGACGGCGGGACGACCTTGATTACCAGTTTGCGTTGCAATTACGTTTGCGATTGTGGGTAGCTTTTCACAGTATTTTGACACTCGCGCTGCTGGCAACCTCTCTGATCCACAGTTTCATGGCTCTTCGTTTCGCGGGTTAGAATCCAGAAGGCGCTTTTTAGCCGGCAGGTTGTCTATCCAATCCGGATTCCCGCCCTCAACCACAGAAAGAACAGAAACCCGACACGATGCGACGCGACGAACTGCGATTACCGCTGCCCCCCAACAACGATCGCCCAGGTGATCGCTGGATGTGTGGGCGCCGTGGTGGTCAGCAACCTTGTCTGCGTGGTCCAAGCGATCGTGGTGTCTGTCCAATGGAACCGGCATGTCAGGTACGAAGGTCATGGTATGGTCGCCGTCGCCGGGCACTGTTGATCGCAACCCTGATTCTGCTCGGCATTTTGCTGTTCATGATGAGATCTCCCCACCAACTGGCGATCATCAAACCTGGCAATCTCTCAAATCCGCACGCGCAGATTCTTGCTGGCACAATCACCTCACAGCGTTGCGCTGCATGCCATCCACAGGCAACCGACCCGGACAAGACATGGTTCAATGGCTCAAGTGAAGGACATCAGCAGGTGACGCAGACCGATGCCTGTCTGGACTGTCACCACAAGACAATGCCTCGAAGCGTTGCGAAACTGGCCCACAACCTCAATGCCGAACAGTTGGCAGAACTGAAAAAATCACGGACCCGGCTGGCTTCTCTTTCCGGTCGTTCCGCGACGTGGCAGGATTTGTTACCGGGTCCGGCCGTCGAGCTTGATAACATTCGCTGCGCCACCTGCCATCGCGAACACCACGGTGCCACAGCGAACCTTCTGGCCATTTCTGACGTGCAATGTCAGACCTGTCACACCGACCGATTTGGCAGCTTTGCTACATCGCATCCCGACTGGCATGACTGGCCATATGGTCGCGGGGGAGACATTTCTTTCAATCACGCGACCCACGCCAACAAGTACTTTCCTGCTGATCGACATGATGGCAACAGCAAACCTTTCGAATGTGGACAGTGCCACCAACGCGATGCCAAAAACGAAATCACACGCGCAAACAGCTATCAAGCCGGCTGTGCAACATGCCACGAAAAAGCGTTGAAACTGGAGACCGTCGAAGGCCTGGACCTATTGATCCTGCCGGTCCTGTCGCGTGAATCAGCAAACAGAGTCCAACCGTGGCCAGAAGCAGCGACGGGATTCTACGACGGTCCTGTTTCGCCTTTGACCGAATTACTGCTTCAAGCGGATCCTGTCATGGCAGAAGCTCTTCACAAAATCCCAGCTGGCGACTTTGCAGGAGTTTCAACTCCAGAATCCATGGAAGCTGCTGAAACACTGGCGAGAGGGATCCGAGAACTGCTTGAGGACATAGGCAGCAACGGTCAATCAGCCTTGATCCAGCGTGCCGATCGCCTTGGACTCTCGCCCGAAAGCATTCAGACTCTTCTGCGCCCACTTTCACCACAACTGGTCCAGACGACCCAGCAACGATGGTTTGGCGACGAGGATGACAACAGGCAAGATTCGCTGGAAGACAAAAAAACACCACTCCGAGAACAGCATGCAGTTCCCCAAGCCGAAGGCGACGATGACTTGCTGGACGGTCTGCAAGAATCTGATCATCTGCTGGAAACGGATTTGTCATCAGGAGATTCATTGCTCGGCCCCAGTCTGAAAACAGAGACGGACCCTCTTGATCTTGAGCCACTTGGCAAAGACAACCTGCTGGAATCCGAAAGTCCCGGGGAAAGCGGTGATGACCCAGCATCTCACTCGCTGTCTGGAGTGCCTTTTGACGCTGAGAAGATGTTGCCGGCCGGTGGATGGTTCCGGGATGACCGGCGGATGGCAATCCAATACCGGGGAACGGGTCATGACGACCCCGTCCTCAAGGCGTTGATCGACATCATCCGCCAACTTCCCGAGGGCATGCCCACTCGGCAGCGATTGATTCAAAACAAGGCGGTCGCCTCCTGCATTACCTGTCACCCCGGAGCGATACGCAAGCACGGCAGATGGCGTAGTGAACCTCGATCCGACATGGGTCAGTTCACAAAATTCAGTCACGCGTCCCACCTCAACGTAGCGGAACTTTCCAACTGCCTTCACTGCCACCGGGTGGCAGATGGAGCATCACCCGCGTTATCAATTACAGAAGTGGTCGCACGAGCGCCCCATGCCAACCACGAATTCCTGCCGCTGACTCGCGAGGCTTGCAGCGGTTGCCATCGAAAGGGTGCGAGTGGAGACAATTGCACAACCTGCCATCGATATCACATCGACCTCCCAGACAGTGGAGCGAATCTGGTGCCTGAGTGACGAATGGCTTCCAACAATAGGCCTGCCGCAGGAAATCTTTGCGACGTCTACGCGATCCCTCTTATTCTTCAAGAATCTCTGCAATGCGAATACTGGTGATTCAACACAGTGCTGCTGATTCACTGGCCTCCGCTGAAAGTATCATCAAGGGGCTGGGACATGAAATCGTCACCGTCAGAGTAGATCGTCAACACCGGATTCCAGACTCGGTTGATTGTGATGCAATGATCACACTTGGTGGCCCCTACCCATTAACGATGAAGGAACGCCCGGACTGGATTGCTGCAGAACAATCGTTAATACGTCAATATGTCGATCATGATCGACGCATTCTCGGAATCTGCCTGGGTGCTCAAATCGTAGCTTCGGCGCTTGGTGCTGCAGTACGCCGCAACGAACATGCGGAGCTGGGTTGGCATGCTATTCAACGCATCTCTGACAATTCCAACATGGTCAACAGAAGCCTGCCGCCACAAATGACTGTATTCCACTGGCACAGGGATACGTTTGAGATTCCGGATGGTGCCGTGCATCTGTATGAATCGTCGACCTGTCTGAATCAGGCCTTCGGTCTGGATGATCGAATTTTTGGTTTTCAGTTTCACCTTGAAGCAGACATCAGAACCATTCGCACGTTTCTCGCTGTTTCGCGTTACCGAAAACTGGACGGCAAAAGTGTCCAAACAGAGACGCAGATTCTGGAGGGAATCGACCAGCATTTGCCTAACCAAAGCAAGCAACTGCACTATTTTCTAAGCCAGTTTTTACCTGAACACGAAGCTTGATTACTCGATCACACCAGTCGGCATCAGTGGGATGCCAATGACAAAGGCGGCGTGACTTTCTGCAGGGAGAAAAACACTTTTCAGACGTCAATTTCATTCAGGGCAAGTCAGAAGGCTGTAGCAATTTTTTACGAAAGAAGTCGACAACTGTCTGATAGCTTTGAGGGCTGATGAATGTCAGCATGTGTCCCTGTTTGGCAATCACAACCAACTGGCTGTCAATTCCTGCTTCAAGCTGCGTGTTATGGAATTGGCTCGTGCCTGCCAAGGGTACTAATGCGTCTGCCTCTCCATGGAACAAAAGAGTTACGGGATCATCCTTGGATACGTGTTCCGCTGGTGATGCGGCAACGTACGCCTCGGGCCTGTCTCTTCGTGACCCGCCGAGAAAGAATGTCATGGCAGTGTTATCGATGGGCAGAGAGCGAAAATCACAGGGCGGACCACCGGCACAGACAGCAACGATGTCTGGCAATTCCTTCCAGCGAGCATCAGTGACCGGCCAATTGCTGGCTGCCGAACGGACTTCCATGGTTTCATCTGCCAAAGATGCCAGCAGCAACGAAAGATGCCCGCCTGCGGAATAACCAAAAAGCCCGACCCTGTCTTGATTCAGTTTGAAGCGTTCAGAATTTCTGGTGACCCAAACCAGCGCAGATCGCAAATCATCCACCTGACTCGGAAACTTGTGCACAGGTGCAAGTCGGTAATTGATCGTGACCGTCACGATTCCTTCCCGCGCAAGCAATCTGGAATACGTAGCGACTGTCCATTTGTCACCTGAGATCCAGCCACCCCCATGGAGTACAACAATAACGGGATAACCACTGGCAGGCGGATCAGCGTTTGGCAGGTAGACGTCGCAAAGTCCGGCCCTGCCTTTTTGTTCACTGAACCTCTGATCTTTCAGGACGTTCAATTCATCACGCTTGCTTCTGTTTTTCTGTTCCGTTGCATCAACGGCTTTCGGCTCCTTGGACGTTTCTTTCTGCGGAGGTGAATTGAATGGCCCGTTGCAGGCGTCAGCAACCGGTGGACCCGCTGCCTGAACGGTCACAAACCCTTGCACCGTCAGCATGACCAGAACAAAGAATCCGACTTCGACCACTGATTGACGGGTCACCACCAGCGGTTTGCGAAGTCGAGACACGCCATTCCGGGGTAAAACGTAGGGACTGTAGGGTATGGAATACTTTTTCATGCCAAGCAGGAGGTGGGAGGAAACTGGTCCCCTCGTATAATAGAGGCAGTGTCCAGAAACGTCGAATCTCTATCCAGTCGGACTACCACACCCATGTCAATCGAACTTAATACCGTGCCGGACGCCGTGGAAGCCATCCGACGGGGTGAGGTGGTCATCGTTGTTGATGCAGAAGACCGGGAAAATGAAGGTGATTACATCTGTGCTGCTGAGAAAGCGAGCCCTGAGATCGTCAACTTCATGCTCAGCGGACGGGGCCAACTATGCGTTTCCATCCTCCCGGAGGTATCAAAACGACTCGATCTGAATCCGCTGGTAGTTCAGAACGATGCCCCTTTGAAGACTGCATTTCTAACACCGGTTGATATCAGGGAAGCCAAAACTGGTATCACGGCAAAGGAACGCAGTGAAACGATCCGTCGCCTTGCATCCACCGAATGTTCGGCAGATGACTTTGTACGACCAGGACACGTGTACCCGTTGTTGGCAAAGCAGGGAGGTGTCCTTCGCCGCGCTGGTCACACGGAAGCTGCTGTCGACTTGGCACGCATGGCCGGCTTGGCTCCCGCAGCGGCTCTCTGCGAGGTACTGGACGAGCAGGGAGAACGTGCCACACGTGATCGTCTGGCGGGTATCGCAAAGGAAAAGAATCTCAAAATCATTAGCATTGAGCAACTGATCGCTCATCGCCGTGTGAGTGAAAAGCTCATCAGTCGGGATGCGGAATCAGAACTGCCCACCAAATACGGCAAATTTCAGATCATCGTTTTCGGTGTGCAGTACGAAGCACAGGAGCCAATCGCGCTGGTCTTTGGAGACCTCACCGCGTCTGGACCACCACCCTTGGTACGAATGCACAGCAGTTGCTTCACGGGCGACTTGGTGGAGTCCCTGCGTTGTGATTGTGGAGACCAGTTTCACATCGCGTTAAAGATGATCAGCCGTGAAGGGAGAGGGGCACTGGTCTACCTTCCCCAGGAGGGACGCGGAATTGGACTGGCTCAGAAAATCCGGGCCTACGGTTTACAGGACAATGGATTGGACACGGTCGAGGCGAATCACGCTTTGGGATTCAAAGCAGACATGCGTGACTACGGAATCGGACTTCAGATCCTCAAGGATCTGGGTCTGAACGAAGTCCGGCTATTGACCAACAACCCGAAAAAGACGGAAGCGTTCAATTTGCGTGGATTCGATCTGCGTGTCGTTGATCAGGTTCCGATCGTTCCCCCTATCAATGAACACAACCAGCGGTATCTGGAGACAAAGCGGGAAAAACTGGGGCATCAGTTGCCAGACCTGCAATGATCGGGTGACCCTGCAATCCGCAATCGAGGCAACCCGTTGTTTCGAAAAAAATGGATGCTACTGCGGGAATCAGCATGGAAACTTTCGAGTGTTCACCTGCAAAATCGGTGCTGGACGGTCACTGGGTAGAGTGGCTTCATCGGGATAGAATGGGCAGACTGCTCAATTTGAATGGATGAGCCTGTCCGCTTCCAAGACGAATCCCACACCGGTCGTTCATGTCCACAATCGCTGAAAACGAATGGCCACGGCAGATAACGGTCCTTGGCGTGGGGCTACTGGGTGGCAGTGTTGCCCTTTCCCTGAAGCGTGCCAGACCCAAAATTCGCATTCATGGTCTGGCTCGCAACGCAGCCAAGGGAAAATACCTGATGGACAACGGGCTCGTTGATTTTTCAACGGGAACGGTCGGTGAAGCCTGTCAGAACAGCGATGTTGTGGTTGTTGCCTCACCCGTGGATCGAATCGCGGAACTGGTTGTTTCGGCGGCTGAACATTCGCCAGACCACTGCCTGATCACGGATGTGGGCAGCACCAAACAGCAAATCGTGGCGGGCGTTGGTTCGGATTCAGGGGTTTCCCGAAAATTCGTGCCAGCACATCCGATCGCCGGATCTGAGAAATCAGGTCCAGAGCATGCGACAAGTTCATTATTTGACGGAAAACGAGTCGTTTTGACGCCAGCCGAAAACACCCCGCCAGAACAGCTGCAGAAAGCTCACGCGTTTTGGCAGCTGACAGGCGGGCAAACGTGTGAAATGACGCCTTCCGAGCATGACACCCACTTGGCAGCAATCAGCCACATGCCACACTTGGTGGCAGCTCTGGTTGCAAAAATCACGCCCACGGAAGCTCTGCCTCTGGCTGGCAGCGGCTGGCGTGACATCACGCGAGTGGCAGCAGGTGACCCCACACTCTGGGCAGCCATCTGTAGCGAAAATCGAGAAGCCATTGAAAACGAATTGAAAAAAACCGCGGATGAATTGGAACGCTTGCGGCAATTAATGCGCGATGCCAATGATGCTGACTTGCATCGATGGCTCGCAGAAGCCAAAGAGATCAAAATACATTCTGCCTGAGACACACTTCCACTGAATCATTTCATAGGGTCCAAAAACATGCCTCTCTGGCAAATTGACATCTATCCTGCGGACGATCAAATCGATCGCGAGGCAATACGAACAACGGAAGAAATCTCGGAACTCGGTCTGGGTGAGCAGGTCTCGGTGGCCTTTGCACGCAGCTTTCTTGTTCAGGGAGAATTTGCAATCTCAGAAGCAAATCGACTGGCCGAAACTCTGCTCTGCGATGCAGTCACTGAGCGGGCAGTGGTTGCCATTGCCGGCCAGGACATGCTCAATGAACCTCCGGGACAACAGACAACTCTGGTCAACGTGTTGCCAAAACCCGGCGTCATGGACCCAGTTGCAGCCAGCACGATTGGTGCTGCCCAGGACGCCGGCTTTGATGTTCAAGCGGTCCGAACACTGCGAAAATACTGGCTGGGTGATGTTGATCAGGAGACCCTCGACCCGATCTGTCGCCGAGCATTATCCAACGATGCCATCGAGCAAGTCATCATCGGACCACTGGAAATGGACCGGCTCGACATTGGATCGCCGTATGAGTTTGAACTGGTTACGATCCCAATTCGTGACCTTGATGACGAAGGACTTGAAAAACTCTCACGGGAGGGACAGCTCTACCTGACTTTGGTCGAAATGAAGACCATCCAGGCACACTTCAACTCTCTGGGAAGAGACCCCACGGACATTGAACTGGAATCAGTAGCGCAAACCTGGTCAGAGCACTGCAGCCACAAGACTTTGGCGGGACGCATCCATTATCGGGGACCCGGTGTCGAAGCGGGGAGTCCACTGGATGAACGACAGTTCGACAACATGCTCAAAGAAACGATCTTTGCAGCAACCCAGACCATTCGGAAATCGCTCGGCGAGGATGATTGGTGTGTGAGCGTATTCAAAGACAATGCTGGTGTGGTCACGTTTGACAGTGAATACCACGCCTGCTTCAAAGTTGAAACTCACAACCACCCCTCGGCCCTGGAGCCATATGGAGGTGCCAACACCGGAATTGGTGGCGTCATCCGCGATCCAATGGGCACTGGGATGGGGGCCAAACCAGTGTGCAACACAGACGTGTTCTGCTTTGCTCCCCCGGAAACCGATGTCAAAGAACTGCCACCCGGTGTTCTGCACCCTCGCAGTGTCATGAAGGGCGTGGTTTCGGGCGTACGTGACTACGGAAACCGGATGGGAATTCCTACCGTCAACGGAGCCGTGTATTTCGACCGTCGGTATCTCGGCAATCCACTCGTGTATTGCGGCAATGTCGGGATGATTCCTGTCGGGATGGAGGAAAAAGAGGTCAAACCAGATGACCTGATCGTCGCAATTGGCGGTCGGACCGGACGCGACGGCATTCATGGTGCCACGTTTTCATCAGCAGAACTCACCAGTGAATCAGAATCTCTCTCAGGTGGAGCGGTCCAGATCGGGAACGCCATCACCGAAAAGATGGTTCTTGATGTTCTCCTGCAAGCTCGTGATCGTGGTCTGTTCAATGCTGTCACGGACTGCGGCGCCGGGGGCTTTTCCAGTGCCGTTGGTGAAATGGGCGAGGAAGTCGGAGCCGAAGTTTGGCTCGAAAAGGCTCCTTTGAAGTACGAGGGCTTGAACTACACCGAGATCTGGATCTCCGAAGCGCAGGAACGCATGGTTCTTTCTGTTCCGCCTGACAGCTGGGACGAACTGAATGAACTATGCGAAAGCGAAGGTGTCGAAGCCGCGATCCTCGGACGTTTCGCGCCCACGGGAAGACTGCAACTCACTTATCACGGACAAGTGGTTGGCGATATTTCCATGAGTTTCCTGCATGATGGCCGACCACCGGTAATACGTGATGCCATTTACTCACCCGCACCGGTCGAACCACTCGAAATACCGCAGCTTTCAGCCGATGAGAATCGGGAAGCCCTGTTGGCGGTCATGAGCAGTCTCAACGTTGCCAGCAAGGAATGGGTCATTCGACAGTATGACCATGAAGTTCAAGGTGGAAGTGTGGTCAAACCTCTCGTGGGGCCACAATGTGATGGCCCCGGTGATGCTGCCGTGATCCGACCAAGACTGGAAAGCAAACGCGGGCTCGTGATTTCATGTGGGATGAATCCTCATTATGGTGATTTTGATACCTACCACATGGCTGCTTCGGCAATCGACGAAGCAATGAGAAATGCCGTTGCGGTGGGCGCGGACCCGGCCAAGATCGCAATTCTTGACAATTTCTGCTGGGGTTACACCGATCGTGCGGAAACACTCGGCTCGCTGGTTCGAGCCGCCATCGCATGCCAGGATATGGCAATCACCCTGGGAACCCCATTCGTCAGTGGCAAAGACAGCCTGAACAATGAATTCAGTTTTGATAATGCCGATGGTCAGCGGGAAACCATCTCGATTCCACCCAGCCTGCTTATCAGTGCCATGGGTCAAATCGATGATGTGACCAAGTCCGTCACGATGGACGCAAAAGAAACAGGAAACGTGGTTTTCCTTGCCGGCATCACAAAGAATGAACTGGGCGGCTCGCACTTGGCACTCGTTCGCGACCTTGATGGTGGTCATGTACCTCAAGTCGATTCCGAGTTGGCCAAACAGACCTTCGCGACTATCCACGAGGCAATCCAGAACGGCTGGATTCGCTCCTGTCATGATCTCAGCGAAGGTGGACTCGCCGTTGCTGCTGCCGAAATGGCCATGGCCGGTAACCTGGGCATGAATCTTGATCTCTCGCAGGCCGCAGACGATCTCAACAGCACACAAATTCTGTTCAGTGAGTCAAATACCAGATTCCTGATTGAAACCACTCCTGAAAACGCGGATGAATTTCACCGATTGTTACAATCAGCCAATGTTCCTGTTGGTCGCTTGGGTACAATCGATTCCTCTGGCGAACTTGTCGTCACCTGCGAAGGAACCGTTGTATTGCAAGTTGATTTGGACGAGGCGAAGGCCGCTTGGAAAAGCCCTCTCGACTGGTCCTAGGTGCCACAACCGCCCTCGATGATTTCATCAATTCCAGCCTCCCCTGATCAGACGTCATGATTTCAGCAGTTCAAGAAGCGGCCTGCACAGTGGTCATCTCGCGTGGGCAATCGCGGAACCCGCAAAAGCGGGGGCTTGAACAGGGAATCGCAGAGGAAATTGCCAACATCGAAGGTATCAATGTCCTCACGATTCCCCACCTCTACGATCTGCCAAAAAACAGCGATGCCTATCAGAAACTGACACAAATTGACGGTGATTTTGTCGTCGTATCGTGGATTTTCGCGCGTGCTGCACACTGGATCCTCGACCGCAATGGAATTCAGGGGCAAGTCGGCGAAGTCAAGCTTGGGGAACCAGACGAAGAGGATGAGGATACGGAAGCAACCAGCCTGCAAAGTGACCAATCGGAACCCGTTGTTGACCGAGTCACCGATCTGTATCCAAGACCCGATCGCAAAATTCACTGCATCGATCTGAAAATCGACAACGATCCGCAAGCCTTCATTTCCGAGATCAAACGGATTCTTGGGAAAAATGCAGGCAACGAAGAGACTTCCCTACCGATCGTCGGTGGCCAACTCGTTCAGGTGGACGAACAAACATCGAGACGCTGGTATCCGGTCATCGATTTCAGTCGCTGCACCAACTGCATGGAATGTGTCGATTTCTGCCTGTTCGGGGTCTATGGTGTCGACGGTGCGGAGAACATCCTCGTTGAACAACCTGACAACTGCCGCAAAGGCTGTCCCGCGTGCAGTCGGGTGTGTCCTGCGAATGCTATCATCTTCCCGCAACACAAGGCTCCTGCAATTGCTGGTGCCGATACAGGCGGAGAGGAAGGCTTCAAAATCGACTTGTCACAGCTTTTTGGAGCACCAGATAAAAAAGAAGATCCGATTGAAACGGCCGCAAGAGAAAGGGATGAGCAACTATTGCTGGCAGGACGAGACACAATCGGAATCGATGAGCAACTGAAGAAAAGGCAGGCAGATCTCAATGCCGGGCCAAAAGATCGGCTGGATCAGCTGATCGATTCCCTGGATGAATTCGATCTTTAGTCATTCCTGATTTTTTCTTGGATCAGCAATCCGGCGTGTCTGATTTTTCCATTTAAACTCCGAGCGACAGATGTCCGATAGCACAAGTAGATTCTACTACTTTGGAGCTAACCGTGCAGCAACGTCGCCTCTCCCTCGCCTACCGTCGCTGCTGCCTGGCGATCCTGGTTGCATCCACTTCAACACTGATGGATGCTGGTTCGCTCGGTGCAAACGAGACGCGTGTGCCACCGCTTCTGCGCAAGCCCACCAAGGCCCAAAGCCAGAATAACAGAGCGAATTCACCGCAGAATTCGACTTTGCAGATTCGAGTCGCAAGAAAACCGTGGCTCTTCGAAAAGATCGGAAAACCAAGCCCGGCACCCTCGATCAAAATGAGACCACCGCGGCCACCAGCGGCGATACCTGATCCACCTTCGATGTCACTGGTGATTCCAGAGGATGGCAGCGGATGGGTCACCCGTGGTCGCGTGAAAACGCAGATCCCCACCTATGCCGATCTTGAAATCAATCCGGCAAAGGCTGATAGCCAAGACGAATCGGAAAAGGACTCTGCCGCTGACGAAGCCACGCCGGAAACAAAGCTTCAAATCGTCAAGCCCGACACAGCAGTATCCGAGATCCGCGCAACACAGGACTCGCAAGAGCCTGAAATTGGTGCGGACGTTCGCAGTGACGAGAAGAAAGGGCCCGCAGGAGCGGATGACCTCGTCGGACAATCTGAGGACGGACAATCTGAGGACGGTGCATCTGAGACGCGAGAATCTGGCAAATCCGCGACCGCGACGAAGCCAGAGTCCACAACCGGCGGAAATGGAAAAGCCGCTTCTGAGATTGAAACCAGCATCGGCAAGAATTCCACCGCAACACTCAAGGGCTCTGCGGTGATTGTCGGCAAAGGTGATTTGGTCGAATCTCCAACTGAATCCCAACCAAAGCCGGATGCATCGACAGCAGCTGATCGACCCGTAGCGAACGACACAAAACCAGAGCCGTCGCTCACTGATAACATCGATCCTGCATCAGAACCGACTGCCGATGACAATCCATCGGTGGAAAAGATGAGTCCGAACGGTCCCGAGACAGTCGGCACAAAATCTTCCGAAACGGGCACAACCGAAGCAGTTGTCAGCAGCGACAGCAGCACGGCGGAGAAAGTAGAAAGCACGGTTGGAAAAAACGAAGTCACGCCTAAAAGCGATGTCAAAGGTAACGCCGCAACTGTCAAAGTTCGCAAACTGCGTCTTCAGGCCGATGGCACGGTTTCCGACAAATCCGGATTGGCTGCCAGTGAAACAGAATCGCTGGTGGCAGAGGAAAAGGCGAAGAAGGCGCCAGTTTCCCAATTTGTCAGTAGCGAGAATCCACTCGCTACGAAGATGGACTACACAGGCCGTCCAGCAGAGCCGATCAAACTGACGAATTCTGTTTCGCGAATGCGAAATACGATCAAGCAGGGTCTGTTGTATCACTACCTGCGACCGGAAGCTGCCAATGAGCGCAGCAACTGGGGCATGTTGCACTCGATCATGGTTTATGGTGCAGACACCAAGATCCGGGTGGGCAGTCGAAAACACAGTGCCATTGCATGGATCGCGGGCAACAACGCATGTCGCGGCCAGCGGTTGCTGACGCTGAAGGACGGCTCGATTGCTGCCCGCAGCGGGGTGGGCCTACAAGGTCATCAAGCTCAGTGCCTCGCCGTGTTTGCACTCTGTGACGTACCACTTGATTACCCGATTTATGCCTCAAGCAAGAAGTTCTCGGTCCGTGATCTGGTGGAATCAGAGATGCTAGGCTGTCGTAGCGGCGAGGAGCTGACATTTTCACTGATCGGCTTGTCCCATTACCTGGACACCGACACCGTATGGCTCAACGCAGCCGGTGAAACGTGGAGCTTTGAGCGTCTGATCAAGGAAGAGTTGTCCCAGCCGATCGTAGGAGCAGCCTGCGGCGGCACACATCGCCTGATGGGATTTGCCCACGCTCTTCGAAAGCGTCGTGCCGCTGGCAAACCAATCACCGGACAGTGGAAGCGAGCCGAAATCTTCATGAATGATTTCGAGAAATATGCATTCCGCCTGCAAAACCGGGACGGTTCGATGAGCACGGACTGGTTTGAAGGTCGCGAAGACAATGGTGACGTTGATCGTAAAATCCAGACCACCGGGCACATGGTGGAGTGGTTGCTGACCATCACCCCTGATTCGAAGCTTCAGGAACCCCGACTGGTAAACGCGGTCCGGTTCCTCGCCAACAACATCTATTCCCAACGTGGACACGACTGGAAGATCGGTCCCAAGGGACACGCGTTGCGGTCTCTGGCGATGTACTACGAACGGGTCTACGGTGGTGCCACGGCATGGCAATCGAGTTCAGTGGCAAAATCAGCTGGTCAATCCCGACGTTGATCATCTTTTGAGGGGATTGCCTGTCCGTAACGCTCAGCATCGACTAGAGTAGAGACGTCCTGTCCTGTTCCTTTTCTGGGGTCGGCTGTCGATGGCAACGCAACGACTGACCAAACATAACTCTGCCATGGTTTCCTCTGCCATGGATCTTCTTCAGGCGCGTAATGCAGACGCGTTGCTGATACTTCTGGATGGGACAACGGACTGGAAACGGATCGTCGAATTGACGAGTGATGCGGGCAAACCTGTCATTGTCGCTCTTGATTCGCAGGAAGATCTGGAAGGTGCAGCCGAAGCGGGTTTGAAAACCGTCGCGCTCAACAAGGAAAAGGCCCCTCTGCTTGAACGCCTTCAACATGCATTACTCGAAGCGGCGGCTGACGAGCTGATTCGAACAAACGGCGAAGTGGTAGCTGTCTACCGTGGTTTTCAGCAGAATCGACTGGATTCCATCAGCCATCTGCAACTCGATGAACGCATGCGTCGATTGACAAGCCGTGATCTGCAAATGCTGGAGAGTCGCGTCCCGTTGCAGACCATTAAAGTTGTCGTGGACCTTGCCGCACAAATTGGCCGTGAGGGACGGGAAGGCAAAGCTGTTGGCACTCTATTTGTTGTCGGAGATACCCGCAAAGTGCTGGAACACTCCAACGATAGCGGTGTCGACCCGTTCCGAGGATACAACAAGAAACACCGTAATCTTCTGGATGCCCGCGTTCAGGAAGACGCCAAGGAAATCGCACAGCTGGATGGTGCTTTTCTGATCGGCAGTGACGGCGTCATCGAACGCAGTCGACAGATGCTGGAGGTCTCTCATGAAGATCTGACCATGACAAAAGGATTGGGGGCGAGGCACTGGGCTGCGGCCGCAATCACGCTGAAAACAAAAGCGATCTCGGTCGTGGTCAGCCAATCCACCGGCACGGTGCGTCTCTATCAAGATGGAAATCTTGTGATGCGAATCGAGCCGATGGACAAAGCCGTGAAATGGCAGGAGTTTGCGTTCGAACCCCCTCCCACACCACCCGAAACCTGATTCGGCCCGATTTTCCGGAAGGCATGCTTGCTGGTTCAGCCATTGTCATGCATGGCCCGCAACGACTGCGTATCTCACTTCTTCCCGGATTTCCTTGAGTGGGTTTCCCTGAGTGGAATTACTTACCCAAACTGAAAATAACCGGGACTTGGCAACGGCACGCGGTCACGCCGAGGGAGTCAAAGCTCCACTAGGATGCCTTGCCCAGCAACTTGCGTGTTGCCACCTCAATGTCAGCTTGTCTCATCAAAGATTCGCCGACCAGAATCCCCTTCACACCACCGGCTCCCAGCATTTGAACATCGGCATGGGTGCGAATCCCACTCTCACCAACCAGCAGACGGTCTTCAGGAATCTCTGGCCGCAAAGTCAAAGTGTGATTCAGCGAAGTTTCAAAGGTGTGCAAATTCCGATTATTAACTCCGACAAGCCGCGTGCCAGTTGCGAGAACCGCAGGCAGATTCGCAGGATCGAATAATTCAATCAGGGTCTGCATGCCCATTTCAACAGCCTGTTGATGCAAGCTGAGTAGCTGTTCGGGTGTCAGGCATTCGGCGATCAAGAGAACACAATCCGCTCCGGCTGCCCGCGCCTGCAGCAACTGATAGCGGTCAATGATGAAGTCTTTTCGAAGAACAGGCAGCTCAACCGCCTTTCGTATATCGATCAGGTATTCGAGGGACCCCTGAAAAAATGGTGCATCAGTGAGCACGCTGATACAAGCTGCCCCGGCCGCCGCATAACTGCGGGCGATCTGCACCGGATCAAAATCCTGCCGGATCATCCCCGCCGAAGGACTAGCCCGTTTGACCTCCGCAATCAATTGCACCGCATCACCTGCCGCCAAAGCAGCGTGAAAATCCCGACATTCGGGCAGATCCCTCACCAACGATTCGAGCGATTCAATGGGCCTTTGCGCACGATCTGCCTCAACCGTTTTTCGCGTTTCTACGATAATGTCGTCGAGAATCGTCATCAGTGTTTGAAATGCCGGCGACCGGTGAACACCATTGGCATGTTGTGCTGGTTGCAGGCAGCAATGACCTCTTCGTCACGTCGTGAACCACCGGGTTGGATGATGGCTACGATCCCTGCTTCCGCCGCAACTTCAATTGAATCGGGGAACGGAAAGAAGGCGTCCGAGGCAAGCACCGACCCCGGAGCCCGATCCGATGCTTTCTCGATCGCGATTTCCACGCTATCAACACGGCTCATCTGCCCAGCACCAACACCAATCAGGGAAGTGTCTTTCCCGAGAACGATCGCGTTGCTCTTGACGTGCCGAACCATCTCCCACGCAAACGATACATCATCCCACAGATCATCTTCGACCGGCTGCTCCGTGACAGTTTTCCACTGCAACGAAGAACTCGTCATTCGGTCCGCATCCTGCACCAGCATGCCGCCACTGATGAATCGACGCTGCATCTGTGACGATGGTTCATCCAGGCGACCAGCCTGCATCAAACGGACGTTTTCACGCCAACGCGGTCGGGTCGTCAACAGCCCAACTGCCTGAGCTTCAAAGTCAGGCGCGATGATAGCCTCAATGAAAAGTCCCGGCTCACACAACAACTCGGCAGTTGCGGTGTCGACGGTACGATTGAAACCCAGGACAGAACCAAATGCACTCAAAGGATCGCCGGCAAGAGCTTTCCGGCAGGCGTCCACAAGTTTCTCACCAGTAGCCGCCCCACATGGGTTGTTGTGCTTCATGACCGAAGCGGCAGGCCCACCAAACCCACGTACAATTTCCAGTGCTGAATCGAGATCCAGCAGATTATTGTACGAAAGGTCTTTGCCACTGAGCTGTCTGGCGGAAACAACATTGGCGGATCGGGCATTCGGATCACTGTAAACGGCAGCACGTTGATGAGGGTTCTCGCCGTAACGCAATTGGGTCTTGCGTTTGAGTGAGAGATGCAGGCTGGCTGGAAACTCGCCGCCAATCGTCTCACCACGCATAAAATCAGCAATCGCACGATCGTATCCCGCCGTATGATCAAAAGCATCGGCCGCCAACTGCTCTCGAAGGGCGAAACTGGAACCACCTGTCGACTCCAGTTGTTCAAGCAGTTCCCCATATTGCTCGGGACTCGTGGCAACTGCGACGTCATTGTGATTTTTGGCGGCCGCCCGCACGAGGCTGGGACCACCGATGTCGATCTGCTCGACGCACTCCGCACGCGTCGAACCGGCCCGTGAAGCTGTGGCAGCAAATGGATACAAATTCACCACGACCAGGTCAAACGGTTCAATTTCATGATCGCTGATCGCATCCATGTGATCGTCTCGATCCCTTATCGCCAGAATTCCACCAAAGATCTTTGGATGAAGTGTTTTCACCCTGCCATCGAGCATTTCAGGAAACCCCGTGTACTCGGCAACATCAAGTACATCGATACCTGACTGCTCCAGATGCTTACGGGTTCCCCCGGTACTGTAGATACGGACTCCTGCTCGCTGCAAACCAGCCGCCAGATCGGCAAGACCCATTTTGTCACTGACGCTGATCAGAGCGGTTCGAATTGGGACGACGTCAGACACGTTCTTTTTCTGGGGTTAAAAAGGAAACATTAGCCAAAAGCAGATCACAAAAACCACGCATCACCTCCCTGTGCCCACCGTCCATGATGGCTCAATCGCAACTGACTTTCCCGGAAGAAACGCGATCACATCCTTACTTCTTTCCGCATTGGTTTATGGAGGTGACCGCCAACGGTCAAGCGGGTACTGGGCTGGAACCGCTGCATCGGACCTTTTTCCCAAAAACCGGATTTCGCCAACCGTAAGCCAAGACGGGGGAAAGTCATGGGATATGTCGGCTATGACCCCGATTTGCACTCGGTCTCCCAGCTTTAATTTCTTCACTGCCGAATTGAAAATTAAATATTCGGTATTCAATCCAAGTGATGATATCCACTCGTCTCCGCCTCATCATTCATATTTCCGAATCCTGAATCTCACCGCTCGACAGGATGCAATCTGGAGTTCGCAGTTGAGCCGGAAGTCACAGTTGCCGCTGGCGACCTGCCATCACAACAGCGCCATCCTCGTTGAATGCATTACGCATCGAGCCGAACCGGAATTCCAGCCTCTCGCATGACCTGTTTCGTTTCCGCGATACTGAACTGCCCAAAATGAAAAATGCTGGCTGCCAAGGCGGCATCGGCTTTGCCTTTCAGAATTGCATCGGCGAGGTGTGCTGGATTGCCAGCCCCCCCACTTGCCACGACGGGGATGGAAACAGCCTCACTGACGGCTGCCGTGACAGGCAAGTCATAACCGTCGCACGTCCCATCCGCATCCATGCTGGTGAGTACGATTTCACCAGCACCCAAGGCCTCCACTTCGCGAGCCCAGTCAACGGCCATCAGTCCTGTGGGTTTTCGCCCCCCATTGATATGGACTTCCCATACCTCCTGACCATCACGCATGACTCGCTTCGGATCAATGTTCACGACGATACACTGACTTCCAAATCGATCAGCTGCTCGACGCACGAAGTCAGGATCCTTGCAGGCAGCCGAATTGATTGAAACCTTGTCACATCCGGCTGACAGCAGGGAACGAACGTCCTCGATGGTGCGTACGCCACCACCCACAGTCAGAGGCATGAAAACCTGCTCAGCTGTCCTGCGAACAACATCAAGGATGATCTCACGTTTTTCATGACTTGCGGTGATGTCAAGAAACACAAGCTCATCAGCACCCTCATCCTCGTATCTGCGTGCGACCTGCACAGGATCCCCCGCATCTCGCAGGTTGACGAAATTTGTTCCTTTAACGACTCTGCCATCATGAACATCAAGACAGGGAATGACACGTGCTGCAAGCATAAATCAGATTGATCGCAAGGGTAACTTCGAATAGCAGAGCCAATGACTGGTATCAATCGATGATGCTCTGAAAAGGTAATTCACGGACGCTTCATGATCGGAGAATCTGTTCAGCCATCCGCTGACACTCGGAATGATAACCGCTGCCAAACAGATTCAAGTGGTTCAGCAAATGGTAAAGAACATAAACTTTAACCCGCCGCTGCCAACCTGCTTTCATGGGAAAGCAGTCCTGATAACTTTCATAGAAAGGTGGCGGACACGCTCCAAACAGCCTCAACATGCCAAATTCCGCTTCGCGACACCCATAGTAAACTGCTGGATCGAGAATCACAGGTTGGCCTGTGTCATCGCAGAGGTAATTTCCACTCCAGAGGTCGCCGTGCAGCAACGAGGTGTCTTCGGCACGTCCTTCCAGAAGCTGATCCAAACGGCCAATGATCCTCTCGCAAGCCTGACGTAGCGAGCCATCAACAAGTCGCTGGTCGACTCCCCAACGCAGCTGAAAACCG
This sequence comes from Rubripirellula sp., assembly GCA_012270065.1. GTDB lineage: Bacteria > Planctomycetota > Planctomycetia > Pirellulales > Pirellulaceae > Rubripirellula. The sequence goes on along the minus strand of JAAXJB010000008.1, from coordinate 56,352 downwards.
AGCCGGTTCTCAGCGAAAAAATCAGTCCACCGTCCGGTTGCCTGATTGATCTGTGTCGCGGCCCCGAGAAAGTTGTCTTGCTCAAGTCCGATACGACGACCGCTGGTGCATCGATGCAGTTCGGCCAGGCGTGTGCCCAAATCGCGGAAAAAACTGTCATGCTGGGGACTCTGATCGATCCATTCCATGATCAACCAGACACGACCGGCGACTTGTCCAACACATGCGGGACGGGGAACCCTGATGCTCCCCGTGGCACCCAATCTTTCCAATCCATCCGCCTCGGCGTTGAAATTGCTCAGGAAAGATGGTTGATTTGCTTTCGCAAACCAGCGCAACTGTTTCCCGGCAGAATCCTCCACCAGAACCTTGTAAGCTTCACTGATACAACCGCCGGTCACCCGTTTGCAGCCGATGACGCGGTATTCAACCGTCATCAGCGCTGAAAAGACTTCCGTTAATTCATCCATCAGTGTCAGCGGAAAAAAGGACCAGCAATGGGAAGCTATTTCAAGTCGTAATCAGCCGGTTTTTTACCTTTGATATAACCGCCAAAACCGAATTTGGTAGGAACATACTTGCCGACGATATCAACGTTGGAGTCCGGCTTGATTTCATCCTCCAGACCGACACACCAGTAAGCCGCGTTTACCAACATACGTCGCACACCTTCGCTGGGAAGATCATCGGCTGATCCCATGGTTGTCGTGAAGGTACGTCCTTTTTTATAGCTTCTTGTCCAGCCAATTGGCATCATCGGATCATTCTTTTTGCCCTCCAAAGGTTTGTCATCAGGGCTCATGCCAACTAGTACTTGCCCCTGAATGACGGTGTGAGCATCACCACTGAGCGGCAACCGTACTCCGTACACATCAGTGGGCCCCCAGATATCACCATCTTTGATCCCGGTCGCAATGGGATGGCTGGCATCAGCAACCATTCCCCGAGTGGACTGCTTGCCGTGCTGACCATGATGCGAAACCCACGTCTCACCAAATACCTGCTTGCCAAAACCACCTTGATATTCAGGATTTCTGTTGTTCCAAGTGTATTTCGCGTACTTGCGATCACCCGGGATGTTGAACGGATGAGTTGATGTACGCAACGCCATCATAGGTCGACCGGCTTCGGCATAATCCACGATGCGTTTCATTTGCGCGTCTTCCAGATTTCTGAACCTCAATCCGAAAATCACAAGATCAGCATCGGCCAACGCTTCCAGACCAGGAATATTGGTCACGTTATCGGGATTGATCTCGCCTGTTTCAGGATCGATCGCAAACAGGACCGTGCACTTGAATCCATGGTGCTTCGAAAGAATCTTTCCCAGCTGCGGAAAAGCCTCTTCACTGCGATATTCATGATCTCCGGAAACAAGCACAATGTGCTTGCCTGCTCCCGGCCCGTCACCACCTGGAAATTCCAGCCAGCGTTCGTCAGCCAGAACGGGACAGACAAATAAAAATGCAAAAAGGGGCACGCAATATCGGATCATGTGATGGTTACTCGTCAGGAAGAAAGAGGGCAGGGGAGGCAAGGGTAGTGAACATCAAGTTGCTTTCGCAGCACACACGATGCCGGCCGCAAGGCAACACGAGCATGCAACGGTCTGCTTCTACCCGGGTCAACTTGCAGCAGTCAGG
>JAAXJB010000008.1:19104-54609 GCA_012270065.1 Rubripirellula sp. | reverse complement strand
AGCAGTCAGGCTTCAGCTTGGTGACAATTTTGGGCATTTACCAAGTGCCAGAGCCGACCAGCCGTTCATTTGCCGCTCCTATGATAACCACTCAACGTGATTTACTCCAACATTCCACCCCACCGAATGCTGACAAGCCCGACCTTGCCATGATATCGCTGGCTCGCTCCTCCTGATGCAGAATCGCGAATGGCTGTAATTTGTTATGTTGTTGGCGATATTCAGCTTGCCTCCCACTCAGTCAGGAGCCCACTCAAGTGTCGACCATGATCACCGAAGCAGCCCAGTTACAACGCGCCACCGGGTGGGACCGAAAGCTGGCAAGAACTCCTCAGGAGCGTGATCGGCTCCGCAACTACATCGCTTTCCAGATGGCATCTGCGGGTCTTTCGACACCGGATGAGGCGAATGACTCGGATACGATGGCAAGTTTCTCAACGGGTATCCTCAACAGCCTTCGCGAGAAAAACAGGCTCCTCGCTGAACATCGCGCCCCCATCGACTCCCGGATCGAAGGTTTCTTGCAGGAATACTTCCGTGACCTGTCACGCACCGAACCTCTGCGATTGCCAAGTCGCTCGCTGACGCTGGATCGTCACGGCATGGCACGCGAACTGAGTCTGCCCGTCAATGGTCACAGCTTCCAGAATGAACTGGTCAATTCCTACCGTTGCCTGAACGGAGTTCTGAACAATCCCAGAGCTGACCGGCGTACAACCGCCGGCACATTTCATGTTGCCGAAGGTGGCCTTGCCATTCCCCGCGACAAACGGGCTGTGCCGCGCAACACCTTTGTTCATTTGTTCCATGCAGCAATGCAGCCACCAAAGGAAATGATGCTGCTGCCTTATACTTCAGAATCTGCAACTCCCGCTGAGTCCTGGGTATCGCTCTTGTTGCGTCCAGCGGTCTGTCCGGAAGTCCCGGGCTACTGCGAAGCGAAATACATGGAAACAAGATTTTTCGCACCGGGCAGCCTTGTGAGCAATCTTGATTTTGTTGAATCCATCTTCGGTAACGCCGGTGACCCACTGACTGCCGCGAATGATGCGGCTCTGGATGTGAAATCGTGGAGTGGACACACAGGCTGTGTCATTCTCGCACCTCATCTTGTTCACCTGAAAAAGAAAGACCTGGGCCTGCCCCATTGGGATGACGCGACCGAGCGTCAGCGGGCAGATTCCATGTGCTGGAAAGATGAATCAGAGTGTTACAACGATGGCAGCGCTTTCAAACTTTCGTGCCGCGATGCGTCGGGCGTGATGGTGACACTGATCGCTGACAACTACTACGGATACTGTAAAAAAGAAGTCAAAACCCAAATCAGCTTTGCAGCGAATTTGATGGGTAACGCAGAGGAGGAACATGCCGGTGGAGCGTTGGCGTTTGCATCCTACTCGTTGGGCAGTGACTTCATGGTCAACAGCCGGCGTGACAATGGTCGAACATTCAAGACCATCGCCGATGAATACGGATCCTTCATCGAAGTACACCCCGAAGGTTATGGGGTTGATCGTAAAGACCCCAGCGTTGTCTACATACCGGAAGATGCTTATGCCAGCCTGGAAGAGCGGTGCATTCGCTGGGATCTTGATGGTGAGGAACAACGCATCCCGCTGACACCGAGGAATATCTATATCGCGCCCAGCGGGTACAAGATCCGTCTGGAAAAACACCCCGCTGCTCCCTCATGGCGTTTGATCGGCACTGCTGCGGAAGGAATTTTCTGTCACAAGCCATGCACTGTCAGTGGCGGTGGAAAGAGTGAAATCAGCAAGAGCCTGCGTGATTACATGCTCTATGGTCCGATTTTTGTCGCCGACATTGAACGCGACTTCGCGAAGCTGGACGAGATTTTCAGTCGTTCCTACGCCGATCGTTGGCGAAGCGACATGCCTGACAAACCTGACTACAGTAAGCGTCCGAGCCGTAGCGTACTGGATTCAACGCGGAGCCTGGGCAGCGTGATTCAACTGCTGACACCTCAGCCAAACTACAGCGAAGAATATACCGCTTGGCTTGAAACCATTCCCGAGCACGTTTACGCGTTGGCTCTGATCATCAAACGCTTTGTGCAACCAGGCATGGAGAAAGACTGGAAACAGCACTTTGGCGTCGACATTGTCAACGGCTCTCCGGGGCATGAATTGAAACTGGGCGAACGTGCTCTGGTCGGAACCTACCTGAGAGTCGGACTGGATGAACGAAGCTGGCGAACTTTCAAACTGCGTCAGGACTTCATCGCGGCAGCAAAAGTGCAGCGGGAGGACGACATCAGTTGCAGCACGGTAGCTCCATCGAGAGACGTGGGGGAAATGGGCCCGGCTGTGGCCCCAGCCGGCAGTTACAAGTTTGTCGAGAATTGTGAATACCGGCTGTTTCAGCGTCCAGATGATGCGGTTCATCGGGGCTTGGACAAGCAGACCGAACTGGATCTCTCTCAACCCGGCAACTTCATCAGCAATTTTGAACCACTTTCAACCCAGAAAGCGAAAGAAATCGTTGACGATGCGGTTGAGTTCGACAAGTTCAGCGGCCCGATGGAGTCACTTCTCGAAGAGGCGGCCAGGCAAGATGAGGGCTATGTCGTCAGCACCGCCGAGCCGCGGATTGTCAACGGTGCGCGAACAAAGAACCCCCGATACCTGCAAGATCGCCCGGATCTCGTGAACGCACGGGAAACCTATGTGGCAATGCGTGGGATGCAACTGAGTCGATGCTTGGCGGCTGACGCGCCTGTGCATGCACCTGTGGGTGCAATTCTGAGCGGACGCCGAAATAATCCCCCAGACACCAAAACCGGCATCCGTTCTTTGGCGGTTTACTCACCACTGCATTATCAGGAACTTCCGGAATTGGTGATGGATTATGTCTGCTCATTGACAGGCAAGAGTCCGAGTACAACCGGTGCCGGCAGCGAGGGTGCCCTCACCAAAGGACCGTTCAATGCACTCCTGCCTTCAATTGACCTGAATGCGATTGTGACCTCGATGATCCTGACCGAACTGGGAGGATTCAGTACACCGGCCGGTCACATCGGCCCTCGCTTTGAAGTAGGGCATGACATCTCTCTCCTGATACCAGAAGTCTGGTGTCGCATGGGACCGGACGAGAGAGATCCGAAGAAACTGATCGAACAGGGCATGCTGGAAAGAATTGACGACTTCGAATACGACGGCAAGCAGATCCCAGCCAGCCGACTCGGGTACCGGATCACCCACAAATTCGTTCGACAGTATCTTGGCCGTGTTTTCGACAATCCCTCCAAAGTATTCACAGAAGACATTCTCAAGCCAGAATTGCAGGATCCGGATTCGTTCGCAGACGGCATCCTCCACATTGCCGAAGCCCAGAAAAGGGTCGCACAGAACTACATGGAAGACGGTGGTTTTGAAAATGCCTGCCCACCCTTGAAAGCCGTCCTCAACATCATGGCCAATGGCAATCACGAAGGAAAGCAGATTACCGACCCGGAAGTCCGTGAGCTTTTCTCGCGAGACGTGCTACTCAAGAGCGAGTGGTACCGACGAAGGTTGGTGGCAAAACAACTGCGTGATATCGAACATTGGAAAACACTGGAACGCAAAGTAAGAGAGTACCTTGATGACCCTACCGAGCAGGACATCGTTCGCGAGATGAATCTCACAGAACGACTTGCCTACGTACAGGATCAGATTGCGATCACTCAATCGCCAGACTACCAGGAAGCATTGGTGGGTACTTTGGGTGTTGATCCACTTCAACCAGTGACCAACAACCATTGACCAACGCGTGAAATTTCAGCAATTGCAGCCGATTTCCCCCGGACTGGATTCATCACCACACGCAATTTCATCGAAACGGAAAACCATCAGGGATCGCCAGTAAAAGTGGCATCTTTGATGGTCCAGACCCCTCTCTCTGAATCGCAAGAAGACCGGCTGGCCTTTCCTCAACGGTCGACATCACTCTCATGCAAACGGAGTCGTTGATGACATGACTCCACACGCTCCAGCACCACCTCCCAGACAGGGTGAGATACCTTCTTGGTGGTCCGCTGATCACCGGGCATTCTTACCAAAGCGAAATGTGAAAGATCAACCTCAACCAGATCTTCTGTTCCACACATCGCCGCACTTTGCGCAGCAACCATACCATCGCCGCGTCCACGAACAAGCTCATCAAAACCACCGAGCAATGGTTCAATGCGAGGGCGGATCAAACGGACAAATCCATCGCGATGCTGCAGATCCCGGAATGTCTGCTGAATCTTCCCAACGGTTGCAGCATCGAAAGGGCTCCCAATTCCAACCACAGATGTGTATCGGACGTCCAGTCGTGGCGTTCTCGCATTGAGCGCATTGAGAAAGGCTGATCCAGGAGCAATGTCTCGCAATGCCGGACTTGACGGTGAATGCAGAATCAGATCACTCACTTGGGCAAATTCGAATTCACCGTTTGCAAATAACTGCATCAATGGTGGCAACGTTGCCCAGGCAGAACCCCGATGTGGCGATCCAAGGGTGACCAAGCCTTTGATGGACTGATTGTTCAATGCCGGGTTATTCGTCCACTCACGGCCAATCAAACCACCCATGGAATGCCCAACAAGAACCAAAGCGTGCCGACTCGGTAACGAATCCAAGGATGCTCCAACCACTTCAGACAGGCCTTGGGCGATAACCGCGATCGCTCGTTCACAATCATATTCAACCGCCGCAGTTGCATACCCATGGGATCGAAGTTTTTGCCGAAGCCCATCGAACGAGTCATACGTTCCATTCAGTCCGTGCAAACACAGGATCAGAGGCCGTGCCGGATCAAGCCGCAGCCAATCTGCGTCATGGTGAATTTTGATCATTCCGTCCGTTGCAAGGCCGCTGCCCGTGGGCCACAAATCAGCATTGCAACGCACCAACAATCCTGTACGCCCATTTTCTTCCTCAGCGATGGAAAAACTGAGGCGATCTCCAAAGGTCAAATTGATAGCCAACAGGGACAGCGAAACTGCTGGTGAAGACAAATCGAATTCCCCGTCCGGCAGCTTTTCCTCGATCGACGCCTGATCCAGCTTGAGTGCTGTGGCGAGAGTAGCCGCAACCTGATTCCAGCGGATCCGCCCTGCAGGTGCTGAAATTACCAATTCAACCATGGTGAAATCTGAAGTCAGTGAATCTTCCGGAAACCACGCATCGGACATGCAGTCGTGATGGAATTCTCAATACAGGCTGCAGACAGCCGCTTGAGGATCCCATCCATTCAACTGCGATTGATTGCGACATGAAACGAGGCCCGAAAATAACCGATTCATGTCGCAAAAAGAATTCGAGGGACTGGTTTTCGCCACTCAAATTCCAGTGAAGGGAAAATTCAACGATTCCCAAACAGGCAGTATGACCTACAATTGGTTGCGTCGTCAGCTTTTGCTGTCACGTTTGCCTGTCAATCAGGTCCCGCCATTCTGCATTGCATCCCAACGAGCTACGCCGAGTAGATGTCCTCTCGCCTTTCAGCGAGCTGTCTTTCGCTTTTTTTGTCGGTCAACACGTGGGCGTCGTCACCGATTCCAGAACAGGAACATGAATTCCTGCAAAACAACTGTCTGGACTGTCACGACGGTCCTGAGGGAGAGGGTGGATTCGATCTCAATCGCCTTCAGAATAATCTTGACGATGCTGCTGCTCTGGCGAAGTGGTCACGGATTATCGACAGGATTTCTGACGGAGAAATGCCTCCAGTCGATTCGGAGCAGCCAGACTCCTCGGAAAAGAGTGAGTTCATCCAGAACACAACCAGCTGGATCACTGAATTTCAGAAAAAGAAATTCGCGAAACTTGGACGCGTCCGCTCCCGACGTCTCACCAATTTGCAATTGGAACGGACATTACACGACCTGCTGGCAATCGACTTGCCGCTCGCAACACGTCTCACCGACGAGTTGAGACCAACTGGTTTCAACAATATTGCAGACGCCCAGGCGATGTCCCACTTTCATCTGCAATCACATTTGGCTGTGGTTGATGCTGCACTGGAAGCTGCTGTCGCCAAAGTCACTGATCAAGAAATCTCTGTGCCACTTGAATTGGATGCAGCAAGACTGTCTCGCGAGAATCCAAAGCGTCGATGCCGCGAACCGGAACTGCTGGATGGCAAAGCTGTCGTATGGTCCAGTGGTATCACGTATCATGGCAGACTGCCATCAACGACTGCACAGGAGAGTGGCTGGTACCGGTTCTCGATCATGGCATCTTCCCTGAATGAACCGGAAGAACATGGTGTCTGGTGTTCCATTCGAAGTGGACGTTGCACGTCAGGTGCACCCCTGCTGGCTTGGATTGGAGGGTTTGAAGCAACATCCGTGGCAAGGCAACGCGTATTCGAAGCATGGATTCCCAAGGGTCACATGCTCGAAATCCGGCCAGCCGACGCAACCATCAAGCGGGCACGTTTCCGCGGTGGACAGGTAGGCACTGGTGAAGGCGCACCACAAAACGTACCGGGACTGGCAATGCATTCCATTGTCATGCAGAGAATCCATCCGGGGGGAACCGCCGAAGCGACGCAGCAGCATCTGTTCGGCAACCTCGGAATTGATGTGCGTCGTGGGGAAATCAGTCTGAATGAGGAAACCGGACTGAGGGACATGGAATTGCAGGTACGTCAATTTGCCACTCGCGCTTTTCGACGCCCAGTGACCGACACACAGATTCAACCATTCATTGAAATGGTTCGCACGGGTATGGCTGATGGTGAAAAACCGTTCGACATTCTGATGGCTTGCTACCGAGGTATTCTGTGCTCCCCGCGTTTTCTCTACTTTGTTGAGCCGGTTGGGAAACTGGATGATTTCGCCATCGCAAATCGACTCAGCTACATGCTTTCCAACAGCATGCCCGATCCGGTTCTGATGCAACTCGCAGGCGAGAACAAACTAAGAGACAAGACAACTTTAGTTCAGCAAACCGAACGCATTCTGAAAGAGCAGGGAGAAATCGAGTTCATCAGACACTTTGCTGATCAATGGCTGGACCTGGTCGATATTGCTTTTACAGACCCCGATCGTAAAACCCATCGCGACTTTGATCTGCTTGTCCAAAACGCAATGCTGGATGAAACCAGACATTTCCTCAGCGATCTGCTCGTCAGAAATGAGAGCATCGCGTGCCTGATCGAATCCAACCATACATTTGCCAACAGTCGACTTGCCCGGTACTACGGAATCCGGGATGTTCGCGGTGAACAGATTCAGAGAATCGAACTCGAAAACAATTCTCAACGGGGTGGAATCCTTGCGCATGGTGCCATTCTGAAAGTGACTGCGAATGGAACAAACACGTCACCTGTGCTGCGCGGTGTCTGGGTCTCCGAACGCATTCTTGGCAAACATGTCCCGCCTCCTCCAGAGAATGTGCCCGCCGTGGAACCTGATATCCGCGGCGCAACGACCATCAGAGAACAACTGGAAAAGCACGTGTCGAACGTGGCATGTGCTGCCTGCCATGTACACATCGACCCTCCCGGATACGCCCTCGAAAATTTCGACGCTGCTGGTCGATGGCGGTCGGTCTACTCGTCACGGCAAAAAAAGAGTCAAATTGAAATTGATTCAGGTTTCACTCTCTCAGATGGTCGCAAATTCAAAGATTTCCAGGATTTTCGACAGCTCATTGCCAGTGAACCTGAACCACTTGCGAAAAACTTTTGCGAAAAAATAATCGTCTATGGCACGGGTGCTCCCATACACTTTGCCGATCGTCAGGAAATCAACAAGATCATTCAGCAAACGGCCGATTCAGAATACGGGTTGCGTTCATTACTGCATGCAGCCATCACCAGCGATCTCTTTCTTACAAAGTGAGAGTCTGCTGTGTCCAATAGCCATGACACGACGTTGAAGTGCGTACGAAAATGATGTCCGACATGAACCGAATTAATTCTCGCCTGTCCAGTTCCGGTCGCTTTCTCAAGAGGCGTACTTTGTTGCGGGGCAGTGGGGTTGCGATGAGCCTTCCATGGTTATCTGCCATGGAACCATCATTCGCTGGTACGCCAGCATCAGATCGCCCCAAGCGTTTTGTTGCGATGACACTGGGACTTGGCCTGATTGCCGAGAATCTCTTTCCTTCGACAAGTGGTTTCGACTATCAACCCTCACCTTACTTGAAGGAAGTGCAGCGTTTAAGGGACCGCATCACAGTCATATCAGGAAGCTCGCATCCGGGTGTCACCGGGGGGCACCGAGCGGAAGCCAGCATCTTGACGGCAGCCCCCATGGGAACCTCGGGCCAGGCTCGAAATACGATTTCCCTCGACCAGTTGATGGCACGTCATCTCGGTGATGCAACACGCTTTCGTTCTCTTGTACTCAGCACCAATGGAAGCACCAGTCCATGTTACACCGCAAACGGTGCCATGATTCCACCTGAGGACAGTCCTTCCCGCCTGTTCAGCCGTCTGTTCATCAACGATTCCCAGCGTGAACGGGCAAAACAATCGGCCCGCGTCCGCCAGGGACGCAGCATCATGGACATGGTGAGTGAAGATGCGAAGTCACTCAGTCGTGAACTCGGGGTGGGTGATCGCGAAAAACTGGATGCCTACTTCACCAGTGTCCGCGATCTTGAAAAACGCATGGCCGAAGCCGAAAAATGGGCCGAACTTCCCAAACCGCAGGTGCAGCAGAGCATCCCGGTCGACATCAATGACCCCGGTGATCTGATTGGTCGCCAAAGAACAATGTGTGATGTCATCAAACTTGCTCTGCAAACCGATTCAACACGTTTCATTTCGCTTCACATACCCGGTGCAAGTGGCTCAATCCCCATTGCAGGAGTCGACGACAGCCACCACTCACTCAGCCACCATGGTCGTGATTCAGAAAAGCTGGAGCAACTTGCACTGGTGGAAGCAGCCGTGATGAAACAGTGGGGCAACTTCTTGCAGGGTCTGCGCGAAGTTGAAGAAGCTCACGGCAACCTGCTGGATCAGACTTCAGTGCTACTGACAAGCAATCTGGGCAATGCGTCAAACCACGACAATCGCAACATGCCAGTGCTACTGGCAGGAGGTGGCTTCAGGCATGGCCAACATCTGGCATTTGACAAAAAGAAAAACTATCCGCTTCCAAACCTCTACGTCTCCATTTTACAGCAGGTTGGCATGGAGACAGATAGTTTTGCCAGCAGCACAGGCACAATGACAGGTCTTGAGCCAGCGTGAATCTGAGGCCGTCTGGCTCATTCCGCCAACTCTGGAAAGACGCTTTGATCGAGATCCATACGCTGCACAATCGCCTTCAAACGAATCTGGAAATCACTTTTGTAATTCGCGACCTGCTGTTCTGAAATCGCTAGTTTTTCAGCAACCTCCTTGTTGCTTCTTCCAGATACAAAGAGCAACTCGATGGCCTGCAGTTTTACCCACGAGCCATTCTGCTTCCAGCGTGCAATCTGTTCAGCGATAGCATCTTTCACCGCCATCTCTTCTATTGCTTTGCGTTCCACGCTCCGTGCGATGGAACTTGCCACACGGTCCACGCCGGCAGGTTCAATTTCACCGGCGGTGCTGCTGCGACCATGCATTTGTATCGAAGGTCGGCGACCCTCGCGCCGCAGATTATCTGTCAATTTATAGGCGCAGATTGAGAACAGATAACTTTCCAACGGCCGGCTACCATCATAGTTCGGCAGACTGATCAAAAAACCAACGAACGCTTCTTGAACGATGTCTTCGCTGGTAGCCCGATTCCTGATCCGGCTATTCACAAACGCCAGCAGGCGTCCTTCGTAACGCTCGATCAGATTCTGCCACGCTTGGGGATCGCCCTCGCGAATGCGTTCGATGAGAAAGCGTTCCGCTTCCTGTTCTCCGGATTTGCTCGTGCCTGACATACTTTCAAACTAACGCTCGACGCAATAACTTCCCATACCCATTCGTTGATTTTCGAAATCTGTACAACAACAATGATCTCTCCACGACCCTCATTCCCGGACATTATGGCTGGATTGAAAGGTAATCGGAGCGAAAAAAATCCAGTAAAACAACTCATCCGTTCCTTTTTCTTTGTTGGCAAAACGGGTCATGCAACACCCTCTCAGGCGTCTGCTCGACACTCACAGCTGCCATTCACAATGTGCCTGACGCATATCCGAACGCATGTGGAATCTCCAATTGACCTGAATCAGGCAAACCCATGATCCGAAGACACGTTTCACAGTAACTCGAGCGAAAACACATTTGTATCCATCTTCATGGACTTGGTAGCTAGCTATCAGGAAAGCCTCGAAAACCTGTCTAACGGAAATCCATTGTTACCTGATACAATCTCGCGTGACAAAATCACCTGAGTTTTACGAACAAGGCAAGCCAAGAACTTCGCTCGATGACTTCCAACGATTCTCCAGCGACAGACAATGATCAGGTACACGCCGGGTATGATCTGGAAACGGGTCTTTTAGCCCAGATGCGTGAATGGATTGATATTTTCCCCTGTCTCAGACTTGCCAGGATAACGCGTGCAATGGGGTCTCCACCCTTGCTCGGGCTTGTTGCCCTGACATTTGCGGTCTGGAAAATTGGGATCGTATTCATGATGCCCGAAGACGTGTCCGCTTATTATTCGGAAGTAGCCACAACAGCAGGTCAGCAAAGCGCCTTTTTGACTGACCATCTGCAAAATCTCAACCCAACGACGGTCTTCCATGAAAATTCCACGATGACGTGGTGGCGCACATCCTTGGGCATTTGCTGGTCCGTAATGATCTGGGCGCCAATGGCAATTCTGTTGTCACGGCAAGGTGGGCTCCTTGCCGCTGGCCGACCAATGATGCCTCTCTCGTCGGCCATCCATCTCGCACTGTCTCGAACTCTCGCCGGCTGGCTTACTGCCGTAATTCCACTGGGATTAACGACTGTGATTGCGTCAGGAATTTTATGTGCGGGTTGGCTTTCTGGTGTCGCAGGTAGCATCACGTGGATCAACTCAATGCTGGCGGCGATCACTCTTCTATTGGCAATCCCATGTGGCTTGTTGGCTTTCGGCGCAAACATTGCCATTCCCTTGAGTTGGGCGGCTCTGGCCAACGAGCGGGACCCTGACACAATGGACTCACTGAGTCGTGGCTATGAATATCTGTTGCGCCGCCCCTTGCATCTGGCACTTTACGTGCTGCTGGCCATCGGAATCACCGTTGTGATTGCGATCCTTGCAACCGGCATCACAACCGCAGCAATTCAAATCAGCGGTCAAATTCTGGCCTTCAGCGGTGCGACCGACGCCATGATTGAAACCAGCAACAACATGCTTGCCAATCTGCCCATCGTGGTATTGTTCACCGCCGCAGGAAGCCTTCTGGGTGGTGTCTACCTGTTACTGCGGTTCGATGCAGGTGGTCAAGAAGTAGAGGACCTGTGGGAAGTAAAAATACATCCCGAACCACCATTACCCAGCCTCTCCGATGATTCTCCCGATCCGGCGACAGATGGTTCCGCTGATTCAAAAGCATGATGCACATGCTTTTCGTGTTTGAAATCTAACATGGTCCAATGACTTCAACAGGAAGGACTGTCATGGACATGAACGCCCTTCCACAGGAGCATGGACACACTTTTCCACGAAAAGAGTGAAACCCAGTTTTCTGTGATCACTCATGTTCCTCTGCTCTGAAGCATCTGGAAATCTGGGTATCTGAGGACTGGCAGTTCGCCCGTAGAAACCGGGCATACCATGAAAACAGCCGAAACTCCTGCGTTCACAGCGATGCTTCTTTCCATCCCGTTTTGTTTCACATAACCTGTTTCATGCGTGCTACATTCAAGCGGCGCGTAAATCAACGAAGAGCCCAAATGCCTCTGAATCCACCCAGCCCGCTGCACAAGTAGAAAAAGGTTTCAGCAAGATGATGACCATGCTTTTCGCTCTCGCCCTGCTCACCATGCTGGCCATCTGGTCTGGCAAGCGAAAGGCTGGCTTTCTGCTGTCTGCAGCGACACTTGCGGCAGGAATTTTTTGGCTGAATTATCACATCACCGAACCATTGAATCTGAACTTTTGACAAAAATAAAAAACACGACAGGCGAGTGGATCCTGATTCTATTGACCACTGGTATCTGCATTCCTTTGATCGGTGCTTATTGGATTCAATTCGCTGAGGGTGAGTTCCCCTGCCCGCTTTGTCTGCTGCAGCGACTGGCAATGCTGGGGGTAGCGATTGGTGCAATGATGAATCTCCGATTCGGTGTACGCACATCACATTATGCAGTTACCATTTTCAGTGCCATCTTCGGTGGTGCGGTATCAACACGCCAGATTCTGCTCCATGTTGCCCCTGGTAATCCGAATGGTCCAGGCTATGGTTCACCCGTGTTTGGCTGGCACTTGTACACGTGGGGATTGTTAATTTTCGTGGCCACGATAGCAGTGGTCGGGATGATGATGCTGTTTGAGAAACACTTTGATTTCGGTTCGCCAGCGGCACCACGCCCCATGAGCAAACCAGTCATGGCGGTCTTTGCGCTGGTCACTTTTCTCGCCGCCGCAAATATTCTGTCCACGTTCCTGATGTGTGGTTTTTCTCCCTGCCCAGACAGCCCAGACCAGTACCTTCTCCTAAGCCGGATTTGACCAGGTTGCGGGCAGACTGAAATACAGAAAATGCAGGAAGTCCGCCGCTGGGCATGCCATCACCAGAAGCAACCTCAGGTCCAGGCACTCGAACGAACTCAACGGTTTCCATCTTAACACTGATCGACACTAACCCGACAAAGAGAATTCTCCATGACCAACGAGCCACACGACATGGACAACGCCAAACTGGTAACCGTTGCAGAACGGGCGATGGAAAGTTCAGCCCTGATTCTTGTTGCGGTCCTCAAGGACGCGGGAATCCGCGCCATTGCAACAGGAGGTTTCACTGCGGGATTCAGAGCAGAAGCACCTGGCGTCGTCAAAGTACAAACTTTCGAAGCCGACGCCGAACGTGCACGGCAGGTCATCGCCGAAATCAAGGAACTACCGGATGGCATGATCACGGACGATGAGTAGAACACCGAGGAAGCTGGACCTGATACCCGAAAAGACCACCAGGCAACGAGCCGACCAGCATGAAACAGGTCGCACATTCCGGCAATGGTCCAGCTCAGTTGGAACGGCTCATGTACCGGTCCAATAACGATAAGCTCTCATGGTTTGACGTGCTGCCTCATGGGGATCAGGGTAGGGGAAGGCCTCAGCACACAGATAACCCTGATAATTGATCTGCCTCAACGCATCCATGATTGGGCCGTACTGCATATGTCCGAGCCCCACTGGACGCCTGTTGCTATCAACAAAATGGATGTGACCGACCCATTTTCCTCCCCGCAGCAGGGCTTTGGCAATGTCGGCTTCCTCGATATTCATGTGGAACAGATCACAGAGCAGGCGAACATTATCTGTGGACAAGGACTCCAGCATGCTGACCCCATCCTCAACGGTACAACACTGCCGTGTTTCGTAGCGATTCAGTGGTTCATAAATGAGTGGGACCCCATATTGTGAAGCATGAGCACCGCCGTTTTCCAATGCCTCGCAAAGGTATCCTCTGGCGGTTTCGGTGTCACCCGTCTGTCCGCTTGGACCCTGCATCGATCCGATGATGGCAGCGGCACCGAACTGACCTGCACAATCGATGATACTACGCACGAAAGCCTGAGCCTGCTGCCTTTTTTCGGCATCAGGATCAGCAAGCTGTAAACGATGTTTCACCCAACCCGCGCCAGTCCCCAGCGCAGCCAACTTGAGATTGGCCGATTCAAGCATGGAACGAAGCGCTTCGACATCGATCACTTCCGGCCCCGGAGCAAATATTTCCACAGCGTCATAACCAAGTTCGGCTGCAAAAGCGATCGACTTTTCAAGACCGTCCCATAACACAAAGGGACCGCCACGAGCTTCCTCAACAAGGCTGATCGTGATGCATGATTTCATGGTAATTCCAGTCTGATTTAAGGGGTGAATGGGATTGATTTCAATTTTGGACAGCCGACCATCGTGTGCTTTGGAAACGTGACTGATGCAAGTTGGACCGGACAAATCCGTTCAGCCATTTCGCAAGCAGTCAATGAACATGATCTGTCTCAAATGGATAGCCAATAACGGTATCCTCGGAATATTGAGCGTCCTGAACTTGCCAAGCTCAAACCTTGAAAGGGTCGACTGGGAGATCAACCATCGTTGTTCTCAGGACGACCTTCAACGTAAACCCAGTTGTGAATCGGTTTGAGGATCTCTTTGACCCCATCCACCAGGCTTTCGTCCAGAGGTTCTTCCAACCAATCACACCACTGTGATACACGATCAGGATTCGCAGAACCCGTCACACAACTTGCGAACGCTGAATTGGCAACAGAATATTGCAAGGCCAACTTGGCAATGTCACTTCCATGGTCGGAACAGTACTTTGCGGCTTTGGCTGCGACTTCACGAACTTCCGGTGTCGCCTTGTGCCACTCTGGCAACACAGCATTGGTTAGCAGCCGTGCCGAAAAGGGCGCTGCATTGATCAGCCCAATCCCTTTTTCTCTGCATGGTTCTACCAAAGACAGAGCCATATCGTTCTGAAGTGTGTAATGGTTGTATGTGAGGATCACGTCCAATTCCGCGCGTTCCATCATTTCCAGAAAAATCTTCATGGGATACCCGCTGATCCCGATGAAACGCACCTTGCCCTTTTCCACTTCTTTCCTGAGTGCGGGGATCGTCTCATTAACGATCTGATCCAGTTCGACAAATTCAATGTCATGACAGAAAACAATGTCCAGATGGTCGACTCGCATTCGCTCCAGCGAAATATCAATGCTCTCAGCGACGCGTCTCGCGCTGAAATCAAAATGCTGGGGCGCGTAACGCCCCAGTTTGGTACTCAGGGTATAAGAATCGCGAGGAATCTCAGGCAGCACCTGGCCCAGCATGACCTCGCTCATGCCCCGCCCGTAATAAGCAGCGGTGTCGATGTAGTTCATTCCCCTGTCCAACGCCACCTTCACGCAGCGTAGTGCCTCCCCAACATCGATTCGACGAAACTCGGCCCCTATCGAAGAAGCACCGAAAGAAAGGGCAGAAAGGTTGAGGCCGGTATCGGCCAGAGGTCGGGTTTCCATAATCAGACAGAAGCAGAACGTGGATTTTTTGTAGAACGAGGTCTCATCACAGCCAACAGCCGCCAAGCTTACCAGAAATCAAACACGATACACCCCGACCAGTTTCAACGAGTCAGCATGCCCGATGAACAGTGATGGACATCTCCGCGAGAGGCCAGAATTCGCTGCCGCAAGGCGTTGAAAGACCACAAATGGCGTGAATGCCCCATGCCCGAGAAACTCCTCGCCACGGAAAGCAGAGACCTTTTCCATGAGATTCGCCAGCGCGTCGCGACTGCAGCAATCTGCAAGCCTGTTACAATGCAGCGTCAAGACGATCCGGATTTTTGCCCGGAATTGTTTTTCCCTGCGGACTGCCGCGGGCCCAACCCTCGCAGATGGCGAATTCAGACAAAGAGCTGCACTCATGAAGACCCCACGACTTGCCCCAACCGCCGTTCTGTTTGTCCTGTTCTGCTTTCTGAAGCAGTTGGCAAATCTGAATGCAGCATCACCAGAACTGGCGGACTTACTGCTGAAGGAATCAGGATTCACGGGTGGTTTCGTGGTGGAACTCGGTAGTCAGTCCAGCGAGCTGGCCACAGCGCTTCGGCAGTCAGAAGCGACACAGATTCAGGGCCTGGTCCGTGAGCCAGGGCGACTTGCAACACTTCGCGAAAGCGTTCGCGAAGCGGGCCAGTATGGCAACATTGCATTTGAGAATTTCTCTGGTGAAACACTGCCCTACACGGACAATCTGGTCAATCTGTTCATTACCGAGGATCTTGGGAACGTTCCACTGCACGAAGTCCTTCGTGTTCTTGTCCCCAGAGGCGTCGCCATGATCAAGTCAGGTGACAAATGGGAAAAGACGGTAAAGCCGCGTCCAGAAGATATTGATGAGTGGTCGCATTACCTTCACGATGCGACAGGGAATTCGGTTGCACATGATGATCAGGTTGCACCTCCCCGACACCTCCAATGGGTCGGCAGTCCACGATGGTCACGGCACCATGACCGGATGGCGAGTATGAGTGCTCTGGTATCAACGGGCGGGCGGATGTTTTACATCATGGATGAAGGCAGCCGTATCTCGATCCAGTTGCCACCTAAATGGAAGCTGATCGCCCGCGATGCATTCAACGGATCGGTACTGTGGAAGCGAGACATAGAAAACTGGCAAACCCACCTGTGGCCGCTCAAGAGTGGCCCCACACAATTGTCACGGCGACTCGTGTCATCCGAAGACACTGTATTCACAACCCTTGGTTACAACGCACCGGTGACAGCCATCGACGCTGCGAATGGAAAGACACTTCGCGAATACGCTGGAAGTGACGCAACCGAAGAAATCATCCATACAAATGGGATGCTGTTTTTGGTGGTCCGCAAAGGCGAAGCCGAACTCCAGAACTATGTTCCACTCAACGGGCGAGTCGGTGATCAGGCGAAGGTTCGCTCCCTTTTCTGGAATGAAGAACCCCGTGTCGTGATGGCTTTCGATGCTGAATCCGGGAAAAGACTTTGGGCTCGCAAGACACGGATTTCACCTCTGACTCTGGCTGCCAAGGATTCTCAACTTTACTTCCATGACGGTGAACGGTTGGTCGCTGTCGACCAGAAAAGTGGTGAGACAGCCTGGCAAACAGAACCACTGACCAGACGCCAGTCATTCACATTCAACTTTGGGCCACGATTGGTTTTGCATGAAGATGTCGTGCTGTATGCCGGCGGTGATGGAAATCTATCCAGCTTTGATTCCAAGAGTGGCGAGAAACTCTGGGGTTCCAGCTTTCCCAACAGTGGCTATCAGTCGCCTCAGGACTTGATGGTCGTCAATGGGTTGGTCTGGTTGGCACCGCTGACGTCGGGACGGGACTCGGGGGTCTACACAGGACGGAATCCCCGTACTGGAAAAGTTGAAAAGGAATTTGCTCCGGATGTCGAAACCTATTGGTTTCATCATCGCTGTTACATCGCCAAAGCAACTGATAATTTTCTCATGCCGTCCCGCACAGGAATTGAGTTTGTCGATCCTGACAGTGAACATTGGGATATCCATCACTGGGTCAGAGGTGGTTGCCTTTATGGCGTGATGCCCTGCAACGGATTGACTTATGCTCCCCCGCATAACTGTGCCTGTTATCCGGAGGCCAAATTGTTCGGTTTCAATGCCCTTGCTGCACCTTCGGCAACTCGCCCCATACCGACCACGGTTCCTGAAAAAGGAAGACTTGAAGTCGGCTCGGCGCTTCAAAAACCACTGACGGACGCGGATGAAACTCAGGCAGCCAAAGACTGGCCCACTTACCGTCATGATGCGAATCGCAGTGGAACCATGGGAGAACCAGTCAGTGGTGAAGTGAAAACCAAATGGACGGCCAATCTCGGCGGTCGCCTGACTGCACCCGTCATCGCTGACGGAACTGTCTACGTAGCACAAATCGATGAACACACGCTGGTGGCGCTGAATCACGAAGACGGCACAGAGCGTTGGACCTACACCATCGGCGCACGGATTGACTCCCCACCAACCATTCACCGCGGGCGTGTTGTTTTTGGGGGCGCGGATGGTTGGGTTTATTGCCTGTCCACGGAGGGTGAATTGGCGTGGCGGTACCGGGCTGCTCCCATGGATCGCCGAACCATGGCCTTTGAACAACTTGAATCCCTGTGGCCAGTTCATGGCAGCGTCCTGATTCATAACAACATTGTCCATTGCGTTGCGGGTCGCTCGATCTTCCTTGATGGCGGGCTGCGGCTGTTGCGTCTCGATCTGGCAACCGGCAAAAAACTCTCCGAAACCCTGATGGACGAGAAAAATCCGGAGACTGGCAACAACATTCAGGAAAAGTTGCAGGTACTGCAAATGCCAGTTGGACTACCCGACATTCTGTCCACCGATGGCAAACACATTTTCATGAAGTCCCAGAAGTTCGACATGGAGGGAAATCGTCTGGAAATAGGTCCCAACTCCGGTGATTTTGCCACTCAGGCATCGAAACAACGGGGCGAGGATGCCCACATTTTCGCACCCATGGGTTTCCTCGATGAAACGTGGTTCCATCGCTCTTACTGGGTGCTCGGCCAGAGTTTTGCCGGAGGTCATGGTGGCTACTATCAGGCGGGACGTTTTGCACCTTCAGGACGTTTGCTCGTCAATGGAAATGGTTATGTCTTTGGCTATGGCCGCAAACCCGAGTATTTGCGATGGACAACCACTTTGGAGCACCAACTTTTTGCTGCAGAGCCAAATCCACCCGAGATTCCAAAAGATTTTGGAAAGAAGAAAGCCGGTCCCACAGGGACGTTCACTCAATTTCAGAAATCTGCCAGTCTCAACCCGGCTGACAAACCCATCACGGTCGAAGCGTGGGTCACTTCCACTCGCCCCCAGGGTGTAATCATCGCCCGTGGTGGACCTGCGGATGGATTCGCTTTGTCACTGAAAAACGGTCGCCCCGCATTTCATATCCGGTCAAGCGACAAGCTGGCCACCGTGACCGCCAAGCAGAGAATCATCGGAGGCTGGCACCATGTGGTGGGAGTCCTCGAGAATGACAAGACGATGAAGATCTACGTTGATGGAGAACTGTCTGGCACCGGCAAAGCAACTGCGCTGATCAGCACTGATCCTCTGCAACCCATGGAAATTGGTACCGACGGCGCCTCCGCGGTGGGCGATTATACCAATCCCCAATTCACCGGCATTATCGACGAAGTGCGTCTCTATTTTCTGGCAGCCAATGCGGAACAGATTGCAAAACGTTTCAAGGATGGGTCAGAGATTTCGAGCAACGCGGCACTTGCCGTCAGCTTTGATGATGGAACAGCACGTGATCTGGGATTGAATCGTAATGATGGTACCGTCGAAGGGGCGAAGCTGGTCGAGGGAAAAGTCGGAATGGCTTTTCAGTACTCGGGCAAGAAAAAAGGTGGGAACGCGAACACACCTGGTAATAGCCTGGTCGATCCCAAGTGGACAGAGGATGTGCCGATCTATGTTCGTTCCATGTTGCTTTCCGGTGGCAGACTGTTCATTGCCGGTCCACCGGACATCATTGACGAGGAATCGACCTTCCAGAAACTCACCGAAAAGGATGAAGAAGTACAGCAGCTGCTGGCACAACAGGACCGTGTCCTCAATGGCACCGATGGGGCACTTCTGCTTTCGGTCAACATCGATACCGGCAAGATACAGGATCGAGTAGAACTCCCTGTCTTACCCGGCTGGGACTCACTGGCGGGTGCCGAGGGCAAACTGTTTCTGTCAACCCTCGATGGATCCGTGATCTGTTTTGGAAGTGAGTCCGAGTAATCTGATGTGCGTCTCCTACTCCATCCAAAACAGACTGGTTGCAAAAGTCACGCTTGCGTTTGGCATCATGATGCTCGGCCAAGTGGAGATGATGGCCTGTAACATCCCGGTATTCCGGTATGCGCTGGAGCGTTGGCAACCGGACAATTGCGAACTGATCGTTTTCCATCACGGTGCGTTGAATCAGCAGCAACAGGAATCGCTGACAAGACTGCAAGAAGAACAAAAAGGACGCGGTGAAGAGCAGGGTGGTAAATTGACGATGTGTGATCTGTCTACACCAGAACCTGCACACCGGCTTTTGTGGGATTCGATTCGTACACAAGCAGATCCCGCCGGCGGACAACCCTATGTTGTCGTTCGAATGAACTTGGGCAAGGGACGCACTGTGAATGGCTGGCACGGCACTCTTTCCGATGCTGTCAGGATTGGGATCATGAATTCACCTGCCAGACGCGAACTGAGCAAGAGGCTGCTTGCCGGCCACTCGGTTATCTGGCTGGTCATCAAGGCAGGCGAATCAGGCGAGGGCTCCTCCGGCATCAAGAAAACCAACCTGGAAGCGAGGCGTTTGCTCGAAGAAAACTTTTCCTGGTTGACGAAAAACATAGCGCTGCCCGAGGGCATTGGGCTACCGGGATCGGAACTGCATTCAGAAATTCCACTTTTACTGAAATTCACCCGTTTGGAAATAGAACGTAACGATCCGGAAGAATCATTTCTTGTCAGTTTATTTTCTGGCATACAGCCAGAAGCTTTTGAGCGTGGTGAGGACCTTATCATTCCTGTCTTTGGCCGCGGACGGGCATTGGAAGTCATTCCTGCTTCTGTATTGACCACTCCACTCATCAAGGATCTGACGGTATTTTTGAGCGGTGCCTGCTCCTGTCAGGTCAAGGAACGGAACCCCGGCTTTGACTTGCTGATGTCAGTTGACTGGAACACCAGATTGTTTGGGGAAGGAAATGCCCCACCACCGGTGCGAACCGAACGTGATCGACTCAATCGAAAACCGGAATTGCTAACCATTCCTCCCGGGAAATGAACTCTGCTGAATAGAGCCAAAACATTACTGACGAAAGTGCAGATACGACATGAACAAAATGCTCATCGCAATGATCGGATCGATCGTTGTACTCGTCGCGATGATCTGGATGCTGCAGGACAACTCAAACAGCAACCAATCATCTGAAAATGCGAAGACGAAACCGTTGATGTTTTTCTGCGCGGCCAGCAACCGTGCCGTGATGGAAAAAATCGTCGCCGACTACACTCGTGAGTTTGGCCGTGAGATCGAAATACAATACGGTGGGTCACAAACACTGCTCTCACAACTGGAAGTGACAGGTACAGGTGATCTCTACCTGCCTGCCGATGACAGTTATCTGAACATGGCCAGAGAAATGGGACTGGCGTCGGAGATTCTGCCGATCGCCAAGATGGAAGTCGTCGTGGCCGTAAAAAAAGGCAACCCGAAATCCATCCAGAATTTCGACGACCTGTTACGTGATGATGTAAAGCTGGTTCAAGCCAACCCGGATGCCACGGCTGTTGGCAAAGTGACCAGACAGATGCTTACGGAATCTGGACAATGGGAATCGCTTGATAAAAACACAACAGCCTATCGAACAACGGTCACAGAAGCGGCAAATGATCTGCTCGTTGGTGCTGCCGATGCAGCCATCGTCTATGACGCAGTACTGCACACCTATCCGGATCTTGAATATGTTCAACTTCCCGAGTTTTCGGCAGGAACATCTCTGGTTGCGTTGGGCGTTGCCAGCCAGACCAGACAACCAAGTGCGGCCTTGCATTTTGCCCGCTATGTGACGGCACGTGACCGAGGCCTGACCCATTATGCCAAGCACGGCTTCCAGGTGGAAAAAGGAGATGTCTGGTCTGAAGTCCCGGAACTCAATCTGTTTGCCGGTTCAATGCTCCGGCCAGCGATTGAAGACACCGTGAAAAAATTCGAAGCACGTGAAGGTGTCCGCGTAAACACGGTCTACAACGGCTGTGGAATCCTGGTTGCCCAAATGAAGGCCGGTCAGGTACCTGACGCATATTTTGCCTGCGACACGGAATTCATGGAACAGGTGCCTGACCTGTTTCCGGAACCCACCGATGTCTCACAGAACGAATTGGTCATCATTGTCAAAAAAGGGAACCCGAAAAACATCGCCGGCTTGCGCGACTTGACCAAGCCGGGACTGCGAGTCGGAATTGGTCATGAAAAACAGTGTGCAATGGGCTGGGTCACTCAAAATACATTTCGCGAAGGTGGTGTACAGCAGGAAGTGATGGAGAACGTTACAGTTCAAACTCCGACGGGGGACATGCTTGTGAACCAGATGCGTGCAGGTTCGCTGGATGCAGCGGTGGTGTATCTCAGCAACACCGCTGGTTCTGGCGATTTCCTTGATGCGGTCCGAATACAGGGCCTGGATTGCAGTGTGGCAACACAGCCCTATGCAATCACACCCGATTCTCCCAATGCACTGACGGCCAGTCGGCTTTTTGCACAGATCTGCTCGACCGATTCACAAGACAGCTTCATGGCCGAGGGCTTCAGGTGGAAACTCGATACGGAGCCCAGCGCCGATAATGACTGACCCGAATGCCAGGCAACAACTTGAAACAAAGACAAAACTGAAACGGACACGTTCGGACCTGCCCTTTTTTCTGGTCATGAGCGGTATCTCTTCATGCTTCGTCCTGCTGATCGTACTGTTACTCGCAGCAGATCTGATGTTCACCTCGCTTGAGGACTTCAGGGCTGCCGTCATGAAACCGGAGATACAATCAGCATTCAGGCTCACCATCCTGTCGTGCACCATCGCGGCCTTGTTATCAATCTGGGTTGCAACTCCGCTGGGATACCTGCTGTCCCGCTACCGATTCCCGGGCCGCCTGTTGATTGACACAATCGTGGATATCCCGATCGTCCTGCCACCACTCGTGCTGGGCCTGAGTCTTCTGATCCTCTTTCACCTTCCTGTCGGAAACTGGGAACTGGAAGCGTGGCTTCGTGACGATGTCAGATTCCCCGTTACCTATCGTTGGCCTGCTGTGATTCTTGCCCAATTCAGTGTTTCGTGTGCATTCGCTGTTCGTACGATGCGAGTCACATTCGACCAGATCAACCCACGTGCAGAGGATGTCGCACGGACGCTCGGCTGTACGCGGGGACAGGCATTTCTGCAAATTGCTCTGCCTCAATCATGGCGCGGAATGATCGCAGCCACCACCATCGCGTGGGCAAGGGCTCTGGGAGAATTTGGGCCAATTCTGGTTTTCGCCGGAGCAACGCGCATGAGAACAGAAGTGCTGTCAACCACCGTATTTCTTGAATTGTCGATCGGCCAGTTGAATGCCGCGGTTGCCGTCTCACTGTTGATGGTCGTCATGGCTGTGATCGTCCTCGTCGTACTGCGATTTCTGGGGACAGGGCTGACATCATGATCGAATTCCAGAACGTCTGTATTCGCGCAGGTGATTTTCGGCTGCAGGACATTTCTTTCGAAATCAGTAGCGGCCAATATGCAGTTCTGATGGGTCGCACAGGACGTGGTAAAACAACAATCCTTGAATCCCTTTGTGGACTCAGAAGCATCCAAAGTGGAAAGATCATCATCCGTGGAATGGACGTTACGAGTTGGCCACCGGCAGATCGGGAAATTGGTTATGTGCCGCAAGACCTTGCTCTCTTTCCAACATTCTCCGTCTGCGAACATCTGGAATTCGCCCTACGATTGCGAGGCTTTCACAGAAACCAGATCGATCGCCGCGTGAATGAACTGGCAGAAATGCTTGGAATCACTCATCTCTTGAAACGCCAGATTGAAGGACTCAGTGGCGGCGAATCACAGAGGGTGGCTCTTGGCCGCGCACTTTCATTTCGCCCTTCTGTTCTGCTACTCGACGAACCATTGAGTGCACTGGACTCCGAAACACGCGAAGAGATCCAAAATCTCCTGCGCACTCTGACGGATAACACCGGCGTTACCACCTTGCACATCACACACAACGCAGACGAAGCGAGCGCGTTAGCCGACCGACGATTTCATATCACCGATGGGCAAGTGGTAGAAGAAACCGGAAAAACAGCAGAAGATTCCTGAGGCAAAATCTTCTTCACCACCTGATTGCCATGCAAATCACTTTTTTGCTTCTCCAGCAGACTGATCAGTGGCCGCTTTTTCGTCAGCAGCTTTCTGCTCGGCTGCTTTCTGCTCGGCTGCTTTCTGCTCTGCTGCCTTCTTCTCTGCTGCCTTCTGCTCTGCTGCCTTCTTCTCGGCTGCCTTCTGCTCGGCTGCCTTCTTCTCGGCTGCCTTCTTCTCGGCTGCTAGCTTTGCTTTTCTGGCTGCTTCTGCTTCAAGCTGCTGCTTGGTTGGGTAAACGGGAAATTCACCCTTCGCCAAACCGCGGTCCACCAGCCAGATATTTCTGAAACGCACCGGATCACCATGATCCTGCAGACGGATAGGCAACATGACTGGTTCCTCTGGTTTTCCAGCGCCAGTCTTGTTTGGTAATTCAACGTCGTCCTGGACTTTTACACCGTTGATCCAGGATGTGAGTCGGGCATTGCGTACTTTGGATCCATCTGCCGCCCAACGCGGTGCGGTGAATTGAACATCGTAGGTTTGCCACGTCAGGGGTGGAAACGCCATGTTCACATCCGGTTTTTTAAACCGGTAAAGGGAACCCAACCCATTGTAAAGCCGATCGAGTGCAAATGAATCGAGTACCTGACACTCGTAACGACTTTGCAGATACAGCCCGCTATTACCTCGACTTTGTCCCTCAGCCTTTGGCATGTATGGAATTTGAAATTCGACGTGCAGATTGAAATCCTGAAACAGCGGTTTCAAATCCGCTCCCTGCATCAGCAATCCATCCTTGGTCATTTGAGCATTGGTAAATTGATCAACATTCTTACCATCAAACAGGACAATTGCCCCCTCAGGTGGCAAAGCTCCCAGACTCGGACTTTTGCGGTGCAACCGGTTGAGTTTACCAATCTTGTTTCCTTTTCGGTCGACAAGAATGCAATGATCTTTTTCTACGATCATGACATAGGGACCGCCTGACAGAATCACAAAGTCATCAGAGCGTTGTCCGATCATTCGAAACGCTTCAGGCTTGTGTTTGTCTTGGCCGGGCAGTCCCCCGAGAAAAGACTGGGCATCAAAGGAACCATCGCCGAGTGCCCGCAACTGCAGACCGAGCTGTTCTTTCTGACCTTCCGAAGGCGTGATCTCGCCGAGAAACTCACCCATCAGAGCAAAGTCCGGATCTCCTTGAGGAGGCTCAGTGAACGCAGGTCCTTTGCCATTATCTGCGACCACGAAATCAGAGTTGCAGAAGAACGCAAAAATGGTGCTGGCGATCAGAATTGACAGTTTTGGCATGGTAGCAGGGGGCTGGTGAGGGAAAAATCAGAATGGGGAGTTCAACACCCATACTGTAGTTCAACACTCGCGGAGTGCCACAAGCCGATGACATGGAAATCCGCACTGCGCGTGTTTGGAGCATAAAATATGCTATCCTCCGTGCAAGCAGAGCCGAATATTCCGGCTATCATGGGAAATGTTCACCCCAAGCTTGAATTCAAGCCACCCGCCCTGCCTTGTCCTCTCAGGGCAACCGCCTCTCTCACCAGGTCAAAAAGCATGCAGCGATTGATGATCACCCTGTCAGCACTTTCGATCCTCTTCGGGCTTCCCTCGGTTTCCAATGCAGCCGACCAAGCGCCGAACATCGTGTTTATCTTCACGGATGATCATTGTGAACAGGCTTTGAGCGCCTACGATCCTTCGCGCATCACCACTCCCAATCTGGATCGAATTGCCAACGAGGGCATGAGATTCAACCGCTGCTATGTCACCAACTCGATTTGTGGACCAAGTCGTGCGGTAATCCAGACTGGAAAGTACAGCCATCTCAATGGCTTCATTCGCAATGGCAATCGATTCGATGGTGACCAACAGACCTTCCCGAAACTTCTGCAAAAGGCGGGTTACCAGACTGCGGTCGTTGGAAAATGGCATCTCGCGTCGACACCCCAGGGATATGACTATTACGACGTGCTGAAGGGACAAGGTCCTTACTACAATCCTCCCATGATCACGGCGGGAGAAAATGGGGAACCTGTCACCCGGCAACATACCGGCTACACGACAGAAATCATCACTGACAAGTTACTTGCCTGGATGAAAGAACAACGTGATCCCGAAAGACCATTCATGGTGATGTATCAACACAAAGCACCGCACCGTAACTGGATGCCTGCTCCCAAATATCTCAACTGGCTCGATGACGTCACTCTTCCCGAACCGGAAACGATGTACGATGACTATTCAGGTCGCACACAGTCCGCTGGTCGCCAGACCATGACAATGCGGCAACACCTGAATCCACGGGATCTGAAACTCCAGGGGCATGGCACAATGACTCCAGAACAGATCCAAGTCTGGGATGCTGCCTACGGACCAAAAAATGAAGCGTTCGAAAAGGCCAAGCCAAACATGACAGAAAAAGAAATTCTGCAGTGGAAGTATCAACGCTATGCAAAAGATTATCTTCGATGTGTCAAAAGTGTTGACGACGGTGTTGGGCAAGTGCTTGATTATCTCGACTCAGCAGGCCTGACCGACAACACCATTGTGATTTACTCATCCGATCAAGGATGGTACCTCGGTGAACATGGCTGGTTTGACAAACGGTGGATGTACGAGGAGTCACTGAAAACTCCACTGCTGATCCGCTGGCCGGGACACGTGAAGGCAGGCTCGATCAACAATGACATTGTCTCCAATCTGGACTTCCCTGAAACCTTCCTCGACGTGGCAGGCGTCGAGATCCCGGACGACATGCAGGGAAAAAGCCTTGTGCCAATCCTTGAGGGTCGAACACCGGATGACTGGCGGACATCCTTTTACTACCAGTACTACGAAAATCCAGGAGGTCACAATGTGGCTCGCCATTACGGTGTCACCAATGGCCAACACAAGTTGATCCACTTCTATGCACTGGAAGGAAAAAAGATCGATGACTGGGAATTATTTGATTTGAAGCAGGATCCAAACGAATTGAGAAGCGTGTATGGAGACCCGGCGTACGCAGAAGTCCAAAAATACATGGCATCTGAACTGGAACGTCTACGCAGACAGTATGCCGTTGGGCCCGATGATGACCCAGGTCGCGCGAAACGTCAAAAGCCCAACCGGCAGGCAAAACAGAAATGATCCTGCAATGACGCGTAGGGCCTGATCCAAATCCATTGCTTGCCGGGGGTCCGTTGCAGCCCGCTTGCGAACAGGATCACGCGGCAGGTTCTGCACGGAGACTATCGTCGAATATCGCCACCACTGGACACATCCCAGATCGATGGCTGTGTGGTAGCAACCCGTTCATACCAACCCGCCGTGACTGCAAACTCAAATCAATTCAACAGCGATCAATTCATGATCTGTATCCTGTCACTCGTAAACAGATCATGAAAGCGATCCGCAGACTGCTATCGCCGTTTCTTCAGTCGTGAGGAATATTCCCAGCGGTTTTTCCAGTCGTCGAAATATGGTTGATACGCTTCGATGTCTGTCCAAAAACGGGGTTCGGGCTCATCTTCATCAACCATTCCACTTGGATAATCTTTCCCTGCAACACTATTATCAACAGTGCTACTCCAAGTCAGCATTTCTTTCTTCAACCGAGCAAAGATCTCCGGATGATCACCAGAAATGTCCGTTGTTTCACTGGGATCATTGGCCAAGTCATACAATTCGAACGTTCCCTTTTGCATGGCATTGGTCAGCAATTTCATATCGTTGTCGATCAATGCCGCACGCCCAATGTGCCGGAATGGAATGGGTTTTTTCCGTTTGCCAATTTCACGCTGCAACAGTGGCACCAGACTTGTCCCATCAAGCGGCCGTTGGGGAGCAGGATACGTTGTTCCCGTGATTTCAAGAATTGTCGGCAGAATGTCGAGAACACTTGCCGGGTGAGATGTGATGCGCGCCGGTTTGATTTTTTCTGGCCATTCAATGATTGCCGGTACGCGTAAACCACCTTCATAAATTGTTCCTTTATTGCCGCGAAGACCACCCACTGTATCAGGCTTGATTTTTGGCAATCCACCGTTGTCACTACAGAACCAGAGCAGGGTTTGGTCCGCAATACCAAGCTGGCGCAGGCCATTTCTCAAATCGCCGATACTGCGATCCATCGCCACAAGCTCGCCGTAGTGGTTGCGGGAATTGGGATCCATCCCAGTGAAATCGACCATGTCTCCCTCTGCTGCCTTGAAGGGACTGTGAGGCGTGCCGTACCAGATCACGGTGAACGTCGGGGCCTGCGTTGCGTTCTGCTTGATAAACTCAAGTGCCTGATCCACAACCACCTCGGACGAATCTCCTGCGAACTCTTCAAATTGCCCAACACGACTGAGAAGCGGATCCCGGTCAAAAAAATTTGTAACCGATAGCCACGTCCCAAAACCAAACTCCCCAGGATTGTGATCATCGCTCTTGAGGATTGGCACACCAGGTCCGCGTATTCCGTTGAGATGCCATTTGCCAAAGTGACCTGTTCGATATCCGGCACCGGCAAGTATTTGTGGAAGCGTGATTTCCTGTCGTCGTAAAGCGTAACCGTGACTAAGGACTCCTGTCCTATCATTCGCTCTACCTGTCAAAACACTCGCGCGGGTAGGCGAGCAAACCGGAGCCCCAGCGTAAAAGCGATCAAACCGGAGTCCTGATTCAGCCATCGCATCGAGATGCGGGGTCTTCAAACGAGGATGGTTGTAATAGCCCGTTTGCCCCCACCCCTGATCGTCCGCCATCACCAATACGATGTGGGGCACCGCAGCGGTGACTGGTTGACCATTCAAACAAACAAGAAAACCTGCCACAGCGATCAAACGCAGTACTCGCCGGGCCATCGTTTTCATTTTTCGCATCGTAAATCTCTGCTTGGTATGGGAGTCAAGAACCGACGTCACGAGCGGAATTCCGGCGATACTGGGTGGTTCACTACCTTGCTGAAACCACATTCGCCAGGATAACTGTCGGTAGTTGCCTGTTCAGATTCGATCAGTCAATGTTCTGATTCCCCGGGCAACTGAATCACTCATGTGATTATCCTTCATGATGTTCACTAACGCAAACCTGAGTCAGGTTACTTCAACGCTGGTTGAGTGAGCATCTTCACCCGTGAGTTTGCAGATTGACGTTGTCATCTGCAAAGCTGCTGCCAGTCACGTCGTTCGCTGACCACGTCGTTCGCTGGCCACGTCGGTTGGCAGCAGTGTTCCAGAAACGGATCATTTCTGAGACGATTATCTCAGAACTGATCATTTGTCCTGTGACTGAAAAGAAATCACCTGGCAGGAAGCGACCGCGGGGGACCGGTCTCGTGTTTTGCATCGCGGCGGATCCGCGACCGTGTCGAAACAAGTGTTACAAAGCGGCCTCGCTGAACAACGCGTCCACGTTGATTGATGAGTTCGCGGTTCCAGATGACACGTCCCGCACGACGTCCATGCGGATGAATCTCATGAACTTCCGTTCTCACACAAACGACATCACCAAAAAATACCGGTGATTCGAATTGCCAGTCTGAAATTCCAACCAGAGCCAATGTAGCTACTGCAGGGCGAGAACTGCTCAGACCGGCAAGTACACTCAGCCCCAGAAGGCCGTGAGCTACCGGTTCACCAAAAGGAGATGAAATGCCACCATCCTGATGCAAAGGATCATGGTCACCTGTCAGCAGAGCGAAGTCGGCAACGTCTTCGGCCGTGATTTCACGTTCTTCACTGAGCCAATTATCGCCGACCTGCAGATCTTCGAAAAACAGCCGCTGAACTTGGGTCGATTCTTCGGTGGATGTTTCCAAGACTTCCTCGACCTGTGAAGGTGCAATGTGACAAAGGGCTGATGAGATCTCGTGAATCAGTGGCCAAACAGACACCAGCTTGGCAGAACCGCGTTATTTTTTCACGACCGAGATCGGAATAGCGGCCGTCAGAAGGTACAATCATGGCTGTATTTCCCGCCGCCGCACAGGTGCCTGACAACCAAAGTGGGAAAACAAATCCGATTTTGTTGCGGTTTTTAGGCCCAAGGAAAAACTTACGGGTCACACATTCTGGGAAATCTGAGGGTCAGTCTCCTGAGCCGTCACCCTCGAAACCACCGTACCACACACTCTCACCACACTCTCACCACACTCTCACCACACTCACACCATTCGAGGGCGGTCTCCCGGAACCTGCCCAAAAAGGGTCTACATCATGCTCAATCGTTCCCTTCACGTCCTCCTTACATTCGCCGTGATTTCCACAACCGCATGGTCGGAAGAGCCCGAATCACTGTACAGCGTCAAGCTGTTAACAGTTGATGCCAATGAGGGAATTGCTGCGGGGGACGTTGACGGCGACGGCAAGCCCGATCTTGTTGCAGGCAGGAATTGGTACCGTGGAGGCGACTGGGCACCAAGACCACTGCGAAACATCGCTGACTGGAATGGCTATGTCGAGAGTAATGGTGACTATCTGCTGGATGTCAACGGTGATGGAAGACTGGATGTGATCGCAGGGTCTTTCACCCCTACGGAGATTCACTGGTACGAAAACCCGGGAAAGGAAGGGCTCAGGCTTGGCAAGCACTGGAAACAACACTTACTGGTCGACACCAAGAACAGTCGCAATGAAGGGCAACTGCTTCAGGACATCGATGGTGACGGCCGGCCCGAATGGATTGTCAACAGCTGGACCAAGAATGTGCCAACAGTGATCTGGCGACTCATTGATAAACCCGCACCATCAGATCCAAAGAAAAAAAATGACACATCGAGTCCAATCTATGAGATGCAACCACATCAACTAGGCGAGAAGGGAAACGGACATGGGTTGGCAGTCGGAGACATCAGCGGCGACGGTCTGACCGATGTTCTGGTCGGGCAGGGTTGGTATGAACAACCCAAGGAAAACCCCTGGGGACAGCCCTGGAAATTCCACGCAGACTGGGAATTGCATGCCAGCGTCCCCATGATCGTGACAGATCTCGATGAGGATGGTGACGGGGATCTCATCTTCGGGAAGGGACATGACTACGGCTTGCAGTGGTGGCAGAACGAAGGCAGAGATGCTGATGGAAAAATCCAGTGGAAAGAGCACAAAATTGATCGCAGCTTCAGCCAGCCCCACACCCTCGCATGGGCCGATATCGATGGTGACGGAAACTCGGAATTGATTACCGGAAAGCGATACTATGGACACAACGGACGCGATCCCGGTGGTCAGGAAATGCCCTGCCTTTATTACTACGACTGGGATTCCAAAACCCGTCAATTCACCCGCCACACAATCGAAGAAGGGCATGTCGGTTGCGGTCTGCAAATCGTCGTCACAGACCTCAACGGTGACGAAAAGTGTGACGTGGCAGTGGCGGGCAAAAGTGGAACTTATCTCCTGCTGGCCAAATGAATTCATCAACTGAAGAATCCGCTCCTGATCTGACATTACGGCAGGCACAAGCTGAAATTGATGAATGGATCCGCACCATTGGTGTCCGCTATTTCAACGAACTCACAAACCTCGCGCAGCTTGTCGAGGAAGTCGGCGAAGTTGCCAGGATTCTCGCGCGGACTGCCGGTGAGCAGTCATCCAAACCGGGGGAATCGCCGGGTGATCTGGCCGATGAACTTGCCGACGTCATGTTCGTAACCATCTGCCTTGCGAACCAATCTGGAATCGATCTGACAGATGCACTCAAAAAAAATCTGGACAAGAAAACAAAACGTGACGCGACTCGTCACCTGAAAAACAAAAAGCTCGAATCAAAGTGATCGATCCACATGCAAACCAAAGCAATCTCCAAGCTGACCACCTCTTTTCTGACCCTTCTCCTGATACATGGCAGCATGTTCACCAGGCCGCTTGCCGCTGCTGAAACACAAGTGCTATTCAACGGCACAACAACAAGCCAATGGGATTTTGCGAAGGACGCGTGGTTCATCGACAAGGACGGCAGTCTTTCCTGTCGCATGCAGGAGGTCAAAAGCCGCAATGGAACGGTACGCAAACGCGGCATGGGGTATATCTGGACCCGTCAGACGTATGGCGATTTTGAACTGCAATTGAATTACAGACTTTCCGAGTCTGCCAATAGCGGAATCTTTTTTCGTACGAATCCTTCCGACCCGGTTCAGCAAGGCTTCGAAATCCAATTGCTTGACAATGAAGGTTTTCAGGCTGCCAAGGGCCGCAAGGATCCAAAAAATCTCAACGGTGCACTTTACGACGCCCAGGCTGCAAAAGCTGACCCTGCCAATCCAGTCGGTCAATGGAATCATCTGAAACTGACCTGCCGCGGGCCAATGATACGTGTCGAAATCAATGGCATGCTCGTCAATCAGGCCAATATCGACGAGTGGGAAACGGCAGGGCAAAACCCGGACGGCTCCAAAAACAAATTCAAAACTGCCCTGAAGAAACTTCCCCGCGAAGGGAAAATCGGCTTTCAGAATCATGGCCAGGTTGTCTGGATCAAAGATGTATCCATCAAGACCCTTGAGCAGAATTGAATCCCTGGTGGCTAGGCAGGTGACTCTTCCATCGCCTGATCAGATCCTGTGAGCGTGTTTGTCTGATAATCGGAGTAGTCCTCCTCAACACAGGTGCACGCCTCATCAATGAAATCCGAATTCACTCCAAGATCGTTCAATAGCAGACGGCTGCTGATTCGACTTGACTCATAAATCACTGGCAACCCACTGCCGGGATGAGTTCCCCCGCCAACAAGATAGACACCATCGAGTTCTTCGAACCGGTTGTGCGGGCGTTTATGAAGCATCTGTCCCAGGTTGTGGGCAAGGTTGAACGTTGCCCCCCGGTAGATTGCATACTTGCTTTCCCAGTCCGCAGGTGTAATCCGATGTTCAACACGAATACGCTCGCGAATGTCAGTCAATCCAATCGCGGCAAGCTTATCAAGCGTCAAATCACGGAAACGATCCGATTCCACTGACCAGTCAACATTCCTGTGTTGATGGGTCACGGGCACCAGAACATACATCGCGCTCTGACCTTGCGGTGCCAACGTCGGATCAGTGACGCTGGCGTTTTGAACGTAAAAAGATGGATCCTCACTGAGCACATGCTGGCGTTCAATCTCATCAAGATTGCGTTCATAGTCACTGCTGATGTGGATGTTGTGATGGGGAAGATCCTCGTACACGCCATCAATTCCCAGGTAGAGCATGAATGTGCTGCACGAGTATTTTTTCTCAGACAGTCTTTCGTCACTCCACCGCTTACGGGCGCGATTCGGAATTGTCTTGGACATCCAGTCCGCGAAATCAGCGTTGACGACAAAAGCATCCGCCGTATACGTCGCCTGTTCTGTCTTCAAAGCTGTCAAACGCCTCCCGTTGAGTTCCACTGAATTCACTGGCTCCGAAAGTCGTATTTTCACTCCCATTGATTCAGCAATTTCCGCCATGCGCTCGCTCACCATGCTGCAGCCACCGTGAGGATGCCAGACACCATGCTCGTACTCCAGAAACGACAGGATGCTGAACAGACTGGGGCACTGGAACGGCGACATGCCGAGATACTTCGATTGGAAAGCAAATGAAATGACCAGTCTTGGATCACTGAAATATCGTCCCAGTTCGTCACCAAGTGATCTGAATGGGTGAAGGTGTTTTGCTGCCCCAAGAAGCGATGGCCTGATCAAGTCAGCCATCGAATTGAAAGGCGTCTCCAGAATCGGTCGAAATTTTTCCAACTTGATCCGGTTATCATCCATGTAACGTCGGAGTGCACCGACATCAGCAGGGGCAAACTCGGCGATTTGACGATCCATCTCATCCATGTCCGGCGTGCAATCAAGTTGCCCACCTTCACCAAATGTCAAACGATACTGAGGATCAAGTCTTACCATCGGAATGTCAGTCATCAATTGCCGACCTACCGAACGAAAAATCTCCGAAAGTACTCTGGGATAGAGAAAGAACGTGGGGCCACAATCGAAGCGATAGCCGTCGATCTCAATGGCCGAGGTGCGTCCTCCGACATGATCACGTCGTTCCAGCACCGTCACATCGCAACCGGCATGCGCCAACTGCATTGCGGTTGCCAGCCCACCGGGTCCTGCCCCAACAATTACAACCTGACGCTTTCCCACATCCAACTCCCAAATCAATCATCTTCTTCTTGATAGCTACCTGAAGGCTTCCCGCCGACGGCACGGGCATGGCTGATTTGCCATCGTCAACTTGGAAACACATGCTGCCATCATGAGACAAGTCCGCGTTCCCAGTCCGGAAACAGCTCCGACATGGCTGTTTTCCCGAGCGTTGCAGTGTAGGCAGCAAACCAGACGTGACCAGTCCAATCAACGTCAAAAACCGCCAGCAGTCGCTCCTAATGAGATTTCACGCTCCACAATTGCCGCCAAATCCACCTTGGGAAAGGTCTGATCAGCGATATTTGCCCGATCGGCAATCAATTTTGCCCGCAAACAGACCTCTGCAACCTGTTCCGATCCCAGAGGCTGAATCAGTGAAAACCCGCTGGAACTCTCCGGATCGGCACGATGAACCGGTTCCAGAACATCTTGAAAATCAAACGAAGTCGCTGACCCATTTGCAACGGCCTGCTGCAGTCGAGAGAGTTCCTTGAGCTGTACTTCCTGATCCGGTCCGTCGTTCTTGCTGATGAACAATTCGACCGCCTGAAGATCCCCCCACTGCACGACGGGAAGGCGCTGCAGACGCTGCATGATCGCCGCTGACTGCCAATTCTCGTAGTCACCTGCTTCCATTCCGGCAATCAGTGTCTCAACTTCATCAATCACTTCCCGCTTGGTAGCGGGTTCAAGGTAGCTTTGTTCCAGTTCGATGAGGTAAGCGCCTCGCAATGTTCGCACGGCGAGTTCCGTGCGTTTCTGAAATAGAACCCATGTCGAGACCCCACAGCAAATGAAGCCGGCGATACCCAGAATCACACTACCGGCCATCAGGGCAGGAAGCCAGCCGGGCCCCTGATTGTCTTCCTGTGTTACTGCAGAGTTTTCTGTTGTTTGTCTGCCGGAAGTTGTATTGGCCGACTCTTTCAGAACATCACCCGCGACAACACGATCGTCCGCCGGTGAACCGTCTGCGGAACCACCATCTGTGCCATCCGCTTGATTGTCAGATTTTTCTGTCACGGCCTTCTATCGACTCAGACTTCGAATTCAATTTTGAGAATTTTGAACTTCAGCTTCCCAGCCGGAACCTCCACCTCGGCGGTCTCTCCAACCTTCTTTCCGATGAGACCTTGACCAAAGGGACTGGTCACCAGGATTTTGCCAGAGTCGTAATCTTCTTCCCCGGCACCCACCAGCGTGAACTGTTCCTCGTCACCATACGCCACGTCCTCAACCGTCACAGTGCATCCAAAGACAACCTCATCTTTGGGCAACTGCGAAACATCAACGATGGAAGCACGCGCGATTTTGCTCTTCAGTTCATGGATTTTGGCCATCAGCATGCCCTGGTTTTCCCGCTGCGCGTGGTACTCGGCATTCTCCTTCAGGTCCCCCTCCTCGCGCGCCTCAGCAATTTTCTCTGTGACAGCCGGCATTTCCTCATTCTCGAGGCGATCTATTTCGGCCTTGATCTTGTTGTACCCTTCACGAGTCATCGGCACCGAATCCATCATGACAGATATACCTTTCTGCGTAGTCAAGCTGTATGAGGAAAAACAATTGAACCGCACTTGCAAACAGCAACGCTTGCAGACAGCAATTGCATGGAGATCAAAAAGAAAACCTTTCCCGCATCCAGAGGGGAAAGGCTTCCGCTGTAATTCAACCCACCATTGTCGCTGGTTCCCGTTGCCCTGTAAAGGTGTTGCTGATCTGACGTGCTGCAACTGAACTGCTTTTGTAAAACAGCGATGCTTTTCTTGCTGCACCAACAAATGCTTCGCGTCAGGCCCAACTTCCCGCCGCCAATGCCGGGCAAGGCCCAAGTCGAAACTTCAAAGGATGTAGTCCCCTTTGGATTCGACTTTGTTGGGCAAACCGAAC
>JAAXJB010000008.1:13334-19004 GCA_012270065.1 Rubripirellula sp. | reverse complement strand
TTTGTTGGGCAAACCGAACGTGTTTGTTGGGCAAACCGAACGTGTTTGTTGGGCAAACCGAACGGGGGCCACACCAAATGCTGTTCTTTTTCGTCGCCGGCATTACTAAAATCACGGCGACGTCTCTGGATGCAGCCAGAATGTTGAACAGTCCCTCGGAAAGCGAGAAAGCCAGATGTCCATTGAAGAGATTGCTGTACTTTTAGGGTGGTGCACCGTTGTGAATATCGGGATTTTGATGCTCACGGTGGTGATCCTGACGTTATTCCGAAAGCCCGTTCAGGCACTGCATACGAAAATGACCGGGTTGTCTGCCGACGACCTGAATCAAGCCTATTTCCAATACATGGGGCAGTTCAAAATCTTCTGCATCATTTTCAATCTGACTCCCTATCTGGTGATCCGGATCTTCATGCTTGGCAGCTCCACATGAGATTTTGATCCAGCCTGAACTCAGTTCAAATCCTCCTGTTCGGGTTCCTGCTTTTCAGGCTCGAAACCTTCGGCGTTGGGAGGCCCACCCTCATGTGGCAAGCCGATCTCTTCGTCCATCCAACGCCCCAAGTCGATTAACTTGCAGCGTTCACAGCAGAACGGTGGTGTTTCCGTCTCATCGAGAAGAAACATCCGACCGCAGGTGCTGCAAGTCAATCTTGTTGGATCATGACGCAATCGTTGTCTTGCATGATTCATATTTGGCCTTCACGGGAATGCATCGCCATGTGATGTAGCGACAACCTGATCGGACTGCTGATTCAGCTGTCCGTTCTGGTGGTGTAACTTTTCTGATTTTTGCACGATGCCACTGAACAGGAAACAGCTGATCGGCAGGACTGCGATGAAAAACCACGTCACAAGGA
This sequence comes from Rubripirellula sp., assembly GCA_012270065.1. Lineage (GTDB taxonomy): Bacteria > Planctomycetota > Planctomycetia > Pirellulales > Pirellulaceae > Rubripirellula. Next base: position 18,144 of record JAAXJB010000008.1, on the reverse strand, counting down.
TTCCTAGCTGGGATTCTCAGCTGGAGAATGGCAATCTTGGCATCCGGAGTGACTTCGTGCGAATCCAGAAGGCAGAAAAACCATGAGTGGGTTTGTAAGCCGGGTTCTGTATCCGGAATCGCAAATGCGATTCCGGTGACGATCATTTATCTTTGCACGACGATTGCCCGCCGCCTCCATTGCGATCTACCCGAATGTCCAGCGAGACGGACCACCTCGCGCCGGCAAAGAAAACCCTGCCGGCTCCATTCTGTTTGATCTAGCTCCAGGTGGGGTTTACCAAGCCGATCGAGTCACCCCAATCGCTGGTGCGCTCTTACCGCACCGTTTCAGCCTTGCCACGCGTCCAAACGCGTACTCGAGGCACGCTCCGGACCGTTCGGCGGTCTACTCTCTGCTGCACTTTCCCTAACCTCACGGCTGGTCGACGTTATCGACCACCCTGTCCTGCGGAGCCCGGACTTTCCTCCAGCCACCCCAAGGATGACCAGCGACCGTCCCACCCACTCACGGAAGCTGTCAGGATGATCGACCAGCACGCGGCTGACAAGGTTCAAAGGCGTCTTCCCTGCCAAGTTTCGTGACCCACAAGAAAATCCGGGGCCGCAAGTCGTGAAAGTTCTGGCAGAACAGCCCTTCCGATACTCGTTACGGACCAGACAATCTGGATAATGGAGGGTATCCACACTGCAACGCAGGATCATTTCGTTGAGCATCCCCACCGACATTACCGACAACTTGCGAACAGAGATCAATCCGCAAGCAACGCGGGAAGCCAGCTCGGATCGCGCCTGCGAGGCCTATCAAAAGCGTGTTGCTCTGGTTGGCCGGTTTGGTGGCATGAACCAACGGGAAGCTGCCAATGTGCTGCGTTCCTATGAGGCAATCGTTGTTGATCCCGTTACCGAGCCAATCGACTGGGTGGTGATCGGAGCCGATGAGCCTCCCATCCCACGCGATCAGATCCTGAACTCACGACTCAAGGCAGCAGCTGCTGCTGGTGAACTGGAAATCCTTCATGAGACCGAATTGTGGCAGCGACTTGGACTCGTCGATGTGGAACAGTCCATTCGCCGTTACCACACACCTGCAATGCTCGCCCATCTGCTGGGTGTGTCCGTGCGAGTCATCCGACGATGGCATCGGCGCGGATTGATCACGCCGGTCCGCACCCTGCACAATCTGCCCTATTTTGATTTTCAGGAAGTGGCCACTGCCCGGCGACTTGCACAGTGGATCGCGTCGGGGGCAAGCCCCAAAGCCATCGAACAGCGACTGGTAGACCTGCTTGAAGTACTGCCCGATATCCAACGACCACTGGATCAGCTTTCCATCCTGGTCGAAGGAAAGCAGATTCTGTTGCGTCAGGGTGAAGGGCTACTGGAACCAGGTGGTCAACTGCGTTTTGACTTTGATGCATTGGAGAATGAAACCGGAGAAGTCCCAGAAGACAACGGTTCCGAATCACGTGCTGTCCTCTCAATCTGGGATGGTTCTTCCGGGGACGAAGCGGAATTTGAAGTCATCACAACTGAGTCCGACGACCTGTTGCAAGCAGCTTACGAATCAGAAGACGAAGGGGACCTGGAAACAGCGATCGACTGTTATCATGCAATACTTGCGCGTGATGAACCAAGAGCCGAGATCCATTTCCAGCTTGGGGAACTGCTCTATCGTATTGATGAAGTCATTGCAGCACGCGAACGGTACTATTCGGCAATTGAACTGGATCCGGATTACGTCGAGGCACGCGCCAGTTTGGGATGCGTGTTGGTGGAGACCGGCCAGATTGATCTGGCAATCGCAGCATTCCGCGGCGCTCTTTCACTTTACGAAGACTACGCCGACGTGCATTACAATCTGGCAAGAGTACTGGACGACTCGGGCCGTGAAATCGAGTCAAAATATCACTGGCAGAGATTCCTGCAATTATCTCCTGACAGTCCGTGGGCGGAGGAAGCCATTGCACGTCTTCACTCGATCGAACAGTCCTGATCAATCGAGTGACATTTCTGTCTCAAAAACGCTTTTCTTCCGCAACCACCATTTTCAACATGCACGGACCTCAGCGGCCCAGAGCGTGATCGGGAAGTCACACCTTTGATGCATCAAAGGTACTCACGTTTTTTCACCAACCCGGGCATTGGGACGCTGTACTTTCCATCCTCATTGGCCTGCAACGGTGCCGGTGAATCAAGTGTTAGCTGCTCCAGCCCCGGAGCAAACTCATGATCATGCTTGAGAAACTGTTCCAGAGTGATTTCCTGCCCTGTGTGGGCCGCCATTCGGCCCATCGAGGTCACAGCGCTGGCCATGACGCCACGTTCCACTTCGTTGTAAGGCTTGTCCTCACGAATCGCCGCAATCAGATCATTCCATTCCAATTGATACGGATTCAATTCCGGCTGTGGGTAGGACCATTTCAAGCGTTCTTTGTCCATGTTGTGACCCTCATAAATTCTGCACTTGGCGGGGGTATGGGAAGCACTGGAGATCACGCCAAGCCCCTTTGTGCCATGGGCAAAACTGGCAAATTCGCGTTTGCAACCCGGCATTGTGCGGCCGTCAACGAAAAGCTTCGTCCCATCTGCAAACGTGTATTCCATTGAATAGGTATCAAAGTTCTGGTCAACACTGTCACCACGATAATGACGCCCGCCCATTGCGATGACTTTTACAGGCCATTCATTCTTCATCCAACATGATTCATCAATGTTGTGAATCAGAAAATCACTGACAGCACCACCGCTAAGCCACAGGAAGCCGTGGAAATTCCGAATCTGGTACTGCAGCTCACTGTATTTTCCATCGTTGGGTGGCGCTGCTGCTGATCCGGTCGGACCAGCCATGCGATAAGCCCTCAACATCGTCAGATCACCGATCTCACCATTCTGAATCCGGTCGAACAGCTCCTGCCTCGCCTTGCAATGCCGACACATCAGACCAACACCAACCTTCAGATTCTTTTCCTCGGCAACCCGATTCAATTCCAGCATCCGCACCGAAGTAGGTCCATCCACGGTGACTGGTTTCTCCATGAATACATTCAACCCCTTTTCAATCGCATAGGTGTAATGCACCCAACGAAATGCAGGAGGCGTTGCCAGGATGACCAGATCACCTGGTTTCAATAAATCCATTGCCTGCTTGTAACCGTCAAACCCGATGAATTTGTTTTCCTCAGGAACATCCACACGCGAACCAACCTCATTGTGCCCTGACAAAGCTGCATAGGTACTGTTGAGATTTTTCTCGAACACGTCAACCAAACCAACCAGATGTGGTCCGTTCTGAACTGAAAGTGCGTTCAGCGCGGCGCCTGTACCGCGTCCTCCACAGCCAATCAGCACCACGCGTATCTTGTTGTCTTCTGCGGCATGCACATTGGGCGCAGAAGCCACCAAAGTTGTTGCGGCGGCAACGCTGCCAGTCTGCTTCAGGAACTGTCGGCGGGAAGGATTCGATTCTTGTTGCATGATGATCACATGAATGGTGGGAGGCAGATGGTGGGAGAAAGGAATTCGTGTACTTCGACCGCTCGTTGATGCTGCATCCATCCCTGATCAGCTGCGGTCGCAATTTTTTGCAGATCGCGTCTCGCGCTGTCGCTTAATCTTCAGGATCTTTTTGTTCAGGAGCGGTTTTGTCCCACTTGGCTTTTTTTTCAGCCACGGAAGGTTCAGTGAGCGGCCGAACCACACGGAATCCGACACTCAAGGCATCGGTATGATACCAAATGCTGCGCGGAACCTGTGGATCCTGATCCTTCCAATCGTCGCTTGAACCAACCCTGACTGCCGAACGCAACATCTCGGGATCATCATCCCAGCCACCACCACGCACAACTCGTGGATAAAGCTTGTTGGGAACATTCAGAGGATCGACCGTGTTGCCACCCTGACCGTAATAGTCACTGGCGTACTGGTCCAACACCCACTCGGAAACATTACCGTGCATGTCATACAGCCCCCACGGATTCGGTTTTTTCTTTCCAACTGGCTGGTAGGAATCATCACTGTTATCAAAGAACCAGGCATATTGATCCAACTGCCCGGGGTCATTCCCGAATGAGTACGCGGTACTTGTGCCAGCACGACAGGCGTACTCCCACTCTGCTTCCGTCGGCAACCGGTAATATCGTCCGGTCTTTGCCGAGAGCCACTGGCAGAAAACCCTTGCGGCATGCTGTGTCATGCAGATGGCTGGATAATCACCTTTGCCCATGCCAAAGCTCATGTCGGTGTACTCTTCCGTTGGCTTTGAAACACCATCGACAGCGAGGTCACGGGGTCCCGCCTTGATCGACATCAACTTGCGACGCAATTGATCGATGTCTTCACGCCATGCATCGTATTGATCCCAGGTCACCTCATACTTGCCCATCCAGAAAGGACTGATTTTGACTTCCCTTGTTGAACCCTCATCCTCATTGCGATCCGTTTCCGTTTCAGGACTCCCCATGATGAACTTGCCACCCGGAATTGGCACCATCGATACCGATAGATCCGTGTGTTCCAACGGCTCTGAATAAGCTTTCATTTCTGATTCGGTATTGGCAACCGCATCGGGCACAGGCAAGACCAAATCACTCGAACGCTGCCCATCGTCCTGTGCCGCGACTTGGCAAACGACCAGCCCGGCTCCGGCAAACGAAATCAAGAATCCAATCAAAACACGCATACTGTCCATCAAACTCATCTATTCTCTTGCTGATAATGGCATCGTCACAAATAACGGCAACCGAACCGGTTTGCTGAAGATGCACTTCGTAGCGGCAAACGGTTAAAACACAGTGCATACAACACAGTGC
>JAAXJB010000008.1:0-13234 GCA_012270065.1 Rubripirellula sp. | reverse complement strand
GAAGATGCACTTCGTAGCGGCAAACGGTTAAAACACAGTGCATACAACACAGTGCCGCTGACAACACTTTGCCAAAACAAAATGGCACAGGGAGGGCCGGACACGACACCGCGTCCCCTCCATTCTAGCCATACCCTGCACGCATTTCGCAGTTGCTGATGAACTTTCCCTGAAATGTGCAGGAGTACCGCCCACTTGGCGGATCAGGTAACCCGTCAGGCAACGAGTACCGACCAGCAAGAAGCCTCACGTCGAACCATGCAGTTCAGCCGGTGTTGGACAGGAATCAGGCTGACGACACACGCTAGAGTCATCAAGCCAACAATGCTTTGATAGGATCGCCATCACCACCGATTTTGAACGGACGACCATTGGGAGCAAAACGCTCTTCTTCCAACGGCAAACCGGCGGCTGCCGCGATGGTTTTGTTGAATTCCGACACAGAGACATGGTCCTTTGCCACAGAGAAACCCTGTTTGTCGGATTCACCGTAAACCTGCCCTCCTTTGATACCAGCTCCCATGAGCAAACTGCTGAATGCACCGGGGTGATGATCTCGCCCACCATTGACGTTCATCTTTGGTTTGCGCCCGAATTCCGTTGTCAATACTATCAGGGTCTCATCCAACAGACCTTTACTGTGCAGGTCCCGCAACAGGTTCCCGACCGCGTTGTCCACATTGGCCGCCCTCTCATCGAGTTTGGTGTAAAGGTCCTGATGCATGTCCCAGCCACCATAATTGACCTCAATGAAGCGGGCCCCGCTTTGCACCAATCTGCGAGCAAGAAGGCACGCCTGCCCCAATTGGTTGTTTCCATATGCATCCTGAATCGCCTGCGGCTCATCCTTGATATTGAAGACCTTCAGATGGTCACTACCGATAAGCCTCTTTGCTTCACCATAAAGTTGGTTGTAGGCTTCGATCCGCGTGTTGTTTCGCCGACTCTGAAAGCTCTGGTCAAACTTGTTGGCAAGGATCAAACGGCGATTGAAATACTCGGGCGTCAAATACTTCGGCAGCGTCGTGTTCTGCAAACCGGCAGAGGCATTCGCAATGGGGACGGGTGAAAGTGATGGGGGGAGAAAACCTGCACCCGGATGCCGATTGCTACCACCAATCACGTAATTACCGGGCAGATCCTTGTTGAGCCTACCGGCCTCGGAAACCATCCATGCACCCATGGCTGGATGCTGGATACTGTTGAGTTGTTTGTAAGAAGTACGCATCAGGTACTTGCCCTTGTCATGGGCTCCCGTTTCCGTACTCAAGGACCGGACTACCGCAATGGCTCCTGCCAGATAGGAGAGTTTCGGGAATCGATCGCCGAACTGGATACCGGGCACGCGCGTCTGAATCGGCTTGGTCTCCCCAGCCTCTTCCACACCGACCTTGGGATCAAAAGTATCCAGGTGGGTCATCGCACCATCCATGAAAAGATAGATGATGTGTTTCGCTTTTCCGACAATGGGAGCAGCCTGGGCCTCACCAAAAAGTCCTTGTGATGCCACCGACCCGGCGAATGAAACACCAAGCGTCTGCTTGGCGATTGTCTTCATGAAGTCACGTCGTTCTTCGGGCGCAAATTCTGGTCGCGACATTCGTATCTCCGGGGCGTCAATCGCCACTATTTCGAGTTTCTAACTAACGGTGATTTTATAAATTGGATTGAAACGACAAGTCATCCCCAGTTGCCTGAGGATGCAGCAGGTTCTCTATACGGCCGGCTACTGCACGAACAGGAATTCCCGGGTATTGAGCAAGCCCCACACAATGTTTCCGAATGCTTTCCCTTCTGATTCAACACGCGTCAACTCGCTCGCAGCAGCACGTCGGTCAGAAGCGTTTGGCTTTCGCGCCAGCACACTGATGAATACAGCATCGATTCGTTCCCGATTACTGTCGACAGCAACAAGATTGTCCACCAGTGCCGAACCAGCCTCGAGCATCACATGAGTGATCGGCCCGTTGAACATGGCAAGGATTTGTGGAACGGTCGCATCCTGTTGGCCTCCATTGATTGTCTCGCGATCCCCCTGTCCGAACTGTCTGAGAAAGTGATCAGCTGAGACCGGTGATGGCAGCTCACTTGCCCGGCAGAGGATATTGCCCTGATACGCGTGCTGATTCAGCGATCTCTTGTACGGATTCATGAAAAACGTTTTCGAAAAACGTTCGGACTGGCTTTTAACACTGCTGTAATTTGCTGTTCCAAAATCCAGATTCAGGACGGGAGCCATCTCCGCCGCAGTCGGGCGTTGGAAAGGCCAAGGATTGTGTACGGCCAACGTCAAAAACGAATCCCACACCTGCTCCGCTGTCATTCGACGCAAGGTTGGCCCCGGGAAATAATAGGGCTCACCCGAGGTGAGCTCGTAATCACTCGATTCCCGCTGATAGGTGCGGCTGTAAAGAATCATTCGAATGAACTCTTTGAGGTCATAGTTATTCCTCACCATCTCCTTGCTGAGGAACTCCAGCAAGGGTTCATTCATGCAAGGGTGCTCATCGCGAAAATCGTCAATTGGCTCAACAAGCCCAACACCCAGAAAGCGTTTCCACAGTCGATTTGCGATCGTCTTGCTGAATTGCGGATTGTCATCACTGGTAACCCATGCCGCGAATTGTTCACGGGGAGAACCCTTGCGGGCTTTTGTCGGCACTTCTCCCCACAACACAGCAGGCTTCACAACTTCCTTTGGTTTAGCATCCTCATACGCATAGTCATGCGGCAAACGCATCACAGCATTTTTCACTTCGCTGACACTGTATGTGTTGGCACGGGCAAGCCTCTGAAATTCACCCGGCACGCGACCTTTGTCATGTTTGGTTCTCGCTTCATTGATCAATACGTTGGCTGGATTCTGTTTGGTGAATCCGGGAGAACCACGTTGAATCCGTGTACGAACACCATTCGTATAAGCTGCCAACTCATAAAACTGGTACTGCGTCCACTGATCGAACGGGTGGTCATGGCATTGTGCACAGCCGATTTGTGTCCCCAGAAGAACACGGACAGTATTGTCGATGTACGGAAGCGGCATCCCATCATCCCGCAACTGGAATCCAACTGCAGGGTTTTCCCAGGTCTTACCATCAGCGGTCAGCATCTCGTAAACCCACTGGTTGTAACGCTTGTTGATCCGAATTGAATCTTTGACGTATCCCAGATACGGGTCAGCCACGATATTCGCCTGAGGCCGCTCAACGAGACGCAGAACATCAGCCCAAAAGTTGTACATGTTGCTGACGTAATCCGGACTACCCAGCAATTTGTCAATCAGTTCCTCTCGCCGTGTTTCAGAAGTGGACTCCAGAAATCTGGTAGCCTCCTTCAATGTTGGAATGCGACCTGCAACGTCCAAATAAACCCTGCGAAGAAAAACCTCATCACTCGCAATGCTGTTGGGCGATTGACCTTCGTCGATCAACTTCGATTCCACGAAACTGTCCAACTGACCTGCAGCCCGTTGAATGGCACGGCGAGTACTGGGATTCACCGGGACAACTTTCATGGCCACCGGCGTACGTTTCCGCACACTTTCCGGTAATTTGATCTTGGGCTTTGCTGGAGGTTTCTTGCCCTTACGCGATTGGGCATCGGCGGGAGAAGAGAGAAGTACACATAATGCAACCACAGGCAGTGCGGCAAAAAAAACTGTGGGTTTTACTCGCAAGAACTTCATTCAATACTCCAGGAAACCGGCAACGATGCCAAGTAATCGAAAAGGGGAGTGAAATGCCGTCAGTCAAGATTAGAGCGTCGACTCTCTCATGATACTCGATGGAAGTGGGTCCCGGCACCGAAACCCACCTTCAACCGTCAACTGAACGCCCCAACTTCCATTTTGTACCCACGCACAATCGAAAGAATCCCGTCGACCTGAGCGACTCCCTCAGCGGGCTTTCCCCCTGTCATCCAATCAGCGCTGCCCCAAACAGCCAACATTCCGGCCGAACTGCGGTAAATCCTGCCATCAAAGAAAACTGAAAAGTCGCAAGGACAACGAATATTTTGCAAAAACCGAAGGCATTGCCGCCGCCTGGACCTCCTGAAACCTGAAAACCAGATAAAAATTTCTCCACTCGTGAAACACCCGCTTAAGTGCAACCCGGCTTCGCTTTCACGAACCACATCGTCACAAGGATACGGACCATATCCGCCGGATGACGATTTTCCCACCGTGTACTTCTGCAAGTGGAAAACGAGTGATCCGGCCGGTAAACACGCCGCTGCGAACAATGCGACTTCACAGTAGCAATATTGCTATCCTGTCTGCGGCATGTTCAAGTGACTCAACAAGGAGTCGCACCACCAATTTTCAGGCCTGTCATGGTCGTGCATTGAAAATGCATCGCCCACCAGCAACCCTGCACTCAGTTGCCTGGTGGTGAATCTCGCACAAGCCTGAACCGATGGATAAGAATCACTCCACATACCATTGATTCCAAATCACGAGCCAATGCAAAACCAAAGCAAGACCCCATTCGATCTCACGGGACACCGCGCGCTGATCACAGGCGGAACACAGGGTGTTGGTGCAGCAATCTCGATCGCGTTAGCCAATGCTGGATCTGATGTACTTCTGGTGGGATTGCACGATGATGACTCTGCCAGAACAACAATCGATACCTGTCGAAGCAAGGGCGTGAAAGCGGAATTACTGCTTACCGACTTATCGGGCCTCCCAGAGGACTACCTGCCGGGTCTGCTCGAGAAAGCAGACCACCTGTTACCTGGCATTGATTTGCTGATCAACAATGTCGGAACCTACATTGATAAACCTTTTTTTGAAATGGACTTCGACACATTTCAAACCACCATGAATTTGAATGTTACGTCCGGCTACTTCCTCACACAGGCATTATGCCGTCGGTGGTTGGACCAGGGAATTCGAGGCCGCATTCTCTTCACTGGATCCATCAACGGCATTTTGTCAGAACCGGATCACACAGCTTATGACACGAGCAAGGGTGCTGTCGCTGCCATGGTCCGATCTCTCTGCGTCACGTTGGCACCCCTGGGGATTCGAGTCAACGCATTGGCACCGGGACTGGTTCGTACGCCGTTGACCCGGATTCTGGATGAAAACGAACGACTTCACGACTGGATGAAGCTTCATACGCCCAATGGTCAAGTTCCGACGGCCGAAGTATGCGGCGGTACGGCTGTTTTTCTTCTTTCGGACGCCGCGGAACATGTGCAGGGCCAAACTTTGCTCGTCGACGGTGGAATGAGTGCATGGCAACAACCTGATCCACCTGAAACCTGGCAGGCGTGATAGCACTGGGACACGTCGATTTCCGCGCATCGCGTGATATCAATTCGGTTTCAAACCTGCAATCGGCATTTCCACGCGGTAAAGTCCAGTGCGTGCTGTCACGTACATCATTTTTCGCTCAGGACCACCGAAGGTTACGTTTGCGGGTTGCTGTGGAAACTTCACCAAGCCGAGATGCTTCCCGTCCTCCGAAAAAATCTCAACACCAAGATTGGTAGTGATGTAGAGATTCCCTTTGACATCGACCGCCATCCCATCGCCACCCGTATTGTCTTTTCCCGGCGGTTGCTTGAGTCTGCACAGAGTACGCCCATTGGCGATTTTCCCTGGTCCCTGCACATCATAAACGAGCATTTCGGCCTGCCGGCTGGGAATCACATAAAGACGCTTTCCATCGGGTGAAAGCCCTATCCCATTGGGAGCGGGAATATCACCCGTCATCCTCTTAACAGGGCCATCTTTGGGGATGTAGTAAACCGCCTGAATCCCCTGCGGCAACGGATCAGGGGCGCGAAAGAGTGGATCAGTAAAGTAGATGCCACCTGACTTGTCGATGATCAGATCGTTGGGTGCATTGAACCGTTTGCCATCATGGCTGGCGGCCAGCGTTTTGTATTCCGCCGACTCGACATCATATTCAACGACGCGGCCATCCATCTGGCAGACCAGGATCCGTCCCGATGCATCAATCAATACACCATTGGCATGACCGGATTGACTTGTGAACGTTTCAATTGAGTTTCGATTTGAAAAGAACTGGTGTATTTTCGCGTTCGGAATATCGGTGAAAAACAGTGCCCCCGTCTCACTCCACGCAGGTCCTTCGGTGAAGCTGAAACCTGTTTTGACTTCCTCAACCTTTCCGACAGGTGAGATGGCACTGGCATCTGGTCGTTCCTCGCCTGACAGGACACCGCAGAATACGTTGGCAAGAAAGATGCCATAAATCATTGGGTAGACCGAGAGTCTCCCAGTCGCCACGGAGCGGAATCCTCCGCGGTCATGAGCACTGCCACCTTCACGAAAAAAAGCAAATCTCTGGTTCATCTTGTGCTCCAAACCGGTCAAGAGGTTCATTACGCGAATTCAAGAGGCTTTCTTCATCAAACAAGAAACTCGCGTCTTAATCTTGTCAAATACTCCAGCAACGGTCGTTCGTTGCCATTAGCGTCGATCAAACCGGAATGACTGACCACATGAGGCACCTGGTCAGACCAACCCTCCCAGACAATGCCATGGACAATATGCTTTGCAAGCAGGGTTCGTATCAACGGTCCCGCCAGTCTCAACTGTTCGGATTCCTGATCGGCCTTCTGTGAATCATCCTGAAGCACATCGCAAGGTGCTACCGCCATCGAATCGGTGCCCGTTCCACCAGGGATGGACAACTGCACCAGCATTGGCATGCCCAGTGTCGCCCAGCGGTCAATCATCTGGCCAAGCTCGACTGCCGAGCGTGGGAACGTTGCGTTATTCGCATAGTTCATCCGCACTTCCAGCCCAAGGCCCGCCATGCCCAACCCGCTACGAACAAGAGCATCTGCAAAATGCAATGGCGAAATCCCCTCCCGATTCTGACCGAGGTACTCACCGAATGGCTGATCGAAAGACATGATCGCGGGAGTCGTTGGGTCCGCTCGGCGTACCGTCTGAAGAATACCGACCGACAAACGCATGATCTGCTCGTCATTCAGTTGCATGGGACCGGGAGTGTTCAATCCACTCGCGCAGTTCCACAACTGAATGGAACCACGGAACTTGTTGACCGTCGTTTCCACAAAGTGCGTCACGGACTTCAGAAATGCATCAAAATCATCTTCCAGCAAGTACAGCCAATGGGGCATCAAGCGTTCCCTGAAATCAATCAGAGGACCACCGATGATTCGCATTCCTTTGTTCGTGCAGAAGTCAATCGCCTCCTCGGCATTGTCGTAGGAAAAACGCCCCGAGTCAGTCTCGATGTCTGCCCAATTCAGACGGACGGCAGCAGAGTTGAACGCTGCAGTAAACGCAGTGTGAGAGGGTAGACCAAGAGGCGCAGGCGGGGTTACCGTACCAGCAAGAAGCGTACCGATTTGCGGCTCCCGCTGTTTCCTGAACGCAATCGATTGGACCGCATAGCTTTCACCCAAATCCGAAATCGCTTTTTCAAGCAAAAGAATCGACTCCATCGCCGCAGCACTGGAACCCTCGGGATCAGCTCGTCTTTGGGCAGCATCCAGAAAACACGATGTCCCCGCCTGCAAAAGTTCGACGAACTCCTGGCTGAGAGTCAAACCAGCCCGTTGCCAAGCATCGGACTGAACCCGAGCACGGAAGCAGCTTCCCCGCGCGAACTCCAAAGGCAACAAATGAGCCTCATCATCAAGCGGCCTGAGACTGCAAGTACTGAGTGTACGAAAACCGATCCCCTCAAGCGGACAAGCCATGTACAGCTTGCCAGACGAATCGATCGCACGGGTGAGAGTCAGACGGCTCCCGTCAAATTCAATTCGAGATTGCCACGGGACACCTTCAATGCCACAGATATAGGCATTTTGCCACAGCGACTTATTGATAAAGTCGGTCGCCGCGTCGGGGACATCAAAATGAAACTGCCCCATACCGGCACGCCGAAGAAGTAACCATGGATAGAAAACAGAACGGGGTATCGCGCACCCAGAGCGATCCGATGCGATAGTTTAGCCTTTTCGTCTACGCACTGCGACCACGCGATTTGACATGGGATTTCTTTTCGTACGGCAAAATCCCGCAATTACTGCAAATTTTGCCGCCAAGACACCTGCGATCGATCCGTCGGAACACCCGGACACCAACCCACAAATTCTCATTTCAGCGTCTACAACCGGAATGAAACGCTGGCGAAGGGATGAACTCGGGGAACTTTTCAACGCCGAACCAATCCCCCGACACCCATGATCCGGTTGCTCTGCCACGGCTGGTTTGCCAAATTACTGGCATGAACGAACCACAACAGCCTGATCTTTACCGATTTGACCCCTCCGGTGCTCTGCTTGAAACGAATCTTCCGCTGCCGCGTCGCAGCGGCAAGGTCCGAGATGTCTATGATCTTGGCAACTCTCTGCTCATCGTCAGTACGGACCGAATCAGTGCCTTTGATTTCATTTTGCCAAGTGGCATTCCCGGGAAAGGACAGTTGCTGACTCAGATGAGCGGTTTCTGGTTTGAACAACTGGGGATGCGGCATCACCTGATCACCACCGAAATCCCACCCTCATTGAGTGCACAATTCGACGTGGATCCTCTTCAGGGACGGATCATGTTGACCGAAAAAGCCAATGTCATTCCTTTCGAGTGTGTGGTACGAGGCTATCTGGAAGGAAGTGGACTCAAGGAATATGAGGCAACAGGCGAGATCTGTGGTAACCAGCTTCCGAGTGGTCTCAAGCAATGCGACCGACTGCCCGAACCAATTTTCACGCCGGCCACCAAAGCTGTAGAAGGACATGATGAAAATGTTCCTCTTGAACGGCTGATCGAGGACCTCGGCGATTCACTGGGACAGCAATTGCGGGATACCAGCCTCCAAATCTACGCTTCGGCCTGTGAGTTTGCTGCAGCCAGAGGCCTGTTGATTGCCGACACCAAATTCGAATTTGGAATGGTCGGTGATGAAGTTGTGCTGATCGACGAAGTTCTGACTCCTGACAGCTCGCGATTCTGGTCGGCAGACAACTATCACCCCGGCCAGGCTCAGGCATCGTTCGACAAACAATTTGTCCGTGAGTGGCTTTCGCAATGTGGCTGGGACAAAAAAAGCAGTCCCCCGGCACTCCCAGAAACGGTGATTGAACAGACCGCCGCCAAGTATCAGGAAGCCTACGACCGGCTGACCGGTTAGGCTGGTTCCGCGTCAACCCGACGCAATGGCAGCAAGTTTCAACTGTTGTCCTGCCGTCTGCTCAAATGATGCTGCGTCGATTGATTCAGTCGAGGCGTCGGTGAGTTGCGGCGTTGCACTTTGATTGATTCAATCAACTGCTCACTGCTGTCTTACCGGGACTGAATCTGTTTCGAATGAAATCGTGGGTTACTTTTTGGGTCATTGAACCTAACAATCCGCAATTCCAATCGTGCAACACGCGTGAACCCGCGTTTGTTTACCGCTGGGGCACGTCACAGGCATCTCACCTCCCAGCCAAATAGCAATCTCACTTCCAGCAAGGAAAACCACAGTGTCAATCCGCTTGATCACGACCTTCGTCTTGTTTGTTTCTTCTGGAAGCCACTTGATCTACTGCCAGCAGACCGCAACCGAATTTGATCAGCAGAGAATCGCATGGGGCAAAGCCGTCAACGGGCTGCAACTTGGAATTTCAGCTCCTGTTCAACTCAACAAGAGCTACGATTTCGTTGGTTTTGAAAAGCCAGTGAGCGAAGATGGCACGCTTCAGGTTACCGTTCATCTACGGAACACCAGTACAAAACCAGTGCGTTTCCTGCCAACCGTTTGGGACTGTCTTGCCATGGGTGATGATGGAGCCATTCCTATTTCAGAAATTTTGCTCACGCCCGAATCAGGAGAAGATCCCCTGTCATTGGTTTATCAGGGTTGGAACCATCTGATGTTGCTGGACAAGCGTCGTGACAAACCCGATGCATCGGATGAAATCCGCAAGAACGTGGAGATTGACAAAGATATTCAACTCGATAGAAAAAAAGCGAAACATCGCCAAATCGAGTTGTCTGCGGATGAAGCGGTCTGGCCCGAGTGGGTGCGATTCAATCCGACACAGGAAAAGAAGAGTCTTTGGCGACTCACGGATCAATCGAATCACGTCGTATCGGGTAAATACAGAGTCACGGCAGTGCTACTGATCGATCAGGAATTTTCCGAGTGGAAGGGGAAACTGACTTCCGGGCAACTTGAACTTGAAATGCCTGCCAACGTCGATTGACAGGTTCTTGTGACTTGGCACACTCATCGGCAACGCGATTTCGGACACACTACACGGAGCCATTGTGACACACGACACGGAGCCATTGTGATGACCGCCGCTGTTGGGGGCATCGCAGGTGCTATCATGGCTTTCGCCATGCTCGCGTTCAATCAGTCAGCTGCCAATCTTTCTCGCGGTGCAACACCACACTCGCCATCTCCCGCGAGCCACATCTCATCAACCGACATCGTTTCGCGAACGAGTGTTTCAGTAAGCTGCTAAGTTGCCCAGAGGTAGGCAACCGGATGATCCACCCAATCAAATGGGGACATTTGCCAGCACTGCTCGTGCCTTGTGTATGATTGTGTCGGCAATCATGGTTTGACCCTCAACTAAACCTGATCGCCAGATAGCAAACCGTTGCATACGGAACCGCGGGCAGCGCGCATTTCGAATTCAAAGCTGTTTGCCGCGGCTCGTTGAACGGAAACACTTATTCCTCAAGATTCCAGGAGTTTACGATG
Source organism: Rubripirellula sp. (assembly GCA_012270065.1). Lineage (GTDB taxonomy): Bacteria > Planctomycetota > Planctomycetia > Pirellulales > Pirellulaceae > Rubripirellula. The sequence goes on along the minus strand of JAAXJB010000008.1, from coordinate 2,528 downwards.
GAAGTTATTGGTATGATTCTTTTCTTTGTTGGAGCAATCGTCGCTTTCATCGGTGGCATCTGGTTCCTCATAGCTGCCTTCCAGGAGAGCGTTCTCTGGGGCCTGGGTTGTCTTTTTCTTGGTCCCGTGTCACTTATCTTCTTGATCCTGCATTGGGACGCGGCAGGCAAGCCCTTTCTTGTCCAGTTGGCGGGAGCAGTTCCAATGTTTGCCGGGATGATGATGATGGGGCCGAACGTCTGACACTGTAGTGCCCGCATGCGGACTGGGGCCGTGTCTGACTACGACGATGCGGCAGGGCCTGATAAATCGCCCAACCGACAGGTCGGTTGGGTGCGCGTTTTTAGATTCCACGTCGCTGTTCGCCGCCCGTTTAGCCAAGACTTATCCGACTCCCAGCAGAATGCGTCACCGATGGGGACGTGAATTTTCAGAAATGGTTTTTGAAACAACAAGGTTGTTGGTCCGTAATTTGAAGGGCTCAGATTTTGAAGCCTTTCATGAGATGCAATCGGACGACGAAGTGATGCGATACACGACCGGCAAGGGTCTTGACGCATCCGAAAACCGCCGACAATTGAATAGCTGTATCGCCCACTATTCAATTCCCGAAAATGACTTTTGGGTATGGGCAATCGTTCGGAAATCCGATCAACAATTCATTGGCACCTGTGCGATCGTCCCCAATGAAAAACGCCCGGAAATTGGTTATCGGTTTCTTGGAAAATTCTTTGGCAAGGGCTACGGTCAAGAAATATGCGACGGCTTGATCCAATACGGTATCTACCATCGAAACCTGCGTGAGATAGTTGCCTACGCAGATGTTCGAAATGTTGCTTCGACAAAGATCCTTGATCGAAGTCGTTTGTCGTTTGTTGGCGAGACGAGGAACGAGAATGGTGCCACGGATCGTTTTTATCGCTGGGCGGCCGCTCCATTAACAGTCAAAACGTCAGGCAACAATGCGATCAACCGAAGTGGCGGCGCCGGGCAGCTTTGAAAAGGAAAATCAACTCCTGCCATCCGGTTATCGTGATCGTGACCGCAAACACCAATGGCCAGAAGTGAAAAGCGCCGTGATACCAGCACCCAATGAATTGATACCGCGTTGATTTTTCACTTGTTCAGGTTGATGCCTGCAGCATCCAAGGGTTTGCTGGCAAATGTATTGCTCTTGCAGGAACCCGAGTGCATTGGCTAATGACGATCGTCTTTTCAGGCGAAAACCATTTACTTATCAACCGAGGCGTCTTGGAATCCAGCGATGACGAACCCCGTAGCGACCAAACCAATCTCAGACACGTGGGCCCGATGGAACGAACGTTCTAAATTGCAAAATGCTGCCCGTTGGCTTGATTGGCGCATCACCAAGAAATTTGCTCGACTAAGCGGTCGCAAGATAAAACGATCCGTTCCGATGTTCTGGGGCGAACGTATAACCATCGTTTATCCGGAATATGTATCGGGTTTCCTGGGCAAATACGGATATTTTGAGCGAGACTTGACCGCAGCCGTCGTGGATCTCGTTGAGCCTGGTGACACCTTCTACGACGTAGGCGCTCACTTTGGCTTCTACTCCGTCTTGGCCGCCGATCTGGTTGGCTCTTCCGGAGCGGTGCACTCCTTTGAACCGACACCGCAAACCTATGAAGTGTTGAGTGAAAATGCCGATCGCCGGGAAAACATCCAATCGCACAACCTGGCTGTTTTCGACGAACCAAAATCAATTCAGTTTTGGGAACAATCCGTACGTGATTCATCTCTCAACTTTGTCGTCGGAGATGATCAATGCATTGACCGAGACAAGATGCACGACGGCCGGATGATTGAAGTTCAAGCGGTACGATTAGATGACTTTGCCAAGACACATGGAACTCCCGACGTAATCAAGCTTGATGTCGAGGGCGTTGAATCTTTTGTCCTTCGAGGAATGAACGGTATTCTGGAACGCTCACGTCCTGTTGTGATGATGGAAGTTGGTGACAACATCACGGAAAAGACAGGAAACGTTTGTAGTCGAGAGAACGTCGACTATTTACTCGAGCGGGGATACGTGGCTTGGACGTATGGCGGTAAAGAGCCTCAACAACATATTCCTCAAGAAACATATCACGCCGGCAATCTGGTGTTTGTTCATGAGCTTAGCCAACGACAGCCCGGTAGCCTCAACTGTTCATCGCGTGCCGCCGCGTAACGCCGCTACCTTGCTGGAGTAATCGATTGGAAGAACCGGATCACAACCAATGGATTCAGAAGCTTCCACGTTTTAGCGTTTCAGCGTCTCAGGCAGCGGGGCAAATGGAAAAGGTGGGTAAGGATCAACAGTCACGGTCCCACCAGGCTTTGGCTGCCTTGTTATCAGCCCAAACTACAAATGAGTGCTGTTTGCCACACTTTCTTCAACCACTGGGCAGACGAGTGTGGTAACGGTGGAAAGTGGGCCTGCGGTTTTGGGTGCACGGCGTATTGGGTGCACTGCGCATTGGGTGCACCGGCTTATTGGGTGCACTGCGCATTGGGTGCACCGG
>JAAXJB010000077.1:21138-54003 GCA_012270065.1 Rubripirellula sp. | reverse complement strand
CCCGATTCGCTCTCCCCAACGACTGCACATGGAATACTGCACTGGAATACTGCACTGGAATACTGCACATGGAATACTGCACATGGAACCATGTTCAACAAACCCAAAACCCAAAACCCAAAACCCTAAACCCTAAACCCTCGATCAAGAAAGATCTGCTTTCCAAGCGTCTGCCAGCTCCGTAAGGCTCAGGAGTTCCTCAACAGCCATTGGATCACGACCTTTACCGAACATCACTTCATTCGCTCGGGCAATACTCCATTCGGGGTGCGGTCGCTCAAGAAGTGACATTTCGAGCCCGACCTGAATCTGCCCGGGCTCATGAACACGAATGTACCAACCAGTGCGGCCTGACTGGGTAACTTGCTTGGTCAGTGTGCTGAGGCCCCATCGTCGCGAGATCTTCCAGCAGGGCTGCCTTGGCTGACTGACCTCAATGCGACAAGGACCGAGCCGGTACTGATCGCCGATGCAGACGGATCTTTCGTCGATTTCCCCCAGCACCAGGTTCTCTCCGAATGCGCCCGGCCCCATTTTCAATTCCGGTAGTTCCTCATTCCACCGTGGATAATGATCCATGGCGTAGCAGAGCACCGCTTTATCGTGCCCACCGTGATGCAGGGCATCAGCAACAGAATCCCCATCTATCCCAAGCTCCCCCATGTGAACAGGGAAATCGACCGGAGACTTATAGAAACCGGTGGTCCATTGGTGCCGGGCCGGGTCACGCGTGCCGGGATTGCCTTCGGTGATAACCTTCCCAATCTGAATGCTCTGCAGGGTACTGGGCATGGGATGTCGTGGGTCAAAGGAAGCGAATCTCGCAAGCGGTTTTCCGGTTTACCGGGCTGACGTCGCAAGTATTGATGATTTCTAGGTTTGCGGCAACATCCAAAGACCGTTGGGTCGTTGTTAAGCGGAACGAAACCGGTTAAAATTCCGCTCACTTTTCACGGTCATTTGAGCGTCTCCATGAAACGCGACTCTTCTTAGGAATCCGGGCATTGGCAGAAGACGAAGGCAACAACGAAAACGGTAACAACGAGGGTGCGGACATCAGCCCAGAGGGCGAGGGCACAGGCGGTGGCGCCGGCGCCTTGCGCATGGTGGACCTGCCGATCGAGGACGAGCTTCGTGACAGCTATCTGACGTACGCGATGAGCGTGATTGTCAGTCGCGCTCTTCCAGATGTGCGCGATGGCCTGAAACCCAGTCAGCGTCGAATCCTCGTTGCAATGAACGACCTGAACCTTGGCCCCGGCAGCAAACGGGTCAAGTGCGCCAAGATTTCCGGGGACACGTCCGGAAACTATCACCCACACGGTGAAAGCGTCATCTATCCGACTTTGGTACGGATGGCACAGGAATGGAACATGCGCCGCATGCTCATCGACAAACAGGGCAACTTCGGAAGCATTGCCGGTCTGCCACCGGCAGCCATGAGGTACACCGAAGCCCGTTTGAGCGCTGTTGCTGCGACCATGCTTGATGACATCAAGCTGGACACCGTCGACTACATCCCGACCTACGATGAAGCGCGAAACGAGCCAACCGTACTCCCAAGCAAGTTTCCCAACCTGCTGATCAATGGCTCTGGTGGTATTGCGGTTGGAATGGCGACCAGCATTCCGCCTCACAATCCCACAGAAGTGTGCGATGCCGTGATCGCATTGATTGACAATCCGGAAATGACGGTCGATGAACTGTTTGCCATCGTTCCCGGCCCTGACTTTCCAACCGGCGGAATCATTTGTGGTCGCTCAGGGATCTGGCGCGGATACCAGACAGGACGCAGCACGATTGTGGTGCGGGCGAAATGCCAGACCGAAGAACTCAAAGGGAACCGGTCCCGCATCATCGTCAACGAAATCCCGTATCAGCAGACACGCGATGGGGTGGTGAAAAAGATCGCCGAGCTGGTCAATGGCGATAAAATCAAAGGCATTTCCGGGATCCGTGACGAGAGCGATCTGAAAGAGCCAGTACGTCTGGTCATTGAGCTCAAACGGGATGCCGATCCCGATGTGGTGCTCAACCAGCTGTACCAGTTTTCACCGCTGCAAACGACGTTCTCGATGATCTTCCTTGCGCTGGTCGATGGCAAGCCGCGCGAGTTGACTCTCAAGGAAATGTTGATGGAGTTCATTCGTCACCGAGTGAACGTCATCCGGCGCAGGACGCAGTTCCTGCTCAATCGTGCAAGACGCCGCAAGCACACCGTTGAAGGATTGCTGCTGGCTCTGGCCGACATCGACAAAATCATTCAGACCATTCGTGAGAGCCGCACTCAACCCGAGGCCAAACAACGTCTGATGGGAATTGAGTGCCCTGCAGCCATGATGCAACGTGCACTGGGCGACGAAGGTTTCCAGCAGTTTGTCCTGGAACGTGGCGAGTCATCGGTTTATACCCTGACAAGCGTACAAACCGATGAAATTCTCCGAATGCGGCTCGGTCAGCTGGTCAATCTGGAACAGGAAAAACTGTCTCAGGAGCATCAGGAACTGCTGACCGAAATCGCTGACTATCTCGACATCCTGAGTAACCAGACACGAATCTACCAGATCATCAAAGACGACCTCGAAGAAATCAAACGCCGATTTGGTGACGCACGCCGAACGGAGATTTCACAGGTCGAACTCGGAAACATCAACATCGAGGATCTGATTACCGAAGAGACGATGGTGGTATCCATCAGTCATTCGGGCTACATCAAACGCACGGCTTCCAGTGTTTACAACACCCAAAAACGCGGTGGCAAAGGACTCAAGGGAGCCAAGACAGACGACGCTGACCCGATCGAACATCTGTTTGTTGCCAGCACGCATGCTTACCTGCTGTTCCTCACAACTGCCGGCAAAGTACGCTGGCAGAAGGTGTATGACCTTCCACAATTGCCGCGTGACAGTCGTGGCCGTGCCATTGTCAATCTGCTGAATCTTGAAAAAGAAGAACGGATTGCCGAATGTCTGGCGGTCAGGGATTTCGATCAGGAGGGCTACTACGTGGTGATGGCTACTCGCAGCGGGTTGGTCAAAAAGACACCACTTGAACAGTACAGCCGGCCAAAACGTGGTGGCATCATCGCGATCAAACTGCGTGAAGGCGACGAACTGGTGGACGCAGCCGTGATTGGCCCTGGCGACGAAGTCGTACTGGTCACGGCCAAAGGCATGGCGATCCGTTTCCGCGAATCCGATGCCCGCCCGATGGGACGAAATACCTCTGGCGTCAAAGGTATCTCTCTGGTCGGTGATGATCATGTCGTCGGAATGGTCGTGGCTGATCCAGACGAATCACTGCTCACCATTTGTGAAAATGGCTACGGGAAACGAACCAATTTTGGCCCCAACGCCAGCAACGACGAATCAGGTGAGAGCGACAGCGAAGACACCATTGCCTCTGGTGCCCGTTATCGAACACAGAAACGCGGTGGAAAAGGGTTACGTGATATCCGCACCAGTGATCGAAACGGCCAAGTCATCGGAATCGCCCGTGTCAACGATGATGATGAAATCTTCATGATGACAGCGAAGGGAAAACTGCAAAGAATCAAAGCTGCAGACATCAATGTGATTGGTCGTAATACCCAAGGCGTTCGAATCATGAACGTCGATGAAGGTGACAACCTGATCGCGGTTGTCCGTGTCCCGGCCGAAGAGGAATCAGAAGAGGGCGCGGGCTCGGAAAATACGACTGATGCTGCCGAGCAGAGTGCAACCAACGCGGCTGCAGACGCTGCAAGTGCAGCGGCTGCAGCCCCGAGTGATGACAGCGCTCCAGAGAACGAAGAAAATTCTCAGGATTGACCATCCTCGCCCCCAAATTCAGGTCCAGCAAGATCTAGGTCGAGAGACCGATCATGACGGGTTCCTTTTCCGGAACCCGTATGGCCTGTTCAGTCGCGGAGGTCGCAGCGGGGAAAACTGCATCTCTGACTCTGGTTTTCCCACAACCACCGGCACACGCGGAAACTGCCCGACACGGTCTGGTGGTTCTCCCGAGGGCGGCGTGTACGCAGACGGCTCATCTGCGGGCAGACCGCGCAAGAAAAAATCCCATCAGGAACAAGTCCTGACGGGATTGCGTGAAAAACCGGTTCATCTGCAATTTTTGCAGCTCGCTCTGACGGGCTGCAAAAAGCTGAAGTAACGGAGCGAAATCGCCAGTTACGAAATACGGGCAACCAGGTCAAGAACCTTGTTGGAATAGCCCCACTCGTTGTCGTACCAGGCAACCACTTTGACGAATGTGCCATCCAACTGGATCCCAGCACCAGCGTCGAATACAGATGTGCAGGACTCACCGCGGAAATCGGTTGCAACCACCTTGTCCTCGGTGTATCCAAGAATGCCTTTCATGCTTCCTTCCGAAGTTTCCTTCATGACTTTGCAGATGTCTTCGTAGCTGGCTTCTTTGTCCAATTCAACGGTAAGGTCAACTGCTGAAACATCCGAAGTTGGTACCCGGAACGCCATGCCGGTCAATTTGCCATTGAGCTCCGGAATGACTTTGCCAACCGCCTTGGCCGCTCCAGTGCTTGATGGAATGATGTTCTCAAGAATACCACGACCGCCACGCCAATCTTTCTTCGATGGACCGTCCACCGTCTTCTGCGTCGCAGTGGCGGCATGAACGGTTGTCATCAGACCACGCTTGATCCCGAAGTTGTCATTCAGAACCTTGGCAATCGGGGCAAGGCAGTTTGTTGTGCACGATGCGTTCGAGACAAAAACTTCGCCATCGTAACTATCGTCGTTGACGCCCATCACAAACATCCGGGTGTCATCCTTGGAAGGCGCGGACATCACAACCTTCTTTGCACCTGCATCAATGTGTCCCTGGGCGGATTCCGAGGTGAGGAAAATGCCGGTCGACTCGACAACCACATCGGCACCAACATCACCCCAGGCCAATTTGGAAGGATCTGTTTCAGCAGTGACCCGGATTTCTTTTCCGTTGACAATCAGCTTGCCATCACGGGTTGAAACTTCACCTTGAAAGCGACCGTGCACCGAATCGTACTTGAGCATGTAAGCCAGATAATCGACTTCCAGCAAGTCGTTGATTGCCACGACTTCCATATCATCGCGAGCCACGGATGCTCGAAAAACCATGCGGCCGATGCGACCGAAACCATTGATACCGACCTTGATCATGATCGTTGTTTCCTTTTGCTGTTGAAGCGTATGTGTTGTGGGAAATGGTGGTGAATGCGAAACAAGAAACACACCGTTTATCGGGCATTTCTTCTGACATGCGGAAAGGGACGATTGCTGAAGCTCACGTTGAAACTCCGGTCACCGGTGCACGAGCCGCAGCATCACACCAAACGGGTCATCACCCCGCGGGGATTTGCTGCAGACGCCAGAGAAGTCGCTGTTGCGGGCAGCATGAACTGCCGGCACGACTCACCGATGCCTTGCCACTTGGGTGGCAACTCAACAACAATCGTGGTGAAATCGACTCGGGTGCAGTCACCATCCTGTCGAATTCGGGACGAAGCAGTCACTCGGGTGCGTCCGCTCCGCGAGGCGGATTATAGGAATGTAAAGCCAAAATGAACCAGCCCCCGCCTCATCGACCTTCCTGCCACCCGCTCCCGGGATCGACCGACAGCACGCCATCAGTCCCACAGCCAAGTTCGCAGGCCTCAATTCCGCAGTGGCGCCGCCCCCCGGGCGTCGCACCGGGAACATGGGAATATGTGCAACAGCGGTCGATAGCCGACCATTACGACCGTTTTGTGGAAGAAACTCCGCTATGCAGGCTCGATCAGCAGATTCTCAAAGAGGTCCTCCCCGGCCCCAAAACCCCTCGTGAAGAACTCATTCTCGACCTGGGTTGCGGTACCGGACGAACAGCAATCCCCCTCGCTGAAAGTGGCTACGACGTGATTGGCGTGGACCTCAGCCGCCCCATGCTGGAAGTCATGAATCGGAAATTCACAGCCGGTCGCACCAGCGGGGAAGTTTTTCCGGTTCAGGCAAATCTCGTCGAGTTGCACTGTTTTGCGGAACAGGTTGCTGATCACGCCGTCTGTCTGTTCAGCACGCTTGGAATGGTTCAGGGAAGAGACAATCGACGCAAGATGCTCACGACGCTTCACCGGCTTGTTCGCCCCGGTGGGACATTCCTGCTGCACGTTCACCACCGCTGGGCTGCCTTGCGTGAACACAAAGGAACGCGCAAGCTGTTTCTGTCCTTCTGGAATTCCATTCGTACCCGTCACTTTGAATTTGGTGACTCGATCTATGGGTACCGTGGGCTTGAGAACATGTTCATGCACCGCTTTTCAAAACGTGAACTCAAGCAGGACCTCAAAGCAACAGGCTGGAACATTCATGAATTCCAACCACTGGCGGTCGATGGCTCACAAGTCAACCATCGGACACTCCTGCCAAGCGGCTTTGTGGTGCATGCGATCCGAAAGCCCTAGTCTTCCAGTTCCCTTTCAGCGTTGCTACTGGCCACTCGTTTCATCGGACTCATCCGGTTCATCATCGGCAACCCATGCATTCCCGCGGGGTCACGGACTTCCGTGTCACGCGGATGGTCGGTACCGCGAACGCCGGCTTTGTTTCCCTGGTTCCGTTTCTCTGGTTCCAGCAGACCGTCATGGAACGAACAGACTCAAGCTTCCTCGGGCAGGTCATCAGGACCAAATGAGCTTGGCAGCAGATCAGACAAATGGCAGACCTTTCGCGCACCATCGATCAAGTTCACGAGGATGATTGGAACATCCAATCCAAACTCCGCAAGAAACTGGCGACACGCACCACAGGGCGGAACACCACCAACACTTGCGATTGCCACGCCTCGCCATTTCCTGTGTCCGGCTGCCACTGCCGCTGCGGCTGCCGATCTTTCTGCACATAGAGACAAACCGTAACTCGCATTCTCAACATTGCATCCTGCGATGACCTGCCCATCTTCCAACAGAATGGCAGCCCCCACCTCAAATCGGCTGTACGGTGCATAGGCTCGTCCGCATGCATCGACCGCAGCAAGAGCAAGCTGTTCGATTCGTCTGTCACTCAACTTGGCCATAGGACATCCGATCAGAGCGTAGGAATTAAAAACGGAGGTGAATCATCATTTCAGCTTTCCGGAGCTGGCTGCCGATGCCTGCTCGAAAACGCCAAAACTCATGCTGACTGAATCTATACTTCTGCGAATTGTCGGTGCAACACCAACGGTCTCGCTTCAACGGCATGCTCCGAGACGTTGACTGCCTCCTGTAGCACTGCCACATGCTCACTGACTCGATTTTGTTTGCAGTAAACAGTCAGGACAGGATCATCTTTTTCCACGACGTCTCCGATTCTGTGGTGCACCTTCAAGCCCACGGCATGATCAATCCTGTCACCTTTTCTCCGACGCCCTCCTCCCATGGAGACGACCGATCGCCCCAAAGCACGGCAATCGTATCCGGCAATCGTACCGGCCTGCCTGGCCGTAATGACATGTGCATCCGAAAGCGGCAAAGGCGATTTCAAACTCCCCTTTTGTGCATGCACCATGCGTTCAAACCGTTCCAGGGCATAACCCTGGTCGATGATCCCCGCAAGTTTTTCCCGAGCCTGGTCAAGTTGGTCAACCTGTGACATTTTCAGCAGCAGCGTACCGCCCAATTCAATTGCCAAATCGCGTACGACGCCGGGCGTTCCTTGCAGAACCTCGACCGCCTCATTGACTTCACACGCATTTCCCACTGCCTGGCCAAGCGGCTGGTCCATGTCCGTCAACAGCACCGAGGTGGGCAAGCCTGCATCGTGCCCCACGCCAGCAAGCGTATCGGCGAGCTCACGTGCGGCGTCGAGCTTCTCCATGAACCCACCAGCTCCAACTTTGACATCCATGACCAGCGCATCGAGATTCTCGGCCAGTTTTTTGCACAGGATGCTCGCTGTGATCAAGGGAATGGATGGGACCGTCCCAGTAACATCACGCAATGCGTAAAGTTTCCTGTCGGCGGGCGCAATCCGCTCACTGGCGGACTTGATGAATACGCCCGACTCGGCCAAAACTTCAGCAGACCTTGAAGGGGACAGATCAACATCGAACCCCGGAATCGACTCGAGCTTATCGAGAGTCCCCCCGCTGATTCCAAGTCCGCGTCCACTGATTCTCGGCACATCAAATCCGCAAGCAGCCAGCATTGGTGCGAGTACCAGCGAAGTCTTGTCACCCAATCCTCCGGTGCTGTGCTTGTCTACCCGTAAACGATCAGGCTGGCTCTGATTGCGGGGAAGCCGATCACCACTTTCCAGCATCGCCTGAGTCAAAGTTGTCGTCTCACGACGATTCATTCCTCGCCAGCAGACGGCCATCGCGAATGCTGACATCTGATAATCCTCAACCTCACCACGACAAAAACCGTCAATGAGAAAGTGAATTTCTTCGTCCTCCAGCGCTTGCCCCTCACGTTTTTTGACCAACAGACTTGGAATGTACATTTGCTTGTCACGGATTCGGGGAAAACGGGCCATACAAGCCCTTGAATGCCCGTTATATTGCATGGACGAAGAAAAGGCGATTCGAATTGGAGCTACCCCGAAGATGATCTTTCGCAGTGACCGGAAAAAAACAACCCATGCTTCACGCACCAACGGCCCAATGCCCGCCAAAGGCACGGTAACTGTGACACAATCATCCCGCCCAGTGGGCCCGTCGGAGCATGAACAACCACGATTCTTTTATCCCGGGAAATGCCGGCTCATACACTTGATTGCCGCGACCGTCGCGTTGGCCTCGTGCCTGACGCACGTGTCGGCGGACGATTCCGACCTTGCAGACAACTCCGCCGCTAGCTCAGAAAAGACCCAAAAGACCGTCCAGGAGGTTTCCTCTCAAGACAAAAATGGCAACATCTCGACCGCTGACCTCGAGGCGCTGGTTGGCCCGCGAGCACTGTCCCGGGCATTCCGCAACGCAGCACGCAAAGCAACCCCAGCGACCGTCACGATCCAGTCTTATGGACAAGTCAATGTCATGGCAAATCAGAATCCACCGGCGCAACCCGCTAACCCGCTGCCAGGTGATAAGCCGCAGGAAGCCCCTCCTGAACCAGACGAAAACCAACTGACCGGCATCGGCAGTGGTGTCATCGTCTCAAAAGATGGCATGATCATCACCAACAATCATGTCATCACAGGCGCGAAAAGAGTGGTGGTCAAACTTGCTGATGAAACAGAGGTAGAAGCAACGGCCGTGCGTGGCGATGCCGACAGTGACATAGCCACGCTGAAGATCAGTCGCGAAGGAGGTTTCCCGGCTGTCGAACTCGGAAATTCGGATTTGCTGGAGATAGGAGATTGGGTTCTGGCAATCGGCAGTCCCTTTCGACTCGAAGCAACCGTCAGTGCCGGGATCATCAGCGCCAAGGACCGGGCGTTACGCCGTATCCGACGAGGGCGACTGCTTCAAACTGACGCTGCAATCAACCCGGGAAATTCCGGTGGTCCACTCATCGATCTCGATGGTCGAGCCATCGCGATCAGCACGGCCATTGCGTCACGCAATGGTTCCTATCAGGGAATTGGTTTTGCAATCCCGATCAATCAGGCAAAATGGATCGCCGACGAACTGGCTCAACACAATCGGGTTCGCCGCGCCGCGATCGGGATCCGGATGGCCGAATTGAACCCGAAGATCGCAGGTAAATTCAAACTTCCGGTTGGTTTGGGAGTTCTCGCCGATCAAGGCACACGAAACTCGGCTGCAGAAAGAGCTGGAATCAAACCACTGGATGTGATTCTCGAATTCGCGGGTGAAAAAGTCAGTGACCCGGGAAGCTTTCAGGAAATTGTTGAACGCAAGCCGGTCGGCTCGATTCAAGACATCAAAATCTACCGCAAAGGCAAAGAGATCATGCTCAAGGTAGAACTCGCTACCCTTGAAGACCCCACCTTGCAGAACGCCGATTCCAAAGAGGAAAGCAAGGAAGGCAACGAAAAGAAAGACACCTCGAAACCTGCCAAAGATAAGAAGCCCGAGTCAGGCGACACCGAAACTGATAACAGCGAAACGGAAGGGCAAAGCGAACACAAAAAGCAGGAAAAGCAGAAATAAGGTTGCATCCAAAACAGCCTGAAAATCAGCCGATCCGGAATCCCAAAACTCACCAACGCAGTGATTCCCTCACCGTCAGGTATCGTCGATGACTCGGGAAGTTGATGACTCCGGAATCGGTAATGAATCAGACGTCAATGAGTTCGCGTACAAAGTTTGGATCAGGATTGCTTTTTCCCTTCTTGTCGCAACGAAAGAATTCGCTGACGTATCTGGTGGGGAGCCGTTTTTCAGGAACTTTGAAGCGATCGCCTTTCTGTAGCACGGGACGGTATTCATCCATCCGGCCAAACTGACGCGTTCCCGCCGCCTGACAGGGGAACCAATGCCCTTTTCCTGATGCATCCTCAAGATAGAACTCGGGATAGCAGTGTTCGGGAATCCACACCATGCGAGCGGGGATCTTTGCATTTCTGCAAAGAGCAACAAACAGGCTGGTCATTTCCTCACAGTCACCACGTCCTTCGCGTAAAGCGACCGAAGCGTTCTTCAGAGAACCTTCAACATACTTGACGTTATCCCGGACAAAGTCGTAGATCTGTTCAACCCGTGCCCACGCATTGGGAACTTCCTCTGCGGCCAATTCGCGCCACGCCGCCTTGATCCGTGCGTTGCTGCTGTCGATATACGGACTGCTGGAAAGAAAGAAACGCAAGTCGCGTCCTATTTTTGCCGGAATCACCAGATCATCTGTCTGCTCCGGCCCCAGAATCCTGAATCGTTCAATGGCAATGTTGAATGTCATTTCGACCGTGGAGCCTGCAGGCACCCGTGCCATTTTCAACATCACCTGTTTGACGCCGCCGCCAAGTTCCCGGGTATCCCAGGCCGTAACCTGAGGGTCAATCGTCTGCCCCGTCACCGTGACTTTCTGTTCTGGCCAGTTCATCGGTACAGGGTACGTGGCAAAGACATCGGTGCAAGTGACAGGTGTCTTGAGTACGAGTCCGATTCGCCAGTTCTGCACCTGCGGCGTCTCATAACTGAGACGCGAAGATGCAGCTTCTTCAGATTCCGCTGCCTTGTCCTGAGCCCCCCTGTCTTGCGCATCAGCACAGGGTAGCGAACACAAACCAAGTGACGCCAACCCACCAGACAACACATGGCGGCGGCAGAGCACCTGTGCGGAATTCAAGCTACTCATCGGAAAACTCATCGTTTCAAACAAACCTGCGGCAGAAGAAAAACCGAACGGTTGGAGCAAAGCATTGCCTATGGCAACCTTTACTCCAACCGTCGCTCGCTACGTTTATACCAGTTTATCCAACTGGTTCAGGACCGGTCCAACAGAGTTGGTTGTGGTTCAAGCATTACAGCGAATTGCTGCCAGTTGATTCTTCCCACAATATTCTGCTGCCATCAGTATCAAACTTCCGTGCGTTGAAGCCATCGGTCTGCATTGGCACCCCCGTGCCTCCCATGACTTGTCCATTCTGTGGAATCACCTGACCGGACTGGTAAGGATCAGCGACCCCGTAATTTCCGCAACCACAATGGTTTGGCACAGTTGAACCGCAACCACCGCAGGGCTGTGCCGAGTACACCTGGCCGTTGTAACCGGCGGGTTGCTGGCAGGAGCCATTTGGATTGGGAGCCTGCATGGCATTGCCAAACTGGGGCGCCAGCGAACCACCATTGCAGAGTCCGCATCGTGCTCCTCGACCGAAGAGAAAGTTCTTGATTCCGGTACATCCGGTACTAAAACTCACGAGCGTCATAATCGCGATGACCGAGCAAATTCGAGTGTTCATGTTATCTTCCTTCATATGCATAGCGAGCGTATTCGGTAATCTCAAAGACGAGACCACTGAAAATTAGGTCACAGACAATGATGTGCAAACGCAACATTGTTTTTTTTCTGCAACAATGTGTTGACCAGAGAGAACCTCCTTCAAGATTGAATGACCTTTCCTCCCCATGAAACCATTTCCCTGCAATCCAAAACGGCCCGCCACCGCAGCTGCAGCGGCTCTGGTTTCCCTCTGCGTTTCAAGCCAGACGCCAGCGGCTGAACCGTGGCACTTGCCAGGACAACCACTGGCTGCTGCAGGCAAGGTGAACGATTTCCTTACCGCCCCAGACGTGCAGGGCACAAACATCTGGAATCCCGTGCTGAACAGTTGGGATACTGGAAACTTCGAGGCCAGCACACTCCGTCCCGGCCTTACCGAAAGCACACTCCCGATCGCGATCAAAGTCGCTCGCGAGCATCTCAAGATGGCCGAAAGGCCGGAAATCAACGACCGGTTCTGGATGATCAGTACACGATCGCTGACCAGCTCGACCTGCAACATGGATCTCGACTCTCCGGAATTTCGAGTTCACCGTCTGGACTGTCGAGGCAGATTGACGCCCACCACACTGGACGAATACCTCGGTGCCTTGACACCTGAGCGTCAGGTTGTCGTCTACGTGCACGGCAACAGAATGGCCTCCAACCAGATCGTGAACCGCAGTTTCTCGGTATACCGGAAAATCGCCAACTGCGTTGAAAATCGACCGGTTGATTGGGTGATCTGGAGTTGGCCGAGCAGCAAACAGGGAATCCTGGTTCATGACGCCCGCCGAAAAGCGGCCCGCACCGACGCGCAGGGTCTTTACCTGGGTTGGTTACTGCAACGACAGGTCAAGCAGACAGAATCAACGAAAATGATCGGATTCAGTTTCGGTAGCCGCGTCATCACCGGAGCATTGCATTCGCTTGCTGGTGGAAAACTGGGAGGGCGCATTCTGCCAGGTCCACCGACCACCGGAGCAACCGTTGATGTCGGCTTGGTTGCGCCCGCAATCGATACCAACTGGCTGTCGGAAAAAGGCTACCATGCCAAGGCGACGCAAAACCTCGACCATCTTGCGCTGCTGTACAATCGACGCGATGCCGTATTGAAGCGGTATTGGCGTCTGAACAAGGTCCGCGGCAGAGCCGCTCTGGGTTATACAGGTCCCCGATCATTCGCACCTCGCGCGGATGGAACAGATCTGCCAATCGTTGCCCGTGACTACTCTGCCTACATCGGCCCACGCCACGACGAACTTGGTTACTACACCAAATCACGGATAGCAGCCAACATCATGGCCGACTTGATCAATGACAGTGACGACAGCGAATCCCAATGACACAACACATCAGTGACACAACACACCAGTGACACGACAGAAGCGAGCAGCATCGGCTTTCTGGGGAACGCATGGGTACCCAAAACACAGATGTTGATCAGCATCGACGACGGCGGATTCCGTCAGGGGGTTACGGCCGTTGAGCGTCTGCGCACGTATGATCATCAAATCTTCGCTATCGACGCTCATTTGGATCGCTGGGATCACAGCACGGCAGAACTGAGCCTGGGTCAGTTGCCGGCCCGGTCTGTCACGCATGCATTGCTGCACGAACTGCTGGAGCGAAATCAGGCACTACTGGATTCGCAGGGTGAAGTTGGCATCACTCTTTTTGCCACGCCTGGCACAGCGTTGTCGGCGTCTCCCACCTTTGGCATGCACGTCAACTCACTGAACTTCAAGCTGATTCAACAAAGGCAGACATCCGGACAACCACTGGTGATCACAAGTGTCCGACAACCCTCGCCTGAGTGCTGGCCAAGAACCGTCAAGTCACGCTCCAGATTGCATTACTATCTTGCAGATCGAGAAGCCCAACAACACTCGCCTTTGGCCTCTGGCTTGCTCATTGATGATGATGGCACCGTTACGGAGACCAGCATTTCAAACATTGCCGTTGTAAAAGCAAACCAGATTCAATCCCCAGGACGTGATCAGGTCCTGCATGGCATCACACAGGCCTTTGTCGAAGAATTAGCGACCGAACTTGGCATCAGCTGGAGTCATTCACCCATCACGCCAGAGAAGCTGATGGCTGCCGACGAGGTTCTGCTAATGGGAACCGATGGTGGCCTCTGGTACGCCGACCAAGTCAACGGGAAAACCATCGGAAACGCACGTCCCGGTGAAGTCTACTCAAGGCTTCTGCAACACTTCCAACGGCGACTGTCGACTGGAATGGACTGAATTCTCAAGCAACGCATTTTCACGGATGACCAACAAACCCACTTGAGCCGACTTCTGACGACGGCTGGATTTCTGACGACTACTGGATTTCTGCAGGTTGCTGCACTGACTTGTCAGTTTACGACTGGCAGAGGCTGAACAACGCGCGGAATCTGTTTTTACCTCACTTGTGGGCTGCCCCTTGGAGTCGCGCACCCGTTACACTGGCGATGTTGTGACCCAGTTTTTTTCGATGGAGTACCCTTCCTGTGTATCGATTTCTACACGCTAACGTTCTTCTGTCCGGGACATTTCTCATCGCGGCAATGGTTGGATGCTCGTCATCAACTGAAACCGCGACAAACACGGGCACGAGTACGGGCCAGACCCAAACTGGCAGCAGCGATGCATCCAAGCCACTTCGGATTGCAGTCATCCCCAAGGGAACGAGCCACGAATTCTGGAAGTCCGTGCACTTTGGCGCTCAAAAGGCGGCGGATGAAATTGGTGACGTTGAGATCATCTGGCGTGGCCCGGTCGTTGAAAGTGATACCGGCAGCCAGATCGAAGTGGTGAAGAACATGATCACCATGCAGGTCGATGGCATCTGTCTGGCTCCCAATCAGAAAGGCGGACTTGTTGATGCCGTGGATGAGTCCATCGGTGAGGGCATCCCCGTTGTGATTTTTGACAGTGGACTTGATGAAGGCCCAGAAATTGTCAGCTACGTGGCAACCGACAATTACAAGGGTGGCAAAATGGCGGCTGCACAAATGGCCAAAGCCATTGGCGAGAAGGGAAACGTGATCCTGTTGAGATACATCGCGGGCAGCGAAAGCACAGAACAACGTGAACAGGGTTTTCTGGACGGCCTCAAGGAATACCCAGACATCAAGGTGGTTTCGTCAGATCAGCGTGGCGGTGACAACACAACGTCGTCCAAGGAAAAGGTGGACCAGCTGCTGCAAACCTACGGGAAAGATCTGGCGGGCATCTTCGCCGTTTGCGAACCCAATGCCAATGGAACGCTTGAATCTTTGCGTAATGCCGGCCTGAACACGAAAGTGAAGCTGATTGCATTTGACCCGAGTGATGCCCTGACGGAGGCACTTGCTGATGGTTCCTGCAGTGGGATCGTCATCCAGGACCCCGTTCAAATGGGCTACGTCGCGGTGAAAACGATGGTGGGTTCCATCAATGGAGAAAAGGCAGAGCCGTTCATTTCCACCGGAGAGTACGTGGCGACACCGGAAAACATGAACGAGGAAGAATCATTGCGTCTCTTGAAGCCTTCGATTCTGGAGTAGGTCTGTTCGACCATGGCATCGAAGCAGGACACAAACGGCGGAAAATCTGGTTCAGGCTCAATGGGCACGGACTTTCTCGACGCTTACTCATTGATCCCGCAGTCAATGTCTTCGTCGCGATCCAGTTGTTTGTTGACGATGAGTTCGATCAGCAAGAGCTTTGGCCCCACGCAGGCGTTGAGCTCGGTATCACTGGCCGTTCAAAGTGGAGAGGTTCTCGCTTTGATTGGCGAGAATGGTGCCGGCAAGAGCACCTTACTGAAAGTACTCAGTGGGGCTCATCGCCCTGATTCTGGCACCATGTCGATCGAAAACCAGCCGTATCGCCCACGCGGTCCTCAGGATGCAAGGGCCGCCGGCGTGGCCATGATCTATCAGGAACTGAATCTGGCCCCTGACCTCAGCGTCGAGGACAACCTTCTGCTGGGACACCGCAACATCGGTGCAGGCTTTTTAGTCCGCTCAAGACAGCGTGAACAGGTACAGGAAGCCTTGAACATGGTCGGGCTCAGCACACTCAGCCCGACTGCAAATGTGGGTCAACAATCGGTTGCCACACAGCAGCTGCTCGAAATCTCACGTGCACTGATCAGCAAGGCCAACATCATCCTTTTTGATGAGCCCACCAGCTCGCTTCCGCAGAAAGATGTACGGAGACTGTTCGAAATCATCCAACGGCTGAAGACACAGGGTTTTGGACTCGTTTACATCAGTCACTTTCTGGAAGAGGTCCGTGCGGTAGCAGATGGCTACAATGTTCTGCGGGATGGACACAATGTGGGCGAAGGTCGTATTGATCATGTGACAGACGACCAGATCGTTTCCATGATGGTTGGCAGAGACGTTGCGAATCTGTTTCCAACGGTCCCGCATACGCCAGGTGAACCGTGGGTGGACATCGACCGACTCAAGGGAGATTCACTGCCTCATGAGGTCAGCATCAGTCTGCGCCGGGGTGAGATCTTTGGCGTCTCCGGACTTGTGGGTGCAGGCCGTACCGAGTTGCTTCGCACCATTTTCGGCCTCGACCCCACTGAGCATGGTGTCATCCAGATCGATGGCAAATCGGTATCACAGTCGGTGCGTGCCAAGATGCGTGCTGGTTTTGGCATGTTGTCCGAAGATCGAAAACAGGAAGGCCTGGCTCAGGATCTTTCCTTGATCGAGAACACAACCCTGGGAAACATGGGTAAGTACACCACGCTGGGAATGATCAACCTGCGTGCCCGGAATAATGCTGCCCAGGAACTGATGACAAAAGTCGAAGTGAAGGCGTTCTCTGGCAGCCAACAGGTTTCAGAACTTTCTGGCGGTAACCAGCAGAAAGTTGCCATCGCCCGAATCCTGCATCAGGAAGCAGAGATTCTGCTGATGGATGAGCCCACCAAAGGAATCGATGTTGGCACCAAAGCTGAAATCTACCGGATGATGGGTTCATTGGCCGCTGAAGGCAAAACCATTGTATTTGTCAGTTCCTATCTGCCTGAACTGCTGGCAGTCTGTGATCGCATCGGGGTAATGTCGCGTGGCGAAATGCGTGCCATCCGTGATGTGGAAGATTGGACCGAGGATGAAATCATGGCGACCGCCATGGCACTTGAAACTTCCCCCACCCCCTGACTCACTGCCCACTGACTCACTGCCCCGCACTCTTAAGAGACAACGTTTCTCATGGTGAAAAAGTTACTCTGGCAACTCGGACCTCTCGTCGCGTTGTTTATCATCATGCTTTTCTTTTCGATCGCAGACAATGTCTGGGGCGAAGGTTTTTTTCTGTCTGCACGGAATCTCCGTGTGATCAGCAACAGTGCGGCACTGATCGCCGTACCAGCTTTTGGCATGACCTTGATCATCATTTCCGGTGGCATTGATCTCTCCGCAGGTACAGCATTGACCCTTTGTGGTACAACGCTTGCGCTCAGCCTGAAAAACGGGGACCCTGTCGAAAGCGGGTTATTGTTGATGGTATTGGTAGGTTGCCTCTGCGGCCTGGCAAACGGCTTGGTCATCAGTGCAACAAAAGTCGTCCCGTTCATCGTTACCTTGGGGACGATGAGCATTTTCCTTGGCATCGGGCAGATCGCCTCGGGCGAATCGACAGTCTATGCACCAAAGGAAAACATCCCCGACTGGCTGAGCCTGTGTTACACGGGGAGAAATGTTGACGAGTATCTCATTCCCAAGATACCAACCAGCGTGCTGCTCGCTGGCGCAATGGGACTTGGCGTTGCAGTCATGATGAGATACACGGTATTCGGTCGCAATGTTTTCGCGATCGGTTCGAGTGAATCCACGGCGAGACTTTGTGGTATTCACGTGCCGTTTACAATGGTCGCCGTCTACACGATCGCAGGCTTCTTTATTGCCACCGGAGGTCTCCTGTACTTCGCTGACGTAAAAAATGGCAACCCAAGTGACGGCACAGGAAAAGAACTCGAGATCATTGCCGCTGTTGTTCTCGGCGGAGGAAGCCTCAGCGGTGGCCGAGGCTCCATCTTTGGAACGATGGTGGGCGCTTTGATCATCACGTCAATTCGCAGTGGCTGCAGCCAACTGTCTATCCCGAATACCTACACTCACATCATCATCGGGTGCATCATCATTGTTGCCGTAATTGTCGATCAACTGAGGCATGGGTCACCTGAGTGGTTCTTTCGACTTTTCCGCAAGTGACACACCAGTCGTTACACTCGGTTACGTCCAACGTGAATCAGTCCAGGCTACGTGAATTGGCGAGGCTGGTCCGCCAGAAAGGGGCCGCTACTTTGCGTTATCGATCCACGCAGGATGTCAGTGCGTTCACCACCGGTAGACACCTGCCTGAAATCACAAAGGAAAAACACGCAACCGCATGCGTGCCTCTTCAAATTCCCGCGCCCAGGCACTGCAGCAAAGCAGCCTTTGCAGGAGGGAAAATGTACAATCAGGAATCGAACTGCGTCCCATGACTTCCCTGCCACGTGCCCCATGAGTCAACACATGCGACCAGCAGGAACTGGAAAGTGCATTGGAACGCACAACAGTGGTCTTTCACGCGAACGCATGATGTCATGCATCGACAACATTGCATAGAAGAAACAGCAGCTGAAGACACAGAAGACGATTAAGACAAAGAAAAAGACACTGCACAGCAGTCAAAAAGACGGGGGGGATAAAACTCATGAATCGATCTGTCCTGCGAATCATCGGAATCGCGAGCTGGATTGCGTTGACCGGCCTTCTGCTGTCTGCTCTGAGCCACAAGCAGAACTGGATCGCTACGGAAGCGGATGCATCACTCAAGGACTATCTTCTGGGACAAACAGAGCACGTCCCCGTGACAATGGCTAATGGCCAATTACGAAACCATGACCCCGTTTTCCTGAGAACTGCGGACGGCTCCTGGAGCCAGGCTGGATTCGTTCAAATTGCAGCTTCGGGTTCCGCTGCCGGAACAACAGCCGACACCTCCGCCCCAAACGCCGTCCTGAACTGGCAAGTTACCGACGTTGACCCGTACGAGTGCCAGTACTTTCTTTACCGGAACCGTGGACGATTGGAAGATGTAATCACAACGATGCTTCCGCCAGAAACAAGAATGAAGATCCGGCAGCGTCTTTCGTCCACCATGAAACAGCACAGCAGCGAATTGTCAGCTGCTTTTGTACCGCTGGTTCAGGAGAGCATGAAACGGTCGCTGCCGCTGATCGAGTCCGAATTCCGGCGTTCAGTTCAGAGGCACCGCGGTGAAATTGAAGCTCTTGGCAACCGCTGGAACGATGAAGTGGTCAGCCAACGGCTCGTACCACTTGCCCGCCGCGAGATCGTCCCGATTGTGCGGAAACATGGACAACCAACAGCAGAAGACATCGGTCGCGAACTTTGGGACCGCGCCTCTCTGTGGTCCTTTGGATGGCGGGCTGCATATGATGGCCTGCCCCTGGTCCCGAGAAAGGATCTGGTACGGGAAGAGTGGGTGCGTTTCGTCGAAGACGAAGCGGTTCCGGTATTTGAGGAACGGATGGATGAGATTGTGGCAAGCATTCAGAAGATTATCGCTGACGTAGCAGCCAATCCAGAGGTTCGCAAAGAACTTTCCAATGTCGCAGTCGAGATTGCAAATGATCCCGAGGCACAACAACTTGTCCGGGAAGTTCTCAGAGAATCGATTGTCGACAACCAGAAGCTCAAAGATGCGTGGAAAGCCATCTGGAGCAGCGAGGAGGCGCAGCAAGCATTTGAATTGGCGGGTGATCGACTGGAACCAGTGATCCGTGAAATCGGTGACGACCTGATCGGATCCCGTGAGCAGGGAATCAATCCGAACTTTGCAAGAATCCTACGCAACCAGATTCTTGGTAAAGACAGACAGTGGATCATTGCCATCCCCAATGAATCAGAAAATCGAAAACAGGTGATCAGGGTCGAAGTTGCCAAAACCACCATGCCTTACCCGATCGTGTATCTTGCAAACCCTGATAACACGCAACTCAGGATCGACGATTCCAACCGCAGCTACAAGCCAACACCAGAAAGCCACTCGGATTTGACGGAGGCAACAGCCGAGTGATGGAAAACACGAACAGCCAGTCGGTCGACCACACCCAGGAACTTCCCAAAGCACTTCAGCTGGGAGGTTTGAAAATCAGCGTTGGTGATCGGGAACTTCTGTCTGACACAAACCACACAATTGCGCCGGGAAAAATCACGGTGATTGTCGGTGGAAGCGGAGCAGGGAAATCAGTTCTGCTGCGCACGCTTGCCGGACTGATCCCACGCAATGGCCCAGCAATCAAATGGGAAGGCACGATCCAAAGCGTTCACGCTCAGGATACTGTCCATCCAACCCCAGCAAACGATGAGCAATCTGAATTGCAGAACGGCGAATCGTCGCCAGAAACAGCTGTCACCGGGCAACCGCGGATCGGAATCGTCTTTCAGCAATTCGCCTTATTCGACGAACTGACACCAGCAGGCAATGTCCAATTTGCCATTGATCATCGAAATGATCGCTGCACTCGGCCTGAGCAAACTTCGCGGCAATGGCTGGAAGAATTGGGGGTTCCTTCCAGGACACCTGTTGCAGCCTTGAGCGGAGGACAAAAACAGCGACTGGCAATCGCACGAACTCTGGCTGCTAACCCTGACATCATCCTCTACGACGAACCGACATCCGGACTCGATGCCGCCAGTGGTGCACGAGTCGCAGAACTGATCCGTAACACACACGAGGCACATCATCGAACCAGCATTATCGTCACTCATGACTACGAAACCCTGATCCCCATTGCCGATGAGGTTCTGCTGCTGGACAGCGAGCATCATCAGTTGATCGCCGTCCCCGAAACTGATTGGTCGCAAATTCCATCACGCATGCGTCCGGTTCAGGTTTCTGCGGAGGATGGCAGCAGCACGACTGTTTTGCAGCGGGCGTTCGGGCATGTCGACAGTTTTCTTGCGTCCACGGGAGCAACCGTTGTCGCAACAGCACGCCTGCCCTACGACCTGCTGCCGTTGTTCCCACGCCCTCGCTGGGGATTACGATTCTTTGCCCACTACCTGCGACTGGTAGGCGGCGTATCCGCCTGGGTCTATCTGATTCTGGCTGGCCTGATCGTGGGATTCACGGGAACCTATTTTACCTTTCGGTTCCTGCCATTTCGGCTCTACACACAGCCTTTGCTTATCGATGAACTTCTGGCATCGATCGGCTTTGCCCTGTATCGCATTCTTGTTCCCGTGCTTGCCACCATCCTGATTGCTGCCCGTTGCGGAGCAGCGATCGCTGCTGATGTCGGTGTGAAGCAGTACGGAGGTCAGATTGATGCCATGCAGACATTGGGGGTCAAACCAAGACTGTACCTGCTGATTCCGATTGTACTTGCCTTCATGCTGGCGACACCAGTTCTGGAATGGATGGCGTTCACGTCGGCGCGTTTCATCAGCATGCTCACTTTCTCAGTGACACATCCGGATGTCGGTCCTTTTTTCTGGGAACAACACTTCTTTCGAAACCTTGTTCCGCAAGACGGGGGCTGGCCGGAAGGCTGGCAATGGGTGATGCTAAAGAATCTGGCGTGCGGCATCGGAACCGGTGTGATTGGTTTTTACCGGGGCTTGGCTCCGAAGCAATCCGCCAGTGATGTCAGCAACGCGATCACGTCCACGGTATTATGGACCACTCTCTACGTGTTACTCGTTCACTTCGTCATTGCATTGCTCGAATTCTAGCAACTTGACTTTTCTAGCAACCTGACCTGGAATCACCGGAACTCATTGAATGGACAAAAAAGCAAAGAAACGCCTGGCTGTCATCAACAAAAAACTTCAAACGCTGCGACCGCGACTGGCAGGGTCGCGTGAGCAGGCAGACGATGCTGAGGAGCTCAAGGCCTTGGAAGATGAAATCACCAGCCTTGAAGAAGAAGCGGCCAAACTGAAGGCCTCTTGAAGCTTTCTGAAATCTTGATGGAAATGCCCGAGCCCACCTCTAACGCACTGGCCAAGCAACTGAGTCAATCAATCTTGGCCGAGATTGATGCCGATCGAGTCAGCGGCAGATTCTTCCGTTCTGCCACCCAGGCAGGATCATCTGCATGGAATTGAACGTTCTTTCCCGTCTCTGGATGCTTGAAGGAAAGACGCTGGGCATGCAGACACATCGGCGGATCTGATAAATCGAGCGTCTGATTGCTGACGCGTTGACCGCCTTCCCGATAAGTAGGGTCTCCCAGCACGGGCAGGCCGAGGCCCCACAAGTGAATACGGATCTGGTTCGTCCGTCCTGTCTCCGGAAAAGCCTGCAGCAGTGTCTTGCCGTCTGAAAATCGCTCCATGACCCGGAAACGCGTACGTGACTCCTGGCCATCGCTTCTCAACTCCCTTGCCCCACCCGCGACCGTCTCTTTCGCAATCCGCTGATCGCAAACGAAGTCATCTCTTTGTGGAGCACCAAGACAGCAAACCAGATACTGCTTATGGACGTCTTCGGATTCGAATTGTCGCCTCAAACTGGTGGCGGCTTCCCGGGAGCGTGCCAGAACCATCACTCCTGTTGTATTCGCATCCAGCCGGTGCACCAACCTGAGCTCTTCGTCTCCATAAACCGTTGCGAGTAGTGATATCAGGGTGTTGCGATTGAATCGGCCACTTGGATGGACTGGCAATGGGGCTGGTTTCTGTACGACCACGAAACACGGATTTTCATGCATGATTTTGACGCATGCATTCACCTCCGGCTCGATCGTATTGGGAAACAGATGCCAGAACTGCTGGCCACCCTTCACGGGTGCATTGCGATCAGCCCGTGCATCGCGATGCAGGATATGACCATCAGAAAACCAGCTGTTCCACTGTGCTTGACTGACTTGTGGAAAAACTTCTTTCAAGCATTCCTGCAGAGACATCCCCTCACAACGGGCCGGCACATTGATCGGCCGAAGATTGTCATAGGGAATGCTGCCAGGCAACTGCTGCTGTAGCTGCCCCAACTGCTCGTTTCGCTCGTGAAGCGTTACGTTCATCAATCTACGGGTTTCGACCGTTCAACGAAAATGTGTGGGACTGGAAAATGCATGAGATTGGGAAATGGATAAAACTCAGGGCTCCGACCTGCAACCACAAGAATGCCTGGAACCTCAAGAATAGCCGAGCCAAAGCGTCATCAATCTCCATCAGCGACAGCCACCACATCAAAACGGCTCCCAAAAACCATGAGAGTCTGGCACGTATCCGTGAGATGGAAAATTCCTTCTCAAAACCCGCTTGAGGCGAGTACCATCCTTTGCCCTCAGGATTGATTGTTGGCTAACATACAGTCATGCAACACCAACAATCCAGACCCACCGCCCAGTGTATTCCGAAACCTGGCATCCTGCTGCTCATTTTGTTGAGTCAGATCCTGTTGACCCAGATCCTTTTGTGTCAGACCACCTCTTTGCAGGCGAATGAGCCAACCAGAGAGCCCGTCTCGCCGATGGACATGACTCAAAACATCCGCTCCATCATTTCCGAAAACTGCGTCTTTTGTCACGGGCCCGACGAATCGACACGAAAAGCTGATTTGCGTTTTGACACACAGCAGTGAATTGAATCTGTCATCGAAAAAGGTTCAAGCATGGAAAGCGAGTTGGTACGCCGGCTGACTTCCGAAGATCCAGACGAGGTGATGCCACCACCGGATTCGAACCGCTCGCTCAGTGCAGACGAGATTGCCATGGTGCAACGATGGATTGATGCTGGAGCCGCGTGGCAAACCCACTGGGCATTCCGACCCTTGAAACTACCACCGATCCCGACAGCTGAATCACTTCAACCGGGCCAGTCAACGCAGCCGCTCCGGAATCCCATTGACCATTTTGTTCGCAAAAACCTGATGGACCGTGGTTTGACGGCCTCGCCTGAAGCATCGCGTTCAACGCTGATCCGCCGACTGTCTTTGGATATCACCGGTCTGCCTCCCACGCCCGAGGCAGTGGATGAGTTTTTGGCAGACGAATCCAGCGATGCCTACGAAAAACTGGTGGACCGCCTGCTGGATTCGAATGCATACGGTCAACGCATGGCCTGGAACTGGCTCGACGCAAGCAGATATGCCGACACCAATGGTTATCAGGGCGACCGCGAACGAACCATGTGGCCTTGGCGAGACTGGGTCGTTGAAGCTTTCAACAAAAACCTGCCATACGATCAGTTCACCACCTGGCAAATTGCGGGTGACCTGCTACCCGAGGCAACACTGCAACAGAAACTCGCAACCGGATTCTCACGCAACCACATGATCAATGGCGAAGGCGGCCGTATCGCTGAAGAAAACCGAGTCGAGTATGTCATGGACATGGCCGAAACGGTAGGAACGGTGTGGCTGGGTTTGACCCTGAATTGCTGCCGTTGCCACGACCACAAGTATGACCCGATCAGCAACCGTGAGTACTACCAGTTTTTCGGCTTCTTCAACCAGACACCTGTGACCGGCGCGGGGGGCGACCCACAGACCGCGCCAAACCTCGCTGTCCCTACGTCGGACCAAAGCGAGACGCTTGCGTCACTTGCAGAGCGAATCAAACAGACCGAACACGAAATCAGCGTCTTCAACGATTCGATCACAGATCAACAGAGACTCTGGGAAACGAACGAGCTAGCCAGACTGAAGCAGCAAACGACGTGGCACGCAGTGCGTCCGGTTCAAGCGACGGCAACTGGTTCGAAACTTTCGGTGTTGCCTGATCAATCGATTCTTACCCAAGGGCCTGCCCCCGACCAGGACACTTACACCATCCTCGCGAAATCCCCCGGGGAGCCCACAGTCAACAAGATCACAGTCAAGAAGATCACAGCTCTGCGAATCGATGCGTTACGACACGAATCATTCCCCAAGAATAGCCTCTCGTTTTCAGACAGCGGCAACTTTGTGTTGACCGAAATCGAAGTCCGGCTAGTCAACAAGAATGATTCAGATGACGGTTCCACGCCGACCGAACCTGTCAGGATCGTCAGTGCAGAAGCAACCTATGAACAGGGTTCGCACAGTGTGACAAATGCATTTGATGGCAACCGCGGAACCGGCTGGGCGGTTTACGAGGGCCGGCATGTCGACCGCGATCACGCTGCGGTATTCCGTTTTGAAAAACCTCTGCTGATCGAAAAAGACCAGACTTTGAAAGTCGTCCTGAAGCATGAGTCGGTTCATAAGAAGCATAATCTGGGGCACTTTCTTCTGTCGGTAACGGATCTGCCTGACCCAAAACTTGGCGATGACAATCAGCCCCTGATTGCGGCACTGGAAACAGCCCCCACCTCTCGAACCGCAGAACAGAAACAACTGGTGGTCGATCGCCACCGTCGTTCCTACCCCGATTTCGCGAAATTGACGAAACAGAAAAACGGGCTTGTCAAAGAGCGAGACAATCTGAATCGCAGGCTTCCCAAAGTGATGGTGATGGCCGACATGCCAAAACCAAGAAAAACTTTCGTTTTGGAAAGAGGCCTGTACAACAAACCGATGGACGAAGTCCTATCAGGGTTCCCGCAGTTCCTTCCCAACACAACTCAGCACACCCCGGAAGATCGCTTGGATCGACTGACACTGGCGCGGTGGCTTGTCGACCCGGCGAACCCACTCACAGCCCGCGTCACCGTGAACCGATTCTGGCAACAGGTTTTCGGAATGGGGCTTGTCAAAACGACGGAAGATTTCGGAACCCAGGGAGAGGTACCATTGCAGATGGAGTTGCTCGACTGGTTGGCGCATTCGTTTCAGGACAACGGCTGGAACGTCAAACAGCTCATGCGAACGATGGTCATAAGTCATACCTACCGGCAATCATCAAGAATCGCTGATGAAGGCGTCTATCAAGCCGATCCGGAAAACCGTCTTCTGGCGCGGGCATCCCGTCATCGCCTGCCCGCATGGATGCTCCGCGACCAGGCGTTGGCAGCCAGTGGCCTGCTGTCACCCGTCAGCGGCGGACCTTCCGTGAATACGTATCAACCGGAGGGGATCTGGGAAGAAGCCTCCTTCGGAAAAAAGAAATACAGCCGTGACAGCGGGGAAAAACTCTATCGTCGAAGTCTTTATACGTACTGGCGTCGAATCATTGCGCCAACGATGTTCTTTGATAATGCATCACGCCAAACCTGCACGGTCAAAGCCAGTCGAACCAACACACCGCTTCATGCCTTACAGACACTCAACAACACGGCTTACGTGGAAGCGGCAAGAATTCTCGCAGAAAGAACGCTGCTGGAAGATCGCGAACGGAACCAGCAACAGAAAAGTCAAGCTGATGAAGAAACAGACTCTGCCCGCATCGACCGCGTGATGAAGCGTGTGCTGGCAAGACCAGCATCGGTTCGCGAACGATCGATTCTGCTTGGCGGACTGAAACGGACTCGCCAGCAATTCGCAGATGATTCCGAAGGAGCATTGGCGTTACTGGCAGTGGGCGAATCTGACCACGACAAGAGCATCAATCCTTCTGAATTGGCAAGCTGGACCAACCTTTGCCTTGCCATTCTGAATTTGGACGAATCCCTCAACAGGGAATGATCCCCCAACAAGCGAACCGGCTCATGAACCCTCTGGACCAGTACCAGCAACATATCAATCGCCGTCATTTTTTCGGACGATCTGCCACCGGAATCGGAACGGCAGCTCTGGCGTCGCTGCTACAACGCGATGGCTTCGCAGACGATCATGAGAAGACACAGGCACCCACGCAACGTGTGGGCGGCCTGCCGTCTTTGCCACATTTTGCGCCCAAGGCCAAGAAGGTGATCTACCTGTTTCAAAACGGTGCGCCCACTCACGTTGACCTTTTTGACTGGAAACCCGCACTCAAAAAGAGGCATTCAGAGCCGGTCCCCAGTTCTTACATTGGCGATCGACGATTCAGCACGATGACCGGGAAAGCCGATGGCAAGCTGCTGCTCGCCCCGGTTGAACCTTTTGCACAGCATGGGAAGTCAGGCGCGTGGGTCAGCAATTTCATGCCGCACACGGCCAAGGTCAGTGACGACCTGTGCTTCGTCAAAAGCATGCACACCGAACAGGTCAATCATGCTCCGGCCATCAACTTCAATCTCAGTGGTGGCGAAATGCCGGGCAGGCCGACTCTGGGAGCCTGGTTATCTTACGGCCTGGGTAGCGAAACCGATGAACTGCCCGCCTTTGTGGTGATGACCAGCATCACCAAGAACACCAGCTGTGGACAGATCTTCTACGATTTTTACTGGGGCAGCGGTTTTCTGCCGTCGCGTTTCCAGGGAGTCAAATTCCGAGGCAGCGGTGACCCCGTTCTCTATGTCTCCAATCCTGATGGAATCAGTCGGGAAGTACGCCGGGGTTGGCTGGATGACATTGCTGCCATCAACGAATTGAAGCTGAAGGAATTTGGTGATCCCGAAATTGCAACACGCATTGCACAATACGAAATGGGCTTCAAGATGCAATCCAGCATCCCCGAACTGGCTGACTTTTCCGATGAGTCGCAGGAAACGCTTGACTTGTACGGTCCAGACGTCAAGGAACCGGGTACCTTTGCCCACAATTGCCTGCTCGCCAGACGCCTGATTGAACGTGGCAGCCGATACGTGCAACTGATGCATGCGGGCTGGGATCAACACAACAGCCTGACAACCGAACTCTACAACCAGTGCCGTGACACGGATCAACCGAGCGCTGCCCTGGTGATGGATCTGAAACGTCGAGGATTGCTGGAAGACACCCTGGTCATCTGGGGCGGCGAATTCGGACGCACGCCATTCCTGCAAGGTGACATCAACAATCGCCCTCGGTGGGGACGCGATCATCACCCATATGCCTACACAATCTGGATGGCAGGCGGCGGAACCAAACCTGGCATCAGTCATGGGACAACCGACGATTTAGGCATCAATGTCGCCGAGAACCCTGTTCACGTTCACGATTTCCAGGCCACGCTCATGCACCTGATGGGAATCGACCATGAACGTCTGACGTACAAATTCCAAGGGCGACAATTCCGATTGACTGACGTCCATGGGGAGGTTGTGAAAAACATCCTCGCCTGAACGGTCGGTTTTGTGTTTATACTGTGCCTCCTGTCGCTCAGAGAATCCGCCTCAGAGAATCCGCCTCAGAGAATCCGCTGTAGGGAATCTGCGACAGGGAATCCACTCAGTCCTCGAGTTCTGGCTTCCAGAAATCTGCTGACTGGGTTTGATCATGACTGGGTTGGGCCATGATGATTTCGATGACCATGTTGATTTCGATGATGTTGTACACAGGGACATATCGAGCGTCCGCCACGTTTGTCCACCAACTTCGTTTGCCAACTTGCCGCGTGCTTTCCTGACTGTAAGCTTCACCCCTTACACCTCGACGCCTGACCATCCTTCATGTTTAATCCATTTCCAGCTCTTTCTTCCCGCCCAACCAAATCATCGCAGGTGAATTGATGACCGACCATGCAAAAATTCGTCGCCGCCGCTTCATGACACTATCAACTGCAGGCCTTGTTGGCGGTAGCCTGTTGCCAACCTGTGGTCAGATTACCCGTGCGGAAAGCAAACCCGCCGGGAAACCATGGCTGCGAAAAACGCTCAAGATCGGAATGATCCGTTCCAAGGGGTCACTGACCGACAAATTCAGAATCGCCAAGGAGGCAGGTTTTGAAGGTGTTGAACTGAACGTGCCCGGCATCAATATCGATGCAGCAAAACAGGCTGTTCAAGCAACAGGCATTGTCATTGACGGTACCGTGGGAGGCTATCACTGGGGACAGCGTCACACCGATCCCGACCCCGAAGTACGAAAGATTGCTTTGGAAAAGCTCAAGCAGGGAATCACTGAAACCGCGGCCGTCGGTGGCACAACCATGCTGCTTGTCCCTGGTCATGGAAAGGATGGCAGCGATGACGAAGTCATGGAACGCGCACAGATTGCCATTCGCGCTGCACTGCCCCTTGCCAAGGAAAAAGGGGTGTCCATCCTGATCGAAAATGTATGGAACGACTTCTGTTATGACCACGAGGGCGGCAATGATCAGACAGCAGATCGACTTGCCAGTTTCATCGACTCGTTCGAGTCCCCGTGGGTTGGTGTTCAATATGACATTGGAAACCACTGGAAGTATGGTGACCCTGCTGACTGGATCCGCACACTGAACAAGCGGATCAAGAAACTCGATACCAAAGGATATTCTCGAAAAGACGGAAGCTGGACTAAAATCACCGAGGGTGACATTGACTGGCCCTCAGTTGAAAAAGCGTTGCGGGACATCGGCTTCACCGGCTGGCTTGCAGCCGAAGTCGGCGGCGGTGATCTGGCGCGACTCAAAGAGATCCGAGATCACATGGAAGAATCCCTCCATTGCAACAAGAGTGTCGCGGGTGCCGGCTGAAAATCAAAAACCTGCTGAAACTTGCCATGTTTCCGTGATGCCAGATGAAATTGTTCACTGGTTGGGTGAAATCTCACCCAACGTGATTGTGGATGGCACCTACGGCGGCGGTGGCCATTCCAGATTACTTCTCAAACAACTGCCACCCGAGCAGGGGCAGATCATCGGTCTGGATCGTGACCCAGCAGTGAGTGAACGGGTCGAATCCGAGGAACACGACCGGCGTTTGACAGTGTTTCTCGGAAGCTATGAAAAAATACCCAAAGCCCTGGCTGCTGTTGATGTTCCCATGGCCGATGCTGCGCTACTGGACCTGGGCTTGTCCAGTGATCAACTTGCCGATCCCAACCGTGGATTCAGCTTCACAAAGACCTCTGCCGAACTTGACTTGCGATTCGACCCTGAGTCAGGACAATCCGCAGCGCAGTGGCTGGCTTGGCACAAAGAAGATGAAATCGCCAACGCGATTTACCAGTACGGTGAGGAGCGATACAGCCGACGGATTGCTCGTGAAATCGTTGCCCGAAGAAGACGTGAAGACGGCGTAAAAACGGTCGAAGATCTGGTCGATGTATGCCGCCGTTGCGTACCTCGCAGCAAAAACCATGACATTCATCCGGCAACAAGAACGTTCCAGGCACTTCGAATCGTGGTCAACGATGAACTTGGTGCGCTGGAACGAACACTTCAGTCAGCACCGGACTGGATCTCGGAAAACGGAAGACTGGCGATCATCAGCTTCCACTCTCTGGAAGACCGGATTGTCAAGAACGCGTTTCGCGACGATCCCCGGTGGAACGTCCTGACAAAGAAACCTCTTCGTCCCAGTGAAGAAGAAATCCAACAGAACCCGCGAAGCAGAAGTGCAAAACTGCGCGTTGCTGAACGCGTGCAACAAAGCAATACAACGTGACCGATGGCGACGCTCTGAACCAGATCCCGCACACGCAGTTGATTCATGGACGAACGTCAACTGTTACCGGAATCAATCGCGGTAAACCGGATAATACCCGTCATAGTACGGAGCAACGGGATAGGGTGTCCCGACACCACTGGGATAAGGATTGAACGGACTGGGCTGTGGGTTCGGCCGATATCGCCCACGGAAACCGTCACGATACTGGGGGCGTCCAGCATTGCCCGGCCACTGGTTGGCAATCCCATTGGCATTCTGAGATCGTCTTGCATCTGCGTTTTGGCTTCCTTGGAAGCCGTTTGCGGTCGCTGACATTTCACCCTCGGGTCTCATGCCACCCACAGGCATCCCCACACCATCCTGAGGTGGAACAACCGACATACTCACATTTGGCGGCAACAGACCATCAGCAGCACCGGGGGAAGCACTGGGGTTCATCGAAGCACCTGAATCAGGTGCCATGAAGGCACCCTGACTTGGCGTTCCTGGTGCCGGATACTGATTTCCTGAATTTGGATTTCCTGAATTCATACCAGCACCCCAATACGGTCCATAGGGCACCGGCCCAAACGGCCCGTAATATCCGCCGCCAATGTTCAAACCAGCGTAGGGTGGTCCCCAGTTGGGGTACGGAGTGCTGTAGGGCCGGAACGGGAAACGCCACTCGCCGTAGGGACGCACGGGGTCACCCCATTGCTCGACTCGATGGTAGTTATCCGCCGATTGCCCGTAATTGAGCGAGCTGCGTGTGTGGGTGTAGCCGCTGGTGCGAAAATTGGCAGGCTGTGGTACCGAGGGCGCCTGGATTTTCCGGTACTGTGAAATCCGCTCGCCTGTGCTGGGATTGTGCGTGTACCGACTTGGCAAGGTCAGCCAGTCGACTGCCTCTGCCGAAGGCGACAAAGTAAAAACGGCGAGAACGAGGAATGCGATTCGCATGAGCGCCAACCTACTTCCAAAATAAGGATGTGCCTGAAATCTCCCCGTAAATTCCACGTTATTCACAGACATTGATCATTGCAATCACCAAATCACAATTAATCGGGAAAATCTGCGGTCCCCCTACAATCGGCGCAATCCATCCTCAGTCATCGGATTGGGAATCTCAACATCCAGCTCATCAATCCGGTCCAGAGTCTCCTGATCCAGCACCAGATCACGCGCTTCAAGCGACTCATCGAGCTGTGCGACTGTGGTTGCCCCAATGATGGTCGAGGCGACGAAGTCGTGTTGGCGACTCCACGCTACCGCCAGAGCGGTGAGAGAGATTCCAACAGACTGAGCAATTTCATCAAGTCGTGCGGTCGTTTCCAGAGTTCTGGGATTCACGAACCTCTGCGCCATTTTTTTCTGTCTCTCATTACCATTGAGCAGATACGCACTGAACCGTGCCCCCTCAGGCCTGCCTTGCTGATACTTGCCTGTCAGCACGCCGCCCCCGAGAGGCGAATAAGGGAGCAAACTGACCTGCTCGCGGCGACATACCTGCGCCAACTCACTCTCGCATCTTCGATTGATCAAACTGAAGTTGTTCTGAACGGTCTGATAGCGGTCGGCCCCACACAGATCCGCAGCCCAAAGACTCTTCATCAATCCCCAGCTGGTTTCATTGCTGCAGCCAATGACCCGAACCTTACCGGCATCACGCAATTCAGTAAGCACACCCAACACCTCTTCGTAAGGCATGCCATGGTCAGGCCAATGTGTCTGATAAAGGTCGATGTAGTCGGTCCCAAGGCGTTTCAGTGATGCTTCACAGGCAGCCACGATTTGCCGTCGATCCAGGCAAGTCTTGCCCTCTCTCACCGGTGGAGTGAACCAACCATGCCCAGGTCCGGTTACCTTGGTGGCAATCACCACGGAGTCGCGTGACTTTGTTTTCATCCAACGCCCGACGATCTGCTCAGTCACACCAACAAGCTCTTCCTTGGGTGGAACCGGATAGATTTCTGCGGCATCAAAGAAATCAATGCCGGCGTCCCATGCACGATCACAGATTTCGTGACTCAAAGGCTCGTCACACTGCCCACCAAAAGTCATCGTGCCCATGCAAATGTCGGACACCACCAGACCACTCGCCCCCAAACGTCGTCTTTGCATTACTTTCGTCTCTCGCTGGAACCTGAAAAAGCCGTCTCACACCACGCGTCACTGCGGCAAGGTGCGACTAGAATAACGTGTGGGTGAGAAAACTCCTTCCCCCCCAAAAGATTGTTCCGACGATCTTGAGGAACAAGAATCTGGCTTCATCGCCCGAGGGGAGCAACGGTTCCATCAACACATCCGCCAAACAGCGGAATGCAGCGTCAATGGAGCCGTGGGACCCGTAATCTCCTGTGACCCGATGATCTTTTGAGATCCAGCACAGCCATCACCCGTTCCGCGATGGACAAAACAAGCCGATTCGTATTCTCTTGCCGAATCGGCAAAAACATCGCAAAACCTGCCATTCGCTGACCTGAAAACAATCGTTGAGTGCCCCAAGCATTGTCATTTCGCAACTATGATTACACACTGTTATGCCCTCGGAGCGAAAACCGCAGACCACACATTTCTGCCGAATGTTTCCAAGAGATCCATTTTTCGGTGATGAGACGGCTACTTGTTCGAAACACACCAGACCCGGAATGTGCGACTTTTAGCCTGACCACGTCGACTCGGAAGTGCTTTTCACCTCCGCCCAACTGATAGCACCGGACGATAGAAC
>JAAXJB010000077.1:12618-21038 GCA_012270065.1 Rubripirellula sp. | reverse complement strand
ACGATAGAACCGACCTCAAGTACGATCGCATCCTCACACGCACACCCGACCCTTCAAGGCAAACCACGCTTCACATGCCCGACGCGTCTGATACCTCCCTCGACATCCGCTTTTCTGTGCCGTTTGTCCATCGGTTGCGGGTCACGGATGATGTGTCGCGGGAAGACTTCCCGGAGCTTCTGGCGGTCATGGACGCAGGTGAAAATTCACGCGTCAAGGTCTTGGTGGTTGCCGAGAAAGCGCTTTCTGAACCCACGCAGCGAATCGCACAACGCCTGGAACAATCCGAAAGCATCCACCTGGTTCGCAGTCCCGTGCTGGTGACAGGTGGTGAGGAGATCAAGAATTCATCAGCCACAGTGGATCAGATTCTCCAGCAGATCAACCAGTTTGACCTCGATCGCCGCTGTTACATTTTGGCAATTGGCGGGGGTGCGATGCTGGATGCCGTTGGCTACGCAGCGGCGGTAGCCCACCGTGGTATCCGGCTGATCCGTCTGCCAACCACCACACTGGCGCAGGCTGATTCCGGGGTGGGCGTGAAGAATGCAATCAATCACTTCGAAAAGAAGAACTGGATCGGTACTTTCGCCGTGCCCTGGGCTGTGATCAATGACTCCAGTTTGTTGAACACGCTCCCCGACCGGGACTTCAAATGCGGATTCAGCGAAGCAGTCAAAGTTTCGCTGCTCAAGAGCAAGGAAGACTTCGCGTGGCTTTGTGATCAAGCAGAGTCCATACGCGACCGCCACCCATTGGCTTCCAAGCGTGCCATTCACCAATCATGTCTCCTGCATCTCAAACACATCACCCAAGGTGGAGATCCGTTTGAGATGCTGGAAGCCCGTCCATTGGACTTTGGTCATTGGTCAGCACATCGACTGGAACCTCTGACCGATTACGAGATCCGGCACGGAGAAGCGGTGGCGATTGGGGTCGCCATCGACACGATTTATTCATCCCTGAAGTTTGATTTTCCTGAGCACGACATGCTTGCCGTGTGTCATTGCATGACACAGCTCGGAATTGACCTCTGGCACGATGCCCTGAAACCTGCAGAGCGTCTGCTGGAAGGACTCGAGGAATTCAGGCAGCACCTCGGCGGTCGTTTGACGATCACAATGCTGAGAGCCATCGGTGACCCAATTGATGTTCACGAGATTGATCACGCCGTGATGAGAACCGCCATTGAGCGGCTGCAGGAAATACACCACGAACTGGCGTCGACGAACAAGGTGCGGGCTGAGAGCACGCGTTGATCTGAAAACTGGCTCCAAAATGCCGGATGAGGCATGACTCCGGGCTTCGCTCACGAACCGTGAATCATTCTTCCGCGACGTTCACGTAGACCTTCAGCGCGTCCTTCTCTTCTACGAGCAACCTCATCATCTCCGCATAGTTTTCCAACCCATCCACTGGATTGGTCAGTATCCGTTCGAGAACCCCCGGATACATCATCTCGCCGAGTGCCAGGTCCTTGATTCCCATCTCAAAATGATGGCGATTTGCATTGACGCTACCCAGCAACAACTTGTTGCCGAGAACCCACTGCAGGTTGATTTTGTCAGCCGGAACTTCACACCGGTTATCACCGCCGGTAATCCCCGTCCAGACAAGCACGCCATTCAATCCAAGGTGCTCCATCGCTTCGAATGCCAGCCGGCTACTACCGGTCGCATCAACGATCAGGTCAGGCTTGCCCGTCTGCTCCACCAACTCCTCCCATGAAGTCTCGCGTGTGCTGACATAAGTCGCCTCCAGCCCCGACACAATCTCACTTTTCAGGTTGGGTGCTTCACCGCGTGCAAGCGTGTAGACCTCCAGACCGCGCAATTTCAGAACCAGCGTGGTCAACAAGCCGATCTGCCCTGCCCCCAACACATACGCAACCTTCGGACTCCAAACCTTCATGCGTTGCTGAGCTTCATAAGCCTGATGCACGGCCTTCGCCGCACAACTCATTGGCTCCATCAGAACATGCAAATGTTTCAAGCCCAGAGGAACCCGGACGATGTACTCTTCTTCGTCGACAAAATACTCCGTCAGATAGCCGTGACGCAGATTGATTCCTCGCTCGTAATATTCCTCTTCGCTGGTCATGTCGTTCGTGCCGATCAGGTCATAAATCGACCCACCGGGACGCCGCACTGTTGCCGTGACGTAGTCACCAACTTTGACGCGTTTGACATTCTCGCCAACAGCCTCCACAACACCAAAAGATTCGTGGCCGATGACCAGATGCCCATCTCCGTCGGGGGCATTGCCGTACAAGGCATCGTTGATCTCGCGATCCGTGGCATCAACACCGACCTTCAACACACGTACAAGAACTCCCAGTCCATCGGACACAGAGTCCAGACTTGGCTTCTCAATCTCTTCCAGGTGGACACTGTTCGGCGTGCCAGGCGTTACCGCAACTGCTTTCATCGGGAACTCGAAATAGCGTTGGAATGTCGGAATGACAGGTTTGAACCGTGGATGGTATCAGCGACCGACACATCGCATCAGTAGGGCACAAATCAGCACAAGTGGCCGGTTTTTCGACCGATCGGGAGGATCTGGATGCTCAGGACGCAAGAATGTCGCAGGCGTGCATTATTTTTGACAACGGCAGTTGTCAAAAATGCACTCATCCGTAACATTAAAGAGGAAATCATCTCCGAGATTTCTCTCCTGCCAACCCCTCTGCGTTCAGAAAATACGTTGAAAACGGTGGAAAATGACAGGGTGCAGCATTGCCAAAGGGCTATCACCCATTGGATCGGGCTAGCCACCAGACCAATCTCGGAAAACGATGCGTGACCCCGACAGCACCACAACGGTTGGATTCCGGTAACGGGTCGAATACGGGGATGGGCGCGACTTGCTGGGCAAGATGACAACAAACAGCCACACGAGAGGATTTGCGTTCTCTGCAAATACAGTTGTTTTGGGTCACTGGCCTCCGAGGCATGGGGGCGGGATAAAGATGAACGATGAACACCGACTGAATACGAAAAAACGCGACTGAACAAAAACAACGAACCAGTCCGACACACCTGACTGGCACACCTGACTGGACCGCTTCAAGCCGAATTCACTGTGAACCCTCACCCAAGCCATCACGAACTACGCTCCGTTGACCGGGATCTTCTCTCGGCAATGCGCAATGGCGAGTCCTTTGCGGTGGGTGAATTGACGGATTTACTCGGCGTCACGGCGACGGCGGTTCGGCAACGAATCGAGCGTCTCCTTGAACTGGAGTTGATCGATCGGGAAAAAGTTGTCGCTGGCAGAGGGCGGCCAACCTTTCGATACCGCTTGACCGTGACAGGTCATCGTGACGCTGGCGCCAATCCCGCAGACCTGGCGGATGCGATGTGGCGTGAAATTGTCGCTGTCGAAGACGATGAAATCCGCAACAAACTGGTTTCAGCAGTCGGTGCCCGACTCGGACAGCAGTACGCGATGCAATTTGAAGCTGATCGCCAGCAGCACAGCTTCGAAGATCGGATGCAGCAGCTGTCAGACCTGATGTCGGCGAGACAGATGGTCACACAGGTCAACACCGTGGACGAGTTGCCAGTACTGGATATTTGTGTATGCCCGTACCCGACGCTCACGGGTGCCTCGGACGATCGTGCCATGTGCCGACTCGAGGAGCAAATGATCTCGGAGGCACTCGGACAACCGATGCACTTGAGCAGTTGTCGGCTTGACGGTGATGGCTGTTGTCAGTTTTCTGCGGTTACTCTGACAGCAGACGGATCGCCGGCAGCAAACCCATGACAGAAACGTAAAGGACACGACAAAACAGGACACAGCGCCACGAGGTGGGCACTGACAGGCATCCAACCTCCGAATTCAACTTCGCATCAGTGCGTTCGATCGTGCAGGACAATGAACATCACAACGCCCGCAAAATGAATCACGCGAAATGAAATAACGGCCTCCAAAACAAAGATACCCGGCTGCAACCGTCAGCCTTGAACCAGTTCACTTTTTCACATCAAGCATTGCAAACTGAAGAACAACGATGACACACGTTCTCAAAATTGAAGACCTGCACGTAAACGTTGGTGACAAGCCAATCCTGCGTGGCGTCGATCTGACCATCAATCACGGAGAAACGCACGCCCTGATGGGCCCCAATGGCAGCGGCAAAAGCACGCTGGGCCTGGCCATCATGGGACACCCTGGCTACGAGGTCACCGGGGGAAAAATCTCGCTCGATGACAAGGATGTCCTGGAGATGGACCCCGACGAGCGTGCACGGGAAGGGATTTTCATGGCTTTCCAGAGGCCGATGGCAATCCCCGGCGTGAAGATGGCAGATTTTCTTCGACACGCCACCACAAACGTCCGCAGGCCCGACCGCAAAGAGGGCGAGGAACTCATCCCGATGCGGGAGTTCCGCAAAGAACTCAAGGAGAAGATGTCGCACCTGAGAATGGACGTTGAGTTCGCTCGACGCTACGTCAACGATGGATTCTCGGGAGGTGAAATGAAACGTGCCGAAATCCTGCAACTTGCCATGCTGCAACCAAAATTTGCATTGCTTGACGAAACTGACAGTGGACTGGATGCCGATGCCGTACGTCTGGCCAGCGAGTCAATCGCGGAGATCGGACAGGGAAAAATGGGGCTGCTGATCATCACCCACCACGACAAACTTCTCGAGCACAATCCACCCGAGTTCACTCACGTGATGTTGGGCGGAAGGCTTGTTGAAACAGGAGGCCGTGAACTGGCTGACGAACTGCATGAACATGGTTACGACCGGATACGGAAAGCGTACCCGGATGCGGAAGCCGCCAACCAGGAAATGCTTGCCGAAGAAGCGACTGCCTGAACAACACAGGCGACGATGCATGACAACTAGCGGCTATGCCGCACGGGATCACGACCGAGAGCACTACAGGAACAGAGCACCACAGGAACTAAGAATGGCAACTGACATCACTGAATCCGCCGAACTGGGTGAAATCAACAAGTACAATTTCCGCACGGAAACCAAGGGCGTATTCAAAGCACAGAAGGGTATCAATGCCGAGATCGTCAACCAGATCTCGGACATCAAAAATGAACCTGACTGGATGCGTGAATTCCGCCTCAAGTCTCTGGAGGTCTTTGAATCCCGGCCCATGCCAAAATGGGGTGGCGACATCGACATCGATTTCCAGGACATTTTCTACTACCTCAAGCCGACTGACGGTCAGGGGCAGACATGGGATGACGTGCCACAGGAAATCAAAGACACGTTTGACAAACTGGGAATCCCCGAGGCAGAGAAGAAGTTCCTCGCCGGAGTCAAAGCGCAATTTGAAAGTGAAGTGATTTACGGATCGCTTGAAGAGGACCTCGCCAAGCAGGGAGTGATCTTCACCGACACCGACACTGCGGTACGCGAGCATCCCGAGCTGCTCCGCGAATACTTCGGCAAAATCATTCCGCCAGAAGACAACAAGTTTGCTGCCCTCAACAGCGCAGTATGGTCGGGCGGATCCTTCATCTACATCCCGAAGGGAGTTCATGTCGACTTCCCTCTGCAGGCATATTTCCGCATCAATGCGGAAAGCATGGGACAGTTTGAACGAACCCTGATCATCGTTGATGAAGGTGCCAGCATCCATTACGTGGAAGGATGCACCGCCCCGATGTACACCACCGAGAGCCTGCACAGTGCAGTCGTGGAAGTGATCGTCAAAAAGAATGCACGGTGCCGTTACACGACGATCCAGAACTGGGCGAACAACATCTACAACCTGGTCACCAAACGGGCATACGCCTACGGTGACGCGACCATGGAATGGGTCGACGGAAACCTCGGCAGCAAGCTGACGATGAAGTACCCGGCAGTGCACATGATGGAACCCGGCGCTCGAGGCGAAATCCTGTCCATCGCGTTCTCCAGTGCA
Source organism: Rubripirellula sp. (assembly GCA_012270065.1). Lineage (GTDB taxonomy): Bacteria > Planctomycetota > Planctomycetia > Pirellulales > Pirellulaceae > Rubripirellula. The sequence goes on along the minus strand of JAAXJB010000077.1, from coordinate 15,141 downwards.
GGGCAACACCAGGATGCCGGTGCCAAACTTGTACATGAAGCACCCAACACCACCGGGCAAATCATCAGCAAGAGCATCAGCAAGAATGGGGGACGCAGCAGTTACCGGGGACTCGTCCGTGTTGAACCAGGTGCCCACAACAGCAAGAACAACGTCGTCTGTGATGCGTTGATTCTCGATCCTGAAAGCCGAAGCGACACCTATCCGTACATTGAAATCGCTGAGCAGGATGTACAGATAGGCCACGAAGCCAGCGTTTCAAGGATCGGCGAAGAACAGATGTTCTATCTGCTCAGTCGCGGACTCACGGAACAGGAAGCCAGCACAATGATCGTCAACGGCTTCATTGAACCGTTGGTCAAAGAATTGCCCATGGAATACGCAATCGAAATGAACCGATTGATCCAACTGCAAATGGAAGGCAGTGTCGGCTAGTGTGACCTGCCCAGGTCGAACCCGGTCCCGGCACGGAGACGCGTGCCATTTTGATTACATTCACCTGAAACGTTTTACGCCTGATGTCGCAGTTCATGCGGTCAAGCCAACGTTCTTTCCCCGCTTTCCAACGTGGTGCCATGACAATCAGACATGGTGTGTTGGATGCAAAACGAAATAACATGACACAAACAACTCTTACCACTTTCGACCAAACGGGATTTGACGCGTTCATCGAGTCGCGTGACGAACCCGACTGGTTATTGTCGATGCGCCGTGAAGCATGGCAGCACGCCTCTGAAATGCAATGGCCCGAAAGGCGACATGAAGAATGGATTCGCACCGACATTCGTGCTTTCCAGATTGGCAAGTACGAGGTCCCGATCGCAAGTGGGCAAACCGGGTCATCGATTGCAGATCGGGAGCAGGTCCATCAATTACTGCAGGACGTCGAACTTGCCGGAAGCCTTGAAACAGTTGACAGCGACGTCGTCAGTGAGCATCTCGACGACAGCGCCGCCAACCGTGGCGTGGTCTTCGGTAGCCTGGCACGCATCAGCAAGACACACCCTGACCTGATCCGCAAATATCTGTTCACAGCTTTTGATCCCGACGAAGACAAATTTGCAGCACTGCATGCCGCATTCTGGTCCGGGGGGCAAGTACTTTTCGTGCCACGAGGCGTAGTTCTTGAACGCCCCATCCACATCGGTTCCATCCTCTCGGAAGGTGGGACTGACACAACTCACACATTGGTCGTCTTGGAAGAAGGCGCCGAGGCAACCGTGCTGCATGAGTACAACGGTGCTTCAACCGCAGCGTCCGGCCTGCATGTTGGTGCCGTGGAATTGATCCAGCAACCTGGTTCCCATCTGCGTTATGTCAACCTGCAGGAATGGGGGCACAAGACTTACAATTTTGCCCATCAGAAAGCATCCGTCGACAGGGACGCAACCTTGCAGTGGACACTGGCCGCAATGGGTTCGATGCTCTCAAAAGTCAATCAAACGGTTGATCTGACCGGGATCGGAGCGAATAGCCAGGTCAACGGCGTGATGTTCACGGAGGCCAGACAACACATTGCCTACCACACGCTTCAGCATCATCAAGCACCCGGATGCCGAAGCGATTTCCTCTACAAGGCGGCACAGCAGGACAAGAGTCGTACGGTTTGGCGGGGCATGATCAAAGTCGACAAGGATGCCCAGAAAACCGATGGTTACCAGAGGAACGACAACCTGGTCCTTTCCAACACGTCACGGGCAGATTCCATTCCCGGACTTGAGATCGAGGCTGATGATGTGCGTTGCACTCATGGCAGCACGACAGCCAAAGTCGACGAGGAACAGATTTTCTACGCTCGCTGCCGCGGCTTCACCCGAAAAGAGGCCACTCGGATGATCGTGAGTGGTTTCTTTCAACAGATTTTTGACCGCATTTCGATTGAGAGCGTTCGCGAGGCCCTTGCTGCAGCAATCGCTCGGCAGGTACGCGAATATGAATGATCGCGATTGGCTCCGCGATCAGCTATAATCAGCGTCCGTTGCAGCCACTCAGCATGCGGTACTCCCAGGCGGAGGGAAGCCGGGTGCATTGGCCTGCAAACACCTCGTAGCAGAAACGCAATCCGGAGTCCAGGCAACGGTGCAACGTTTCCAATCTCTATTCTCATCCACGATATCTCATAACCACCAATCAGGAACTCCGCATCATGGCACTCGCAGAAGACACAGTACGCGAAGCACTGAAACAAGTCATTGACCCGGAACTCTACGTCAACATCGTGGATCTGGGACTGATCTACGTGGTCAACATTAGTGAGGAAGACGACGAGGGCAAGCATGAGGTCAACATCGAAATGACAATGACAAGTCCGATGTGCCCAGCAGGTCCACAATTGGTTGCCGGAACCAAAGGAGCTGCCGAAGGCCTGGACGAAGTCAGCACGTGTGAGGTCAAGGTCGTCATGGAGCCCGCATGGTCACCCGACCTGATGACTGATGAAGCCCGTGACCATCTGGGAATCTTCTAGTCGATTGTGCCAGTTGAGCCAGATTCCAGTTGAGCCAGATTCGGAAAAAGCCAGAT
>JAAXJB010000077.1:4351-12518 GCA_012270065.1 Rubripirellula sp. | reverse complement strand
CCAGATTCGGAAAAAGCCAGATCCCGGAAGTCAGAACTGCACCTGCCAGGGTGCCTCGATCTGTCGGGATCTCTGTCTTGAACCGATGGTCAACGATTGAGGCAAATGGTGCTTGCCGGCATTGGTTATCATGACGCTCTCGCAGTCATGGTCTGTCCGGTACCCTTCGTTCGGAGACAAACAAGATGCGAATTTTTGTCGGAGAATACGTCTGCGGCGGCGGACTGTGTGATCAGCCAATCGAACAGATTCCTGACAGCTTGCGACGCGAGGGCGCGGCGATGCTGCAGGCTGTCGCCACTGATCTTGCCGAAGTGGCAGAAACCGTAGTGCCTCTGGATTCACGGTTTGCAGATACGTTTTCCTGCAACACTTCTGAAAGAATCGAGATTGTTTCCGACCATCCCCTTTGGGGCCAATGGGCTGCGGCAGCCAAGACGTGCGATGCTGCCTTGCTGGTAGCCCCCGAAAGCGATGGAATCCTCGCCAAAGCCGTCGCGATGCTGCGAGCCAGTGGCATCGATGTGATCGCCGGCAGCGGAGACTTCCTGCGAACTGCCAGTGACAAGTATCTCACCGCCAAGACTTTGACAGCGGCAGGTGTTTCGCATCCCCCCTACCTGACTTTATCTGACCGCCGGATGGAAACGGCTCTGCGTCAATACAACAAATTCGTCGTCAAACCGCGCGATGGCTGTGGCACCCAGCAGATCCGGACTTACGACTCGTTTGAGGATGCGTTCGGTGATCTCTCGGAAGCCAGCATCCTTCAGGCGTGGATGCCCGGACGGGCTGTTTCCATTGCTCTGGTTGCATCAGCGACGCAGCACACCTTTTTGCCAGCGGTCTCCCAGGAGTTATCCGGCGGCACGTGTGAATATGGTGGTGGGCAGGGTCCACTCGATGATGATGCCCAGCGCAGGGCGACGGCCTTGGCTTCACGAGCCATTGTCGCGATGCCACCAACAGCTCGCGGTTTTGTTGGTCTCGATCTGTTGCTCGGTGAACGAACCAGTGAAGACTGTGTGATTGAAATCAACCCGAGGCTGACAACCTCCTATGTTGGACTTCGACGCATGATCAACGGCAATCTCGCAGCCCGACTCTTTGACATGGAAACAGGCCCCGTTTCCTGTTGCACTCCCGTCGATTCAGTTCGCTGGACTCCCGATGGAGAAGTCCGGATCAACGACTCTGCCACCGAGAGTTGTGAGAGCAATTCATGAATCAAACGGTTCTCGGGATTGATATCGGGGGAGCAAATCTCAAATATGCCACTGCATGCGGAGCAGCCATGGCACGGGATTTCCCCATGTGGCTCAAGCCGGAACAACTGGCACAAACACTGACCACAGATCTACGAGACCGTTTTCCCGAGCTTGACTTCACATCTGCGGTCATGGCGGTCACCATGACCGGAGAACTGGCGGACTGTTTTCTGGATCGCGGCATCGGAGTTGATCACATCGTACGCCACACGTGTCAGGCTGCGGAGGCATTGGGAATTGACGACGTGGCCTTTTATGGCGTGGATGGTTTTTTTCACACGGCGGAGCAGGCATGCCAGAACCCCGACCTGATTGCTGCCGCAAACTGGCATGCTCTGGCAAACTTCGTGGGACAGGAAATAGCACCAAATGCCCTGCTGATCGACATTGGCTCCACGACAACAGACATCATCCCTGTACTTGAAAAACAAGTTGCGACCAACGCGCGTACCGATTACGACCGGCTCTGCCAATCAACACTCGTCTACGTCGGATGTCGACGCACGCCAGTCTGCAGTCTTGTCACCTGCCTCGATTACAACGGTACTTCTACATCGGTGATGAATGAGGTGTTTGCCACCATCGATGATGCCATGCTGCTACTCGGACACACAGAAGAAAATGGCGATGACTGCTGTACTGCTGACAATCAACCACGGACACGAGTGATGGCAGCCAATCGTCTGGCCAGGATGATTGGTCTGGATCGGAGATCCATTGGCATCGGGCAGGCAGAAGAATTTGCACAGCAAATCATCACAGTCGCACGACAACGCATCAGCATGGCGATCAACCAACGTGGAAAACATGACACTTGGGTGCTCAGTGGCCATGGCGAGCCTCTCGCTGAAATCCCCAAGGGTCAACACCATCTGCGTTTAGCCGATCAGCTCGGGCATGAAGTCGCCAGAAGTGCCCCGGCATACGCGGTTGCCAGACTTCGGGCCCCCTTACAACCGTGAGATGTGAAACGTGCGACGTGTTGTAAAACTGGGTGGAAGCATGCTTCTGCGGGCCGATCTCAAACATGCAGTCGACCAATGGATGACCATTGAACCGGCAGCACAGACGTTTGTTGTTGTTGGTGGTGGAAAGCTGATTGATGCCATCCGTGAGCTTGATCAAGTGCACGCCATGGATCAGCGGGAGATTCACTGGACCTGCGTTGACCTGCTGACAACCACAGCAACATTCGTGGCAAAAACGCTTCAATGGAATTTGATTTCGACACCATCACAGTGGCAAGCGGTCTTGATGGAAGCACCGCAGGAAAATCCCCCTTCGGTGATCGTTCCCGACGTTTTTTACAATCGGGATCACTTGCATGGCGATCCTGCGGAGGCAGTCCGCAGCCTGCTTCCCGAGGATTGGCGTACCACCACGGACTCGATTGCAGCATATCTGGCAGCCATCATGAAAGCGGATGAGCTGGTCCTGTTGAAGTCGTGCGAGATCCCGGAATCGATGTCTTCGGTGGAGCTCGCCGAGTCGGGGATCGTCGACAACGCTTTCCCCGATCTCGCTGGCGTCCTCGCGGAATCGGGACTTCAACAATTGCGAGTTGAGCAACTTGTCTGAAAACATGCCATGCTCGGGTCACGGCGTTTCGAACATGGCAACTGGCATGCGTTCCATTCGCCCTGACACTGGCTATTCCGTTTCCTCGCCAGCTGCATTTGGCGGAGTGTCTGGTTCATCGCTTGCCGCCAATTGCTTTGCAAGCAGACGGGCTCGCAGTCGATTGCCATGTTCCTGCGGATCACCATCTGTTTTGTAAAGTTCGATTGCCTGATCAAACTTTCCACTTCGCTCCAGACTGCGTCCAAGATTGTAACGGGCTGAAGGAGTCCACGGAGAAAGCGTATCCCCGGTGAACTCACGACGCGAAACCAGTTCCGGGTCGAGAACACGTTTCGAGAACCAGGTCTGTGCAGTTTCGTACCTTTCGTCTTCGTACTGAATCAGGCTTACCCAGAAGGTCGCAGCGTTCTTGGACATCCGCATCAAATCCTGCGCGTATTTCAGTTGGCTGTTGTACTGCTCTTCGCTCATGCCGAGCTCACGTCGCACTCCATAAGCTTTTTGCAGATCAACGTTGATTCCAAGATCTTCGATTTCAAATTCCGGAGCCCGCTGCGCCAGATACAGAACCCGTGCCCCATCGGCGTCTTCCTCTTCATCCTTGTCGAACTGTCCATGCAAATGACGCCACCGCGCCAGAGCAAGAAGTTTCGAGTTATCGGACAGGTCTTCAAGAATCGACCATGCAGCCCGTGACCAGAAATTCAACAGCGGATCGCGGATCGCGGCAGCTTCCAGTTCGGCAGCGTAAATTTCAGCCAGAATGGGCACATCCCAGAGTCTGACACCAGCGATTCCGGGCATCGCGTCAATCTTTCCCGCCAATGTGTCGACATCCACGAACGTCTGCATTCGACGATCACCGGTCAGTCCGTCCTGGAGCATTTTCATGCGCAGACTGACCGCTTCGGGTGTGACGTTCAACAAAGCGATCGACTGCTGGATGTCCGCCTTGCTCAACGGGTAATCAAAAAACGAAACCACGTTCAGACGTCGCATGACGGATGCATCGGATCGTGCCTCACCAAGCGTTGCAATTCCCACCTGCCCTGGGCCGGGGACAAAGCAACCCAACTCCGGTTCGAACAGATAAATATCCTCACCGATAAGAATGCCGACACTCCATGGCTTCAGTTGTCCGTTCTGATCCGATTGGGTTGCCAGCACAAACGCCGGAATCGATGCCTGACGGCACAATTGGGTGAACACTCCTGCCCGCTGCAGAGAATCACCCAATCCACGCCAGACGGTTTCGTAATCCGTCTGACGGTAACCGGGTCCTTGAAACTTCATTCCCAGCGAAAACGTGGGCTGCTCCATCCCGTTGAAGGGAGGATGCGGTGGCAAACTGCTCTCGGGCTGCAGCGGTTGGTAGCCCACGTTTCGCACTGTCCAGTCAAAGAATCGGACCGCTGTTCTCAGCTTCCCGGCATCTTCCTCCGACAGCTTTGCTTCTTGCTCATTCAGCCAAGCGGTCAAAAGTGGATCTTCCTCCGGCTCACGATCAACCCACTCACTGATCTGTCGAAAAAGATAACAATCACGCAGATGATCAATATCAGAAGCCGCAAACAACGGTTGCTCGGTGATCGCCTTCAACTCATCCTCTGTTCGCACGGCGTTCACAGTGCTGATCAGAGGCGTGACCTTTGCATCAACTTCGTTGTTTGCCTGTTTCCAGCGATTGAGGTGGTAAAGAATTTCGCGTTGGGATTCCTGAGGGTTCAATTCCACGAGCCTTGAAAGCAGGCTGTGGACCTCACCCAGATGATCGACCTCGGTATCTTTTTGCACGCGGGTTTGACGTTCCCGCTCAATCGCTCGCACCCGGTCAACTCCATCATCACAACCAACCACAGCAAAGCTGGTCATGAGCAGCGTCGCCAGCAACAGACTGCTGTGGACACCATGTATTTTTGCTTGTGTCACTGGATTCATGAAATTCCACATCGTTCAGTTTGTTTCCAGATGAACATGGTCAAGTGAAGGAATTGGTTTCAGACAATTGGACGGCAAAACGGAATCAGCGAGACGGGTGCTTGGCCTGTTGATCTGGCCAATCGAGCGTGCTCGTTTGGATCGTGCCGCTTTCTGAATCTGAATGCAAAGAGACAAGGACCTGCTCGAAACCTGCTGTTTCACGCGTCTGAAGTGATTTCCGAGACAACCTCGCGTAACTTCAACAAACGCGTGACGGTACTCTCAAAAGCGTCCAGAGGAATCATATTCGGCCCGTCGCTCGGTGACTTCTCCGGATTTGGGTGTGTCTCGAAAAAGAGTGCGTCGGTACCGATTGCTACGGCTGCGCGGGCCAATGGTTCGACCATTTCGCGGTTTCCACCAGTTGCACCTCCCAAGCCACCCGGCCTCTGAACGCTGTGAGTCGCATCGAATACCACGGGAACGCCCAAATCACGCATCAAAACCAGCGACTGCATGTCGTTGACAAGCCGTCCATAACCAAAAAAAGTGCCTCGCTCGCACAACATCACGCCCCCAGCACCGCTGCCCTGCACCTTGTCGACCACATATTTCATGTCCTCTGGGCTCATGAACTGACCTTTTTTGACATTCACTGGCCGGCCCGTCTTGGCGGCCGCGACCAGCAGATCGGTCTGCCGGGCCAGAAACGCAGGAATCTGTAACAGATCACAAACCTCTGCCACAGCTGCCGCCTGCTCGGGCAAATGGACATCAGTGGTCGTGGGCAACCCCGTTTGACGAGCGATCTTATCCAGCATTCCCAGACCAGCCTCCAGGCCGGGCCCACGCTCTGCCGAAAGACTGGTGCGGTTCGCTTTATCAAACGAAGCCTTGAAAACCACATTGACATCGGGTCGCTCGTTGAGCCGCATGAGTGGCTCAGCTATCTCAAGGGCCAGATCGATCGACTGCAACACGCAAGGACCTGCGATCAACATCAACGGCTGGCCGGGACCACATACATAGCTGCCAACAGTCACACTGCTCATGAAAAATCCGTCCAATTAAAGTGCTGAGTCAATTCGATCACGATGGACAAGATGATTCTCTGGTCAAACCGATCCGTCGTGGTTCAGAGTTTCGGCTAACCTGACGTCCACGGCAAGACGTATGCTGATGGGACCTGCAAATACTGGCAATGAAATTGACGATTCGCAATTCCGCTGTTGACAATGACCAAGCCGCGGCACGAACACGCTTCCCAGCCTCAGATTCCATGCCAGCTGTTATTTCTGGGCAGGTACGAGCAGGGGGACTGCAGCTGGCAGGGTGGTGATTTCAAGAGGCAACTGCCCGCCATAGTCACCATCCAATTGATAAGCCACTGGTTTACTCGACTCAACGCGAATGCTTTGGCCTCTCCGGCGAACAACGTCCTCCGCCTCCAGATGTCGTCCTTGACAGATGCCTGCCACGTACCGCAAACCACTGACGATGGACCCCCGTTCAAATACAACCACATCCAATAGTCCATCATCTCCCAATGCATCGGGTTCAATGTTCAACCCACCGCCGTATTTGGGCAGATTGAAACTCATGACCCAACAACATTCACCCAGATCCTCCCCATCAATCTCAAGTTTCAACTTGGGAAATCGATAACGGAGCACGGCATTGAAGATGGGAATGAAATAGCTGAAGCGACTGATGTGCCCCTGACGCCGTTCATGCATCTCGCGTACCACCTCAGCATCAAATCCACACGTGGCCATGATCAGAAACGGTTTGCCATTTGCCATCCCCGCATCAAGTCCGAAAACCTGACCATGGCGAATGGTGTTCAGTACAGCCTCTGCATCGGCCACCTGGTCAAAATGCCTGGCCAGCAGATTCTCTGTTCCCAACGGCATCGGCAGGACGCTGAGTTGTCCCGTCCGTGGCTTGAGATCGTCCGGGCTGCTTGCCCCACTTTTCTCTGTCAGAAACAGCGTTGCGCAAGCCAGTGACAAAGTGCCGTCGCCACCAGCAGCCACAACGATCGTTTCCCCCGAGTCAGAATCAGCCGATGCCTCTGCAGCCAATTGGCGTAATTGATCGGTTTCATGAACCACCAGAGCTTCGACTCCCAAATCAGCCAGCAGTCGCTCCAGCCTTGGGATCTGATCACGGCCGCCACCACTGCCCGCCTTGGGGCTCGTAAATATCAGCACTCGAACCGCTTCGGGTCGACTGAGGCGATCCATCATGCGAAATCCTCCAAGAGTCAGATCAATGGACTTGGGTATGGAATGGAATCGAAAGGGTGGCTGGGCGTTCGTTCCCAAGAGCCTGTCCGAGGCGGTATTTATACCGAAAACTGGCGATTGTCATTGCGAAGTCGGGATTTTAGCCGAGATATGGCAGCAATTATGAACTCGTGACCAGAATCAGCCGCACGAGGCAAAAACGTATCCTAAGGTTCAACAGTGGGTCAGATCCGGTCTGCCCGCAATCCGTATGATCGCAATCCGTCTGATCGTTGCAATCAGTACGAAACGGTCTGCCACCAGGCATGGCCTCCTATTTTGTAAACCCCCTTCATCGCATCCGAGAATGTTGCCGTGAACCTACTTCGTCGCTACTGGGGCGCCTGCCTCATCGTCTTGATGGTCGTCGTTCACGCGGCGGTGATTGGATATGTGCGAAGTCGTGTCTCCCGACTCAGCGACCTGGATAGCACAGTGGTGGAAATGGGCAGTTACCGGATTCAACCGGTCAATGATCTCACCAAGGTTTACCACTTCAAACTTCATGCCGTGGTTGACCCAACGAAGATGCGACGAGGCGAAGAACGTCTTCACATGATGCGGATGCAGATCCGAGAAACCGCCGAGCAGACTCTCAGACAAGTCGACACTCAATGGCTGGAAGACCCCACTCAGAATCAGATCCGTGATCGCCTGATGAAAATCGTACACAAGCATCTGGAAGAACCACTCGTCCAGCGGATGCTGATCACCGACTGGCTTGAACTTCCAGTCAACAGCGTGGATCTGCAACTCGACGAACCAGTGAAGAAACTCGCCCTACAGTGATGATTGTGCAGGCAACGAAATGCGTTGCCCCGTCCCCGTAGTGCTGCATGATGCGTTGTTGCCTGGACCTTTGTATGCCGCTTGGAAGGGGCGAACCGCTTTTCCACCGGTTTTGCGTTGGCAAAAACTTTTTCATGCCCTCGTGTAACTCGTGTACCCCTTGTCCCGTGTGTCCGTCCCGTGTGTCCGTCCCTTGTGTCCGTCGATGCAACTGGCGGGTGCACTGACTGGGTAAATTCGACCGCAACTGGCATCAGCGGTGACCGACGCAGGTCTGCCCGATTCTGCGTCAACTCTCTGCCCGCTTCTGCGCCAGCTCAC
>JAAXJB010000077.1:0-4251 GCA_012270065.1 Rubripirellula sp. | reverse complement strand
CTGCCCGCTTCTGCGCCAGCTCACCGGGTGCGAAGCAAAATGCTTTCGGCAAAGTCCCTTTGCATTGCTTCTGTAAACATCCGTTTGTGAATCGGTTCACTGTTTTGATCTGCCGGATCAGGATTTTCATGCCAGCCTTGCTTTCTGGAACGACCACATGCCCGGCCGTAAAACTGCTCAGCTGACAATGGCTGACCATCCGTGAAACAGCAACATTCGTGAAACTGAAAAGCGTGCTGAATCCTGCAATTCTGATGTTTTTTGTTAAACCATTGCGGATTCGTCTCTCACTGACCCAAATCTGGCTTGTGGCAATCCCGCCTGCACTGGTAGTTACCGGAATTGGTAGCAGGAGTCACGACTCCTCTGACCGTGATACAAGATCTTCGCGCTGTTGGTTCCAAGAGTATGCCGCAACGTCCATTCATGCTGTTTCGACCTTTCTGCCCTGCCACATTGCCGGCAATGGGATCTCAACAGGTCTCTCGACTCGTCGTGCTATGTTGCCTCATGGTGACAGCACCGCATATCGTCCATGCACAGTTGGGCGGTGGTGGCATGGCCCCGAATCCCGGCGCGCCGATGGGCGAAGAGAAACCGAAATTCCGCGACCACATGCACAGCATCGAGGGACTTCCCATCCAGCGCAAGCAGGGGGATGCGATCGTCAAGAATGTTCGTGTCGTTGGCAACCGTGCTGTCGGCATTCACAAGATCACCGCCAAGCTTCAAACCCGAAAGAACCGTTTTTACGACTACGAACTGGTACTCGGTGACGTGCGTCGGCTCAACGACATGGGTTCATTTGACCATGTCACGTTCAAGATCGATGAACAGCCTGACGGAGTTGAGGTCACCTACATCGTCAACGAAAGACCAATGATCTCGCAGGTTGTCTACCATGGCAATCGCGCGGTCGGAGAACGGGAACTTTCGGGACGCTGCGGGATTGCGGAAGGCGATCCACTCAGCGAGTTTTCGATTGAATCTGGCCGTCGCCGCATCCTTGATTATTACCTTTCTGAAGGCTTCAATCAGGTCGCCATCACATCCGTGATCGGTATCAAAGGAGACCCCGGTGCGGTTGTCTACCGGATCAATGAGGGTCCCAAGGAACGGATCGCCAAAATCAATATCCACGGGTCCACCATTGTCAGTGAGGCCCGCCTGAAAAAGATCATCAACAGTCGTGGCCCGATGGCCGGAGTCCTGACTTACATCGGCAACACGGTTGACATGAGAAAACTGGATCAGGACGTCGATGTTCTGGCAACCTACTACCACAACCTCGGTTTTCTCACCGCGACGGTTGGTCGCCAAATCGAATATGACGACAGCGGAAAATGGCTGACCGTCAACTTCGTTGTCAATGAAGGCCCCCGTTTTCAGGTCAACGACATTCAGATCATCGGCAACCAGTACATCACGGAACAATCTCTGCGTCAGCGCATGACCCTGAAACCAGGTGACATGTTCGATGGCACGCTGATGAGACGCGACATCGGAGAACTGGTCTACGGATACGGGGAACTCGGATACATCTATGCCGATGTCGAGCCCAAAACCGTGATGCGTGACGAATCCAATGTGGTTGATCTCGTCTACGAAATTACCGAAGGGGATCGTTGGAAAGTCGGCGAAATTCTGGTCAACATCGAGGGTGAACCGGATCTGATGAAAGAAACCACCATGCTCAATCTGGTCGACCTTCGCGAAGGTGACTGGATCGACCGACGAACACTCGAACTCAATCGAAGACGATTGGAAAGAAGTCAGTTGCTGGAAGTGAACCCGCAAATTGCTGACCCACCTGATATCAAGGTCGTGCCACGTGGTGAGGTGATGAATGACTTCTAGATCAAACCCAACTGGCCGTGTTTGCGGCACCATCGACTCCGTCACTGTTCAAAATCAAAAATCAGGTGAAGCTGACCGCATGAAGGATTCCATTCGCACACTTCGGGCCAAATGTTCCAATGCCTGTGCATTGACAGGATTGCTGGTGTGCCTGACCGGATGCGTCAGCCCACTGACCAGGAACCCCTTCACCCCGAACACGGAAGTTCCGGCTGCACCATCGTCTGACCGATCCTTCACCGTCTCTCCCGTGACGGGCGAGACACTGACACCGCCGACCAACCCCGGCGACATCGACTTTGATCCCAGTGACATCAATCTGGGCGATCAGACCAGCGTCAACGCGTCACCCAATGTTTCTCAAGCCAGTACGTTCCAGCATCCGGCCCGCTCAAATCAGTCCATTTCACAGGCATCGGGCTATGTTGGTGATCTGGCAACGACACCGAGCCTCAACCAGGCCGCATCACAACCGGGATCACAACAACCTTACGTTGCAAGACAGTTCCCCAGCGACCCGCCGGCAAATTATTCACCGCCCACGGTATTGCCACCGTCACTTGCAACAGCTCCCCCGTCACTGTCAACGGCTCCTCCAGCGACCGGCAATGCTCCGCCACCCAACTACGTTCCACCACCGACTTCGACGGGTGTGGGTTCAGGGCTTCCTGCACCGAACGCAGCACCTCCGGGAACACCCATTTACGGAACCGCTGACGGTGCCCCCATGATCGGGAATACCGGCATCGCAGAGCCGTATGCTCCGCTGACCCCAACTCTTGGATATCAGCCTGGTCCGACCGTGCGTGAGGCCGATTTGATCATCAATGGATTCCCGGCTCGCACCGGGCGGATCATGCTCGGTGGTGCTGTCAACAGCGATGCCGGATTGACCGGCCAGCTGACGATTGACGAACGCAACTTTGACATTTGCCGTTGGCCAAAGTCATTTCGTGAACTGTTCAGTGGCACAGCCTTTCGTGGTGCCGGCCAGACGTTTCGAATCGAAGCCGCGCCGGGTACAAATTTCAAACGCTACACATTCCAGTTTGCTGACCCCAACCTGCTGGGCTACAAGCCGGTCAGCATGTCAGTCAGTGGTTTCCTGTATGACCGTCGCTTCAACGATTGGGACGAAGAGCGTCTGGGAGCACGATTGTCTTTTGGTTATCGAATCACACCGGACCTCTCCATTTCGGCGGGCATCACTGGACAGCGGGTTGACATGACCGGCTACGATCCGGCCACGGCAGTTCAACCGTTGGCAGATGTTTACGGCAAAACTTCGTTGTTTTCCGGCGAAGCATCTCTGGTACATGACACGCGTGACAGCCCGATCCAGGCATCACGGGGCCACTTCTTCGAGGCCAGTTTCGAGCAGGCTTTTGGTGATTTCTCATTCCCGGCATTCGAACTTGAATTCCGCCGCTACTGGCTGGTCGCCGAGCGTGCGGACGGATCAGGAAAGCAAACGCTCTCCTTCTCGACCCGTGCCGGTTACACCGGAACAGACACGCCGATCTACGAGAACTTTTTCGCTGGTGGATATGCAACGATCCGTGGTTTTGAATTCCGGGGCGCCAGTCCGGTACTTGGTCCCAACAATACGGAAGTGGGTGGTCGATTCCAGTGGCTCAACACGTTGGAATACATTTTCCCGATCACGGCCGATGATGCATTTCGTGGTGTCGGCTTCGTTGACTTTGGTACGGTCGAGCCGACTTCCCGACTCAGTTCCAAGACTTACCGTGTCTCCCCAGGCCTTGGTTTACGGGTTGCCTTGCCGATGTTGGGGCCGGCTCCACTTGCTTTCGACTTTGCTTACCCGGTCGCCAAAGCGGATACCGACCGCACACAGGTGTTCAGCTTTTACATGAGCATGGTTCGCTGATTCATTGCTGAACCTACCTGGCAGACAAGCCGTCTGGTGATGCAGACTGGAATTGCATCAGCGGTTGCGGGGCGATGTTCCCCGGATCCGTTTTGATGTGCTGGCTTTTGACTCTGGAGTTTGCCTTTGCCTCTGTGCGATCACAAATGCGTCAAGGCGGCAAGTTTGTGTGATACGCCGTTTTTAACGGATTGGTCAAAATTCTGGGGTAGAAAGCACGATTTTCCCATGTTTGATTTGCCACGTCTTGAATTGGATTCTACGGTTCTTGGATGGGCATTGCATTGGCCAGAAAACTCAGCCAGATCGCGATCTGGCCGAAAAAGCCGGTCGAAACATTCCTCCCTTGCGAGAGACGGGATGGTCTAGTAAATTCCCGCATGTTGGTGAGGCATTCGTTGGGTATTCCAGCACGCCAAAACCACAATCCCCTGTAGCTCAGTTGGTAGAGCAGGTGGCTGTTAACCACCTTGTCACAGGTTCGAGTCCTGTCGGGGGAGCTT
>JAAXJB010000059.1:140790-161374 GCA_012270065.1 Rubripirellula sp. | reverse complement strand
CTTGCCAACGTCGGATCTGCGGATGAGACACGACTGCAGAATGCGATCAATGCCCGTTATGAGTACTGACATGAAAAACGCAGCATGCAAACATTTCAGGCAGGTCGAAACGGTCGCGATGCCGTTGATGCTCTGCTGTCAGGATTCCGCCCTGCAAGCCACACTGCGATCGGAGGTTTCGGGTACGGCACAGACCCGTTTGGCAAGAACGGTACAGCGATTGGACGGAGCGGGCACCTGCTGGTTGCTGGCGCGGCTGTCGCGGATGAATCTTACAACACCCCCTACGAGCAGGATCCAACCGGCAACCTGAGTGGTGATACCAACTTCAAAATTTCTGATCTGGAAGCTCTCTTGCGTTCCAATGATTTTGATTCCGAATTATTGCCCCCGGAACTGCGTGAACGTTTACAGGGACTGATTGGTGGTAATCAAGATCCTTACAACAACAACCAACTGTTGTATGAACATGCTTTCACTGCAAAAAGCACATCAAGCGATCACCCTACTTTTTCTCTGGAAGAACTGATTGAACGCATCAACGGTGCCACGACCTACAACAGCGCTCAAATGGCTGAACTGGTGGCTCCCGAACTTCGACTGGGAAGAAAACTGGATGTCAATCGTGCGGTCGGAAATCTCGTCGATGACAACAACAACCTCGTCATCGATGAGCCGATGGAGGTTGCGACTGCGAACGTCGCCAGTCAGGATGGGATCGACAATGATCTGGATGGAAGCATTGATGGGCAGGATCCCGATGGAGATCTCGGTGAACGCTCGGCCTTCAGAATTGCAAACGGTTCCACTGGTGCAATTCCAAACGACTTTGCAAACGCCGTCCCAAATTATCGGTGGGACGAGGCGGTCAACCAGAACAACAACGCCATCCCGGTGGAAGGTCGACAACTTCTGGCACGCCATTTATATGTTCTGATGATGGCCTTGAGTCGCGATATCGACTCACAAAACAACCAGCAGGAATCCTTCTTTCCACCGACCGATCCTAACCGGTCGTTCAATGACATTGGTTCAACACCAGATGCCTACAAAGCCAGACGACTGGCCCAGTGGGCCGTGAACGTCGTTGATTATCGAGACCCTGACTCCATCATGACACGCTTCGTGTTTGATCCTGAGCCATTCGATGCTAACGGCTGGAATCCCCCACAAGACCTGACCACCAACTCTGCTTCAGCTCAATTCGTGGTTTGGGGAGTCGAATCGCCTGAACTTCTGCTAAGCGAGAGCATGGCATTTCATGATGTTCGCTTGCGTGATGATGATCGCGATGACGGACCGGGTGAATTCAAGAACGCAAACTGCAATGGCAACGGAAACTGCAATCGCAACGCTAATGTCAACGGAAACGGAAACGGAAACGGAAACGGAAATCCAGACAACGATTCTGATCAGGTTCGGATGCCACAAGGTTCACTCTTTCTGGAACTGTATTGCCCTCACCCAACACAACTGAATGACCAAAGCACCAAGCCCGGCTTCCCGATGGAGTTGTATCAGGACATCGGAGGAAACGTTCCTGTGCAACTGAAGCTTGATGCGACTGCTCCGAGCCCTGCCGGGGGCGCCGGTGGTGCTCCTGTCTGGAGGATTGCGATTTCCGAACGGCATGATCAGAACGCTGATGCGGCTCAAAGAAATCTTTCACCGGGTCGTTTGCGGGCGCCAAATATTGCCAACCGATTGCCCGACACGGCTTCATTCGAGTTACCCCAACCCAACGAACTCGATCCCAATGGCACTGCTGCCCAGGATACTCGCCTGCGGTATGACCGATTCATCTGGTTTACCAATGTGGGCAATGCTGATACCAATCCCGATCAGGCTTTCAACGCAATTGGGAATGTCATCACCTCGAATAACATCAGCGACATGTCGGCTGCCCAGGTTTTTGTGGCACCAACGTTTGATCAAGACAATGTCACCAACTCTGATCGTCATCTGGAACCGGGGCAATTTCTCACGTTGACACCACGTCTGGAAACCCGATTCGGGTCCAAGGTGTCCTGGAACAATGGTCAAGGCAAAGCTTTGGGGGTCGGCAACGGCAATGGAAATGGCCCGGGCAACAACACGCAGCCTGACGGATTAAGTGAACAACGCTGGGTTGTGTTTCCCGGCGAGGGTCTGGTTCAATCAAATCACAGCGATGCACGCTTGACGCCTGATCTAGCCGCAGCAAACCAGATCGGTACACCATCGTTGCCGCTTGTGATCGCAGCACCGCGTCCAGCCGGCTGGACGGTCCCAGACCCCCAGCATCCAAATCTTGCTCAAAATGTTGTCGGCATCAGTGTCTCCGAGCCGCTGCCGCGCGGTGGAAACTATTATCCCCAACCCGGATTCCAGTATTTCCAGACAGCCAACACTGACTTTGATGGCGATGGTGATCCGGATTATTTCCTGACTGATGCCTACCTCGATTACTCTGATCCTCAACGAGCCAGAACGGCAAGGGACGAACCTCTGGACATCAGTCGGGGCAGACTTCCAAATGCGAACAATGAGCCGTTGCTTGGAACGATTGAAGATTACTGTTCTGCGATGTTGCAACGCCTGGCGGACCCGACAAAACCTTACAACGCCATCACCAACCCGTATCGTACTGTCGACTGGCTGCCGATTGACTTGACCGTATTCAGCGGCGAGGATCGCGAATCCAAAATCAGTGGAGCTGGTGAATACACCCGACGCAGTCGGCAACGAAACGGTCACATCCGGCAAATTGGGAATGGTAATTCCATCGTTGCCAATTCATTGTATTCCTACGAAACGGATTTCATCTCACCCAACGTTTCGCTCGCGGCAATCAACGCCGATGGTGATTACTTCCGTTTCCAAACCCAGGATGGTGGAACAGCTCACCTGCAGTCCTCTTTCAGTTTCCTGAACATGGACACGAACATCAATGCGATTCCTGTGGCCAGACGGAATTGCAACACGGGTTTTCTCGCGGGGTCTCAACCGTTTTCAGCAAGCATTGGCTCTCTTGCCAATTCTGACTTGGTGCTTGGAAATGACCGGAATTTGCCTCAAACGCCTTATGCAATCCATCCCTGGCTGAATCGTCCTTTTGCGTCTGCGATGGAACTGATGATGGTACCGGCTTGTTCGCAGGGTCGTCTATTCGAAGAACTCGCGTTCAATACTACCGGTGATGCCGATGTATTCTGCGATGGCACGAATGACCAGGAACCTGCGGTAGTCAACGCCCCGTTCCGTCACCTGTTGAATTTCTTCCATAGCAGTGACACACCGGGTCAGGGGATGGAGTTTGCTCGCATCTTCGATTTTGTTCATACCCTGCCACGATTCAGAGGCGAAGTTGGTCTGATCAGTCCATCGCGACTCAGAGGAACCAACGGCAATCCTACCTACATGCCAACCGCGTTCAGCTCGTTGCTCCCCAATCCTTTCAGCATCAACTACGACAACCACCGTCAGGGCACCATCAATCTGAATACGATTTCCAAGTTTCCAGTTTGGGCTGGATTGATGCAGGGTCATCTGACCAACCCCGAGTTGGTTTCGCCAGATGCCACGGCAGGTGCATTCGCTTACGACAATTTCCGACAGGCACGCCGTGGTTATGCAGTTCCCCGTAATCCACCCAACCCCACCAACGTGACTGCGGGTGCTGGTCCTTACAATTACGATCCGGCACACCTGAACCCGGCTTTCCCAACGGAATTTGGAGGTGCATTCCGCCCCGGCGTGCATGCTGACAAGGCGATTCAGACGCGTGCCAATGCCGCAGGCCAAAATGGTTCCCAAAACCAGCTCAGACGCACATCCGTTGGTGGGGGTCTCCTGCGAGACACGGCGAATCTCGCCGCAAGTACGCCATCACAGAACCCTCTGTTTGTTCGTGGTGCGAATCAGGCTCCTATCACGACTGGAGGCAACAATCCTGCGTTGGATCGACTTCGTAACCCCTTCATGCGGCACCAGACAGTGATGCGGATGCCAAATCTGGCATCGGATAACTCGCAGGTATTCCTGCTCCGAATGACCGTCGGCTTTTTCGAAGTCGATGCGGCTACCCAATCACTGGGTCGGGAATACAACGCCGAAATTGGCAGAAGTCAGCGATACAAGGGTACGTTCGTGATTGACCGTTCGGTCCCTGTCGGATTCTCACCGGGCAATGATCTGAATGCCCGTGATGTTGTCATCTTTGAGAGCTACGCACAATGAGGCCCAATACAATGACTCAAAGAATCATGACTCATAACCTGGTGCATCGGATCAGCAGATCAGCATCGCGAAGCGGTTTCACTCTCGTAGAGATGCTGGTCGCAATGACGGTCACACTGCTGATGATGGCGGCGTTGGCTCGTGCCTTTGCCTATGTGGGAACGCAGATCCAGGAAAGTCGCGCAGACACACAACTGGCAAACAGTTTGCGCGACATCACGACGAAACTGCAGGCTGACCTCGCCCAATGCACGGTCGAACTCACACCAAACACCGGATTGGAAGAAGATCAGAATGGTTACTTCCTGTACTACGAAGGACCGGTCACAGACGCCACATCATCACTTTTTCGCGCAGACAGTTCTTCCGGGACACTGCAGCTCAATGACGCACGTTACGGCGACTTCGATGACTACATCGCGTTCACCGCTGTTGCCAAAGGTAGCCAATGGTTCCGTGGTAAAGTTCCGAGATACATTCTGAACCAGAAATCAGCGGAACTGGCTGGGGTCGCCTACGATCCGGCCAACTTTGCTGGTGACCCGTTTGACGCCGTCACCATCACTTCGAAATATGCCGAAATCATCTACTTTGCGAGCCCCGAATACGCTCCTGCATCCTTGCCTGCCTCGCCTGCCTATCTGGATGTCGATGGTAATACGGATTTTGGAATTGGGTCTCCCATCCAGAACGGGTTGCCTGACCGCGTCAAGATTCACCGTCGCGTGCTGCTGATTCGCCCGGACCTCAACCTGAACTCAGGTGCTTACCAGAATTTTGGCGGGGTACTTCCACAAAACAACAAAACCCTCGCCAACGGCAGCACGCATTACTTCATGCGAGCCGATGACTGGCCAAATGCGAACGCCCTGACACCAACTGTCACGGGTACTGCCAACGCCGCTGATGGATGGTTGTACGGGATGGCAGGCGTTCACCAGCAATGTGATCTTTCGGTCCGCCGCATCATCGCTGAAAACGGTCTCCCAATCCAGAATGGGCTTGTCGCCGCCAATTCACTGGCCGACCTCAGCCAACCTCACAACCGATTCGCGCACGTGCGCGTACCGGGGAACCTTCTGATTGGCAGTTCCAACGCGTATCCCACCTCCATGCCGGTACTTGCATTGGGAAGTCCTGCGACGATCCTCTCGGCGGTAACCCCCGACTCGACTCGGCTTGCTCCCAATGCAACGCCCACGCCTGCCACGATTGTCACACCCCATTGGCTGAGCGGTTTCATTCGGCCCGAATTCGTCCTTGGCAATGACTTGACCCATATCAATGATCCCAACGACGACTGGGGTCTGCAGCGAATTGGCGAGGATCTGGTAACCAACAACGTGTTGGGTTTTGATGTCCAGATCTTCGACCCCGGCGCCGCTCTCTTCAGCGACAACCCGGCTGATGCCACCAGTGCGGTGATTCAGGAAACAGTCGGACCAGGGGACGCCGGGTACCGAAATGCGGTGCAAGCGTGGCTGAACAACAACGTGGTGTCGAAACGTGAAAAGGGAACTTTTGTCGATCTCGCTTATCCTGTTCTGGCGGGCGGCGCGATGCGTGGCTGGCAACCTCGCCGCCTCGACCGTCGCAGCGGAAGCGATTTCGTGTTCACCGATTCGCAAAATCGCATGGCTGGTGTTGTCGTATCTGATTTTTCCGGCATTCGGGCGGTAACAGCCGACCCGCGCACTGCCTACCAAAACGCACTGCTACGCTCCGGACGAATGGTAACGACAGGTCAGAATGGACGGAACGTTGTCCTATTTCAACCGGCATTCGACACCTACACTTCAGCCTACGAGAAAGATGGCTTCTATCAGGGAGTCGTGAATCCCAGCAACAGGGGTTCGCTTTGGACAACACTCATTCAGGACAACAACACGGTGACGGTTGATCGCGGTGCCAATGGTCTCGATGACGATGCACAATTCGGAGTTGATGATTTCAATGAACGTGAAACGCTCGCTCCGTTTTTGAATGAAGCAAAGGCAGTGCGAGTGACCGTTCGGATCGAAAATCCGTCCTTGAGATTTGTGCGTCAAGCATCCGTTGAATACCGGGGCGACTGATCACCACAAGCATGGTGATCGTGGCCACTGCAATGTCTTTCACTGGAACAGGTTCATGCGTTCTTCCAGATCTCTTCTGACCTGCATCGCCTGTGTCATGTTACTGGGACTCTCGATTCGCACCGCAGGATTGTGGCAAGCCAACAAGCTTGCTGTCGAATCGAGAATGATCGATTTGCAAATGCAGGAAATGCGTCGCTGTATCCAACAGGTCAAGCAGTCCGACAGCCATCTCAATGCCAACACCTGGCGTCAAATTCAGGCAGAGCTGGTGCAACTCCACCCAGATTTTTCCAGCGAATACGAATTGACGTGGCAAAAGTTTGACCCTGCCGCCCGTGTCCGTCTGCTACCGGGACCTGATCAGCAACCGGGAACAATTGACCTCGATGATAATGCCAATGGGGTGATCGATGATGCTGGTGAATTAGGAGCAACTTTCAGCGACGACCAGTGCATTGTCGAAGCTGCAGACACTCAACCCAGCAGTCTCAAACCGAGTCTCGTGCTTCAACGAGGCACCTATGTTGATAGGGCGGACGTGAATACCCAGCAGTCTCATCACGCCGATCGCATCCTGGTAACTCGTGGGGGCGTGACCAATTCATGGTCGTTTATTGTGGACTGGTAGTCACATCGAGGCATTCACGGCAACACGATGACGTTTGCGAATGAATCGGTCATGGCCAACGATTTCACGACCTGGCTTCGGCCCAGGTCCAGATCGGTGAGCGGAAAGCAAGAGCCAGCAAGGCTGAAAACCAACCGCCATTGTTCCTGCCAATTCCAAAACACCGCCCCGAACGGCCTCCTAAAGGTAATAATCGCTACCTTAACGCAGTGAACCCATCGGCAAACCGCCTAAGGTCTTGGCGGCGTTCTCTGCATCTCTAAAATCATCAATCCCAATTCTGGATCCCGAAGCCCGTTGTTTGGCCTTCAGTGATTCGCCGCGAAGCAGTGCTTGGAGAATGACAGACCCATGCTCAGCAGCGGCCGGAATCCATGCTCATGGGTTCTCGGGTTCTGGCTCATCTTTCATTCCCCATACTCAGACGACCCAAAATGCCTGACCACCACACGTTGGATATCAAACGCGTTGCCATTTTGTTTGCAGGGGGCCCTGCACCCGCGGCCAACGCGGTGATCTCGACCGCAGCCTTTTCATTTCTGGAAGAGGGTGCACAGGTATTTGGTATCAAGCATGGTTACAGTCGCTTGGCAGAATACACCGCTGCAGGTCCGCTGCAGGAAGGTGAAGACTACATCCGGTTCACTCACGACACTCTGACGCACGCCCGCAGCAGTCGGGGAATCATGATTGGTACAGCTCGCACCAATCCCGGTAAACACGTGAGTGCTCCTGAACACCTCAAAGACGCAGAACTCGTTGCTCCTCTGCGCCGAGTTTACGAAGGTCTGTGTTCTCTTGAAGTTGATGCATTGATCTCGATTGGCGGCGATGACACGCTGAAGACTGCCAACAAAATGAAGATGTTCCAGGATAATCTTCCCGAGGATGCGCGACGTTTTCCCGTCATCCATCTGCCCAAGACCATCGACAATGACTACTCCGGGATCGACTTTACCTTCGGCTTCTTCACTGCAGTTGAAACACTTGCCGAAGAAATCCGGAACCTGAATTACGACGCGGCTGCCGGGCGAGCCTACTTCCTATGTGAAGCCATGGGCAGAAGTGCTGGTTGGCTGGCGTATGGCGCTGCCATAGCCGGGGAAGCCAGCATGGTTCTCAGCGTCGAAGACGTCACTGGATCGCTGGCCGACGAAGAAGTGGTCAATCAGGAAACCGGAGAAACACGGAAGGTCATGGCCCTCGATCGTGTCGTGGACCGGATGGTTGACATGATGCTGGCCCGCGAACGAGAGGGACGCGAATACGGCACGATCGTAGTTGCCGAAGGCATGGCGGAATACCTGCCCACCAAGTACCTGGAAGGTGTCAGTCGTGACGATCACGGACATATCAATATCTCGTCCATCAATCTTTCAGCGCTGCTGGCCAAGCTGCTCAGCGAACGATACAACGAGCGAACCGGTCGCACTCGGAAAATCAATGGTCTACAGCTGGGATACGAATCTCGTTGTGCTCCCCCCCATGCATATGACGTGATGCTCGGTTCGCAACTCGGTGTGGGTGCCTACCGCGCTTTGGTTGAAGAGAAGCTCAACGGTGTCATGGTCTCCGTCGAAGGCCAGTTGGATCTACGCTACGTGCCATTTGATGATCTGGTTGACCCCGAGACGCTCGTTACGAAGGTCCGTTTCATCGAACAGGATAGCGATTTCCACCGTCTGGCCAGATTTCTGGAAACTTGCATCGACAGCTGATCTCGGGACTGCTTCGAAGAGCGACCACCGTGAAGCTGTCAGCAGAAAAAACGCAGCAATGATTCACTGACAGGTGCAGGGAAGGATCTCGATTTCCTGGAGTGTACTGCCTGTGCGCGGCAATCGGCCCTGCTGCTGCGATTCGTTTTCGCGGCCGCACGTTGGATCTGGCAGCACTGGATCTGCCAGCACTGGATCTGCCAGCACTGGATCTGCCAGCACTGGATCTGCCAGCACTGAAAAGTGCTGCTGGCATCAATTCGTTTTCGGCATTCGTGCAGAAAACTTGTCGCACGATCTGTGAACAACTGAATCGATTTTTGGTCCGAAATGCCGCCGAACAGCTCGATCATTCTGCCGCTGGCGAGGAGCCGGATTTGGCCGGGTGCGAACGGGTCGCCGCCAGTCAAAAGCCAGAATGCGTCAATTATGCCCCAATGGTGTCCGGCTGCCGGGTTGTTAGGGAGAACGCATTCGTTAAAAAGTGCCGCAAAAGCGCCCGAATGTCGCATCTGGAGGAAAATACGATGTTTTTTTTCATCCAGCGAAACCCCACGGCCATCCACAGGTTTGTAAGGTATCGGTGTGGTATCGCACCAAATTCGCAATGCATTGGGCAATTACGACTTGTCAGCTCACTCTGGATAATGAATCAATGAAAATCTCTCGCAAGGTGACTGGCCTTTTATCAGTCGCATTATTGGCATTTGTGGTCACACCCGTGATGGCTCAAGGTCGAGGCGGTCAAGGCGGCCGTGGTGGACCAGGTGGCGGCGGCTTTGGTGGCCGCGGCGGCGGTGGAAGCATGTTTGGTGGCCGTGGTGGCGGTGACATGACGATGGCCCTGTTGCGAATTGAGGCAGTTCGCACGGAATTGGAAATGTCTCCTGATCAGGAAGAAGCCCTGACCAAATTGCAGGAACAGGGCCGCCCAGAGAGACCTGATGTCGACTTCCGAAACATGAGCGAAGAAGAACGGACTGAGTTCTTCGAGAAGATGCGAAAACAGGCTCAGGAACGCACAACGAAAATGAAAGAGCAACTCGAGGAAGTGCTTTTTCCAGAGCAATTGGAGCGATTACAGGAAATCAACATTCAGCTTCAAGGCATCGCCGCCCTTCAAAATGAGGAAGTCGCCAAAGAGCTGAAAATCACCGATGCCCAGAAGAAAGAACTTGAAGAAGTTCGCGCTGGACTGATGGAGAAAATGAGAGAGGGAATGCGAGAGCTCTTCTCAAGTGGAAGCCGTGATGGCATCCGCGAGAAGATGGAAAAGATGCGAGATGACATGGAAGGTGACGTGCTTGCCGTTCTGACCAGCGAACAAAAGAAGAAGTTCGAAGAAATGAAGGGTGAGAAATTCGAAATGCCCGAGGGAAGCTTCGGACGCGGACGCGGCGGCCAGAGTGGTCGCGGTGGCTTTGGCGGTCGTGGCGGTGGAGAACAAGGCGGTCGTGGAGGCCGCGGAGGCGGAGAACGAGGTGGCCGAGGCGGCGGAGAACGTGAGCGTCCAGAAATCGACTGAACGAGGCGAGCTCCATTTTTCCGAACTCGGTAGTTGACGAAACGCTCCGTCATACCGACAGGGGTAGAATCCATCTGGAATCTGCCCCGTTTTTTTTTGCGCTGCAGAAAACCGCAGGTCACGCACCCTGCTGACGATCAAAACCGATCGGGTTGCTTCACAAACTCGACCTGCGAAATCAGTGTGGACGATTTGGGTTGTAACCAATCAGGACAGATGTTCGTTTCCCGGGGGCACATGTTTCCAGCCGTTGCCCAGATCGGTCATACGTCTGATCGATGGTGGCAACAACGCCCCCATATCAACACGTCGAATCAGGCGACCTGCCTGGTGACGTCATCATCCCATGACTGCTCAGCACCGATGTTGGCATCGGACGGTGATAGTTGCTGCTGCAAGTGGAACATCAACATCTCGACTGTGTGATTCGCTGCACCACGATGCTCGCGAACCAGTTGTCGGGCTGCATTCCCGAGTGATTGTGCAAATGATGGCTCAACCAGACAACGCTCTACAAAACTCGTCAGTTCCTCACTGTTTCTCAGTCTTTGCGCTCCACCTGCTTCAATCAGGCGTTCGGCAATCTCTTTGAAGTTTCGTGTATTGGGGCCAAATGAAACAGCACAACCGTAACCCGCCGGCTCCAGCATGTTCTGCCCTCCCCGGTCACCAAAACTTCCCCCAACAGTGGCGATGTCAGCAACTCCCCACCAATGCCTTAACTCTCCAATGGTGTCGATCAGAATTACTTCATTAGATTCCCATGCATGGGAATTATCCCGGTGTGGTGCGGATCGTCGACGCAGTTCCAAACCTGCATCGACAACCGTTTCAGCCACCCTGTCAAATCTTTCCCTGTGTCGCGGGACGAGTACGAGCCTGAGCTGTGGATGGTGCACTCGCAATTTCAAGAAAGCGGCGACAGCCATTTGTTCCTCGCCCCGCTGCGTGCTGCCGACCACCCATACTTGATGGGCTGGATCCACTGCGGCCCATTCTTTTCTCTCATTCACCTGTGGAGTGTCTCGATCGTCGGGTGCATCATCAAACTTCAACGACCCTGTCACCTGCAAACATTCCGGATGTGTCCCACAGGCGGCAAAATTCTGTCTTGAGGTTTCGTCCTGACATCCCACCCAGTGCAATTCACGAAAGATCGGCTCAGTAAGATTTCGGAATTTCTGGTACCCGCGACAACTCCGTTCGCTCAAACGTCCATTGACGATGATGGTTGGACACCCGATGCTGGCCGCCGCGTGAATGAGATTCGGCCACAATTCCAATTCCGCCAGTACAAGCTGCACAGGATTGAGCCTATTCAATGTGCGACGCACTGCCCATGTGAAATCAAGCGGACAGAAAAACACACGATGTTCGCCAAAATGTCGTACCGCAAGATCATAGCCGGTATCAGTTGACGTGCTGACCACGATTGGCAGAGTGGTTTTTTGTTCAAGAGACTTGATCAGGCGAGGAAGCAGATTGACTTCTCCCACGCTGACGGCATGAACCCAGATGCAGCTTTGACCACCGGTCATGCTTCTGCCTTCGGCTTTCGACAGGCCCCACAGTTTCTGTCGAACACCTCTCCGGTATCTCCCATAACGCATCATGCGATACAGGATGACTGGCGAGAGCAGCGTCAACGCCATTGCATAGAGCAGATTCGCGAACATAGGATTCCTTTCCGTCGTTTGCCCTAACCGGGATATCACGGTCTGCGCTATTTACGTCCGCAACAGGCTTTGTATTTCTTCCCGCTGCCGCAAGGGCAGGGGTCGTTGCGTCCCACGCGCGGCCCTTTGTTTCGAATGGGCTCTGCCTTGGCATCGGACTGGGAGGCGCTTGCCTGCGCGGCCTCATTTGCAGCATTGGCATTGTCTCCCACTGCAGCGGCCGCGGAGGCATCATCGTGCCTTGCCTGTCCCTCTACCCACGTGCTACGGATGAAATCCTCATTCAGGGAAGACTCCATCCGGAAAATCAGGTCTGTCACCCGTTCACCGATCGATTCCCACATGGACTCAAAAAGCCGCATGCCTTCTCTTTTGTACTCAACCTTGGGATCCATCTGCGCGTAACCTTTCAGTCCAACGCTACTGCGCAAATGATCCATGGTAAGCAGGTGATTCTTCCAGGCATCGTCGACAATCTGGAGCAATACCTGACGCTCCATTCGTCGCATTTCCGGGTGAAACCGGTCATCAACAGCTCCACCTACCGTCAAAGCCAATTCCTGCCGGTTCATTCGTGATAAATCTTCACGAGCAACGTGATAATCAAGTTCGCCAGCTAACCAGTCGGTGAGCGCATCCAGACTTCCATTTCCTCCGCTTGCGACTGCGGCAGTTGTTTCTTCTCCTGCAGAACCGAACAGTTCGCTCACTTTGTTTTCAGCATTCTGGGACTGCTGCTCGGCATCAACCCCCGTCTCACGACTGTATTTGATCAACTGGGATTTGAGTTCATCCCGATTCAAGCGTACTTCCTCAGCATTGAGACTCACATTGAATCGGCGTGCGACCCATTCCACCAATCCATCACGGTCCAACGAGACCTGTGATCCCTGTTTTTCCGTGAATCTGGACAAGCCGGTCAGGACAGGATACTCGGCCTCTTTTGAGTTGTAAGCTTCCTCTGCGCGCCGATAAAGTTCCTGTGCAACCTCTCGACGGTCTTCCACATCACGGAATTCGTCAAGCGTGGTTTCAATCCCGAATTTGTGTCTCATCCATGCACCGAGGGTGCGGAGTCCAAAATCAGCGTCGAGCATCGGTGCCCCTTCGCTGATATCGATTGCCGCAATTCGCTTGTGGGCACGTTGAATGAGTTCATCAATCAGTTGGTCCCGGTCCAACCGCTTCAATTGATGTTCCTGATAATTGCCGCCCTGTTTTGTATTCGCCCATTTCACCAATGCTTTCCAGTTCCACTCGTCTTCCATCTCTTCAGGAAGGTTCTCTTCGACCATCTCGGCAACAGTGACTTCAACTTGTCGTTCGGCTTGATCGTGCGCGTAGCTGCTGGCCATCTTGAAATCCATGTTCAGGAAATCACGTGGTTCCAGCTGACAGTCAAGTTGGCTTCCCGCGTAAGCCGCAAATGACTCGACGCCATAATGGGGATCCAGAAAAGTCTCCACAAACTTGTTGATTTGCCCATCAACCAGGTCCAGCACCATGTTTCGGGAACTGTGCCCATCAAGGAGATTCTGCCGGTAGCGATAGACACGCTTTCTCTGCTCATCCATGACCTCGTCATAATCGAGCAGGCTTTTACGTATTTCGTAGTTTCGCTCTTCGACCTTCTTCTGAGCCGCCTCCAATCTGCGTGAGACCAACTTGGACTCAATTGGCTCGGACTCGCCCAGTCCAAGCTTGCCCATCATGGTTTTGACAAAATCACCTGCGAATATTCGCATCAGATCATCTTCAAGAGAGAGGATGAATCGACTCGATCCCGGATCGCCCTGACGTCCACAACGCCCACGCAACTGCAGGTCAATTCGGCGCGATTCATGACGCTCTGTACCAAGCACGTACAAACCACCAATGGAGCGAACCACCTCGCCCTCCTCACTCATTTTTTCTCGTTCGTCGATTTCGGAGACCAGCGAGTTCCAGATTTCATCCGGAACTTCAAGTCTCGTGGGGTACTCGTGCTGCAATTGAGCCCATGCCATGGTCTCGGGATTCCCACCCAGAATGATATCCGTACCACGACCTGCCATATTGGTTGCAATTGTGACTGCATTCAGGCGTCCCGCCTGAGCAACGATATCGGCTTCCCGTCCGTGCTGTTTCGCATTCAGAACATCGTGTTTGATACCACGTCGTTCAAGAAGTGACGACAGTCGTTCGCTTTTTTCAATACTGACGGTACCGATCAGCACAGGTCTTCCCTTGGGCTCAACCGACAACACATCCTTCTTTTCGAAACGTGTTTTCTTTTTCTCGTCTTTCAGGACGATATCGATGTAGTCATCTGTTTCTTCCTTGATGATTCCCCAGCTTTCCGGAGGTTTGCCGTGTTCACCCAGGTGGTCGGGCACATCGGTCCGGTTATGAACCAGAACATCCCAC
Source organism: Rubripirellula sp. (assembly GCA_012270065.1). Lineage (GTDB taxonomy): Bacteria > Planctomycetota > Planctomycetia > Pirellulales > Pirellulaceae > Rubripirellula. The sequence continues at coordinate 147,125 of JAAXJB010000059.1, read as the reverse complement.
TTGTGAGCCCTTTCCACGTCCTTGGCGAGAGCCTTGAACTTGTACTCCTCGGTCATGTAGATCTTGTCCGGAAACTCGATGCGCTCAAGTTCCTTGTTCGTGGGTATGGCAACAACATCCAGACCGTAGATCTTGAAGAACTCGGTCGCTTCCGTCATCGCTGTTCCAGTCATGCCTGACAGCTTGGAATACATCTTGAAAATGTTCTGCAAGGACGCGGTTGCGAATGTTTGCGTCTCCTGCTTGATGGGAACCCCTTCTTTGGCCTCCACTGCCTGATGCAACCCATCACTCCACTGCCGACCCTCCATCAGACGACCGGTAAACTCATCAACGATCACAACCTGTCGATCCTTGATGACATAATTCACATCTCGCTTGTAAAGAAAATGAGCTTTGAGTGAATTATCAATCAGGTGCGGCCACTCCATGTTTCCCGCAGTGTAAAAGCTCTCGACACCTGCCAGCTTTTCAGCTTCTCGCACACCTTCATCAGTCAGTGCAACATTGTGCTGCTTTTCATCAACCGTGAAGTGCTTTTCTTTGACGAGTTGGCCCGCAACTCGATTGGCTTCCTGATACCGCCCCATATCAAGGTCCGCTGGCCCACTGATGATCAGAGGCGTTCTTGCTTCATCAATGAGGATGTTGTCTACCTCATCGATGATTGCAAAATTCAATCCCCCCTGGCACTGCTGCGCGTCTCCGGAAAAACGGTCATCACCTTTCGAAGCTGGCCGCATGTTGTCGCGCAGATAGTCAAACCCGAACTCGTTGTTGGTTCCATAGGTGATGTCGCACATGTACGCGGCCTGCTTTTCTGCCGTGGACATGCCCGACTGAATCGCGTTGACTGTCAAACCCAGATTCATGTAGAGCGGCGCCATCCACTCCATGTCACGACGGGCAAGATAATCATTCACCGTCACCACATGCACACCCTTGCCTTCCAGGGCATTGAGGTACGCAGGCAACGTCGCTACCAGAGTCTTTCCCTCTCCCGTGACCATTTCGGCGATGCCACCCGAGTGCAACACCATGCCGCCAATCAACTGCACATCGTAGTGACGCATGCTGAGAAAACGCTTGCCTCCCTCACGGCAGACAGCAAACGCATCGATCAGAATATCATCCAACGTCTCGCCTTCTCGCAGCCGCTTGCGCAACACATCCGTCTGACCACGCAACTCCTCATCGGACATGGCAGCGTACTTCGGTTCAAGTTCACCAATCGCTTCAGCACGCGACTTGAATTTTTCAACCTGGCGGTCGTTAGCCGATCCGAACACGGCTGTTACCAGCCGTTCGATCCAAGAGAAGAACCCGCCAAAACAAACACCGAGCAGGTACCAAATTTTTTCAAGAACTGACATATCGTTGTGATTTCATCAATGGTCGTGACGACCGGTTGCTATCGAATTCTGCGGAATGATCTCAATGGTCTGAGAACACTCAAAGCCTGCTTGGTGATCCAGCCAAAACGCAAGCTTTGATCATCTCATCCTGAAAGCAAATCGGACCCAAATCAGCGATTTGGACGCAAAGCGGCAGAAATCCAGTGGTCATGAAGTTGTGATCGAGGTCCGTAGGTCTTCGTCCCCTTCATCGATGCCAAAAGCAACCACACGCGCAACAGCCCTAACTTGTTCCAGTAGCTAAAGTTACGCGTTTAGGAAGAATGGGTCAACTGCGATTGCCAAGCACTTTCTCGCACGACCTTCGTCATCGCGAACCGAACACTCAGAATCAACCCTAAACCATTTCTCTGAAACATGTTAGGGACACAACAGCAAATCAGCGATGGAAACCAACCTATCCCTGTTGCCCAACTCACGCCAGATTTGGAACCGAACATTGCCAGCAATATGCTTTCTTCCCGGGAATCCACCCGGACCATCATGGCTCTTACGAAGACGGAATCAAACCAACTTGAATGTCTGAAAAACAACTCGTTGCAAGGAATTCCCAGATTCGTCACGAATCGTGACTTGCAGAGGAAAACTGGGACACTGAGTCAACCAGCGAGCCTGGGCAAGGTGAGTAGCCTGCGAAGCCAGAAGAAACCTCGCTTGTCCGCTCATCGCTACCAATCACGATTACGAGTCCAACTTCGGACCATACAACCAGACTTTCAGGGAACTGATAGCCGGAATCAGCAACAACAACACACAGGCAACCAACGAGCCATAGACTGCCATGACCGCATTCAAGAAAACACCCTGCAACAGCGTCGTGAACATCGCTCCGAGAAAGTACTCAGGTGCATCCTGGCCAAACAGACTTTGAGTGATTGCGGTGGCCAAAGCCCCCGGAAAAATATCGACCACCATGCCGATTGGAAAAACCACACTGATGAAGAGTCGAGTTCCATAGACCACACGCAATAGGATCAACATGAAACGGCTTTGCCGCATCTTTGTAAATCGTGTTTGATAGTCGAGAAAAGTGTAGCCCACCGCAAATAGCAGTATTCCCATCAACATTGCTGCGATCTGCCCCTCACTTACCTCCATCCCAACCACAAAACTGGGTACGGCGCTTACTGAACAGATCACGAACCACTTCAGGGCAGTTGCCCCGAAAGACCATGGCTTGCGTTTGAGCATCAACGGTTCGTTACGGTATTCCTCCGCCAATTCAAGGTGAGTATTCGGAGCCTCATATGGATTCTGTTCATCGTCCACTTTTCTTTGGAACCTCAATCACATCTGATCCCGTTAATCAACGGCAAATGCCCTTCATAAGTCGCAGTTTCTCAACTTTCGACGTCTGTCGCTTATATTTTCGTCTCGTACGACAGCTGTGCGCTTTAAACTATATGAAAGACGACTCAGAACTGTTGCACTGGCTCGAGCCACTCACCCAACGATCATCAGCGGTGGGTAAACAAATCTGTAACAGGTTAATCGACAATGCGTTTACGTAAAACGTAATTTCGTGGCAACGATCGAAAATCCTTTTTGGCGAGAGCAAGTATGCTTCCGGAACGAGCCCACGGTTCAGTTGGACGCGATGCTGTCTGGTGAACAGAATGGTATCGAGTTCCATTGAACGACGGGATGAGAGTTGTCACCAGCAGTTGCGTCTGTCTGGATTGCAGGCAAGACATTTTGTCTTGTCGTGTTTTTCCAAGACGTGTTGTGTAACCAAGTAATCATTATCACCTGCAGCCACCCGGTTCCGAACATGCTTCGATCAACTTTCTGCAAATGTTTCGAACCCCAGCACAATGCCCGATGCCGGTTCAAGTTGTTTCACTTTGCGTCATACCTGATCATCAGTTTCCTTGTTCTTGGCTCCAGTCCAGGCATTGCTCAAATTGGCAATGGAAATCCCAACGGGAACAACAATCCAAACGGTCAACCCGGCAATCGTCCCAACCTGGGAAACAACGGCAGTTTACTTCCGTTTGGTGGCGTGGAGCCTGCGGGCCGGTATCCAACGCGGGAATACTATGTGGGTCTCGAAGCGTATCGTGCCGGCGATTTGAAATCTGCTTTTGACCTGTTTGAAGCCTCGATCCGAAACAGTCGCCGTAATGTCCAAGGCAGATATGTGGAAGCGATCCCGGGCTTGGCAATGTTGGGTGAATGTTACTGGCACCTTGGCGATGTTGTCAGCTGCCGTCAGAACGCCGACGAAATCATCCAGATTCTGAATCGCCACAGATTCCTTCGTGGAGTGATCTGGAACAATGCAATTCAGCAGGGTGCAGCTGTCTCCAAACCGGCATTCCTGTGGCCGGATGCTGCTGCCATACGCGTTGCTTCGTTCCGTGACATGCTCCAGGTTGCCTCAGGCCAGCGCATCACACCGGACGCCATTCGTCAGGGTGGTCCGATTGAAAACCTTAATATCCGCAATCTGGATGTGGGCGAGATCATGCGCGGAATCGCAATCGCATCCTATCGTCGCCGTGTTCTGCTAGGTCCATTGACCGAAAGCGATCCTGGTGCCAGCCTGCTATTGGACTCAATCAAGTACCCCGCTGAAATGCCGCTGCCCATCGGGAGGACCATGATCGGTGCTGCACGAAGTGTCGGTTACTTCGGAAAACTGGACGATCAACGAATCATCAACGATGCACCCAACGTTGGATTTTACAGTGGCATGGCTCATCCGCTGTCTGCGATCACCATGCTTGCCGCAACCAACGCACTGGTTGGGAGCAAGAAACCGGAGGCTGCCATTCCTGTTGCGATGTCAACGGTTCATACAGCGGCAGCTCTCCGCCAACTGGAGTTCATTGGAGAAGCATTTCAGCTGGCTGCGGGTGCTGCCAATCCACAGCAGGCAACCGCGATAGCCGAGTCAGCCGGCCTGATCGCCAATGCGGTGATGCGTGAATCGCGAATGGCAACCTTGCATTGTCTGATCGCGGGAGCTGATGCTGCCGTGACGGCAGGCAATCTTGAAATGGCAACCCAGATGCTGACCAACGCTGATGCCTTGTCCAACCGACGCGATGTCACACTTCCCCGCTGTGTCGCCTATGCAGCATATGTCCGTAGCCGAATCGCAGCGGCGTCAGGTTCAACGATCAGCAACTCGCAATCAACTGCCTTGGACAAAGCCATGCTGCCGATGGTTGCGTTTGCATTGAACAGCCGCAACGGCAGACGTCCTTTGGTTTCCATGCCAAGAGTCTACCAGTTCAACCTGATCCAACAGGCAGCTGGTAAATCGAGGGCTGACAATACGATCACGAAATTGCTGGAAGCCTATTGCGTGGACCCTCCCGTTGAAGTTTGGCGGCGTGATCCCGTGGATGGTCTGGCCGCTGTGATGATCGACCGCTCCGCCGCCCATGTCACCCAGGTCAATCTGGCAGCTGCTTCCGGCTACGGTGAAAGACTGCTGCAAGCCATCGACAAAATGCTGGCCTCGCGTTTCCATCGCCAACTGCCTCTGGGTGGCCGAGTGGCTCAGGTTCGAGCCATTTCCCGGATTGACGAAAAATCTCTGCCGCCTGCGGTTTTGGAAATGAGGAACCAACCCGGAAACCCTCTCAATGAGGTTCGTCAAGCCGTTGCCATTGCGGGCAAACCAACCATCAAAGACATCGCGACGGCGGAGGCAAAAGCCTGCACCGCTGCTCTGTCGCGAATCCACCTGCCCCAAATCACCTTGCCCACCCTTGCAGAGAAGGCACCGGCCGCAAAGCTGCCGCCCAAAACCGGTCTGCTGACTTTTACGTCGGTTGGAAATCGAGTCTTTGCAACACTCTCTTCCAAAAACTCAATTGTGATGTGGACAGTCAACGGAAGCAGCCGCATCCCTTCCGAATTGGCCAAAGTCCTAAGGGGAATCGGTGTTGGAAAAACTCGCGGTGAACGTATTCCCGTTGACGAGGCATGGAAGAAGGATGCCGTTGTCCTGAGAAGGCATCTGATTCCCGAAGACACCTCCATCACTCCCGAAAAATTTGATGAATTGATCATCGTGCCTGATGGCCCACTCTGGTACCTTCCGTTCGAAATACTGCCAGTGCTGGAAGCTGATTCGCCAATGCTGGGTGAGCAGATCAAGATTCGTTACGTACCCACACCCGCCCTCGCTCTGCAACCTGTTGACTCAAGTCCAACGGACAACACCGTCGGTATCGCAACTGGAAAATTTTTCGCGCCCCGTGATATCGATCTCAATCAACAGATCGCAGATTCCATTGTTGATGTTTTGAATGATCCATTGCGTCTGCCCGATGCCAACAACACTCCCACCGCGTTTCTTGGCAATGAAATTGGCCACTTGGCAATCGCTGCAACGCAAACCCCAAACACGAGTAATTTCCTGTTAACACCAATGGCCCCCTATGAGCAAAGATCGCCTCTTGGAAATCTCGGGGCTTGGCTGCGATTCCCCGCGAAAGTACCTGCCAGCGTAACCCTTGCCGGCTTCCGGACACCTGTCGGGGTGGGACGAATGGGCGATGGCTCTGAAATCTTTCACACAATCACAGCGCTCAATGTGTCAGGCGTCCGCAATGTCCTGCTCAGCCGCTGGGCTGTCGGTGGAAACTCCACCGCGATTGTATTGAAGGAGTTTCTGCAGGAATTGCCGTTCATCGGAATGGACGAAGCCTGGCGAAGGGCACTGCTGGTCCTGAAAGGTACAGAACTCGATCCCGCAGGCGAACCTCTGCTGACGCAAGCAGAACACGAACGCGAAAACCTGACGGGATCACAGCCACTTTTCTGGTCTGGATACCTGCTCTCGGCTCCGCCAAATCCGGCCCCGCCTGCAGATGCGAACAACTAGTCCAAAATTCAACTTTCACGTCACATCCATACATCCATACATCCATACATCCATGCGATGTCGATTCCAAGATCCGG
>JAAXJB010000059.1:106043-140690 GCA_012270065.1 Rubripirellula sp. | reverse complement strand
ACATCCATACATCCATACATCCATACATCCATGCGATGTCGATTCCAAGATCCGGACTCTGAAACCTGAATGCTGCAATCTGGATGCTGAAATCTGAAACCCGGAAGATGAGATCTGGACGCGGAAACTGGTTACGTCATCAAGACACATTCCAACCGGAAACAGTGGTGCATTGAAGCAAATGCCTGTGGCGAAACATTCACACCTCTTTTCGTTCTCCCCAGATCACACCGGGCACATAAATCAGAACACCAATCGCAGCAGCAGTCATCCATGATTCAGCAAGCGAACCGATACCGGGAATTCCCCAGTTCGGGCCAAACAGGATGATCACCGACGCTGCTGCAGCGAACGGTGTCATCCTCCAACCAGAAACAAAACTTGCGAGCATCAACAACAGACCGGCCACTCCAACAGACCAGCCATTCACCGTTCCAGCGAACAGGCTGCTATTGGATTCAGCTTGCAAGCCGGTACTGGCTACACCCTGGAGCATGGTGGTGAACTGTTCCAAGTCAAGCTCTCCCTGACGCACGGTATCCATGGCATTGAGTTGTTTGAATTGATCAAACACGCCATGGCGATAGGCCCATGATGCAAAAACTGTCATCAGCAGACATCCGGCCAACAAACGTGTCTGACCTCCGAGAACAAATCGGACAACAGCCAAGGGTTCACGTTGTCGACGGTATTTGCCGCTTCGAGCATCAGCAATCATCTGTTTCATGCGTTCTCTTTTGTGCATGACAGCCATCGCATCACCCGATTTACCACCGGCATTGGCATGCGGTTCGAATCTTGTATTTTCCATCACAGCCGCAGCAATCTGCCATGCGCGGTCACGTGCTTCGCCTGACGACAGCCCCTCCTGCTTCAATCCACGCTCTTCAATCCCTGCGAGGCGTCGATGGTCCTCTATCTGCTGGTGCTCCTCTGTTTTTCGACGAAGCCAACCACACAAATGATCACGTACCGAGATCAAATCAACGGGATTGTTGAATGATGAATCTCGCCGCAGTTTGTCCCGAATTTGCACAAGTGACTCATATCCGAACAGGGACTCATAAAGAGTCTGCCAACCCATGCCGCTGTATCGCGCCACGAACAAACGCAGGTCATCTTCATCGGAGCCTCCTACCCTCAGTTCCCGGATCATTTGTTCGGCATCCTTGAGGGGGCTTTGCTCTGCCTTTACGGTCGGCAGAAAAAGAAAGCGATGGATGCAATATCCTGTTGCTGTTCCGAGCAGAACTCCAATCAAGATACCAGGCCACAGTCCTCCTGCCATGATGAGCAAAGATGCCGTGAGCACGCCGAACCCGTTGAGAAACCAATCCCACCGCGACCATGTCCCCAGCCACTTTCGAACATGAGTTGCGACCGGCCTGCCAACCAGACTGGCATTCAAGGACAAATCAGCACCAATGATGCCAATGATCATACCAAGCCCCATCAGGATCCAGCGTGCACCTCCTCCCAACAACACCACAAGGCAAGTCAACGCGATGGCAGACGCAATGCACAACATCGGGGCCCATCGCCACCATTTTTTCGAACGCGTTGCATGAAGGTATTTGGTCACAACGGCTTCCCACGCATCTATCTGTTGGGTTGTTGGTGAAAAATCACTTTCCAGGGCCACACCAAGATAAGATTCGAGATCCAAAATCATCTCTGCCAAAGATTCATATCTTCGCTCAACCTGTTTTTCCATCGCTTTGGAAACAATTGTCTCGATTTCTTCCGGCACGCGATGATTGATTTCGGTGAGACGCGGAGGCTCAGCGTTGGCATGTTGCTGCTTCAGGTCTGTGATGACCGTATCCTGAAACGGCGGGTGACCAGCGAGCATGAAAAACAGTGTGCAGCCAAGTGAATAAATATCAGCGCGAGCATCAACTCCAGCGGCATTCTCACTCTGTTCAGGTGCCATGTACGCCGGCGTTCCGACCGCTGTCCCTTGCATCGTGACCTGCGTTCCACTTGCCAGATCGACCTCTGCATCCTGTTCGGCAACAGCATCACCATGGTCAGGAATTTTCACGAGTCCAAGATCCGCAACTTTAATGACACCATCGTTGGTCAAAAGAAGATTAGCGGGCTTGATATCACGGTGCACCATGCCATGGCGATGAGCAAACTGCAGACCGCGTGCTGCTTGCACTGCATAGCTGACAGCAAGCCTTGGCTCGAGTCGGCCTTTCTCCCGAATCAAATGGTCCAATGGACCACCACGAACCCACTCCATACTGAAAAAATGAAGACCGGCATCCTCACCAAAGTCATAAATCTGAACGACATTGTGATGGTTCAGCTGAGCTGCTGCGTAAGCTTCCCGCGTGAATCGTGCAAGAGAAGCAGGATTGTCTGCCAGACGTCCACGGATAGTCTTCAGCGCAACCAGTCGATCAAGTGACATCTGCTTTGCTTCATAGACAGCCCCCATCGCACCGCGTCCCAGAAGACGCAAAATCCGATAGCCTCCCAGACGATCAGGGATCTCAACTTCACGATCTCCAGTTTCCATCACCGCCATGGTGCGGCCCGCCTCTGCAGGTGGGCCAGGGTCATCGGCCATACTGGAATCAGCCGACTGCTGTGTGCCCCCGACTCTCTGACGGATCTTCACTTGCCCGTCTGATTCAATGAACAGATCGAACGGTTCGCCACAGTATTTACACTTGGGACGGTAACGACCTTTTTTTGCCTGACCTAACGACAGCGATTTCTCGCAATTGGGACATGTGATCCGCATGCACTGGTCTCCATGAACAAAACCCGCTGACAGTTGGCATGCCATGGTAACAGATCCATCCAACCCAATCGCTTTTTCAGCCACGGTCATTCCCGGCTGACGTACCGGTAATCGTGCAACCAGGTAATCATGCAATCATTCAATCGCCAGATGCACCACTCAATCTCGCTGTGACCACCATCGCGAAAGTCTGGTGCGCCATCGGGACTGCTGTTCAGTGCGGGAAAGACAACTGTCCTGATATTGGTCGACATGCTGAATCAATATTTCTCCGATACAAGCCAAACACGAATCCCGGTATTCCGCGGCAGATCCCTGCACCTGCTCCACGAGTCTTTTTGTCGCCGGCCCTGGCGTCCACGATGCCAGGTCGCGAACCAGAGTAACGACATCCTGAATATCCAATTCCTTCCGGACATCAAAACTCAGAACGCCACAGTCATCATCCATCAGCCAACGCCGCAAGGAGAGGTGACTCGATGCAGCATCAAGGACGCAGACTTTCCCACGATGATCCATTCCCAGATTCCGTGCATGAATTGCACCATGCGTCGCTCCCGACCGATGTGCCGCTTCCACTGCAAATGCAACCTTCGCCAGATTTTGATAACGACTGAGCACCCATGCGTCATCCAGCGGGTAAAAAGAGGAGCTATCACTTTGGCCTGATCTGTTGATTTTTTCTTCTGAACTTGCTTCTCCGGGGTTGAATGCTTGTGGAGCTGGTTCCCAGGAATTCACAAACTGCCATGGGCGAATGACTCCCAGATATCCCATTTGGAAAGCTGCCATCTGCGGGGCTACCCAGTGGGGATTCTGGACGCGCGAAGCGGCTTCACAAATGTCAAGCAATTCCATCACCTCCTGCTCCACCAGCACTCGAGGCGCGCGGATGATCTTCATTGCGATGGATACGCCACGCAGGCTATCCCGACCACGCAACAAACAGAAATCTCGATCCCGCGTCAGACATTCATCAATCAGAAACCAGTCCGGAATGGCCAGAGGATAATCTTCTCTCAAGTCAGAGACAGAGACTGCAGGTTCACCTGCAGTCATATCATCCGGTACTTGTGAATCCGGGGTGACCGAAAAACTGTCCGAATGACTTCCAGCATCACTCATCGTTGACAAAGCAAAGTCACGATGCATGCCCCTGTGGGGAACCGGATCGACACGCACCTCCTGTCTCCCGCCGGACAAATCAGAAATGCCTGGATTGAAATCAAGTTGCGCCAGCTCCTCGATTTCACTAGCCAAATCGGGAAACCGTTTACAGTATGCCGCAATATCAATGGGTTTTTGCAACTCGGATGCGACACACAATTCCGCATCGATCAGATCCAGCAGATCACCGGAGTGATTCAATTGCGGGAAATCGCGAATGTAGTCCTCAACATGAACATGCCGACCTTTTCTATGTTGATGCATCAAGTCCATGCAAGCGAGATCCAGCAACACATGGCGACTGATTTCCTGTCCTTCCAGCAGATCAACCAGGGGAGCGACTGCCTCGATACTTCGCTGCCGGTTCAGCCAGCGAACGAGACCATCAATGGTTGTTGTAGAAAGAATGGAAGAATCAGTCATCGGATTCTCCATCCGTCAAACCGATTTCCTCGCGTACACGTTCCAAAGCTCTTCTGACACGCATCCGGACGGTATCTGCCTTGACCCCAAGCTTCTGACCGATTTCCTGCCAGTCACGGTTCTCCAACATCATGCTGACCGCCAGTGCGTCATCCCGATTGAGTAATTCCTGAATACGTTCAATCACTTCCCTATGCAAAGCAATCTGGCTTGGAGACTGATCCTGAGTTGCAACCGGAAGTTCATCAATGGACTTGGCTTCGTTACGACGAAAATCCCGACATTGCCTGACAAGCCGCCGAAAGGTATCCAGAACCTGATTGTCAATGGCACGCAACAGATAAGCGAGTGCGTCATCTGGCGTAACTCCCCTGGCATTGAAACCTCTCGTCATCTCTGCCATGACATCGTTGCAAATGTCCATCGATTCTGCCTGCCCAACAAGACCATACTGGCGCAGACGTGTGCGGGCACGCCGGCGAAGTTGACTTCCAAACTGATGCCAGATGGACTCGACTGACTGGGTCATTCTGGAATCACCGGTCAACTGTAATGCACGTTCATCTTCCTTGATTGGCTCGTCGTCACTCTGACCAGTCATACCAGGCCTCTTATTTGCATCCCTTGGGACGCTTATCAAATTCACAGACAGACCGTTCCGTAACGCTACACGGACAAACTCGATCATTCCATCTTTCCACGCCGGTCACAGAAAGTCGACCCTGCAAATCATTGGTTCGGGATTTCGACAAATATCATCGAAGTGCGTGATCCCCACGGGCAAGCATGAGGATCCATGAACCACGTCATTTCCTGAACTTGATTTTCACCAGTTTCCCCCGCTATCTGGCAGGCGTTTCTGGCAAAGCAAAGCGAACAGAAACGAAGAAAATAAATCAAAAAGGGATTTACTATTCCAAGTCCGCACATCCGCGTGTCGAAAACAGCGAGGAAAAATGCTCACTTCAGCCACCTGAACCGGCAGCAAGACCCAGTCGAGGCGGATCGATCTGGCAAATGCGTCATTACAGCCCCTCAGAGTAACACCATCGTTCGGGCTGAGGCTGAATCCGACCACTCAATCGAGATCGCGAGGTTCGTGAAAGGTCAACGGCACACCGGCAGGTATCGCTCGATGGCCCTGCTCATCTGATACTCAACATCCGCCGACCAATGCGGAAACGGCGCCATCATTCGTCGGTGTATTCGCTGTCATCTTCAACGGAACTGTTTTCATCATGCAACGCGTTGGTAGCCGCGTTGTACTGATAGCTCGCTTCCTGAAAGAACTGCATGGCTTCACGCACATAGATAACAGCAACAATTCCAGTCATCATCACAGCCACGTACACAACCATACCGGTCAAGTACAAATAACAAACAGCACCGCACGAGATTGCTCCCAAAGCATACGACAGGCGGATCAGTCCCTTGAGTTGTGTGTTGCGTGACTGCAAGCGTGCACTACGCTTGATAGCAATCCTTGCAGACGTATTTGCCAACTCACGCATGGCATCGAGATCAGAGTCCCGTTCTGGCGCCAGTGACCTTGGCACCAAGGGAGCATTGGGATCGAGGGGCTCAAGCATCTCATCATCAGGAGCGTCTGTTTGCCCTGAATCAACAGCCTGCGGATCGGTTACATCATCAACTTCCTGATCATCGTCGCCTCGGACGTGTTTCAGCAATCGATTCATGTAGGCTTCAATGGTATCCTCTTCCTCCTCCGCTGATTCATTCGCCACTTCCACGCGTTCATCCGGATCGCTGTCCGTTGACTGATACTCATGGGATACCGTCTCATCAACAGCTTGCTCAGTGGCGTACTCGTCATCTGCAGCATCGATTGGATCATCTTCGTAGTCGCTGGCATGTCGACCGGAATCATCAAGTCCTCCCGCGACCGTTTCGTCCCTCAGCTCATTGGACTCAATTTCGCTGCGCGAGTCCTCTTCGGTTGGTTCATTGAAAGTCTGATCATCAGCCAGATTGTCTTGTGAATCGGGCCGCATGAACCCGGTGAAGCTCAAGCTTTCGTTTTCTTCGCCTGAATAAGCGAGATTGGAAAACGCCTCCAATGAACTTTCAATCGCTTCCGAACGCGACGCTGCAAACACGTCCTCCGATTCAAAATCCTGAATCAATTTACTGGCAAGTGATCCATCAACGATCTGGTCCCCATCTGGCAATTCCCCTCCCACACGCATCTCTTTCTCAAGATCCGCATGCAGTGATTCCGCATCATGTCCCGTCGGACTGTTGTAGCCCTGTTCTTCGAGCTCACTGTGTGGATCAGTCACTGCTGTTTCAGGACTTTCCTCATCAACAATGGACCGATCCTCGACATCATGTTGCCCTTCAGGGATGCCGGGTTCACCGGGCCCGTCATCAGCCTGATCATCCGCCAACTGCTCCAAAACTGTATCAGGGTAACTCTCGTTTTCATCTTCCGGATCTGTTTGATATCTGTTTTTCTGCTCTGCCGCTTCCAATCTCACCAACGTCTGCTCATGCTCGAATTGCATATTTGCCATACGTTCGTTGGCAGACTGCAACTGCTCACGAAGTGAATCGAACTCTTCCTGATCAGGTCTTGCGTCCATTTCAAGACGCACTTGATCCCGTTCCTGCTGAACTTCTGTCAAACGTCGATTCAGGTCTTCGTTGGCGTCACGCAACTGATTGAGTTCATGACTGGCTTGCTCCATATCCGAAGACAGTTTTTCAACAGCAGCTCTCAACTCACCCGTTTCAGCAATCCACTTCTCGCGACTCTCAACACCCTGGTCCTGACTTTCCGAAACGAGAGTTTCCAGTTGCTTTACGGATGAGCAAGCTTCTTCATAATCTGCTCGAAGTGTTTCTGCCTCATGCCTGGCTTCAGAAACCAATCGCTGCAATTCTTCGACTTGCTGCCTGAGTGCCTCCGCTTCAGCTTCGCTTTCTGACAAGCGTTGAAGTTGCTCGGACTCGCTGGACCCCTGAGCTGCTTTCAATTGAACGATCTGCTGTTCCAGTGCAGCAGCCTGTTCCTCTGCAACCTGTCTCCGTGTCTCACTGGCAGCGTGATTTTCAACGGCTTGATCACGCGCTTGCTCAAGGTTTTTGCGCAGTTCTTCATGCTCTGCCCGTTGACTCACTTCTCGTGACTCGATTTCCAGATGCTGTTTTGAAAGCAGTTCGATCTGGTTGTTGAGTGAATCGAACTGCTCACGCATTTCGGCAACAGATTCGGCGGCAGCATCTGCCTGTCGCTGTGATTCATGAAGTCGGCGTGTCGCCTCTTCCAGCTGACTGCGGTACTGCAACTCCTGGTCACGAAGCACCATCTCGCGGGCATGAAAACTCTCTTCTTTGAGACGATTCTCTTCACGCAGCGTGATCAATTCCTGTTGTCGTTGTGAAAACTCATCGTACAACTGGAAGTTGGCTGTTTCCTGGGACTGCAACCGCGATTCACGGCGGTGAAGATTTTCAGCTCTGGACCAGAGTTCCGTTTCCCGGTTCCGCAATTCGGATTCCCGTTCATCGATGCGTCCCTCGCGGCGATCACATTCAAGTTGCCTTTCTCGCCACTGGTCAACTTCCCGACGCAAGCGATCCCGCCACAGCAGATCTTCAGTGGCAGCCCCCTCTGATCCAGTATCAGAAAAACGGCCAGTACGGTTTTCATGACGGGAACCTGGCATTCCTTTAAACGCGCGCTCATCTCCTGACTGCTTTGCCGCGTCACCCAAACCGATTCCACCACCAGAATCATTCGATCCCGGCGACAGATTCATTCCCACCGGCTTCGCCGACAGAAGCTCAAACTGATAGTGCCCCAAACGCAGTACATCACCAACGGTCAGAGTCGCCTCAGTGGTTCGCGTTCCATTGACCTGAATCGGCACAGAGTAGGCTCGCACAATGATTCTGGAATGATCACGTAACAAGACAGCATGCATTGGCCGAAGTGTCTCGTCGGTCAATCGAATCGAACAGCCGTCGGCATTGCCAAAGGTATAACGGTTACCAGTCAAACGGAGACGACGCACAGGTGAACCGGGACAGGTCACGCGAAACTCCATGGAATTCCGCTCGCGCGGCTCCATGTCGATCACTTCATCAACAAATCCTTCCCCGGTGTTCTCCATCGCATGGACCAGCTTCTGTATCGAAGAGACACCTTCGACTGAGTACTTTGCGTAGTTACTTCCTGTGGCGGAAGGTTCTATCGCAGGCTTGCCTGGAGACATGGCCTGAACAGCTTGCTGACTCGGTTTCACCTCCGGCAATGGATCCGCGGAAGACGACCCCGCAGCCTCAACAGCCTCGACTTGGTCAGAACCCGGGTTGCCGGCTGAATCCTGTTCCGCTTTTCGAGCATCATCGAACGGCGATCCGTTGTTGTGGTTCGTATTCACCGCCTCTGTTCCTTCCGTGTTGAACAACGCTGTTCCGGTTTGGGACGCCCGACAAGTCGAGCATCCGGCATGATGTGCGCGCAAAACCATCACGGAGCTGCGCGGTACTGCCTTGTCTTGTTTTCGGTAATAACCGTTCAGCCGGTTAGTCAAATTAGGACGAGTGCAGCAATCCATGTTGATCGCAGGGTCTCTCGAGCGGGACAAATCCCGCCCGCAGAGGGGGCAATCACCAAGAAACCAAAACTGTCCGGTTCAGCCCCGGGTGTCACGACAGTTTCACAGATGCCATAAACCGTTTGCTGCAAATACTTTACGGCAAAAAAAGACTGTAATCCTTCGATTATGGGTGTGAAATAGCGGAAATCAGGAAGTGAATTCCTATCATTCCGGAGCTTGGAAACAATGAGGTGAAACTTCTCCTCATGCTGCTGCGTACAGATCAGTATTCAGCAGAAGGCCGTGCCAGGGCTTGGATTTGCAATGAGTTTTGCAGGGAGCCAGGCACAGCGTTGCTCTGAGAGTGACTTTCCGCCCCCCAGTGCACGCCTGATCGCGGCGGCCTTCTTTTCAAAATGAGGTAATGCGATGTCACGAAAAGAATCAATCAAAAAACTACGTGAACAACTGATCCGGCGACGTGATGCCTTGCATCGTGCTATCGAAGGTGACTTGAGTATGCTGAGAGAGCTACATCAGGAGCGGACGGGTGACATGCTCGATGCCGCTGCCGATACAGTTCAAGACGAACTCAACAGTCAGTTGATCGAAGCAGAGAGCAGGGAACTCAAAGCGATCAACAACGCCATCGCCCGGCATGGTCGCGGAATTTATGGCGATTGTGATGTCTGCGGTAAACCGATTCCCATTGGAAGGCTTCGAGCGATCCCCTACGCAACCGACTGCATCGAATGCCGGCGCAAGGCAGAGAGTCGAAGCGCCGGTGGATCTGCGATGATGTGGAACCGTGTCTTTGATCAGGTCGAGGCTGACACCGTCTGACTCAGGAACGCGAATCCCCACGCTCCATCTCATCAAACCCGATCAATCGTCAAACTTCATTCATGCGCCAGCACACCCAATGTCGCGGTGTTTGCCGGGCATGATCGCGATACCGATCGGGTCTATGGGACGTTCGGTCTGGAACGGTCATCGCGATGTTCCCAACTGAAAGTGATTTACTGACACATGCCTTGGCAGGTTGCACGGCATGATGTGAATTTACCGTGATGCAAACCCATACGACCGGCCAAATGTTCGGTCGTTTTTTGATGCGCCACCGATAGCGATTTTTCCAGTTACTTCGTTGACGGATGCCAAGTGCAAGAAGCGAAAAGTGAGCGACGTAAACAGACGATGCCTAACACGTGAACCTCCCCCTGAACACTCCCTATCAGGTTTCCAGCACATGTCTTTCTCCCTCGTTCGTCGCTTCACCATGCGACGGAATCAGTTGTTCCTTCTCGTAGCCGGATTGATTTGCAGTCACTCTGTTGCACTGGGACAGGACACCATTTCGAAGCAGCTTTCGGTCAGCGTACGTCAAAACACGCCTGTTCCTGCCGCCACGACCTCGACTTCGGTCGATGTGGAACGCGAGCGACTGTACAACGAACTTGCCGAGGAGTTTTCCGCATTCAATCGTCTGGGCAATCTGGTCCGTCGTGTCTCGACTCTGGTCAAACCAAGTGTCATTCACATCGAAGCCCACAAGACAGAAGAGCGTGGCGGAACTCGGGAATCCTACGATGAGGCTGGCAGTGGTGTTGTTCTGCAGCTTTCGAACAACGAACACTGGGTACTCACGAATCGGCACGTTGTTGAAGGTGCAAAGCCTCAGGAGATTCTCCTGCGAGCGAGCAATGGAACGGAGTTTTATCCGGAAAAAGTACTGACAGATGCGAACACGGATGTTGCCGTGATGAAGATCAGCCAGCCCGCCATCCCAGCGGCAAGACTTGGTGACAGCGACTCCGTTGGCATCGGTGATTTCGTGATCGCGATCGGAAGCCCGTTCGGCCTGAGTCACTCAGTGACGTTCGGCATTCTTAGTGCCAAGGGTCGCCGTGACTTGTCACTCGGAGCACAAAAGATTGATCTGCAGGATTTTTTCCAGACAGATGCGGCCATCAATCCCGGCAACAGTGGTGGCCCCCTGCTGAATCTGCTGGGTGAAGTGATTGGCCTGAATACAGCCATTGCCAGCAGCAGCGGTGGCAGTGAAGGGATCGGTTTTGCCATCCCGATCAACATGGCAATGCAGGTGGCTGAGCAGCTCGTGCAGAACGGCCGCCTTCGCAGGGGTTACCTCGGCGTCACTCTCGATCCCAATTTCTCAATCGCTGACATGGCGACTGCCGGGTACAGCAATACCTCGGGAGCCCTGGTGAAGGAAGTACGTGCAGGGTCACCAGCGGCCAAGGCTAGATTGCGCAGTGGCGACATCATCGTGCTATTCAATGGAGACAAAGTCGAAAATGACGATCATCTGGTCACCCAGGTCGGGCTGACCAACGTGGGTGACTCCATTCCGATGATCATTCTACGCGAAGGAAAACGATACCGGACTGACGTGACCCTGACGGACCTCAAGTGACCTCAAGACGGTTCAAAAAACTGGACGATCGGCTGAGGTGCTGATTTGCAAAAGCAGCCATGGTCGAATCCTGCACAGATCATCGGGGTGCCAGCGCAGTTTCACTTTTGCAAGTTGGCTGAAAACTGGTTGGCTGAACACTGGTTGGCTGAACACTGGCCGCGCGGCACGCCAATATCCTCAGGAACGCGCTTTTGCCAGACTGGCGGCTCATACCATCCTCATCCGTTTCCAGCGTCCCTGCAGAAAACGCGTGGTCATGAAAGTAGCCAGTAGCCATATCCAGAGCGTGAGCATCCACCACCACCAGTAGAGCTTGTCCTGGTGGTTTTCCTCGCTCGCCAAAGTCTCCGTAGCGGTATCTGGCTCCCATACAAAACCAACCATCAAAGCGATGGCCGAAGCCAGCAAACCGCTGAGCAAAACAAACCAGGTATCTCCAGCACCACGCAGTGCTCCAGCAAGAATCAGCTGAACCGAATCCAGCAACACATAGATGGCGACAAATCCGAGAAGATGCCTTGCGATCTCAAGTGCAGCAAGGGAGGATTCCGAGTTATCACTGAATCGATAAAGGGACATCATCACATCCGGAATCGCTAAATAGGCAATCATCCAAATGGTGCTGTAGGCACAACCGATCAGCAACCCGGCGTACAGGCTTTTGGCAGCGCGCTGCGGACCGTTCTCCAGCAGATGTCTCCCCACCAGCACTGAGGCAGCAATGGAAACTCCGACCAGTGGAATGAAAGCGACCATGTTGAAATTGATCGCCATGGTCGTGGCCCGCAGCGGTACATCTCCGATGCTGCCTATTCTGAGAAGCATCACCGTGAACCCACCCGACTCTGTCAAGTACATCAGCCCCGTAGGAAAACCGAAGAAGAGCAGTTTCGAGGCAAGCCGCAAATCAAAACCGAACCCACGGCGGATATGGAAAATTGCCTCGTATTTCGGTTTGAGTAACAGGACACAGTAGCAGACCGCTTTTGTCCAAAAGGCAATGACGCTGCCGATCGCAGCACCGGCAACCCCCATCGCAGGAATCGGACCGGCGCCGAAAACAAGAATCAGATCGAGCACAAGATTCACAACACCTGATGCGAGAGAAACCCACATGATGGTGCGTGTCTGCTCGGTGCCGCTGAAAAATCCACTCAATGCAGATTCCAGAACCAGTCCCACTGCTCCAATCATCAACAAGCGGAGATAGGTTGCCTCAAGGTCCAGCAAATGCGAGGGTTGGCCGGTGATCTCGAATAAATTCCGTGCAAAAAATGCGATCCCGACGAACAACGGTGTGGAAAGCAGTGAGAGCCAGACGGATTGCCAAAGAAAACGGCCAATTTTCTCATGCTCGTTGGCACCGACATACTGACTGACAATGGCTCCCGTCATCGAAGCAATTCCGACAGGAAGACAAACCAGCACCCAGAAAAAGTTGCCACCCGCCATCGATGCACTCATTGACTGCCCGTCGTACCACAGCAAGAGAGTGCGATCCGCGAAGAGGACCAGCGAGAAGGTACCCGCGCTGACCATCAGTGGCAGAGCAATGCTCCAGATCTCCAACAGAATCCGGAAAAACGAATCATCAGCAGGCGAACAGTCTTGCCGTTGGTTATCGACAGAATCTGGCGAACGATTCGCGTTCATCGGGTTTTGAACTTTCCCGCAAATCCAAAGCCAACGCCTGCAAGCAAGCCACCAATGTGAGCGCCATTGGCGACATCTCCTATCAACGGCGTGATGCAAAGCACCAACCATCCGAGCATCAGAACAACATTCGTTTTGACAAGATGAATCGGATACCCAATATCAACCTTGGGGCGTATCCAAAGAAAACCGAACAACCCATAAACAGCTCCGGACGCACCGATTGCGAATGGTGAGCCGCTCATGGTTTCAGCAAGAAAATCAAGTGGCGTTCCCTGAAAGATCGGTTGGAGTTCAGCCGTACTTGGCAACAGCACCTGTAATAGCATTCCTCCAATCTGCGTGACGACCAGCACGATTGCCAGAAACGCTGAGCCATGCAATTTTTCGATCACCGATCCAAGGAAGTAGATCCAAACCATATTGAATAGCAGATGGAACTCGTCACCATGCAGAAACATGGGTGTGACAAATCTCCATAACTGGCCGGTTTCAACCGATGCAAAGGAGTTCCCTTTCGACTTCAGAAAATCTTCGCGATTCACAAACGAAAGTGCGTCATAGGTTTTTTCCTCCAACGTGAGCTTTCCCGGGACTCGTGATCCACGGGGCTGACCAAAATTGGTTGTCAAACTGGCGATCACCGACAGAACAATGACAGCGATCGTGACGGGGATACCCGTCTGCTTCAGAGGCGCTGTGATCGGTTGCCCCAAGGCAGACTTGTCCAAGTTCGACCGCCGTGCATTTTCGGCCGCCTGCTTACGCCGGGCGATCTCAGCGGCAATTTTCTCTTGTCGAATCTGCTTGACTTCCTGCTCGACCTGAAACCGGTCCGCTTGGGGGTCAACACGAAAATCAACCAACTCCTGCTTTGCCTCTTCAATCTGTCGCTCGTCGCGCACCCAGATGTTCCACGCAGAGTCCTGTTCGTCACTCTCCGCATCACAGGTCGCGCTGATCGAACGCGTCATGAGATAGTCACAAAACCGCCGAGCTAACTCTTGACTTTCGAGTGTGCCGATTCGCCGCATCGATTTATTTCCGTCTTGAAAATCGCCAGAAAGTTACAGTTTCAGCGTGAACGAACGCCAGAAATTGGGAATTCTTCTGCCGCATTGTGACGTTTTGCACACAAACCCTCCATGCCGCCTCGTCTGGAAAGTCGGAGGAAAGATCGGAAAATCGGGTTCGAATCAGGTATTTCGCAGCAAATTCGGCATCCGAACAGCCACTTGTCCCCACATGAGACTTGCCGGATCAGTAGCCTGGTTCATAATATGTGAAGGGTGGGCGATTCGCTCTCCCAGATCGACACCCCAATTTTCCAACCGACCAATTCTCGTCGACGACGAAGGGTAATTAAAAAGATGGCAGTCAAACTAAGCGAACGTGCAGCAGACGAGGTCAAGCGTTTTCAGAAGGAGCACAACTTCGGCGATGACATGGTGCTTCGAATCGGCATCGCTGCCGGTGGCTGCAGCGGTTTCAGCTATACCTTGAATTTTGACGACAGTTTTGACGAAAAGGCAGATACCAAGTACGACTGCCACGGCGTCGCAGTCGTCGTTGACAAGAAGAGCGCTCTTTATCTCGATGGCACAACCGTCGACTGGTACGAGAGCCTTGAGAAACAGGGCTTCACATTCGAGAATCCCAATGCCGTGAAAAGCTGTGGTTGCGGAAGCTCATTTCAGGCATAACAGCACGCGTCGCACACTTCGTACGGATAACGCGACAATCGTCAGTGCCTTCTGACAGATACGCGCGTGACCCGAACAGGGTGGAGTTGTCACGGGACAACTCCGCCTTTTTTTATGTCAGCTTTCCATGTCCAACGAGAAGCCCTTTAGCATCTCGGTGTCCCATCAAATCCTGCCCAACACCTCCGACGACCACTTGGCTTGCCTCATGATTCGCCTCACTTTGGCTGTTTGCTGCCTTCTGCTGACCGTCACGAACCGATTGCATGCAAGCCCACCCAATGTGTTGCTGCTATTGGTGGATGATCTGAAACCTTCTTTTGGTGCCTACGGAGAAAAGTGGGTCCACTCGCCAAACCTGGATCGGCTTGCCGCATCCGGGATGCGTTTCGATCATGCCTACTGCAATCAGGCTGTTTGTGCTCCGTCCCGAAATAATCTTCTGATTGGCTCACGTTCTACATCCACTGGTGTTTACAGCCTTGGCTATCACATCAGAAAAGCAATCCCCGACGTGGTGACTCTGCCACAACATTTCAAGAACAACGGTTATCACTCGGCTGGCATTGGCAAGGTCTTTCATATTGGCCACGGGAACATCAATGATGAATTGTCATGGAGTGTTCCATTTCAACCGGACAAGGTGATTGACTACGTCCTGGAGGATAGCACCGATGGACAACTTACACGTGAAGAAGCGTACTTCAGCAATCAGAAACTCGGGCAAATCAAAACCCTGCCTCGGGGAGCCGCGTGGGAAAAGGCTGATGTCGAGGATGGAGCATACGCAGATGGCCGCATTGCAACTGAGGGCATCAGACGTCTTCGCAATTATCACAAATCGAAAACACCATTTTTTCTCGCGCTCGGTTTTACAAAACCTCATCTTCCGTTCTGCGCCCCCAGCAAGTACTGGGATTTATACGATCGCTCTCAACTTCCCACCGCCAGCTTCACACAACCACCCGAAGCTGCTCCAAAGTACGCCGGCAAGACCCTGGGCGAATTGAATCAGTACAAACCCGTTCCACAGACCGGACCACTCTCTGAAGAGATGACGCGGACATTAATCCATGGTTACTATGCGTCACTCAGTTACATGGACGCGCAAGTGGGGCGTGTACTCAACGAACTCGAACGACTGCAATTGCAAAACGACACGATTATCGTGCTTTGGGGGGACCATGGTTATCACCTTGGTGACCACGGATCATGGACCAAACACACCAACTATGAACAGGCCAATCGCATTCCTCTTGTGATTGTTGCACCGGGAAAAACTCGTCCCGGCACAAGCAATCAATCGCCCGTGGAAACGGTTGACATCTATCCAACACTCTGCGAATTGGCAGGATTGCCCGCGAACAAAATGCCCCAACCGATCGATGGCGATAGTCTTGTGCCAATTCTCGAAGGAAAAGCGGACACGGTTTCAGATCACGTTTACCACTGCTTTCCAAAAAGCGGAAAGCTTGGGCGGGCGATCCGGACCAAACGTTATCGCATGGTCGAGTGGAAACCTTTTCAATCATCAAAGTCTGTGGAGTATGAACTTTATGATTACCAGACCGACCCTCTGGAAACGAAAAACATTGCCGGCCAGAAGCCCAAGGTACTCGAACAAATGAAAAAGCTTTTGGCCGAGCATCCACCAGCCAAGAAGCCTCTTCGATAAACCCAACGCAGTCCACTTCCAACCCGATGTACGTCAGTTTTCGCTGACGGTACAGACAGTGAATCCAATCAGCAGGCGTTTGACGGATTCAGTGGGGCAGACACCGTGACCATTAATCGTCGAACCAGAGTTCGCGAGTAGCGAATTCAACACTATTGCCTGCGGGATCCCGGCAATAAATGGAGTGACCACCCCCGGGCCAATCGATTTCCGCCTCAAGAGGGATCTGGGAGTTCACCAGTCTTTTCCGGAATAGATCGATCTGTTTTGGCAGTATTTCAAAAGCGAAATGCGAAGCCCCGGAACTGCCATGCCGTGGAATCAGCTGATCCCCAATCCGAACGGTTGAGTTTTCTGTTGCCTTGGCATTGAAAACTAGCAACATGCCTGGTCCAACCTGAAAAAATACGTGCCGTCCCGGTTCTACTGAAACCACTGGCAAGCCAACCACCTGTTCGTAGAATTCGCGTGCTGCGACCAGATTGTCGCAGTAGATCACCGTCTCCAGAATCCCATGCGGTGCCTGCGAATCCCGTACATTTTCACTCATCTTGGATTACTTATCACCAACCCACCAGATACCAACGGCTCCAGAAAAGACACGCCACCTTTCCATATGAAACTGCCAACTCTTACAGACAAGTTACAAAACTGTGGTCCTTCTGTCATGTGACACGTTTGTCGGATCATTGCTGCAGGATCAAACAACGTATCATATTCAGGAATGAGACTTGTTTTTTCCAATTAACCAGGCCCCTGTTACCGCCACGTCTACCTGAGTCCTCGATGTACACTCTCAATACGCCTATTCTCCTCACTTCATCCCTTCTTGTTGCTCTGACCTTTGGCCCCGCATCAACAGTCACAGGCAAAGGTCCTCTCAAGGTATTCATCCTTGCAGGCCAATCAAACATGGAAGGACATGCCAAAACAGAAACATTCAAATACCTTGGTGACGATCCCAAGACACTTCCCCTGCTGCAAAAGATGCAGAGCAAAGAAGGCAAACCGCACGTTTGTGCTGGTGCGTGGATTTCTTATCTGACTGGACCGACCGGTGCACATGGCGAAGGCTTCGGGCAACTGACTGCTGGTTATGGAGCAAGACGCAAACCATCGGAGGACGGCGGCAAAATAGGCCCTGAGTTTACTTTTGGCATCACAATGGACGAAGCATTTGATGAAGACGTCCTGATCATCAAAACCGCTTGGGGTGGCAAGTCCCTGTTTTATGACTTCCGTCCGCCAAGTGCTCCCAAGTATGAGCAATCAAAAAATGACCAGGAACGGAATCGAAACCGACCTGAAAATGCAGGGCAGTATTACCGTCTGATGATGGAGCACGTCAAGTTTGTGTTATCGGATATTGCCCGAATTTGTCCCAACCATGAAATGCAAGAAGGGTATGAACTCGCAGGCTTTGTCTGGTTTCAGGGTTTCAATGACATGGTGAATCGAAATGCCTATCCGGAGCCGTCAAAGGACAGTTCCGCCAACCGCTTTGCAGAATATACGCAGAATCTGGCTCACCTGATCCGTGATGTTCGCCATGACCTGAATGCTCCTGACATGCCATTCGTCATCGGAGTGATGGGCGTAGGCGGTAAACAGCCCAACGAAAAAAATGCTGAATTTCGTGCAGCCATGACTGCCACAGCCGAAATCGCTGATCTCAGGGGTACAGTCATTCCCGTCCAAACAGCGGACTTCTGGGATGATTCCTTGGCGGCGATTGACGAGAAACGCGGAAAAGTACGTCAAATGCGATACCTGTTGCGCACCCAGAACAAGAACCA
Source organism: Rubripirellula sp. (assembly GCA_012270065.1). Taxonomy (GTDB): domain Bacteria; phylum Planctomycetota; class Planctomycetia; order Pirellulales; family Pirellulaceae; genus Rubripirellula. The sequence goes on along the minus strand of JAAXJB010000059.1, from coordinate 122,513 downwards.
TGCCAACAAAGATGGCAATATGACTGCGAAGCAGCAACAGGACTTTGTAGCTCAATACGAATCACAGTTGATCACGGAGGCCGAGCGTCAGAAATGGGAACGAGGTGCCTCCAACGCGGGGTACCATTATCTTGGTTGCGCGAAGACGTTTGCCGTCATGGGAGAGGCATTTGCAAATGCCATCCTCGCCCAGCGTCAGAAATGATTCCGATGGAAACATGAAAATTCGATCGTTGTTTCATGCACTGGTTTGACTTCTACCCCAGCATGCTCACGGTGATGCTGGCTCGAGTGCTGTGTCGAAGAAATCAACTGTTTTTTCGATGAGATCCTCACGTTTGTCTCTGGCACCACCGAAACCATGACCACCGCCAACCACTTTGTACAAAGTTGTCTCGACTCCAGCAGACTTCAGTGCCTCATGCAGGATCTCACTCTGGTTCCATGGGACTAACTGATCCTTATCACCATGCAGATGCAGAAAAGGTGGATCTCCGGAACTTGCATAGGTGGCTGGATTGGCACGCTGCACTTTCTTGGGGTTCTGCTGAATTGAACCACCAATGAAAAGAGACTCTGGTGAATTGCCGCTGTCATGATCTATCTTGCTCGGAAAATCGTTCATGCGCAGAAAGTCGCTGGGGCCATACCAGTTGCAGACCGCCTGCACCTTGGGGGAGGCTTTTTGAGTCACAGGATGTGTATTGAAATCATTCACATCATTGGTTGTCCCCAGCATGGATACGAGGTGTCCACCTGCTGAGGCTCCCCATGCACCGAAACGCTCCGGATCCAGATTGTATTTCAATGCATTCAATCTCAGGAAACTGACAGCTGCTTTGCAATCCTCGACTGCGGCAGGAAAAATCGCCTCCCCGCTCAGGCGGTACTCAACAGATGCGACGGCGTAACCACGACGCAGAAGCTGAAACAGGCCGGGTCCCCCACCTGCTTTCGAACCACTCTTCCATCCACCACCATGAATCCAGATCACAAGTGGCGTAGGTTTTCCGGACTTGGGACGATACAAATCCAGTGGCAAGTCTCGTTCCTTCAATTTCTCATAGATGACATTCTGAACAAGGGTCGCACCTTCAGGTAAACGATTGCGATTTCCCGAACCACGTACCTGATCACTTCCGGCTCGGTCCCTCCCTGAACCCCGAAGCGCTCGAAAGTGATCGTCTTCCTTTCTCGAAAGTCGCCCATCACCATTGGTGTCGATCCTGCGAAACAGAGACGCAGGAAAACGATCCGGGAACTCATCCTTACTCAAGAAGCCATCGTTATTCTGATCCCACTGTTCAAAGGGACTCTCGGAGGGAACAAGCTTCCGGCCTTCCTGCGCGTGAGCGTTAGCACAAATGAAAGTCAAAATACAGCAGGTCACGATTGTGAATCTTGTTCTGCGGCAAATGTAAATTGCAAGCATCGCCAAATCTCCAGCCGGGGGTGACAGACTCCTTTATCACCCGAGTTTAGCCCATTGTCGCGCTTGCCGCGGTCACAGCTCACGCATTTCCGCTGGAACAACGACAGATTTTCCCCCAGCCACCTTCTGCATGGAATGCGTGAAGCGCAAACCCAGAAGTGAACAAGCAAGCATGCGAAAGCGAGACTCAATCATGCTCAGCAGGATGGAAGCGACGATTGAACAAATCAGGGTCAAAGGGATTCAAGACGGGAGGCAAACGTTGTGGCGTTGATCTGGCCCCCTGATCGAAGCTGGCTTTAGCTGTTTGGACGACTGGTTCTGACGCTGATTGACTTTCACTTTGTAGCAAAGCTTTTTCCAAAGTCGTTACGTCAGAAACGTTGCCATCCCCAGGATCGCCATGCGTGCTTCTCAAACCTTCGCTTGGCTCATTGGGGTTCTGTTGAACATTTCGCAAAGAACTGGCGATCATTCTCACCCACTGACCGAGTGACTGCATTGCTTTTGTATTGCGTTGATTCAGTGGAGCGGCCCCGCCACCGTGCGGCGTGGTCGCCTTTGACAACAACAAACTCTCTTCCGGGTTATTCTCATCAATGTAGGGAATCACCCCATGAAGATTATTGTGGGTGATTGAAGCCGAAGCACGAGAACCGACACTGGGTACGATCAAATGCCAGTCAGCCAAAGGCAGTCCGCGTTCAACCGGCCTCAACATGCTCTGGTGGCAAACACCACATCGACTCAACAGCATGGGCTGAATGTGACTCGCAAAGCGTCGAATCACGAGAGGATCGACTTCAAAGTTCTGCGAATCTTCTTCCTCAAAAACCGTTGGGGAAATTGCACCAGACTCACCGGTTATAACGTTGGGTTTCATTGAATTTGCATCGGTGGGTCGAACTCCAGATTCGTCCGCAGGCTGCAGATTTACAAGACTGCGCAACCTGGTTTCCAGTGCATTCGCCTCACGGTTATCAGGATCAATTCGCTTGGCAGCAATCAATTCCCTTGCTGCCAAATCATAGAGGTCATACCGTACGCACCACCATGCATCTCGCAGATGGTCACGTAGCGTTGGATTTCCACGCTGGTCCACGCGGTATTGATAAAGACTCCTGATACTGTCGGCCCAACAGGATACATTCACTCGCTGCAGGCGTACTTCACCACCTGCAGCAGTTGTCACGATCACAAACTCCCCCAATTGCCTGGCGTTTCCAAAGAGCACATTGCCATTGGTGAGCAACACACAAGCTTGTGTGTCGGTCTGGTCGACCTGAGTGGTGCCGTTACTTGGGAAGCCGCCATTTGTCGGAGCGGTTTCCAGTGACGCCTCGTGATCTGCAAACTGCAGCGAGCCGGAGACGGGTTCCTGCCCTTGGGCAAGCGCCCAGCAGGTCGCAAAAAGAGGCACAAGGGCAGTCAATCGGTTGAAAAAAGCGGCTTTCATACGACGAGAAATAGCAGTTTTTTCAATTCCACGTCAATGCTGGCTGGGGCGGCAAATCAGGGGACAAATGTGGCCAACTCATGGAAAAGAACATCGCTCACGACCGCTCCGGCCACGTTGTGTACGGTAGCCCTCCGTGTCATCCGGTACTTTCCCGGACCAAGTGATTGCCTGACGTGTGGTTACCAACCATAATTCTGCCCTGCAAATTTCGCCCTTCTGGACGGAAAAGATCAACCGCCTTTCCTCGAATAGATCAACAACCATGCCTCAACAACCAATCAATTCACGACGACGCGTCGCTTGCCTTCTACTCACGCTTGTTGTCACAGCCGGTATTCCTGCAAGCAATACTTCTGTTGACGCGGGGGAATATCTCAACGGAATCAAATGGAAAGAGCCGGCCGTAGTCACTCCCGGAAAAACAGACGCAGCCCCACCATCAGATGCAGTTGTCCTGTTTGATGGTACGAGCTTGAAAGACTGGAAGAATGGCGAGCGATGGGAAGTCAAGGACGGAGTGGCATATTCAGGAAAAGGAAAAATCGTTTCCAAGGAGGAATTTGGAGACTGCCAACTTCATATCGAATGGACAGCTCCGATACCGGTCAAAGGCAATGGCCAGGGTCGTGGCAACAGTGGCGTCTTCCTGATGGACCGGTACGAGATTCAAGTACTGGATTCATACGACAACCCCACGTATTTTGATGGTCAAGCTGGTGCCATCTACAAGCAGACTCCACCCGCAGTCAATGCCATGCGTAAACCGGGCGAGTGGAATACCTATGACATCTTCTGGACCGCACCCCGGTTCGACAAGGATGGCAAACTGCTTTCACCTGCCTACATCACAGCGATCCACAACGGTGTGCTGATTCTGAATCATTTTGAACTCAAAGGTGATACACCCTACAACCGACCACCTGCTTACAAACCGCATGCTGCAACGGGTCCCATTTCGATTCAGGACCATGGAAATCCAGTTGGCTTTCGAAACATCTGGGTACGAAAATTCACGCCTGCTGAAGGTGAACAGGTCCGCAAGCCCTTCATTCGCGAAGGCTCGAAAGAGACACCGATCGAAGACTGATCGATTCATCAGTCACCACAGGAATCGGCGAGTGAAACTGGCCGGCTCATGCCGGTCAGTTTCTCAGGACAATAACTCCGCCGACAATTTTTCGCGACAGGCACCGATCACTTGTCCCACAAGATCGTCAGCCTGTTGTCCACTGAGAGTGGCTTCGTGGCTTTGTAGTTCTACACTCATCAGGACACGCTTTCGATCTTTGCCGTCCTTTCCGGCATCACGGTAAGTCTCACGATACCTCACGGCAGCAAGTTCAGATCCAACGGCAGTTATGACAACTTCCTCCAGCTCACTCCAGCGGACAGATTCAGCGACCACAAAATTCAAGTCCCGCTGTATCGATGGAAAAGCACTGACCGATTTCTGCTGCGGGACAAGTCGTGACGCATCAAGCAACCGGGGCAAATCAATCTCTGCGACGACCACCGGCCCGGGTATTTTCCAGTTTTTCAGAGTTTTCCCGTCCACGGTCCCAAGGTAACCAAGGTGGGTATCACTGATTTTCAGCTCAACACACTGTCCGGGTACAAATCCGGAACGCTCCACCACCGTGACTTGCAAATCGTGCTCAACACCAAGCCGTTTGCACAACGTTTCCACGACGCCTTTGAATTCAAAAAACTCACGGCCAGATATCAGACCAAGTGAATACTGTTCGACAGGAAGGGAGTTATCATTTTCGGAGGGAAGGTAAATGTGGGCGATCTCAAACAGGTCGGCCTCCAAGCTTGCGGCAGACCAGTTTTTCGCCCGACCCTCAATCAGGCTTGGCAGCAACGTTCTTCGCAGCCTTCGTGCACCCTTGAGCATTGGTGTTTCGCTTTCCAACGCTGGCCGGTCTGTCCAGGGGCTGAGTGACTCATCAAGTTTTTGAGTCACGATACTGGGCGTCATGGCTTCACTGAGTCCCGCTGCGGTCATCACCTGACGAACGCGTTCCATTGCGGTGTCAAAGTTCCTTTTCGAGCTTGGCGCGACCGAAATCGGCGCGTCCTCTGGGATCTTGTCGTATCCATGGATTCGAGCTACTTCTTCAATCAGATCAGCCTCACGCGTCAGGTCATGTCGCCAAGTCGGCGGCACGTACAATTTCCCCGACTCGGAATCCAGATCACCAGCCTGGGATTCACAGCCCAGAGCAACAAGAATACGTGTCACCTCTTCTGCATCGATCCTGATCCCAAGAATTCTCTCCAATTGACTTGATCGCAAGACGACTGGCTGGCGCGGCTTTACTTCCGGTGCGGTATCAATGACACCACTTACAACTTCACCACCAGCAAGATCCACAATCATTTCGCAGACCCGTTGGCTCGCCCACTCGACACCGACGGGATCGACTTTGCGTTCAAAGCGATATGAAGATGGACTATGCAACTTCAGCCTTCTTGCTGTCCGGCGTACCGACAGAGGTGTGAAGACAGCGGATTCAATGACGAGATTGCGAGTCGCGTCGCTGACTTCTGAAATCGCTCCCCCCATGACTCCCGCCACAGCGGAAGCGCGGCTCGCGTCCGCAATCACACAGGTTGTTCCGTCCAGTTCATATTGCCGGTGGTCGATCGCATCAATTTTCTCACCGTCATGTCCGGGTCTGACTATGATTCTGGAACCATCGATTTTGTCATAATCAAATGCGTGCAACGGTTGACCACACTCCATCAAAACGTAATTCGTTGCGTCCACAACGTTGTTGATGCTCTGATACTGCTCTATGGTGCCATCGACTTTCCGTTTCCAGAAAACCGATTGCAAAGCCTCGATCAACCAATCCGGACTGGGACCAATCTGTACTCCCTGGATGACCCGGGCAGTGTAGCGTGGACAGGCCTCTTCAAACTGGTTTTCAACGGTCAACAGCTGACCGATGTCTTGTCCGGAACACTTCAGACTCGGTTCAGGACAGCAAGTGGGCAGTCCATACAGGACACCAACTTCGCGAGCGACACCGATGTGCCCCAAACAGTCTCCTCGATTACTCGTTACTTCAAGATCGATCACCACGTCATCGTTGATATGGTCTGTTCCCTCGTGATTGAGTCCGGACAGACTGAGTCGCTGAGCAAGTTCTTCGTGACTCATCGGCAGGCCAACATATTTGGTCAGCCATTTGAGTGATACAAGCATGGAAAACTGGAGCAATTGGCGGGAGAAATGGAAAATCCGACCCACAATCTATCGAAATGGAGGAAAACGCAATACCTCGGAACTCTTTCCCGAAGAGAAAGAGTGACTTGGCTAGAATATGGCTCTGGTTCCCTGCCCCTGTTTTCCTGCACCAATGAAGCCATGTTCAGACGTTTTGCTGTGATCCTGCTGTTTGTTTTTTCAGCCACACCGGGCGCACTTCTGATGGCAGAACAACGCCCTAACATCCTGTTGATCATGGCGGATGATGTCGGAATCGAGGGCCTGGGATGCTACGGGGGCACTTCCTACCGAACTCCGCATCTTGACCAGATGGCAGCCGCCGGGATCCGCTTCACCAGAGCCTACTCCCAGCCGCTATGCACTCCCACACGTGTCGAATTCATGACCGGTCAGTACAACCACCGTAACTGGAAGTACTTCGGCATCCTTGACCCCAATCAGAAGACGTTCGGCCACTACCTGAAAGATGCCGGTTACACGACGGGAATCTTCGGAAAATGGCAGTTGCAGTCCTACGATCCGCCTGATCTGCCAGGTGCTTCCAATCGGCGAGGAACAGGGATGCACGCCAAGGACGCCGGATTCGATCGCTACGCACTTTTCCACGCTCTTCACACCGAATCAAAGGGATCACGTTATACGAATCCCACCATGCTTGAAGGCACAGCGGGATCTGATGGAAAGCTTGAAACCTATCAGGGCAAGTTTGGTGAAGATGTTTGGGTCGACCAGATTGTGGATTTCCTTGATTCCACCCGGGATCAGCCAACCTTCGCTTACTACCCGATGGCTTTACCACACTGGCCATTCGTACCAACACCAGACACACCGGGGTGGAACCCTGACGACGAGCAAACCGAGAACCTCGACTATATCGTCGACATGATCGAGTACATGGACAAGACCGTTGGCACGCTGATTGGCAAACTGCGAGACAAGGGGCTCCTGGAGAACACCATTGTGCTTTTCTACAGTGACAATGGAACACATGCAAAAGTCACTTCCTGCATGCAGGACGGAAGAAAGATTCAGGGTGGCAAAGCAAGCTCAAAACAAACAGGTATCCACGTCCCCCTGATTGCATACTGGCCTGAAAAAATCAAACCTTCCGTGGATCACGAAATCGTGGACGCTTCCGATTTCCTTCCGACTCTGATGGAACTGGCGGGCCAGGAACTTCCCGAAGACACAGTCACTGATGGAATCAGTTTTGCGCATCGACTATTCGAACAGCCGGGGACACGACGGAAAGCGGCTTTTTTCTGGTACGACTCACGTCCGGGATGGGACAAAGAGAGGTTTCGTCGAGAGGTTTTCGCGCTTGACAAGAACTACAAGCTGTTTCGCAATGGACGATTGTTCCGTCTGTCAGACAAACCGTTGGAAGAGATCGAAGTTGATCCACTCAAAATGTCTGAAGCTGATCAAAAAGCAAAACAGCGTCTGGGTTCGTTCATTGAAGCGAATCTGAAAAATGCCCAGGAACCCGAACTCGTCAATGCGTACGGAGAACCAGAAATCGACCTGCTTTACCTGCCAAAAAACCGGGAGGAAACAGCACAACTGAATCGGCGCATGCTGACAACTGGGAAAGAATTTTCCTATGGAGACCCTGACATCGCGAATCAGCGTTTATGGATCTTCAATCCGCTGGACATTGCAGCGGGTGAGAAACGTCCTTGCGTTTTTTTCATCCACGGTGGTGGCTGGGGCGGCAAGCCTGAATTACTTGCCCCGCAATGTGTGTATCTGCAACGACGCGGCTTCAACGCTGTCTCCATACACTTCCGAAGCCCGGGCAATGGACTGACTCCACGTGACACACTTGATGATGCAAGAAAAGCCTATCGATGGATCCTTGAACATGCTGACGAACATCACATTGATAAAAACCTGATTTTCATTTCAGGTGGATCTGCCGGAGGACACTTGTCGCTGGCATTAAGAACGATCGAATTCGATAGTGCCGGACCGGATTCACCAGAAGCTGCAGGTTTAATTCTGTTCAATCCGGTAATTGACCTGGTCAACGGCTGGTCTGGTGGTCGCAAGAAGTGCCTTCAGGCGAAGATCGAACCCCGTGATTTTTCTCCGGCTCACCATGTCCGAGCAGGACTACCTCCGATGCTGATTCTCAGCGGTTCCCGAGATTCCCTTATCCCTCCATCATTGATTCGCGAATTCCAAAAACGTCTCGCCGCTGTCGGTGGACAATCAAAGTTCATTGAGTATCCGGACGCGGGCCATGGTTTCTTCAATTATGGCCGGGAAGAAAACCAATACTTTCAATGGACGATGTGGGAAGTAGAAAACTTCTTGCAGTCACAGTTACGATCAACGAAATAGTGGAATGTTTCGGCATCAAAACAGCAAATCACCTGAAATGGGGCAGCAATAACAGCTGGATACGATTTTCTTGCACCAAACCTGCTGCGTTCATGACCATCTTGTGAGATAACTTGAAAGTCAAAATGCAACTGTCTCCATTCTTTGCCCACTGCTATTCCCAAAAAAACCCCGGGGCTCGCCGTGCCTGATTCGCTTTTATGTCCCCGATGCAATCGCTCTGTCTCGATTTCCGATGACGCTGCAGGAAAACGCGTGCAATGTCCGCACTGTGAACAGAGCTTTCTGGCACCGGGCATATCCAACGACAGCAATCAGGATGAAGATGACGATGACTGGTTGACCCTGGATGATGCGTCCGGTTCGCCTGATTCATCCTCCGCCGACGAAAATCAACTGCAGCTCGACATGCCTGTGGTCCCCGAAAAAAGGACGACAAAAACACCGTTCACGCCGGAAGTTGCCACGTCATCTACGAATCCTGACCCTTTACCCGCCGACGATGATGATTCTTTCTTTGCGGAAACTGATCTGCCGCCGATGCATATTCCTGAAGCTTCCACCACGCAGAACGCGGAAGTAAAGTCGGCATCTGGTAGCAGGAATCCACCAGGCCCCACTCTTTCTCCAGATGAAGAAAAACTGCTCTCAGCATTCACCGAGACTGCTGAAGAGGCGACTCCTCCCGAACAGCCTGTGAAATCCAACACACTCGATGCCATTCGTGCCTTGGGGGCAACGGCAGCCGTCAGTGGTCAAAGTGGACCCAATCCGACCTCAAGTCCACAGGCAGTGCCAACTGAATACGCTTCGGAGTATCGTGTGCCTTGCAAGATCTGCGGCACAGTTCTCTACGCCAAAGCAAGTCAGGCGGGAACGAAAACCACGTGTGGTGATTGCTACTCTGAAATCATCATCCCTCAACCACCCAAAGTCCGGAAAAAGCCGGAGATTGATATCGAAAACGCACAGACTTTCGATCTTGCCGAAAGTAGTGTGGGTGTTAAAGACCGACCCGATCCGTTCAGAAAATCGGCTGATGAACTATTGGCTGAAGCATCGCGTGAAGAGGACGATTCACCAAGTCCGGTTTATGATGACACACCGAATGTTGCTGAGTGGCTAAAGAACGTATTCGGGATTTACAAGGACCCCAGTGTAATCATGCACTGGCTGGTCATCTCCTTCGCAGCCGCGCTGCCTACCGCCTTGCTGCTCTCCATCAGCTACGAGTCCATACAATTATTGTTAACCATCGGAATGATGGTCGGTGGCTTGTTACTGGGAGCAGTCACAGTCAGTTGCGCATTTGCGATTCTGTTGTCAGTTGCGAATGGTCATGAGGCTGTAGAGGAGTGGCCAAGCTTGGACATTTTTCAATGGTTCGACGAGTTGATCCTGGTGCTGGGTGCAACAGGAATAGCGGCAATCCCAATGTGGAGCATCTGCTTCATCACAGGTTCAACCGGCTTACTGGGTGTGTTTCTTGTCATGTTTGCCATCTATCTGGTACTGCCTTTCGTGTTGCTTTCGATGCTGGACATGGGAAGTGTCTTCACACCGTTTTCACCGGAACTTGCCAGAAGCATCTCCAAATGCCAGGAAGAATGGGCGGGATTCTATTTTTCATCAGGGATTCTTTTCATCTGCCTGTTCCTGTTCATTACCGTAGCGTGCTCAGTGGCGTCTACTCTTGGAATCGTGGCTTCGATCAGCTTGAGTATTTTCGCAGCGTTTGCCTATTTCGGGATGATGGGCAGGCTGGCCTTTACCATTGGCCAGAATGTCCAGGAACCTCCTGTCAAGAAAGGCTCCGATCGCAGTGCACCGACTGACTCGGAGCAATGAGCCGCGACTTTCCGTGGGCCAGAGTCGCTCATCGCGGGTCAATCCATTTGTCAGGCATCAGACACAGCTTGCCCCGATCTGGACTGCAAAAAGCAAGGCACGGAAACGAGAGGGGCGATAATCCCTGACTCAAACGTCGATCGCCTCGGCATCCTCGGCACGGTCCATGATGAACCGGAATCTTGCAGAGGCATCTCTTCCCATCAGGTCGCTGATGATCCGATCCGTTTCCAGTTGGTCATCAATCTCAACTTTCTGGATACGACGCTTTTCCGGGTTCAAGGTTGTATCCCAAAGGACTTTGGGCATCATCTCGCCAAGCCCCTTGAAGCGGGTGATTTCCGGCTTTGCTCTACCGGTGTAATTAGCCAGAACCTCCTCTCTTGCTGCTTCATCCGCCGCCCAGTAAGTCTCCTTTCCCAAGTCGATCCGGTACAAAGGCGGCACACCAATGAACAATCGCCCAGCGGCAATCAGACCGGGCATGTGACGATAGAAGAACGTCAGCAACAAGGTCGTGATGTGGTGTCCATCCGAATCAGCATCGGCAAGCAGGATCACCCGTTCGTATCGCAAGTCGGCCAGATTCAGATTGGGACCGATCCCGCAGCCGAGTGCGGCAACGAGATCCTGAATTTCCTTGTTTTCCAATATCTTCTTCAGGGTCGCGCTCTCAGTGTTCAACACCTTTCCGCGTAGCGGAAGGATCGCCTGATAATTCCGGTTGCGTCCCTGCTTGGCGCTTCCACCTGCCGAATCACCCTCAACAATAAAGATCTCTGAATCACCTTTACCCCCGGAAACACAATCGCTCAGTTTTCCGGGCAGCATTGTTCGCTTCGCACCACCCTTTCGAGAAACCGCAGCGGATGCAGCACGCGAAGCCGCGCGCGCCCGAGCGGCCGCGATGATCCGTGCAACAATCGAATCTGCAACGCTCCGGTTGTTGTTCATCCACTGCTCCATCGCGGGACGAATCGCGGCCTCAACCACGGACTGTACCTCGGGGTTGTTCAGCCGGTCCTTGGTCTGTCCCTGAAATTGTGGATCTTCGATGAAGACCGACAAGATGACAATCAACCCTTCACGAATATCTTCGATCGTGATTTTGACTCCCCTTGGGGTCAGGCTGTGGGTATCAATGTAGTTACGAACAGCCTTATTCAGAGCGCTGCGACATCCATTTTCGTGTGTACCACCACTGCCTGTTGGAATTCCATTGACGTAACTTCGCACATGCTCATCGGTAGACTCAGTCCACTGCAGCGTCAACTCCATGCGAAAGTCATCTTCCTTTCTCAGGGTAAACGGTGTTTCATGAATTGCTTTGGCATTCCTTTCCTTGAGGACTTTCGCGAGATAATCCACGATGCCCTGCTCATGAAAAAAGGTCTCCTTCTTTTTGTTCACTTCATCGTTGTAGGTGACCTTCACACCGCGATGAAGGAAACTCGCCGTTTCCAGCCTTGCGCGGATGATTTTTGTATCGAATTCAGTTTTTGGAAAAATTGTCGGGTCCGGTGTGAAGCTGATGCTTGTCCCCGTACCACGGACTTGCCCTTTGAGTTTCTGTAACTTGGAAGTTGCCTTGCCCTTGGCAAATGCCATTCTGTACTGGGCACCACCGCGTCTGACGACGGCGGTCAATTCCTTGCTCAGTGCATTCACAACGGATGCACCGACACCATGCAAGCCACCCGCAGTCTTGTAGTTGTTTCCGTCAAACTTGCCACCAGCATGCAGAACGGTAAGAACAGTTTCCAACGCTGACTTTTTCGTCTTGGGATGTTTGTCGACGGGAATACCACGACCATTGTCCGACACGGTAACTGTGCGACCATCCTTGTGCAGAGTGACGTTGATTTCGGTCGCGTGACCATTCATTGCCTCATCGATGGAATTATCGACCACTTCCCAAATCAAGTGGTGCAACCCTGCCATGCCGACACCACCGATGTACATGCCGGGACGTTTTCGAACGGGCTCAAGCCCCTCGAGTACGACGATGTCTTCGCCTTCGTATCGTTTTTTTGCTGCCATCTCGATGGTTGTTCCGTCAACTGGATAAGAATTCAGCCAAGTGGGCCGATGCGTTAAAAAAATAAACAAAAGGTCAGGAGGATTCACCTAACGGTGCTGGAGCCTTGGGAGCCGCCTGAACAATTTCGGAAATCTTTCCATTCTTCTGAATTTCATTGCCCCGCCCGCCTCGAGATGTTACCCGATATTTGGCTGTCGAAATTGTCTTCTTGGCTCCCCGGTTGGTCATCACCGTCAAAAGGTCACGGTCTCCGGTAGAAGCCTTGAAGCCAAGCAATTCGTCTCCGCTGGCGAGACGGATCAGAGTGACTCCTTTCCCGGGCCCGGAAAGATAGTTGATTTCCTCAACAGTACAGATCATTGCTCGACATGCTCTTGATACAGCCAACAGATTTTCAGTTCCATCGACTTGTACCACACCCACAATTGATGCGTTCCCGGTAACCCTTGCGAATCGCCGACCATTACGAGTCGAAGTTTCGGCAAACGGTTCAAAACTGAATCTCAGGGCAAAACCATTGGTGGACGCTGCAAGTGCATGGCACTCCGGGCAATACTCGGGATTTTTTGGATCCTCCCGGTAATCTCCCATCGCGCGGGCATCAAACGAGATCGCCGATACGATTTTTTCTCCATCTTTCATTTTGAAAAGTTTCTGGATGGGCTCACCAAAGCCCGTTGACGCTGGAATATCAATCATACGAGCTGTGTAACAGACTCCCAGTGAAGAGAAAAAGCCGATCGTTGAACGGGTGCTTCCAGCCACGCATGCCAGCACACTGTCCCCCTGGCGTAAGCGGCTCTTGCCCGGGTCAGCGATCTGCTTCTGTCGTTTTACCCAGCCATCAGTCGTTACCAGGACATGGCAATCTTCTGCAACGATAAAGTCTTCTGCCGTGTACTCAGGTTCCTCTTCCACCGTCGTGATCAGTGTCCGCCTTTTGCCGACACTGTCTTTTCCATAATCATTGACGAGTGATTCAATTTCCTTTCGTACGATCTGCCAACGTCCTGAGGAGTTGGTATCCTTCGTATCCTCTGCAAGCAGCTTTCGAATCTGTCGGGCACGCTTGTTCTTTTCCTTGAGTTCGTCGAGGATCAGATTGATTTCCAGCCTCGCGAGGCGATAGAGTTTCAATTCGAGGATGGCATCTGTCTGTTCCTCGTCCAGTCCGCGCCCACGACCGTCAGCGGGAAATTTCTTCATGATTTTTTCGGCAGCGTCAGCTTTTCCGTCGCTCTTCCTGATGATGCGGATAATGGCATCCAGAGCGTCAAAAATCAGAGCGAAACCATTCAGGATGTGAATTCGTTTTTCAAGCGACTGCAATTCGTTTGTCAAACGTTCGGTAATCACTTCCAGCCGGAAATGCAGGAAATGCCAAAGCATTTCCTTCAAGCTCAGTCGATTCGGAGCTCCAATTTCCGGGTTCTCTGTCGGTACCAGACAGGTCAAGTTGACGTTGAAGTTGTTTTGCAACTGCGTGTGCTTGTACAGGTAAGCAAGTACCTTCTGCTCGTCAGCACCTTTTTTGAGAAGAAGATCAATTCGGACTTCATCCGTCGAAAGATCCCGGACTTCGGTCACCAGCGGCAGCTTGCCACTGAAGATGATCTCCGCAATACGCTCAACCATCGCCGCCTTGTTGACACCGAATGGAATCGAGGTGACCTGCAGCAGCTTGACTCCTTTTTGAGTGACCAACTTGGTCGTTCCACGAAGCTTGATCGTTCCCTGGCCCGTAGCATAGATCTCGCGTAATTCGTCCTTGGTATTGATGACCTGTCCCGCAGTCGGGAAATCGGGTCCCTGAATCGCATCATTTGCGACCAACTGGTAACCCTTGATCTCAGGGTTATGCAGGAGCTTGAGCAACGCATTGCAGATTTCACGAAGGTTGTGCGGTGGAATGTTAGTGGCCATTCCAACAGCAATGCCGGTTGCTCCATTGAGCAGCAGATTGGGTACCAGACTTGGCAGGACAACCGGCTCTTCTTTGCTGCCATCGTAATTCGGTTTGAACGCAACCGTTCGGGTAGCAAGATCCTTCAACATCTCCGATGCGAGTGCCGTCATCCGACACTCGGTGTATCGCATCGCAGCCGCATTGTCTCCATCAACGCTGCCGAAGTTTCCGCTACCGTCTACCAGAGGCATGCGTAGCGAAAACGGCTGTGCCATACGCACAAGAGCATCGTAAATGGAACTGTCACCATGGGGATGAAAACGCCCCATGACATCTCCAACCACCTTGGCACACTTGACATGCTTGGAACTGAAAGTCAGCCCCTGCTGACTCATGGTATAGAGGATACGGCGCTGAACCGGCTTCAAACCATCTCGAACGTCCGGTAACGCACGACTGGTGATCACCGACAGCGAATAGTTGAGGTATTTTTCCTGTGCAGCCTGCCGCAGAGGAACGGCGACCATTGATGGATCCTGAGCATCAAAGAGCGACTCTGTTTCTTCCGTGTTACGGGACCGGCTTCGACTGGCACCAGACTTTGATGATCCTGCCTTTCGGCCCGTATTGCTGCGAGTTCGACGTTTTGCCACGCCAGAAGGTCCTTTTCTTGCCAGTGGTGCGAAATATTCCGTGGGATCAGCGTTGAGGCCACCAAATCCAACGTCAAGAAATTAGGCAATTTATACCGTTAATGCTATCCGGGTCGATTACAGCCTCTTGACCAAAGAGCGGCGCAGACGCCGGTTATACCGATCAAATCCGTGAAAACGAACCCAATGATCATATCAAGCGAAGCGGCAGAAGACGCAAACATCAACTGGAAGCCGTTTTTCACCCGAAATCTCTTGAAAACAGGATCCATTCCCATCAATTATCGCAGCTGCCGGTTTTAGCATTCCGGCGACATGGATCATCGGGAATCGATCGCCAGCTCTCCAAGTGCTGGATTCCGAACCATTTCAACCGTCGACACGCTCGGGCAACGTTCACGGTGGAGCCGAACCTATGAAAATCAGTGCACTTTCCTACGCCGTGGTCGCTTCGGCGATCTGCATCACAACCGCTTTTCAGGCGTCAGCAGATGAGCCCGCCAAGAAAAAAGGCGAAAAGGCACACACCGCTGCGGCAGTGGATCATTATGTGGGTGACTTTGCACCCGGAATCCAACGGGGCTACGGTCAGCCAGACCTGTTTTACAACTATTACACACAGGGGCATGCAAATCGAGCCAATGCACAGATGTACCTGTCGCCCATGCCGATTCCGCCAAACGTCGGTCACACCTACTACACCTACCAGCCATTCTATCCCCATCACATGCTTTATCCGCATTCAGAAACGTTTCATCGGCATTATGACTGCGGCCGTGGCATGAACCGGACTCGAGCTTCCTACTACTATCCACCCGTTCGTCAGGCAGCGAGCAATGTTTACTGGAACTTGCTGCGGATTCCTCGTTAGCTCGCAAGTATTCAAACAAAAGTCTGCCCGACTGTTACCTGAAACCCGATCCAGCACTCCCTGATGAATGAGTCCAATATGATCCATCGAATCATCCTCGCCGTTGGCCTGATAACCGCGTCTATCGCCACCACGCACCAGAATCATGCAACTGCTGGCGACCCATATGGAATGGCGCAAGTCTGGTCCCACAACTTTTCCATGAACCGGCCTTGGCATGGGAACTATTACAACCAGATGTATGGCCAGCCTCTGGCTTTGATCGTCCCACCGACCGCGCACATGCGACAAACCTATTCCTGGGGCGTCAGCCAGAATCTGATGCATCCCATTTACCATCAGTTTGGGCGTAGCGCGAATTCTCCCGGTGCGGCGCAAGGTGTTTTTTATGCAACACCACAATGGCCCAGTCACACTGATCAATTCGGGACTTATTACGTTCGGAGTCCCTGGTAAGCCGAGGTAGCGATTCCTGCCCCTATCGGCATCTGGATCTTTTACACATCGGATCATTGCTTCAGGTCAGTGGCTCCAATTGGAGACGCTGGCCTGCTTTTCTTTCTGGGAAGTGATTTTTCCCTTTCGGCATTGAAACCCAATCAGCTTAGTAAGTGCACGCCCGCGATCCGCGAAGCCCTGAATTCGCCTGCACAGTGAGCACACAGTGAGCACACAG
>JAAXJB010000059.1:75405-105943 GCA_012270065.1 Rubripirellula sp. | reverse complement strand
CACAGTGAGCACACAGTGAGCACACAGGGAGCAGCTGTATCCCCAAACGCGAACGCGTCGGGCGGTGTGGAGCCCCAAATCAAGCTCGGGTTAGCCAGTTTGATCAGTTTGGAGAAACTCCAAGGCGTTTTCCTTCTTTCCGCCTATTTGCGTCCTATCTTTGGATGGAATGAAACAGAATCGCCGAATCGTGGACGTTTTACGACCTGATTTTGGCATCACATCCGTTCCAATCCGCACAACTGAGTCTCTGATCCTTCGCCCCAGCCACCCAACGGATGAAATCTCCATTGGACTGAACGATCGAGACCCACACGGGAACCAGAGCGAGAGCACTTAGAAAGTAGCAGACATGCGAACAGGCAATCCAATCAGCCGTCCCAGTCGGCAGCAACAATTTGAAGAAGTCAAGGGTCGCATCCACAGCAAGCTGGTTGACAAACTTGACCTCTCGCGTGTGGGTGACCTCAAAGGCGACACCCTGAAACGCGAAATCAGACTGGTCGTTGAACACCTCTGTGATGCAGAAGATACGCTCCTGAATCGTCAGGAACGCGAACGCATTGTGGAAGAGGTGATCGATGAAGTGCTGGGCCTGGGTCCGCTTGAGTTGATTTTGAAGGATCCCACGGTGAGTGACATTCTCATCAACGGCCCAAAGAACATCTACATCGAACGTGCCGGACAGATGGAAAAGTCCGAAGTCGAATTCCGTGATGGAAAACACCTGTTGCAGATCATCGATCGCATCGTCAGCAAGGTTGGGCGACGCATCGACGAAACATCCCCGATGGTTGACGCCCGCCTGGAAGATGGATCGAGGGTCAATGCGATCATTCCACCGCTGGCACTCGATGGTGCTGCAGTCAGCATCAGACGCTTCGGCAGTAACCCGCTTCGACTTGAAGACCTGCTCAACTACAAAGCCTTCACACCAGAGATGGTAATGTTGCTCGAAGGTTGCATCAAAGCCAGGTGCAATATCATCATTGCAGGAGGTACGGGTTCTGGAAAAACCACGCTTCTCAACACCCTCTCCTCTTTCATTGGTCAGGAAGACCGCATTGTGACGATCGAAGACGCTGCTGAATTGCAATTGCAGCAGGACCACATCGTACGACTTGAAACACGACCGGCAAATATCGAAGGCAATGGTGCCATCACAGCAACCGACCTGGTCAAGAATGCCCTTCGAATGCGTCCCGAGCGGATCATCATCGGTGAATGTCGAGGTGGCGAGACGCTCGACATGCTTCAAGCCATGAATACCGGGCACGATGGTTCCATGACAACCATTCACGCAAATACTCCCCGGGACGCGGTCGCCCGACTCGAAACTCTGGTCATGATGTCAGGCTTTGAATTACCTGTCAAAGCAATTCGCCAGCAGGTAGCCGGAGCGGTTGACATCCTGATTCAAGCCAATCGACTGCAGGGTGGTCCACGCCGTATCACAGCGATCACGGAAATCGTTGGAATGGAGCAGGACACCATCGTCATGCAGGACATCTACAAGTACACGCAAAAAGGCATTGACGATGAAGGAAGGGCATTCGGTCACTTTGAGTGCACGGGTGTTCGCCCCAGTTTCATGAATCGTCTGGAAGCTGCCGGCGTACGTCTGCCCGCCAGTGCCTTCCGCGAGCGGATCATGATGCAAGCCTGAATCCGACAACAGTCGGAGAGCCAAGAAAACGCAGCTCATATACCAGTTCCAAACCTCATTTGACACACAGTTCGAACATGATTGGATACATTATCGTCGTTCTGGTTGGAATCGTTGTGACATGCCTGGTTGCTTTCGCAATCAATGTCATGGCCCCTGGCAGCGACTCCACCTCTACTGAAGACCGCCTGTCCGCGATGGCAAGCCGGCGCGGTCAGAGCGAGGAAAAAGAGCGTTCTTCATTGCTGACAGGGATCGATGAACCCTATTCACCCCTGAGTCGTTTGCTGGAAAACCTTCCCGCTTTCAACGACTATCTGGAACAAGCTGATATCCCGATGCAGCCTGGCAAGTTCGCACTGCTTTGCGTTGCAGCCTTTGTGGGTGGTGTCATGGTTTGCGTTTTGACTCCGATCCCGATTCTTCTCGCACCGTTTACCGGCGGCTTGTTTGCAGCGTTGCCGATCAGCTGGCTGGTCATGAAACGCAAGAAACGTCTGGCGAAATTTGGAAGGCAAATGCCGGAGGCTCTGGATTTGCTCAGTCGCTCGCTTCGTGCTGGACACTCACTCAACGCAGGCTTTGGACTTGTCGCTTCCGAACTTGACGCTCCGTTAGCAACTGAATTCTCCCGGGCATTCGAAGAACAGAATTTTGGCATCCCTCTGGATGAGGCGATTGAGGACATGGCAGACCGTATTCCAAACATGGACTTGCGTTTCTTTGCCACCGCCATCGTGCTGCAGCGGCAAACCGGTGGTGACCTGGCAGAGATCCTCGACAAAATCAGTCATTTGATCCGGGAGCGTCTGATGATCCTCGGTCAGGTGCAGGCCTTGACCGGTGAAGGACGCATGAGTGGAGCTGTGCTTCTTGCGTTACCCCCTGTGCTGTTTCTGGTCATGCTGAAGCTCAATTACGACTACGTCCTGATGCTATTCACGGATCAGATTGGACGTTACATGCTCACTGCTGCACTCATAACCCAGGTCATTGGGGCCATGGTGATCAAAAAGATCATCACCATCAAAGTCTAAGCAGAATCAAAAACACGTACGTATCCCTGACATCACTCATCCCTGCAATGCCGCAGGGTGAATCAGAAAACTCCGAAATCAACACCACGATCTTTATCATGCTTGATCCGGTTACAATCACAGCCATCGCGATATTCATTTCAGTCACCGCCATTGCATGGGTCGTGATCGGCCGCATCAGTGGTGAAGACAAGCCGAGAGCAGAAGCCCGGCTTGACATGATGCGCAATCGCCGCAACGGCCCCCAACTTGATATTGAAGCGGAGGACAAGGCCTTCAGGAAAAATGAAGCCTTGGCGGCGGTACTGGAGAAGGCCACTCAACCACTTGCCGAAACAGTCAGTGGCGACGAAAAAGCGATGGGGCAACTGCGTGAAAAGCTGGTCAATGCCGGCTTCCGTCGCGAATCTGCCCCGGTTGTCTTCAAGGGCCTTCAATTGATCCTGACCGTTGTTGGTCTGTTCATCGGTGGAGTTTTCGGGATGATCTCCGATGGCCTCAGCCAAGGTCTTGTACTGAAGGCCGCCATCGGAATCGTGATCGGGTTCATTGTCCCCAAGCTGATTCTTGATCATCTGATCAAGCGACGTAAGGAAAAGATCTTTCTGGGAATGCCAGATGCACTGGACTTGATGGTTGTGTGCGTTGAAGCAGGACTGGGCATGGACCAGGCACTGAGAAAAGTCGCCGACGAAATGCTTAAGAGCCATGTGGAAATCGGGGAAGAATTCAGCATCGCCAACCAACAATTGCAGTTCGGTAAATCCCGCATCGACGTGCTGCAGGCCCTTGGTTTCCGGAGTGGAGTTGACGACCTGAAACAACTGACCGCCATTTTGATTCAGGCAGACAGATTCGGTTCCAGTATCGCTGCGGCTCTACGTGTCCAAAGCGACTCCATGAGAGTCAAACGCCGGCAGATTGCTGAGGAAAAAGCGGCAAAGACTGCCGTCAAAATGATCTTCCCACTAGTGCTGTTCATTTTCCCCGGAATCTTCGTCGTGCTCGTTGGCCCAGCCGGGATCAGCATGTATCGAAATCTTCTGAATCAATAGTTCTGATTCAACAAATCCGATCGGACTTGCGTTTCTACTCTGGAATCTTCTGGAACACCGCCCGTACGACATCCGGGTCCAGCAAGTGTTTGAAACCGCTGGTGAACCGTCAAACTTCATTTCCCTGCAAAACGATCAACACAGGTCGTTCCGCGGCATGATGGTGTCCCTTTCCTCGGAACCAGCTGTGATGATCTACAATCAACGGGGAGTTCAGAGCTTATTTTTCCCCAGAGTGGATATTCCGATGCACCTGCGATTTGCCATTTGTCTTGCCATCGTTTTTGCGACGATGGAAGTGAAAGAACCATTCGGAAGACCATTGCACGCCGAGGTCAATCCTCCCGGGGCACTGCAAGTGATCCTGCAAAAACAGGTTGCCAAAACGCAAAGTCCAAAGAAAAATACGGACAGTGACTATCAGATTGAACGAACCAACGAGTCGTGGAAAGCCTCTCAGACTGCCATCATCGTCTGCGACATGTGGGACTCACACCATTGCTACCGAGCTGTAAAGCGTCAGGCGCAGATGGTACCTCGCATGGAAGGATTACTGAAGAAACTGCGAGCAACAGGCGTCACGGTGATCCACGCTCCCAGTGGTTGCATGGCTGCCTACGCCAACGATCCTGCCCGTCTGCGTGTCGCCAACATTCCCAAAGCCGCTGCGCCGGACGACATCAATCAATGGTGCCACTCAATTCCAAGTGAAGAAAGAGTACGTTACCCGCTGGATCAATCGGACGGCGGCGAAGACGATACCCCTGAAGAGCATGCCGCGTGGGCTGCGTCTCTGAAGGCGAAAGGGCTCAACCCCCGTGCGCCCTGGAAACAACAGCATGCCGGACTGAGCATTGACTCGGCAACCGATTTCATCAGCGACCGCGGGGATGAAATCTGGAGTCTGCTGAAACACAAAAATCTCAAAAACGTGATTCTCGCAGGAGTTCACACAAATATGTGTGTACTTGGCAGACCGTTCGGGCTACGACAGTTGAGCAAGAATGGCGTGAATGTTGTCCTGATGCGAGACCTGACCGATTCGATGTACAACCCGAAATCGTGGCCCTTTGTGAGTCATCTGGAGGGCAATGCACTGATCATCGCGCACATCGAACGCCATGTTTGCCCGACGGTGACAAGCGATCAGTTTCTCGGCGGTCATCCCTTTCGTTTCGAACCGGTCAGCTCGAAACGTTAGACCACCCGGAAGGTCAGGCCAACAGATCGTGCATGACATGACCGTGCACATCCGTCAAACGGAAATCACGGCCCTGGTAACGGTAGGTCAACCGTCGATGGTCGATTCCCAGCAGATGCAGAATCGTGGCATTAAGATCATGGATGTGCATGGTACCCGGCGTCCAAGTTTCCTTGGTTGGCGTCAGAGGGTCGCCGTCTTCATTCGCGATGTTGTAACCGTACTCGTCGCTCTTTCCATAGCTGATTCCCGGCTTGATCCCACCACCGGCCAGCCAAGTCGTGAAACACCTTGGGTGATGGTCACGCCCGTAATTATCACGGGTCAACTGCCCCTGGCAGTATGCAGTTCTTCCAAACTCACCACCCCAGACAACCAGCGTATCTTCCAGCATACCTCTCTGTTTAAGGTCCTTGATCAAGGCAGCACACCCTTGATCAACATCGCGGCACTGGGATTCATGCTCAGTGGGCAGACGTCCATGTGCATCCCAACCCCGGTGAAAAATCTGGATATTGCGAACCCCTCTCTCTGCCAAACGCCGAGCATTGAGACAGCAAGCGGCAAATGTGCCCGGCGTTCTGGCGGCTTCTCCATACAAATCAAAAGTGGCCTTGTCTTCACTCGATAGATCCATCAACTCAGGTACGGAGGCCTGCATTCGGTAAGCCATCTCATGCTGTTTGATGCGAGCCAGTATTTCCGGATTACCCAACTCCCGATGCAGTCCCTGATTGAGAGCCTCAAGAGCATCCAGTTGCCGACGACGATCATTCCGGCTGACCCCGGCCGGGTTACTCAAATACAGAACAGGATCACCCTGACTTCGCATCAGAATCCCCTGATGATCCGATGGCATGAAGCCCGTGCCCCACAGTCGATTGAATAGACTCTGTTCAGGAAAACTCGTTTTGGCGTGCATCACAACATAGTGAGGCAAGTCCCGATTCATGCTTCCAAGACCATAACTCAACCAGGCGCCCAAACTGGGTCGGCCTGGTATCTGACTACCCGTTTGAATGTAAGTGATCGCCGGGTCATGGTTGATTGCTTCTGTGAACGTGCTACGGACCACGCAGAGTTCGTTGACGACGCCCGCTGTGTGGGGCAGCAACTCACTGACCCAGGTCCCTCCCTCGTTATTGTCATGACGGGTAAATCTGTATTTACTGGGGCACAAAGGCAAACCAGCCTTCTGGTTCGCCGTCATGCCGGTAATCCTCTGGTCGTTGCGCACGTGATCCGGCAACTGCTGATTGAACATGTCCGTCAACTTTGGCTTGTAATCCCACAAATCCAATTGACTGGGACCGCCGCTCATGAACAGATAGATGACGCGTTTGGCAGTCGCCCGATGATGCAACCCACCATTGAAGTCCTGACCTTCTGGTGCGTCATCTGCAAGAACAAATGACGGGTCAGACGCCAATAGACCTGCCAACGCAGCCGTCCCAAGCCCCAAAGCGGATCGCCCCATCAATTGGCGTCGGGTTTGCATTTGCGACAGTTCAAACAACGACTCGTCCATACCTACTTCCTCAAGCTCGATTGCACCCTGCAATCCGGTTGACTAACAGCGTGTTGACAAACAGCGTGACCCCGGAAACCAGCTGCGGGAAGTCTCAGATTACCATGAAAGAGCAAAGATATCGAATTCACCCGAAAACCAGCCAAGCTCTCACCGGGAGCGACATCCCGGGCAGTTTTTTGCGCCCCATTTTGATGGCCGCATTGTCATTCGGAACCTTCGGCCAATTCGACGCCAACCGGTCCCGCTGATGCGATGCTCAACCCATCTTTCAACGCTGCAGGCTTGGGACGGGACTGGCGACCCTCAAATCCGCATCCTGACGACGATCAGCTGCAAGCAAGGACTTGAGTTTCATCTGAACAGTCGGTTCACCTGGGGCCTCATTACCCGGCGGACTCCCCCAGGTCATGCGGGCACCTGACTGCATGGTCAGTTCCATCTGCACGACTTCGGTTTGCCGCGGGTCACCGTGGATTCCGATACTACGTATTTGAGCTTGCTCGCGATAAGGTGATAGTACCGATGCAAGTGCCGACGCAGCCTCAACAGCACTATCACCAAAGGGTGTTCCAACTGCGTTGCTTGTATAGACATCAGGGACTTCGATGTAGATGTAGTTTCTGGTTTCCGCCTCAGCGAACTCGTTACCCGGCAACAGAACCCCCTCACCATCGACGGGGAAGAAATAACTTCGATTCTCTGGATCGTTGGGTTTGTAAACATGGACCATAGCAACTGGCGTACGATACTCGAGTCGTACATCGATCTCGCCTCCCGGGAGCTTACGCACACCAATGACCTTCCGGACCCAAGGATGCATTGAAAAAGCAGAAGCGATTTTGGCAGTTGCCTGTCGATCCAAAATCGAGAGACCCTCCATCGCTGTATCGCGATAAACTGTCTTGACGATGTTCGTTCTCACATGTGGCGGCGGTTCCGTCACCTTGATCAACGTCGGATCAATGCCACTGTATTTCCCCGCCACATGCGTGGCACCCCAACGGTGCCAGGCTACGTAACCACCGACGATCAATAGCACCGGCCACAAAACCGCAAGCGCTGCAGGAGCTTTGACCAGACGCCCCAGCATCCGCCTCATGAGCCGCTGATCTTCGGAATTGGCCGATCGAATTGCCACTGTCGTTTTCCCTGACTTCCATGTAGAGATCTGACGACTGCCGTGAATAAGGGAATTCACCCCATTTCACAGGGCAGTCTGCACACCAACGCCCCTCAGGATTACCAAATCTGCAGATTCAACTGCAAGTCGATCCCAGTTTGAAGTGAAACCTGCTCCCTGACCCTTTCGATTAGTCTGAGACACTGCTCACTGGTCGCCCCGGAACGGGCAATCATGAATTGAGGGTGTTGGCTGTCCAAGGCGACTTCACCCTCGCTGATTCCGGCCAAACCCACGGTTTGCAGTAATTCTTTTGCTGGCATTCCATCGGGATCGACAAATGGCATGGCAATTCGCGGCTCCTCGGTGGGACGAACCGCGTTTCGGCTGATCCAGAGTTTTTGCATGCGTTTGGTCAGAGCCGCAACGTCACGGGTGTCCAGTTGAAAAGTCACATCCAGCACGGCAAGCCCACCAAGCGACGTTTTCCGATGCGAAAACCCGGCCTCTTGCTGTGTCATTGTTCGGATACTGCCATTTTTTTCGACAACCGTCACCGTGCTCACTGCAGAGCCAATGTCGCGTCCACCTGCCGAGGCGTTACCGACGACGGCACCACCTACCGTGCCTGGAATTCCCACCAAATGCTCCAGTCCACCCAATCCGGCTCCTACCGACTTGATCACAGCATGTGACAGTTTCGCTCCTGCGCCGACTGTCATTTTCGTCTCTTCAATGACGATTTCATTACTCATCGCGCCAGCCAACGAAATCACCAGGCCATTCACGCCGGCTTCACGCACCAGAATGTTGCTGCCGCCGCCAAGGATTCGAACGGCCACACCCTGCTCCTGGGCCACTGTCACGAGACGCTGCACCTCAGTGGTATTCATGGGCTCGGCAAAGAATCTGGCAGGACCGCCAATTCCCAGCCATGCCAATGGCCCAAGCGGCTCATCAGTCCGTATCAGATGCATCAGATCTTCTGGAAAATCCATGCTCAACAAGTCTCTCAAATGAGTGTGAAATTGAATCGTCACGGCAACAGCTTACGACGATTCGTAGCAGGATAACCAATCATCCTCAAAAATGCGTCGGGAGTGAACTGCAAAAATTTGTTGCTGGATCTTGCAAGTGGGCAACTTGTTCCAAATCCAACGCAAAACCTCCCAAATTCTGGAATCCGGAATCCTCTTTGGCTAACACCAGATCCGACAGAATAGCGACCAACCCGCAGCAAGCCCGCCCCCTCACTGACGCCCATAGCCAAAGCAGAACACAAGACCAAGGCCTGCGGACACGCTTGACGGTGTGCAAGCCCACCCCATTCTGAGAGCAATCCTGTTTGAATCAGGTTGCAATCGGGCTGCGTCAACGAAAAATCACTTGGTCCACTGCTTTGCCAGATGTTAAGACCCAGGAACTGACTGTACAAAAGAACCGCCAGAGGTGATCAAAGCTGCTCACAGAACCGATCTGCTCACAGGACCAATCTGGGTAACTGGAAAAAAGGGAGGAACTGCCGGAAAATGGGAGCAGCAGACGTTCGTCATGCGTGAAAAGTTGGCATCTTCCCAAACCGGCTGATCACAAACAGGCTAAACTGTTGTCAATCATTGACTTGAGTAGCTCAAATCAAGTGAGATTCCACCGCCAACTGAGGAAACCCGTTTTCTGTGACGCGACTGCTGAGGATGTCTGTCGCTGTGGATAGCCCTGACCAAAACTGATGCGAGTGCATGAGTTGTCAGTTTTTTCAACGTCTCTTTGTCAACATCTCCATGAAACTGCGGATCGGACTTATCGGCTTGGGTGACGGGTGGCAAACCAGGCACCGTCCTGCACTACGTGTGCTGCAAGATCGTTTTGACGTCCGTGCCGTTTTCAGCCCGGTGGCAAAGCTGGCCGAGAATTCCGCAAACGAATTTCAAGCAGACGCTGTTGACGGGTACCGCACGCTCGTTTCACGTTGCGACATCGACGCAGTGATGGTTCTGCAGGGAAGCTGGCTGGGTTGGCTACCAATCCTTGCTGCGTCCGAGGCGGGGAAAGCTATTTACTGGGCAGGCAATCTTGACTTCGACCCGGAAAAAGACCAGCACGTTCGCGACACCATCGAAGAATCCGGTGTCGCATTCATGGCAGAATTCCCTCGGCGTTTTGCACCTGCGACTCTGCGACTGCGAGAACTGATCGCCACACGACTGGGACCACCCCAATTGATATTCTGTCATCACCGCACACCCGCAAACGGCAAACCGGGTGCCAATCAATTGGATCGCCAGCCAACCAAACATGGACGTTCCGAATTCATTGAATTGATCGACTGGTGCCGCTATGTCGTGAATCGAGAGCCAATTCATGTCAATTCGACATTCCACCAGATCACCGAGAATACCGGGTACCGCGCACTAAGCCTTGACTTCTCCGCCACAGAAAAACTTCCAGCCGTGACAGCACAAATCAGTAGCGGAAACTACATCCAGCCATCATGGCAGGAAGCAATTGGTTTCCGTCCACCCTCTGCGATGCAGATCTGCTGCGAAAGAGGAATTGCCTTCGTGGACCTTCCTGCCAATCTGGTCTGGTTCGATGATGCAGGACGGCATCTTGAATCTTTGGAAACGGAATTGCCCGTGGGGGAGCAGTTGCTGACACAATTTCACCGGTCAGTCACCTCTCTGGTGCGGAACATGAGCGACTTGAACGATACCTATCGCGCAGCATCCATTTTCGCGGCAGCTCAACAGAGCGAACTCAGTGGTCATCGCATCGAAGTCTGACAACCCGGAATTGCAAGGCTGCAATCAATCCGGCCGGCACATGAAGCCGGTACAGGCAATTGGCTCGTGAACCTGCCAGTGTCAGACCAGGTTCGCAGCGATCGACATTCACTCGGGAACCGAGATTACCTCTCGTCCATTTCTCGTTGACATCCCCTGCCACAAATCCAGATCGATCGAATCGGTGATGAACCTCACCGAACCATCCATCAGAGCGACATTGACACCACCGAGATGATAACTCCTTGCCGTCACCGCCGCATAAGTTCTCGGAACAGGACTTGTGGCACTTTTTCCTTCGCGGAAGTTGGTAAAGTCGACATCGTATTCGTGGCCTCTTGAATCCGGACAGAGGATTTTCTTGTTCGGCGAAAAGGTCGTTGTAAATCCGGTTTGATGAACACGACCGTCCACCCACTCGGTATGCCCAGTCTCTGTTTTCAGTGAACCACCCAGCCCGCAGACCTCGTTTTCGAGAACAGGCATGTTGACGTCTCCCGCGATACCCGAGTCGCGGAGGTAAGGACTCCATGCCTTCACTTCAGCGAACGCAAGCGTATGCGAGAGCCCGTCGAGACAATCCCTGAATTTTCGGCCCCGACCAGCGGTGAACATGCCTTCGCCAACATTGCGACCGTCTCTGTTATCCGGATCGAAAACAAACCACTTCCCCGCGGAGTAGGCGTAGTTCAGTGGGTAATGAATAGCGTCTCCTGTTGAACCAGTTCGCAACCGATCATTGATCTCGCTGGGACAAAGGTAGGTCGGAACACGGTAACTTGCGATTGGGCGGTCGATTCCGTCAACGCGGATCGTTGTTGCCTTGTATCCGCCAGAGAAATCTATCGCCTGTGCAAGCGAAACCGCCTCCACAAATGGCAAAATTCTTGCCTGAGCCGACCAACCATCCCCCGTCATGGCCGGCCTGGTCCAAGCGGGAGGCAACTGCTTCATGGAAGATTCATAGTTGTGACAAGCCAGCACCACCTGCTTGATGTTGTTTTGGCAACTCATGCGTCTCGCTGCCTCGCGTGCTGCCTGAACAGCAGGCAGCAACAATCCAACGAGAACTCCAATGATGGCAATAACTACCAGCAACTCCACCAAGGTGAACGCGGGTCGGAATTTTGAACGGCTCATCAAATGCTCCAAAGATCGCCTTGTCTTTATTGAGAATCACTCGCAACAAGCATTGTTTTAACACCCGCTCCGACTTTACGCAACGATTCCAGCGAAAAAACCCTGGATTCGTGATTCGAACACCACTAAGAAAATCACATGCCCCTTAAGCCAGAATCAGGGATTCATTTCTTCCCTTAGCCACTTTTCAATCGCCTGCCGATTTGATGCGAAAGCCATCTCTTGCAGATGTCGCTGGGTTGGGGTCAGCCAAGAGAAACTATCCAACTCGCCGTCTGTCAATCGAATTTCACCTTGGTCCGCTACTTGGCAGACATAAAAAAGATCAATGACAGGAGCCACAACTCCGCCGTACTCGTAGAGATTGGGAAAGGAGGTCAAATACCTGGCATGACGGACACGAAGATTGGTTTCTTCAAGTACTTCTCTACTCAGTGCCTGCTCGATCGTTTCATCTCGATCAACAAACCCCCCCGGCAATCCCCACTTGCCTTTGCCAGGCTCCCTTGCACGTCGCACCAGCAACAACTCACGCTGCTCGTTGATAACCAAACCGCCGACCGCAGCGACCGGTCCATAAAAGTTGGCGAATCCGCAATTCGAGCATCGGAACGGCACGCATCCGTCCACGTCGGCCTGATGACCGCATCGTGGACAAAAACGACAGGCTTTTTCAATCGCAATCGAATCCATCGCTACGTTAGCTCACTCTCTTTTTGACACGGATCACTCGCGACACGGACTACTCAGGGATGCAACCGTTGTTCATCAAAACCAACATCACTGAAAGTTTTCAAACAAACATCGATCAACCCACATCTGCATCTGCGCGAACGTGAGCGGGCGCACCTGATAACAGCAGGATGCCTGGCAGAACAGACAACAGTCAACAGCCAAACTTGTCATGCTTCCTGCTTCGCCAATTCACTTTTCACGAATGACGACGTCGTCGAATTCGTTGAGATCGTCAAAGGAACCGATCCCTACTCTTCCCACACCAAAGGTATGATCAACCACTTCCATGTGTGGACTTTCCATATCATCGAAATAGACCTTGATCGTGCCTTTGGCAAGATCCCGGCTCAGCTTGACCTTGTGCCACTTATCGTCCCAGGGTGTAAGTCTCGTATTCTTGGTAAGAGCCAGACGGGGTGCTTCTTTGACGATCATGATCTGTCCACTGTGTGGATCAGGCTTTGCCCCCAAGTGCACGTAGTAAAAATGTTGGTTGTCCTGATAACCGAAAAAGACACAGCAGTCACGATGGTTCCCGGTATCTTTGGTGCTGCGCACCTTGAACGTCATATCGAAACTGCCGACCTTCACATTTTTGACCAGTGCTACGTGCCCTGGACTTCTGACGGGAGGTTTATATTCGCTGCCTCTGGATGTGATTTCGATCGCTGAACCCTGATCGGATTTTTTCATTTGCCAGCTGGCAGGATCCAGAATTTCCCAACTTCCGGCACCTTTCTCGAAATCCTCCTGAAACACAATTCTGCCTGCCTCCTGAGCCCTCAGGGTAGTCGACAACGAAAGGCAGAAAATCAGCAAAAGCAACTTCTTCATGACTTGATCAATCTATTCACTGGAAAGGAAAACGCGGGTAAAAATCACGAAAATCAATGTTCCGCAAGCTGGAGCATTTTATCTGCCAAACGGGCTGCCGTGTGAACAGAAAGCAACGCCACCAATCACCACGGTAGAATAGTGCCGGCACCAACAGGCGAAGCTGCTCCCGAAACACCCGCAGAACGGAAGCCAGTCACACTGGGGTCCAAAACTGCATCATGATTCCGACCAGCGTATCAAGTACCCCATTCTCCATAACTCAAGAGGAGATCCCGCCATCACTTTAGCGACCCCCGACTTATTGGTTCTGGTGATCTATGTAACCACAGTACTTGTCTTTGGCTGCTGGTTCGTACGAAAGAGCCGCACATCGAATGAATTCATGGCAGCGGGCGGCGCACTTCCCGGTTGGGCAGTCGGCATGTCGATCTTCGGCACGTACCTGAGCAGCAATACGTTTCTGGGTAATCCCGGCAAAGCATACGGTGGAAATTTCAACGGCTACCTGTTCACACTTTCTCTGCCCCTGGCAGCATGGATTGCAACCAGATTTTTTGTCCCGTTCTATCGTAAACGCGGGCAGATTTCCGCTTACCAGCATCTCGAAGATCGCTTTGGCCTATGGGCACGCACCTACGCCATGTTGTGTTACCTGCTCACCCAGATTGCCCGGGTTGGCACAATCATGTTTGGAGTCGCAATCGGTCTGCACGCCCTGACCGGTTGGGATGTCACGAGCATCATCGTCGTCACAGGATTGCTAGTCACGCTGTACACATTGCTGGGCGGGATTGAGGCGGTCATCTGGACAGATGTCGTTCAGTCCATCGTCCTGATGGGAGGAGCAATCCTGATTTTTGGCATGTTGATTTTCAACATGCCGGATGGTCCGTCACAGGCTTGGACAATCGCCAGCGATGCAGGAAAGCTTGAATTTGGCAGCTGGGACTTCGATCCCACTCAAAGCACAGTATGGGTAATACTTCTCTTCGGTCTTTTTATCAATTTGACCAATTTCGGAATCGATCAGAGTTTTGTGCAACGGTACCACACCGCATCAAGTGAACTTGCTGCCAAACGCGCAGTATGGCTCGGTGCGTGGATGTATGTCCCGATTTCGTTGCTTTTCTTTTTCATTGGCGCTGCGTTGTATTCATATTACGAAGCCCACCCGAACCTGCTCGATGAGGTACGCCAGTCAGTGGCAGCACAGAATGGGGTGGATGCTGCAACGTTGAGTGCAGCCGACATTGGTGATCGCGTTCTACCCCATTTCATCGCGACAAAACTTCCAGCAGGGCTTGCGGGTCTGCTGATCGCAGCCATTTTTGCGGCGGCGATGAGCAGCATTGACACGTCACTCAATTCATCTGCCACGGTAATATTGAAAGATCTTTACCAACGTTACTGCAAACCTGACGTGACCGAACGTCAGGCAATGCACATCCTCCGAATCGCAACTGTTTCAGTGGGTGCCATCGGTACTCTGGCTGCAGTTCTCCTGATCGGCCAGAAGAGCATCCTTGATGCATGGTGGCTTCTTCAAGGAGTTTTCTCCGGCGGCATGCTAGGACTGTTCCTGCTGGGCATTCTCTCGCGACGCGCCAACGCTGTCAGCGGTCTGGTGTCCATCGTCGTCGGCATTCTTGTCATCGGCTGGCTGACTTTTTCTCCAAACAGCAGCTTTTTACCACAACCCCTGCGGAATCCACTCCATGCCAACCTTACGATCGTAGTCGGGACGATCACCATATTTCTGATCGGACTTGGTTTGAGCCGTCTGGCAGCTCCCGGAAATCAATCGGAATCTGATGCCATCGCGTCTGATCCGACAGATTCTGAAGGAGGGCATGATTGATCGATTGGGTCGCCAACACACCGCACGGGGAAAACCATCTCTCTGGCAACGCCGAACCCACAGATCGACATCTTCCTGAAGCGAAATCAAGACCAATGGCAATGCACTGATGACAATGCAACGCCACTTGCTCTGGTTTCCAACCGGGAAACTGACACGGGCCGGCTCTTTTCATTCCGAGATTTACTCGATCTGCCGGTCCTTGCCAGCACAAAGACCAATGCCAGAGCGAAAGACGGGTTACAATGAGCATCGAGCAGTCTCGAAAACTCTTGATATGCTTGACCCAGACGTTTTCCTTTTTCCATTGCAGGAACCAACAACCTCATGTTTCGACGCCAGTTTCTCAAGACCACGGCGGCAGCTTCCTTCGCTGCCTCCACTGCGCTTCCAAAGTGCGTATTTGCTGACCACCACAAAGGTGATGCTCCCTTCAAAATCTCGCTTGCCGAATGGTCACTTCACAGAACTCTGCGTGACAAATCCAAAAATGTCACGAATCTGGATTTTCCGCGAATCACCAAACGTGAATTCGGCATTGATGCCGTTGAATACGTCAATCAGTTTTTCAAGGACAAAGCACGTGATGGAAAATACCTGGCAGAACTTCGTCAACGATGCGACGACGAGGGCGTCAAAAGTCTGCTGATCATGGTTGATGGTGAAGGCAGACTGGGAGCCGCGTCCGATCAGGAACGCAAAAAAGCCGTTGAGAACCACTACCAATGGGTAGACGCCGCGAAGGCGCTTGGTTGCCACTCCATTCGCGTGAATGCCGGCAGCAGCGGAAGCTATGAAGAACAACAGAAACTGGCTGCCGATGGATTACGAAGCCTGAGCGAATATGCCAAACCGCACGGTCTCAACGTGATTGTTGAAAACCACGGCGGACTGAGCAGCAATGGCGAATGGCTGGCCGGTGTAATTACCAAAGTGGGGATGAAGAACTGCGGAACACTTCCGGACTTCGGTAATTTCTATATCAAGCGAGGCAAGGATCCTGAAGTTTACGATCGCTATCAGGGCGTCGATGAGTTGATGCCGTTTGCCAAAGCGGTCAGTGCAAAGACCCATGATTTTGACGACCAGGGCAACGAAATCCATACGGACTTTGAAAAGATGATGCGAATCGTCTGTGAAAAACACAAGTACCACGGATACGTGGGAATTGAATACGAGGGTGGCAAAATCGGCGAGATGGAAGGGATCCGCAAAAGCAAAGCTCTGCTGGACCGCATCGCGAAGGACTTGACCACCGAAGCCGGATAACACCGGCTTCACCGATCGTTGAGCATGCCCCAGACAGTGGCGTGACCAGCCATCGACAGTGCATCGAACCAGAGGATAACCATTCTGATCGGCACATGACCTTCTCGACCGCCGCAGCCTCCCGGCAAACTGCTGGGGGCTGCGGATTACAGAGAAGATTTCTTCTTTGATCTGATTCCAGCGCCGCAGAGCACCAACAGCCCCAGTGAGTTTCGTCCAGAAACCAGCATGCTGCTGTTCAACACGAGCTGCTGTTCAACACAAGCTGCTGATTGTCGTTGGAGAGAAGTTGCGTTGATGCCTGCCATGCTCGGCAGAGCAGAGGGTTCATGAACGGCTCTTTGCCGCATATACCTCGGCATATTCAATCGCCCATGCATCGATCAGACGTTCGAATTCTTCGATTTCGACCTGCCCAACAGGAACGAAATGACTTCGGTTGAACAGCTCACGATTCATGACGGTGCCTTTGCCCTTGAGATCAAGAACATTCAGATCTGAATGTGGTCTGATGACCATTTCAAGCCTGCTGTACTGATTGGTACGCTGCCCTGAAACAATTCGAAGATCATCGCGAAAACAAGCCGATCCCCAGCCCACTTCACCAAACAATGATTCGTTCTGAAATCCAGGAAAGTGATCGGCCACGCGATGAATTGAGCTTTCGATCCGATCTGACAATGAAAGACGATACGAAGTGTGCCGGCGTCTCAGCTCCTCTGCGCTGAGCTCACTTTCACGCTGCTGCGATGCTTTGGCATCGGCGCGGCGTTGACCGCGCGAAATTGCCGATTCCAATCGCGATTCAAAATCGTCACTCATGACGCGGAGTTGTCCGATGCTGGAGGAGAAGCAGAATCGTCTTGCTTGGAGGCTTGCGATTCCGACGCGGGCTGTGATGCTGATTCAGTGGCTTGCGGTGACTTGGCATTCTCACTGCCCTCCCTGTCAACACCTTCCGACGCGTTCACGTTTTTGGTGTCAGTCTCGGATGAGGAATTGGCATCCTTGTTCACAACTGCCTCATCCCCGGAATCAGGCTTGCTGTCTTTTTTCTTTTTGCCTGGCTTTTTCTCCTGAGCCGATTCATTGCTGGCAGGGCCACTGTAGAACTGCATCAAATCTCCAAATGACCTCAGTGGCTCCTCGCCTTTCTGCATTGCATCGCTGATCGGCTTGGTTTCTTTTTTTCCGACCACACGGTACGACTCGGGCTTTCTCTCGCGACCCCGGCCACCTCGGCCACGTCCACCACCATCTCTGGAACGTCCTCCGCGACCCTGTTCACGCCCGCGGCCGCCGCCCGGACGCCCGGAGCCTGCTGATCCAGCCCGATCACCGCGACTCTGACCACCGCGACTCTGACCACCGCGATTCTGACCACCGCTTCCCTGTCCCTGCCCGCGACTTCCCTGACCACCTCCGCGTCGACCCTGACCGCCACCACGTGACCGATCGTCTCGATTCCGCCTTGCTTCCTTCAGTTCTGCCTCTCTCTGCGGAGACACGGCGGTCAATGCGACTCGGCGCCGTTTTTCGTCGATACCGGTGACCCAGGCAGTGATCACATCGCCCACCTGCACAGCCTCGTGCAGGTCCTCCACATAGGCATCAGATACACGGCTAACATGAATCAAGCCACTGCAATCCGGCGCCAATTCAACGAAGACGCCAAACGGCATTACCCCGACAACGACACCAACAACGGAGTCACCCTGCTTGAGACTCTTGATCGACGGCATGATGCTCAATACCGCTGGTGGATCACCGCTACTGTCGCTGTCTCCAAATGGATCACAGAGCCACTGCACGAGCTGGTTCGCTCGCTTTGATCCAATCTGCCACTCCTTCACGCACTTGTCGATTTTAGCCTGGTCCGGTCTTGGACGTCGAATACGCTCCGCGACCTCCACGGCAACCTCAGGCTCAGCAGCTTGTTCAGCAGCTTGTTCAGCCGCAGAATCAGCAATGCCATTGCCCGCATCCGATGCCGATTCATCGGCTGCATCTCCCTGGCTTTCTGCAGCGTCATTACTGGAGGCATCAGAATCACTCGCGACCGAAGCATCCAGCTGCTCCACAGAAGGCTTATCTTCCTCCACTTTTCCTGATTCCGTGACCGCTTCCTGATCCACATCGCCACTGTCATCCGACGCAGCTGGCGTCTGGGCGTCATTACCTTCCTGCCCCGGCTCTGCGGATTCCAGAGTCTGTGTACTTTCGCTTTCTGTATTCTCGCTTTCTGTATTCCCGCTTTCTGTGGCTTGATTCTCATCAGCCTGGTTTTCAACCTGAAACTCCGGAACGTCCGAAGTAGCCGAACTGAAATCCTCCACCTCACTCTTCTCGGGCTCGGCGGTCGCTTCTGCCAACTTTGTCTCGGTGGTTTCGGTCACAACCGAGTAATCGGGGGGTTGATAGCCTTGTGGTGCGGAAGGGGGCAGTTCTATTTCAAGGGCCTTGGCAAGCTTTCTTGCCAACGGGTAGTCATCAGGATGGATCAGTGTGCCATCAAGCTCTTCCTCACTTCCAAACACCCGCAAGAACGGAATGGCCTGCCGGCTATGAGTAGCTTCACCCCACTGGTCGATATCGATGATCGCTTGCCTTGAAGCGAACAAAGACTCGCGTCTTGACCTGTCAATCTCCTTCGCCACACTCTCCTGAACACCGGGCAGACGCTGCAACCATGAAACAGGTGCAGAATTCACATCCACCCCACCGCGAGAGGCCCCACTTACAAGCACATCTTCAAGTGAACTGAGGATCGCCTCATCAGAAAGCTCCCTTTGAAAAGAGCTCAGACGCAGTTTCAAAGGATCGACTTTTGCCAAGGCCTGCGCGGGTTGCAGCACAGAGAAGGCCAGCCACGCAGCAGCCCGAAAACGTCGCGGCGTTGCGCGCATTTCTTCGTCAGCCACACCACTACTGGCATAGGCGTCGGCACCACTACGATCAGCCAACGTCCATCGAAGCGACTTTTCCGGTGATTGCCCGATCAAATCGCCCAGTGCGATCATTGTCGCTCTGCGGGCTGGTCCGTTACTGATCACCAGCAGATCAACGTGATACGCATGAATCAACTCTCCCATGCGAGCTACCGCCTGGGAACGGGTCGCCGAGGATAGCTGGCAGGGTAGATCTTCCTTGTGCAGCAGGCGTCCATCGGCAGCAACAATGGAGGTTGCCGCTGTACGTGGTCCCACCGCATCAATTGCCATCACAACCTTGGCTTCTACTGCACCACGGTTGACGTGACGACGTAAATGCTCGGCAGTGATACCAACCAGTCTGGCCGATGCCCGTTCATGCAGATCGTCCCACCAGACGGCCTCTGCTGCTTCCCGGATCACCGCTTCATTCGCGAGTACAATTTCGGCCAGCATTGCATCAACATGCCGATTGATACCACTTGCGGTCCGTTGCAATTCCGCAACCAGCTTTGCGGCATCATATTCGAAAGAACACTCTGCTACTTGGCTACGGAGGGCACGCCCCAGCATGACAATCTGGAACGCACTCAGTTTGTCGCATGGAAACCGTTTGCCCGCCAATGGTTTCAAGATGCTGACCAACCAGCGACGACGGCGCTGCCGGGGCGAAATCTTTTTCTGTTTCTTGGGAGCGTTCGACTCGGCTTTCGATGATTTCGGCTTCCCTGAGGTCGCCTGACCTCCTTGCTGTTCAGCACTGAAGCCTACTTCTTCCGGTGCAGATTGCTCGGCCACTGAATCAGAAGCACCTGAGTTCTGCTCCTCCGCCGGTGCCGTTTCTGCTGATGCGTCATCCGCGGCTGCATTCGATGCCTCTGGATTCTCAGCGGCAGTGACCACCTCTGGCTCGGAAGCTGCAACTGCATCCGTTGCCGTGTCGGCTTCGGTTGCCTCCCCTGGGGCAACTGACTCCTCAGCAACGTCCGCCTGATTTTCAGTGACAGACGCTTCCGTTTGAGACGAGTCCCCGCTTGAAGAATTCTCAACTGAAGAATTCTCATCCGGCGCGGACACTGCATCAGTTC
Source organism: Rubripirellula sp. (assembly GCA_012270065.1). Lineage (GTDB taxonomy): Bacteria > Planctomycetota > Planctomycetia > Pirellulales > Pirellulaceae > Rubripirellula. The sequence goes on along the minus strand of JAAXJB010000059.1, from coordinate 85,693 downwards.
CAGCCACAGAATCACTGGCATCAGGTGCCGGTGCTTCTCCAGCCGGAATCTCCGCAGACTCAGTCACCGTCTTTTCAGGTGTCGTCTCAGCGTTTTGATTTGCCTTGGGGTCGGACTTGGCAGAAGCCGGATCTTCCTGAGGAGTATGAGGATCACTGACATTTGCAATTTTGATCTGTGCGTTTTTCACTAGCCAGCGCACAGCCGAAGCGATGATACGTGGGTCGCCAGCCAGACGTTTGGCCAGTGCCGTCTTCAAACCTTCGACTGCTACATCAACATCCTGAATGCCTTCAATTTTCTTGGCGATCTCAGCAAAGTCACTGCCATCACCCTTCTGCGGGTTCAGAACCCGAACCGCCAACAGAACAGAGTCACTGCTCTGCTCGTTTGATTCTGTCTTGAGCCGACGCCCCAACCTTGCCAGCATACGGGACGAATTCGATTTTTTTATGGCCTGACCGAGAGCAGGATCTCGAAGAGCTGTTTGTTGCCAGGCAGCATGCAATTCATCCCGTCGTTGAGCAACCTGTTTCTCTTGATCAATTGCAGCCGATAACGCCCAGAGGTTGGATTCACTCAGACCACCCAACTCATCAGATCGATAGCGGGCGAGGAAAGGCGGCGAAAAACCTTGCTCCAATAACGGCTGTGCAAGTTTCAAACTGGATGAATCGCAACGCCCGCGTTGGGCAATTGCTTCAAAATCGACGCTCATATCGAGTCGGTCTCTACTTGACTCTCCCCAGCAATCCGCGGTTCGAGTTTCTTGAGGAAGTGTTACTTAATCGCCTTGACCTACTGAGTCACTCCGTTGATGGGAAAGAGCCACAGGCGGGAAATTTCCAGAGCATCACCGTCGCTGTTTGTCATGACGGGGCCTGCACGTGAGGGAAGCCCGCGAACATAGCGCCAACAGGCAAAAATGTCAACCTATGGCCCTGCCATGGGATGCTGAATTAGGCCAATCCCCCGTTCCTGTGGCAGTTGCCCGGACTAGCCTGAACATGGGCAGCATGTTTCATCCCTGGGCGAGCTCAAAAGCAAAAAAGGTGCCATCAGACACACCCCACTGAAATCCCACGCCACAGCATCATGATTCTCTGGCATCATGATTCTCTGGCGAAGCCCGGTCAAACCAGGCTTCAGCCACTTTGACATCAGCCTGACACGGGCGTGCCGGAAACAACCCACTTGTACGTTGACCGAAGCCACGTCTCATTTTGCCATTTCAGTGAAGCGTGACTCACGCACGACAGTCACCTTGATTTCGCCAGGGTAGGTTAATTCTGCCTCAAAAGCCTTGGCGATCTTTCTGCAGATCGAAGCTGCCTGTTCATCATTGGCGAGGTCACTGCTGACGATCACCCGCAACTCACGGCCCGCACTGATCGCGAACGCCTGCTGCACTCCATCAAACCTCATCGCGATCGCTTCCAGTTCCTCCATACGTTTGACATAACGCTCGAGCGATTCACGACGAGCTCCAGGACGACTGGCACTGCAAGCATCACCTGTTGCGACCAGCATTGTGTAGGGATACTCCGTAACGATTTCATCGTGATGCCCGAAAGCAGCATGCACGACTTCGGCCCCTTCCCCATGTCGCCTCAGCAGATCGGCACCTATTTTAGGGTGTCCACCCTCCAGCTCGTGGTCTGCCGCTTTCCCGATGTCGTGCAGCAAACCACACCTCCGGGCAAGATCACCATCCATTCCCAGCATCTCAGCGATCAGTCCCGAAACGAAAGCAACCTCAACACTGTGCCTCAGCACATTCTGGCTGTACGAAGTTCTGAAGTGGAGACGCCCAAGCATCATGATGACACGCTCATGCAATCCCGGGACATTAACCTCGTCGGCTGCTTCCCTTCCCTTCTGCATCATGAACGCGTCGATTTGCTTGCCGGTTTCACCAACCACCTCTTCAATTTTTGAGGGATGAATCCGACCATCGGAAATGAGTTTCTGCAGCGATTGACGTGCAACTTCGCGACGCACAGGATCAAACCCGCTGACAATCACGACCCCCGGGGTGTCATCGATGATGACATCAACTCCCGTCGCTTTCTCAAAAGCTCGTATATTCCTTCCTTCACGTCCAATGATTCTGCCTTTCATATCATCCGTAGGAACATCCACGGTACTGGTGGTGGACTCCGATGTATGGGCAGAGGCATACCGTTGAATTGCAGTCAGAAGCATTTCGCGAGCTTGTGACTCAACCACTTCACTGAGCAGTTTCTTGTGCTTCAGCAAGGCCGACCCACGCTCATGGTCCAGCTCTCGCGACATGGCTTCCATCAGTTTCTCACCAGCCTGTTCCCGAGACATTCCACTGGCCTGTTCCAGAATGGACGTTTGCTCTTTGAGTGTCAGATTCAGCTGCTCGCGTTGCTCGGTCACGCCCTTGAGTTGGGTTGCCAAACGGTTTTGGCTTGATTCGAGACCACGTTGCTGCTTGCGCAACGAGTCTTCTTGCTGCTGCAACTGCTGTTCACGGCGATCGAGCTTCTGTTCACGTTGGGACTGACTCTTTCGCGCAGCGACCAGTTCCTCATCGGATTCCGCCTTGATTGCAAGTGCAGCTTCCTTGGCTGCTACCAGCATCTCATTGCGTTCGGTTTCCACCTGCCGTCGCGCAGACTCAAGCTGCTGCTCGGCTTCTTTTTCGCGTATTGCAGTCCGCTTTTTCTCGATCAACTTGTAAAAAGCGACCGCCACCGCAATCCCGGCCAGCAAGGAAACCAGAATCTGCAGGATGTCTGCTGAAGTCATTCAACTGCCCTCTTATCAGAGGACTCAAGAACCACCATCGCGGGGATTTCTCCTCCAACCTTTCCATGGAAACGAAGCATGGTGATAACCCATGAACTTCGCTGGGATCATTGCTGATCCAAAAAAATGGAAAGATGACATAGCTGAAAAATGCGTGGATTCTGCTCGTTGCCAATATTGTTTGACCACTCGTCACCAAAACCCACCGACCATGCGTGTTGCGATAGACGCCATGATCAGAAAACTCACGACACATGGAAATCCGGGATGACCGGGGTAAATCATCCCCGGTACCAGCCGCCGATGTTCCCATAGTGACTAGCATTCCGGCTGCAACGCAATGCAGGTACCGCAACAGGATCGGGCAAAGAAATGACCACATGACGAATTTGAAGTGACAAAATGGACAGAGCAGCTGCCAACGCTGAAATTCAAGCGAATTGGCGAGCGGTGATTCTGTAGTCCTTAGTTATTGTTAATCTTTGTGAATAATGCCAATGCCGCGAAAAGATGGCGACTCGGCTGCGGTAGCGTACCAGTTAGCGCCCGACACGGATACAACGCAAACTCGAATCCAACAGCATTCCAATGGTGGAATCGAATAAATCCATGAATCTCTCTGATAAAAACAAATCTCCCTGGCGGAATCTGCTCGACCTGCTGGCGACCAGCTGGGTCACAGAGAGGTGGCGTGATGTTGGAGTTGTGGTTGGGTGTAGCGGTGGTGCTGACAGCGTTGCCTTGCTGCGTCTCATGGCAGAATTACGAACCCGCGGCGAAACACCTCCCAAGGGCTTTTTGATTGCAGCACACCTCAACCATGGACTGCGTGGATCAGCATCTGACGGAGATCAGCGGTTCGTTGAAACGCTGAGTGAACATTTGGGAGTCCGATGCCAGACGGAGCGTGCCACCGGCAAAGCTGAGAGCGAAGCGGATATGCGTTCCATTCGAATGCAATTTCTGACAGACACGGCCTATGCTACGGGTGCACGCTACATCGCACTGGCGCACTCTGCCGACGACAATGCAGAGACATTTATCCACCATCTCCTGCGTGGTACGGGACCAGCGGGCATGACTGGCATCAACCGTACGCGGGCCATTGACAGCGATCTTGTTCTGGTCCGCCCGCTACTCACCGCTTCGCGGCACGACATCCGACAGTCGCTCAGCGAGATCAACCAGCCTTGGTGTGAGGATTCCTCCAACTCGAATACGCGCTATCAACGCAACTGGATTCGCCATGAACTTTTGCCACTGATTGAACAACGATACCCACGTGCCATTGACGCAATCAACCGAGCCATGTCCGGTCAGCGCGAGTGGCGAACACTCGTAGACAAAATGGCTGAAGAATGGCTGCATCGCCATATGGTCAAGAGTTCAACCCAACCGCACCCGCGTGATCGTGTGTCACTGAAGCGGGACTCTTCGAACGACGCAGCGGTGGTGATTGCAGCGATGCAAATACTCTGGTCTGAAAAAAACTGGTCACGAGGGACGATGAGTCGTGATCACTGGTGCCGTTTGGCGGAAACCATCCAATCGGGAAAACGCGAAAGATATTCACTGCCAGGCTCAGTCGATGTCGATGCCACCGATTCCGTACTTCATCTATGGAAGACCGATCCAGACTCGCAAGCCCCAACCGGCTGCTGACGACAGAAAGACCATCCAGATGGCCGTCTGAACGGGCCCTCGCATCACTCGATTCGCGGCTTGACACCCTAGCCCACCTACCGCCGTTGCCAGAACAAGTTGCCAGAACAATGGGATGGTTCCGGGATAATGGATGCAAAACAAAACGGGGAGAACCGGGTTTCAGAGAGCCTTGTGACGCCGAAAACGTGGTCTGCGCAAAAATCCATCGCTTAATTCTATCATTCGAGTCCAACCATGCCCCGCCCGGTTCAACTTTTGCTCGGGTAGCGATTTTGAAAAGAATGTGCCAAGTTGACACGTAGTCGAGATAGACTGGGCATCCAGTTTCCGACTTGAAATCACCTCACGACTCCATCTGTAGCTTTACTCCGTGGCTGAAGACCTTTACCAGATTCTCGGCGTTGGTCGAGACGCATCCAAAGACGAGATCAAGAAAGCCCACCGCAAGCTGGCACTGAAGTTTCATCCGGACAAGAACCCCGATGACAAAGTTGCCAGTGAGAAATTCAAGCGTGCGCAGGAAGCATACGACGTCCTGAGCGATGACGAAAAGCGTGCAGCTTATGATCGCTACGGTGCCGATTTCGAAAAGATACGCAGCAGTGGCTACCAACCCGGGACGGGCGGATTTGATGGCCTCGATCTCGACCAGATTTTTGGTGGTGCCCGGGGAGCGCGCGGCGGAGGACAAACTCAATTTGACGGATTTTCTGACTTTTTTGAGCAGATGATGGGTGGTGGCAGAGGACGTGCTGCTGGGCACCAACGTCACACTCCACCTCAGAAAGGAGGCAACGCCCGTCATGAACTTGAAATTCCCCTGCAAACTGCCGTTCAAGGTGGCAAGACTGAATTCTACCTGAACAACGAGAAAATCTCAGTCAATATCCCAGTCGGTGTTGAAACGGGCTCCAAAATCAGACTTCGAGAGCGAGGCCAGGTTTCGCCCAATGGCGGACCCAATGGTGACCTGATCCTTCTGATCAAAGTGTCTCAGCACCCATACTTTCGCCGAAATGGGCGGAATCTGGAACTTGATCTTCCCATCAGCCTTGGTGAGGCCACCCTCGGCTCGAAGCTTGACATCCCGACACCATCGGGCACAGTCACTCTGACAATTCCGGCCAATAGCAGCAGCGGCCGCAGACTTCGCCTGAAAGGCCAAGGAGTCAAACAACGTGATGGATCTGCAGGCGACCTGTATGTCGTCTTGCAAATCGAATTACCCAAGGAAACCGATCAGGAATCACAGAAGTTGATCGAGCAATTCGAAGAACGAAACCCATTGAACTTGCGTGAAGGCCTGATCTTCTGAACCCATCGATGAACGCGAACCGAAAGTTGCGGACAGAAACAGGAAAAGACGACTGGCCAGTGGGCGTACGCTGGCGGCAGTTTCAAAATTCAACCCGGAAAAACTTGTGCGGCTCCCTGCGATGACTTGCTTCCACGCATGCACGGACCGTCAAATTCCAGCCAGCCCCAAAGACCGTGGCACACATTGCAGTGCCAGGACGCAATTCCGTCGCGGCATCCTCAAGATGACATGCGTTATTCTTTCAGCAAAACACAACGAATCACTCGAAGCGGAGATTTCACCCGGATCATCCGTTCGGGAATCTGTGTGGCAGACGGAATACTGGTGCTGTTTGCCATGCCAACAGCACCGGACGACGACTCGATTCGCCTTGGGATTACGATTCCCAAAAAAACCGGCAACGCAGTTCTGAGAAATCGTTGGAAACGATTGATCCGTGAATCGTTTCGTTTGAACCAGTCTGGCTTGCCTGCTGGTTACGAATTCATCATCCGACCCAAACGAGGTGTTTCTCCCGATTGGATCGCGATCAAAAAATCAGTCCCGTATCTCGCGCGCAAGGCAGCCAAACGGGCGTGTCAAGCGAACAAGCAGCGATGAATCAAGCAGCAATTCTATTTGCTGCTGTAGCAAAGAAATCAGCGACGACCTCGACCACACGACACTGTTCGGGCTCAGTCAGCCCGGGAAAGATCGGAAGGTTGAGTACTTCTTGACTGGCCCTTTCGGTTTCCGCCAGTTTCGAACCGTCTGCCTGCAAATAGGTGAAGCATTCCTGCTGATGCATCGGAACAGGGTAATAGATCTCGCTACCCACACCATTCTCGGCCATGTGGGTCCGAAGAGCATCACGTCTTCCACCAGAGACCCGGATCGCATATTGATTCCAGACGTGGAAGGCATTCGCATCGCGAGTTGGCAGCGTGATGGCATCATCTCCCACCAGATTCAAGTCAGTGAGCATTCGGCCATATCGCTCTGCGATTGACGATCGTGCCTCCACCGCAGCAGGCAGATGCTTCAGCTTGACTCTCAATACCGCAGCCTGAAATGTGTCCAGACGACTGTTGATCCCAACAACTTGATGATAGTAGCGTGGACGCATTCCATGTCCTGCAAACAGACGCAGGCGGTCTGCTGTGGACGCGTCACACGAAGTCATCATTCCTCCGTCACCCATACCACCAAGGTTCTTGGTTGGATAAAAACTGAAACAGCCAATCAGCCCCCAACTTCCCGCCGGTCGGGAGTGGTAAGCTGCACCAATGGCCTGGGCAGCATCTTCGATGACTGGCAAATCATGCTCGCAAGCCATTTGACAGATTCTGTCGATCTCGGCGCATTGGCCGAACAGATGTACGGGAATGATGGCTTTGGTTCTCTCCGTGATCGCTTCCTCAATTTTGTCAGCATCGATGTTGAAAGTGTCCGGACGGATATCAACAAAAACGGGAGTGGCCCCCAAACGGGTGATACAACTGACAGAAGCAAAGAACGTGAAACTCGGCACGATCACCTCATCGCCTGGGCCCACATTGAGGGCCATGAGAGCGAGCAGCAGTGCATCGCTCCCGGAGGCACAACCAACAGCGTTGTCCGCGCCACTGTAAGCGGCAATCTCTTGCTCCAGATCCACCACATCGGGGCCAAAAAGAAAACGACCGCTGTCGACAACAGCAGCGAGTGCGTCAACAAATTCATCGCGATGGGGACGATTGTCTCGATTGATGTCCAGTAGCGGGACGTTATTTATGGGGTCAGCCATCGTACAACCTTCCATGGTTGGGCCAGGGCAGAAACAGACTTGAGTCAGGTTCCACGTAGAATTAGTCCGAGCGGGTTCAGGGGTCAAGGTCAGTCGCCCCGTGGAATCCCGAACACAAACCACCGCAACGATCCGTCGTTTTATGCGATAGAATCATCCCGGGTGAAACGCAACCCGGAGGCCAATCCACCTCCGAAACACGTTTTTTCCCGATCAAGACGACCATCCGTGAACCCGCTTCCTGCTGCTCTTACCGCATCGGATCCCTGATGAACAACATTCTGTACCTCTCGGGTGCCCTGATACTGATCATTTTGAACGGTTTTTTTGTGGCAGCCGAGTTTGCACTCGTGAAAGTCCGAGTCTCGAGAATTGAGCAGTTGGTGCGTGAAAAACGCCCCTTTGCCAAAACCGCCCACTGGCTTGCTGAACGTCTCGACAAGTCTCTTTCGGCCTGCCAGCTTGGCATCACGATGGCTTCTCTGGGCCTGGGCTGGGTTGGTGAACCTGCCTTTTCCAAGCTGATTGAGCCCGTTTTCAAGGCTGCTGGCCTGACCGACCCGGCCGTACTGCACTGGTTCGGCTTTGGAACCGCATTTCTGGTCATCACTGCCCTGCATCTGGTCGTTGGCGAACAATTCCCGAAAATTTTTGCGATTCGCCGACCCGAAGCGATGCTGCTCTGGTGTGCTGCCCCGCTGAGATTCTTTTACATCATCCTCTATCCACCTCTGGCGATTCTCGATGAGACCACGGCTGTGCTTCTGAAAATGTGTGGGATCAATGGAACTTCAGAACATGATGGTCCGGCATCCGAATCAGAAGTTCGGGACCTCATTACCCTGGCACATCGACACGGTCACCTGTCTCGCAATGAACACTCTTTGATCAACAATGTTTTTGAATTCGACGACATGATTGTGCGACGTGTGATGGTCCCGCGCAAGGAAGTCTCATTCTTTGATGTCGACGATACTCTTCCGCACATCATTGAACAGGTTCAAAGAACCAAACACACTCGTTATCCGGTTTGCAATGGCTCTCTCGACGACGTGGTCGGTGTCGCACACATCAAGGATCTACTGGGGATCGACCCGGATTCATCTGATTTCAGTCTCCGGTCCGTCATGCGACCACCCAAAAAAGTACATGAAACGATGCCAATCAGCCTGGTTCTCAGACATTTCCAGGCAACCCACCAACTTCTCTCGCTGGTTCTTGACGAGTTCGGATCCGTCACTGGTGTTGTCACTCTGGAAAATGTTCTCGAACGTATCATTGGCTCTGTCGAGGATGAGTTTGATTCCGAACAACCGAACATCGTTCCGGCTGGCCCCGGTGAGTTTCTTGTCTCCGGTTCGACCAACCTCTCAGAGGTGCGGAGTGAACTTGGCATCCCACTCAACGAATCAGATCAAGCGGATACCCTCAGTGGTCTGCTCATGGATCACCAGCAGAAGATCCCAAAACCTGGTGACTCGATTCAACTCGAAGGCGCAACGGCAGAAATCATGGAAGTACGAAGTGACCATGCCGGCCAGATCCGGATCATTTTGGAAGAAAAAGCCAAAGAGAGTTAGGAATGCTGCAGGTGTTTAGTCGAGCCCGAGTGCATTCAAAGCAGCGATTGCCTGATCACGCGTGGTGATTTCCCCATCAAGCTGTCGTATTCTCAATTTGGCCAGAGCCTTGCCGAATTCTGGCCCGGGCCGAAACCCCAAAGCCATCAAATCACCTCCGCTCAACAGCGGCTGTGGATCAAGCCGCTCCGCGGGCCAACCCAAAGCACGTTTGGCCAGTTCGCAACCATCGCGATCCAAGTTCTCTGCATTGGTAATCGCCTCAGCCAGGCCAAGGACATACGGTGCCTCGCGGAGAACAAGCACTGGCTGCACCATTGACCAGAGAACACTATCTGCGTGAACGAGCGTCTTCCAGTGCTTGATCGCCGCTTCAGCCTGTCGCGACTCCAGCGTGGAAAGTCGCCAACGTTGACTGATCTGCTGCAAATTACCAATGCGAACGTCAAGTTCTTGTTCCAAATCAGCAGCACCAAGACAGGCCAGTGAGAGCGAGAAACTGCGGGGCTGCGCATGATGCAGAAAACGCTCAAGTCGTTTCATATCGACGTCCACCAACTCAGGCAGAACGACACGGGCGAGGCCACTTTGAAGCATTTGCTGCAAGCCGTCAAAAGCATGGGGCGAAGCGAGAATGCGACGCATCTCTGCACCAATCCGCTCCCCGCTCACATCGCAAATTCCGTCAGCATGCTGCTGGATGGCGTGCAATGTCTCGGCATGAATCCCGAATTGAAGGGTTGCGGCAAAACGAATCGCCCGCAACATCCGCAAGCGATCTTCTCCAAAACGCTGTTCCGGACTGCCAATGGTCCGCAAAACTCGGGCAGCCAGATCCTCCCGACCCCCGACATGATCAATGACTTTGCCCTCTTGGGGATCATAAAACAACCCATTGATCGTGAAGTCCCGGCGGATGGCATCATTCCGTGCATCCCCAAAGTGGACCGTGTCGGGTCGGCGACCATCACTGTAGTGACCATCACTGCGAAAGGTAGCAACTTCGGTAGGCTCCACCGCAGCGTGCAACTGCTCGGGGTTTTTCTTTGGCTCGGGGTTTTTCTTTGCGACCGAACTTGAATCCGGTTGCGTCATTCCACCCGATTCATCCGCAGGATCAGTCGACCAATGCGACTTGTCGGAATGCGACTTGTCGGGCAACACCCCGATCACACCAAACGA
>JAAXJB010000059.1:61241-75305 GCA_012270065.1 Rubripirellula sp. | reverse complement strand
AATGCGACTTGTCGGAATGCGACTTGTCGGGCAACACCCCGATCACACCAAACGAAGCACCGAAAGCCAGCGTTCTGCGTTTGCCGAATAACTCACGCACGGCATCCGGCGTAGCATCCGTGGCTACGTCATAATCCTTGGGAGTTCGCCCAAGCAATGCATCACGAACACATCCGCCTGCAAAATAGGCGATGAAGCCGGCATCACGAAGCCGCTGGATGATTCTCAAGCCTTCGACAGCTTTGGGACCGTGAAGATATTTCTGTAATTCAGATTCGATCACTGATCACCCAAGAAGGACATGAATCAACCCGATCATCTGAAACTCCCGGGTGGAAAGCGAAGTACCGCACGATACGTTCAATTGTCCTGACGCGTCACGCATGTTAAAAGCTGCGGCATGAATAACAAACCGGACATGAATATCGTACAGCAAGACCCATCACGCAAACGCGGAGTTGTGGGTGTGATTTTCCGCGGAGACCGTCTGCTCGTCATTCGTCGATCCATGACAGTTGCCGCACCCGGGCTGCTTTGTTTGCCGGGCGGTGGAATTGAAGAAGGAGAAACAGAAACTGAGGCACTGGTTCGCGAAATGAATGAAGAACTTGCCATCGACGTCCGGCCCGTCCGTCTGTGCTGGCGAAGCGATACAAGTTGGGGCACAAAGCTGGCATGGTGGCTCGCCGAACTCGACCCAACCATCACACCCATCGCCAACCCAGAAGAAGTTGCAGAAGTCCACTGGCTCCGCCCAAACGAACTTCATGACAAAGACGATATGCTTCCCAGTTTGCCAAGCTTCCTCGCTGCCTGGGAACGTGGTGAGACCAACTTGGACACCAAACCCTCCTCATGACAGACAGCCAGATGCTTTCGGTCGAAGACTGGATGTGTGATCGGTTTCAGGCTTGGGTTGGGTGTCTCGCGAGCGTTCGCAGCCGGGCACTACATGTGCCCGGCCCGTGAGGTTTTTGACAACGTTGGTGGACCATAAGTCACGCCTGTTGAGCGATGTCAGCCCGTGGCCGCAAGCTGACGGCGCAAACCCCACGCGAGGCGAACTCGCGGAACAGCTAAGAAGACCGCAGAAAGCTTGCCCGCAAGGGCAAAATGCACGTAAATCAAATGCTGTCAAAGACTTGCAATCAATCAACAGTTTCAGCAGGTCGTCAAAAAAGGGCACGACCTGTGAGGTCGCGCCCGTTCCTTCTGCTGGTCTAGGGTACGCCCAATCGACATTGGGTCAACTGCAGATTGTCGATTTCGGCAACCGCTGAAAGCACATTCAGCGGTAAAGCGTTTGAACAGACCAGTTTAAAAAATCTGCTTGTTTTCGAGAGAAGATCCTGGCCCCAGCCGAACTAGGCAAAACACCTTTGTGCAACCAGTCCTGCAAGGGGGTATCAATCTTATCTCAGTCGCCCCACCCTCGTTATTGGGTCGGAAAACCGCTCCACAGGCAAATAACCCAAACACCCCATTTTCCATGCGGTTTCTCGGTTTGTTCTCAGCCGGTAATCTTAAGCCGTGGCGGAATTCAAATAATTGCAAAGGGCGAAATCAGGCGATGAACGATACAAAAGTACACCTGGCAATTGATCTGGGCGGTTCCAGCGGACGCATTATCGCTGGCTTCGTCAACAACGGAAAACTGCAACTGGAACAGGTCCATCGCTTCACCAATGACGCGGTTTGGATTCAGGATTCTCTGCAGTGGAATCTGACGCAATTGTGGCAGGAGATATTGTTGGGACTTCGAACCGCTTCTGAACGCTATCCCAACATCGCCTCCGTCGGTGTTGATTCCTGGGGTGTCGATTACGTTCTGCTTGACCAGCAGGATTTGTTCGCCGGTCCAGCGCGAACCTACCGGGATCCGCGAACCGTGGGAATTCTGGAAAAGGCTTACGAGATTGTTCCACGTGAAGAAATCTTCTCAACGACCGGCATCCAGTTCATGGTGATCAACTCTCTGTACCAGCTGCTGGCAGCGAGATTGGCAGATGAGTCATCACTCAAAATCGCTGACGGTTTTCTGATGATTGGAGATTGCTTTCACTGGTTATTGACGGGCAAACGCAGTATCGAAGCAACCAATGCCTCAACATCGCAGCTCATTGACCCGCAGACCAAGACCTGGAGCGACGACCTGATTGAGAGATTCGGTTTACCACGGCACATTTTTATGGATGTGATTGAACCAGGATCGACGCTGGGCCCCGTGCAGCCATCGGTTGCCTCTGTCACTGGTCTGGAGGATGTACCAGTCGTCGTTCCGGCAACTCACGATACGGCATCGGCGGTACTGTCAGTTCCGGTGAACGACTTTGCTCCTTCAAAGCCAACATGGTGTTACATCAGCAGCGGTACGTGGTCTCTGATGGGTTGCGAGCTATCCGAGCCCAAGGTGAATTCACTCTGCTCCGAATTGAACTTCACAAATGAGGGTGGCGTCGGGGGCAGCACGCGATTGCTCAAGAACATCGGTGGTCTGTGGGTATTTCAGCAAATACGAAAGTCGTTGGAGCGACAGGGCAATCCTCCCTCATGGGAAGAAATGGTCACAGCGGCAGAGTCGGCAGAACCTTTCACTCTTCTGGTGAATCCGGATGATCCGTCACTGGTTGCTCCAGAAGACATGATCACAGCAATCACAGAACTTGCGGAAAGAACCGGGCAAGACTGCCCTTCAGACCATTCCGTTCTTTTTCGGGCAGCTCTGGAAGGGCTCGCGATGCGTTATCGCGTTTGCCTCGAGATGCTCGAGTCCCTGACCGAAAATCGGATCGACACCATCCACATTGTTGGAGGCGGATCTCAAAACCACCTGCTTTGCCAAATGACCGCTGATGCATGCAATCGAACGGTCATCGCGGGTCCTGTGGAGGCAACTGCGATTGGGAATGTGATGATGCAAATGATTGGCACGGGAAGCCTTGATTCGGTCGCATCAGGGCGTGTCCTTGTGCGTCAGAGTTTCGAAACGGAACAGTTTGAACCGCAGAATCCCGACGCCTGGACGGAACCTTCGAAACGCTTTGCCGCATTATAAAGTGTTTTTACTGCCATCAGGATTGTGCTGATCGGATCGACAAACCGGTCGCCGGTCCTACGCAAACCGCCCGCCGCGGGCTACATTTCACGCTTCTACCCGTCATTTCCCTCAAGCCAAAAGCGACCGATGTCAACGGAACAACTTGCCGAACGCAAGACTGAAATTCGCAAAGCGGCCCATGCCGCCCGAAAAGCCCAAGCAGAAAAGGACCAGGTGAGTGCCAAGATCACTGATCAGGTGATGCAACTGCCTGAATATCAGGACGCAAACTGCGTCATGTGGTACGTCGATGTGCGTGACGAAGCACGCACACGTCATGCGTTGCCCGCGGCACTTCAAAGCGGCAAGCAAATTGTCATTCCCTACTGTGTTGATGGCGAACTCGAACTCTTCCATCTGGAATCAATGGACGAACTTGAAACCGGAATGTACAAGATTCTGGAACCACGAACTGACCTGCGCGAAGTCGCTGAAAAGCGAATTGATGTCAGCCAGCTTGATCTGATTCTTGTTCCGGGTGTCGCCTTTGACGCTCGCGGTGGTCGCACAGGTCACGGGAAGGGTTATTACGATAAATTGCTGGAAAATGCAAAACCGGAAACTCCACTCGTCTCACTGGCATTTGAGTGTCAGATGTTCGACGAAATCCCGATGCAGGATCACGACATCTTCATGGATAAAGTTGTCACTGAAGCACGGGTCTATGACGGCATCGGTCGCAGGGGTTGAAGAGAGCCATGACAGATCTGAAACAGCTGGTAGAAGACACCTACGCCGAAGGTTTTCGCAGCATCTACGGAGAAGTTCTGGTTACAGCGCGCAACATGAAGTGGCTTCAACATTGCGTCAACGCCGCCACTGGCCATGCATCAAGCACGATCATGTGTGACTGTGAAGCCGGTGTTTCCCAGTGGATTGATGAAGAACAGGCCGCCGCGGGTGGTACACCCGATGGACGTGTTGGCGCGGTGCTCCAATTTCACGTGCCGCGATTTCTCAAAAACCGACGCAAGCAACTTGAAAAAGTCATGTTGGCACGTATCAGCCAGAATGTCCTGACGTGCCCAACCGCAAGATGCTTCAACCAACTCGACACGGAAGACTATTTCAAACTCGGACGCAAAGTAGCGCTCTTTGGTGACCGTCATCAATTCCGTGATGTACGCCACAACGAGAAAGGTTGGGTGATTCCAATCCTTGGGGGAGAGTTCTTCCTGTCCCGCAGATTTGGTTTTCGCGACGGAGTGATGGGTGGCAACCTGTGGTTTTTCGGCGCTGATGAAAGCACAGCTTTGGATGCCGCCGAAAGGGCAGCCGAAGCGGCCGAACAGACACCTGACTGCATCACGACTTTTCCCGGGGGCATCGCGGGCAGTGGATCCAAAGCTGGCAGCAGCTATGACTTCCTGATCGCTGCAACGTACGCAGAATTCTGCCCCACTCTGAAGAGCAAACTCGGCGACAGATCGAAAGTCCCGGACGGCGTGAACAGCATCATGGAAATCATTGTCAATGGACGCGATCTCGAGGCATTGCAGAATGCGACCCGCAATGCAATTCATGCTGCCGCTGAAACACCCGGACTGATCAAAATCAGTGCTGGAAACTATGGTGGACGACTCGGCAAGACATTCGTGCATCTGCATGAACTGCTGGACTGAATACGGGCTGAAATGCGTCTGAGGTATCTACCAACTGGATCTTCGGCAGGCAACAAGTGCCCACGGGAATCCGTGTTGAGGATCATGGAATATCGTGATCAAAAAACGACGCATGAAAGACGAAAACGGAAAGTATGGATTTCGTCATTCGTCTCCACTGAAAGCATCTCGATCTTCGACAGCGTTCCAATCCGGATGCTCGCATGCCCATCGAGGTTCGCATGCTTCCGGAAATCGAGGCTTTGCAGAACCTCTTGCTACGTTGGCTCCTGGTTTCATTTCTTCCTGTCAGCCATTGGAATGATCATCCCTCCGAATATGCCCGGCACCACTTCTGGCTTTTGAAGAGCCTTTCAAACTGCGTCATCCCACAGGCGAACAGTTGGCGAGGCAGGCAGGACATATCGTTTTCCTGATTACACGATCCAGATGCATCCGGAATTCGATTAGACTGAAACCGGCACCTCCTGCCAGCAACGAGGATCCTCACCGATGTTGCAAGACAATACACCCGCTCCAGATTTCCGGAACATGCAATGAAGTTTTCAATTGGCGTTCTCAGTCTATTGCTTGTTCTCGTCACGCACGTGAACGCAACCGCACAGGGTCGCTTTGTTCCCAATTACGACGAGACTGCCATTCCGGATTATGAACTGCCAGCCTGCTTGATCACCAACGAGGGCAAGGTGGTTTCCAATGCTGCCATGTGGGAACAAACAAGACGCGCGGAAATACTGGAACTTTTTGAGTCAGAGGTTTACGGCCGCAGTCCGGAGGCATGCAAAATCCTGCATAAGACCATCAGTAAAAAGAACTACGCACTCGGTTGCAAAGCTGTTATACGCGAGGTTGACGTCACCATGCAGCTGGCATCCAAAAGCACGACCATCCGTCTATTGATCTACACGCCACGGTCAAGGGTCAGCGTACCTGCTTTCATCGGACTGAATTTCCAAGGCAACCACACGGTGGATGCCTCTGATGAAATCAGCATCACGGATAACTGGGTGCGAAATCGCGGAGGCATCAAAGACAACCGTGCGAATGCATCCACCCGGGGCACTGCAGCAGGGCGATGGGCAATCGACAAGATTATCGATCGTGGATACGGGCTGGTGACGATTTATTACGGGGACATTGACCCTGATTTTGATGATGGATTTAAAAATGGGATTCATCCGCAATTTGCCAATCAGACATCCCGGATTACAGAAGGTGAACGCTGGGGAAGCATTGCTGCGTGGGCTTATGGACTGTCGCGGGCATTGGACTACCTGGAATTGGATGACAACATCGACGCAACACGTGTCGCAGTCATTGGACATTCGCGTCTAGGCAAAACTTCTTTGTGGGCGGGAGCCACCGACCCGCGATTCAAAGTGGTGATCAGCAATAACTCCGGTTGCGGTGGCGCTGCTCTGAGTCGCCGAGCCATCGGAGAAACGGTCGAACGAATCAACACCTCCTTTCCACATTGGTTCTGTGACAATTACCTCAAGTACAACAGGAACGAAAACGCCTGCCCCGTGGATCAACACATGCTGATTGGCCTGATCGCTCCCCGCGCGGTTTACGTTGCCAGTGCAACAGGTGACACGTGGGCCGATCCCAAGGGTGAATTCCTTTCCTGCGTTCATGCCGACCCGGTTTATCGACTGCTCGGAACCACAGGCATGGGAGACGCGGGTTTGCCTGCTGCATTCCCGAAACCAGACGCTCCAATCAAAACGGGACGGATTGGCTACCACTTGCGCACCGGAAAACACGATGTCACCGAATACGACTGGGAGCAGTATCTCGATTTCGCCGACCGGCATCTTCAATCGCAATGAACTTCCATCGACCCGGTGATTCGAATGCAATGAAACAGCAGCGAATCCGTGACATGCCAATTGGAATCACCTGATGATGCCCAACCCAGCACTTTTGAAAATGAATGCACACCTGTTTGATTCAACACAGGCAGTCACAGCTACCCGGATGCAGCAAGAACGCAATTCCATGCCCGAATTGGGATACCAGGTTTGATGACCGGTGTGTCTGACCCCAACGAATCAGCATCGGTTGGGTTACCAATCACCGATTGCCTTGACGAATTGACTTCCGCGTTATGCAACAAAAACCCGGTGGTTCTGCAGGCTCCGCCGGGTGCTGGCAAGACAACCGGGATCCCCCCCGCACTCCTTGCAACAAGTGTCGCGGGTGACGGCAAGATCTTGCTGATTCAACCCCGCCGCATCGCAGCCCGTGCGGCCGCGCGTCGACTTGCTGATTCGATGAACTGCACTGTCGGTGATCTTGTTGGCTACCACGTTCGTTTTGATAAGCGGTACGGCGAAAACACGCGTCTGATCAGCATGACGACCGGGATGCTGCTGCGACGGATGCAGTCAGATCCGTTTCTGGATGATGTTTCCTGTGTCATTCTGGATGAGTTCCACGAACGAAGCATGGAAATCGATCTGGCACTGGGGATGCTTCAACGCATCCGAACTTCACTGAGACCCGATCTGCGATTGCTGGTCATGTCAGCAACTTTGTCGCCTGCACCGATCGCAAAATTCCTCGGTGATGCGGTTGCCATCGTCAGTCAAGGTCGATCCTACCCTGTCGAGATTCATCACGTCGAGCAAATCTCAAGAGAACGGATTGAACATCAGATTGTCCACGCACTGCCGGAAGTACTTGCCCGGACCTCCGGAAACATACTCGTTTTTCTGCCAGGCGTGGGGGAAATCAACCGTTCCCATCAAGCCATCAGTTCTTGTCCGTGGGCCGACGACATCCAACTGCATCGCCTTTATGGTGACCTGCCACCCAAAGATCAGGATGCTGTTCTGCAACCGTCGCAACAGCGTCGGGTCATTCTTTCAACGAACGTTGCTGAGACTTCGCTGACAATTCCCGGCGTGACTGGCGTGATCGATTCCGGGTTGGTTCGAAAGATGCAATTTGACAGTCAGATAGGACTACCAAAACTGCAACTGCAAACCATTTCACAGGCATCTGCAGAACAACGAGCGGGAAGGGCAGGGCGTACATCACCCGGCCTCTGCTACCGACTCTGGCCGCAAGCCATTCACCGCGCCCGTCCCGAAATGGATGCACCCGAAATCACGTGCTGCGACTTCGCCTCGGCCCTGCTCACGCTCGCTTCATGGGGTGAACGTGATGTGTTTGACTTTCCATGGCTGACAACGCCCGAGGCTGCGGCAGTCAACACGGCAGAAAGACTGTTGCAGCAGTTGTCAGCGATCGATAACACAGGTCGGATTACCGAACTGGGAAACCAGATGGCGGCCATGCCCATTCACCCACGGCTAGCCCGCTTCATGATCGAAGCACGGCGTTTTGGCATCATGAATGACGCCGCAATTGCGGTGGCTGTCCTGAGCGAGCGGGATCCACTGAAGGGAATCCCCATGAATGCAAATGCGATTCACCGATGTGATTTGTCTGAAAAAGTTGAAAAACTGAAATCATTGTTTGCAGATCCAGATTCACAACATCACAAATCACCAGCAATCCGTAATGCCAAACGAATCGCTGAGCAGATCCAGACCTCGACCCCGCGCCATGGCACGACGCACGCCCAACGCGATTCCAACACGGATCCCGACTATCCTTTGCAAAGGGCACTTCTGACGGCCTATCCAGACCGGGTCGCGAGACGGCGAGATGACGAACCCCGTAAGGGAGTGCTGGTAGGTGGACGGGGAGTACGACAGAGCAAACACTCCACCGCACTTCAGGGCGAGTTTTTCCTTTGCATCGATGTCGATTCGCAAGACAGAGAAGCCATTGTCCACCTGGCGTCCACCGTGCACCGCGAGTGGCTGGACCCGACTCTTGTCCAGTCGGTTACCGAACCACTGTTCAATCAAAAAACATCCGCTGTCATCGCTCGACGAAGGACCTACTTTCTGGATTTACTGATCTCGGAAACTCCCGTCGAGTGTTTTCCGGATGAAAACACCACTCAACTTCTTGCAGAACACGCAAGACAGAATCTGGAAAAGTGTTTCCCTCAGGCTCAAAAAACCAACCAGTTCATCGAACGTGTGAGATTCCTTTCCCTGAACATGCCAGAAATCGAAATTCCACCTCTCGACGAGCAAGCGATCGATGCAACTTTGTTTGAACTTTGCAAAACACGCACCTCCTTTGCCGAACTCACGAAAGCTCCATGGCTTGAGCAACTACGATGTCGATATCAATATGATCACATGCGACTGATCGACCTGCACGCTCCGGTATCTATCAAAGCCCCCAGTGGAAACGAACATCCCATCACTTACGAATCAGGTAAACCGCCACGCATGGCCGTCCGTATTCAGGAACTCTTTGGTTGGCAGGACACACCCCGAGTCGCCAACAGAGTTCCCATCCAATTACATTTACTGGGTCCCAATCACCGTCCCCAGCAAATCACTGATGACCTAGCCAACTTCTGGTCCGAAACCTACCTTCATGTGCGAAAGGAGTTGCGACGCAGATACCCAAAGCACCACTGGCCAGAAGATCCGTTGCGAGCAACACCAACCAGAAATGGCCTCAAGCCGAGAAAATGATTCTTTCAAAGCGGCACAATCAACGCCCGACACTGCAGAGCATGAATAACCGACACTAACTTCCAAGTAGCCCGCCGCATGTCAAAAGAACCACTCCTTCAACTGCGCGATATTTCACGCAGCGACAAGAGCTCAGGCAAGCGTTTACTGAACCCAGTCTCTTTGGACATCCGGAGTGGCGAAAGAATTGGCCTTGTCGGGCCCAGTGGCAGTGGAAAAACAACACTCATGCGTGCCATTGCCATGCTGGACCGTTTTTCCGGAAAGCTGTTCTATCAGGAGAAACAAATCACCGGGGATGCGATTCCAGCTTACCGCAGAGAAGTCATTTACCTGTCTCAACGCCCATACTTCATCCGGGGAACTGTTGAAGAAAATCTGCGATTGCCGTTCCGATTCAAGTCATCGAACCAACAGGGAACTTTCCAGTCATTCGAACGCAACGTCGCGACTCTACGATTGGAGGAGTTCCAACTGCCGCCGCAGATACTTGATCAACCATGTGATTCCCTGAGCGGCGGTGAACAACAAGTCATCGCTTTGATTCGGGCCTTGGCCCTCGGTCCTCGGGTACTGCTCTTGGACGAACCCACAGCGGCGCTGGATCCTGATACGCGTGACAGATACGAAAAACAGATTCATCAATGGCATGGCTCATCGAATGTCGACATGGAATCCGACAGGGTCTTGCTGTGGACGAGTCACGATCCATCTCAGGTCCATCGAATGACCCGGCGGATTGTTACGCTGGACGGGGGAAAACTGGGTTTGACCATGGATAAGACCACAAACCCGGGACACGAACATGGAGACAACGGGAATGATTCTTCAACAAGGGCACTCTCATGATGGACCTGGAAACTTTATCGTCCGGGTTTGCACTTTCGTTGCAAGCACGCATGCTTGGAGAATTCTTTGAACCGCGTCCCGAAGGGAGCATTTCCCTGTCCTGGCTTGAGGTCGGTGTTGCCGCCTCGCTGTTGCTGGTCAATGCGGTAATTTCGCTGAAGCTCGGACTTGGAATTGCAAAACGAATTGGCACCAGTGCGATTCGGATGACAATTCAACTGGCCATTCTTGGACTGGTATTGAAACAGATTTTTGAACTCGCGCAACCTGCTCCCGTTCTTGGCCTGGCAGCTCTCATGACTGTGGTGGCGGGTGTCTCCGCGGTCAAAAGAATCGACCACCGCTACCCCTCGATCTATCGCAACGCAATCTTCTCGGTTTGGACCAGTGCCTGGATTGTTACCTCGATCACTGTCCTTTTGATCGTGCGTCCGCAACCTTGGCACAGCCCTCAGGTGCTGATTCCGTTACTGGGAATGGTACTTGGCAATTCACTGACTGGTATTTCACTGGGGCTGGATCGTTTTTTGAGTGAACTCCGGAGTCGACAAGGCGAAATCGAAACCATGCTCGCACTCGGTGCAACCCGCTGGGAAAGCTGCCGTAACGTCTTTTCAGAATCGACACGAACCGCGATGATTCCGATCCTCAATACGATGTCTGTTGCGGGAATTGTAAGTATTCCCGGAATGATGACAGGACAACTTCTGGCAGGTGCGGAACCGGTCGAAGCAGTGAAATATCAGATCATGATCATGTTTGTGATTGCGGGGGCGATCGGAATCGGAGTCATTCTTTCCCTCTTGCTGACATACCGTCAGGTGACCAACGAAGACCATCAGATTGAATGGGAACAAATACGTCGCCATTGATGCAACGCATCAACCGTGCCTGGAGCCCAGCGATACGTTTTTGGACAGGTGACCAGATGACCTGGACGGCAAAGATGGCACAGAGGTCTGGCTTCAATCCGCCCCACCCCATCGCGAATCACCGAACAGCCATCAGAACTGAAAGTAGACAAAGGGCTGGAAATTTCTGGGAGCATACAGCAGCAACGCCCAAATCATCACCGTGGTCAGCACGGGCGAATACCACTTGCTGAATGGAAGTCGCATCGCGATCCGCAAACGGGTACGCCAGGCGGCATGCTCAAGCACACAACACAACAGAGCCGCTATTACCAGCGGCGGATACCAATGGACACCATCTGAGAAGTCAAGCATCCGCTGCAGGACACCTGCCGCCGCTGGCAGGCTTTCGCTTCGAAACAGCACCCACCCAACCAGAATCACCAACATCGTCAGTAGCCATTTGACGGGGCGCGCAAGCCGATCATGAAGTGTCTGCCTCAAAGCCCGTTCAATCACGAGAGCCAGACCATGCCACATGCCCCACAAGACAAAGGTCCATGCAGCACCATGCCACAATCCACCGAGTGTCATCGTCACCATCAGGTTCCGATAGGTCTTCCACCGACTGACACGACTGCCACCCATGGCAATGTAGACATAATCTCGAAGCCAACGAGAAAGTGTCATATGCCAACGATGCCAGAACTCAGTCATCGAGAGTGAAAGATAAGGGTGCCGGAAGTTTGCAGGAAAACGGTAACCAAGCATCTTGGCCGCACCGATTGCAATGTCGCTGTAGCCAGAAAAGTCATAGTAAATCTGCGCTGCGTAAGCCAAAACAGCAATCCAGACTGTCACACCACTGTAGATATCTGGCCCCGCAAAAACTACGTCAACAGCCTCTCCAAGACGATCAGCAAGCAACACCTTCTTGACGAGGCCACGCAACATCTGTTGCATTCCGCCGTAGAAACGACGCTTGGAAAACCGGGGAACACCAGCCAGTTGTGGCAACAATTCTCTGGCACGAACAATGGGACCGGCGACCAATTGCGGAAAGAACGCAACATACAGTGCAAAGTCAATCAGACGATTGACTGGTTTCAATCTGCCCCTGTAAACATCAATCGTATAGCTGAGCGTCTGGAAAGTGTAAAACGAGACTCCAACGGGAAGGATGATATCCAACGTCTCACCACTCAAACCAATCGCCCGCAACGCCGGACTTGCCGAGTCGATGAAAAAATTGAAGTACTTGAAAAAACCGAGAACGCCAAGATTGACACCAAGACTCAAAAGCAACAAAGCACGTCGCATCCTCACACTGGAAACACAAACCATGCGTCTGGCAATTGAATAATCAACCAGCGTTGACAACGCCAGCAGACTGCAGAACCGGTAATCCCAGTATGCGTAGAAATAATAACTTGCCCCCAAAAGCACGAAGTTGCGAGTTTGACGTCTGCGACACAACCACGCGACGATCAGCACAACAGCAAAAAAAACAGGAAACTCGAATTGCGTAAACAGCATTGCCTTCAATCTCCGCGTTCAACAGAAGGCAAAGTCAATGCATCACCCAAAGGCGGCAATTCCTCGATCAGTTTGTCAGCGAGAATACGGTTACCCACCTCATTGAGGTGGCCCGAACCAATGCGGCCATGATGAAAACCATGCGGCCATTGACCGTTCGATTCAACAGAGTCTCGCAACTCTGCGCGAGCATCGAGCAAACTGATTCCCAGTTCCCCGGCGGCTGCTTTCAGCAATAGAAACTGCTCGGCGGTTGGATCCTTCCATTGGATTTCGCCAGCCACAATATGCGGTGCCAGAGGTGCGTAGAGCAACACGACCGGCAAATCAGTTGCATTTCTGATGACTTTGAGAGCATTCATCCACGCCAACCTATCAGCCTGACGTGCGGATTGGCTGGATCCTGTGCTGCCTTCAATCGCATCGCTGGCAGCAGAATCTCTCCCATTGTCCTCCGCTGGCCCTAAACCAAACCTCAAGCGACGCGGTGTTGCTCCATCTGCCTCACGCAGAACATTCCGCGCAGCTTGAATCACAAAAGCAGGCAGTCGAGCAGCCAGAGCCGCATTGGCTGAAGTCATATCCTCGGCGTTTGGCGCTGCCACCGGAGCATTCACTGCTGCTAATAGATCACCCGGTTCCACAACCAGGATCACGTGCCCATCAATATCGAATTGTTCTTCAACCCGCCCCATCTGAGTGACCCAATCGGCTGCATCCTCACCACTTCGAGCCAGAGGGTAAACATCGAACTTACCTTGAGAGGCCTGCTCAACTTTTGCAAACAGTTTGTCTGCATCGTCCACAGCAACGCCCTCCGCCTGTGAATCTCCCCAAAGGGCGATTCGCACCGCAGCATCCGGATCACCGGAATCGGATTGAATTCCATGGACCTCCGACGGCTTAGACCGGGCTTGCGATTGCAGCACCGTTTTGCCCGGCATGCCATGAGGCCCAATCGACGTATTGGCATACCCTTCGCTGCGCCAGCGATATTCCGTTCCAGAAGGAAGTGTCCAGATGCCTCGCACCGGATCAGCATTCAAGGGCAAGTAACTTCGCACAAAAAGCGGAGAAGAAACTGCAATCAGCCCCGTGCCCAGCGCGATTCCAACAGCCCAGCGACACAACAAAATCGAAACGGAATGTGAATCCGAGTCACGTCGAAGCATTTGTGGACCAGAGTTCATGACAGCCACCGTAGGGATCCGGGCTTCGCCAGACCAATGCACGAGCCAGACCAATGCACGAGCCAGCCCGATGACCAGCCAGCCCGATGAATTGGTCGCTACAAAATTCCAAACTCAGTTTGCATCCAGCACCTCACACAACTATCTGGTACAGAACACAGTCAGCAACAGGATAGCCACCCGATGAAGTCGCTGCTCAAATTCTTCCTGCAGGGCTTTCCCGCACAGCGATCTTCCAGCAAGCTTGTCGTTCATGTCCTCCACTGCTGACAACCACTTCAGGACGCTGGTTACTGGCGCACAGGTCACTCGTGCAGGCGCACAGGTCACTCGCGCACAGGTCACTCG
>JAAXJB010000059.1:0-61141 GCA_012270065.1 Rubripirellula sp. | reverse complement strand
GCGCACAGGTCACTCGCGCACAGGTCACTCGTACACAGGTCACGGGTGCGCAGGTCACGGGGGCACGCTGGCAACAGATTCTATGACAAAGCTTCGCTCAACACCGATTGCGCAGTTGAGCGGGCGAGCTTCGGTGCACTACAAACCGGCGTCTTGCCGAAAACCTGGCCTGCTTTCCCCATCCATGCCCGATTTCAGTTCATGACGATGGCGTTGGTCACTTTGCCAGCTCAACCATCCTCATCACCAACGACGCGTACCGTGGTCATGATGTCACCCTGCTCGATGGAGTCGACAACATCCTGTCCCTCCAGCACCTTGCCAAAAACACTGTGGCGACCGTCGAGGTGAGGGCAGGGGACGTGAGTGATAAAAAACTGCGATCCATTCGTATTCGGTCCAGCGTTGGCCATGGAAAGAACGCCGGGACCGTCATGCTTGAGCTCAGGATGGAATTCATCCTCGAATCTGTAACCTGGTCCGCCGGTTCCCGTGCCCTCGGGACATCCGCCCTGGATCATGAAGTCAGGAATCACACGGTGAAAAGTCAATCCATCATAAAACTGTTTTTCGCACAAAGACTCAAAGTTATCGACAGTCTTGGGAGTCTTGTCTTCGAAGAGTTCGAGTCGAATCGTTCCCTTACTTGTCTCAAAAATTGCCTGTTTCATCGCTAATCAGTTTCCTTCGTTGATGTTTGACTTGCCCGCGGTGAGCCAAAAAAAATCTGCTCTGGAGCATTGCCATAAGAGGTTCTATTCGTGGGACGGCATGTGCAGCGGTCACAACCCTTGAGTGTCTTAACACGCGGCAGATGCCGATTCCCCTGGCGGCAGGGTTCGTGCTGCTTGTTTCACAGTATCTACGATAAGGCCGCGCCTGCAATGGAGCCTTGGAAAGGTGTGACAACCAGAAATACGCGGGCGAGCTTGATTCGCTGTCATACCCGCCCGCATCCGGAAAGCCTGACTCCCCCGATCACAGACCGGCAATAGCAACGCCACGCCCCGCTTCTATGTCAAGCGAACTGGTGTCACCCTCATCAATCAAATCATCCAAATCAAATTCATCATCAAGGTCCAGACCCTCCATATCAAATGGACTCTGCTCCAAAGGCTGTAACGGGATTGATTTCCCCGAGTCTAAAACCAATGTTCCAGAACTGAAAGCGTTCGATGACCCTGGCCTGGGTGTCATCAAAAGAGTTGCCTTTCCCTTTGAACCCTCGATTTGAAAAACCAGCGGCGTTGAATCACCTGGCTGCTCTGCTGCTTCAGCAGCTTTGGCGGTCTCGCCAAGAACGAGAGAACAGGACTCGATGTCCCCAATGTGCTCCACAATCGCCGGGTCATTTTCCACCGCGAAAATGACACTGTCGCCCAACAACTCGTTAGCCATGGAAACAGCCGCTACACCAGCCGTGGCAAGAAGTATGAAAAAGACCACATAAATGGCGACGATGATCAATGTCACCGCCAGTGAGATGTAGCCCATGATGAGCCCTGCCATTGCCATCCCTTTTCCGGAGGCCTCACCTCGATCAGCCTGCCTGACACCGATATGACCACAAACAATTGCCGGAATCGCTGCGAACATGCTGCACCCAAGCAGAGAGAGAATCCCAGCAACCATGGAAGCAACAGCCAGCCCTTGTGGCAGATCTCCTACCTGATTTGTATTGGTTTGATTCATGTCGCGGTTCCCGTTGAGCGTAAGGTTGCAAGCAGTATTCGCATGAAAAAGTATCTGAGCATTTTAATGCTACCAAGCGTGAAGCGGGGTGAACTGACATGAGTGGCCCTGTATATCGAGTCACAGGAATTTGGTTTCCCTGATCAACACCTACACAAGATCAACGAGCATGACAGCCAATTCAAAGTAAAACTGCTACACGTCTGATTTCGCTGAAAACTGAACGGAGGCAACCGGAAACAAAGCACTGAGCCGGCAACTCGACCTCGCCTACGGGCATCCAATTCCGGCCCTAGTTTGGCGATGTTCCGTCACCGTCATCGGGTGAACCTTCCGCGGGTGCAGGCTCAGCGTCACCCACGTCAATCAAATCATCCAGATCAAATTCATCATCCACACCCAATTCTTCTAAGTCGGGCGACCCCTGCCCCAACTGTTGCAGCGGGATTCGTTCCCCCGATGGCAGGACCAATGTTCCGGAACTGAAGTTATTCGGATCACCTGATTTCGAAGCCGGCATCATCAGAAGAGTCCCCTCTCCCTTTGAGCCCTCAAGCTGAAACGCCATCGGCGTCGTATCACCTGGCTGCTCAGCCGCTTCCGCTGCTGCCGCGGTTGCCCCAAAATCGAGCGAGCATGATTCGATGCTGCCAATGTGCTCGACGATGGCGGGGTCGTTTTCCACTTGAACGACGACCAACTCTCCCAAAGCGTTTTGCCCAAAGTAGAAGAGGAACAATATGCCACCACAGCAAACCAACATCAGCACCAGAAACGCAACCAGAGCTCCAATCAGACAGCCTTTCTTCGATGAAGACTTCGATGCCGGAGCGGTTTGAATGCCACCATCGTTGGAAAAATCACTGTCGAAGGAATCGTTTGGACTAATGGACATCGCGACCTCGCTCCAGAAGTTTGCAGCTAATAATCAGGGATTCTCAGAGATTCTGAGGGATTCACGGCGTAATGAGTCAGTTGATCGGCTTTGCTCGTTTGCCTTCGAGAGAAGGTCCCCATCAAAATTTCTGCAAACGGACCGACAACGATCATGTGCCCGCATTAGAACGCCAGTGGAGTCCGGATCATAGACGACTTTCGCCATGGCAAGGCGGCAACACCAACCAGATAGACCGTAAGGTGCGTCGAGAAGAGTTCAATCAGGAAAACATCAAAGGCTTGTGCCTGACGGAGCATATTGATCTCGGCCACTTTCATCTCTCGTGCCCGCTGCGAATCAAAGCACGGCCGCATCGACTTTTTTCGCATCCAATTTCGGCAGGCAGCAACAAATGCGATTTAGAAAATCTGAAAGAGTCCCACCAACACAAGTGACCGGAGCTGTTTTCGTTGTTCGAGGCTGCGATATCGATCCGGACAAACGAGCCGATGAATCTGGATGGAAAAGAGTTTTCTGAGCCCCAAGCCGTGTTGCTGACCGCGGAAGCACCTCTGCCGCGAGCCGACAGATGCTCAAAAGAAGCAAATAGCACAGATGAAGCGGTCCTCTGAGCCGGCGGTACACTGGCGTGCAGTCTCCCCTTGAAACAATGCTGCGTGAAAAAAACGCACGCACCGGGGTGATTCATCGTTTTGCGTCAAATGCAAATGGCAAAAATCAAACCCCGCACAGTGTGGCGAGTGATCATGACAACCCCGATCTTCCGCACGTTCGTCAAGGCTACCCTGATCGAGTTGCTTTGTCACAAGTGCTTGGTAGCTCTTTCGCTGGGCGGGAATTTGGTTATTTTTAGAGCTTCCGAAAGGCAACGCGTGAGGGATCGGCGTCATGTCTCTTCCGGTTGCACGTCCGTTCGGCGACAGCTGGTGCTGGGTGTGGTAGGTAGATTTGCGTAGGAAATTATTCAAAGTGCGGTGATGTCAAAGCGGCCTGAGGGCGAGCAATCACCGCAAGAGTTCAACCGAATCAGATTCATTAGAGGGAATCAGTTTTATGACCAAGTGCAAGTTGGAGTATATCTGGCTCGACGGCTACCAGCCGACGCAGAGCCTTCGCAGCAAGACAAAAATCGTTGACGATTTCAGTGGCAAGGTCGAAGATGCTCCACTGTGGTGCTTTGATGGTTCATCCACCGAACAAGCTCCAGGCGGATCAAGCGACTGCTTGCTCAAACCAGTCTACTGCGTTCCCGATCCAGGTCGTCTGGGAACAGGCTTCCTCGTGATGTGCGAAGTGCTTGATAGTGAGGGCAACCCCCACAAAACAAACGGCCGAGCAACCATTGCCGACGACGACAATGATTTCTGGTTCGGTTTTGAGCAGGAATACACGATCTGGAACCCAGAGTTCAACAAGCCAATCGGATTCCCCGCAGAAGGTTACCCCGCTCCACAAGGGCCGTATTACTGCAGCGTTGGACAGGGAAAAGCAGTGGGTCGCGAAATCGTTGAAGAGCACTTGGAAATGTGCCTCGAAGCCGGACTCAATGTCGAAGGCATCAACGCCGAAGTGATGATGGGTCAATGGGAATTCCAGATTTTCGCCAAAGGTGCCAAAGAGGCCGGCGACCAGATCTGGATCGCACGCTACCTGCTCGAACGAGTTGCAGAGCGATACGACATGGCGATCAACTGGCAGCCAAAACCAGTCAAAGGTGACTGGAATGGCAGCGGCATGCACGCCAACTTCAGCAACACCACACTGCGTACCTGTGGCAGCAAAGAAGTTTACGATGCCGTCTGTCAGGCATTCGAACCTCGTATCAAGCACCACATCGACGTCTATGGTGCAGACAACGATCAGCGTTTGACTGGCCTGCACGAAACTCAATCGATCGACATGTTCAGCTATGGTGTTTCGGACCGTGGTGCATCGATCCGGATTCCAATCCATACCGTAGAAGCGGGCTGGAAAGGTTGGCTGGAAGATCGTCGTCCTGCATCCAACGCAGACCCATACATGGTCGCCAGCGCGATTGTGACCACGGTCAAGAACGCAGACATTTCTGCAGCCGTCTGAGTTCAACTCAGTCGACTGTGACCCAGATTCCCGGCAATGCGATTGCATTGCCGGGTTTTTTTGTGCTCATTTACTGCTGGCCCCGGAAGCAGGACACTGTCAATCAGGTTGGGCCAACCACCTCGCGGTATACTGTTGTGATGCAAAGCGAACCGAACATCATTCTTTCGGGAACCGACCCCGACCTGCCCAAGAACCTGGCTCCGGGCCTGGGACGCTACACGGGTTTCCGCGACATGGCTCAGGGAGGCTGCGCAACGCTGAGATCCTGCTTCGACCCAGTCGCCGGGCGCACCGTTGCAATCAAGACACTGCCACCCGAAATTCGCCATGATCGCCGTGAACGACGACGACTGCTTCGCGAAGCTCGTGTGACCGCACAATTACAACACCCCAACACCGTCCCGGTCTACGAGATCGGGGAAGATGCCCAACAAGGTGTCTTTTTTGTCATGAAACGGATTTCGGGAGAAAATCTATTTGAAATCCTGAAGCGAATCGCAAACGGTGACGAAGCGACAACGGCGGCATTCCCAGTGCTGCGCAGGATCGAAATTGTCGCTGACGCCTGTCAGGCACTGGCTTATGCACATGCTCGCGGAGTGATCCATCGTGATGTGAAACCGGAAAACATTTGGGTAGGAAATTTCGGTGAGGTCATCCTGCTCGATTGGGGCGTCGCCAAAGTCTGGGGTCACGCAGACGACAACGAGCCGCTCGGGCGAAGCGTACTGAAGTCACCCGAACAGGAAAACCAGCAATTGCAAACCCTGACAGCGGGAGGTCAGCGTCCCGGGACGCCCTTGTACATGTCACCCGAACAGGTCCAGGGAAATCGCTCTCTCGACGAACGCAGCGATATTTTCAGCGCGGGTGTTTGCCTGTACGAGGTGCTCGCGATTCGAGAACCATTTCGAGGTCGGACCATCGATGAGACATTCAACAACATCAAGAATCTTCAGATTGATCCACCGAGTGTCCGATCGCCGAATCGGGGAATCCCCCAGAAAGCTGACGAAGTCGTTACCAGAGCACTGCAGAAACGACCATCAGACCGTTATCAGTCCATGCGGGAAATGATCGCTGAGATGCGGGCAATTGAGTGATTTGCGATTGGTGGGCAGCAACATGCGATGCAGGCCGACTTTGCCAGCAACATCGTTACAGGCGTCTTCACGCTGTTTCCCGGCCTCGGCGGATCACTCGCCCCCCATGGTGAGCAGCAGATTTGCTGCGGGCACATCATGCGGGCTGACTGCGGGATCGCCAGTGCCCTCGACCAGCTCACCCGAGACCAGCACACCCGAGTCCAGTGCCAAAAACCGGCGCATCACGGGCTTACAAAGGCAGAATCAACCAACATTGTCAAAACTTGGGGACAATATCCGCTCAGCTGATCTAGACCCAAACCGAACATTTGGTACACTCCCCGCCTCATGTGGCGAACCTTCCGGTTCAGCTGAACTCTTGATGAGGGTTCTGAGAGGCCTTGATTGGTCTCAGAAGCGATTGCAACACGGTTGGTGAATCCACATGAACGTAAGTTGTAAGTC
Source organism: Rubripirellula sp. (assembly GCA_012270065.1). Classification (GTDB taxonomy): domain Bacteria; phylum Planctomycetota; class Planctomycetia; order Pirellulales; family Pirellulaceae; genus Rubripirellula. The sequence continues at coordinate 54,919 of JAAXJB010000059.1, read as the reverse complement.
ATTGACTGACAACAACTTGCCAGCGTAGCTCAGTTGGCAGAGCAGCTGATTTGTAATCAGCCGGTCGCGGGTTCGAATCCCTCCGCTGGCTCTTTTTCAAGAGAAATACAAAAATCCGACCGAATCAGGAAAGGAAACAAGCCGAAACAGCAGAGCAAACGGCAGTGTCCGGGAGACAGAAGCGAAATAATTTGGGGGTTTGCCCGAGTGGTTAAAGGGGGCGGACTGTAAATCCGTTGGCTACGCCTACACAGGTTCAAATCCTGTAGCCCCCACTTCAGATAAGACGCATGAACTGCCGACCACTGTCTCTGCAAAAATCGAACACTGATCGCGGTGTTTCGATGATTGGTTCAAAAATGACGAATTCAGAAGAAGCATGACGAGGATAGACAGCTGGCGATTTTTTCGTCACCATCGACCTTCTCAAAGCCTCTTCTCGCGGGTGTAGCTCAATGGTAGAGCAGCAGCCTTCCAAGCTGAATACGAGGGTTCGATTCCCTTCACCCGCTTGTCAACCAGCTGCTGTAGCTCAGTGGTAGAGCACTTCCTTGGTAAGGAAGAGGTCATGGGTTCAAGTCCCATCAGCAGCTCTTTGGCGGCGGCAAGCTCAGGACCTTGCTTTCAAATTGGATGGGAATGCTGGGATTTCCCCAGATTTTGCCAATCAGTGATTGCAAGAAACGTGCGATTCCGCAACAACTATGGCCATCAAATCTAGCAACTGTAATCAGATGCGGTGGCTTGAGAGAAAAACTTTTGTGTAGACAGCGTTTCCCACAGTGGGGGACGTGATTTTGACATTCGTTTCAATACTGTTTGAACGAGCTAGACCAACGCTGCTGAATTGGCGACGGGCAAACCGTGGGTGTGAACGCGGGCGTCTTCAATTTGGGCTGATCCGGAGCGTATCTCTGGGCAGTACATGGCACGGTCGGATGCAGGTGAATTAGAAATGGCTAAGGCAACTTTTGAACGGACCAAGCCCCACGTAAACGTCGGGACCATCGGCCACATTGACCACGGTAAAACAACCACCACCGGTGCTATCCTTGCGGTTCAAGCCGCCAAGGGCCTAGCCGAAGCGAAGGGTTACTCGGATATCGCCAAAGGCGGTACCGTGCGTGACGATACCAAAACAGTGACCATTGCAGTTGCTCACGTGGAGTACGAGACGGAAAACCGTCACTATGCCCACATTGACTGCCCCGGCCACGCTGACTTCATCAAGAACATGATCACCGGTGCTGCCCAAATGGATGGCGCCATCCTGGTCGTCTCCGCTGCTGACGGCCCCATGCCTCAGACGAAAGAGCACGTGCTGCTGGGTCGTCAGGTGGGTGTGCCTTACATCGTTGTGTTCTTGAACAAGTGTGACCTCGTCGACGACGAAGAACTGCTTGAACTGGTCGAGCTTGAGGCTCGCGAACTGTTGAGCAAGTACGACTTCCCTGGCGACGACGTGCCTGTTGTCCGTGGCTCGGCTCTGCCTGCCTACAACAATCCTGCAGACCCAGATGCAAGCAAGTGCATCAGTGATCTGATGGATGCTTTGGACGAGTACATTCCTGAGCCGGTTCGTGAAGATGACAAGCCATTCCTGATGGCAATTGAGGACGTCTTCTCGATTGAGGGTCGTGGTACTGTGGCCACTGGTCGTATCGAGCGTGGAATCGTGAAGGTCGGTGAAGAGGTTGAAATCGTCGGCTTGACCGCGGAATCAACCAAAACGACCTGCACCGGTGTCGAAATGTTCCGCAAGGAAATGGGCGAGGGACGCTCGGGTGACAACGTCGGATGCCTGCTTCGCGGCGTCAAGCGTGAGGACATCCAGCGTGGTCAGTGTCTGGCAAAACCAGGCAGCATCACTCCTCACACGAAATTCGAGGCTGAGGTTTACTGCCTGAGCAAAGACGAAGGAGGCCGTCACACGCCATTCTTCAGCGGATATCGCCCTCAGTTCTACTTCCGCACCACGGATGTGACAGGAACCGCTGATCTGGTCGGCGCAGAAATGTGCATGCCTGGAGACAACGTCAAAGTGAACGTTGAACTTCACAAGCCGATCGCGATGGATGATGGTGTTCGCTTCGCCATTCGCGAAGGCGGTAAAACCGTTGGTTCCGGTGTGGTCACGAAGATCATTGAGTAAAGCGTGATCCGATTTTCACGCGAAAATGGGTAAATCGCCAACAATTCTGATGACCAGCGAGGCTTTTGACTTCGTTGGTCATTGGTTGTTTAAGGCGTTTCCTGTACGATCACGGGTCACCCGTTGAGGGTCCCGTGAGCGAAGGGGTGTAGCTCAATTGGCAGAGCACTGGTTTCCAAAACCAGCGGTTGCGGGTTCAAGTCCCTCCGCCCCTGCTTGGTACTGAAGAATAGTTCCACAGAAATGAACAGAGAGAACGTCAAGCTGCTTGCTCTTCCGGTTGACGGAGGCCGCACAACTGACGACAGACACACGGCTTACACACATACGGCTTACAGACACATGGCTTACAGACACATGGCGTGTTCGTAACCAGCGTTACTGCAAAACAGCATCATTGCAAATCGAAAACCAGGGACCGGTGATCGATCCAACACACATTCAGGAGCATCAGGTGTCAAAGGACATTGCGGCAAGCGAAAATGGTTCATTGATCGGAACCATGCTCGGCGAACTTGCCAAAACCAAAATCTACAAGCCAACGCAGGGGCGAATTGTACGGCAACTCACAGCGTTGGCGATCTGGGTGATTGTCGGCTTGGGTTGCTGGTCATTGCATGGCACACTCCGTGGCAGTGGATCTTTCGCTGAAATGCAGTGGGTTGAAAAGGGAATTCCCTTCTTGCTCCTGCTCTTCGGTGCCTGGTTTGGCTTTCGAGTTGTCAACCTTGCAAGCTTTGCGGATTTCCTGATCGCCGTCGAAGCAGAAATGAACAAAGTGACGTGGCCAAGCAAGGATGAACTGGTTCGCGCCGCAATCGTGGTGATCTTCACCATTTTCTTTCTCGCTATTTCCCTCTTCCTGTTTGACATCCTCTGGCAGAAAATATTCTCCATCCTCGGAGTGACGGCCTGACTGGCCCGACATAGTTATTAACATGGTATTTCTTCCACCCATCTTTCACGATTGCCCAACAGCGTTGAAAAAGTGAACGAAGCCGAAACCTCAGACGATTCCCAGGACACTCCCGACGCCAGCGAACTGGCTGCAGCGGAAACTTCGACCACCGATTTGGAAACAAATCCGGAAGCAGCAGAATCCACGCCCGCAGCCCCCGCGCCTCCGCCGCCTGCTCCAGTGGAAGAAAAAACGCCCGCCCAGCCTGTCGATGAGGGCGGCAAGATGGACTGGTACATCCTGAAAGTGGCGTTCAATCGCGAAGACTCTATCGCAGACGCTCTCCGGAAACGCGTCAAAATGGAAGGCATGGGCGAATTTTTCGGTGACATTGTCGTTCCGACCGAGGACGTCGCGACCTTCACCCGAGCAGGACAACGACGGGTCTCAAAGCGAAAACTGCTGCCCGGCTACATCATGGTCAACATGTTGATCAACGACGATACATGGTTTCTTGTCCGGGAAACCAATGGCATCAGTGATTTCACCGGAGCAGCCGGTAAGCCCATGCCAATGGAACCATCGGATATCGAGCGGTTCATCACGCGACCAAGCGAAGAAGAAGAGGAAGAAACACCAATCAAGATTGGCATTCCTTTCAAAGTCGGCGATCGCGTTCGAGTCAAAGAAGGCAACTTCGAAAACCAGGAGGGCGACGTCGATGCCGTCGACGAAGCCAATGGCCGGGTGACGGTCATCATCAACATTTTCGGCCGAAGCGTCCCAATGGAACTGGATCATTGGCAGGTCGAACCGCTCTAAGGCAATGAACTGATTGCAGCGGACAACAAGAATTAACGATTGAAACAATCACCGACACACAACTAACCGATTTCGAAAAATGGCAAAGCAAGTAACAGGTCAGGCAAAATTCCAGGTTCCAGGCGGGCAAGCAACTCCAGCTCCTCCTGTCGGTACTTCGCTGGGTAAGTTCGGCGTCAACCTCGGTCAATTCGTACAGGCATTCAACGACCGGACGAAAGAATACGCAGGCACTCCCATCCCTGTGATTGTGACCGTCTACAATGACCGCAGCTTTGATTTCGTCACCAAAAGTCCACCCGCGGCGTCCCTGCTCAAACAAGCTGCCGGAATCGCCAAAGGAAGCGGTGTTCCCAACAAGACCAAGGTTGCAAAGGTGACCCGGGACCAATGCAAGGACATCGCCGAAAAGAAAATGCAGGATCTCAACGCACGCAGCGTTGATCAGGCAGTCAGGATGATCGAAGGCACCGCTCGCAGCATGGGAATTGAAGTCGAAGGCTAGACCTCCGGCAAACGAGTCCCGTTTTCTATCCCAAACACGGATAGGCGAGCCACAGCGATGCAGCGTCTCGCCTTCTGGTGTGCGCAGACGAAAGGGATGAAGACGACAGGGATGCAGACGAAAGGGGATGGCCGTGACTCATCCTGTCTTGCAACCCCCCGCGTCTCAAGCGGGGTCGCATGTGAGAGTCATTCAGCGACGTCATTCAGCGACGCAGAAAAATGGCCTGGCAGAGCTGTGTGAAGCAGGACAGCGAAGTCAAATGCACCCGGCAAACCGGAGCAGGTGGCGCATTTCCCGGGTCGGTCACTTTCCTGAATGACTCGTTACCCGCTCGATGTTGGCTCGATGCCAGATGCCAAACTCAGGATGCTCGCAAGGCAGAGACAGCGAGATCGGGAATGCCCATGGTGACCAACGTGTTCGCCGCGTTATGCAACCGCACGGTCTTTTCGGCATGTTGGGCTGCGCGATTACTGAGTTCCGCATAATCATGCCGTATCTGGTGGAGCAGGGCAGGAATCTGGTTCGTGGAAGAATAGCTGTAACCGATGCTGCCATTACCGCCGGCCAAATCCAATTGATCCGAGAGCCAACAACCCTGCGGAACAACAACCGGTACCCCGCGAATCAGCAGTTCCAAAAGCACGCCACTGCAACGTGCTACATAACGCTGTGGGTTGTACAGAAACAATCCGACATCCGCAGAATCAAGAAACGAATTGTAAGCCTCTGCATCGAGGTTTCCTGTGAGCACTTCCAGTCGATTCTTTGGATCCTGTCCATCGTTGGCCATCGCGGCTCTGAAAACGCTCCGCAGATGCATGGGAACCGTGCGTTGCCAGCGTTTGACGGGTACCTGCATCGCCATTCGGAAATTGCCAGTTTGAAGATGGGAACCCCAGATTTCTGACAGCAAAGTCTTCATTTGGCCGCGACCTTTTTCCGCCCGCGGCAACCCAGCCAGCACAATGTTAAGGGGCTGTTCATTCATGGAGTAAATACTCCCCTTCGCCTCCTGTCTTATGATTGGGCGAACCGGGTACGGGATCGCAGTTGCCTGAACACCCACTTCATTGAGTTGCCGCGCAAGCGGCTCAGTGGTGGCATGCAAATGAACCCGATGCCGTCCAATCATGCTTGTGGCAGCATTGACTTGCTCACCATACAGCTTTGCCCGGTGAGTAACGTTTTCTCCTTCGTACAAAGCAAAGTGAAGGATCACATGGATTGTCAGAGGAATGTCTGACCCCAGTTCGCGCAGCCCGCGAGCCAGCGCCAACAGTTGAAAGTCATCACCTGTGTTGACGACAATGCGATCCTCGGGTCGCAGGTTTTTCTGACGGACAACCTGCAAGAATTCTTCCGACCAGGCACGAAGCATATTCTCCGGCCGGAATTTGCGTCGAGAAAAAGAGTCACGCACCTGATCGCAAATGCGTCCGAGCCCCGAACTGCCGCAGGGCCTACCGCTGGAATTCCGTTTCAAATGTGAGTTTCCATCTACCCCCAAGGACCAACGTCTCATTCGGTGAACACTAAATACGGGCTCACACATCAGGTCGGCATGCGTTTCGTTGAATTGTGAATGGACGGCCAGACGCGGCGCATAGCCGAGACTCTCAGCTCCACCTGCCAGCAGCGAAGCCAATTCGAGAAAGTGGCCTCCTGTGCCAACCACATTATCGTCAATCAACCACAATCGAGGGGCATTGCCAGTCGTCATCGAAACGTCATCCCAAAGACCTTGCCAAGCCCGGTAACTCGCAGAGCAAAAAAATCGGCTGCAGCGCGGGCAAGGAAAATAAATGAACGAAGTTGGGGCATGCTGCGGACAAGCTCAGCATCTTCCCCGGTAACCTGACGGAATAGCAAAAAACGCTGAAATACGTCCAGAGAAGCTTTGTTTTTCTCGATTTGGTTGATTCCCAAGACACCTGAACCGATCTCCGTGTGATGATTCCAGTTCAGGGAGGGTTCGTGGGACGTCGATTTTCAACGAGTTTCAAAGCGTAAAATCGGTCTTGGCGGGACAAGAAGGTGGGTCTGTTGTGCGGAATCAGCGAACAGCTCCGATAATCGGAGGTTAAACTGTTGCTATCAAAGATCTGCTACTGAACTGGCTCGCTGACGATTCTGGACTTTGCTGTTGGCGAGCACCGGCTTCTGCATAGAATCATTCGGATCGAGCCAGCAGTGCGGGCGGTCTCTCAGCGAGAGGCTCGCAAACTACCCCTATTCGCTACCATCAAGTTTTCAACCATGTCTTCGTCAAAATCTGGGAATCGCGCCCCCGCGGCCCCAAAAATGGGAACCACCGCCGATGCGGTTGCTGCACGCCTTCGCGAGAGCCTTCTGCAAAGCCACGAGGAATTGGAGGTCGATAAGATCTTCCGTGCCCTGGTCAAACTGGAAGGCTCTGACCTTCATATGAAAGTCGGCCAACCCCCAATGGTGCGAACCCGCGGCGAACTGAAGGCATTGAATCGTCCACCGATCGACAGCGAAGAGATGGTGCGGTTGTTGCTGCCCATGATGGATGAAAGGAACCTGCTGATTTTTGAGGAAGAAGGCGGTGCCGACTTCTCGCACACGATTGACGTCGATGGAACGCGGTGGCGTTTCAGGGTCAACATGCTCAAGTCGCTGGGTAACATTGGACTGGTTGCCAGACGGATCAGCAACTTCATTCCTGACTTCCGTGGCCTGTTTCTTCCCGACTCAATCGAAGGGCTTTGCCACTTTGATCAGGGAATGATTCTGCTGGCAGGTGTCACAGGATCGGGCAAAAGTACCACCATCGGTTCAATGCTGAATTACATCAACAGCATCTATCGCAAACACATTCTGACGCTCGAGGATCCCATCGAGTTCATCTTCACCGAAGACAAGTGCCTGATTAATCAGCGAGAGGTTGGGCAGGACGTGAAGGACTTCGAAATTGGAATGAAGCACGCGGTGCGTGAGGACCCTGACATCATCCTTGTTGGCGAACTTCGCGACGAAGAAACTTTCATGACGGCCATTCATGCTGCGGAGACCGGGCACCTTGTGTTTGGAACGATTCACGCCTCCAGTGCATCAACCACGATCGGCCGTATTCTGGATCTGTTTCCCGAGGAAATGCACGGTGCCATTCGCTCCGCGATAGCATTCAACATGAAAGGAATCGTGGCCCAGAAATTGCTGAAGACAATTCGCCCCGATGTGCCACGGGTACCAACGTGTGAAGTCATGACTTTCTCACCAATGATCCGCAAACTGGTACTTGAGGGCGATGACCACAAGCTACCTGATGCAATCCGCATTGGTGAAGAAGACGGCATGCAGGACTTCACGATGAGTCTGAAGGGATTGATCGACGATGAGCTGATTGATCGCCCCACGGCCTTCGCCGTTGCACCCAACAAGGATGCACTGAAAATGGCTCTCAAGGGGATCGACGTCAAAGCACCGGGTATTCTGTAGAACAGAGGATTTGGAATTTCAGAATTTGGGCTGCGTGCTGCGTAGTGGTCGATACCACCGGACTCACACCCCGCAACCCTCTCCATCTGAGTATTTCTCTGTCGACCACTACTTTCCCGCATCTGGAACGCTTCTGAACCCAATCAGACCATGTCTCAGCAGCACCACTCGTAAATCCCGGCGTGTCGCCTCATAATTCTTGGACCGACCGGTTTTCTGACTCATTCGAAAAAAGGCATACGCGAGACGATGGCCGAACAAGAAGAACCACAACTGTGGCAAACAGCAGCTCCTGTCGAATTCGTGCCCCACATCGATGAGCGAACGGAAGCTCAAGCGTTGCTGATTTCGACTCGTCAGGGCGCGGGATATGAGGTTGCTGGTGGTCAATTGGGCCATGCCCTGATGTCTCGAGCAACCCATCTGTTGATGGACTATTCCCAAAGTGCGTGCGCGATGCGGTACCAGATTGACGGTGCATGGGAACAGCTTCCTCCGATGGACCGGGAAGTAGGCGATGCAATGCTTTATGCCCTGAAACAGTTGTGCCTGCTGAACCCGGCCGATCGACGCTCGGCTCAGACAGGAAAATGCACCATCAAGGCGGGCAAGGTGAAACACGTACTTACCGTGCAGGCTCAGGGTGTAGCCTCCGGTGAACGCGTACTCATCAAGCTGGAACCCGTTGAAGTTCCGTTCAAAAAGCTGAGTGACCTCGGCATGCGTGACAAGATGATTGAAAGCCTGAAGGAACAGCTCAATTCCGATGGCACAGTTGTCGTTGTCACTGCTCCCAAGGCTACGGGACTGACCACCACGTGGGCAGTCACAATCGACGCAGCTGATCGCTTCATCCGTGACTTTCAGTCTTTCGAAGATGAGGAAAATCCCGAACCTGAAACCATTAACATCAACCCGAATTATTTTGGCGGGGAAACCGGTTTGACCGAGTCCGAACTCCTCCGCAAGGCGATCCTGAAGGAGCCGGATGTCATCCTCTTTCCAGAGTTGCCACAGCCCGATTCCATGGAACTCGCCATCGAACAGGTCGAGAAAAATCAAAAGCAGGTGTACACACGCATGGTGGCTGACAGTGCCATTGGAGCATTGGTGCAGATGCTTCCAAAGTACCGAGACTCCGCTGGGGCACTGGTGAAGCGTATCAGCGCGGTACTCTGCCAAAAACTGGTTCGCCGCCTTTGCGATCAATGCAAAGTGGGCTTTGAACCACAGCCTCAGTTATTGAAGCAACTCGGCATTCCTGCGGGAAGGGTCGCCATGCTCTACCAGCCATTCGTACCACCACCGATTGAGCAACAAGTTGATGAAAATGGTCGACCTGCTCCAATCCCACCTTGTCCTGCGTGCAACGGACGCGGCTACATTGGCCGGATTGCCATCTTCGAACTGCTGTGCCCTGGCGAACAACTGCAGGCTGCACTGATGAAAACACAGGACGTTAATCAGCTGAGCCAGATCGCAAAAGCTGAGGGACACCGCGGCATTCAGTCAGAAGCGGTTTTGACGGTCGCCCGCGGATTGACAAGCCTCGAAGAACTCAAACGGGCATTCTCTGGCAAGTGATGTAGCAAGCTTCCGGTTACTGTGGCCGGTGGTCAGCACAACAACCACTGGTTCTTGCCGTTTGACGCATCAAATGGACATCATGTCCGGACAATGTCCATCACGCCGCCTCGTCGTAATATCCGGGTTCATCAAGACCATCGCCATCAAAGTCGCCCACCACGGGCTGACTATCCTCCGAAGGTCTCGGGATCACAATCTGCTGATCGTTACCCGTGATGCGTTGATCACCATCAGTGTCGATGATCCAGACATCACCGCGAACGACGCCGATTTCATCGATCTCATCACCGTTGAAATCTCCCACAATGGGTTGATCCCCCGGCTGACCGTAATCAGCCCGCTGATCCTGATCAGTCCAACGACCATCCCCATCTGAGTCCAACAGCCACTTCCCTTCGCGGAAAACAGCAATCTGGTCGATCCCATCGCCGTTCCAATCACCCACCATGGGTGTATCAACCTGCTCACCATATTTGAACACGTGATCCACCACATCAGCTCTTAAATCTCCACTATCACCGCGTTGCAGGAAGCGGCGTGGATCGGTTTCATCAGCAACGGGATCAGCATTCGCAGTGTCCGTTCGCATTGCCAGACGCCGTCTTTTATTCGCGGGATCGCTCAGCCCTAAATCCCGTTTGATTCGCTGTGGATCACGCTGCCACTGACGACCGAAAATCCCCACATCATCCTTGCCATCACCATCCCAGTCACCAACCACAGGCCGGTCAAGCGCGGTCCCCAATTCAATCCACAAATCACCGGGATCCCAAAAACCATTGCCATTGAGATCGACGAACCACTGCCCGGCAACATAGATGACCGGTTCGTCAGAGCCATCCCCATCAAAATCTCCCGACAGTGCAATTGCCTGTTCCTCACCGAGATCAAATTCGGATGGATGAACGGAATCAGCATCCTGCAGGCCATCGATTCCATGCACAGTCCAGCGTCCCGCCGCGTGGACACCTGCCACCCAGGCCTCGCTTCGCATTCGCGAAGCAACGCCACGAAAGATCCCATCTTCCACTTTCTCACCACGTGGAAAACCACCGTTGATCACACTGAGGTGCCACGATACTGCCCAATCATCATACATGCGAACGGGAGCAGCAGCCGTCACAGGATCCGCGAACGTAGCAATACGAATGGCTGATTCGAAGGTTTCAATCGGAGCAACAACCTGTGGTTCACGCACGACAGTCTCTCGCGGCTGCTGTGGGAACTCCACCTGATTCACACGAACTTCGCTGAAGTTGTTCCATTCACCCTGTTCGCCACCGCTCAACGCAATCTCCAGAATTGCGTCTGTTCCGGGGTCAGCGTTTCGGTCGTTTGACAACATCGCAATCAAATCATCAAGATGCTCCGAACGCGGGTCCGCTAAATTGATGGCCAGTCCCCCTGAACTTCCTGCCGTATCAATTCCATCCACAAATCCTTCCGGCTGTCGCTGATACACGTGATAGATGCCGGGACGCAGACCAGCAAACTCGTAGTACCCGGCAGCATTGGTCGATGTAACGAATGGATTCTCACGACGAGACTCTGGCAGGAAATCATCCGAATCGACCGGGACCCCCAAGGCATCCCGCAATTCGATCGTGACACCCTCCAGACGGGTATCATCGCTGGTCAGGACACCGTCGCTGTATTCACGCAGTGACTCCGGTCGCAGGATCGAGCCAAGGCGTATGGCTGCGCCATCCTGAAACACAAAACCGCTAAGCGATGCAGGAGGAACTTCCGGAAAGTCATATTGGATGGCCTCGGAGCCAACTGCCAATGTCAAACCTCCCAACAGATCATCGACCGAAGCATCGCCGCCGTGATCCCCTGCAAGTTGCCCACCATGGAAAAAACCTGTCGGTTGAATCTGGCGAAGCGAGTAGACTCCCGGCATCAAATTATCAAACCGGTACGTGCCCTGTGAATCGGTTTGGGTTGTTGCCAATACATCGTCCGACGGCCCGAGCAATTCGATCAACACACCAGGAATCGGAACCTCACCTGGTTCATATCGCTGATCTGTGTTGACGTCTTCCCAAACCATCCCCTGCACAGAAGCAGGCATCAATTCGCAGAAGTCATAATCTGTGAGTCGGTCACCCCACGCCACCGGAACATGGGAAATCAAATCATCGCGACTGGTATCCCCACCGGCACTGCCAGCCCGCTGATTCCCCTGCAACCAGCCTTCGGGCTGAATTTCACTGACAGAATAAATACCTGCGGCCAGTCCAGAAAATGAATAGTAACCGTTGGCGTCTGTCATTGTGCTCGCGATCACCGAACCGGTCTCATCCTGCAACTCAATGGCAACTCCAACAATTCCCATTTCGCTGTCGTCAAATTCACAGTTGTCATTCAGGTCAGCAAAAACATGCCCCGTGAGTTCGGCACCCGGCAACTCACAAAAATCATAGGAAGCGGCATTTTGCCCTGATGTCAAAACGACTCCACCAATACGGTTTGCATCCAGCACGTTGCCACCATGTGTACCAACGGAAGCACCACCATCAAAATAGCCGTCCGGTTGCTCCTCAATCACGGTGTACTCACCGGGCGGAATATCAACAAATGCATACCGCCCATTCAGGTCGGTCAACACCTGATCGACCTCAGCACCCATGTGATCAAAGAGCCGAACCATTACTCCTGACAACACTGGTTCACTCGGGTCGTAAAGGCAATCCCCGTCAAGATCAACGTGCACGCGACCCGCAAGCGATGCGGGAAGAACCTCCCCAAAGTTGTAATCAACAGCCACCTGCCCTTGCTTGACATGAACGCCAGCGAGTTGGTCATTGACAGGATTGTTGCCGACTGGGTTTCCCTGCACCGTGCCAATACTGTCAATTCCATCCGAATACCCCACAGGCTGTTCAGCCACGACAGAGTACACACCCGGATTGAGTCCAACAAATTCGTACCGACCCTGACTGTCAGTATCGACCGATGCAACCGTGTTACCCTGCTCATTGAAGAGGTGTACAGCAACGCCTGGGATTGGCTGTTCTTGCAGATCACGAATCCCGTCGTTGGATTCATCATGATAAACATAGCCACTGATCGAAGCTGGCAAGGCCTCGCAAAAATCGTAGTCTGTTCCGACGCCACCCGTGACCATGGTAATGTCGTGAATCAAAGTGCCGCCAAGGCTCACACCGACTGGCACACCATTGATGGTTCCCGCATGAGCTTGGCCATCCAGAACTCCGGGAGGAGTGAATTGGACAAGTCGGTAGTTGCCCACCGGCACTCCGTGGAACGCATAACTGCCGTCGGCCTTGGTGCTGGTTTGTGCCACCAAAGCACCACGACTGTCCTGAAGAGCGATTTCAACTCCAGCAAGAGGGGTCGATGCAACAATGGCCTGAGGTTCATGACAATCATGACCAGCGCTCGCCAGATAGACCTGGCCGGTCAAGGAACCAGCAGGTATTTCCCCGAAGTTGTATTCGATACCGGCATCACCACCTTGGAGAAATACAGATGTAATCCGGTCTCCGGGGTTCTCTGCATCACCTACCTGAACTCCATCGATCTTTCCTGGCGTATCAGTTCCATCCAGCAGATGCTCAGGCTGATCAAGCTCGAGCAGATCATAGGTTCCGGGCGATAAACCGGAAAACGAATAGGAACCATCAGCCGAGGTGGTCGTCATCAGGACTGCCTGAGCCGCCATCGTGTCGACTGGAACCAGTTGGATACGCAGATCGGGTATGCCTTCTTCTCCCGTGTCCCGGATTCCATCGTTGTCAGAGTCGAGATAGACAAATCCGGAAACCGAGGCCTGTTCCGCCTCTGCAAAGTCGTAGTTCTCGGCAACCGAATCTCCAAGCGGCATGGCAATGTCCGAAATCACATCGACCGAACCAATCACGCCGACAACATCTCCATTGACGGTACCAGGCAGGGCAGCAACGCTTATCAGTTCAGGCGGTTGCGATTCGACCAGCCGGTAATGTCCCGGCGGAATCCCGAGCGACTTCGGAAAATGGTATTTCCCATCGGCATTGGTAGTCGCGCGGTGACCGGTATCGATGTAGTCGCCTGCCTCCGACTGACGGAAAAGAGCGATCTCAACCCCCTGCAGTCCGGGTTCACCGGGCTCCCGCGTTGCATCAATGTTGTTATCAAGCCAAACGTGCCCTGATATCTCGATCGGCTTGGGGGTTTGAATCAGACTCAGGATGGCTGCGGCAGAGCGGTCGGGGCGACTATCAACATCGTTACCCTCATCGGGTGGCAGATTCAAACCATACGCGGAAACTGGATCACCGTAATCGTTGACGAAGATCGCATCAGCTTGGCTGGTTTCGTAGTGTGGTGCCTCAAAAGTCACACCGAGAATCGAATCCTGAAACTCCTGACCGGACGTGATGACATCCAAACGATCGTTGAATAAAGCCAAATCAGCTGCATTTCTCAGAACCTCATCGACATCAACCGTGAATTCAAGACGATCACCGGCTCGAAAATCGGACAGGTGCAAAACCAATTCCTGCCCACCATCTTCAATGGTGGCAGTCGCATTGACTTGCCGGCCATCCTGAGTCAGAACACGGACGATTTCGAAGTCGTGAGCCCCACTCTTGCCACGCCCCCCGACGACGGTGTCATAAATGGGATCACCGACGCTAATACCATCACCATCTTTGTCTGTACGGATACGCAATTCCGTCAGGGTGGTGTTTGCAACTCCACCATTGAAAGAAAGGATGAAGCGATCACCTTTGGAATCGCTTCCAACGTCCTGGTCGGTTTCAAGATAATCCGTTTCCAGATAGACAATGCCGACATGAAGAGGGTCAGCAGCGAGTAATCGACGCGGCTCCAGATGTTCAGGCCCGCGGGATCGCCGTTTCAGTACCTCCGTACTCCGGGCCCGACCACGATTCCGGTTTCGTTTCGCCTTCCAAATCACTCGGGCACCTCCATGTGCCTAATGGTCTTGGCAATTCTGTTTTCGCCATGCCGGTTTCTACGGCTATCAATCAACTCTGGGTCCTGTCCCTGTTGCACCCGCACCTGCAATCCTCTGCCGACCCGCGACAATATCGGCGATGGACCAACGCCGTAGTGTTGCGTCATAACTGCCGGAAAAAAGCAGACCACTCTGAGCATCAAGAGCAATCACACTACCGGTATGACCTGCCAGCCGCTGCACTATCTGACCCTTATCCCAGTCAATGATTCGAATCAGATTGTCTGAACCCGCAACGGCAACCAGATCTGGTGTCAGAACTGTCACCGCAAACAGTTTGCCCGTTGATGCGCGAAACCGTCGCAACATCTGATTTCGGTCTGTGTCAAAAACCGAAACAAATCCATCCTCCGCCACGCAAACTGCTGTGTTGCCCGAGGGTAGAAAAACAATGTCGCGTATGCGGGCTTGGTGCAGGCGATGCCGTTCACACTCCCGGGTTGTGCTGTCAAACAGATGCAAGGTTCCGCATCGCCCGGCAACTGCAAGCACAGCCGAATCGTCGCGATACCTCACCGCCCGTAAATCCTGACACGCACATTGCAAGGATACGCTCTGACCTTCGTCATCCTGCAGCAAAAAAACTTCGCGATCAAAACCCACAGCGGCGATCCCGCTACCGTCAGGAGCGAATGTCACTTCGGCCAGAGCTGGCGAGCCAGCGACTTCCCTGATGAAACGAAATCCCACGTCACGATCCCATAAGATCAGACGCCCGTCATTTCCTGCCGAAACAAGCTGCTTACCGGCTGGGTCGAAAGCAAGGGTTCGCACAAGGTCACCATGCTCGACCAATGTCCTCACCACCTTCAAATCCGAGGTGCGTAGAATTCGGATCTTGTAATCGTCTCCGGCAGCCGCAAGAAACTCACCTCTGGGATCGGCTGCAATTGCAGTCACAACCCGCCGAATACCGGTTTGGCCAAGTGGGATCGTGCGGCAGGTCACCGGAGTGCCGATAACCGGCCGGGATGCAATTTTCTCCGTCTCCGGGTCTTGGGCCAAGGACCGAAATGGTGCAACAGAGATAGCGAGCAAACTGGTGGAAAGAAGACATTGCCGTCGTGAAAACCTGATCGACATCAACATACTCCTTGAACAACATTCAGCTTTTTCCCTGGGGAGCGTTCCTCCCGCTCAACGCGCACGCCGCCCCGTGCCAACGATAACGATGGTCATCGAAATAAATCGGCAGCCAGTGAATGACCGCATGACCCTAAAAACCGGAAAACTCTCCAACTTCATTGCCGACGGGCCAAGCCTGCTCCCCATTGCTGCTGGAATTCGATGGAAAAGCGAATATTCCCACCCTGATTCCTCTTTCGCCCACTTGGAACCCGTTGCTACCATCCGCGAAGGCGCTGCCAGTCTTTGCTAGCAGCGATGAGTTTCACGCACAAAAAGTAGGCGTCACGGATGATGCGACTCGCTCTTGCCTCATGGCTCGTTATTCTTGGTTCACTTGCTGGATCAGCACAACAGAATCAGCTTGGCCAACAACCCTTCCCCGCCTTGTCTCCTGAGGCCAAAGCACAGCTGCAGCAGGTGCTCAAAAGATGGGAACAACAGAGCCAATCCATGAAAACGCTGGAATGCCAGTTCAATCGTTGGAGCTACGATAATTTTGCAGCACCAACGAACGTTCCCGCATCCAAAGCCGCGGGCATCATCAAATATGCGTCACCCGACAAAGGCTTATTCAAAACAGACCAGTTGGTATTTTTTGGCGGTCTCGACCCCCAGGGACAACCGATTTTCAAACCTCAAACGAATCAATACGGGGAATACTGGATATGCAACGGAACGCAGTTGATCGCGTTTGATCGGAGCAAACAGGAGTGCACAATACAAGAGCTTCCCGAGAACATGCGGGGAAAGAACATTGTCAACGGACCTTTGCCATTCGTTTTCAATCTCAATGCCCAACAAATCCAGGAACGCTACTGGGTACGTCAAGTCGCTTCGAATGATCCCAACATCATTGTCGTTGAAGCGTGGCCAAAGCTGCAGGAACTCAGAGCCCAATACAAGCTGGTACAAATCGCATTGGAAAAAGCCACGTATCAGCCACATGCTTTACTGATGTATGCCCCCAACTACCATCCCCAGAATGCTCCCAAATGGGATCATTACGAATTCAAGGAAATCAAACGAAACGCGGTTGCTGCCAGTTTCCAGCAGAAATTTCTCGGGAACTTCATTCCCAATGCGCCACCCAAAAACTGGAAGATCATCCGTTCACGGCTTGGTCAACAACCGGCTCCACCCAACCAGCAACAGCCAACTGCTCCGCAGCAGGCACAGGCTCCAAACCGGGTACAAGGCTAGCCTTGTCGAGCAGTCCAACAATCTGAACATCAGAACATGGGCGATGTCTGGCAAGGTCAACCAGTGGAAAAAATGATCAAGATCGATTATGGTTCGTAGAGGAACGAAGGGCATGTCGACCTTCATTCCTTTCATCTGGAACCACCAAGAACATCGAGCGATCTACACGCCATGCCGACTTACGACTACGAATGCAGTGCCTGCGGCCACACATTCGAATTGTTTCAGGGTATCAACGACCCGATCAAAAAGAAGTGCCCGGAATGTGGCAAGAACAAACTGCAACGGCTGTTTGGCGCCGGTGCTGCGATCGTCTTCAAAGGCAGTGGTTTTTATCAGACGGATTACCGCAGTGAAGGCTACAAGAAAGCTGCGGCCGCGGACTCCAAATCCAAAACTGATTCCGGGTCAGACAAGAAAAAAACATCCGGCTCAAAGAAGACAGATTCCAAGGGCGGCCAGAGCAAAAAAAGCTCAGGCGACAAGTAGCCATGCCCCACACGCGTTCTCCTCTTCGATTGGACGAAAAACGCAGCGCACTGCTGGTTGTCGATCTGCAGGAGAAACTTGCCCCGGTGATTCCCAACGCATGCGACATTGAATCGGAAATTGTCCGCATCAGTGACGCAGCAGAAATCATGGGGATTCCCGCTACCGCAACCGTTCAGTATCCACGAGGTCTTGGCAAGCTGGTCTCGAACCTTCAACAGGCATTTGCTGACCCCGAAGAGAAAGTTTCATTTTCAGCGGCTGTCTGTCGGCAAAACCTCGAAAAGTGGCTCGCAGATGGACGTGACCAGATTGTGGTCTGTGGTATTGAGACCCACATCTGCATCCTGCAAACCGTTCTGGATCTGCTGGCCGAGGGAGCGAAACCTTTTGTTGTTGTTCAGGCAGTGGGATCGCGCAATCACATCGACCACGAACTGGGGCTTCAACGGATGAGGGATAGTGGTGCGACCCTCATCAGTAGTGAGTCCGTACTATTCGAGTGGCTGGACACTGCCGATCGTTCGGAGTTCAAATCCATCAGCCGCTTGATCAAATCGTCCTGAATGGTCCACGTGAAGTATTCATGCACAACGCGGTCCCCGGTTGCACCACAACCAGCGCCAACAACACTGGAATTCCAACACGCAGGTTCCAGTCTACGAATGTGTCCGTGAACTCTCCTGTTTGCAAAGATTTCTGCAGACAGCAGCACCCGATCATTGATGAGGCAGAATCCGATGTCTGATTCACTCCATCTTCACCAACTCGGAAAAATGACGGTCTTCTATGTGCCGTCCCACAAACTGGATGATCTGAGATTCAACCAGAACAGACAGTCTGCACGTTCCTCGATTCACGAATATCTGATGCACCGCTATCAGGCCTACACGCAAAGCCCGACGCCAGTCAAGGGTTTCTGGGTCAATCATGAGAACGTCCCTGTGCATGATGTGATGGAACGTTTCGAGGTTTCATTTCATGTGGAATCCGAGTTTGATTCCCTGATCGATTTCCTCGTCAAACTATGCGAACGGCTGGAAGAAGATGCGATTTATGTTACCCGTGGTGATCGCAGTTTCCTCGTCACCCGCATGCCGCGGAACTGACGTGTCGATGCGACTCAACCAGCGTCAATGATGCATGCATCCATCACCTTTCCCATTGGATTTGCGGCCCAGCTTGATTTCTGACACAGAAAGGCAGCACGTTCTACTGTTGTGCATCTGCCTTGTCCGCGGAAATGGTCGCTGACGCATTTGCACCGATTGCATGGGCCAGCCAGTGTCCCAGCGAACTCGCCATCAAGGCTGGCAGCAGCAACACGACCCCCAGCAGCGCAGTGCCCAGCAACGTGAACATGAAAAGTGAAAACCGGCTGGTCGGCACAAAGTCACTGAACCAGTAGGCCATCAACGAAAAGCCGCAAACCATGGTGGTTTGGAACATTGCCCAACCACACTGCCGAAGTGCGCCATGCGCAGCACGGATCTGCCCCAGCCCCCTTGCACGACGGGAACCGAAGCGACTGAGCAAATGCACCGTATCATCAACCGCAATCCCCAACGCAACACTCGCCGACATGACCGAACCGATATCCAGTGGAATCATCAACAAACCCATGCAGCCGAACAAAGCGATGGTGGGAAACAGGTTTGGGGCCATGGCGATCAGGCCACCAGGAACACTGCGTAACATGAGAACCATCACGCAAGCGATCACGGCAAAAGCGGCCACGAAGCTTCGAAAAAGATCACGAAGCAGAATCTGCTGTGACTTGTGAACGATAACAACAGCACCAGTCAATGAAACATCGACTGACAAATCGTTCTCTTTGGTCGCTTTGTGCATCACAGCGCGAATGGATTGCAGTGATGCCGCAAAGTCATCATCAGTCTGTTGGGGCATCCGGATGCTGATCCGCCATATTTCATTTTCGCCATCACGGGCAATGAAACCAAGCCTTCCAAGTGACGATGCCGGATCACGGAGCAGTTTACGGACCAGACTGCGTTGTGCGGTGGCCGCCAGGGTACGTTTGCCTGAAATGGCAGGCAGGAAAGTCATCGCCGACAGGACACCGCCAACAGGCTCCAGTTTCAGCAATCGCGCATGGGAGTTCGCAACCAGAGCGAGCCGATTCAGGGGATCTTCATTCTCTGTCAATTCAGGAAAAGTCAGCAGCACCTCAGCCGTGAGGGTCGGTGCGACGTTTTCTTCGAACCAGACATACTGAGTTCGTATGTCGCTATCCGGCAGAAACATGCGAGGCACACTTACCGTGCTCTCCAAACGAGCCAAACCAAATGAAAATACGGCAGACATGCAAAGGAACACGAGGATCACTGGCCATGGACGAATCAGCCTTCGACGCATCCAGTTTCGGCACCAGACTGCAAGCCCAGCAACTCCCGGACTCAACACCAGCCGCTTTATCCGCGCGGGCCTGCTCAACACCATCGCACCGGGCAGCAGCATGAACAGCAGCAACAGCGTAAGAATCACGCCCAACGAGGCAACACCTCCAAAAATACGGATCGGTTCCAGACGCACAAGCAATAAGGAACTCAGCCCGATCACCGTCGTGCCTGCTGCGAGCAAGCACGGTGGCACCCCAGCTTTCATCGCAAGATGGGCAACCTCAGCTCGTGACAATTCAGGAAACTCCAGAGCCGCATCCAGGTAATAGTTACTCAGATGAATTCCTGCAGACACGGTCAACACAAAGATCAATGGTGGCAAGACAATCAAGATGGCATTCATTTGCACGCCGGTGTAATAGACCGCGGCCAGCACCAGACCTTCGCCGAGCACTGCTGTCGCGACGATGGATCCCGTCAACGCAATTGATCGCAGACAGATCAAGCACAGAACAGCGGCGATCAGGGCTGAAGGTGGAGTAAAAACCCGCATGGATCGGACACTCGCCCGATCGACTGTCGCACCTTCAATCGGTCCACCGACCACTGAAATGCCTGTGGGTTCCTTTCCCGTGACCAGAGCAACAATTTTTCGAATACCGGGAATCAGCACACGTCTCTGCTCAAGACCAGACATCGAGAACGAGGCGACCAAGCAGGTCTGCGTCCCATCCTGCCCAACCAGAACCCCCTGAAGACGCTGCACTGCCGCATCTCGTGGCAGATTCACAGGTGCTGACGTCAACCGATCAAGAACCTCGGTGCCTGTTCGCACCCACTTCAATGGAAACTCATCCCCGGTTTTCTGTTGCAAATCCGAGATGATCCCACGAACAGAATCTGAAACCGCAACACCCTGTGCATCACCTTTCCGTTTCTGGTGTTCTGCTCTGCCCTGTTCCGGCTCAGTCAACGGCATCAATGCCGCGGCAGCAGCAGCAAGCGATTCTGAGTTCAGATCAGAACCTTCCCATGCAATCATGATCAGATCAGCTGCCGCAAAGTTGTTCACAAACGCATCAAATTCAACTTTTTCCTCAACGGTATCGGGAATCCATTCCGATGGCCGATTGAACAGGGAATCGATGGCAGCGTGCGAATGCCATACAGCGGGAACTGCCAGCAGAATCAGAATGACGATCCCCGCCACAAACCTTCGAAGATATCTCTGCCGCAGCATATCTTCCCGGTTCATTTTGAATCCTCAGAGTACGTTTCACAGCCAACGGTTCCACTCACAACCAGCAGCACATCAGAACAGAAGTCTGGCCAAACCAGAAGTTTGTGAGGCAACAGCGTGCAAACTCAAACATGCGCCAGCGCCATTCCAGCAGACTCATATTCGCGAAAGCGACGGTTTTATGCCAGAGGGCAAAATACACTGTCCAATCGATTGAAGCTTGCGACGGTTGCCAGCCGTGATTTTTCTGTACACCACCGCGATGCATTTCCCAGCAGCAATTCGAATCCGGAAGTGGTTACACTGGAAACCTCAGGGGACGCCCGGAGACTCGCCTTCCGCCCTCATCACCAACCCATGTCATCGATCAGCTTCCGAATCATCAAAAACCAGACATCGCAAAAGCCTTGACACAGGAACGGGTGGACTGCAAGTCGAGCCTTCAGAATTTGCTCTTAATCGTTCATGAATACAACTCAGGCATCCACGAAACCACTGACATTGCTGAGTGTCATCATCCCGGCGATGGATGAGGCAGGCTGCATTGCCTCGACCGTGGAACATTTGCACCTGACGCTGAAACTGCGTTCCATCCCGCATGAGATTGTGGTGGTAGATGACCATAGCACGGACTCCACCTGGGACATTCTGACTGGGATCGCAGAATCAAATGATGCCATACGGCCGGTAAAAAATGGTGCCGAAAGTGGCTTTGGCCAAGCAGTCCGGTGCGGTATCGATTCTGCTAACGGAGACGCTTTGGTCATCATGATGGCTGATGAATCTGATGATTCCAACGACGTCGTCCGTTATTGGGACCTTCTCAATGAGGGATGGGACTGTGTGTTTGGCAGTCGTTTTATCAAGGGCGGAGGTGTGATCGACTACCCGTGGCTCAAATTGAGGTTGAATCGATTTGTCAACGGGCTGATCCGCTTGCTATTCCGCATCAAACTCAATGACACAACCAACGCCTTCAAAGCCTATCGAGCATCCACGGTCAAAGGATGCCAACCTTTGATTTCACCCCACTTCAACCTGACGGTTGAGTTGCCGCTCAAAGCAATCGTGCGTGGCTATCGCTGGACCATCATCCCGATCACCTGGAAGAACCGTCGCACTGGTGTGGCAAAGCTGAAAATGCGAGAGATGGGAAGCCGGTATTTTTTCATCATTGCCTATGTCTGGCTGGAAAAATATTTCAGTCGGGGAGATTACCTCGCCAGGCCGCAGATCGGCGAACAGTCTTCTTCGGAAAAGGATTGCAAAACCAATTGAGCGAACAGACCAAGCAGAGCCGTGAGCAACCTGAAGCCACTGACACAGCCGAACGACCAGTGGAAACTGCAACATGCAATGCAATCAGCATCCGCTGGCGATTCGCATGTCTTTTGCCCGCGTTCGTGGTTTTCATGGTGTATTGGCTATCAGCTCCAAAAAAGTTTCATGAAGACGAAGTCTACTGGATCGGATCCACTTATTATTTCCAGCTTGCTCTGATTGATCGCAACGCCTCCAGTCCAGATTGGCAACTGTTGCCAGCGCGAGAGAATCCAGCCATTGGAAAATACATTCTGGGAACTGCTCTTCACTGGTCCGGGAACTCTGTTTCAACTCCCGACTTGCTGGGTTCATTCTATTTGATGTTCGCGAACATGCCGGGTGCATGGGGTAGCGACGAAGCATTTGCAAAGCGTCTTGCAGTCGCCAATCGAGTCGCCCCGGAGTGGCATGATGCGGTGCGTACTGGTCGCGATCTGCCGCTCAACGAAGCACAGCTTTCGGTTGCCCGAAACACATCGTTTCTGTTCGGTGTCCTCGCATCCATTGGAATTGCGGTGTTGGGACAGCAGTGCAACTGGAAAGCAGGTGGTGTGATCGCTGGAATCCTGTTCGCAATTCATCCCATTGTCATTGACGCCTATTCTCTGGCGATGATCGACATCATCGCGATTGCCTGCTCGGTCTGGTTCCTTGTGGGTCTGGTGTCAATCCTTCGCTTGCCAGCTCCCGAAGTACCAGTCGACAACGAAAAGGGGCAAGCGCAGGCAGTTGCAAAAAACGCAACGTCACGCAAGACGCTCCAGACAAAAAACACAGAAGGCTCACTGAGACTACCAGACACGATATCCGTGAAACGATTTGCATGTATTCTTTTCACTGCGGTCATGCTCGCCTTGGCCTGCGGATCCAAAATGAACTCTCTGATCGTGGCGATGACGGGAGCCGTTTGCGGTATGTGGTGCGTGTTCGAAACCACGAGAAGTATTTTTACGAAAAGGAATTCAGTGCAACAAAACAGCAAGTCGCATCACCATTCCGTCGACACCCTCGCCGGCAATCTTGAAATCTGGAAATCAAGAACTTATGCCTTAGGCGGTGCCGCGGTACTGGCAGTGATCATCTTCATTGGCAGCAATCCTGCTTTGTATGGTGACCCGGTTGATGGGGTACATGCCCTTTCGTACGAACACGCACTGACAGCGGATATCCAGGAAGACATCCTTGGTGGTCGCCTGACCAGCCTTGCAGCCCGATTCCAGGCCTTGGCAAACCTTGTTTGCTTCAGCCCTTGGGCGTTCACGGGAATCTGCGTCGCTGTGATCTGGATTGCCTACAACTGCATGAAAAAACAGATCCTTGGAATCATCCCCGTCCTTTGGTGGATCATTGCACTTTTGCTGTTGGTCTTGTGGATGCCCTTTGCCTGGGATCGATACGCGCTGCCCTTGATCACCCCGACCATGCTGATTCTGGGCATGACGCTGGAAAAAGCTGCGAATCTTGGTTGGTCCATGGTGACCCGGGCCAACAGAACGGTTGTGTCCTGAGTGACATGCATCAGAATTTTGTCCATGTTGATAGCAGGATCAGTGTCATGCAACGGCCGCTTTTCATCCTCCTTGTACCTGATTACCGATCATGATCATGAATTTTCCGAGTTATTTCACCGCTGGCAGATTCTGGATCATCAAGGCATGGATGCTATCGCTGATTGCTGCGTTGACGTTGAGTTGCATTCCCGCGATGTGTCTGTATGGATTCACATGGGATGAAGCGACCCCATTTCTGCCTCCTGCGTACGAGATCAAGGCTGATGATCCGTTCGCCGATACCTCGCAGTTAACGATTCCCGCCGATCCGGGTTCGCGAAGCCATGGTGCAAAACTGACGCCCCGTGTTTTCGGCAGCGCATGCGTTTTTCTTGCCAAAAAGTTGAGTCTCCATCCGTACCTGCCAGCTTCACTGGGCGGCTGCCTGTTACTGCTGGCCGGAATCATTGCAGGTTACCGAATTACCGGTGACCGGGCGGCGGGACTTGCAACGTCACTCATCCTGGCGGGCCTGTATGCAACCAATGCCTGTTTTTCAATGAACTTTGAACCCAAGCCGTTTGATGGGGTCGCGATCGGTTTAATCGCGTTGACACTGATTCTGGTTGAACGCCCAATTCTCTTTACGGCCTGTGCGTTTCTGGCATGCTTTACCGACGAGCGCGCAATCATGTCGCTGGGCCTGATTGGGCTGACCATCATGCTGCGTGGTGACATGGAGCGCAAGAAGCGTCTGGATCATTGTTGGATGATTGCCGGAGCAGTCCTCGCCTACTTCATTACCCGAAGCATACTCTCAAGGGTGTTTTCCTGGTCATCGGCGGATTTCAGCATGGTAGGAGATAACCTTCTGATCACCACCACATACTGGCAACTGGCTGGCTGGAGCTGCTTTGAGGGTGCGTGGATCCTGATCCTGCTGGCAAGCTGGAAATCACAGTCCCGGGTGGTCAGTTTTTTGCTGCTCACAGGTGCACTTGGCTGCGTCGCTTCCTGTCTGCTCGTGCTGGATATATCCCGTGCCAGTTGTTTTGCA
This sequence comes from Rubripirellula sp., assembly GCA_012270065.1. Classification (GTDB taxonomy): domain Bacteria; phylum Planctomycetota; class Planctomycetia; order Pirellulales; family Pirellulaceae; genus Rubripirellula. Next base: position 30,210 of record JAAXJB010000059.1, on the reverse strand, counting down.
TTTCCACTTATCTTTGCTGCCTTAGCAGCATTGCATCGGGACAACGACACGCTCGATGCGACAAATGTATCAATACCTGCTCAAGAAAAACCCTCCGGTACAGCCTCGAAATCATCCGCCAAAACAACCAGCAGAATGGCAGACAAATCACGTAAAAAGCCACGAACCTCACGTTCAGGACAAACGGCTGTTACCGTGCCTGAGCTGGATAACGGGCATTCGATCAGCCCTCCATCCAACCTGCGTACCCCTCTTTTTCTAGCCGCTTTGATTTCGCTGATGTCAACAAACCTCGAAATCATCGTTGATGTCGTATTGCAACCATGCCTATCGACCCCGATCTGGCTTCTTCTCTATCTTTCCCAACTGCTAATGGGATACTGAACGGACTCCCCGCCCATCGCGACTCAATCTTCGATGGCAATTGATCCAGTCACCGCCAAACGACAGGCAAGTTTGCAAAAGAGCCGCTAAAATACGGGACCAGTGCTTGCCACGGACGGCTGACTCGATCAACATACGTGCTTGGAAAGTAACCCAAACAAAATCTCGTTGGAAGAAAAAATGACCCGTACACTCTTTGGAATGATGTTCGCGCTTTCACTGTTCTTTGTGACCGGTTGCGGTTCAAGCACAGAAACAACTCTGATCGAAGTCGATCCTGCAGCCAGCGAAGCAGAAGACGCTGCTTACGAGGAGCAAATGGATTCGGAAGAGGAAGAGGAAGGCGACGAGTAGTCACCATCGAGCAAGGCCAGCATCTCACGCTGTCAATTCGTGCAACACCATGGGCAAGCGAAAACGGCGGCCTTCTCGAGCAACAAGTGATCGCAACGAGCTGCATCGCCCTGAGGCGAAACCGCTCGCGGTACCCGGCGTTGCCAGAAAATCTCTTAATCAATCGTTCAAAATGCTACTGGGCATCATTTGCCTGGTAGCATTTTTTTTGCGGCTTTTGAATGTTCTGCAAACGTTTGAATTGCCAACAGTGGTTCAGTTGATGGGCGATGCCCGGGGCTATGTCGATTGGGCAGAACAAATCGCTGCCGGCGATTGGTACGGAACTCAGACGTTTTACCAGGCCCCACTGTATCCCTACATGTTGGCCGTGCTGATCAAGGTATTTTCTGCAGACACATTCGGCCTGCGATTTTTCCAGATCATCCTGGGCACCGTCAGCGTGGGCTTTCTGGGGTTGGCCGGAAGGCATGCGTTCAACCGCAAAGTAGGCCTCATTGCTGCAGCAATGTATGCCCTCTACCCACCGGCAATCTATTACGACGGAATCATTCAAAAAACGGCATTGGCTTCTTTTCTGCTGTGCATGCTTCTGGCCGCTTGCGCTTACCTCAACCGCCATGCATCCAAGCGATACGCCACACTGGCTGGCATAACGCTTGGACTGCTTGTCCTGACACGCGAAAATGCTTTGCTCTGGATCCCTGTCATTCCTGCCTGGATGGCACTGCGACTCCCCACCAGCCGATCGGGAAAACTGTGGTCCGTGGGTAGCTATATCCTCGGTCTCGCAGTGGTGCTTGTTCCAGTGGCAGCAAGAAATGCCTCACTGGGCGGAGAATGGTCACCCACTACTTTTCAAGCAGGCCCAAACTTTTACATCGGAAACAACCTGCAATCGAACGGACTTTACCTGCCACTTGTCCCGGGTCATGAAACACCCAAGTACGAGCGGGCCGACGCGCAGCGATTGGCTGAACGTGAAACCGGTCGCGCAATGACCTCCCGAGAGGTTTCACGTTTCTGGTTTCGAAAATCATTCGACGAGATTCAACAGGACCCGACACGCTGGATTGGCCTGTTGACGCTCAAGTCGATCATGGTGGTCAACCGCTTTGAAGTTCCTGACGTCGAGAGCATGCGTGTCTACCGGGATTTTTCAACCACGCTGCGAATCATTGCACCGATCTGGCACTTTGGAATTCTCTGTCCACTTGCGATCTGGGGGTGCATCGTGACCAGAAAGCGTTTTCGTCGTCTGTCTCTTTTCTATCTGCTCACTCTAGTGATGACGGCGGCCATTGTCGGATTCTTCATCCTCGGCCGCTATCGCCAACCCCTGGCCCCCCTGTTGATCATTTTTGCAGCGGGCGGTCTTCCTGCTCTGGTGGACATGGTAAGAAAACGCACGTGGTCGCAGTTCATTCTCCCACTCTCAGCGATGATGCTCGCTGTGCCGATCTGCAATTATCCCGTGCATCGTGAATCCGTGCTGAATGCGAGCTCATACATGAATGCCGGGGTTGCGGCAGGCATGAATGGTGATCTCCGGGACTCCATTGAATACCTGTTGAGTTCGATTGAGGCGGAACCGGGATTGGCGGAGGCATACGCGAACCTCGGTCGCGCCTACGAACAGACAGGTGAGCTGGAAAAAGCAATCAGGTGTTACCAGCAAGCCCTGACAGTTGACGAGAGGCTCGAACCGGTCGACACGTGGCTGGGTTCCCTCTACGAGTCTCTTAACGCTCGATCCGAGGCGATTGAATGCTATCGCCGTGCTTTGGAAAAAAACCCTCTGGATGAGGATGCAATCGAGGGTCTACGACGTCTCAGCGGTAATTAATCCGCATGAAACCGGTTTCATGCTTCATTCAACCGCCCGCCCGATGGAAACGGATGCTGGTCAGCCGTACAATTCGCGACCAAATGCGTTCATGTGATCGCCCACAGATTGACGAAATCACGATCACGTGGGTCGCCTTTTCGTTGCATGAATCAACTCGATTTACTCGGTCTGAGTACCGTGATTTTAGTTGTATGAGCCGCCGCTTGTTGATAGTCTAAGGAGGCGGGTTCGCGCCGGGGTATCCCCGTATTTTCTCATTTCTTGTAATTTTCGGAGTTTATGATGACCAAAACTACTCGCGATCAGAAAGGTTTCACACTCGTGGAACTCTTGGTCGTGATCGCCATCATCGGTGTCCTCGTCGGCTTGCTGCTTCCCGCAGTTCAAGCTGCTCGCGAAGCGGCACGACGTATGTCTTGCAGTAACAACTTCAAGCAAATTGGATTGGCGATCCACAACTACCACAGTACGTACAAGCAACTGCCTAAGCACGGAACGGGTAACACACGTAATCCAGCTCAAAGCGCTGGGTGGAACACCAACAACACTGGACGCAATTTCCTCAGCTTCCTGATTCCAATTCTCCCCTTCTGCGAACAGCAAGCACTTTGGGAAAAGATTTCGAATCCAAGTATGGACGTTACCCCTGGCACGACGATGCCCGGCAACGTTGTCAACGGGATGTGGCCAGCAATGGGTCCTGCTCCATGGAGAACCTCATACGAACCGTGGATGACACAGGTCCCAACCTACCGTTGTCCAAGTGACCCCGGTTACAGTCCTCCCGGACTCGGCCGTACCAACTACGGTGCCTGCATCGGGGACGCGATTGACCGTAGCCGCGACGGTGGTCGAAACGAGTTTGGTTTCAAGAGCAATTCCAACAACAACGGAAACAGGCTCCGAGACCTGAACTGGATGGCCACACGGGCACAGGCTTCCATGCGTGGTTGCTTCTGGCCACGTCACGACTCAAAGTTCCGTGACATCCTTGATGGTCTCGCAAACACAATCGCAGCTGGCGAGATCTGTACCTCGATCCAGCAGCGTGAAGTCAAAGCTGACTTCGCTCGAATCGGTGGTGGTTCCAATGGCGCTGCATCCAATCCGAGCTTGTGCAAGAACAATGTCAACATCGACCCTGAGCGTCCTGCCTTTTGGGGAGCCGGCGCGAACGTGTCGACCGGTGGTACTCAGATGCGTGGTGTCCGATGGGCTGACTTCCGAACCCATTACACGGGTATGCAGACGATCCTGCCACCCAACAGTCCAAACTGCCATTTGAGTAATGGTGGTGACTACAACGAGACCATCATGTCAGCGGGTAGCCGTCACCAGGGCGGTGCTCACGTGCTGATGGCTGACGGTGCCGTTGTGTTCATGACGGACAGCGTTGAAGCAGGTGACGCCACAGCACCACCGGTGGAACGCGGGTCAGGTGGTTCGCCTGGTTGGCGAGGTCCGCTAACCGCGCCAGGGGCGAAGAGTCCCTACGGTCTGTGGGGCGCCCTCGGCACACGAGCCGCCGGCGAAACCATCGAAGAACAGCTCAACCAGTAGCCTTGTTCTAAAACTCTGTTAATCTTCAAAAACCCCATCGGCAGAACTGCCGATGGGGTTTTTTCTTTCCAGACAGGGTCTTCCGCCGCCCTTTCTGCCTGACCAGTTCTTACCTTTCCGGTAACGCACTCACGCAAAACCAGCCCATCGGTGCATCTTCTCCCGGCAACCCAAAGCGAGGATGGTCGCGCCGCAACACCGCTCCCTACGGTCTTCGCATTGCCACAGACGGCGACACGGCCCGACCATGAATCCGCTACCAGAATCTGCCCACATCAATGCCCTTTTGCCACCGGTCATCCAGCATTGATTTTCTCAGCGGGAACTCTGCTGCAACCATTCATCGGTGGCCTGTTGATCCACTCGAATAAAATGATCACGCAGCGGCGGAAATATATTTCCGTTACCCGTCTCCACCTGCAAAGTCTCAGAAGCCCGCACAGGCATATGGCAATCAATGCAGTTATCAGAAAGTCTGTTCCCCAGCTGCTCGTTCATTCCACAATGTTCCTGCTGGTGGCACTCCAAACATCGCTTTGAAAACAACTTGAGATTGCCTCGTTCATTCCGGTGAGGATCATGACATTCAACACATCCCATTTCGGATTTCTGGAAACATTGGCTCAGTGACAGGCGACCGACCTGATTGCTGGTATGAACACTGTTCAACGCTTCCTCCTTGCCGGGGATGGTTTCATAATGGTCACTCAGTTTATCTCCCGGGCGGAATCGAAATGCCTGTTCGTCAATGGGAGCTTTCTTGGTCGTGTGACACTGCCCACAAACATCCATCTGAGCCTGACGCGACAGCTTGCTGGGGACCTTCATGTGCCTGGACTCTTTTACCTCCGGATTCGCCACGTGATAATCCACATGTTCTTTGCCGGGACCATGACACCTTTCACACGAAATGCCAAGAATCATGGATTTCGGCGTGTAGTGATTTGCCGACTTGCGATAGTCGACGTAGGTAACATGGCAATCAAGGCAGCCTGATCTGATGGGACGGGCGTAAATCGCATCGCCATCAATGAACCCTGGACTGTTGATCCACTCATCCCGATCTGTCAGATGGGTGCAGTTCATCTGGAACAATTGATCGCCATGCCAGTACAAATACGATTCTGCCATTTTTGATGAACCGATCACGATGTGAAACGGCACTTCAAAGCCCCAGTCAAAGAAATGAACGGACTGGAACAGATCATTTCCCCTTTGATCCATTGTGAAGAAAACATTGGGGTATTTCGTATTCATCCGATTGCTTCCATCCTCGAATGACCCCGCGACCTCATCGGGTGAAGCCAATCGAGTCGTCCGATGGTGGGCCGTATGAATGAAGCTCTCGTACTTGTCCGCATGACAATCGCGGCAAGCCTCAGCCCCGAGAAAACCGGGATTCGGATGGAGTGGCTCAATGTCGGCGGGAGGCAGGGGAAGCTTCCCCGGTGCGAATGGAATCTGTACCCCGGCGGCGCTGTCGGCTTTCCCGACAAACCAGAAGTTACCTTCGCGGTCAATCTCAGAGACCAGATATTCGGGCAGTTCTTGACCGCGTCCCTGCATCGCCAGAAGTGCAAGATCCGTTTTCGCCCGCTGCTCAGCCTCCAGTGCAGCCGCTCTGCGTCGGGCGGCTTGCTGGCGGAGGCTTGCCATATTTGCGTCATCCGGACGCTTTTCGCCCGAAAAAATCTGAAAAGCACCGATAAGGACAACGACTAGCACAGGCAAGGCGATGACTAGTTTACGCTGCATGGCGGAGATTCTGCGGAGGATGGACAAAACTTGGCTCAAACAATGCCCCAGCTTAACCTTGATTTGGCCTCTGCGGGGCTGTTTTTTGGGCAACAGTGAACATGTCCCCCGCGCGGTTACGTAACACTATCACAAACGGTTCTTGTAGACCCGGCTAGAATAACGAGGATAACGATGCACAAATTCGCGGACCAAGTCGCCTAGTATTGCCGAAGGGAGCCTGATGTACATAACCGCCCTCGTTCTGGCTTGCATCGCAGGAGGCTTTCTTGGATTTCTTGCTTACCGAATCACGCGGAATCGCGGACTCAGCATCATTGTGCCACTGGCCATCGTTGCCTGTGCCGCCATTTTTTATCCATCGCCCCCCGAGCCGGCTCCCGAAGACATTGCCAATCTCGATCCTGTCCAGGCTGGTTCGCCATCTGGTTCGGGACAACCTGACCGTGGCTTGATGAACCGAGGGCTGAATTCGCTTCCTGAACCGGGCGGGCAACGCCAATCCGTGGAAGAGTCCAAGAAGAAATTTCTTTCCCTGGCGAGCTTTGAAGAATCCCGTCCCGTCGAGATCCCTGAAAATGGCTACGCGGGTTCCGATTCGTGCATCGAGTGCCACAAAGACAATCATTCGACGTGGGATAATTCGTACCACAGCACAATGACGCAGCTTGCAACGCCGGACATTGTGATGGGAAATCTCGAAAGCGTACGTCTGTCATTCGCCGGACAGGACTACGAGATTCAACGGCAGGGAGATGTATTCTGGGCAGACTTGCCGGATGATAAGTTTCCTGATGATCGCAGCAAGCGCAAGGTCGTGCCGATCGTGATGACAACGGGATCACACCACATGCAGGTGTATTGGTGGGCTACCGGTGATAAACGGACCACTGCGATTCTGCCATTTGTCTGGATCGCTGAAACAAATGAATGGATTCCCCGAAACGCATCCTTCCTGCAGCCCGACATCCCCATCAGTCATGAAACCGGCCGGTGGGGTCAAACCTGCAGCATGTGTCACTCAACCCACCGAAGATCGCGATACATCGACGACAAGACATGGGACACAGAAGTATCTGAGTTCGGCATTTCCTGTGAATCCTGTCATGGCCCGGGTGAGGACCATATCCGCTACCATCGCGAACTGGACAGCGTTTCGACAGAAGAATCCCCTGACCCGGATGCCGACGTGGGGCCCGATCCCATCGCCAACCCGGAATCCATGGACAAGGTCAAATCCGCCATGGTCTGTGGGCAATGTCACTCCGTTATCGAGATCACAGAAGGAGACAAAGGCTACGCACACGTGAACGAGCATGGCCATGGTTTCCGCCCCGGACAGGACCTTACCAAAACGCACAAGGTAGCACGGGGACACGATCACGACGCCGCCCGTGAAATCACCAATCCCAATGATCCCAAGGCCGCCAGGTTCAACACCACCTTCTACAAAGACGGCATGGTGCGAATTTCTGGCCGCGAATACAACGGCCTGACCGATTCAGCGTGTTACCAGAAAGGTGAGATGACTTGCCTGACCTGTCACCAGTTACATCAATCATCCCGCGATACAAGATCTGTCAAAGAATGGGCCAACGATCAACTGAAGCCTGAAGCATTATCCGATCAGGCTTGTCTGAATTGTCATGCTGAACAGGATTATGGTGAGAGCCATACTCATCATCGACTGGGTTCCTCAGGGTCAAGTTGCTACAACTGCCACATGCCGCATACCACATACGGTTTATTGAAAGCGATCCGCAGTCATACCATCAGCAGTCCCGATGTAGGGAAAGATCGAGATGCTGGTCGTCCCAATGCATGCAACCTCTGTCATCTTGACCAGACATTGCAATGGACTGCAAACAAGCTTCAGGAATGGTATGGATTTGCACCACCCGAACTCGATCAGGATGAACAGGAAGTCGCCGCTTCTTTGCTATGGATACTCAAGGGTGATGCCTCACAAAGAGCCCTGGTAGCCTGGAGCATGGGCTGGCCGGTTGCTCAGGCAATTTCGGGAACCGAGTGGCAGATTCCGTTTCTTGCGCAATTGCTCGACGACCCATATCTGGCAATCAGGTTCATCGCCCGAAGATCGCTTCGCAGCATGGAAGGACTTTCAGGCCTGAAACTCAACATGTACGGCCCTCTCGAAGCACGTCAGCGTGCGATCGCCGCTATCGCTCAATACTGGTATGAGAATCAGGAAGGTGACGCAGACAAACGCAAAGAACTGCTCTTCCGCAATGGCGAACTCGATTACGAACGAGTTGAGAGACTCATGAAAGAGTGCGACAACTCGACCGTTCTTCTTGACGAGTGACCCCGATAGCTGGCCAATGCAGGCAGGACCGGGCTACCGTTCCAGAATCTGGCTTTGTCCCTCGATCAAAAGGCTGCGTTGATTGATCGCCACATCGGTAAAAACCTGAGCCTTTGATGACGGCCAATGAACGGTCAACTTGTCAATCATCTTCTGATTCCCCAATCCAAGATGAATGATTGATTCGTTCGTGCACATGTATCCATCGCCTGCGATCTGCCATGCTGTCCAGCTTTCTTCTCCCGCTTCTATCTCGATCCTCGCGCCGATTGCCTCGCGTTCTGAAACCGTCCCAACCAACTCGAATTGAACCCAATTACCGGACTCACTTTCGTTTTCCAGAAGAGACAACGGCTGGTCGAGATGATTGGCAAGCAGATCCATTTTCCCATCCCGGTTCCAATCCAGCGTTATGAGCGTACGCCCCAAACGCGATTGCTGCCAATAGTCGGGCAAGGTGTCTGCACTCTGGATTTTGAAACCAGACATTGCACCACGAAACAGTTGAGGCCGCATGGTGAAAGGGATTCCCGCGTAAGTGGCGTTGTAGATATGCCCATTGAGAACTGCGAGATCCGGCCAGCCATCATTGTCATAGTCAGCAGCTTGCGCACCAAAACCAAGCATGTCCTTGGAATCCTGAGCCAACCCAAACCGCAATGCTTCATCATTGAAAAAGCCGGATTCGTTTTGCAGAAACAGATTCATCGGTTCGTTATGAAAATTTGTGATTCCCAGATCAATGCGGCCATTGCGATCGAAGTCGCTGGCCGCGATTCCCATGCAGGCTTGACTGATTCCTGAAACCCCAATGCTGCAACCGGATACACCAGCGGACTCTTGCAGGGTCCAACGCGCCCCCTCCACTGACTCAACTGGCATACTTTTCCAGAATTGGTTGTGGTCACCATCATTGGACACGAAAACCTCGTTCCCACCCGCATGACCGAATCGGGTCACAATCAAACCAAATCCGTAGTTCGGACTTGCGTCCATGCCGCCGCTGGCTGCCGAGGCCACGGCAAATGTGCCATCGCCACGATTTTCAAAGATGCGATCAGACGCCGCACGAAAACGTTGAGGTGTGCAGTCCAGACGTTTACCCTGGCATTTCCGCTCAAAAATCAGACGATCGTTCAAGTAATTCACCTCGATCAGGTCTGGCAGATCATCACCGTTCATGTCTGCCAAGGCAACACTTGATGTCCAACGCCCCTCGTCGCCTGAAATGGCAGTGCTGTCAAAACGGAAAGTGCCGTCACCCTGATTGAGATAGACTGAATTCCGTCCGATGTTGGCAATGATCAAATCTGTAAATCCGTCCTGATTGATGTCCCCGGCACAAACTCCCTGCCCGTAGCAACGATCAGCAACATTGGCAATTTGTTCGATTGCCTGAAACTCTGCACCGGGCATTTGCCGGAAAAACTGGTTGGGTTGAGAACTGCCGCTTTCCTCCGGATTTCCGCCAGTCTGCACCAGATAAAGATCGCATCGGCCATCGAGGTCGTAATCAAAAGCTGCCAGTCCACCACCATTGGCCTGATAAAGAAAAAAGTCCACCTCCTCGGTGGAGTACTCGCTGGTAAACACAACATCGATCCCGAGCCGCGGAGCGATATCACGAAATGACAATTCATGAGCGATCACACTTTTCAGACCTGATGATGGCCCAACAAGCTCCGTCCCCTTCAGAGAAGGGACAGGATATTTCGAAAGATCGAGCCCTATCATTCGATCCAGCCGCGCTTTCGCGATGGCCTCTTCACTCGCCCCGGCTTCCCACGTGGAAATCTGCTGACGACGCTCTTGCATCTGTACACTGGCATCGGGGTTCGAGCCTCGCAACTGGAAGGCATACTGATACCAGCCCAGCGACTCCCATGGTCTGACCATCTTCTGTAACTGTTCGCCGATCCACATGGCTTGACTTGCATCTGCAACCGATGCCCGTCGAAAAACCTGATCCAACACCGCAAGGTTCTCACGCACCGCAGCGGCACCTTTGGCTTCACCGATTCGTTCCAAGGCCGCCGCCATGTATCGCAGAGATGCCCGATCGGTCGGATCTCGCGTCAAAGCTTCTCCGAAGGCTCGAATGGCCTGCTTGTCTCGCCTCATACGAGCCAGTTTGAGCCCGATGGCATACCAGTATTCCGGGTGTTCGTCTGTTCTTGGAACCACCTCTTCAAGCCATTTTTCAAAAGCAGCACTATCATCCGTCTCAGCGATCAAACGGCCGCGAAATGCATCCAATGCCGGGTGCGAAAGCTTGCCTGCAAGCAGGTTCACTTTCTCGAGAGCGGCTTTCAAATCTGAATCGGCGACCAACAGGTATCTTGCCTGCCCCAACTCCAGAAGGGTCCCGGCAGGATCAGCCACCACCTCATCCAATGACACCAGCCGAAACGGCCCCCCCAACTCCACAAGACTCAACAATTCACGTGGCTGTGCCGCGTTGAGGCGAATGAGATTCAAAATGTACTGGCGGGATTCAAAGCGTCGTCCCTCAGCATTCAGCAATTGGGCCATCGTGCGATGAACCCGCGGATCCTCCGGTGCCAGACGCAGAGCTTCCCTCAAATCCTGCTCAGCTGCCATCAGTTCACTCGCACGCAAATGCCAGTCAAAAGCAGCCAGCCAGTCTTCCAAACCCCGTTCACCATCGAGTTTCGCCAATTCGGTGGCAATGCGAGCTGCATCTGAAAAATTCTCTCGCGCTGCCTGCACCGATGCCATCGTACGCAAAGCGGCGTGATCAGTCGGGGACTCGAGCAGAGCCCGTTGTGCGACTTCCAAGGCCTTTTCGATTTCGCCCTGCTGCAACAAAGACTGGGCCAGCTTTCCGTCTGTCATGCCCTCGGGCGAGCCCGCCTGATTCGTTCCAATGCCAGTTGGACTCTGACTTGCTGGATTCCCACGTTTTGACTCTGATCGGCTGTCACAACCACCCAGAAGCAACAACGCGAGGAAAAACACAGCAACACAACGGCAAAAATTCGTCTCACACGCGATCACAGACCGGAGCGAAAAGCAAAGAGTGACTGCTGGACTGAAATTCATCGTTGCAACTTTCGTGTCGGACAGACACACACACAAAGATCACAGGAGGCAAAAGAGGTGCATTTGATTACCCAAAGCTTGGGATCATCCCAAGCAACGGTGGCCGGCAGATTAAGGTACTCGAATGTACAAAGCCACGTTTCAACAATCCGTTGACACCTATCCACTCCCAGAAATCCAGTAGTCATTTCCGTTTGAGTGAAGGCCTATTGTCCTTGAAGTCTGCCAGTTTGCCAGTTTGCCCATCTGTGGCTTCACTGCTCACCTCCGTCCCAAGGCCAGCCAGCATTCTAGCATCCCATGACAAACTGCGGTGCCCTTTTCCATACCCCCGTGTGCAGGAATGATCCGACTTTGAAAGTCGTGAACTGGCCCCACCGGATTCAACGCAAAACCGAACGTACGCTGCATTCACGTCGATCTGCACCGCTGGCGGATAACCAAAAGAAAGAGGTAGTGCAAATCGGAACTGATATCGATGCAACAAGAAGAACGGACATCGTAAAACATCGACGGATACTCCGCCAAGCATCGATGACGCTCAGCCCGTGACTCAACCAGAACACGCCGGGCCTGAAAACACGAGAAAACGTCTTTAGTTCATGTCCCGGAACAATGGAGCCTGCGTTGCAGTACGTCAGCATCCGAACATCAGATTTACGTCCTTGTTATCTGCAACCAGATAGCAGACTGCGACTTCTTACTGGTTTCTCATCATGACAGGGAACAGACCGACAGTCACAAGATCACGCGGCATGGGTACTGCCGTACCACGGTAGTGCCTGCGGCGCACCGTATTGCCGTAAAAATGGAATGGTCGATAAGGACGATTCACAATGGGTGTTTTCTCTAATTGCTCCCGGTAATCTCCGGTTGCGATGACAACCGGTGACCAACCTGGTTCAGCCGACCGTACCTCAGGCATAGTCATGCAAGCGAGCAAAGCAATTCCGATGAAAAGTAGATTCTTCATGTTGTCAACGTTTCCTTTCCTGAAATGACTGATGTGAGAAGTATTGATCCGGCAATTTTGGGTACCGAGTGCACCCGTTCCATCTAGCGAGATGTCGCTCGCCCAACCACGTATGCATGACCCACTCGATTGCAAGTCAGTTGAACTCTGTGCGACACCACAGCATTGGACGTTTTTGAGAATCCGCTTCCTCTGTCGTGCAAGAGCTGATTCGCTCAGGGCAACACCTGCCACCCCAGTCCAAATTAATTGCGAATGCGAAAGGCTCAACGAAAGAGAACAAAAGAGAGGTCAAGATGTCGCTGTTTCCCGGGAAGAGACGGCCGCAAAACCGGCTCAAACGTGCTCGACTGTTAGAAACCATACAGAAATGGATGTTGTTGAATCCACGACTGATTCATCAGCCAAGCTCAAAGCCAGCGATCGACGCCGTACACACGGCCAAAATCCGAGCTGGCACAACAGGGACAGAAATGGAAAGATCGAAGACTTCACACGCACCTGTCTCTGCCATGGGAAATGTAAAAATGCGAGCACAAGATCGGTGAAGAGATCGTGCGTCTACCGATGACGCTGCCCCTGCAGATTGACTAGCAACACACGCCGACTAGCGATAAACATCGACCGCACGCACGGTTGCGACCTGCCCCTTGTAAACCACTTCATCCCCTGGCTTCAATTCTCTCAATTTATCCCAGCCTCCATCGACTGGCCATAAATCTCGAGGCTCACCAGGGCGGGCAACAACGAACCGTCGCGTGCTCAAACAGATCAACACCGCTTCACAATCCTCGACTGTGACGTCCTCGACACTCGGTGATGAAATCGTTTTACTGTTCATCCTCAGGATGATTCACATGCCTTTGACAAGTCTGGTCCATCGCCCCCGACGGAAGCCGTGCTAACTCGAATCCAAATTCCCTCATCAGTCGACACCACCCCCATTCCAGCCGAATTGGCAGTTCAAATCTCGTCCGCTCGAAACGAGATCGAAGCATTTCAGGACCGCTGGGATCGGCCACAAATCGAACAATTCGTTGCCGCCGACTACCCTCTTGTCTACCAATGTCTGAAATGGACACTGCAGCACCAACCGCTGGTGGGTCAGCGTTTTCTTGAATGGGGCAGCGGCTTTTCCATCGTCAGTGCCATCGCCGCCGAACTCGGACTGACAGCCTTTGGAATCGAGGCGGAGCCTGATTTGCTAGCAATGGGACGCAAGACCATTCAAACATGGAATGTTAGCGTCGAACTGGTCGAGGGCAACTTTCTACCCCCCGGCGCGGCACAGCTCGCAGATGACCCGATGCTCCCGAGTCTTCACCATGACCCATCTGATGGCTACAAAAAGCTCGGGCTGGAACTGGATGACTTTGCGTTGGTATACGCTTACCCATGGCCGGGCGAAGACGATTTTCATGAGTTCGTCTTTGATCGCTATGCAGCCACGGGCGAATTATTGATGCTGTTTTGCGGGCCAAACGATGTGCGGCTGTGGCGGAAAACAAGTTAACCGTCTTTTTGACACATCAGCAGAGACACTCCGTCTCAGGCATCGACCTCAAAAATGGCCTCGATCTCAACAGCGATCGTTCCCGGCAGTGCGTTGGTCCCCAAGGCGCTGCGTGCCGCGACCCCGGCATCCTCACCAAAAACATCTCGAAACAATTCACTGCAGCCATTGATGACAGCAGGTTGTTCAGCAAAGGAGTCAGTGCAACGCACCAAGCCCAATAATTTCACGAGGCGTTTGACCTTATCAAGGCTTCCGAGATTCTCCTGCAGAGTTGCCAACATGCCCATGCCCGTGACGCGAGCTGCTTCGTATCCCGCTTCAACATCCATATCGAGGCCAAGTCGGCCGGTGATTAATTTGCCGTTGGCCAGCAGGGGACCGTGTCCGGACAGGTAAGCCATCCCGCTGGACACAACAATCGGCTTATAAACGCCCATGGGTTTGGGTGCGTTTGGAAGTTCGATCCCCAGTTCCTGCAGTTTTGCTTCAGCGCTCATGATAATTCTCCGAAATCTCGGTACGCGATCAAACAACCTGACAGTGCCGTTTGATCAAGGGACGGATGTTAGCAGCTCGCTTGAAAAGATGGTGTGACCAGCCGCGATCAGCAAGGGGAGGTATGGCAGAAAACAGACGATTCCGCCTGATTCGCGACTTCACCAGCGGATCTGCCAGTTTCAACTGCATCAAGCTTGTGACTCGTCCCACGCCGCAACCAGTTCTGCAACCTTTTCCAAGGTATCGATCAAGCGAGGTCCAGGACGGTTGAAAAAGGCTGAACCATCAAAGAAGTGGACGTGCTGACCGCGCACCGCCTGCAACCCGTGCCAGACATCATCCAGTTTTGGCGATGCTGCCAAAACCGCGTCCATTTCACTTCTGGTTCTTTCCTCATCCATGCCACAGCACGCGACCAGCAGGATATTGGGATTCGCCTTCGTGAGTTCTTCCCACGTCAATACACGGGATGGTTTCCCTGTTTGCCCGATGGGATCAATGCCACCGGCCCATTCGATCAACTGGGGAGTCCAATGCCCGGAACAGTAGAGAGGATCCAGCCACTCCAACAACGTCACCGAAGGTCGATTCACCCGATCGCACGACAGTCGTCTTGTAACCGTGTCATGTACACGTGCTACCCTCTGATCCAACGTCTCGATTGCGCTGGCACCAACTCTGGTTGTACCGGTTGCCTTCCAGATCTCGCGGGCATCCGTCATGACATCTTCCATCGACCGGGCAGGCAAGTCGAGAATGAGGCACTTCTGCTCCAGATTCTCAGTACATCGCAAGACGTCACGCTCATTGACGGCACACACATTGCAAAGGTTCTGGGTCAATATCAAATCAGGTTTCAATGAGCGCAAAAGAGTCTCATTCAGTTCATACAGTGGTGTCCTCGTGTCACTGAAAGAAGTCACGAGATCATCGATTTCGCGGCTGGAAAGTGAAGCATCCACTTTCGACCGGGTCACACGTGGCAGCCCGGTAACCAGATCCGGAAAATCACATTCATGCGAAATTCCGACCAGTCGATCAGCAAGCCCAAGTTGACAAACCCATTCGGTAGCTCCTGGAAGCAACGAGATGATGCGTTTCGCATCCGAAGCTGGATTCATGTTTTTTTTCCGTAAACCTGCTCTGGATCCACCAACCGCTGTTCAGTGGTTCGAGCATCACCATCGGCATCAACGCTGCGAAAAAAACAACTGGCGTAACCCTCATGGCAGGCAGCGCCGATCTGCTCAACCTTCAGCAGAATCGCATCGGCATCACAATCGATCCGAATTTCTTTTAATTTCTGCCGGTGCCCACTCGTTTCTCCCTTGCGCCACAATTCCCCCCGACTGCGACTGAAATAAACCGCATGACCCGTACTGAGCGTCTCTTTCCACGCCTGTTCATCCATCCATGCCATCATCAGGACTCTTCCAGTGGTACTGTCCTGGGCGATGGCGGGCAGCAATCCACTGGTACCATCGAATACGAGACCTCTCTGAAAATCAGGAACTATGCTCACGGGAGTCTGCTTAATGCTTGGGAAACAAAATGACGAATATGAATTTTTCCGGAAAGATAAACGATGGCAAACGGACTCAGCCGTCACGATCGCCCCAGCCTCACCGGGCAACGCGAAAGGTGGCCGAACACGTCCCGGTTCAGACCAACGTCGCTCGGATTGGCTCGCCCATGATTATAGGTGCATTCGTTAGCGGCGGAACGACGGGCAAATCTCGATCTTTCAGCCGGCATGTCAAGCATCATGCCGGTGCCGGTCGAATCACCAACTATCGTCAGCCGGAAAATGCCCGGCGTCCCCGCCAAGGGACGTAGCCTCCATCGGAATCCAACAGATGTCCTCGCCTTCCCCTCGAATATCTGTCGTCCTGCCTGTCCGTAATGGTGAGCATGAAATTGAGTCACGCGTTATCCAGATCCTCGAAGCAATTTCGGACCTGACGCGGGTAACAAGTGAGTTGTTGGTGGTTGACGATGGAAGCAAGGACTCCACGCCCGAAGTCCTCAGCGAATTGAAGGCCCGTTATCCGCAGGTGCGGGTCGTTCGTCATAGTCGCCCCCGGGGCCTTGAGGCTGCTGGGCAGACTGGACTGGAACGATCCCTGGGCGATCTTGTTTTCATTCAGGAAACAGAGGCCACCATACGGATCGAAGACATGAGACGTTTACTGCGAATGAGCGAAGACAAGTCGGTAGTCGCCGCTCGCGCTGAGAGCACACCACGCCCAATTTCAGGTGCTCTGGTACGTCGTCTTCGGGCCTTCGGGGCCAGTGCCAAGTCAATGGAAACACCATCGGATGCATCCATGGGGAAAACCAGCATGCAGATGATTCGACGCCCCCACCTGCAGAAACTTGTCAGTCCGCGTGCTCAGAACTATCGCCTCAGCGGTGAAACCGTTCACTCCACGTCACTGGAGGTCGCCTGACGTCCCCCAGCCACTCGAAAGTCAGCTTCACCGCCTGAAAACGATTTCAGAAGCTGCCCACGATATCACATACAGGGCTTGCCACGACGTTGGCAAGGTTCAGTTGCGGAAAATCGCCTGAACTTCCTTGGACCACTCATCCCAGCCGTCAGCAGCCGCCTCAAAATCGCCCCTCATCCAACGAACCGGTTCGTCTGGCAGAACACGTGGTGGAAATTTACTACCGCGATGAATCGGCAATTGACTGCTATTCCCCATGGCCAGCCGATCCTCGGTTTCCGGTGTAAGCAGATAATCGGCAAGCTGACCGGCAGCAACAGCATGCGGTGCTTTCCTGAGCACAGCAATCGTATTTGGAATTCTCAACGTCCCCAATTGATCCGGTGATTGATCGGGAAACACGATTGCAACGGGTTCACCGCTGTCCTTTTCGATGATCGCATCGTCTGTATCTGTCAGGCCCCATGCAACCCGCCCCGCAGCGACTGCCAGAGCGACCTGTTTGTTCCCTGACAGGATCACTGCATTCTGCTCGATCTGTTTCAGCTGTGCGAGTGTTTCCTCACGACCCTGCAACTCCCGAAGAACTGCAAAGTGCGTCGCTGTGGTACCAAACAGAGGTCTTGCCATGGCGCATTTTTTTTCCCACTTGGGATCGACGAGATCAGCTACCGACCTTGGATAATCCGCTGGATCAGGAATCAGTTCCGTGTTGACAAGCAAGACACGCGCACGAGCAGCAAAGCCACACCACGTTCCATCCTTGGCAACCATGTCCGGGGGATAATCTGGCGGCAAATCCCAGTCATGCGCCTGCAGCAGCCCCAGTTTCTGCAAACGTACGGTATGCATGATTTCGTTATTCCAGAACAGATCGCAAACGGGCTCGTCCTTTTCCGCGATGATCCGATTGACCAAGCCGACCGTCTTGGTCGATTCAACATCGAACTTTGGAACGACTCCAGTCTGGTGATCTGTCGATCGTTCATAGGCATTCAGAATGGGAAATGCAAATTCCTCATCAAGAGCTGAATAGACCACCACGTCACTCTCAGCTCGCGGAACGCACCCGCCTGCCACCAGCAGACCTGCCGCCAGCCAAACCCAACAGGCGATTTTTGCAGTGACAGCAATCCGGAAAATCAATGTAGAATAGGGGGATGATGCAATCACAGCTAATCTTCGGGATGGGAATTATCAGTACCTTGCTCGTCCTTCCATTGAAGGCCGAGGAACTTCTGGTGAAGCAAGGCCGCTACATTCACTTGACCACGGATATTGCTTCCACAGAAGAAGCCGAGTCACTGGTGGAATCGTTTGATGCGGCAGTGCCTCAATGGATTCGGTTCTGGGACCTCAACGAGAGTGCACTTGGTGACTTTCAAGTACGAGCCCATGTGATCCGTGACAAAGTCAAGTTTAACCAACGAGGGCTGATCCCGGCTACCGTTCCTGATTTTCCATTTGGCTACGCTTTGGATAATCAGATCTGGGTTCTTGCCCAGAAAAGTGAATACTACACACGTCATCTGCTGTTGCATGAAGGGGTCCATTCACTGGCTTATTACCTGTTCAATGGTGCTGGCCCAACATGGTTTCAAGAAGGCTCGGCCGAACTGCTGGCAACCCACGAGGGTTCAGGAAATGGAATCAGGGTCAATCGGATTCCACAAACCCGTGAACAGGCTCCGTACTGGGGCCGGTTCAAAAGAATGAACCAGGCCACCAGTGATGGACAAGTTCCCAGCTTGCCTGCCGTCCTTGATTATCAGCCAAGCCTGTCAGGAGATGTTGCCACCTACAGTTGGAGTTGGGCAGCTTGCATGATTTTGACGAGCTACCCGGAATACCGTGGAACATTCATTGCGACTGCACGACAAGGCAAGGAAACCGGGCCAGGTTTCAACCGCCAATTGCAGACATCACTTGATCGCCATTGGCCCATACTTGCCGCCCGATGGCGCCTCGCATGCCATGAACTGGATTACGGATTTGACTGGCAGAGAGAACGGGTAGCACTTTCAGCCCAAGACCCGGTATGGGACGGTAACAAGCTGAAAGTCGAAGTGCGACCGGATCAGGGCTGGCAGTCGTGCGGAATCCGTATTCCAGCCGGTGCCAATATCCGTCTTTCAGCCACGGGCGAAATCACGCTCGCCCAGAAACCCAAACCATGGATCAGCCAACCACCTGGGATTACCTTTCAATACCATCGTGGACGCCCTCTGGGTCAGCTACTCTACTGCCTGCTACCGAATGCCAACGACCCACAGGCAAAACAGATTCAACCGCTCAAGGTTCAAGGCATCATGGAGCAACCCTTCATCAACGTGCCCGAATACAGCTGGCTTCTCTTCCGAGTCAATGATGCCTGCGGAAAACTTGATGACAATGGCGGCACTTACGAGGTTTCGGTCGAAGTCGCCCGGTAAGCTTTCGACGGAACAGATTCGGATGAATCAAATTCGCGGGTCAGGCCCCCGGTCAAAACGGAAGATTCAATTTTGGGATAGATAACGATTCTGCCCACTTGTCAGAAAGAGTCGCCAATCTCTGACCTGGCGACTGATAACTGACAGAATGCATCAGGCCATCAAATCGTTCGACGTGGCTCCCGAGTTCGTATTCAACCCAGTCAATCCAGGTTTGAACACTGGAACTTGAATATGAAGAGTATCCGGAACCTGCGCTGGCATTCTGCTGAGCGTCCCGGATTTCATCCACAAGTTCCCGACACCAGGAATCGACCGCCACGGCATTGGCACCCAGCTGGATCAATTTAACAGCGTCATCAGCCGAAATTTCTCCCGGAACAATCCATAAAGGCAAGTGACCATACGCCAGATCATCCATCATTCCCCGCGTCTTCTGGACAAACCGGGCAAGGTCAAGTGGATCGAGGTCCAGTTCGTTCAGTCTCAGAATGATGCCATCTGGCTGACTCTTCAGTACCTCGTGCAACTCATCGACCAGACGATGGGGCGAGATCGAGACCAATACGACGGCGTCCGGAGCCAACATTCGCAATTGCCGGATTTTTCCACCAAGTTTTTCCATTCCGTCCACATCAGGAGGGAATGAAGCAGCCGGAACCCAACTGCCACCGGAAATCGACGTCTGATCCTGAGTTGCCACCCAGCGTGTGATTTCGTCAGGAGTGAAAGCGAAACGGCCGTCTGGATCGCGCCGCATGGCAAGCCTCACGTCAACAACCGCTGCCCCATCGAAGTCCCGGTCACTGACCCCATAACGTTCCGGCCGATATGGCAACATCCGTGGCAGGTAAGAAGCTTCTCGGTCCGTTTCCTCTGCACCTTCATCTGCGTTTTCATCCGAAACAGCCAAATGCAATTCGGATTCCTCATCCACAACAACCAGATCTCTTCGCAGTGCACTGACAGTCACTCCCAAGCGGGCCACAGCGGCAGCAATCGAATCAGCTGTATTCATTTCGATTTCAGCCCATGGCGGGTCATACCAGAACAGTGGAAGGGGTAACGACACCTTCTTTGCATCCAGCCTTTCCAGACTGATGGAACAATCATCTGATGGCGCACCCACCCAGGGCGTATCCGAAACGGGTGGCAAGAAGCAGATTTTTTCCAGACGTTCATTCATTGCTTGTTTTCCAATAGCGACCAACACTCTCCACGATTGGATGGAAGTTCTCGAAGCGGTTATCGCCAGTTCGGATTCAATTCCCCACGCTCGCTTGCTTCGGCCTCCAGCATTGCTACCGGCACAACGCGGCGAAACTCTTTTGCATCACCCCTGATGGATGCATTGATGAGCAACAATCCAAGTCGCAGCTGTTCACGTTTACGCAGTGGAGCATCGGTAACGCCATCGGCAAGGCTTGCAGCGGCACCGCGGATGAAGACGGTTGCGCTGCTCGTCGGATCACCGAGATTGTGACCTGCATCGCCGCCGATCACAATCATGCCGCCAAGTGCCCCCACCCCAACCTCATCGCCAACATTGCCGCGTACAAAAATACCTCCACCACGCATGGCAGCCCCACAGCGGTTTCCTGCATCGCCATAAATGGCAAGCGTTCCTCCTGTCATGCCTGTACCGGCGCCAACACCTGCGTTACCTCTCACACGAACCGCCCCGCTCACCATTCCCTCCGCCACACCACTGCCAACATCGCCGGTCATACGAATATCACTTTCGGCGTTATACGCAAAAGCATAGTCACCCAGAGGGCCTTCCATGGTGATGCGAATCGGATGGTTCAGACGCATCAAGACACCATCCTGACCAGCCGACCCTGAGATCGCAATCTCAGTCAACTGCTCGTCGTCGCCACCAACCGGTATTGCATGAATTGCCCGATGGATTTCTTGAGGGCCCAAGTCCAGTGACAATGCGCCAGCGTGGAACTGCGGCTGACCCTCGTTCACAATCGGTCTGACATTTCGGTTTGTGCTCATGTTAGGCTCTGGAACAATTTACCTCTGGCCATCGGCCAGCAGCCGTGGGGACGAATTTACGAGATAACTGAAAAAAACGTAAGCGTTTCGAACAGTGTGATGAAAGATCATTCCGGAGAACGGACATCAAAACCGATCATGACTCACGACCCGGTCGCACCAGATTCAACACGCCTCGGACAATGCTTTCCAGCTTGGCTGCCGCAGCCGCTCCTGCCTCCAGCACCTCCGAATGATCTGCCTTGATTGGTTGATCGGGATTCGCAACGTTGCTCACCATGGAAAGTCCCAGAATCCGCATTCCGGCAGCAGAAGCCGCCAGTACCTCCGGAACCGTGCTCATGCCCGCCACATCAGCACCGATTTTCCTCATCATTCTATACTCGCTCCGCGTCTCGTAGTTAGGCCCCAGTGTCGCAAGGTAAGTCCCCGGATAAACGTTAAATCCTCCGCGGACACCAATCCGCACGGCTTCACGTGACATCTCAGAGTCATAAATCTCGCCAGCTCGAAGCAAACCGGGACATTCCGAGCCGTCAATTCGCGTCCCCGCTGCACCTGACTCCATCCCATCTCGTGGAGCACCTTCCTTCAAAATCGGATTGACAAGCGACCCTGAATCGCGGGAATAGGAACTTTGTCCAGAACAATCCGCGCCCATGAAATTCAGATGGTCACGGATGACGACGATGTCTCCCACTGCCAGTTTTGGATTCACACCGCCAGCCGCATTGCTCACGATCAAACGATCAGCCCCCAGACAAGCCATCAATCTGACAGGAAACGCCACTTGCCGGTTGGTCCAACCCTCGTAGCGGTGAAATCGTCCTGCCATGGCAATGATCGGCGAATCTCCAAGCTTCCCCAGAATCAATTCACCTCGGTGCCCGCCCGCCGACGAAGTGCCAAAGCCAGGGATGTCGCGGTAACAGAACACGACAGGGTCAACAATCTGGTTTGCGAGCCCCCCCAAGCCGCTGCCAAGAATGACCGCTGCCAGAGGGCGATCTCCAAACTGAAACGTCTTACACCGGGAAACAACATGACTGCATGCCTGTTGCAGCAGTTGGTCTTCATGATCATCTTCCCAACCAGTGGGCGGTGGCGTTTCGACCATTCGCGATCAAGCCATCCTGGTGTGATTGAATTCCCGAACGATCCCATCCACCACAGCAATCAGTTTGGGAGTCGCCTCATTCGCCACGGCAATGATTTCCTCGACATTGGCGGGCTTCAGCGCATCCGGCAGACACATGTCAGTGACCACACTGAGACCGACCGTTTTCAGACCACAATGGACGGCGACAATGGCTTCAGGCACCGTGCTCATTCCCACGACATCTGCACCGATCATTCTCAGGTAACGGTACTCTGCACGAGTTTCCAGATTCGGCCCCGCAACAGCGACAAAGACACCTTTGTGGATATTGATATCACGCTCGCGAGCAATCTTGATAGTACGGTCGATCCATGCCTGATCATAGGGTTCACACATATCGGGAAAACGGGGCCCCAACCGGTCATCATTGATGCCGATCAGCGGATTGTCACCCAGCAGATTGATTTGATCTTCGATGACCATGAGATCACCGGCATCGAAGTAGGGATTCAATCCACCACATGCATTGCTGACGATCATCAACTCTGCACCAAGCTCCTTGAATACTCGCACGGGCAGCGTGATATCTTTGAGTGAATAACCCTCGTAAAGATGAAAGCGGCCCTCCATGGCCACGACGGGTACGCCGGCTAAACGCCCGCATACCAATCGCCCTCGATGGCTTGTCGCCGTCGAAGTCAAAAAATGCGGAATGTCCTGATAGTCAATCGCGGCCTCGACGTCGAGTTCCTCGACAATATCTCCGAGACCGGTACCGAGAATGATACCAACCTTTGGCTTGTCACTGAATTCATGACGGATTTTGGAACACGCTTCCTGAATCTTGTCGTAAAGATCGAGCATAACTTTTCCTCAAGGTGCTGACTGACAATTTCTATCATAGCGCGGGAAGCAATTGTCCGCGACCGCCCAGAGATACGTTAAAACATGGAAGTCCGATTTCCATTACCAACTCGGCCTTGCATATCAAATCGAGTCCGATGGAACGGAGTCCCCGCTTGACTGGGAAGACAACAGCACTGGAACATCTGACATCAGGTAAACCCACAAGAACCCTGATACGAAACACTGTTGTTCGTTAACTTGCAGGGACTCTGGTAACCAACTGGTCGGAAACCAGAGAATACACCTCCAACGACATCAATTCATGAAACAAATGCAGGGACTTTGGAGAGACACGTGGTGGCTTTGGACCGTGTTTCTGGTCATGACCGCTGTCTTCGCTTTTTTCGTAGGAAGCTTCTTCCTGCTGCTATTACCCTGTTTGCCAGTCACATTCGTTTACTTCGCATTCAACCGATACGATTCCGATGGCAACGAAAAGGCCGATCTGGGGTCCTGAAAAGGCCGATCTGGGATCCTGAAAAGGCCGATCTGGGGTCCTGAATCTGAAATGTGACCAGGAAGCTCCGCGTCCAGAACACCAACCGACGAATTCGGCACCAAGTACTGCTGTTGCTTGATCTGACGCCTCATGAGGCCCCCCAACACACCCTTCCTGTCGCACTACAATGGAACGCGCGTGAATTGTCCGGCTACCGGCTCCGTCGCGCCATTGGACCTGAACGCTGGCAAGCGTTGACTCACCACGGAAAGAGTCCCCGAGCATGAATGACGGAAAAACCCCGGTCGAGACCTCCGATCCCGGTAAAGGTCGTATTCACTTCGTCGCTGCGCTGATTGCAATCGTTTTCCTCAGCGCAGGTATCGTCGCCAATCTGCCGTACAAATACGTCGAAGGGAGTGGTGTCTGGCGCGGGGTCGCGGACGCCGAAGAGATGAGTCGATCGGTAACTGCCGACGACATGCCCACCATGGCTGGATGGCCTTTCAAATACAGCGTTCAGTATGAATCGGCGGGAAAAAGGGAGCAAAGAATCTGGTCACCACTGCGACTGTCCGGCAACATCTTTCTGATCGGATTTCTGATTGCATGTGTCTATGGTTACATCTGTTTTCGTGCAAGTCACATAGCCCATGGAAAGAACGAAAAAAGAGTGCAACTGCTGGATGCCGGGACAGCCTTGGCTGTTGTTCTTTTCCCGGCGGCAATTCTGGGGACAGAGTATTACGGTGCCTGGCAGCACAAAAAGCTCGCCAATCAACTTGGCCGCTCTGGCAATTGTTACCTCGCTGTCTGGATACCCGAAATCCTTGCGACACGGATTCCACCAGGCTTGCAGCAATCACTGCTCCGTATTCGTTCCGTCGACCTCATTTCGGCCGACGCAAACGCAACTGCACTCGCATGCAGAACGAACAGCCTTGTCACGCTCACTTGTCGAAGCAGCAACGTCAAAGCCGAACACCTGTTGCCGCTCATTGAGAACCCACATTTCCGGGGTTTGCAAATCTCGCGACAGGATCTGGATTCACCACTGGTCGAAGCGATTGCCCGCTTGCAAAACCTGAATCAGCTCGATTTATCCCGGACCAATTTGAACCGTGATGAACTGTTGAAGCTGGATCAGCTCGCTCTCAGGAAAATCAATCTGACCAACACGAAAGTGAAACTCTCAGAGATTGGCAAACCCAGCTGGTCACAAACTGCTGAAGTCGTATCGCTGTCACGTCCAACCGGAGGTTCGAAAGATTCTCTGGAAGTCGATAACTGGCCGAATCTGGAGAGTCTGAGAGTTTATCGGCCCACCACCATTTCCAATCATGAGACACTGAAAATACGATTGGCAAACCTTCCGGCGTTGACCAATGTCAGCCTTGATCGCAACCAGAAACACGATCTGGAGCTTGAGAATCTGCCGGTGCTTTCGACTTTTGACGAAGGGCTAGGTTTTCTTCAAACCATTCTCTCCTCCGATGCACGACTACCCGGCAACATGTGGTTGACCCGGTTCAAAGCGAGCAATACCCCCAGCCTGAAACGATTTGGCTGTTATGCGCGTGACCTCGATCACTTGTCGCTGGAGTCCATGAATTCCCTTCGTACTTTGGAACTTGGCAATTACGAAGTCTCGGTGATGAATGGAATACATGTTGCGCACACTCCACTGAAAAACGCACAACAGTGGATTGACCAGTTGGGAGACCGAGCAGGCCCAAGCACGCTCAACCTGATGGGGCTACAACTTCAAAGTGCTGATCTCTCGCCATTGAAAAACAACCGGGGAATCCGGCACCTGAACTTGATCGAAACCGGCATCAATTTTGATCATGTAAAACAACTGGCCGGAATGTCACAACTGGAATCATTGATCATTCGTGACTGCGATGTCGAACCTGAATCGCTCGCCTGGATCCTCAACGAGTTTCCCAATCTCGATGAACTGGTGATCAATGGAAATCGACTGGGAACGGTTGATATTTCCGAACACAAACAGTTGCGCAAATTGAGAATTACCAAATTGACAGAACCCCAAACGGTCAGTCTGGTCGACGTCCCACTGCTTCGTACAGAACTTCACTTGGAGCAATGCCCTGAACAGTTGGAGATTTCCAATGCAAAATCGATGACCGGGCTCTCCGTCAACGCGCCATGGCCCAAACACGCAAAACTACAGGGCATGAGAGATCTGGACTGGTTTGCCGTGGGTGGCAGCAATGTCACAGATGATCTGGTGGATGAAGTGCTGGTTTGCAGAAACCTGGACCAACTGACCCTCGCTTACACATCCGTCTCACCGTCCAAACTGAAACAGATCGGTGAACTCAAGACGCTCTCCACACTTTCGGTCCCGGGCAACACGCTGGATCCTTCGGTCATCGCCGCGTGGACAACGCTGAAATCCCTGTGGGACGTCAATCTTGACGACAACCATATTTCAACCGGAACACTGGTCTGGCTATCCGGAATCAATTCTCTTCGACGCCTGTCTTTGAATCGTGTCGACCTTGAAGAGCAGGCATCTGAAAAAATCGGCAACTTGACTCAAGTCAGCGAACTTCAATTGGCGGACGTTGCCATTGAGAAGAACGTGCTACGTCCCTTGTTGGAAGCTGGCAACATCGAGTCTCTCAATCTCTCTGGTTGGCAACTTGATGATGAACTGATGGACTGGCTGGTTGGCGCTTCTTCGCTCAAGATGCTTACCTTGCACAACTGCCAGCTTTCTTCCCGGCAAATCAATCAGCTGATGGAACGCAACCCAGCGATTTTCCTCGATCTCGGCCCTCAATTTGATACGCTCGACCCAATGATCCAGCAGGAACTTGAGCAGAGAGTCCTGAAATTGACAATCGGCTCAGTACAAGGCTGGCGTTACGCAGTCCGCAAACGCATTCCTGCTGCCGCTTTTCGACAATCGGAGGATGAGCAGGTCACGTACCGTGAATCAGACCGAATTCAGATCAATAATTTTCGGTGAACCGTGACCGATTCCGTGACAGCAACCAGTACACCTCCGCAATGCTATGCCCAGTAGCAATCTGAAAGCGGCCCACCCAAGTCGTCGAGGTCAACGTCTGCCATGAACAGACGCCCGGCTTGTGGGCATTTTTCCTGATCCTCAGCCGTCATGTTTTCGACTGCGGTGGTGATCAACAGTTTCAATTCTCCACCAACTCGCACCAATGCAGGGCAGGTGTTTTGCGGACTTCCAGGCGTCTGCCACGTGCATCGAAGTTCGCCACTTCCGAGATCGTAAAGACGTGTCTCGCCATAATCGGCGACCTCAGGGCGGAACATGGCGATGATGACTCCTGAACCGTCTGGTGTCAGAATCGCACCATCGGGTAACCCATGATCACCATGGAAATCCAGAATCACTTCAGCAGTACCAATGCTCCCCGCCCCGATATCCAGCGGATAGGAAACCAGTTGACGGGTTGGCGTATCGATATCAAGCAATCGCAAACCGCCGTTTTCGGTGTGTTGGATCGCTTTGCCGTTGCTACAGATCTGGTCATCCCGCAACCGGATCAACTTTTTGTCAGCTCCCCGATACAGATAAAGTCCGGCCTTTCTGGTTGCAAACTCGAGATCCTTGGTTCCAAAAATCAAGTTGTCCTCATGGCAGATTCCGTCATTGATGATGGTGTTGGTCACATCCGCATCGATGCCCTCGCAAAATGGATCCCAGGCTCCTGTTTTGACATTAAAAAAGCCGAGCGATCGCTCACACCCAACCACAAACTGATCCTGTGATTGACAAGGAAACGCAAAACCGGGTCTTCCCGGTAATTCATGAGATCGATTCTCATGCGATGACAAATCAAGCAGATTGAGGCTCCCTGTGGTGGCATCAGCGCCATGCTGTATTCCCACCCATGAGCAAAACCCATCGTCAAGCGGAATAGGGCCCTCCGGAAGAAAACGGAGAGCGTCAGAATCGGGGATTGCGAGAGCTTGGGCTTGGCGTACTTCGGGCATCAAAAGTTCCTCGGTAAGAGTAAGGAGAATGACAGTTTGCCATGAACTTCCATTTGTTGCACTACGCCTATCGCTACTGACCCCGCAAGCAGGAGATATGCCGTGATTCTGGAAACTTGTAAAAAGTGGCCGCTCGGGAAAATCATGCGCCAGCGTACAACATGGCAAAAACCCGAATCACCAAGTCCCGGCACGGGATTTCGTAGACCCAATCCTGTTGATCAGTCTTATCCGACCATTCATTTGCCAAATCATCCCAATGAGACCTGAAATTGCCTTTCTTCTATCAAGCAAGTTCACCATGCTCGATTCTCAATCAACCTGAAACAAGCCTATCCAGAGGGAAAACAATGTTGGTTTTCAAGAACTCACAACGATTTTTCGCAGTTGCCTTGCTGACGTTCATGACTTCAACAACGAATGCTCAGGAGGTGGGTTCCAAGAGCCCCAAGGAACTACTGCAACGTCTCCACAAGGGCGTCAAAACCAATGATCTGGAAGTGCTGCAAACCTGCATCCCCTAGCAGTCTGACGAAAAATCGAAAGCTGCTGCAGCAGTGGTGGCCAAGCGGATGCTACTCAGCAAGCAGTTCAGCGATTTTGGAAAAGCAGCTCAAGTCAAATTCAATGACCGGGCAAGCAAAGTTCTTGGTGTCAGGAGTTTTCTTACGCTGATGGCAATCGGTGCAACGCAGCCACGTATGTTCGAAACGTTAGCAAAACAATCAGAGATTGAATTGAATGAGGGAAAAAATACGGCTGTCGCAAAAACCAGCGATCAGGGTAACGTTGGCGCCATGGAATTGAATCTTGTCCGGAAGAACAATCACTGGTTCGTGAAAGTTGATCTGGGCTTGCTTCCCAATGGAGAATATCTGGTGGTTGGCGAATATGACGCGGCCAGGAAACTGCTACAAAGCTGCAATGAAACATTGGAAAAGGCAACAAATCAGCAGGATTTTCAAGCCCGGATTCTCAAAGCGATCGAAACGTATCAGGCAGCCATCACTTCCATCAAACAGCCATGAACAACGCAATTACCGATTCTTACCGTCATAGAAGATCAGGGCTCTGCACGACGAAAGGGGGCTGCCGACTTACCTCCAGCCGGTAGTGCCGTTGGCTTGGCTAGACTCAGCCATAAAATTTAGCGTCTGGGCGGCGTTGAACTGCTTTGTATGGCTGACCCTCTTTCGCCCATGCACTGGTTCGCAACGTTTCCCTGTTTGTTCCTTTTCATTTCCATCGATCACTCCGAAGTCCAAGGTTAAGCAATCGTGTCTCTGAGTATCATGCGTCGATTTACCTTCTGTGCCGGTCACCGCCTGGTGGGTCATGAGGGGAAATGCAGGAATTTGCACGGTCACAATTATTCGCTGGAAGTTTAGGTGACAGGGCAGGAACAGGATGAGATCGGTCGGATTTTGGACTTCAAAAAGCTCAAACAGAGCGTCAACGGCTGGATAGACAAAAACTGGGATCATACGTTCATCCTCTGGGAAAAGGATGACAATGGAATCTCAGCGATCAAGTCATCCGAACCACACCGGCTGTACGAATTGGACAGCAATCCAACAGCAGAGAACATGGCGATCCATTTCCTGCATGAAGTCTGCCCCAAGATCCTCGAAGGTTCGGGAGCGAAGGCCTAAAAGGTGCGTCTTTGGGAATGCGAAGAAACCTGTGCCGAGGTCGTGCTGGAAGACAATTGACACCTTCGACGGGCAACCGATGCGGTTGATGATGGCTCAAGTCATTCCATCTCTCAGCCGATGACTGGTTACCGAATCTGAATTCGGCAAGAATGGCAAAGTGCATCCTTGCTTTACTTTCTTGCAAACTGGTCATACTGATGGAAGTTCTGGAACTCAATCACATCGCGATCCACGTTCTGGATGTTGAGAAGAGCGTCATTTTTTACCGCGACGTGATGAAACTTCCGATGATGGATCGTCCGGATTTTGACTTCCCCGGCGCCTGGTTCAGGTTGGGGAAAGAACAGGAATTGCACTTGATTGGCGACCGTCACCAGCCTGTGCACTCGCATCACCGGGGCACGCACTTTGCGTTGCGGGTCGATTGTCTGGACGAGTGGGAAAGCCAGCTGGACGCCTGTCAGGCGATCCGCCTGGAGCGAAAAACCCGTCCTGACGGGGCTTTGCAGACGTTTGTCCAGGACCCTGATGGCCACTGGATCGAATTGTGCAAGCTTCCGGACTGATCGTGGCCGAGCTTCCTCTCGGGCAAGTGTTTTCGTCATGAGCGGCGGTGCCGATTCAGCGTGGAACAGTAGATTGCCGAGGAAAAGCGGTATTCCGGGTTCCTGATGTGCCCAATTCTGAGTAACCTGCCGTGCCGATTTTGTGTCTTGCGACTGCTGGAACAAATTGGGCGGTTCTGTTACGTTCTGTGGGCGTCAAAACAAGCTGGATTTGATGATCCATGAAGCTGATTGTTCCGATAAGTTTCAGGTCCCGGATTCAGAGACAGATGGCGGCATAGCTCAGCTGGTTAGAGCAGCGGAATCATAATCCGCGTGTCGGGGGTTCGAGTCCCTCTGCCGCTATTAATGGGCCAGACAGGCCACGACACTCCAAGCC
>JAAXJB010000061.1 GCA_012270065.1 Rubripirellula sp. | reverse complement strand
TGGCCAGCGAGGATGATGAGTGCTGTTTTCGTTTTTAAAAGCAGCCAGGTGGAAACGCTGTCATGAATGCCAGCTTCCGGTGACCAGTCGGCATAGCGTCGGGGGGCACGGATCACCGGGCGATGATGGTTGCATGGCATTCCTGTGATTTGGACGTTATTCCGGTGATGGCACGTCATCGCGGTGATGTCCTTCGCGGGCTTGCGGGTCACCTGCCGGGGCAAATGATGAAAATGCAGAAGCACGGGGGTGCAGAAAATGCTTCCATGTAAATGGTGGCTTGATTGTGAACCTCTACGTACCCGTTGGGGTTCAGAATGGACCTTGCACTGCGGTCCCAACTGTTTTTTCGGTTGGGTTCATAGTCGCAGGTAGTCATTGATGGCAGGACCCGGATCGTCCTGCGGCTTGGAGCCGTGATGTGTTTGTGTTCTGAGCCATGCGGGCTGGAACGGTATTACGCGTCGCGTGGTGGGGGTGGGTTCGGGTTGTAAGAAGAACTCAGGCCACGCACGTTTGTAAGTCATGGATGTTTCGTGTCGGTCGGGACCGTCCACGACAGGAAGTCCCAACTGTAGCTATTTCGACTGTCAATCGCCGTGTATGGCGCTGTCAAAGATTATTCGTATGGAGCACTACGCTGAGACGATGTGTTTGCTATCCGACCAATGAACTGATCGCATCGATCGCCAACCATTCACTTCTCCCAACTAGGGGATGGTTGCGAGAGTCCGAGCGTCGACGTGATTCGGTCCTGAAAAATGACACAACGATTGCCCCTCCCTCGGCCGTCGATGTGGTGAAAGAGCGTCTCCGCTCGGTACTCTCGTGCCAAGTGGTGGCTTGATCAGTCGTGTCGGATCCTCCAAACCCATTCATGCTGACTCCTCCCGAGGCACCCATGGCTAAAAAAGATACGTTTCGTATTGTCACTCGTGGCAGTGACGGTTCTTTATTGATCCGAGATTACCCAACTTGTGACCCCATTCTTGAGATGCACATGCAAGTTGGTACTGATGACTGCAGCACCGACCTGGCGATTCGTGGCATGCCAGTTTTCCGTGGATTGATTGGCCCAATTCCGGAAGGCAAGAACATTGTCCGTTACGAATCGCCCGAAGTTTTCGAAACTTTGACCAAAGAGTGGATCAACAAGACACCCAAGCGTCGTCGTCGGCGAGCCAAAAGCGAAGCATCCGCAACCGGCATGGATACGCAGGAAATTGTCAATGCTCCGGAAGTCGAAACGGACAGCAGCATGGGTGCCAATGGTATCGTTCCCCATGGCTTGATTGACAATGAAATGAGCATGAACTGAAGCGTTTCTCGCCGTCCACCTGATGGCCCCGTCCCTCTATTTTTCGGGACGCACGTGCTGGAACGCCTCAATCGGCAGCCAACTGACTCCACTTGTGTGGAGGCTGGTTTTGAAAGCAAATGCCGGGCAGGGCATTCTGCTCCTGTCGGGGAATGTTGATGCTCAGCTGTTGCGCGGGGAATCCCGTCACGGGGGTTTTCCATTCGGGGTTGCCTTCGATCCTCGTGAAATGTTAGGCGAACATTTGTTGCCGGGTTGTCCGGCTATTTTTCCTAACACACGAGTGAGCCGGATTCCGAGTTCATGCGCGTTCGCTATGTCTTTTGTCGAGGGCTTTGCCTGTCGTTTGTGTCGGCACTCATCGTGCTGTCGAACGGTTGCGGCACAACGCAGAAATACACCGCCACCGAACAGCTGGTGATGAGCGATGCGGTGGATCGTAGTGTGGCCCGGATTGATTTTCGCCCGCTCAATGGCAGCAAGGTTTATCTGGACACCAGTTACCTGCGGCATGTGAAGGGCGAGGGTTTTGTCAACGCCGAGTACGTGACCAGTTCTCTCAGGCAACAGATTGTGGGTGCGGGGTGTCTCATTCAGGATGCCGCCACGGACGCTGAAATTGTGATTGAGGCTCGGATTGGAACGCTTGGACAAGATGATCATCGCGTGACGTTTGGCGTTCCAGAGACGAATATTTTAGCCAACGCTGCCGCGCTGATCCCGGGGGCGCCTTCCATTCCGCGTACCGGCGAGTTGGCTTTCGCACGTCGCGAATCCCGTGAAGCTGCCGTCAAGGTCGCAGCGTTTGCCTATGATCGGGAAACCCGAGCACCAGTTTGGCAATCGGGCGTCGATAGTTCGGTGGCTACAGCGACTGACACCTGGGTGATGGGAATCGGGCCATTTCAGACCGGCACCGCTCGCGAACAGACAAGTTTGGCGGGCAGTGGATTCAAGTTTGGTCAGAAAAGTGCCACCGGTTCAGTGTCCAAGTTTTTTGACCGGCCCGCGGTTGATTACACCGCTGAAATGCGTTTCCTGGAAGGCGAACCGGTGTTTGAAGATGGTGGTGTGAGTCCGGACATGATTGGTGTCAGTCCGGAGGAAATTGCCGAACAAGTGAAGCCTTTTGACAGTCAGGACAAAGTCGCAGACGCTGATCCGGAAACGGCAGCATCGGCGGATTCCGAATCTGCGACTGCAGCAGCTGACAGCAAAGCAGCTGACGAAGAGGGTGGTGGAAAAAGTGAGCAGGTGGCCGATTCCGCCAAGGCATCCAGCGAGGTCGTCGCAACCGGGAAAAATACACCGTCGGAAGCCGAAAACAACGTCAAGCAGGCAAGTGATCCCAAGGTTGAATCCAAGGTAGTGCAAGCCAAGAATGAAACTCCGGTCGTGGAAAAGGCCGGCAAGACCGCAGACGGCGACAGCAAGAAAAACGCGAAATGACGGTGGACGGGATTTGGCTGAGTGTCATTACCAGTTGATCGACTTTGGCATGGGACGCAAGTTGGAGTCGTTGGCCGGGTATGTGGTCGATCGGCCATCACCGGCAGCTGCCGGCAAAGCACGTTGTAACCCTGGCAGCTGGAAACACGCGGCCGCAAAGTACGATCCGGATAAACGAGTTTGGCAGCAGCATCAGGCATGGCCAGATGATTTGCTGATTGATTGTGGTGTTTTCACGATGCCGCTTCGTCCGACACCCTATGGTCACATCGGCTTGTTTCCCGAGCAGCAGGATAACTGGCACTGGTTGGCAGAGCAGGGGATTGGTTCGGGCAAAGGGCGTGCGGCCCTGAATCTGTTCGGGTATACCGGAGCAAGCACGGTTGCCTTGGCCAGCGTTGGTTATGCGGTGGCGCACGTCGACGCTGCCAAGCCCAATGTAAACGCAGCACGGCTGGCGGCCGAGCAAAATGGTCTGGGTGATGCTCCTATCCGCTATTTGATTGATGATGCGACCAAGTTTGCTGCCAGAGAAATTCGGCGGAAACGCGTTTACCATACGATTGTGTTGGATCCACCAGCGTATGGGCATTCCCCCAAGGGAAAGGCATGGCGTCTGGAACGTGATCTGTGGCCTTTACTTGATGGCTGCCTGCAGTTGCTGGATCGGGATTCATTTCGGCTGTTGGTGACAGGTCATACCGCTGAAATCGGGCAGCAGGAAGTTCTGGAGTTCTTGCGGCATACCAGCTTTCTCAGGCCGTTCCTCGGGGCGTCCGGTTTGATTATTGAGTCAGGTAGGTCACAATTGAGGGACGAAGCCGACCGGAGTCTGGATGCTGGTTTCTTCGTGAGAGTTCAGAAACTCTGATTCCATCCTCACCCACAGGCATGGCACGTGTCCGTGAAGTCGTCGACCGAGCAAGACGCAGACAAACTGGTTTCCCTGCTACATGGCTTGCGCCGTGTCGTGATCGCTTTTTCAGGTGGTGTCGATAGCAGTGTCGTTGCCGCAGCCTGCCAACGAGCAGACCTGGAATTCGTTTGCGCCATCACGGCAAAATCACCCAGCGTCCCCACATGGCAGATCGAAACTGCACTTGCTGTTGCTGAGGAGTTGGGAATTCCCCATCGGGTTGTGGACACTGGCGAGGTCGAGCGTGCCGACTATCAGCGAAACGATTCAAATCGGTGCTTCTATTGCAAAGAAACGTTGTACACGGCAATTGCAGATGTGATGCAGGATTTCATTGATGGCAGTCAGACTGGATTATCCGTTGTATCGGGAACCAACCATGATGACTTAGGTGATCACAGACCAGGAATTGCTGCCGGTAAAATTCAAAACGTGGTGACGCCTCTTGCTGACATCGGTCTGGGCAAGTCCCGTGTTCGCGAACTAGCACGGGATTTTGGGCTGTCGAATCATGATCTGCCTGCATCTCCCTGCCTTGCAAGCCGGATCGCTTATGGGGTTGAGGTCACCAGCCAAAGGTTGAAACAGGTCGAGCAGGCGGAGCATTGGTTGAGATGCCGTGGCATTCCTGATTGCCGGGTCAGGTTGCATCACGAGGGTCTTGCCCGCATTGAAGTCCGTTCGGAACTGCTGGAAACAGTCATTCGCCTGGATGCAACGAAGCAGCTCACCAATGAATTCAAACGGTTGGGATTCAACTTTGTTACAGTTGATATGGAAGGCTTTCAATCCGGCAAGCTCAATCGGACCCTCGTGCCGCTTGAATTACCCGGTCAATCCAAACAGCAGCAGGATGGCAGTCAATGAGTCGGGATGATCTGGATCCGGTCGAGTCAGACTCTTCGTCGGAACGCAGCGAGTCAGAGGATGTTGCTGCGGAGAACACGCCGATGGATCAGGAAACCGCACACTCGGCGGTCGGCAAGACGCGTGAAGTCACTTCACCGAGTCTCGTCGGCAGTCGTTTGGGAGATTATCAGGTTCTGAGAAAACTTGGCCGGGGAGGGATGGCAGATGTGTACGCTGCGCGGCAATTGTCGCTCGGACGTGAGGTCGCGCTGAAAGTGCTCCGTCAGGATTTCGCCCGAGATACAGACTATATCCACCGATTCCGACGCGAGGCACGAGCTGCGGCTAATTTGAATCACCCGAATATCGTTCAGGTGCATGAAGTTGGAAACGTGGATTCGGTTCATT
The DNA here is from genome assembly GCA_012270065.1 of Rubripirellula sp. Classification (GTDB taxonomy): domain Bacteria; phylum Planctomycetota; class Planctomycetia; order Pirellulales; family Pirellulaceae; genus Rubripirellula. The sequence continues at coordinate 9,121 of JAAXJB010000061.1, read as the reverse complement.
ACATCGCACAGGAACTCATCGATGGAGAAAACCTCAGGCAGACTCTTGATCGCAATGGGGTGATTAGCCCGGAAGAGGCAATTGAGATTCTGGTCGGGGTTGCTTCCGCGCTTGAGGTTGCTGCCGAAGCGGGGATCACGCACCGTGACATCAAGCCTGAAAACGTCATGCGGAATGTCAGGGGAATCATCAAAGTTGCTGACTTCGGTCTGGCAAGAATCGGCACGGACGTTGATGCAACGCAGTCCAACCTGACTCAGGTGGGGCTGACCTTGGGAACCCCACGATACATGAGTCCGGAGCAGGTGCAGGGGAAGAGCGTTGATTCCCGCAGTGATCTGTATTCGCTCGGCGTGACGGCGTATCACCTGCTTGCCGGTCGACCACCGTTTGAAGCGGAGGATTCGCTCCCCTTGGCTTTGATGCATTTGCACGACACTCCAGTGCCGCTGGATCGCAACCGTGCACGTTACGATTCCCATGGTGATCCTGACCTGCCCGAATGGCTGATTGCTGTTGTCAGTCGTCTCATGAATAAACTGCCGCAGGACCGATTCCAGTCACCAACCGAATTACTCGATGCGATTCGTAATGAAACTTCTGTTTCAGGCAATCACGGTGGGTTGGGAGTAGGAACGGCTGCTGCAACGATACGGTTGCAGCGTGCCACGGATCGCAGTCGGAAAAGAATCCAGAAACGAAGTCTTGAGGTTGCCGCTGCTGTGGTACTGCCAGTCATCGTCGCCGCGTCTGTTTGGTGGTTTGCCGAACGGCGACCACGCAAGAGCGTCAATGACCTTTTGAGTCCTGAGGTTGTTGCGCAGGCGGCGTCTGTTGACCAGCAATACATCATGGCGATGTACCGCAATGATGAGGCTTCATGGCGCTCGGTAATGGAGTTCTTTCCCATGAGCGAGAACGCGACCAATGCTGCCTACCACGCCAAAGCATCTCTGCAACTGTCGCGTTTGTTTATTCGTGATGGCCGGTTGGCAGAAGCCAGGACACTGCTCGATTCCCTGCTGCAGGAGCCCAGTGTGGATCAGGTTTACCAGGCACTTGCTTTGGCACAGTTGTGTCAGGTTCTGGATAAGCTGAAGCTTGCCGATCAATTCGCCAGAACTCGGCGGGAATTCCAGACCATGTACAGTGAACTGGGGACGAATAATCCTGAGGCAGAGCGATTGATTGATCAAACTTTGGAAGCCAATATGCGGCTGAGTCTTGGAATCGATGATTCCTGATTTTGTTGTTAACGCCACGATCCAGCCCGGATGTTGCCCGGTAAACTGTGATCTGGCTCCAGTTGGCCGGCAGGTCACCTCGCTCCGCTTGATCGCAAATTCGCCGGGGAAAACTCTGAGTTGAGCAAAAACGTGGCGATTTACTGCGGTCTCTCACTGCGATTTTTTTGTTTCCGGTCGGTCGCGTGCATTGGCAAATTGCGTCCGGTCTCTGGTTCAACTATGGTGCTACGGTTCAATTTTCTGTTCATCCTCTGCCTTGAATTCAGCACACTGTCATGATTTCCTTTTCTGTCTGGGTTGCCTTCATCTTCCTGTGCATCTTTGCGATTCCGTTCGCTGCTGTGATGGATAAGCGTAAACTGCGTGCTGAGCTTGCTGATGCTGAGCGAAACGCCATGGGGGAGGCTGATGAGCCCGAGGCCGCTTTGTTTGAGGAACAGGCAACTTTGGAGGATCCGGGCACCGCATCGGTTTTCGAGATCGAACCGGACGGCGTGGAGACGCGGCAGGCAGATCTGCTTCAGGGCTTGGCTGGTGAAGAAATGGTCGCTCAGTTCCCGGACTTTGACCTCGCGTATCTTGAGGCAGCTTGCCCGGGAGGTGCGTCCGAAGCGGGAACTGCCAACCTGACTCTGCTCAAGTCAGGCCTGGGTGGCAGCATCAGGAAGAGTTGGCTGCTGGGGCGAATCTCCTGTTATTGGATGATGAAAGGTGATGCCGAAAAGGCGTTCCAGTACGGCGTCCAATCTCTGTTGGCGACATCCGATGTTCAAGCGGGCGATGTGGCTGCCACGATCACCTTTTTGCAGCCAGTATTCGCAGCTGCAAAGAAAAAGGATCTCGCTGCCAAACTCGAAACCCTTCTGCCAGCAGGTGAAGCACCTGTTGATGCAAAACAGATCAAAAAGCTGGTCAAGAAGATGGGTGGACGCAAAGCCAAGGCTGGCGTTTCGGAAGCTGCGGCGCTGTTGTTTGCCAAGGGTATCTGATCAGTACCGATTTCTGGTCATTGCGCTCATTCATGCCCGTTGCATGAAAGCGATCTTCGCTCACCGTCTCCGAGTCGTGGCAGCTCCCATGTGCCTGGGCGAAGATGACGGCATCAGGATGACACGTCAGACAAACGAACCAGGTATTCCACTGCCTGCAAGAGCGATGGGGACAGATTGGTTGCAGAGCATGTCTCACGGATCTGGTCCGGTGTGTGTCCGCCTACCAGAGCCATGCTGATTCCGGGTTGCGAAAGAACCCAGCCGATAGCGATCTGGGCAACAGATAGACCTGCCTCTTGTCCCAACTCGGACATGCCATCGACAACGCGGTGCGCACGCTCGCGCGCCGTGCCTTGGAAAATTGGATATCCAGGGCGGCTATCACCCTCTGCAAATTCATGATCGCGTGTGATCTTGCCCGCCAACAGGCCCTTCATGAGCGTCCAGTAAGCATGGACCTCCACGTTCGTGCTGATGCAGTGGGGAATCAATTCAGAAAGTGATTCACGTTGCAGAAGATTGAGTGGGCATTGAATTGCATCACAGTGGACGATTTTCTGGAACACACATAATTGCTCCAGATTGATGTTGCAGATTCCCACGCGTTGACAGAGTCCACGTTGTTGCAGTTCATGCATGGCTGCCGCTGAATCCTGCAATGGTACATTGGGGTCGGGGCAATGCAGCATCAGCAGGTCAAACTCATCCACGCCGATTCGATGCAGCGATTGTTCCGCGTCGCTGATCAGTGATTTTCGAGAGCCGTCGATGATCCTCTCGCGTCCACTGGTCCACCTTTGTCCAACTTTGCCAATGACCGTGAAGCGCTCGCGTCTGCCGCGAAGGTGCTTTCCGAGGATTCGATCACTCTCACCCTCATATCCGTAGCTGAACGCGGTGTCGAAGGTTGTGATTCCAGATTCGATCGCTGCGATGATCGTCTGGTCTGCATCGTCTTGCGAGACACCCACGGTGGTGATCCCGGCGATGGGCCATAACCCAAGAGCGATTTGAGTGACAGTCATGAAACGCTCTGCATGGGAATCGTTTAGCGTATTGGACCAAAAACAGAAAGTCGCGAAGCCAGGATATGCTTCGCGACTTTACGTTTCGCTTGTGTCTCTGCGGTAGAAAAATATCGCAGGGGAGTTTTGCCCGCTGGATTTCAACGCACATCTGAATCAGGTGATGCGGTTGAAGAGAAAGGCAATCTCCGATCAGAAGTTGTACTTGAGGCCAAAATCAAGACCTTGTACCCACATGCCTGAATCCTTGAAGTTGAAGGCGGGGCGGTTTGGCCATGGTGGACCTGCGATTCCAAGCGGATTTGGTACAAGCGGATTGATCACGGGATCGACTTGGGCACCGGCCAAAGCCAGATTGTCGAAGTAAAGGAAACTGTAGCCAAGGCTCAGGGACACGTTGCGACGAATTTGACATTCGAGTTTGAAATTAGCTTCCGGAATGAAGGCAAACTTGTCACGTTCGAAATTTCCCTGATTACCAAGTGCGAGCAATCCGCCGCTGCCCGAATCCGTCGGCGAAACATGGTTGCCAGCAATCGAAACCTGCTGGTTCATGTTGCCAAGGTGAACCTTGGTCATGGAACGGAAGGTCCAACGTCCCTCAGTCACACTCAGTTCGAAGCCGAGTTGTCCACCGTTGAACTGGTTTCTTGTGTCGAAGTAGTCGTGGAATTCATAGAAGTCTGCAGTTGATTGTGAAAACGTAACGCTGTGAACTTCGAGGCTGTCGTCAACATTCAGGTGAGAGTATCCGGAAAGAAACTGGACATTGCATTTATTGCCGCAATTCAGCCGCAGCCGAGTGTAGGCTTCCGCACCCCACATGTTGATCGAGCTGTCAGCGAAGAATGTCCCTTCCACTTGTCCGGGGGCAATCAGTGACCCCGCAGGACCACTGATCAACAACGAATCTTCGGTCCCTACCTCTGCGTTGAAAAATGGACGTCCGAGTGACTCTTCCGTTGGAAAAGCGTCAGCTCCGAATGAGTCATTGTTATTGGCCAGTATCCAGAAACGTCCGCCAACGCCCAGGTTATCAGTCAGGTATTTTCCGGCATCCAGTCGGAATCCACCTGAAAATTCTCCTTCCAGATCGTCACCGAACAGCACCTGTGCATTGGGGAGAACTGGGAAAGTGCCCGGCGCTGAGCGGGCAACCAATGGTGGTGATTCCCGGTCCTGTGTGTGCCAGAACAGGAACTCGCTGCTAAGCCAGCTGTCCTCGGGACAACGGTCAAACAGACGACCTATACGGGAACTATGCTTTCGTCTGCTTGCCGATTCACATCCACCATCGCAGCTTTCACCACAGTCGCAATTCGATTCCGTTGCTGGTTTGTGGTCGGATTCGGAGGCAGGCTCTGCTGCATCTTGCTTGGCTTCTTTCTCGTCTGGCTTGAAAGCGATTGCCTGGAAAGGCTGAACAGCAATGTCCTGAAGACCCTCATTGGACTTGGCTGGATTGGAAGTCGCAGCCTTCACTTTCTCATCCGCTTTCACATTTTGTTTTGCCTTGGCATTGACTTCTGCTGGGTCAATCAGGGCATTGGAACTGACAGCGGTAGGTGCTGCGATGATTGGCGGTGGAACTGCTTCGATGAAGTCTGATCGCACGCTCTCAGGAATGTCGGTCAGCATATTCGGCGCTAAACCGATGACGACGGTCCCTCGTTCTGTTACCGGTTTAATTGCCGGCCGAATTTTGCTGACAGTCTCAGCATCGAGATCCGAAACGACGTTGGTCGATTCGTCACTGACATAATTGCTCTCGGAATCCGAGACGTGGTTGTCCTGATTGCCTTTGAAGTCGCTGCCACCAAAGCCTTCCAAATCACCAACCAGACCGCTTGACTTGGCTTTTTCTGCAGGTTCGGTGGCTGTGTCGTAACCCGGGAGATCGCCAACGCCGGTTGCACCATCGTCTGCGAATGTCATGCTTGTGCTTGAGAGAAGAAGGGCGGCCAACGTGAGCCTTCTCAAATTGCTTTTCATAGGACGGTCCGTGCAGTCCGGGTACGTATATTGACTTATACGACTGAATCGACCTATTTCATCGTTAGATCAAGAACCAAACGGATCGCCGGAATAGTTGCCTCATCTTGCCCATTTTGTCAGTCTTGGCCCATTCCAGAAAGCCAGATGCATGGGAAGTGTCGTTAGAATGGAGATTCGGTGGCATTGCCTCGGGAAACAATCGATCAAGTTACTGTGAAACACAGCCCTTCGTTCTTCATAATTTCGAAATAGCAGTCTATGTCAGCCGAAGAACATGGATCCGGTCCGGACGAAAAACCTGACGGCAAACAGAGTCAGGCATCCGTTGATGCTCAGGCTCAGCAACCTGTTGCGTCAGGTAACACAGAATCCTTGCCCGAGGAGATGCCGCCACTACCCGGCCAGAATTCGGATTTGACCGATGCCGGAGCGACGTTGGCCGCGGGCAACAGTCAGGTGGTCGGGGCCAATTCCCGTGGTGAGTCGCAACGAGCGTTATCGGTCGCGTCAGCGCGGGGCTTTCGAATCAAGATGTTGCGCTGGCGAAGACGCTTGGCAGAAATCACTGCGTTGGAGCCAACGTTGATGGCCGAAAGTGATACTCTGCTGCGAAAACGCTCTTTGGCTCTTCGCTATCGGGCGATGGCTGGTGAGCGACTGGGCAGTTTGCTGCCCGAGGGGTATGCATTGGTGCGGGAGGCGGGACGTCGAGCCTTGAAGATGCGGCATTATGACGTCCAGATCGTGGGGGGAATTTCACTCTTCGAGGGATGCATCGCAGAAATGCAAACCGGGGAGGGAAAAACGCTGACGGCGACCTTGCCTCTGTATCTTCATTCTCTGGTTGGCAAGGGAGCTCATCTGGCCACGGTCAATGATTATCTGGCTCACCGTGACGCCGAGTGGATGCGTCCGCTTTTCGAGCGGCTTGGTCTTTCTGTCGGTGTGATCCAGACACCTGACGATCAGAGCAGTCGGCGTGAAGCCTATGGTGCGGATGTAACGTACGGAACTGCCAAGGAATTCGGTTTTGATTTCCTGCGTGATCGTCTGTTGCTCAGGGCACAGAACCGTGTCGACACGGAAATGCTGGGTGACGGTGGCGGAGGCTTTTCTGGCTCTGGTGACCAGATTGTCATGCGTGGGATGCATTTCTGTCTTGTTGATGAAGCCGACAGCATTTTGATCGATGAGGCAAGAACGCCGCTGATCATCGGCAGCATTGAGGACACAGTACGCGATCAGATTGTCGAAACGTATCGGTGGGCTGCCGATAATGCCGCCGAGTACGTCAAAGAAGATGATTACACCATCGATCCCGAAACGAAGCAGTACGAATTGACTGCACGGGGTCGACAGAAGGTTCGAGCTCTGCCCAAGGCTGATCTTGTCCGGACCATGGGGCTGGTTGATCTATACGAGTACACCGAACGCAGTATCAAAGTGCATGAAGAGTTTCTGCTCGACCGGCAATACGTCGTCCGCCCGGGTGACAAGGGAATCGATGAGATTGTCATCGTGGACGAATTTACCGGCCGTCTTGCCGAAGGTCGCAAGTGGCGTGATGGGATTCATCAGGCCATCGAGGCCAAACAGGGACTGGAAATCAGCGTGCCCACTGGGCAAGCTGCACGAATCACCGTGCAGGACCTGTTTCTGAGGTACCCGCATCTCGCCGGCATGACCGGTACCGCTGCGTCCAGCGCGGGTGAGTTGAGAAAAATCTATCGAACACCGGTCATCCGTGTGCCCACCAACAAACCGCCCCAGCGCATCCAGCTTGCGGACAGAGTGTTTGGCACCATGGAAGCGAAATTCGAGGCGATTGTGCGTGAGATTCAGGAGGTTCATGAAACGGGACGCCCTGTCCTCGTGGGGACTCGCTCGATCGACAAGAGTGTGATCCTTTCCAGCATGCTCGATGAGGTTGGTATTGAACATCAGGTTCTCAATGCCAACAACGTCGAGCAGGAAGCTGAAATCGTGGCTCAGGCGGGTGGTCATGGAAAAGTCACGGTTGCGACCAACATGGCAGGACGTGGTACGGATGTGAAACTGGAAATGCAGATTGAGTCGGCTGGTGGGATGCATGTGATCTGTACGGAACTGCATGATGCTGCCCGGATCGACCGCCAATTGATTGGACGCTGTGGCCGGCAGGGGGATCGTGGTTCGTTTCGGCAGTACCTGTCACTCGATGACGATATTCTCAAGGGAGGACTGGGGCTCAAGAAAGCCGAACGCATGAAAGTGCAGGGAACACAGGTTGACGGTGCTGTCGATCGGTACGCCGGACTGTTCCGCAGGGCGCAGCTCAAGGTTGAGAAGAAACACTTCCGTGATCGAATGGTCCTGTTGCATCATGAGAAAGAACGAAAAAAGATGCAGCGTGAAATCGGTCAGGATCCGTATCTCGACACGCCGGATTGACCCTTGGATCAAATTCAGCGGTCATCCGTGAATCCAGAAACGAAGGGGATCCAGAAGAGAAGGGAATCCAGAAAAGAAGGTTCGCATCCCGGTATCTTCTTGCGGTCTACGGAAACAGAATCAGAAGGAAACTTCCATGCCGTCCTCGGCAATCAGGGTTTCGGCTTTGTTTCTGTTCTGAATCAATTCGGTCTCTACCGGATTTGCTCCGTGTTCCAGGGGATTGACGTGCGTCAGTAGCAACTTCTTGGGATGGCTGAGCGCTGCGATCTCCGCAACGCGATCCGTCCAGCTGTGTCCTGTTTCCTCCGCCCACGAGGCAGCTTCGTTGCGGAAGTAGCACTCATGCATCAAGAGGTCCACCTCGCGACACCAATTGAGGGATTCGGCACTGGTGTCACCTGTTGTGTCTGTGGAATAGACAAGACGTTTTCCGTTTGCCCACTCCAGTCGGTAAGCCACGGAGCCTCCAGGGTGTTGCTGCCGGCGCCACGATACCTTCGTTTCCCCAATGGTAAACGTATCCAGATCGTCTATCGCATTCCAACTCGCATCGGGGCAAACAGGAAAGATGAGGGGATGGAACAGATGCTCGCGTATCGCTTCAAGTTTTGCTGATTCGCCCCAGATTCGAATCTTCTCCAGTGGATGAATCGCGATGATATCCAGCAGATAGGTCAAGCCAACCGTATGATCCAGGTGTGCATGGGACAGAAGAATGTCCAGGCTCTGTCCCGTCAGCAACTCGGGGAGCCGATAGATGCCGCTGCCCGCATCCAAAGCGATTCCAGACTCCGGCAGGTAATAGCATGAGGTCTGACGTGATTCGTTAGGGTGATAACCAGCGGTTCCAAGACAGTGAATTTTCATGGTCAGTGCCTTCTGTGAACAGCCTTGAAGTGGTGTCTCGAGTTCCTTGGATGGTCTGCTGAGAAGCCTCGCGATGGCATCTCAAGTCACCATTCTACTCGATGACGCGCCCGGGGATTCAGCCAACTTCGCCCGGGGATTCAGCCAACTTCGTCTGGGGATTCAGCCAGCTTCACTGGTGGCCGATTGGTGTTGACCGGTTTGCTGATGCGCGGGTTTGCTGCTGCACCGGTTTCCGCATCACCGCGGTTTTGCCAGATTCCGCGCCGGAACAAAACTGCTCCGCAGATGCCCAAATCACTGTCACATGAGAAAAGGACTGCTGAAAATGGTGGGGTGTCCACTCTGTACCCCAGTTTGCCATTAATCACTGTCTGCCATTAAATGCAGTCCGCCATTGAATAGAGGGAGGTAATGATGCCAAACGCCAACTGCCAAACGCTAACAATGCGTGATGGACAGGAGCGATGACTTCCATGTCTCCGCTCTGGTAGAATGAGTTCGTGGGTGATCGTTTAAGTTCCTGATGCAACATCAAAAGAAAAAACACGGTGTGGCAACA
>JAAXJB010000026.1 GCA_012270065.1 Rubripirellula sp. | reverse complement strand
GCTCTGCAGCCCGCCCCGCTCTACTGATCAGCTTGAGAGCAGGCAAGCCGATACCTGAAAAATCAATCATCGATCAGGACGCAAGCGGCAATGAAGTCAACGCTGATATCAACGTTGACGAAAAAGACGGAAACGCCTTTGAGGACCATTCCCCCGAGTACGTTCTACTTCAAAGCTTTTGCCGTAGGCTTCCAGACGCAAACCCCCCGCACCTTCTTACTCTTCCCCTGCTTCCGCCGGATTGAGGTAACCCCGCCCACGCCCCCCCTGCTGGATACGTGGAGGAATCGCTGGTCCGGCAAACCCGCTTCCGGCTTTGGGGTCCACCCACCACGTCGCAAATTCAATTTTGTCTCCGGGCTTGTAACCCTTCTCTGACCGAATGACTTTGACCACCTTTGCTTCGCACTGATAATTGATTTGTGGGTCTTCGGTTTTTGCATCACCGTTGAGACGGGTAACCTTGGTGACTTCGATCTGCAGAACTTCCTTCGCTTCTTTTTTAAGTGTTTCATAGGTGCCCGGTGGAAGTTCCGCGTGGCCAATTTCGGCTGAAACAACAGCAAAGACAAGCAAACAGACCCAATTAACAATAGAAAACAGTTTCATGACGATCACTTTTCAGAAGAGTAACGGACACTGAATTTTTGTCCGAGGAAACGGCGGCTGACTGCTATCATACATGAGCAGCAGGATTGTATTGCCACGCAACGAAGAATCATGGCTGATCTTACCGAAGGAGGCATCATCTATCAGATGGGCCTATCGATCAGAGACGCTGAAAACCATCAGGGACGCTGGAAAAAAACTCAGCTCCGGCTATGATGCGTGAGTTGGGGTCTGGCCGAAACGGCAGCAATAAAACCGGGAAAGCTGCACGCCAGCACCACTTTCTGTGCGACACCGGTTTGTGGGCCATACTCGATTGAGTGCGACCTCACTCAAGAACCCCTTCGACCTTACCGAAGTGACAATCGAACCGAACGGGAGCATTGGCTTGAACGCTTGTGAGCGACGAACACTACTGAAAGGTCTCGGCGGCACACTCGCACTGCCATTTCTCGAGTCCGATGCATTTGCAAAAAAAACACCAGACAAGGAGCCATTGCGTTTTCTCGTCGTTGGAAATCCCTTTGGAATGCATCCTGGTAATTTTTTCCCGATGGATTTTGGCAAAGATTACCAGAGTTCGCCTACCCTGAAATCCCTCGACTGGCTCCGCGATCGACTCACCATCATTTCTCACACGGATCACAACATGGTCAGCGGCCATGGCCGCGAAATCTCCTTTTTGAGTGGTGTCTTGCCCACCGACGCGCAGTCGTTTCCCGAAAAGAACATGTCACTCGATCAGTTGTTCGCGCGGCACGTGGGCAGTCAGGTACGATTCCCCTCAGTAGGAGCCTCGCTGGACTCCGGTATCCGCATGAGCTGGACGGCCAACGGTGTAGAAAAACTACCGATCACGGATCCACAACAGTTGTTCAACCATCTGTTTCTGAACCTGACCGATCAGCAAAAAAAATTACGCAAGCAGATGATCGCACGCAACGCCAGCATTCTGGACACTGTCGGTGACCAGTTTTCTGAAACCATCAAGCGTGCTAGCGGGAAAGATCGTGAACGTCTGCAACAATTTGAAACTTCAGTGCGTGAACTAGAGCTTACACTCTCGGACCGGCTGACATGGATTGACCGTAACAAACCGAAACTCGACCTCGGTTCGGATTTCCTCGCTGATGGAACAATCAGGAAAAAATATGAAGCGATCTTTGACATGATCGCTTACGCCTTTGAGACCGATTTGACTCGTGTTGCCACGATCGAATTTCCCGCCGAACTGAACTACACCGATTTGAGTGGCGTCAATCGGAGTTACCACGGCTGCACTCACAACGGTCGAGGTGAAGACCTGGTCAACGAACTCGTTGCGATTGAATCGTTTCAGATCGAATGTCTGTCCCGATGTCTGAAAAAGCTGGATTCAATCAGAGTTTCACACGGCGATGAATCGATGCTCGACCGCACCATTGTCCTGTTTGGCAGTGGCATGGGCTATGGTGGAACCCACTCCAACCGTGATCTTCCGATTCTGGTAGCAGGTGGTGGTTTCAAACATCTGGGCCACGTTGACGTGAGAGACAACGCAGGACGAAACATGCCTTTATGCAACCTGTACCTGACACTGATGCAGAGGTTCGGTATTGAACGCGATTCGTTCAATACCAGCACAGGATCTTTTGAAGCACTTGATTGGTCCTGATCTGTGGTGAGAGCGATGCATGCATTTTTGCCAAAATACGAATCCCACCATCTGATGTCTGTCAGAAACAGAATTGATCACCTGTTCGCAAGGCTGGCTGTTTTCTTCGCTACAGTTCTGGCGTTTGCCATTGCAATCACGTCTCAGCCCAAGACGGCAATTGGCGAGGAATCCCCACTGCATGCCCACTGTGGGGATTGTCATGCAGGAAACGATGCGGAAGGTGATTTCAGCCTTGGCCAAATTGGAAGCGATGCAGACAACGGTGATTATCATGCCCTGTCACGTAGCCTTGAACGCATCACCGCTGGCGAAATGCCTCCACCGACAAGCTCAGTCCTCAGCACCTCGGAAAAAGCTGCGATTGTCCATTTCCTGAAGCAACGCCTCAGAAGTCACCCCGACCAGATCAATCGTGACTACCGCCTGCCCCCCAGGCGGCTCAACAACCGGGAGTTTGAAAATAGCGTTCGCGACGCGCTGATGATTGAGGATGTTGGCACACATCAACCGACCGACAATCTCATTGGTGACTCGAGATTCGCTGGTTTTGATACCCACGGGCAAACTCTCGGATTCAGCAATTTCCACCTTGAGCAGTACATCGAATCCCTGAGAAGCATCATGGATGCTACCATCCTGTCAGGAGAACAGCGTCCTTCTGAACGCTATGAAGTTCAGCCAACCCAGATTTTTTCTGCTCATACAAGTCAGAACATCAACCGTCCTGAACGGAGGGGAAGACCAACCGGATTTGACTTTCTGGATCCCAAACAACTCGCGTATTTCGCACCATTTAAAACAGTGCCAGCCACAGGCTGGTACAAGATTTCCATTCGTTGCACAGCACTGGATCGCGGTTATTATCCTGCGACCGAGACTGGCATCCATGATGCTGACCCGATCAAACTGGTCATTCAATTGGGGAATCGCCACCGCGAGTTTGAACTCCCAGACGAAGAGGTCATGGTCATCAACCTGCAGGAATGGCTGGCCGAAGGAACACGCTTGCGTCTGCGTTACCCGACAGACGGACTCACACTTCGCGGAAACGGAAATTTCAAATTCCAGAATGCAATCGCTGGCGAGTACATCAAAAAGCATGACCCGAATCTCTACAAACGTGTTGCCGACGCAATTGTGACCAAGCCCGGACGCAGGGTATTGAGACCGGAAAGCTGGCATCACTGGGTTGATTACTGGCGTGGTCCACGACCCCGAATCCTCGGTGCAACGATCGAAGGTCCGTTCTATGATTCATGGCCACCAAGACGCCACACCGCCCTGCTTCCGGAACTTGAATCCGGAAAAACGGTTGAAGATTTAATCAGACCGATCGCCACTCGAGCATGGCGACGTACCGTTCACGACGGCGAACTTGACCACATTGTTGACCTGATTGAAGCAAACGAAGAGAAGCTTGGTAAAACAGAGGCGTTCAAGGAGGGCATTGTCGCTCTTTTGGCTTCGCCCGATTTTCTACTTACTGCCACCGAAAAATCAAACGCTAATGAACGCTTCGCTTCGAAGTTCAGCTTGTTCCTCCACAGCACTCTTCCCGACACGCGATTGATCCAGCAGGCCAACACCAACCAGCTATCCACCTTCGAATCTGTTCATGAGGAAGTGAGACGCAGAATACGATCTGCGAATATCCAGCCTTTTCTGCAGGAATTTCCATACGGTTGGCTGAATCTCAGCGAGATCAATTTCATGTCACCGGACCCGGACAGATATCGCTTCTATCATCGCAAACGCCTTTCGGAGGACATGTGCAATGAGGTCCTCACGTTTTTCAACCATGTCGTGGAACAGGATTTGCCAATCACTGAATTCCTGGAGGCGGACTACAGCTTCATCAACGCAGACCTTGCAAACATCTATGAGGTGAGTGACATCAAGCAGGACTCACACATGCGGCGTTACCACTTTCACAACGGACGGCGCGGTGGTCTTCTTGGCATGGGAGCGTTTCTTACACTCACGGCCGACAGCCTTGGCACCTCCCCGATACACCGTGCAACGTTTGTGATGGAAAACCTGATGGGAATTCATCCCACTCCACCACCTGCCGACGTCAAAATTGAGGAACCTGATATCCGAGCCGCCAGAACAATGAAAGATGTGTTGCGACTTCACCAATCGGAACAGAACTGCGCGACCTGTCATAGGAACATTGATCCCTTCGGTTGGGCATTTGAGAACTTTGATTCTGTAGGTGCATGGCGTGACACCTACGAAAACCAGACGGAAACGCCCACAAAAAAACACAACAGACATGATGGCCCGCGAATCGACGCATCGTCAACTTTTGCTGATGGCACTGACTATGCTGACATAAACGCATTTCGCCGCATCATTTCCACACCCGAAAACCAGGAGCGGTTTGCGCGCTGTTTCATCACCAAGCTGCTGACGTATGCGAACGGTGAAGTGCCCAGCGACTATCTTGAAATCGATACGATCCTGAAGCGAGCAAAAGATCACGATTACAGAATCAGTGCAACGATCGCAGCAGTGATTGACAGTCGTCTGTTCAGGGAAGAGTAACAGACGGAGCGGCAACTTGCCGGCCAATGAAGGACAGAACTTCAGTTCCGTCATCAACGGTGTGATTGGTGCAAGGCCAAAGCATCACGACCGCAGACGTCAAGAAGAACATTCACCATCTGTTGTTACGACATGCTGCAATCATGCAAACACCTGAAACGCTGCTTTGTCAAAGGAACATGGATGGTTACGTTTCAGAACGGAGAATTTTCTCCATCTTTTTGCCTTTCGCCAACTCATCGACCAGTTTATCGAGGTAGCGTGCATTTCGAATCAAGGGGTCCTTGAGCTCCTCCACTCTGTAACCGCAGATCACTCCGGTTATGAGCTTGGCGTTCGGATTCAGCTCACACTGTTCGAAAAAAGTTGCGTAGGTTGCCTCAGCCTCGATGAGTGACTGCAATTTCTTTTCATCGTAACCGGTCAACCACTCGATCACCTCATTGAGTTCTTCCTGCGTTCTACCCTTTTTTTCGACTTTGGCGAGAAACATTGGATAAATGGATGCCATCGTCAGTTTGGCGATTTTCTCAGCGGTACCCGGAGGAGGATTTTTCATGACTCTTTTACGTGATGGGGACCCGGTCATTGTCTGGCAGCCTCAGCACGAACGGCATCGACAATAACCGCGGTAATTTCCTGTGCACCAGATTAGCAGAACCGCACCTCCATCTGTCGGAAACCAGCTCGAATCAGATAGATTTCATGCTCTTGTCAGACATGGCAAATTGAATCAGCTAACCTTCTTCCGGTTTGATTTTCCTGCGTTCCAGCGTGTACCAACGATAAAAAAGGGACAAGTACAAACTGGCCGCCAACAGATGCGCCGCGATTCCGACTGGAACAGAAATCAAATAAAAGCCAACGCCCAAATGATAAAAGGCGATTACCCAGACCACCCATAAAACTGCTCCCAAAACGGCTGTCGATGGCAAGCGTTCAAGAACCCGGTAAAGCGCTGTCTTCCAGTCAGCAAGCCCTGCCTTCCTTCCGAACAATCTGTGAATGAAGCCTGTCAGTAATTCCAGTAAACCGAGCCCCAAAAACCAGATTGCAGCCGCAGTCACAAAAAACGCCATCCCATTCATCACCCAGTAGATCGTCCACTGGTGCAAATCTGCAAGCATGGGATCCGCAAGGCGACTGTAGCAGATGAAATTGTAAATCGCCGGTGCAAGCAGAATAAGAAGAGCGAATCGAACACGACGCAATGCATCCGTGCGTACAGCGGCGAAGCCGTCTGATTCCGGCGCAACAGATTCAGGAGATGCATAAGGATTTTCCACCATCAAAAGCTCCGCATCGCTGTGATATCCCCGCCCAAAGCTGGAGTCACGGCAACAAAGACACCTGGGTCCCCACAACACCGGTCACGCGAGGATGCTTCTCCTGGCAACAGCATCTGGGCGAGAATCGTGAATCAACAACTGAAGGAGACTTACTGCCGGCAGACGCACCACTGTTGGCGAAAAAAGCACGCAAAGTACAATCAGGGATCTTTCAAAATCAGCGTCACGCAAGACCAATGAGAAACGCCAGACTAAGCTGCATTGCTCGAATCAAGTACCCGAGGCTTGACAGCGTCAAGGAACAGTGACGTGTATCCATACTTCTCGGTGCGATTCCGCTCATCAAACCGAAGCGAGCGGTGGATCATTCCCTTGCTCTCATCCCACGGCTTGCTCCGAAACTCACCACTTTCATCAAAGTACTCGATCAGGCATACATCAAAGCCTGTTTTTGTGAATGTATCGGAGAATGTCCTGTAGTCGTAAAGCAATTTGTGATCGTCAGCCCCCTCCCCGGTCCCACCCGGGCGAACACGTTCAATGTAACTTCGCGAGGGATGATTCCCATCAGGCACTGCAACACGCAGGTGTCCACCAGGCTTCATGAACTGAAAACACGTGCTCGCCGCGATTCGCCCCTGCTCAAGTGTCAGATGTTCCCAAACGTGCTCAGCAAGAATGGCATCGACTGAATCCTCTGAAAAAAACTCAGCCCAGGTCAACGGCTCAAGAAGATCAACCAGATGCTGCTCGGTAGCGATCCAACCATCAAAATGCGTGCCGCTAGCACCGATGATCAATCTCAGCTGGTCGCTGTGGCGAACATGCTGACGCAAGCGACGTGCGTGCCGACCACGGCGGGTTTGTTGCTTCAGTCTTTCAACCAGTGTCTTCACTTGATTTCCTCATCCATCCCAACACATCTGAACACCTTGAGGCTGTGTACGCTATCCAGCCACCAGCTGTAAAGACAGGTCACTCGTTTCGATGAGTCTCGCTGCCAGAAACGAATCGCGGGCAATGAGCAGGGAGGCCCGAAATGCTATCAATGACGGCGGGTCATATCGTTGATCGAGACAAACAGCTCGAAACTGGAATCAGATGTTTTTTCTGCGACGATGCCTCTCGAAACATTCAACACAAAGAGTGCACGCTGCATCTTCGGGTCGATCTCTCATGGATTGCGTCTGTTCGTCCGAAGCTGCTGGCTGACCCGAACTTCATTTCGTTTCACCTGAATATTCTTGTTCAGTCAGCGTCCCATTTTCCAAATCGGAAGCAAGCATCATGGAGTCTGCGATCTTGTAAAAATTGCGTGAACTGCGGCAGCGTGGAATAGCGTACCACCCATCTTTCAGGCGCGCAACGACAACTCGCGTACGATAGACAATTCCATCATAGCTTTCGCCTGCCACATCCACACAGGCAAATTCCTGGCCGTAATACGTACTGATGGCCTCAGCTTGGAGACCGATTACCGCTGGGTTTTTATCGTCGAATTCCACGCATGAAATGACGCGAGTTTGCTTTTTCGAATTGATTCCACGCCGGTTTTCTTTCAGTTCATAAAAGCTGAACGAGCGACCATTGTTGGTGAAACGGGTCGTGTGCATCGCCTCTGCAAACTTCTGAATGGTATCAACGGACCCATCACAAACACCCAGCAACAAGTGCTTTGTAAAGTCACGTGGTGACTCGGTGGCAACTCCAAGGAACAGCGCGGTGGCGGCCGTCCCGGGGTTGGGCGCAGATTCCCGTTGAAATTCAAAGGGCGTCAGAACCGTCATCCCCGAGTCGATGCGTTCCTGATGATTGACTACCAGTGCAATCGCAACACCGGCGGAAACAGCAAGGCACGAACCGATCCAGTAGCATCTTCCCATCGAATCAAATACTCTCTCCAAATTCACATTCTGAATGGGCAACCATCCACCGTGTAATCACGGTAAAAGAACTTTCACCAATTTCATTCTGCCTCAGCCTCATCCACCGGCAGACCTGCCTGTGGCCCGACATCACGGGCACGCAGACGTTGCAGCTGCAGTGGGCCGGAACGCTTGATATCCGAAATGACGACTTCGACGGGCATGAGTGTTCGACCGTGACTTCCCAAACCATGGCCCCACACGATTTCCTTCCCCTGGTTTTCAATCAGGGTGTTGCTGTGAATCAATACCCGCCGCACCTGCGCGTGCTGATTTGGTTTCGCATCCACAACGCCGGCACTCAGGGCAATTGCCCCATCAACCCGGTCACCCACACCTTGAATGTGGTTCCCTGTGATCTGATGGCCCTCGCCAACCACGCGTATTCCACCACTGCGTTCATCTCCGTCACCAAGAATCAGATTGTTGGTGATCTCGCAGTGATTCCCGTGTCTCAAAGTCAATGCACCTGCACAACCGATGATGGTGTTGGCTTGGAACACATTTCCACATGACTTGCTCGAAATCAACTCGACTTCACCATCACAGTTCTCAAAAAGGTTTTCGGAAACAGAACAGCCAGCAAGCTTCATGGAATGTTCACTTGTGCCAATGCGGATGGTTTCAAAACCATTCCCCTCACCGCGTGGTCGGTTGAGGAAATGGTTGCGTTCAATACGGTGCCGGCCTACCTCTCCATCGCCGTCAAGCCACACGACCAATGTCCCCCCTGAATGATTCTGACCTTCAAATCGGCAGTGATCCACGCGATGGTGATGACCATACAGGCTCAGCCAGTGATATCGGGAAGCGATTTCAGGCGGGTTATATTTTTCAAAAACACAGCGTGTCACACGACAATGCGACCCGCGAATCTTCATCACATGGCCTGATTCGAGATATCCATCCCGAAAGACAAAGCCTTGCATGACAACATGCTCACCGACAACTTCGAAAGAAGACATACCTCGCCAAACGACGTTGGAACGAATCGTGATTGGTGATCCCCGGGTACCGGTCAGGAACAGCTTGACTTTCGCATCACGCCAGTCTGTTCCGACCAGGTGAACCACGTCTCCGGGCTGGAATTTTGCCGCCATTTCCTTCAACCGCCGGGGAGATTCAATCTCATAATCTGCAGCGTGACTGGCAACGTGACAGAACGCAACACAACACAATGAAAGCAGACAGATTAAACGAAGGACCATCAACAGCACCTGAAACGTGAATTCAACCTATCCTGGCAAATCTCTTTCAATCAGCGAATTTCACGGATGAATCAACAAACCACGAAGGCTGCAAATCATCGAGGCTTGCAAATCTGGCGAGCCTCGACGCAACGCCCCCGGTCAGAGACGAATTACAAACCGTACACGGAAGCAGGACAGAAAAGGCAGACGCGTTTCCGTTTCGCCTCCAGGTGCAGCACGATGTCCTCACACATGAAGTGTTTTGGATCAGCTAACACGAACATCCAACTGTTTCAGCATCGAAGATATGCGTTCTTCTTTTCTGCTGATATTAACAACGTTCTCCAGAACAATCGCTTTTCTCTCGTTGCTTGGCTGCAAAATGAGACGGCCAGACCTCAACAGGATGAATTCAAAAACATCATTAATCTCTTTGTCGATTCGAAGATTGGGTGAAGGATACCGTTTGAGATTACTCAAAAAACCTTGATGATGCAGGAGTTCGTTCCCGCTGACCTCCCAATAATCAAATCGCCTCGTGACTGCGACGGCTCCATACATGACCGTCATGCCCAGAAAGAACGCGTAATAAAAAGTTGAATTTGCAACGGGCTTGATTCCGACGAGCCCAGTCACCAAAGCCGGAAGCACCGATTCATTCATACGGACCAGACTGTAAGCGAGGGCCACGAGGGCAACACCACCAAAGAAAATGGTGAAAGAAGCGGTGCGTGGAAAATCGAATCCAATCACAACGAGATTAACCAGCAGTGCAAACAGGAAAAAACGGCCACAGAATTCAGCCGTACGATTGACCGAGACAACTTTCTCTGCCTCGTTGTTCGCTGCAGTATCTGGATCGCCGGTTTCCGAACTGGAACTTGCCGCGGCAGCGTTGTCCGCATTGTTGGCAGAACCATCCTCCATCTGCTGACTCACCTGACTCGGTGCCGCTGGAATCTCGGTAACGCCTCCCATGATCGACATGATGATGCCGCAAATCAGTGAAATGACGACCGTTGGATAAAGAAAAATGATTTTAGGGTAAGACACCAGAATGATCCGACCGTCGGCCGCTTTTACCCCCATTAGCCGCAAAAGAATTGAGCTGAGCCCACCAACCTCTGAAGCGCCCGATGCTTTGGAAGCCGAAGAATTCTTCAAAGATGAATCACCAGATGGATCCTGACTTTCTTGACTATCTTCATTGGTATCAGTCGACGGCATCTCAAAACCTCCTCGTTAGCAAACGTGGCAAAGCACTGGGCGATTTTACCCAATCTTGTGCTCGCCTAAATTGTAAATATGGGTTCCGCGATTAACTTACCAGATGATGTCATCTTTAGCTTGCAGCTTCGGCAAATTACGCGTTGCAGCATCACAATTCCGCAATTCTGATCAGAAGTCGGATTCCACATCGAATCTACAAATTCGCTGTCGCTCCCATTTCCTGCAGCTCCCCCACCCATGAAGATTCTCAGATCAGCAGTACTTCTTGGCAATTTCGATACAAAAACAGAAAACGACGGCCACACATGCAAACTTCGCGATCAAGACAGTTTTGCAAATCGTGCCCTTTCCGGCACAATCCAGGCTTGGAACGGGGAACAGCCCACAAACGCAGCGAGGATGCTGCATGAACTTAGTCTCGCCATTCTTGCAGGGCACACGCCAGCTGAACGTGGTCCAGCACTCTGATTCACCCTTCGGTCAAAATACCCAACCTCCAGTCAAGGACATTCGCAAGGGTACTGTCTATCCCTGATCAAGGACGATTCCCAGCTCTTGAGTCTTGATGTCCAGCACCAGACACGGCATCTTATCGTGCTGAACATTGCAAAAACCACGGACAAAACACGCCTGAAGCCTCTCCCGGGCCGACTTCGTCTTGGGCGACCACCGAAAAACCCCGCCAGACAAAAGGAGAAGCGTGGGTTACCTGGCCATGGTCACCTGTGAATCACTGTTTATTGAGGCTTTTGAATCATGGCTTGATCGCAGCCGCGACGCACTCAGAAGATGCAACGCGCAAGGTGTCGTCTTGGTTAATTGTCCTGTGGTCATGTTCAAATCACCATGATTAAATGACGTGCCACGGGAGGACAGCAGCAAGGCGCCGTCAGCAGTGCACACTGCCTACTTTCAGTTCACAATCAGAGACACAGATGGGAATTCTCATTCCGGTTGTTCTAATCTTCTTTGCGTGCCTGATCATCTGGCGGGCATGCGATGGATTCGAAACAGCCTCCGAATACATTGGCAAGGATTTATCCGAAGGCGTCCGCGGAGGCACAATCAATGCGATCTCCAGCTCACTACCGGAGCTTTTCACCACCCTGATCGCCCTGTTTGTCCTTGATAACGTAGATGGTTTTTCAATCGGACTGGGGACGACCGCCGGCAGCGCATTGTTCAATGGCATGATAATCCCGGCTTTATGCATTTTCGCTGTTGTTGGCACTGTCGTTCTTGGGACGCGTGTCAACTCGATCAATGTCTCCACCAAGGTGATATTCAGAGATGGCCTTTCCCTGATTTTTTGTGAGATTGTGCTCATCTTACTTATCAACGGGAACACCCTTTACTGGTGGCAGGGACTCATCTTGATGGGACTTTACGGCGCTTATCTCACTTACATGCTGACATCCATGAAATCGGCAGATGAACAGGATGTGCGAAATTCTGAAAGCAGAGATGAAGAAGACGATGAAACGCGTGGCTGGATCGCGTCTGCCTTTTACTGGCTCTCCGGTGGTCCTGCGTTGGACCTCGAACGTTTTTTCGTTCGAGATAAACACAGGAAACAAATACAAGATCAGACTTGGAACGGATGGCCTTTGCTGCTTTGCAGTGCAACCATCATCGGCCTTGCCTGTTTTATCCTTGTCGAAGCCTGCGAATGGCTTGGAACAGGGCCAGGAAATGGCACTCATGCGTCGTATTCTTTTTTGGGCTACACGTTTACAGGTTTTGGAATCCCAACAATCTTTGTAGCGGTAATTTTCGCATCAATGGCGACGAGTGTTCCCGACGCGGTCATGTCAATACGTGATGCAAAAGATGGCGACTATGATGATGCAGTGGCCAATGCACTTGGAAGCAATATTTTTGACATCTGCTTTGCATTAGGATTTCCGCTGTTCATCTATACCATTCTGAATGGACCAATCACACTCTCTCCCGCAGTTGCCGCGCAAAGTGCAGAACTTCGATTCCTGCTGCTTTGCCTTACAGTACTTGGTTTTTTTACTTATCTGTATGGAAAAAAACACGTGTTTCCCAACGGAACCCACTACGTTGAAATGAAACGTGGCAAGGCAGCATTACTTGCTTTACTGTACCTTTCATTCGCCGGATACGTTGCAGGCTTGAGCTTCAGTGCAAACTGGGCGAATTCCATTTCCGAATCCATACGGGGTCTGCTCGATGTTGTTCCGACACCTTTCTGAACAACCGACAAGCGGATGTAAATCACTCCAGCACACGATCACCCCAGCACCCTGATGAATTCCCACCCGACCGTGAACGGACGCCTGCCATCGTCAGATGCCAATGCCCTTTTCCCGAATGAACTCACCAATACCGCAGAAGCTATTTGGCGACATCGATCTCGGCCATGGCGGTCATCCCGAGCCTGAGTTTCTGTTGTGATTCTTCGATTGCAACCACGACGGAGTACTTCTTGATGTCACCCTGAAGCCAGCTGACTGGCTCGGGTGTAGCATTGATTAGAGTCACGGTTCCCTTGACGATCGTATCCGGGAGAGCGTCAAAGCGAATCGCTACTGCCTGCCCTTTTCGAATCTGGCCGATTCGCGTTTCGTGCACACTGACCCTCAATTGCAGGCGATTCATATCAACCAGACGCAGGATGGTCTGCTGTGGCCGGACGACCGCCCCCACTTCGATGGTCGCGCTGCGACTTCCACGACTGCTGGATGGCACAGGATAGAGCACCAATCCAGCAACTGGTGCCCGGACTTCGCAGGCCTTCACTTTCCTTTCCAAAGCCTTCAACTTTTCCAATTCGACTGAATGGACTGTTTCAGCTGTGCTCATGGCCGCTTCGGCATTATCAAGATTGAGTTGGAGACTGTTTTTTGCCAAGCGGTACTCATGCTCGGCTTTCATCAACGCCAACTTCAGTTCCGCTGATTGATACGCTCGGACGTGTTCTTGCAACCACTTTTTACTACGTTCCGCCACTTCAATTTTCGCTTTGGCTTCACGTAAAGCAAAGCTGGCTGCCGCTGCTCCAACGGAACCACCAGATCCTGACTTGGTTTTAGCGGCCTCCGCTGCTGCGATTGATTCAAGCGATTTGATTTTTTCATTGCCAAGATCAATTTCATTCTGCAATTCATTCACTCGGCAAGCGAGTTCTCCATCCTCGGCAATGAATCCCCGCAACGCAAGTTCCGCGACTTTGACAGCCATTTCAGCGGTAGCAGCTCCACTGGCAGTTTCTTCCGCCGCATTCTGCTTCATCGCCGCAGCAACCACCAGTCCTGCCTTTGCTTTCGCAACGGCAACTTCCTGTTTGCTACGTTCATCATCAAGACTTGCAGAATCAAGCTTGATCAATACATCTCCGGCTTCGACCTGGGCTCCTTCTTCGAGTGCGAACATGATGGTGGCCTCAATAGGGCTGCGAAACTCGACTTCCCTTGCACTTTCGACGACTCCCATTTCCCGCACGGTCTGATTCACGCGGCGTTCAAAGTCAGCATCCTGTGCTGATGAACTTGGAGAAAACTGAAATAGAATCAGAAGGGCGAAAGTGGCAAGTCTTGCTGATGGACAGGGTATTCTCATTGTTCGGTTCTTGACTGGCTTCAGGTTGGATTCGGATTTGTGATGACAGGGAATTCGCTATCAGGTCAGCATCAGAAA
>JAAXJB010000111.1:49891-55579 GCA_012270065.1 Rubripirellula sp. | reverse complement strand
CACTTCCAGAACACTGCCGACGATCCGACAGCTCGCTCCCAATCTGATCAACCAGATCGCTGCCGGCGAAGTCATTGAGAGGCCCGCTTCCGTTGTCAAGGAACTGCTGGAAAACAGCATCGACGCGGGTGCCAAACGCATTGAAGTAACCATTGCAGGCGGCGGCAGCGAACTGATTCGCATCAGTGATGACGGCTGCGGCATGACGCCTGACCAGCTGCCACTTGCGGTTTCCAGCCACGCCACGAGCAAACTGCCGGATGACGATTCTCTTTTTCATGTCGCAACCTTGGGCTTTCGCGGTGAAGCCATCGCTTCGATTGGCAGCGTTTCACACCTGACGATTCGGAGCCGGACCGCGTTTGAGGACAGCGGATACGAAATGTCAGTCCGCGGTGGTGTCATTGAAAACCCCGTGCCTTGCGGCTGTCCTTCGGGAACGGTGATGGAGGTCCGGAACCTTTTTTTCAACACACCGGTGCGCCACCGCTTCCTGAAAACCGCTCAAACTGAACGGGGACACATAGTCGAGGCGTTCACGAGACTGGCTCTTGCAAATCCGCAAATCCATTTCGTTCTCACCAACAACGAGAAACAGGTCTACGACCTGCCTGTCACCGATCGTTGGGCATCGAGGATTCAGGCTTTCTTTGGTGAAGAGGTTTCAGAATCCCTGATTGCCATCAACAGTGACGATGGACAGGTCAAGATCAGCGGCTACGTTTGCGATCCCTCGGTCAGCCGGGGTAACAACCGCATGCAGTACCTGTTTTTGAATGGAAGACACATACGGGACCGCGCACTGCAACACGCACTTTCCGAAGCTTACCGTGGCATGCTGATGGTTGGGCGTCATCCCGTCTGCTTTCTGCGAATGGACATGCCTGCTGACATGATCGATGTCAACGTCCACCCATCCAAGCTGGAAGTACGCTTCACTGATGGAGGTCGAATTTACAGCCGCCTTCTGCAATCTCTGCGGCACCAATTCCTGACCACCAACTTGACTCAACGCGTTGGCCCACCAGAACCACTTGGGGAAGAAAGTGAACTGCGGCAATCAGCTACCAGTCAGCTTGGACTCCCGGTGTCCGTCGAACAACAGCAACGGCAGGCCGTGATTGACTGGGCACGCACAGGCCAAACAGACAACAACACACCAAATCGGAATCTGTCAGTTGGTGGTACTCCCGCATTCCAGCCCTTCCCGGATAATAGCGCAATCCGAAATCCGATGGATGCATCGGGCCCAGGAGTTTCAAGCCCAGCAAAATCTGATCACGCCGTACCACGCGAACATGAGCAAGCGCCCTGGACCAACGATGGGGTCACGCAAGATCCGCAAACTCCCGAATCGCTGGCAACAGACGATCCCAGCGTTTGCTACCTCGGGTTTCAGGTTCACAATCGCTACCTTGTCACTCAGGATGAGTCGGGAATGGTCGTGATCGACCAACACGCGTTGCATGAGCGTGTTCTGTATGAACGTGTCTGCGCGAAGGTGCTTTCTGAAGAATCTTCTTTGGAATCGCAGCGTTTACTGGTACCCGAACCGGTCTCGCTGACCCCAGCTGAACGGACAGCGGCTCTTGATGTCAAAGAAACGCTTGCCCGGATCGGCATCGAGATTGATGAGTTTGGTGGTGAGACCATCCTCATCCATTCCTACCCTGCCATGCTGCCGAAGACATCGCCGGGTGACATGCTACGAACGCTGCTGGAGTCAGTCATGTCGGCGGGAAAGAAGCCAGACCCCAAAGATCTGCTGAATCACTTGCTTTCGACAATTGCCTGTAAGGCAGCTGTGAAAGCAGGTGATCCTCTGAGTTCGGAAGAAATCACCAGTCTTCTGGAACAGAAGGACCTTTATCTTGACACTCATCATTGTCCGCACGGTCGTCCCACCGCACTGTTCTTCAGTCGCGATGAACTTGATCGCATGTTTGGACGGCTCGGTCCCAGAGCAAAGAGCTAACACGAGATGCAAAGGGCTGGGATTTTCCGGGCCAGGCCAAACGCCAGGCATTGAAATGCCAGCCACGCTGTGATGATTCGGAACGGAGAAACGCCCGTTTGTCGCGAGTAGCAGCCGATTCGCGCCGAACGAGAGGTGCAACGGCGAGCAAGCTCGGGACCTGCTAATTTGAATTCCGGCCCTGTGAATTCCGGCCCTGTGAATTCCGGCCCTGCGAATTCCAGCCCTGCGAATTGTGGACGGATTCGCATCACCTTCCATCGCGTGATATTCTGGGGCCCCACAGTGGCTTCGGGATATTTGCCTGCGTACAAAAGACATGTCGCCAAGGCTTGTCCTGGTAAAGAACCTCCGTAAGCCGCCCTCTGTACCTGCTTCGATCCCCAGAATTCACAGAACATTTCATGCGGCAGACCATCCTCTTTCTTACGGTTCTTGCGTTCAACAGCTTCGCTCTCATCGTCCCTCGGAGCATGGCACAGCACGATCCAGGTCGCGATGCGATGAAACTGCTTGTGCAGGAGAAATACAAGGCCGGTGAGGAACGTCTCGCCAAACCGCCAAGATCGCAAAACAGCCCTATCAGTGAAGCAGAGCGTAATTTTGTTCTCGCCATTCTGAACTGCAAACAGGGAAGTCCCGATCGGGCGATCATTCATTTGCGGGAGGCTGTATCTCTTGGATTACCGATTGAACGAATTCAGGCAGGTCCTCGCAAACTTTTTGAGCCACTGAAGAAGGATCAAGACTACGCACAATGGCTATCCGGAAAGAAAAAGGTTCTGCTGCACGGTCCCATGCTAAGTTCGGTGACAGACACATCCGCAGAAATCTGGGTACGAACCGCTGAACCAACGACAATCAGCATCTCGGTCAAGCGACTCAACCAGTCAGATCGCATGCAGGAGTTCACGGCGATGACATTGGCAAAAGACGATTACACTGGAATAGTCGAGATCAAAAAACTGATCCCTGATACGGAGTACCAATATCAGGTATTCATCAATGGTCAAAGTCAAACCGATGCAATCGACTTCCGGACGATGCCAAAAGCAGGTCAGCCAGCGCAATTTTCGGTTGGCTTTGGCGGTGGCGCAGGCTACACCCCACAATTCAATCACATGTGGACGACATTAGCCAAAAAAGCGCCCAACGCTTTTCTCATGATGGGTGACAATGTCTACATCGATGACCCCACGCATCCCATGACTCAACGCTATTGCTACTACCGTCGTCAATCGGAACCTCTATGGAAAAAATTCATTGCCTCAACCTCCATGTATTCCATCTACGACGATCATGATTTCGGTGTCAACGACTGCATTCCCGGGCCGGAAATCGATGAACCTGCGTGGAAACGCCCCGTGTGGCGGGTATTCAAACAGAACTGGAACAACCCCGGATTCGGTGGTGGAGAAGAACAACCAGGTTGCTGGTACGAATTCCAGATTGCAGATGTGCACTTCATCATGCTTGATGGAAGGTACTATCGTGACAGAGAGGGGGGTAGCATGCTCGGCCCGGTTCAAAAGGAATGGCTTCTGAGAACCTTGAAGAATTCAAAATCCACGTTCAAGGTACTGGCTTCTCCCGTACCGTGGTCCCCGGGAGTGAAACCCGGCAGCAAAGACACATGGGATGGATTCGATCAGGAACGCGATCAGATCCTTTCGTTTGTCCATGCAAATCACATTGATGGCGTCGTTCTGCTTGCTGCTGACCGACATCGATCCGACTTGCGTCGTATTCCCCGCGAGGACGGTTACGCTTTCAGCGAGGTCATGAGTTCACGTTTGACGAATGTTCACACTCATGGCCTGGTAGAAAATGCGAAGGGATCTGAATTTGTCATCGGGTACAACGAGAAATGTTCCTTCGGCCTGCTTGACTTCGACACCACCGCCAGCGATCCAACGATCCGATACACAATCGTTAATATCGACGGTGAAAATGTCGGAAACGCGACACTCAAACTGAGCGAAATGCAAAACCGCTGAAGCACGACTCATGATGCTCGTCAAAACAGATCGTGCTCAGGTTTTTCCGATACAGCATCCCCTTTGTCTCCTTGCTGAGAACAGCAATCGGGATCGTTTTCCACTATTCCCAGGACCATCACAATGTTCCCCATTCACAAAAGGGCATTCGCTCTCTGCCTGTTGAGCTGGATGCTCTTCGCTTGTCCGTCTGCTGTAGCTGATGAAGCGACCGGCTTCCGTGCTGGCGCAGCGATGATCGACATCAGCCCTCCGCTGGGGGAATTGGTGGTCGGTGGTTTTGTTCCCTTTCCTGCCAACGAGATCCATGACCCACTTCATTCAAAGTGTCTTGTTCTTGATGATGGAACGACTCGTCTTGCCATTGTCATCTGTGACAATCTGGGGATCAGCCGCGACGTCTACGACGAAGCAAGGAAGTTGATTGCAGAACAGTCAAAAATTCCGGCTGACCAGATTCTGATGGCAGCCACGCACACTCACTCAGCAACCCGCGCAAGTTCGGCAAAATACCGACCAAGGGTGGTCGCCGGCATCGTCGCCTCCGTCAACATGGCAATCAGGAATTTGGCACCTGCACAAATTGGTTGGGGTGGAATTGATGAACCAGGCGAAGTTTTCAACCGGCGTTGGCATGTCAACAATCCTGAAATCGCGCGCAATCCCTTTGGCGGTGTCGATAAAGTGAGAATGAACCCACCTCGTGGCAATGCTGCACTGATCAAGCCCGCCGGCCCCATTGATCCGGAAGTATCTTTCCTGTCAGTCCGGACTCCCGATGGTCAACCAATCGCTTTACTGGCGAATTATTCACTCCATTATGTGGGTGGAGTCAATAAAGGCGATGTATCCGCAGATTATTTCGGAATCTTCTCAAATCGCATCAGCAAGCTGCTGGGAGCCCAGTCCGTTCAACCGCCGTTTGTCGGCATGATGAGCAACGGTACCAGCGGGGACATCAATAACATCAACTTCCGTGGCGGAAGTGGACGTCGCTACGAACGCTACGAAAAGATGACAGAAGTCGCCGAAAAAATAGCGAATCGAGTCAGGCAGGCAAACACGGAAGTGAAATTCACATCCGTTGTGAAACTTGGCTCAATGAACCGCGATCTTAAACTGAAAACGAGAAAGCCTGATCAGAAAATCAAAGACTGGTTTCGAGAAGTCATGGCAAAAACAGAAGAGGCAGAAAAATATCATCGCTACGAACGCACCTACGCCCAGCGTGTGAAGAAGCTTGATGAAGGCCCCGATGAAATCACGGTGCCACTGCAAGTCATGCGGATCGGTGATCTCTCCATCGCAGCAATACCATTTGAAACGTTCGCGGAAACAGGATTGAAAATCAAGGAGAAATCTCCATTCGCCGATACATTCACCATAGAACTTGCCAACGACTCACGTGGCTACCTGCCCACACCCCGCCAGCACGCATTGGGCGGATACGAAACGTGGATGGGAACCAATCGTGTCCAACTGGATGCAGCAGATCTGATCACAGACTCCATTCTGGAAATGATGCAAGAATTGAAAAACAGGGATCTCCAATCAACCTTGGAACGCTGATGCATGGTTTCTGCATGAAAAGCCCAATCAGTGACATGGCAATGTGGAGTTAATTCCCGCTACAAACCAGCATGACACGACGATCCAAATTATAATTCCCTGACTCAAAAATCCCTGACTTTTATATCCCTGACTTTTATATCCCTG
>JAAXJB010000111.1:0-49791 GCA_012270065.1 Rubripirellula sp. | reverse complement strand
ATCCCTGACTTTTATATCCCTGACTTTTATATCCCTGGGCTGTCATTGTCGACAAAGTCCAGCGACTAAAATTGCAGCCCGGGTTTTCCATACCGACCCAGACTCCAGTCGAGCACCAAGATCAAGGACATCATCCGGATGATTACACGAAGAGACATGCTTCTGGCCAGCGGCGGAATCGTAATTTCAGGAG
This sequence comes from Rubripirellula sp., assembly GCA_012270065.1. Classification (GTDB taxonomy): domain Bacteria; phylum Planctomycetota; class Planctomycetia; order Pirellulales; family Pirellulaceae; genus Rubripirellula. The sequence continues at coordinate 49,598 of JAAXJB010000111.1, read as the reverse complement.
GCATGCTACAGCACAGCACCAGCGGTGCCGCGGAACCAAAGCAACTCATCTATCACTCCACTGCACCCGACAATGCTGAGCCGCATCTGAACGACCTTGTCAAATCGTGGATTACGCCCACCAAACATTTTTATGTTCGCAGTCACGCCCCCAACCCAGTGATCGACCCGGATAATTTTCAACTGAAAATTGAGGGGATGGTCAACCGTCCATCCTCCCTGTCACTCAAGAGTTTGAAACGCTTTAAAACACACTCCACCACCGCAACGCTCACCTGCGCGGGAAACAGAAGATCCGAATACAACGAGGAGGGAAAAGTTGGTGGTGTGCAGTGGCAGGCAGGAGCAATTGGTAATGCGACATGGCAAGGCGTCGCCCTTGCCGATGTCCTGGCAGAAGCTGAAGTGATGCCAGACGCAAAATACGTCTGGTTTGAAGGCTTGGATCAAATCGAAAAAGGTGGTGGCATTATCCCGTTTGGTGGGTCGATTCCGATCGCCAAGGCAATGATCAAAAACGGGGCAGCCGCGCCTCTGCTGGCAGACCGGATGAACGATGCCATCCTGACGGCTGACCATGGATTTCCTCTTCGTACCGTTGTGCCCGGTTACATCGGGGCACGAAGCGTCAAATGGCTTGGCCGAATCGTTGTAAGTGACCGTCCATCACCCAACCACTATGTGGCGACCGCATACAAAATCGTCAAAAACACGGCCCCGATTTCATGGGCAGAATCAGGTCCGATTTACCGGTATCCGATCAATGCTGCGATTTGCACGCCGGCGGCTGATGCAAAAGTTGCGGCTGGGCAGATCGAGTTGACCGGGTATGTCCTTCCCTCGGGTCGACCCGAATCGAAAGTCAAACAAGTCCTGGTCTCCACGAATCAGGGGAAACGCTGGACGGAGGCCACGATGACAGGTAAAGACAGTGAATTCTGCTGGCAGCTTTGGAAGGCCCAAGTCAAAGTGACCTCCGATACAAAGCGTTTGATGGTGCGTGCGCTCGATACTTCAGGTGGATTCATGCCCTACCGTGTTCCATGGAACGCCAAGGGGTATTTGCAGAACTCATGGTTCCAGCTCCCCGTCCAGGTCAGCTGAATTGGTGCATTGCGGCAATGTCATTGTGCGCAGCATGAATCCTGTTTTGCGGAATGTGCATTTCCATGAACCGGCAAATCGCACCAGCGGGTTCAACATGGCTTTCAGGACACAGGTTCTTTTTCGTTCACTCCCAGCCAACGGGCGCACGGCACCAGGGTCAAACCCTGAACCAGAACCGAAGTCAGAACGATGAAAAAGACGACATCAAAGACATCCTCCGCACCTGGGATCCCATAGGACATGGGGAATGTTGCAAGCACGATCGGAACAGATCCGCGCAACCCAACCCACGAAACATAGGCAACTTCCCGACGCGGTGTCCGAAATGGCAACAAGCAAGCCATGACGCTCAGTGGCCGTGCGACCAACATCAAAAACAGTGCCAGAGCGATTGCTACCCAAGCTACGGATGGCAACCGCGAAGGAACCACCAACAGCCCAAGAACAATGAACATTCCGAGCTGGGCTAGCCAACTGAGCGCATCGTGAAACCGCAACACGCCATCGTGATCACTGGAAATCCGATTACCAATGGTTACCCCGCAGACGTAAACAGCGAGAAACCCATTTCCGCCAATCACAGTTGCAAAACCAAACGTCATCAAACCAATCGAAAGCACGAGAATAGGACGCAGGCCGGAAGCTGAGAGATACAGACGATTGACAATCCAACTTCCAGCCCAGCCAATGACAAAACCTGCCACTGCACCAGCAACCAGTTCGGTCAATAAACCCGCGCCAACACTGACAACAGAAGCGTTTTCCGAAGTCATGACGCCAAGAACAGCCATGGTCATCAAAACTGCAATCGGATCATTGCTGCCGGACTCGAATTCCAGCAAGTGTCTGATCCGGGGGATCGGCTTGGTCACGCTGGTTCGGAAAACGGAAAAAACCGCTGCGGCATCCGTGGACGAAACAATTGCCGCCAGCAGCAATGCCTCAGACCAACCCAGACCGGCTTCACCCAGGTCGAACGTGGAATAGGTCCCAAGCATGAACCATGCAAAGGCCCCCAATGAAAGCGTAGTGATCAGCACACCAACAGTCGAAAGTGCCAACCCGGGAACAAGTACAGTGCGAACGGAGGACCACTGGGTATCAAGGCCACCTGCAAACAGGATGATGAGCAGGGCGACCGTTCCTGTCGCCTGGGCAACGAGTGGTGAATCAAACGAGATCTGCCCGATTCCATCTTCGCCTGCCAGCATCCCCACCACAAGAAAGACGAGCAAAGTAGGTATCCCCACCCAGTCCGACAATTTGCTGGCGACGACACCAGCAAACAACAGTATCCCACCGATCAGCACGAGTGTTTCGATTGGTAACATGCAGCAAACAACTCCACCGGTGGCACCACCTCCAGCAGGAAGCAGTCGATCCTTGCACTCTCAGGTTCACAACATGATCACTGACGTGAATTCTGGCAACCACAGTTGCGTGATCAGCCCTGTCGTTCCGCAACACCGATGGCTCGGGATTTGACCGCCCCAACGGCAGAGCATGAGAAGCATGGGAGAACGGGCGCACGAATGAAACTTGCGCATGCCAGCAAATCCGTTTCGGGCAGGTGAAGCCATCCCTCACATGTTTGGATCACACGATCACTTGCTTTTCTTAGCCGCAGGGTTTTTCCTGGATTTACCAGTTTGTCCCACTGGCTTTCGCAGGTTTGCAGGAGCATTTTCAACGTTTTTGGCAACATCGAGCCACAAGTCCTTCATGCTCGTCAATAGCTCGGGGTGACTCTTTGACATATCCTGCAGTTCAGTGCGGTCTGTCGACAGGTCATATAGCTCCCACGGACGACCTTTTACACTGACAGCCTTCATGTTTCCCTTCCGGATGGCGCGATTGTTGGAAAACTGGAAGTACAACCAGGGATGTGGTTCTCTGGTAAGACCGGAAAAAATTGGCAACAGCGAGCGTCCCTGCAGAGGCGCGATCTCTCTGCCTTGATACGACACCGGATAACTCGCACCAGTGACATCCACGCATGTCGCCATGAAATCGATCAGGTGAGCAGGCTGATCTGTGACGCTGCCAGCTTTTGTTTTCAGGCCCGACCATGCAACGATCATTTGCTATGCGAAACCGCCTTCGTGCTGATTCTGCTTGGACCACCGAAAGGGAGTAGTCCCCACATGCGCCCAACCAACATCATAAGTCCAATATGATTTTGGATTCCACGGCCGGTATTCCTTTCCCCGTGTCCGTTCAAAGGGGCAGGCTCCATTGTCACTGCAAAACATGAAAAGGGTATTCTCCAGAACGTCCATCTCTTCAAGACGTTTCATGAGCCGACCGATGTTCTGGTCAAGACAATCAACCATCCCTGCGTAGGCAGCCATGCGTTCAGATTCCCATTCACGCTCCTGTGGAGTGAGTGAATCCCAGGCGGCCACCTCGTCTGGCCTTGGCGAAAGCTCGGTTTCCGCAGGCACAATCCCGAGCTGCTTTTGTCTGAGAAATCTCTGCTCTCTGATTTTGTCCCACCCAATGTCATATCGCCCTTCGTATTTGCGAAAGTCTTTTTCTTTGACATGCAATGGATAGTGAGGCGCGTTGTATGCCATGTACAACAGAAATGGTTTCTGCGTGGCCTTGGCCTCATCCAGAAACTCAAGGGCGTAGTCAGTCTTCGCATCCGTTGTGTAAAAACCGGTCGAAGGCACCACGAATGGTTTCTCGTCAAGCCTGAACGTGTTGTCCCCGGTAAAGAAATTGGTTGCTCCACTCAAATGCCCAAAATAGCGATCAAATCCACGCTCAACTGGATGACTATCAAGGTGCCACTTGCCGACCATCATGGTGTGGTATCCGGCAGTTTTGACTGCTTCAGCCAACGTCACTCCCTTAGCCATTTCCTTATTACCGGCTTGATACATGTAAAGGCCAGTCAGCAGACAAATCCGTGACGAATGACACTTTGCCGTGTTGTAAAACTGGTTAAAACGCAAACCCCGACCGGCCAACTGATCAAGATTCGGAGTCTCAATCTCGGACCCATAACAACCCAGATCGGAGAAACCGAGATCATCTGCCATGATCAAAACAACGTTCGGTCGTTTATCCGCCGCAAACGCGCAAGAATGACAAACCAGGAGAACGAAAACGCTGAGAAACAAACGCATGATGGAGATCAACACCGACTGAAGGACCTGCTCGGAACAGTTACCGAACAAAATAAAAACATGGAAACGCACGTCCCGAGGCAGACTGATTGAACGAACAGAAACAAACCATAAACAAACCAGTCATGGCCTCAAAACCGGAGGCACGCCAGACATGACGCCGCCCGAAATCGCCCACAGTATACTCCATGCTGCAATCACATCCGTCGACGCAGGCAAAAAACATCGACACAAGAACGGGCGACGGTGATCTGGCATGCCCAGTGGATGCCATCAATGTCATGCAGCGGCTTTTGGATCATTCAGCTTGAATAGAACAATCGCGGCACCAGCGATATAAGCAAAGACCCCAAATATCCACGCCGAGAAAAACCACTGCGATTGCGGACTGTCAGCATCCACCGCCTGAAACACCGCTTCCGAAAAATCTCCCCAACCGTGGACCGTAATTGGCACGATGAACACCAGACATCCATACCATAGCCGTTTGCCATTACCCATCAGGAACTTTGAGGCAAAATAACCCATCATCAACTGCAAACTGGCGTGTCCAGCGACAATTGAAAGTAAACGACTGACGGCGGTTGACATGGGTGTTTGCGACGCAATCACCGCCGTGACATTTTCGATTGTGGTAAAACCGATCGCAACTGCAACCGCTGCAGCAACCACTTCTCTTTCGCTCTTGACCCGAGTCTTCCGAAATAATGTGAAGGTAAGAACAAAGCCCGCAAAAATCGCCAATTCCTCGGATACCGAAGCACCGAGAACCTGTTGAACAAACGCTCTTTCATACAAACCAGGCAATCCTGCCCCAAAATCTTCAATGACCGTCTCCATCAGATAGACTGGAATACAGACAACAACACCGACTGCAACGCCAACGCCGATTACCGGCCCCATGTGATCGCGCAAGCAGAAAACGCCGACCAGGCCAAGAAGGACAAATGTTGGCACGAGCGAGATCAATAATGGTAGCGTTTCCATCGGATCACTCTCTTGTCAAATAACATGTACGGTCCGGCGGAACTCTCGAGTTCGCACTTGCGTGCCGGCAAGCCAGGTTTCAATTTGTCACAAACTCAAGAATTCGAACTGCGTTTCCCTTGCTCTTCGCATGCCGATCTTCCGACACTTTCAACGTCACTTGATGCTGTCCTTGTTCAAGATCGGTTGCCAGCATGACCGTACGGGGGTAATGCAATCCACTGCTGTGCCGATGATAAAGTTCCGCAGTCTTGAATTCTGATCCATCAACCGAATACTCGACACGCCCCGCATCCGGTCCGGCAAGAACATACAGACCAAAAGCCTGCCCCTGGAATTCGAACTTCAACTCCGCCCCCGCCGCTTCCGCACACAACAGATCGAGCTGTTTGAAGCGTTGACGTTTTCCACCGGGAAGCGCATCCCAGGCCGGCACCCCCAACACCCAGCTCTTGTCGAAATCGGCGTTTGATACCGCGATCAGTTTTCCCCGGGCGTAATTACCCTGATCAAGTGATTCAGGCAAAGGGTGCTTGCCAGGCACCTTTGATGATTGGGATTCACACTCAGCCCAACCAGCATCAAGAAGTTCTCTGATCATATCGGCAGCGACACGATTTCCTGCGGGTGCCGGATGCGTTCCTCCGTATTCTTTCCATGTCAGTTTTTTTGCATCGATCCGCTCAGCAACTTCCTTCGCGAGGTCAATCGTAGATACATCGTAGTGATCCGCGACAGCCTCATGAGCATTGCTGCTCACCGGAGTTTTTCCATTCGATAATAAATCGAGCATTGGTGGGTTCACGAAATGGGTGACGACCACATCCAAAGTCGGATCAGTCTCACGTGCCTGACGTAGAATGCCTTCCATCCCCCGGCGGCATTCGCGATCTGCGTGAGCTGCATCCTGATCATCATTCACCGCAAATTCAACGAAAAGCAGATCTGGCCTGGCAGCAAGGACGTCTCGAGCCAAACGATGTGCGCCAGTGGTTGAACAGGTTGAGCTGATCCCTGCATTGATGAATTTGAATTCTGTATCCGGGAATCGTTTTTGCAAATCCTGCGAGACCATCACCCGATAACCATTCATCTCAGTGATCGATCCCCCGATGAACGCGACCACGCCTTTCTTCTTGTTTGTGAATTGATCCCAGGAGTTATCAAAGTGTCCGCGCAAATGAACATTGGCTGAGGTATGCCTGTCTCGTTTCGCAGCGGCAATGTAGCGATGCTCACCAAGAAACGTTTTCAATTCACTCATGGTGGCCGTGTAATACTGACCCGGCTTTCCATTGCGGCCGTAATTGAAAAACCCATGCTTCATTTTCGGATAGGCGACGAGTTTGCACTGGTTGCCAAGGGCCGTGCTTGCCTGGGTGAATTTCTTGACGGTCGCAAACGGCACGGTCGGGTCGTCTTCTCCATGGAAGATGATGGTGGGCGGAAGATTCTCGCGCAACTGATGAATGGGAGAAATACTTCTGGCGGGCACACCCAGACGTTCTGCCAGATTGGCCGCTGCCTTCTCATCTGCAGGCAGGTCTTCCATCGGCGCCAGGATCAGGGCTGGATTGAACAATGCCAGTAAATTCGGAGAGCAGCTTACTCCGACATCATCAGCGGGATCATCAAGGCTCTGCAGGATGCCAGTGCAGGCGGCAATGTGCCCCCCAGCCGATCCACCAGCCGCCACAATGCGGTTCGGGTCTACATGCAAACGCTCAGCATTAGCACGCACCCAACGAATCGCCGACCTCGCATCAGCAACACAACTGTCTGCCAGCGTCTTGTGTCGATTCAAGACACGATAATCTGCGGTGATGGCAACCATCCCAACCGCTGCAAGATCACGGCACTGATGCTCAAACTGGGCAGGACTCCCGCCTCTCCAGCCACCTCCGAAAAAAAATACGATGGCTGGTCGCTTTTCACCTGTCCGCAATTCAGGGGGATCAAAAATCCACAGTTTCAAATCAGTTTGGGGAGTTTTTTTGTAAGTCTCAACGCGGGCACCTTCAAACTCGGGCGGATAGGTCCACCCCTGACCTGAGACCACTCCGGATGGCTTCAAAGCAAGCACCAACGCGAACAATAACAGGATCACGGAAGAGAATTTCATGGCAAATCTCAGCAGGATTCAAAGAGTCGTTGTCGCCGTCCATCAACCTGCCACCTGCAGATCCAACGTACGGCACGCACACGATCTTATACCAATCTGGCACGAGGCTCGCGAAGACTACTGCATTTTGCACTGACTAACCTGGAATCGCTCCGTCGAAACCGAACGCGAACCATTTTGGCAAACAGAGAATGCTGATTTTGAATGTACCCCTCCCCTCCCAAATATCCGAATCAGGCAAATGACCACAGAAAAACCTTCACCTGCAAAATCAGAACATCTTCGTTATGATCATAACGAGAAGGACGTAGCCCCCCCCGATAAAGGCAACTTAGCGGTTCATGAATGAAGCGGCGTCATTTGAACAGGGCTTATCCATGCGATCTCGACTTTGAAACCCACCATGCTGCCTGCGGCAGTTTCAATCACCCAACAAGAGAACCCGTCATGTTTTCTCTCCTGACACAAATACAGATGAACATGCGAAACCAGGCTTTCAACACGATTGCTGCGATCTGCCTGTTGGGTGGATTGTCGTTCGCGTCTCTGCTCACATCCCGAGCCCAGGATGTGTCGCTCGATGAATTTCGCAGAATGCATTCGGAATTGCGTGAAAAGATGGCCAACGATCTCGATCAGGCAATCACTTACCTCGAGGCACAAACGGAGAAGCAACCTGATTCATCAGATGTCCAGGTCCTGCGTCACAGTCTGGCATCGAAATTGGCAGACGACCAGCGTTACGCCGATGCCATGACTCAGTACCAGAAACTGCTCGACTTCCAGATCGCAAGTCTGGAACGCACCGATCAGCAATACGGCCTGGGAATGACCATCCGAAGCATCAGTGAACTTGGTGAGATCGCAAATCGCACCGCTGATGTAAACACAGCGGTCGAAAGATGCCTGGAAGCCTTTCGCAATCTCCCCAAACAAACACCCAAAGCCTGGGCACCTGTTTCACAACTGGTAGTGCTCAAGGCACATGCATTGATCGATGACAAACAAAATGACGAGGCAGTAAATGCAGTCAAACAGCACGTGCAGAGAATCGAGGAAGCGTGCAATGCAAAATCCAGCGATGAATCAACCATGCACGCACATGTTTCCCTGTTGAAAAATCTGACCAGCCCCAACCGCAATAACGACCAATGGCGTGACGAGTACATCAAAAAACTGGAGGCCGCGTGCGAGCAGGGTTTCGAGCGTTTTCCGAAATCAATGCGTTTGCAGAATGATTATGCGGAAACACAGTACCTGATGATCACTCAGTGGGGCCAGGATGATCCCGAGGCGAATGAGAAACGGATTGACAATGCGTTTGCAAAACTCAGTCTTCCTGCCATCACCAACCGCTCGGTCAACGCGATCCTGAGACGCATCGAGGTTCATCGCGAACAGATGCAGGCAGCAAAACCTGTCGCAACTCTGGTCGGACAAGCCGCTCCGGATTGGGACATCGATGGATGGGCTAACACCGTTGGCGTGACCCGCAAGACCTTCGAGGGCCAAGTTGTACTATTGGATTTCTGGGCCATGTGGTGCGGTCCGTGCATTGCAACCTTTCCCCACTTGCGTGAATGGCGTGAGGAATTCGGCGACCAGGGTTTTGAAATTGTCGGTGTCACGCAGTATTACAATTTCGAATGGGACGAGGAACAGAAACGCGCATCTCGGTCCAGCGAAACCATAAGTCCCCAACTGGAGCGGGAAGCGATCGCGAGTTTTCTTCAACACCATCAACTTGAGCACCCCGTGATGGTTTCACCCAAGAACAGTGACATGGGCAGCAATTATGGCGTGAAGGGAATCCCTCATGCCGTATTGATCGATCGCGACGGGACAGTGCAGCTTGTGAAAACAGGTGCCAGCCCGGAGACGGCAAAAGAAATCCACGACAAAATCAAAGAATTGCTGGGTTCAGCCAAGTAGCCGGACAAACCTCCACCTGACAGGCAGTGCGAGCGTGTTGAGGCCGAGGATTCTGGCCCATCAGTTCTCATGCCACACAGTGTGGCAACAGCGATTGTCATCGCCCCAACAACCCGGAACTGGCAGCTCAGCCTCCTCCAAGCAGCCGACTGAAAATCGACGCAGAAGCGGGACCGGTTGACTGAGGCGACGTCGACTCTGCAGTGGTCTCCTGATTACCCTTGGACAGGAACATCCTCTTTGAGAACAGAGGGACTGCGATTTCAAGCTGGGTCTGATCGTCCTCGGAATCCAGATGGTTGTCCGGGTCGCTATCAACATCAGCTTGATCATGGGCAATGACCTCCATGTCAACGAATATCTTGCCGCGTTTGAGCGTTCGAGCCTGAATCAGGATATCAACACTCTCTCCTGGAGCAAGTTCGCCAACGACCCAGGTTTCCTCGAAACCAGGCAAACCATATGTTCCGCGTTGGGGTACAGCCCGTATCAACTCGAGTTCAGGTGGCAAGGCGATGGCAGCCGACACACCGGTTGCAGTTTCCGGTCCCTGGTTGGCAATGGTGAAACGCATTTCAGCAGTTTCGCCGAGAGCTGGACGCGGATTCGCGGCGCTGGCAGTCACTGATAGATCAATCAGTTTGGGGGTCACAGTAACGAGACTGTAGTCATTCTCAGTGGTCACTCCATTATCCGGAGTGCTGTTCGGATCATATTGATCCGAAGCAATGATCTCGGCAGTACTCGTGATTGGCGCCTTGGAGTCAACGGTTGCGACCAACTGCATTGAAGCAGCGGAACCGGCTCCAATTTCGGGGATCGTCCATAAACCATTGAAAAGGTCATACTCCCCCGTCCCGTTGGCAACCCGAACAAAGTTGAGTCCATCCGGCAGGAATGATCGGACAAGAACATTCGATGCAGCAGAAGGTCCATCGTTGAACACAATCAGCGTGTAAAACATCTCTTCGTTCTGGTTTGGCGTCATGTCACTTGCATCAATTGACATTCGCAGATCGGCAATCTGTGGTGTCACCTCAACCGAGGCGTAATCATCTTCCGACTCCACATCGTTATCAGGAGTCGAATCAAGATCGGGTTGATCGCACAGAATGACTTCTGCCTGATTGACCAGAGGATCAGGAACTTCAACACGAGCATCGATTTCCAGAGTCGGACGTGTACCAACCGGAATTTCACCGACCTGCCACAATCCCAGAACGGAATCATAAACACCGTGGCTGGCCACGATTTCGGCGGCAACCAGTCCCTCGGGCAATTGGTCACGCACCACCACACCCGTTGCGGTCGAGGGCCCCTGATTGGTAAGGGCAAGCTCAAAAGTCACAATATCCCCCACATTTGGTGTGGGGTCATCGACTACTTTCGTCAGAGCCAGATCGACCAACTGTGGAGTGAGGCTGACACTGTCCTGATCATCCTCCGCCGGATCGTTGTTGCCGGGCGTACTGTCGGGGTCGTACTGACTGGAGGCAATCACCTCAGCCGTGTTGACCTTTTCACCCAACTCGCTCACCAGCACAGTCAGTTCAAGTGTTTCCTGCCCGCCTTCACGGATACTGGGAACTTGCCAGATACCATTGCCTGATGCGTTGTAAGTTCCCGCCGTTGCATCCGCAGAAACGAGAGTCAAACCCATTGGAATCTGATCGAGAACCTGAACATCCAGAGCCTCGTCAGGCCCTCCATTGTTCAAGACGACCGTGTAAACGACCTCGGTATCAAGACCGGGGTGATCATCGCTGACGGACTTGGTTACGGACAGGTCTGAACTGGCCGTCGTGTTTGTCACCGATGCCTGATCATCTTCATCATTTCCATTGGCATCAATTCCATCATCATTGCCCGGTGTGCTGTCGAAATCGAATTGATCCGCAGCGATCACCTGAGCCCGATTGGTCCACGTTCCTGGTGAGTTGACATCGACAACAATGTCCACGGTCGCACTTGCTTGCGGCGATAAACTCGGCACCGACCAGACTCCATTGGCAAAGGTGCCGAGCGACGGATCACTGCTGGCAACAGTCACGCCCTCGGGAAATTCATCTTCAATCATGATACCGGTTGCTGTGTCCGGACCAGCATTGGAAACAGTCAATGTGTAAACCAGCTGCCCATTGACCGAGGGACGGAAAGGACTGGCTGTCTTGTCAAGTGAAAGATCGATGATGGTGGGCTGAATGGAAACGGAAGCCTGATCATTTTCTTCCGGGACATTGTTCCCCGGGGTGGAATTCGGGTCTGCCTGGTCTGCAGCTGTAATCTCCGCGGAATTGATTTTGACACCGATACTTTCGACAAGAGCTCTCAGTTCAAGCGTTACAACTTCCTGAGGGTCGATTTGACCGATCGTCCAAACACCCGTTGTGCTGTCATACGTGCCCCGACTCGGCTGCGATGCAGTGTAAGCCAAGCCTTGAGGCAGTTGGTCGGTAACAGCAACACCTGTCGCCGCGTCAGGTCCCATGTTTGTCACCGTGAGCGTGAACACGGAAACCTGCCCGACATCGGGACGCTCGTTATCGACCGCTTTGACGAGGACCAGATCAGCAACTTGTGGGGTGACAGATGCCGATGCCTGATCATCTTCATTCGGGTCATCATTGTTCGGCGTGGAGTTGATGTCTGGCTGGTTCGCGGTGAGTACTTCAGCGACATTCACCAAGTTACCCGTCGCCGTGACTTCGGCAGTGATGTTGGCTGTAACAACCTCGCCATTTGCCACCCTGCCAACATTCCAGACGCCACTGGTCGCATTGTAAGCACCTCGGGTTGCAATCGAACTTTGGTAGGTCAGGCCGGGCGGCAGAACGTCCTTGACCGTGACACCCGTCGCTTCGGTAACCCGCGAATTGGTGAGCTCAATCGTGAATTGCACCAGGTCGCCAACGTTGGGTCGTTGATTGTCGACGCTTTTGGTAATCGACAGATCAATCTGCTGCCCAACGACACTCACAGAAGCCTGATCGTCTTCGCTTGCCGAACCGTTTCCCGGTGTTGAATCCGGATCCTGCTGGTCCAACGTCTGAACCTCCACCACGTTCATCAATGGAGTGTCATTTGTCGACTTTGCAGTGATCGTCAACGTCGCGGTCTGCTGCACCGCCAGATCACCAACATCCCAGATCCCGGTTCCTGAGTCGTACGCTCCCACCCCAGCACCGGAACGAACATACGCAAGCCCGTCAGGCAGGGCGTCAAGCAGTGTAACACCGGTCGCTGGATCAACTCCTGCATTGGTCACCGTGACAGTGAAATGCACATCGTCACCAACGTTGGGTGTGGGGTTATCGACCGCCTTCGTGACCGACAGGTCAGCCTGGGCGAGTTCAAAACTTGCCGAGGCGTAATCGTCTTCGGACGGAACCGAATTTCCGGGCGAGCTGTCAGAATCATACTGATCAACCGCCCAGACCTGGGCGATGTTTGTGGTCGACTGCACAGTATCAACAACCGCATCGATGGTCAGGGTTGCCTGGGCCCCGCTGGCAAGACTCCCCACAGACCATTCACCCGTTGCCACGTTGTAACTTCCCGTGATTGATTCCGATCCCGCAAAGTTGAGGCCATTTGGCAGGTCGTCCTTGATCACCAGATTCGTCGCATCATCGGGACCAGCATTGCTGACCACAACGGAATAGCGGATCTGCTGGCCGACAACTGGTCGATCAACATCAATGCTTTTGGTCAGATTGAGATCAATGATGGGCGGAGTGATGGTGACAGACTGCTGATCATCTTCTGAACCGACGGAATTACCAGGAATGCTGTCGGGGTCGAACTGATCGACTGATGACACCTGAGCCAGATTGGTCTTTGCCCCGGGATTGTCGACGCTGCCCACAATCGTCAATGCAACCTGGGACCCGGCAGCAATTGTCCCGACATTCCACACACCAGAGCCTGCGTTGTAATTTCCCTGAGGAACAATGCCTGACCTGTAGGTAATGCCCGCAGGCAACTCATCCATCACTTCCACGTTCGTCGCAGCGTCCGGCCCCGAATTGCTGACCACGATCGTGAACGTGACATTTTCACCAACATTCGCCTGCACATTATCGACCGTCTTGGAAAGTTGCAGATCCGCCTGCTGCGGCGTGACCGTGATGCTCGCCTGATCATCTTCCGATGCAATGCCATTCCCCGGCGAACTGTCGGCATCCTGTTGATCGGCCTTCATGACCTGAGCTGTGTTGGTGGCAGGAGCTATATCGTCGACCCGTGCCTGGATCTGCAACTGCGCAGACCCCTGATTCGGTATCGTGTCGAGAATCCATTGTCCCGTCGAAGACACATAGGTACCGGAATCGGACGTGGCTGTAACAAATGAAAGACCTGCAGGAAGAACATCCTGCACCTCGACCCCTGTTGCGTCACTCGGCCCGGCATTGCTGACAAGCACGGTAAAGGTAATGGTGTCATTCAGATTCGGGGTCGGATTATCAACCGTCTTGCCTACCGAGAGATCAATCTGGGTGGCACCGATGACTTGAGATGCCTGATCGTTTTCACCGGGGACATTGTTGTTGGGCGTCGAGTTGGGGTCCCACTGATCACTCGCAAAGACCTCCGCGGTATTGGTCAGCTGATTGGCACTGGTGGCTCTTGCGTTGATCGTGAGGCTCACATTTCCACCCGCACTGAGCCCTCCCACATCCCAGATTCCACTTGCACTGGTGTACTGCCCAGAGGTTGCATTACTCGATACGTATTCCAATCCCGCAGGCAAGAGATCACGAACCACAACCCCGGTGGCTGCATCCTGCCCTGCGTTTGACAGATTCAACGTGAATGCAATCGTATCACCGACTGATGGCGAGTTATTATCCACCGCCATCGTCAAAGCCAAGTCGGCTTCGGGTGCTTGAATGGTGACCGAACTCTGGTCGTCTTCGCCACCTGCGTTGTTGTTGGGCGTGCTATCGATGTCGACCTGATCTGCAGCAACCACTTCCGCTGTATTTGTCTTCGGACCAGGAACTTCCACTGTTCCGACAAGTGTCAACGTCTGGCTGGAACCGGGGGAAATGGCACCAACAGTCCATAAACTTGTTCCGGCATCGTAATTACCCTGCGTTTCAGTCGCGTTCGAAAAAGCAACCCCGCTCGGCAACTCGTCTCTGATCTCTACACCCGTTGCGGTGTTGGGGCCTGCATTACTGACCACCAACGTGTAAGTGACGTTATTACCGACAATGACCAACGTTGGATCAGCAGTCTTCACCAAAGACAAATCGATCGACTCGGTCTGGAACGAAACCGAGGCCTGATCATTTTCGCCCGTCTGCTGCCCGTTGCCCGGCGTGCTGTTGGGATCGAACTGGTCCGATGCCGTTACCTCCGCAAAATTCACACGGGAACCGGCCGACTGAACACGTCCACTCAGCTCCAGCGAAGCCGCACTTCCTGCGTTGACTGAACCAACAGCCCAAACCCCGGTGCTGCTGTCATAACTGCCTTGCGAAGGAGTGGCTGCAACAAAGCTCAGGCCATCAGGCAATTGATCTGTCACCGAAACATTGGTGGCTGCGTCGGGTCCGTTGTTGGTCAGGGTCAACGTGAACTTGACAATCTCGTCAATGTTCGGCGTTGCATTGTCGATCGCCATCGAGAGACCGAGATCGGCCTGGCTGAAGTTTGCAAAGTTCTGCGTGGTGGTGGTCTGACCAACGGTACCCACGATATCTGCTTGACCATCGATGTTGGCAGTACCGGTGATCTCAAGCTCAATCGCACCGACCTTTGTGAGATCCGCTCCACTGCCACTGGTGGCAGTGAAACTTGAAAACGCCAGAAACTCCTTCTGAGATACATTTCCACCCGTCTGTGGAATTGCCAGCGTCGCCGTGCTGTACCGGGTCGCCGATCCAAAGACCCCATCATCGGAGTAAAGTCGAACGACTGCCTGGCTACCCGCCAGATCCGCCCCGACTTGCAACTGCAATCCGAGAGCGGATCCTCCATTTGTCACATCAATGGAATTGAGTCCTCGGTCGTCGATTACCGTCGCATCATTATCAAATCCATCCCAACTGACACGACGTTGCCCATCACCCTGCCCTGAAGAACCAAAAACCAGCAAGCCCGGCAATCCCAAAGTCGTGTCGTTGACACTCAACTGAATGGACCCAGTACTGCTCGTCAAATTCACGAACAGATCACGCTCGCCACCAATCACCTCAGGCGCAGACACCGATGCTGTGACGGGCACGCCGTCGTTCGTGGTGTCGGTAACCTGTTGTGTTGTCTGATTGAATGTATCAATCGCAGTTACGATCGTGCCGGCGACAGCATCAGCACTGAACGTAATCAGCGGAGAGACCATCTGGGAAAGATTGCTTCCAGAAACCGACTGAGATCCCTGAAAGACAAAATACTCACCCGCTGTCAAACGGTTGAACGCGTACCGACCATCCACCCCAGTGGTAGTCGAACTTACCAACTCATCGGAACTCTGCTGAAAAACCCCATCTCCATTGTCGCGGTACAACGACAACGCTGCCGAAGCGACCTCCTCCCCCGCGTCATATCCATTGCCCGAGAAGTCATCAAAGACAAGACCGGAAACAGATGCCAGATCCGTCGCCACCAAGAGACGGCGATTCTCAAGAGCCTCAAGAAAGAGCTGCCGCCGTGGACGCATCATTGCGTCTCTTCTCCGTTTTCTTCGCATCGCTATCCTGCTCTCTACAGAAGAAACCACTTTCCAAGTTGTCGTTTGTGTGACACACCGAAAAGCAAAAAACAAGAGGCCTAGGCAATTTGGATGCAATGCACGTTATCTAAGATCTGGGTTGACAAATTCGACAACCAATGCACCCGAGAAATGGGTTTCCATGGCCACATGCGATGCTTCATGGCAAACGAACCAGCGTCACGATGCGAGGGACGAAGAGATCAAAATCTCTCAGAACATCGTAAAAACCGATCTCCATCGACGATTGACCTAAACAACAAAGCATAAGCCAACGACACAAATGAAAAGAATGCACAAGCCAGGTCAAACGGCGAATCACGGGCAGATAGGATAGACCCAAAACTCATCGAATGAGAAGCAGGGAAAGATAGGCAAGATTTTTCGCCTCTGGTTTTTAGCACCAAAAAAATGCCGTTTTTCGAAAATTTATTTCGCGAACAGGGCAGCACATCAGGCAAACCACCGTGACAAATCATTTCACGGCGCATCAGTTCGTGACTCTGGGAATCACTGCACTGACATCAAGTCCGCCGGTCAGTCCCACAGCAGGTCGACTATTCGTTGCGCGAATTGATCAGAAAACCAATTGTCCGAAAGAGGATGACCAGATCCATCCAGACTGACATGCGATCGATGTAATCGAGGTCGAGAGCGATCATCTGATCAAAACTGAGACTGTTTTTTCCACTCACCTGCCAAAGCCCAGTCATTCCAGGCATGACTTCGAAACGTCGCGCCTGGTGTGGGCTGTAGTCTTCCAGTTGCAACAAATCCGGTCTGGGTCCGACAAGGCTCATGTTCCCCCGCAGTACGTTGAACAACTGTGGTAACTCGTCCAGCGACAACTTTCTCAGCAAACGGCCTCCGGGAATCAATTCGTTCCGATACCAGGGTTTGAGAATAGGGCCGTCTGACAAGGCACGGTCCGCGACATAGCGGCGATGCTTCTCATCTCTGGAAGACCAACTCACATGCATGGTGCGAAACTTGTAGATCCAAAAAACATGGCCTCCATGACCGACACGTGATTGCACGAACAGACTTGGCCCCGGCGACACGCTTCGGATGTAGACCGCAATCAAAACCATCAGTGGCGTGAGCAATGGCAAGAGAAGCAAAGTCAAAATCACGTCCATGAAGCGTTTCCACCTCGGATGCCGACGCGTGGCGACGAGAACCTTCGGCTCCATCGAAGGATACTGACGCTTGCCAATGGGTACCTGAAGTTCCAAGGCGGGGTTTCTTACGATCACTTGCTAAGTGTTCCCATCAATACAAGAGGCAACGTTGATCTGCGATGCGTTGCCTCGATCCCGCTCAACTTGCCTCCTGATCGGCTGGCGATGCACCTCACACCTGCTTTCCAGTCTTCGAGAGTAAATCGAATAATCGATACAACAAGCACAAACCTCCCAATTACCCTTTTTTGCCAAACGTGAACCAACCCCCTCACACCCCTTCAAAGAGGGGTGATTCCAAGCCACTTCGTTGATTCAGGCATTTCTGCCTCAGGAAGGGGAGATCTGGTGGCAGACCGGCAAAACCAAACCGACACCGGCAGGAGAACCAGTTGCGTATTGATCGTTTAAAAACCTGATCAGTTTTCGACATCTGCGGTCATCGGCTGATATGCCTGATTCACGGCTGATTGCCATCATTTGGCGGCAGATCGTTTTTTCAGAGTCGATGAAATGAACTTCTTTCGTCCTGATCCGATGTTCCGAAACAGCACGCAAAGGCTTCGATTTCAAGATCTGGAAACGGGATGTTGTGAAAGGTTTTCACGATTCCACCCCTGCTTTGTTCCGCGAATGACATTGGTATCGAATCCGAAACGCTTGGGGAGTTCAACGATCAGTCGTTGTTCGGTTGCACAAGGCCTGACTGGGACTGCAGGTGACTGGTACTGCAGATGACTGGAACGCATCGCTCCACAGCTTCCCAGTTCCGTCAGCATGATTTCTGGCAAGGGCGATACATACCCGAATGCGGTATTGAGAGATGCTCAAACAGAAGAGTGAGATGTTTTTTGGGACAGCGGCCAAGCCCGCGCAAATCGCTTAAACTCTAGTGTGTTCAAAAGTCTCCATTTCTCAACATCCCGTTCTCAACATCCCGGATTCCGAATGATTTCCCGCCGCGACGCGCTCCGCAGCACACTCTCTTTTGCAGGTGCCACCTTTCTGCTCTCCCGTCATCCCAGGGCCCACGGTTTTATCAGCCCGAATTCGCGTCCTCGCATTGGAGTCGTCGGGGCAGGGAGTCGTTGGTACATCCGAGCAACCGGGATCGATGCAGACTACGGGTCAGCACCCCAAATGCGCCAATTCGGAGACTATGTAGCGATCTGCGATGTTGACTCACGGCGTCGTGAATCAGCGGGAAAAATCGTGAAAGGCTGGACCGGCTCGGCACCTGCCACCATGCTGGACTACCGCAAAGTACTCGACGATGACTCCATCGACATCGTTCACATATCAACGCCGGACCACTGGCATGCCAAGGTAGCCATCGAAGCAATGTTGGCAGGCAAAGATGTTTACTGTGAAAAACCGATGACGCTGACGATTGAAGAGGGACGTCAGATGTGCGAGGTTTGCAAACGCACCGGCCGTGTCGTTCAAGTGGGCACACAGCAACGCAGTGGCCGGCAGTTCCTGCAAGCGATCGCATTGATTCGCGCTGGTCGTCTCGGCGAAATTAAAAAAGCGACCTGCAGCATTGGTGGCTCACCAACCAGTCCCCAGCTACCCAGCGTTGCACCTCCGTCAGAACTTGACTGGAACCAGTGGCTGGGTCCGGCTCCCCAGGCTGACTACCACTATCTGGCAGGCAACCACGGCGAGACCAAGAGTTGGTCGCGGTGTCATTATGAATTCCGCTGGTGGTACGAATACTCGGGCGGAAAACTGACAGACTGGGGTGCTCATCACGTCGACATCGCAACGTGGGGGATGGGAAAGACAGCAACCGGCCCGATAGAGGTGAACCCCGTGATGGTGAAGCACCCGGTGGAATTCCGCGATGGGATGCCGGTCGATCCCACAAGATTCAACACGGCAACTGCATTCCTGATTCGATCAAAGTTCGAAGACGGTCAGGAACTTGAAATCCGGCACGATCAGGGCAATGGGATTCTCTTCGAAGGAACCAAGGGACGGATCTTCGTCAACCGTGGTCGCCTGACGGGACAGCCCGTCGAAGATCTGACCAGGAATCCGCTACCCGGGAACGCGCTTCGCGATGTCTACAAAGGGCAGGAACCCACGGACCACTTTCGCAACTTCTTTGAATCGGTCGTCGCAAAAAGGGAGCCGGTTTCGGATGTTTTCAGCCATCATCGCGCTCTTTCAACCTGCCATTTGGCAGGCATCGCAGCAAGACTGGGTCGCCCCATTCGCTGGAACCCCAAGAACGAAACTGTTATCGATGACCCCGTTGCCCAGAGTTTCATAGCCCGCGAGGCGAGAAAAGGCTTCGAGATTAAAACCAGCTGACCTGACCGGTGGGATCCAGCCGGTTTGACAAACTGAATTGAATCGTTCTGCTTTGCTGCAGTACTTTCGTATCAATTGTTCCTGTACTCCCTTCTACTCCCGTCCTCCCTGATTCGTTTTTCCCAAGATGGAGTTGGCCTTGTTTTCCATTTCGCCCCGCGATCTCCGCGTCTGTTCCTATCGGGTTCCGATTCTCTGCATGGTGTTACTCGCTTTGTCTGCCGAGGCAGCAAAGGCACAGACGCAAGACATGGAATTCCGAGACCTTTTCAACGGCAAAGACCTGTCAGGCTGGATCGACGTCAATACCTCCCCGGAAACCTGGTCAGTGAAAGACGGTCTTTTGATCTGCACTGGGCAGCCGATTGGCGTCATGCGAACCGATCGTCAGTATGAAAATTTCATCATCGAAGTCGAGTGGCGTCACATGGAACCGGGAGGCAATTCCGGCATGTTTTTATGGTCAGATGCCAAACCCGAGGGCAATCGCTTGCCACGCGGCATGGAAGTCCAGATGCTCGAACTTGACTGGGTCAATCAGCACAAACGCAAGGATGGCACACTGCCACCGATTGCTTACGTGCATGGCGAGCTGTTCGGAGCCGGCGGCATGACCGCGATTCCTGACAACCCACGAGGCGTACGCAGTAAGTCACTGGAAAACCGCTGCAAAGGGGTTGGCCAATGGAATCGCTATGTTTTTGTGGCTGTCGACGGCATGGTCAAGCTGTCAGTCAATGGAAAATTTGTCAACGGCATCCGTGATGCCTCCTATAAAAAAGGCTACATCTGTCTGGAATCGGAGGGGAAAGAGATTCATTTCCGGAAAATACGCATCATGGAACTCCCGCCCGGTCTTGCTGATGAAACCAACACGGCACCACTGATCACTGAGAAACAGGAGACAGAGAAACAAGAGGGAGCAGACAAGTGACTACAACGGATTGTTTTCTTGTGACTGGTGGGCTCGGATGCATAGGCGCTGAGACAACAAAATGGCTGCTGGACAACACGAACAGTCGCATCGTGATTTGTGGGCGCAACGTCAACGCCGAACGCATTGAGCGGGTTTTCCATGACTCACCGCGAACACGGCTGAAGGCGATATCGATTGATGTCACCAACCAGACGCTACTTGCAGACACGATTGAAAAGGAGGCAATCACGCATGTGATCCATTTGGCAGCACTGCAAACTCCTGACTGCAACCAGCATCGAGACCTTGGTATGCAGATCAATCTGGGTGGTACGCAAAATCTGATTGAAGCGATCAAATGCCACCGAACGCAGATTCAAAGATTCATCTTCGCCAGTTCCATCGCAGTATACGGCCCACGGGATTTTTATCCTGAATCCCGGGTTCCATTGAACGCCAAGCCTCACCCCGTGAACGTCTATGGTGCATGGAAACTTGCGGGAGAGAACATCACTCGCATCTTCCACGAAGAAACCGGGATTGATGCGATCAGTGTCCGCCCGGGTGTCCTCTTTGGCCCCGGAAGAGATGCGGGTCTGACATCAACACCAACCACAGCGTTGAAATCTGTCGCATTGGGCATGGCCTACGAGATTCCGTTCTGCAATCGTCAGGATTACCTGTACGCACCTGACGTGGGCGCCGCATTTGGTCATGCGATTCGTGATGCGTTTTCAGGATACGCAGAGTTCACACTTCCCAGCCATACCGTCAATACGTCACGCTTCGTTCAAGCCATCAATGAAGCAGCCGAAGCACTCGGTATCAATTCACAGTGCGACATCACCTTCGGAAATCAGGAAGTGCCGTTCATCTGCGATCTGGATTACAGCAACTTCCAAAACGCATTCCCTGACGCTCCGCACACCGACTTGGACACCGCTGTTCGCTCTTCACTGCGAACCTTCCTGCATTATGTCCAGCAGGGTTGGCTTCGCCAGGACATGATCCAGTAGAAGAATTCCACGATTGATCCAGTTCTCGTACAAGGCAAATTGATGGTCGATTCGAAAATCCGGGACGCGTTGAAAATCACGCTCGAAGACCACCGCATGTCGCGGGGTGAAAAACGTGCGTTGGCACAGGTGATCAAACAGCATGTCAAATCTGATCACGATTTATCCTTCGCGCGTACCTTACCGTTTGAACTTGCACGTGAACAGATCCGTGATCCGGAAGCACAGGCGATCCTCGACTGGCTGGAAGAAGCCACCAAGTTACTCAACGAGAGACCGGATCCATCCGCTGATTCCAAACCGGAAGCCTTCTTCAGCCCGACTGACAACTGTACGAACAAGATCATCCGCCTGTTCCAAACCGCGCGTTCGAGAGCGGACGTCTGTGTGTTCACGATCACTGACGATCGGATCAAAGACGCAATTCTCGACGCCCACCAGCGCGGCATTCTGGTCCGGATCATCTCCGACAATGACAAATCAAACGACTTAGGATCAGACATTTATCAGCTTGAACGTGCAGGAATCCCCGTCCGCTGCGATCGAACCGACTACCACATGCATCATAAATTCGCGATCTTTGACAACAAGACACTGTTAACCGGCAGTTACAACTGGACACGCTCGGCTGCGCGGAATAATGAAGAGAATTTCATCGTGACAGCCGATCGCCATCTGGTCCAACGTTTTGACTCGGAATTTGAACAACTTTGGCAAAAGCTGAAGTGACCAGACAGCGTCGATGTCGCCCAAACATGGCCTGATGGCAGCCACGTATCAGTTTTAGGGAATCAAACATCAAAACAATCGATGCAATCCCGGATTCATGACGATTCGAACTACAACCGTTGCCCGGGTTGGCTAGAATGAGGAGAACGGCGCTAGCTGAATTTTTGACGTAGCTGCTTCCGCATGAGTGATTCGGAACAAGCGAATTGGACTGGCGTTCAATTCGACACGATTACAGAAATTCCCAGCGTCGCAGGACAGTGTCCCGAGCCAAGCTCCCAAGCCAATTCTGTTCATTGATTGAATGAGCGTTGCAAGCCGGCATTTTCAATTCAACTCTTGCGAAGGTCCAACCGTGAATTCAGTTCTGAAATCAACCGTTTACTTCCTGACAGCTCTCAGCCTGCCGTCCGGAATCCTATCGGGGCAAACCAAGCAGACCTCAGTGGAAAAGGCATTGGAGATTTCATCCACGACGGGTCGTCCGATCTTTGTGATGGCAGGTCAGGAGACCTGACCGCCTTGCGTAGCGTTGCTCGATCGACTGCAGAATGATCGATCTCTGTCAGCGTTCGCGGGACAGTTTGTTCCGCTGAAAATCACAACCGACAACAACCCCGACTGGGCACAATGGTCCAGAAAATACCCAATGACGGGAAACGGAATTCCACAGCTCTATGTGGTCCGTGCTGACGGGGAACAGATCTATGGTGGCGCAGGAGCTTTGCGAGGTGATGACCTGCCAACAATGCTGCTTGCCAGCCTGAAACGATCCGGCAGGGCGTTCACCAACCAGGAAGCAGACTTCCTTCAAAAAACAGTCCGCGCCGCAGAACTCGCATTGCAGTCCGGCAACCTGCTGAAAACAGGAGTGGTGCTGGCGGAAGCAGGAAAGCTCGGCCCCCTGGATAATCTTGGCAGCTATGCCACGCCAGCCATCAGATCAAAAGAGATTTACACTGAATTAAAACAGAAAACTGAAACGGGCCTGACGGCGGCCAAATCCAAATTGCTGGATTCAAACTCAGAACCCGCGTTCGAACCACTGCTCACGATCCATGAGGGAGAGGCCATTTCAAAGCTATACCCCCAGTGGAAAAGTTCAGCATCAAGCATCGCGCGCGAAATCAACAAGCAGCCTGAATATGCCGACCTGTCCGAACAGGCAGAAGCAGTTGTGAAAGCGCGCCTCGTCGCAGCCTCGCTGTCACCGAGAATACGCAATCGTGCAGAGAGCATCTACACGAGTGTCATTCGCCGTTTCCCCAACACAGAAGCGGACAAATTGGCTCGAACTGAACTGGCACTGGTATCGCCGGATGCGAAAATCCTGAGCACACCGTCTCCAGACGTCCCCCCAGAGACGCCCACAACATCGACTTTTCGCACCTGGGCAACCCAGAAGGGCGATTTTAAAACGAGAGCCCGATACCTGCGTCAAAAGGCTGGTAAAGTCCAATTGATGAAAGACGATGGTGAAACGGTAGTTGTGGACATCAGTATTCTCAGCAGTGCCGATCAGGCATATCTTGCCGAAAGACGTACGAAAAGTGAATGAACAGCGTGGCCATGCCACTTTGACAGGCTCTGGTCAGCAGCAATACATTCACTTTTTTCAAGCCCGAGTCTTTCGGTGACCTGCCATGAAACGAGCATGTCGTGGATAAAACAGACAAAAATATCGACTTGCGCAAGCATGACAACGAGTCTTGCGAACAGCAAACACGACCGCTGGAAACGTCGAGAACCGCACACATCGCGGCGATCTGTTTTGCAATGATCCTGCCAACCGCGGCAACCCTGCTGTACTTTGTTTTCCTGTCGGGAAGCGAGTTGATGCAGGTCGTTTACTTTGGCAGCAAAGTTCTGCAGTTCTCTTTTCCGCTGCTGTGGGTACTGGCTGTTCAACGCCATCGCATCCGCATTCTGCGTCCAAACTGGAAAAGCATCAATGCAGGCTTACTGATGGGCATGGGAATCGTAGCAACGGGGCTGCTGGCCTATTATGGTTTCCTCAAAGACAGTGCCTATCTCGCCAATGCTCCTGCACTGATCACGGCGAAGGTAAGCGAAATGGGTTTAACGACTCCAGCACTCTACATTGCCTTCGCTCTCTTTCTGGCGGTACCCCATTCGTTATTGGAAGAGTATTACTGGCGGTGGTTTGTGTTTGGTCAGACCAAACGAATCACCGGACTCAAGACTGCGATGGTGATTTCAAGCCTGGGGTTCATGTCCCACCACGTGATCGTAATTCACCAGTTTCTCGACAAGGGCTGGGAAGTAACCCTCTTTTTTTCACTGTGTGTCGCAGTGGGCGGCGGCTTATGGGCTTGGCTTTACGACCGTTACAAAACGCTCTACGGCCCCTGGGTGAGCCACCTCCTGGTCGATCTCGGCATCATGTACATCGGTTTCGATCTGGCAGTCTTCTCGAACTAGCCCGGGCATCCGCGAGATATTCAGGCTTGAAACACAGTGGTTCAAATGCACCGAGGGCGATATACCGTTACTCGCGTGCCACCTGTTCAGCGTCGGCAGCTACCGCGTTTACTTTCATGCATGGCCACAAAAGGTCATTCATGAAATATGACATCAAGCCTGAATCAACAGGCTAATTGCTATTTGGACCAATGCAGATCAGGTGCTTGAGGGTTCTCGCGTAAAGGTATCCATCGGCGAATGAAAGACTTGACAGCGACCATGTCTGACCAAGTGGGCCGAGATCGGAAACTGAAACCAGCGCGTTACCATCCAGTCGTTCAGCCTGCCATTTCAAGACATAGACAATACCTAACATTGTTGGCATGTAGAGGTAATCGCCTACCACAATGGGGCTTGCTGCTGACACATGTCCCCAGCCGTCCCCCGCATTACGCCGATCCCGTGTGACGCGGAATCCATCTACATTCTTCATGTCATTTTCGACTGGATCGTCCCATGACACGACTTCATTTTCACCCGGGTTACGATTCACTTGCACGGGCACCTGCAGGTATTCAACTTTTCCGCTGGGGATGTGAACTCGACCGACAAGATAGTCCTGATGAGCACGGAAATAGTGATAGTCTCCGACAAGCACATTGGATTGATACGTCAAAGGCTTCCGGAATCTGGCCAGCTGTTTGACGCGCTGCGTTTCATAATCGCCATCGACCTGCCTGGTCACAAAGACATCCTGTCGCAACGAAACCTTCTGGATTGTTTTCCCAGTCGAGGCATCCAGCGTCAAATGTTCATCCCCGGCAAAGGCGGTAACACAGTCGCTATTCCAGACAGCGTTCTGGTGAGCTGCATAACGCGGAATTGACCGTTCCCACCGGATTGTCCCATCAGCCCCATTCAACATTGACAGTCCATATGGCTCCTCCGGTGGCTGATGCCCCCCACCTCGCCCCGTCACGATCCCGACGTTGCCATCGGCGAAACGGCCACTCATCGAAGTCGAATGGACCGAGCTACCGGCGGCACCAATCCACTTCAGCTCCCCAGTGCCGAGGTCGCGTGCTTGAAGGCGATTCCAGTATTCAACACCACGCCCAAGCTTGGCGGCTCCCGGCTTGGTGGTGACTACCAGCGGCAGATCATCAAGATTGACCCGGCTGATGATCACCGAATCACCCAGAATGAACGGTTCATGTTGCCTCGCGTGATGCCTTCCGAATGGTGTCCACCGCTGCGACCATTTCAATTCGCCGCTGTGATCAAACCCCTGCACGCTACCTCCGACATTGACAAACACAACATTGCGCTGATCTGCGACTGGTGTTGCGGCTGTATTGTCACTGAAAAGACTGGACAGGTCCGTCTCACGAACACCGGGTATCGTCCTTCTCCATAGCTCATCACCATTGCTGGCGTCAAAGCAGAGCCCAAGGATCCCAGAACCAAGCTCCGTATCCGCGTGGACTTCTTCATGCGATGTGACAAAAATCCGGTCGCCAACGACAACGACACCTCCTTGCCCGGTACTTGGCAATGGAGCTTTCCACTTGACGTTTTTCCCGAGGGACACACTGAACTCCGTGACCGCTTCTCCAGCAATCTGAAAGTTGCCGTCCGGTCCCGATGCTTGCGGCCAGTCAGCGTGCGTGAGGCTCACATTCCAGTTCATTATCAACAGCCCAAACCACAAACATGTGAGACGTTGCAAATGATTTTTTCCTAGCACGAATATTTCCCTGATTGATAAAAGCCATCTGGTATCGACGCAAACATGAACCTGACAAACCCTCGAATCTCAGGGGTTCCCAAAAACCAGCAGGTCATCAACGACCGCAGTCTTGGCGACAGAAAGCCGCAAACGCCTCTTCGTCGGGTGTGCAATACCGGGAGACTGAAACTCGCCAACATCCTGTCCATCGATATCGACACTCATTGAATCACCTCGAACTTCAATCACCAGTTGGTGCCACACATCCGGTTTGAGACTGACCTTGAAGTATTTTGTCTTCATGTTCAACGCCTTCTTTTGATCACTCCCCAATTTTCCTGCCAGTTTCAACTCGCGATTCTCAAGTTTCATCCGTCCAGTTTTCAAGTCGGTCACTTCCACCCGGTTGAGTCGAATTCGCGCTACACAAAGATGCCCCGCATGAACCGACTTTTCCTGCATGTCTGCAAGATTGACCCCCAGATCATCACCTTCCCCAATTTTAAACCGCATCTCGATTCGCGCGTTACGAAACTCGAGATCCTTGACCACGGAAACGGCATGGTCTGCAGAAGGATGCCGCCTGATCCACATTGCTCCGTCTTTCAAGTCGGCCTGTTTGTTACCCTTCGCCCGCTTCTTGCTGTTGGTCGCCCAACCATTACCGAGCTCTTCTTTACTGTCATCAGTCTCTGTTCGCTCAAAGTCATCCTTGAACAACAGGGATCCCCGGTCGGTACTTTTCGTCCTCTTCGTGACCTGCTCCTGCGCAATGGCCTGCCCAACCAGAAAACAGGCTGAACTGAAAACTGCACAAACCACATAAAATCGAATCATCGACCAACCTACCTTGAAATGAAATAACGGGAACAAGCTTGAAATCAGTTGACTCCATTACCATGAAGCCACTCGAATTACCGCATATCTACAAACAGCAGCATATATCAACGAACTACCGTGAACACGAATCGAACCGCCAAAACTGCGAGGCGTCCTTTTCAAGAGCCAATTCGACAATCTAAACTGTAGTCAAAAGCGTGTGATTTAGCAGCAACCTCACACCAGTCTGGCCGGGTGAACGCTGAATCAAAATACGGGAATCATGCGTTTCCAGCCAAATGGCTCCATTTGCCAGTCATGCGTTCGGAGTGGCCCGAGAATCCCCCCGACTCATTCCTGGGCAACCGCTAACAAATCAATGAACCTCATTCAAGACACGGGCGTGTACCAGCGACAACCAACCGTTGCAATTTGGATTCCGGCAAAAAGTGTTTGTCTCGATAGATGTCTGATCGGAAGACACACACTAGACTGAGGGCAACCGGTGAGTCCCGGGTTGCATATTCTCTCCGGTGGACAGAACAACCCAGCTCCGACCTTGAAACCAGTGACGCAAGAAATTTTCCCCTGCCAACTCTCTACTCCAAGGTGCTGCTCATGTACCATCAAAAAAGGCAAATGTGTTTGTCACGACGTGCTTTCCTGACAGGCACAACACTGATGCTTGCACCTCGCGCGTACGGCAATGCCCCCACGTTCGAGAATGCTGAGCAGACCCGTTTTGCGATGATCACAGATCTGCATTACGCGGACAAACCACCGTCAGGCACACGACATTATCGAGACACGCTTTCAAAACTCGCAGAAGCCTCGGAACAGATCCGGGCTGCCAAGCCTGATTTCATGGTGGAACTTGGGGATCTGATTGATGCCGCCGACTCCGTCGAAACAGAAATCAGTTATCTGAGGACAATCAACCGGGAGTTCTCAAAACTTGCAAAACAACGGCACTATGTGCTGGGAAATCACTGTGTCGACACACTGAAGAAAGAAGAGTTTCTCGCCGAAGTGCAGCAGGCCAAGTCGTTTTATTCGTTTGACACCGGGAAGACACACTTCGTGGTTCTGGACTCATGTTTTCGCAGCGATGGAACACCTTACGCCCGGAAGAACTTCAAATGGACTGATGCCAATGTGCCCCCGCACGAACTGGAATGGCTTCGAAGCGACCTCTCCGAAACCGAACTCCCAACCATCGTCCTGGCACATCAACGTCTCGATACCGAAGACAACCACGGAGTTCGCAATGCAGCCTCAGTACGCCAGGTCCTCGAAGCCAGCGGCAAGGTTCAAGCCGTTTTCCAAGGACACAGCCACAAGAATGATTATAAAGACATCAACGGTGTCCATTATTGCACACTGGTCGCAATGGTCGAAGGCAAAGGCGTCAAGAACAGTGGTTTTTCACTGGTGCGAATCAGAGCCGACTCCAGCATCGAGGTTCAGGGATTTGTGAAGCAGAACACGTATCAATGGACGGATCCAACTTCATGAACCGGGAACCCATGAAACACGGCGTCCATCCTGCACCTCAGGATGTCGCCAGCCTTTTCTTACCGGTTGAAAATTCAGACAAGGACACCGAATTAATCGATGTCATTGCAAGCGGCAGAAATGTCCGTATCGAACGCATCGTTTCTCATGGCCACTGTAGTGACGAAGGCTTCTGGTACGACGAACCTCAGGCTGAATGGGTTACTGTGTTGAGCGGCGAAGCTCGAATCCGGTTCATGGCGGGAAACAAAGTCGTGCACCTCCGCAAGGGCGACCACATTACAATATCCCCTCACGAACGTCACCGCGTTGAATGGACCACACCGGACAAACCAACCGTGTGGTTGGCCGTTTACTTTTCCCCCACGACCAGCGAAACAGAATGAAACGTCAGGAATCGCTCGAATCCCGTTTTCGCCAACAGGAATTCCCCAACGACTATGACTTTGTCGATGGAGTGGCCATGCATGCAGAAAACAGCGACAGTTTCCTGATCCCCCCCGATGTGATCAAAAGACACATCACGAGCGACCAGTTTGTAGAACTTCGCATCGACTCGTCCCGTTTTTCAGTGCACGAAGATTCTCCTGAGAAATGCTACTGTGAATCGTGCCAGGGAGAAGCCAGCAAACCCATCCTGCGTCATGAGAACCCAGCCTCTCTGGTCCCTATCCCTACGCAGAACGTGCCGTCACGTGGTTGGGGTGAGGATTTCTGGGTTCGAATCACCGAACGCGATGGCGATTTCTTTGCGGGACGTGTCGACAACCCGTTGTACGAGAGCAGATTGCACGGAATCCAACAGGGAGATGAAGTGTTCTTCTCTACGGACCAG
The DNA here is from genome assembly GCA_012270065.1 of Rubripirellula sp. Lineage (GTDB taxonomy): Bacteria > Planctomycetota > Planctomycetia > Pirellulales > Pirellulaceae > Rubripirellula. Next base: position 20,119 of record JAAXJB010000111.1, on the reverse strand, counting down.
ATTCTCGCAATTCACGGAATCCATCGTCAGGAACTTGTGCTCTCGATGGAAGCCAAGGACCTTAAAGAACTGGCTCAATGGCTTGGCTCTCAGCATGAGTAGATCCATCATCCATCCCACAGACGATGGCAAGACTGGCTCCGGTTCATGACCTGGCAATACAGCTCACCACAAATTCCGTTGTGACCGTTCTCAATGGAAAATTCGCGTGGTCTTTTCAATAGTTCCATGAGTATTCTGCCACTCACTTTTTCGTCTTGCTGCGGCCTTGATACTGTGGATTTGGGAGCATGGGATCAGCTCCGACAGAATCTCGCCAACGCTTCAAGTCAGCCAACAAGCTGGTCGCCAAATCCGGTTTCTGCTGAACCAGATTGGTCGTTTCACCAAGGTCAGTCGCAAGATTGAAGAGTTGTAATTCCCCAGTCTCGTAATTCTCGATCAACTTCCAGTCACCTTTACGGATGACCCCCGAGGGAAAACTCTGAGGATGCTGGTTGTAGTGCGGATAATGCCAATGAAGGGCATCCCGTTTCAACTCCCCATCATTTTTCGCAAGAGGCAACAGACTAAGGCCGTCCATATGCTGAAACGGCCTGGCCTCAACGCCTGCAGCCTCCAGAATCGTGGGATAGAAATCATTGCTGATCACTGGCTCCGAGCAGACACTCCCGGAAGGAATATGCCCTGGCCAATGCATGATTACAGGAACACGAATTCCGCCTTCATAATTTGATCCTTTGTTAGCACGCAGTGGCGAATTATTCGTTGCTTTTGCGAATCCACCATTGTCGCTTGTAAAGATCACCAGCGTGTTGTCCAGTATTTTCAACTGCCGCAGTGCTCCCATGACCCGTCCCACACTGTCATCCACACTCTCGACCATTGCTGCGTAGGCAGGTTTTCCCTGGCGTTGCGGCTCAGGAGTTTCTTCATAACGCTCCACTTTGCCGGGCTTTCCCTGGAGCGGCGAATGCACTGCATAGTGCGAGAGCATGAGGAAAAAAGGTTCATTGCTGCTGGAGAGAATGAACTTTTCCGCTTCCTCGGCCAGGCGATCAACAAGGTAATCACCATCCTTTCCACCGAGCGGGCTCGACTTTCGCAGAACCTTACCGGTCGTGGGAATCTTCCACGAACCTTCAAAAGGGAAAAAATAGCTACCGGGCGCTCCATAATCACGCCCGGCTACATTGAAATCAAAACCCTGATGCTCTGGATAATAATAGGTCTCGGTACCCAGATGCCATTTTCCCATGAATGCAGTGCGATATCCCGCTTCTCGCATCGCTTCGGCAATCGTCACCTCTTCCAGAGGTAAATTCGAAAGATAACGCGCTTCGCGCATCCGGTTCTTCTGTGGACTCCACCTTCCTGACGGCAACCACTGGGTCAACAACAAGCGGGCTGGATATTTTCCGCTCAGAATGGCTGCGCGAGTTGGTGAGCAAACATTGCAGGCAGCGTAACCATCTGTGAATTTCATTCCACCTTTTGCGAGCGCATCAATATTCGGCGTTCGATAATAGTTACTGCCATAACATCCCAAATCACTCCAGCCCAAGTCATCAATCAAAATCAAAACAACGTTGGTGCGCGCCTCCCCTGTTAGTTGTTCACCTTTGCGTCCCTCTTCGGCTGCAACGCACTTGCTGACACAGAAAAGAACACAGCAGAAACACGCCAAAAAAACACGATTCAACATATTGAAAAACCCACTACCTGTGATTCAGACACCCCAACGTTGCCGCCGGACACCTCGTCCATGGCTCACTTGAGAATCAACTCAATTCATCATCAGCCGCGCATGACGCAGCACTTCCAGTCTGACCTTGTGTCGAGCCTGCCTGCATGGAACTCACGAACGTCAACCATACCGGTTTGCAAACCGTGTACACGATTGCAATTCAGATCAATCACGGTTTGCCAGCCCACATGCTTCCAGCATAACGCTTTTGCAACAGATTTTTCGCGGCCGCAGCACGATCCTGATTCTTGGCCTCGAGCCAAAGTTTGCTGAGATGATACAAAGCTTCAGCGTGTATGTCCGCTTCACCATAAAACAGCACATCAACATGCAAATAGGCCATCAACGCCTCCTTGGGCTGATCGGCTGCCTGCAGACAATCGCCAAGGGCATTGTAAGCCCGTCCAAAAAGCTCTGTATCCGTGGCATCATTTTCGAGAATCAACTGCTCGATGACCTTGATGCCATCCGCCGCCGCACTGGTTTCGGCGAGACATCTTCCTCGCCCGACTGCTGCCATCAGTTTCAGTCGTTTTGTTTCAGGCGTATCAGCGGCTTGTGTGGCTGCACTCTCATACTTCTGCTGGGCATCGGCAAAACGCTGTTGCTTCACCAACGCATCTGCTTCGGACATCAACGCTCGCATCCGATAATCAGCCCAGGGTGCTTTGCTGGAAATTGCGCTGTAATACTTCACAGCATTTTCATAGTCGCCTTGTGCAACAGCAAGATCCCCCAATAAATCTGCAGCATCGAAAAAATGATGACTGTTGGCAGCTGTTCTCACAAATGCCAGCATGGCCTCCGTTGCCTGCGATCTGCCTGAGCCTGATTCCAGAGAAGATCGGCCTTGGCATAACGCTTGGTAGAATTGCAAATCCAGTTTGATCAGGGGACGTTTGATCGCTTCTGCATCGACCTTTTTCAGGTCACTCAGAGCGGCACCATATTTTCCAGCAACGGCACGGGCTCGCCCCTGCCTCAATTCATCCGGTTCATCAGCGAAATTGATCAATCGAATTTCATTGGTTTTCAACTGTCGACTCTCTCCACCAACGATGATCTCGATCTGGGACGGCGAGACCTGACCAATTTTTCCACGCAGAGATGCACCCTGATTCAGAAAGATCTGGTCATCTTCTGCCAATGCCGCCTGTCCGATTGCCAGAGAAAACAATCCGGAAAACAATCCGAGAGTCAGCAATGAAACTGTCTTCATGGTCATGAACCCATTCCCGCAATAAAAAGAGTCATCTGGATCGAACACCAACTTACTGAACACTTCGCATCAGTTCCTGATACTTCGTTGTCCAGATTTCACCACCGAGATCCGGGTACAACTTGCTGGTAACCTCAAGTGTCTTTCTGGCTGCTTCCAACTGTTTCTGTCGTGATCCTGCTTGCAGCGTGCGGGCCAGTGCCAACTGACATACCGCAATCTCATACCTGGCCTCGAAGAAAGTGTCACGAAACTGCTGATGCGGCATGGTCGCATTGGCGATCTTTCCCCATCCCCACACCACGGCAGATTCTCCGGTCCCTGTGCCCCGGATGGCCTCAGACAATTTGCTGGGATCCCTGGCTCCCCATCTCTGCAGAATTCTGGCAGCTTCCACCTGCAAATTCACGGCTTTCGGATTATCACGCAGAAGCGTCTCCATGTCCGCCATCGCGCCTGCGAAATCCCGCTTCCTGGCTTTCACAGCAGCCAACCTTGCCCTGATCTGCGTCTTCAACGCAGGAGACAATTCGCTTGTGGTGAGCAGGTTCTGGAAAGCGTTGATCGACTTGTCATAGTAGACCCTGGCATCCTCGTTCAAGGTTTGTGCTCCAGTGTCCAGTCCGGAACCTAGACTTGAAAATGTTTCAGCGACCCAGTTGAGTGTTCCCGGGTCAGATGCATCTGCACTCAAAGCACCCAAAAATGACTCAAAGACACCCGTCATTTGCTTCTTGGATTCGGGCGATGCCTGAAGCACTTTGGCCTCCATTGTCTGCGCCAGCGAAACGTAGATTGCCAACATTCGCTTCTTGCCCACAACATCCGTGCCGACTGCCTCGCGCAAACGTGTCATTGTCTGCTTGGCTTTTTCCATCATGCCAACGGGATCACTTTCCATGGATGCAACATAGGCCTGCAAAGCAGTTCTCAATGCTTCTTGAACAAACAGCGGATTTGCAGCCGATTCATCTTCCTGGGCGATCAAAACCAGTGGCCCGAATGTTGGATTTTCCAGGATCTCCAGAATTTTCCCTGTTTGCAACGTGCCTTTTTCAGCACCATTGGCCTGCACTCCACTGCTCGCCATCAATGCCTGCGCCAATGAAAGAATGGCAGTAGCAACTGACGCATCGACCACCGTGTCCTCGGGTAGATTCTCGTAACCGGACAGCAAAAAAGTCACCGCATCAGGTTTACCACCTGGCCGCTCCGGCTCCACCGCATTCTCTGGCGCCACCGCAGTATCTGGCGCCACCGCAACGTTCCCGGCTTTGCCCGAATTGGCAACAGAGTTCTGTCCACGCAACTGTTCAGCCCACAATGCCTGGCCAGTGATCAGGTCGGCCATTGCCCGTTCGCGTGAACCGTCGGGCAATGCCTGCGTGAATTCGCATGCCAAATCAAGAGCACCAGCGTTTACCATCACGGGGACTACCGTTGACAGTGATTCGACTGCCTCGGGTGTATTGGCCCACTGATTTGCAAGCCAGCGTGTCGCATCTGCAACACGCTGGATTTCAAATTGGTTCTGTTCTTCGCCTTGCAAGTCCAGCAGTTTCAAATAGCAGGCCAGAGATATCTTGGCACACTGTTTGGCCCCAGCGCTCTGAGGAAATCTCCGGGCAACAAAATCACCCACCACTGCCGCGTCATGAAGCTGGTTCTTTGCAAAATACAAATAACAGACAAAGTAACGCACAAGATTCAATTCGCTCGGGAGTGTGTCGTCATCTGCCAGCTGCATGGCGAGCCGGTAGGACGCAAGTGCATTGTCCTGAAACTCGTTCAGACGCTCACGTGCTGCGTTGAGCTGCTGTTTCACTCGAGGTTGATCCGCCGGACTTGATCGTCCCAGCAATCTCTCCAGCTTGACGATTTCCTGTGCAGCCGGCCCCATCTGGTCGAGCGACTCCTTCCCCTTTTTCTGTGCTGCAGCGAAGTTTTCCGGCGGAGCCGCGGGATCCACCTTGGTTCGCCCCCCCAGAGACAGCACCAGTTCCGCTGCCTTGTCTTGAAGATCACCTTCTTCGGCAGCAACAAATTCCGCGTTGTCGAGCGCATCGGAGTACGAACTACGGATGGTAGCAACGTCGGGCGACTGGCGTTTTTCAAATTCCTCCGCCCGCATCTGCAGGGCCAAGGCCAGACTCAGACGAATCGCCAACATATCGGGCGACCGCTGGGAGCTACGAGGTGCTGCGTCAATCCAGGCTGTCGCCTGTTTGATCGCCTCCATGTACTTACGTTCCTGTGGATCCAACCAGGACTCCATTGCCAAACGCAAAGTCCTGGTCTTCAGTTCCCAGAAAGCCTGCGGTTCACTGGGTTGATCAAGAAGCTCACCATAGTAGCCGAGAGCATCCTTGGTACGTCCAAGGCGATGGTTACAGCGTCCCTGATACATGCGGGCGTAAAGCCCAGCCAGACGGCTTCGGTACTTCTTGTAGATCGCATCGTACAAAGCCGCAGCATCAACAAGATAATCTGTCTGCTCTTTCGAGCCAGCCGGAACAGTATCCGCTGCCTCCTCTCGAATAGCCGCTGCCAGCAGTTCCGTTTGCAGATTATCTGCCCGCAACTGCTTGCGTCTCTCTGCAAGCTTCGCTTCTTCACGGTCTCTCGTGTTGAGCACCTTGGGAATCAAATCCAGTTCTTTCGTGACCGCTGCTTCCAGCAAACCACATTCTTTAAATGCCTGGTCATAGAGCTTTCTGGCCTCCGCTTTCAGAACCTCGGCATTTCCGGATTTCGCTTCCTCGACTTTGATCCGCGCCCGCTCGACAATCAGGTTTCCCAGTTGACTGCGAGCTGCATACATCCTTGGATGGCTTCCCTGCTTTTCAATGAATTCGCGCAACAGGTTCTGTGCCCTGTCAAGCATCGCATATCTCTCTTCAAGTTCGCCCGAAGAGCGAGATGCAATCACCAGTGTCAATGCCGTTTCATACCCGAGAACGTCACGCATTCCAGCTGGAACCATGCGACTGGACTCAAGGCTTTTCAAATACTCCAGAGCCGTGTCGTGGTAACCACGAGCTCGCAACCCATCGAGGAACGCCTGGGCAGGTTCTTCACCTCGGGTTGACTTGCAACAGACCGCGATCAAGCCACAGGTCACGAAGAGTGACAAAATCAATTTCATGCTCTGGCCTCAGACGACGATTGCAGAAAAGAGCAGCAAAACAAAAGCTGATTCCAGGAGCACTGCCGGCTCTGTAAACCATCCAGTCGCTTTCGCACTTCAGGTTCCGCAAGCACGATCCATCCACTCTCGTACATTTCACCAAACCGTTTTCGATTTGAAATACCATTCACGACTGAATACTCCACTCTGCCTGCCTCAATACAGCTCGGGGCGACGAATCCAATCGTTCATACCAGACGGTAAGCAGTTTTCCGCCATTCAGCTCCACCGTGCTTGGATACCCCAAGTCTCCATTGGAACCGTCCGCTGCAACTGTCAGCGGACCACTCCAGGACTTGCCGGAATCGGAACTGATACGAGCTTGGATGCCAAAAGGTTTACGGCGATACCCATAGCTCATCAATAAACGACCGTCCGTCAGCCTGAGCAGGTGTGAAGGCAGCCCCCAAACGCCAATGGAGCGAGGAACCGACCACGTCTTGCCCCCATCTTTCGATTCACACTGCAGAGTCTCTCGATCGTTGGCGGAGTTATGATTGCGGATCTGAACAATGATCGTTCCATCAACTGCCTCAACCGCATGCAATTCATGGTATCTCTTCGGATCATCGCCCGGACGTGTGGGAATTGCCGCTAACCAGGTCCAACTGGCACCGTCATCTTCGGATTGGCAAACGCCTACCCCACGGTCTGGGTCCCATATTTTGACTCCGGCATACAACTGTCGTCCATCTGCCAATTGGATAGGGCCATGCGGACTATTGACGATACTGGAATATCGCTCCGACCAGGTAACCCCACCGTCAGTCGAACGTATCATCCACTGACCAAGTTCCTGCTGTCGCTGGTTCTCATTCAGGCGGTCATGTGCCGCAAGCCAGCGGTCCAGCCTGTCGTCCGGCCAACCTTGCTTTGTACCCTTTTCCCTGATCGCTTTCTTCAGGTGATAATCAACATAGGCCAAAGAAGTGAAGGTGGTCACCAACAGGGTCCCATCGGCAGTCTCAAGAATTCCCGCATCCCGATCGTCAATCGCACCATCAAGCAGTGTTCGTGGCCAAGTCCAGTTTTTGCCATCGTCATCGGATCGCATGGCATCAACCCGACCAAAGGGACAGACATGTTGCTCTCTGCCTCCCGACCAGACCACCCAAAGCTGCCCATCGGCACGTCGGGTCAAAGTTGGCCAGCCGCAGTAGTGGTGATCCTGACGGCTGATCACCCTCGTCTGATGCACGCGAGCCACTGGTCCGATCTGTGACTGCGGGTTCGACCCGCCCTCCTGCCCAAGAGCGGTGCTGGAGAATCTTCCCTCCTGATCACCCATTCCTCCCAACGAGACGACCAAGCCCCCACCGAGCACGCGGCCCAGAGTACGTCTGGAATAACATTTCTTGAACATGATACATGTACGAGATCGAGAAAGACTTCAGCGATGATTACACCGCCGTGTTCACCCGGCTACGGCGGCCACTGCCGCGTTCTGAACACCTGTCATCAATGTACCAGATTCATCCATGCGGTTCCGCCGGGCGGGTGTAGATCACCGCGTACGACTGATTGGGAAATGCCGGGCTGTTCTCCCCATCGGCCCGACCAATCCCCGCTGGAACCGGGCACTTTTCATGACTGGCGCTGACTGTTTTCGCATCAGGATCAGCGATCACAGAACTTCGAAAGACAGCCTGGATCAGCGGAGCATTCAACGATCGGCAACGCATCTTCAGTCCGCACAGAGCAGCGACTCTGACAGAAAAAAGGCAGGCAATTCACCTGCTTCGTCAGCGCAATGATCCCCATCCTCAACCAGTCCACAAATACAGCAACGGTCAGGATCAGTTCGTCTGAGTCGATCAATCACCCCGACCCAATGCTGGACCAGCTTTGCGAATGGCCTCACTTGCGCCTGCCTCAAACTTCAGAAAGTTCTGCTGGAACAAATCAGCAAGTCTCCGGGCGCTACTTTCGTATGCCTCACTGTCGCCCCATGCATCACTGGGCCAAAGTATTTCCGAAGGGACGCCGTTGCATTCCACTGGCACGTCAAAGCCGAACAACTGGTCTGTACGCCCTTTTCGTGTTGCCAACGATCCATCGTGAATGGCATCGATAATCGCCCTCGTGTGCTGAAGGCTCATTCTCTCGCCAGCCCCATAGCCTCCTCCGGTCCAGCCGGTATTGACGAGCCAGACCTGACTTCCATGTTTGCGAATCCGGTCAGCCAGCAATTCGGCATACTTGGCAGGATGCCACACCAGAAACGCAGCGCCAAAACAGGCGCTGAAGGTTGCGGTCGGCTCTGTCACATTCATTTCCGTTCCAGCGACCTTCGCGGTGTATCCACTGATGAAATGATACATCGCCTGCTCGGGCGTCAGTCTGGAAACCGGGGGCAGAACACCAAAGGCATCGCAGGTGAGGAAAATGATGTTGCTGGGTTGGGCGCCCAGACAGGGGACTTTTGCGTTCTCGATGAACTCAATCGGATACGCGACCCGCGTGTTTTCCGTGATTGAAGCATCGTCATAATTGACCTCATGTGTTGCCTCATCAAAAACAACGTTCTCCAGAACCGAACCATACCGGATTGCGCCAAAAATCTCAGGCTCACTTTCCTTGCTGAGGTTGATCACCTTCGCGTAGCACCCCCCCTCGATGTTGAAGACCCCGTCATCGGTCCAGCAGTGCTCGTCGTCACCGATCAACTGTCGACGCGGGTCGGCTGACAGAGTGGTTTTCCCGGTCCCTGAGAGTCCAAAGAACAGAGAGACGTCATCGTCATCCGACGTGTTGGCACTGCAATGCATGCTCAGTACATTCAACTTGGGCATCAGGTAATTCATGACCGTGAATACACCCTTTTTCATTTCCCCGGCGTACTGCGTTCCCAGAATGACCAGCTCACCATTTTCAATGGACAAATCAATGCTCGTCGTGCTGGTCATCTGCGCCGTGTAAGGATTTGCAGGGAATGAACCGGCATTGAAAATCACCACATCGGGATCGCCAAATTCCTGCAACTGCTCTGATGTTGGCCGTATCAGCATGTTATGCATGAACAATGCGTGATAGGCACTCTCGGCAATCACCCGGACTTTGATCTGGTACTTCGGATCCCAGCCAGCATACCCGTCAAATACGAAAATCCTTGGCCGTGTATTGAGGTAGTCCAGAGCGCGTTGACGATTGATCAAGAACGATCTCTCCGTCATTCTGATATTCACGTCTCCCCACCAGATATCATCCGAGGAGGCCGGATCATCAACAATGCGCTTGTCCTTGGGGCTTCGTCCGGTTTTGTCTCCGCTTCTCGTTGCCAAGGCTCCCGAAGCAGCGATTACGGCATGATGATCCGTGATCGCAAATTCATAGAGCCGTGCTGGAGTTGCGTTATGAATGATGTCTTCGGCGTGCAGACCGTAGCACGAAAGATCGATTGGGTTGACACTCATGGCACTGACTCGTGGTAGCTCTGTAACCGGTAAAAAAGGTTCACATGCCCGTGTTCAGGCGTTGAATTACCCGAACAGGCGGCAATGCACTGCAAGCACATTTTGAATGCGCCCGCCATGCGTGAGAGTCTAGCGCAACGGCGATAGCATGACGACCCCAATCAAAGAACCCCGGCAACAATTCAGGGCACGAACGCATCAAAGATGCGGCACCAAACTTCCCCAAAGCAGCAAATGGAAGGAAAGAAAATCCCAAGATTGCAGCGTGATTTCAAGCGTGACCAGATCAGCGTCCACGAACCGTCACGAGGTGAAGTTCCATGAGTCGATCATGCGAGCCCCGCATCCGGCAAGCAGAACGTTAATTCGCAGTGCCTGCGACCGTCCCCGTAACCACACAGGATGCCGACTTCTGACCAGGCAAACTGGTGACGATGCGGATTTGCTGCGAGATGCGATCATCACTGCCATCACCCTCGAATTCAACCGTCATCAAGTGCACCTTTTTGCGGCCCGACGGAACCTTGAACTGGAATCTCTGGTCCACGCACTGAACGTCCATGATCTCAAAAGGCTCTTCACCGCGAACCACCAGACGACGGGAAATCTTGCCAGTGGGTGACGTGGTGCCTAGGCTGACAGCAGCGGGTGAAACACTCACCGAAGGACGCACCCGGCCCGCAATCGCCATTTCAGTCGTAGGAAACTGTGGATCATTGCTGATCAGAGTCAAACGCTCGCGAATGTCACCCTCATCCATTGAATCGTCAATTTTGACCAACATACGATATTGCACCTGCCCCGGAGAACGCCGCGGCGGATCCAGACGCACTTCCAAATGCCGACAATGACTACGCACATCAGTGATTTCCCAGTTACTGTTACCGCGATGGGTGATCGTGACCTCCTGCTCTCGACTCGTCCCAGACGCCAACTCACCGTAGTTGATCTCAGGTGGATCAAACGTGATGTCCGTTCGGATATAACCGCTTACCTTCAGCTGAACTTCCGCGTAGGCAGGTCGGTCGAATACCACGGTAATGGTGGCTGACTTCTGCCCGACAAAACTACTGGTGTTGAAAGTCGCCTTGACCGAAGCCGTTTCGTGGGTCTTCAGTGTTTTTTGACTTACTGTCGGGGTAGTGCAACCACAACTGCTCCTGACCGCCGCAACATGCACATCCTCTTCGTACAAGTTGCTGAAGTCGAAGTGATACACGCTCTTGGTACCGCGCCCGACCATCCGAAAATCGTGGTTTTTCTTCTGGAACATTTTTTCAGCCCAGTTTTGCGCAGAAAGCTCCTGTGCGAATGCTGGCAAAAAGATTCCGAATGCAAGCAAGATCAAGAACAGACCTCGACGCTCGAAATTAACCATGAGAGTACTCTACCGATACTGAACTGGGCAAAACCGCCATGAATGCCCCGAAAGTCAACATTTGCGGGGTGAACTGATACTTCCTGTATTAACGGTTTCGGCTATCGAGTTGAAATTTTCCAGTAATTCCGTCAAACGCTCCATTGGCAGTCCAACGACGTTGCTCTCACTTCCGTTGGTGACGACGAGCCAATCATGGCCATCCTGATACCCGAATGCCCCTGCTTTGCCCTCCCATTTCATGGAATCCAGGTACTCGTCCAGCATGTCATCTGTTAACGGCAGCATTTCCAATTCTGTTCGGACGACATCGACCAGACACCGGTTCTGCCTGGCTGACCAGAGACAGACTCCGGTGTAAACGTCATGCTTCCGCCCACTGAGCAGGCGAAGAATTTCCTCTGCATGATCCTGGTCGCGGGGTTTCCCAAGAATCTGCCCGACACAGGAAGCCACCGTATCTGCGGCAAGCACAAGCCCCTGGTCAATTCGTGAAACAACATCGGCCGCTTTCCTGTAGGCATAGCGGGCAACCAGTTCGGGTGCCGTTTCACGGCTACACATGCCACACTCAGCCTCATCACCAGCGACCATCACACGAAACCGATAGCCGGCCGCAGTGAGTAATTCAGCTCTTCGGGGTGAGCCACTCGCCAGCACAAGATCCTCGTCCGTCGGCAACGAAGTTGACATCAACCCATTCATCAATGGGATTCTACTGGTTTCGCTCATTCGCAACCTGCGGCTGGCGTGACAATCACTAATCAGACATCAAAGATCGAGATTCTTGGGTGGGTCTTCCGTACCCGGTGGAGAATCGTCTTCACCAGCTGGCGGCAATCCGTCACCAGGTGAATCTCCATCCAGACCATCAGAAGCATTGTCTGGCAATGGTCCGACCGATGGTGGCGGGTCTTTCGGAACAGGTGGATCCCCCACTGGCTCGATGGTCGCAGTCACGCCTGAGGCAGCAGCCTGCTGACGCTGTTCGAGCTGTCTGACTGCACTTTTCAAAGATTCCAACAGTCTGGGCACTTGTCCGGCAGAAACAAACACCCGCGCACTGACAGCCGATTGAGGAAAAAAGCTGGTGAGAAAGTCGAGGCCAAACTCACTTGCACCATGACCAATCATCACTCCGTTGGCATAAACACCACTGAGCACTTCATCTGGCAGCTTCAAGTCATCATAGATTTCCTGTGGTGTGGGACGCCGAGCCTGATTCTGGTTTTGTGGCGGCACAGGGGGGTCACCAAACCGGGATTTGTAAAGATCCAGATTGGTATTCAGCGCATCAATGAACTGCGGCATGACCGGGTGCGGCACGATCACCCGACGTGCGACGCGATGCGGTCGACCGATCGTCTGCAAAAAGTCGACCACATATTCACTGGGTCCGGTCATCACGATCGCCCCTGTGCTAAAACAGCCGTCGGCAACGTGATCGGGAACGCGTGCCCTGAGAGCAGGATTCCCGTCATTGGGGTCAGGCCGGTCAGCCGGCGATGGTGAATCCGATGACATGCGATGCATCAATCCGTGTTGTGAGAAATGATCCGTATATCCGCTGCACGAAACTTTGAAGACACCCGAATGCCTCTCATGCCGCAAGCTCCATTCTAAACATCCCGGCAAGAACGCCCACCCCGCCACGAAACACCCCAAACCTCTTACTTTCCCAAGAAACCGGAGACCTGCACGATATCACCTGGTTCACCACCTCTACCAAAACAACAATGCCTGAAACACTCCCCGCATAAAAACTGGCAATGCGTCAGCCGAATTCGTTTTCAATGTCGTCGGCAAGCTCCTGACGGCTACTTCGGATCCTGCTTTTCTTGCGGGCCAGCTTTGCCTTTTCGAGTTCCTGCTTCACACGCTCAGGTGTGGCAGTGCGAAGGGGACGAACCAGCATAGGGTTGAGGTACAAAACCCAAACTACGCCAATGACACCCAGAAAAGCAAAACAACTGACGACGCCGGAACGATCATCTCCATCCAAAATGCTGTAAAGCGTCCAAACCCAGTTGGTCGCCTGCAAATTCGAGTAAGGGAACTGCCGAAAATCATTCGAGTAAAGCTCAATTCCAAAAGGTGTCAGCGCAGAAAACACGCCCACGACGGCAAGAGCAGCGGCACCTACCTCCACACGAGGATTATTGTTTCGACGCAGAAGTCGCATCAAAAAGTACACAAGCACCAGACCACAAGTCTGGTAGGCAACCAGTGCGAAGATGAACTGGTTCAAGATCCGACTCGATCGCGGCGAAAACCCGCCACCCCATTGGTCCGTGGCAAACATGAAGAAACTTACCAAGCTTGCCAGCACGACCATGTTGATTACGGAAAACACCAAACCTGTCGCCGGCCCCGGCGTTAGCCAACCAAGAGTGGCCCGCGCCAGAAAACTTTGAGGCAGATCCCTTCTCACCCTCGGTGTCACAACAGCCGACTCAGAAACCAACATACTGCCAGCCAAAGTCCACACAATGACCAGAATTACTCCAGCGATATACAGTAACTCTTCCGCAAAGCCCCTGGAGAACTCCTCGCTGTTGCTGCCAAGTGCAACCCACGCGGCACTCGTTGCCGTAAGAAAAAGAAGAGCCCAGCGAATGCCAGTGGACCGATTCTCGCTGGCTGGCGTCAATTGAGCCGCGGCTAAAGTAAGAAGCAGATAAGCAAATGCTGGACACACCAGAACGAGACCAGCCACAAAAACCCAGCCCTCATCAAAGCCAATCGACAGATCAAAACCGTATTCAATCAAGTCATAAGCAAATAGCCCCAGAACCCACTCCGCAACGAACAACAGAAAGATGATCACCAACAGCATCGCCACACGCCCCGTCCGCGAACGCGACATGGGAGCAAAAAACAAAGCCACCACGGTCATCATCGCACCGGCGAAAACCAACATCACCAGCAAGGCAACGGTTGTCGGAAAATCAACTCCCCTCAGGGTGTAAGCGTAGGCGATGCACGGGAACAGCACGACAAAATACAACATCATTTGCAACATCGCACTGGCGAGCTTTCCCAACACGATCTGCCACGGTGAAAGTGAAGTGATCGACAACAGTTCCAAAGTCCCATCGTCGATTTCACACTCCAGAGACCGATACGCTGCCAACGGCACGACCAGGAGCATCGGCAAGGCCAACACAAAGTAATAACCCAACATCATCGGAGGTGCTGATGGTGTCGTGTAAATAGCCGGCATCAACGAAAAAGTGCCGATGATCGTCCACGAAAGAGCGACAAACAATAACAGCGAAAACGTGACGATGAACTGGCGACTCTTCAGCGCCTGGCGAGTTTCCTTGATCAGAATGGGATTGCAACCATCGCTCCATTTCCCGCACCAGTCATCCAGTTTTTCCATGCCACGACCACGCAGGGACTGAGCAACGGTATCTTCATCCGAACTGACAGAACTCTTTGACGGCACCAGACTGGACATCACAAGTCACTCCTCTTGAAAGCACTCATGCTTCCTTCACCCAACAGTGCCAGTTGTGTGCTGCAAGGTTCAGTCACCACACCCTGCATCACTGCCAACGAACTGTGAGCGACCTTGATGTGAACGGACCTGCATCCTGGCAGCAAGCCAAACAGCTGCACGGCGCAAGAAGCCACACTCTTTCCTGCCAAGGCCGGCTGAAATGCCCCCGGAGTGACGTGCCTCGTGTTCTGTGTACTGAGCTTTGCGTTACACATCATTGCACCAACCCCTCCGTGACCTGCAGAAACACATCCTCAAGACTCTTGCGATGTGCAGTACATTCGGCCACGGCGAAATCCTTGCGAATGAGCATCGCGAGGAGTTCAGCCTGCTCTCTGGTGTCGCCCGAAAACTCAAATCGCACCAGATCTCCGTCACACAACAAGTTGGATACCAGCGGCAGATCTTTCAGCACAGTCGACGCTTGCTCAGCCCGATCCAGAATTCTCAGAGTCAGTTCACTGGTTGCGACCTGCTGCTGCTCGATTTCCTCAACCGTACCGGTTGCGAGCAACTTGCCTTGCTCAATGATCCCAACCGAATCACACATCTCGGCCAATTCGGTAAGAATATGGCTGCTGATCAGGACTGTCTTTCCCTGATTGGCCAGATCACGAATCATCCGCCTCAGATCGATCCGTGCGCGGGGATCCAAACCGGCAGCAGGCTCATCAAGAATCAGAACAGCGGGATCATGAATCAGAGTACGCCCAAGACAAAGACGTTGTTTCATGCCCTTGCTCAAACCTCGAATCGGTTTATTGGCCATTCCTTCGGTCCCGGTAAAACCGAGCACCCAGGCAAGTCGACGGGTTCGTTCGGCGCCAGCCAATCCGTAGGCTCTGGCAAAAAAGTCCAAGTACTCGCGGCAATTCACATCCCGATAGGTACCGAATGCATCCGGCATGAATCCGAGACGATTCCGCACCAGCTCAGGATCATTCACACAAGAGAGACCATCGATGAAAACATCACCATAACTTGGCAGATCCAGAGTAGCCATGATACGCATGGAAGTGGTCTTCCCTGCGCCATTTGGTCCAATGTAGCCGAATACATGCCCACGCTTGACACTGAAGGAAATGTCCTGGACAGCTTTGGTCGTTCCAAAAAAACGATGCAAGCGTCGCATTTCGATGCAATCATCTGACTGCCCGTGCACGGCCGGAACAGCACGTCTCTGCTCATGATCCTCGTGGCCCTGAGCATGTTGCTGCATCGAGAACGCAGCCTGCTGACTTTCGGATGGCGAAACCGCCCCGGCGTTGTCGTCTGTCTGCTCATGACTCATGGCAGCGTCCCCATGACGTAGTGAACACTATCTTCCAAAATTGCTCCTTTGACCGCAGGCACCTCCATTTCCAAATCACATTTTGCAGTGAACCCTCCCATTGGCAGACTTGACGTCATCTGCAGCTGTTCACGAAGCTGACCCTCAAACCTACCTTCTCTCGCGTTAGCGCTTCCTACCCATTTGGCCAGCTCGGAGTTCAAGTCTCGAATACCGTACCCCCGACGATTGAGCGAAGGAGAAACGCCGCCCGAAGCAACGGGCCGATGATCGAGGTAAAAACTCCCCAACAGTTTCGACGCGGTTGATGGCCCAATGGCGTCAGCTGTTCCGGTCGACCCCGGTGCCAGGTCCTGGATCCGCCAGTAAGCCCCGGAATGATCTCGCAGCACTGCATCTTGAACCCGGAACTTGAATTCGTTGGTAACAACCAACGACGGCTGCACGGATCCGTCAAGACGCGTGTTCAAACGCCCCACGTTGAAACGCGGCCGGTGAGAAACGAATTGCCGCTGTTCGCGTGAGGGTAAAAAACTCGAACTGAAACGTTGCAACTCCGGCGTGACCACCACAGAGCCCCGCGGCGCAGCATCTGAATTATGTCGAAACTCCCATGTCTTCTCCGCTGGCTGTTCGACGGAAAAAACTTCAGCGTCTCCGGGAAAGCTCACACCATCCCGGGGACTGATGGGAGCAAAATAGGTTTCGAGGACCCTTTCGCCTGCGTTCCCGGTTGCTCCATCGACCCAAGTCACCTGACGCATGCGTCCCACGGTTGAAAATCCATCTACCACGATTCCATAAGCAAACATGCTGGCCGTGGTGAACAACGCCAACGCGGGTGCGATCACAAACATCAAGTGGGTACGACCACTTTTCGAAGTCCGCCGATAGGCGATGGGCCCCACAACAACGATGAAAACGCTCAAAAATCCAACCAGAGCATACACCGGTGGCTGCGCCACGCCCGGAACCAGCCAATTGTAATACTGCACATTCCCCAGCACAGGATCAGCACCGCGCCTCAACGCGTAGGACGAATCACTTTTCATGAGCTTGGTGTAATATTTCCACCGTGACTCATCACCAAAGTCATCTCGGTTCACTGCCTTGGGCGGCTGCAAATTTTTCTGGCCAGCGGAGGTGCCTGGCAAACCATCGACGGAGATGGCCTTTCCTGCGCCCAGTGACACAAAATAAAAACGGGGAGAACCTGGAGCCGACTTGTCTGGCGACTGACCTGCCGAGGGGTAATTTGCTGGAGACTTTGCCGTGGGTGGATTCGGGTTCGGTGACTGAACTGAATCCTGCCCCGGGGAGAACTCCAGACCAGGCACAAACATGTCGCTCACATCGATGCCCAGCCCCCGAATCTGGTCCCTGCTCGGTTTTCCGGGCTTCCTGCCGGGCTGCGCAAACAGTCCATCCAACTCAGCCTGTGATTCGGCATCCCAGACAACGACCGTTCCTCCACACAAGATCCAACCGTACAGAGCATCCCACTCAGACTGCTGGCCTTTCAATGATTCGATGCCAGACTTGCTCAAAACGATCAGGTCCCAGCGTTCATAACCACGCCAGTCATGAGGCAAACCTTTGTTACCACAGGCATGTGCAGTAACGGGTAGCACATTATACCTCGTCCTTGATGAGCTCATTTTCAGAGCGTCACTCGCTGACACCCAAGGTCCATCGAGCACAAAACGCCATGGCAAATTCAAACCAGCCAACGCAAGCCGGTCAGCGGAACTCAGCTGCGGGGTATCCGTGATCAACAGAAGATTCGTGGACAATTCACCAACGGCCTGCTGTCGCCAGTCCAAATACCTGCCCAACTGCATGTATTTAGTCGTGTCACCCGTTACGCCGCGATAGCCCGGAATCGGCTGACCATCCCGAATCACACTGACTTCATAGCCGTTACCCAACATCCACTTCGGCAAATATCGCACCCAGCGGCCGTTCTTCGTTCCCTCAGGAACAAGAATGGGAATGTCCACCGACAAACGATTATCGTCCGGCGTTTGAGTTTCAGCGAGATTGACCACCCGATAAACCAGACGCAGATCAGCTGATGTAGCAACAGGGACCTCGAACAGAATTTCGACTGGCTGGTATCCGAAACTTGAAAAATCGGAAAACCTGACCGACGTCAGGAATCCGGCTGCTGCGCGACCCGGTGGATTTGGAAACGCAATCGAGTGACGGGCACCACCCGGAATTGCCTGGGCACTCAATTGACACTGCAACATGCCACTCAGCAGCAAGCTGGCGACCATCAGGAAACGGACACATCTACCTCCATCGCGGAAACGCAACAAGATCGAGCAGGGAAATGAAATTGCCACATGCCCAGCTACGCTTGTGATCGGGCATGCAATGGTTCCGGCACCGGCAGCACGGTGTCTTATCGCCGCGCCGCGTCTTGTCGGCGCGCGGTGTTGTACTGGTAAACCACCCAAAATATGAATCTCACGCGGTAGGGTTACGTGGTGGCAAAATCTGTGGTGGCAGTTGCCCTTCGGCAAATGGGCTGCCTGCATTCTGCTCGTCTGCTTTATGTCTTTGCAAGAATGACAACGACCACAAAACCAGGAACAGAAGTATGCACAATGCGAAAAAGACGAGAAAATAGGACAACGATACAACCACACTGATGGCGATGGCATATCCGGCCCCCGCTGCCTGAAGAATTGCTCCCACCAAAGCGCAGATGAAAGTCAATAAAAACAGAAAGCGAAAAGAGAACCGAGGCAAAAATCGGCTTTTCATGACCGGTTCAACAGAAGGTGTATTCACAATCCTTTTTCCCATTACCCAAATCATTTGCACGAAAGTCGGGCGATTGAAAACGCCCCAGCCAAATCACAATTTTTTTCGAGCGTCGCTCCGGAACAAGTGGTTGGACGTGAACTGGTGAACAAACGCCCTACAAACGACAGTCAGGATCAAAGAAATCGACAATGACCATCCGAAAAGTGCCTGCGCAAGTGTAGCGGTACCCGCAAATTGTTCTGGAACAACACCTGACTCGATGAACAAAAACCATCGCATCGTGCCATGCAGGCTGTTGGACACAACGGTTCAACAAACCGCAAATTCCAACTCGCAAAAGCGATTCCGGCTAGACATCTGGGTTTTCACGTCCGTCGTCAATATAACGCACATCCAACACCACCGAGAAGCATTCACCACAAAACAGAGGCAAAAAGTTGATCCCTCACACATTTACCTTGCCCAAGCCGGAAACCAACTGAACGCTACGGTCACATGACGCAAATGAAAGACGTCCACCGACAAAGTCGGGGATGTTTTGGGAAAGGCAAACGCAGCGCATTGATCCCTCATGAGTGCATGCATGTCACTGTCTGAAGAATGTTTTTATTCTCATGGACATCCGGCATGAATGACGCGAAAAAGGTTGATATCATCATGGGCTGCAACGGGCGTTAGCTCAATTTCGTTGATCGACAGCCAACCTGTTCCAACGAGCCTGAGCTACCCAACACAACATATCACAGCCTATTTCCTCACTCCTCATGCAAAGAATTGCTCATGTCGGAATCAAACACCAGCGCTGACCAACCTGCTGATCCCTCCCAGCCAAACGCCCAAAAAGGCAGCTCAGCCCGCCTGGTCGTTCTTCTTTGCATCCTTGCCCTAGCGCTTGTCGCGATGGGTTATGACCGCTTGGTGGCCAGACCAGCTGTGGACGCAGCCTATTCAGCGATTGCGGCAAAAAATGTCGAGATCAATGCGACTCCCAATGCTGTATTCACGAATACGGATGTTCAGGAACTGATTGGCAGAAAACCTGCCAGAACATTTACGAATCCTGATGGCAACACCGTCGAGATCTACCAGTGGAGGTCAGGCTTGCCGATCCGTACCTTTGACCTCTATGCCATTTACACAGAGATGGATGGAAAACTCATGTTCCAAGAAACGGGAACGGGAGACTACGACGAAATCATGAAACAAGGCGGTGGAAACTCCAGAAAACCAACCGTGGTTCAACTCACTGAGGAAGACCTCGCTGAAATGTCACGTGCTGATGCGGAGTCGAATAGTATGGATGGTGATGCAGGCATGAGCTCCGATGCCAGCCAGGAAGCGAGTGAACAAGCCGAAGAGGAGCAAACAAACCAGTCGGATGAAGAGACAGCCGAACCATCGGACGATGCAGAGGAAAGCGATTCCGAGACTGAGCCAACGCAGTCCAATGAAGACCCTGAAGGCAACAACCCTGAAACTGCTGAGCCAGAAGCCAGTGAGCCAGAAGCCAGTGAGCCAGAAGCCAGTGCTACTGAACCACGCGGTGAAAGCCAGTGACGGACAGGCATGCGCTGTTGCCAGCATCAAGTCTGTCAACAGACATG
>JAAXJB010000067.1 GCA_012270065.1 Rubripirellula sp. | reverse complement strand
AAAAAATCCCAGAAGGTGTCGATAAAAATCAAGCACTGCGTTTGAGGGACTCGCTAATTAGCGATCAGGCCAAGCAAAACAGTTTGATGAAATAAACGCAAGCTTCAAGGACAAGACTGTTCCTTACGGAGCAGGGACGAGATCTTGATCACGGGATAACGCTCCGCGATTAGCGTAGGAACCGCATCAAATAAAAAAGCTCCTGAACCCAACGGGCTCAGGAGCTTTCCAAGAGAAGCGGAGGGCACGGGACTCGAACCCGCAACCCCTTGCGGGGCAATTGATTTCGAATCAACCTCCTCACCAATTCGGATACCCTCCGGGACCAGACATGTTGGCTGGCGGAACGGGACTCGTCAAGTCGATTGAAAACTCATTTGTTGCCGCCAAGTTCGAAAGAGTTTCAAAATCCTGCTTCAAGCCCGGATTTCGGTTCAACAATTCCTCGATTCCAGCACGATCGGGGCGTGGATCCTCAACCAGCAGATTGCTTCCTGAAGTGAGGTGAATTTTCAATTCTCCATTTGCCGACATGCCAGCCTCTTCCATCAACGCTCTGATCCGCTGACTGATATTGGCGATCAAGTCATCTACCGTGGAGACTCCATCTGCTTGACCTGTCTGGCCATTATCTTCGGCTTTTCCCGGCGCGACAGAAGCACCTTCATGAAGCACCTCATCAAAGCCCACTGCATCACCTACACGAGCAGCCAGTTTGGTGGCAAGGTGTGCGGCGCCATTGACAAGAGCCAGAGTGTGAATTGGCAAACTCAATGCTTGTGCTCTGTCTTGAAGTTGAACTCCTTGAGCCACTTTTCCCACTTGTGGGCATCAGCATGGGAGTCGAGTTTCATCTCATGCCATTTGACGCAGCGGTACTTCACATCGATGTGACCATTGTGCTTGTTTTGCTGTAACTCACAGCCCAGCTTCTTCAGAGTCTTTACGATCGTTTCTGCTTTCTTGGCATCATTAATATGCTTGGCTTTCCACTCAGTCAGTTGGTATCGGACGATCTCATCGGCCATCGCGATCGACGGAAGCAAAGTGATCGAAAGAGCAAATAACAGTCTCTTGAACATGGGAACATGATCCTCGTAATTGGATTGAATTTCGGTCGGTGTTACAAAAAACGCACTTCACAGGTCAAGAGTTGCTTGCGGTATTTCATCCAGCGTGGAATGGTCGCGAGTGTTCAATCACTCAGCGTGCCTGGGAGCCCCCACACAGCAAACCACCTCAGTCGATGCCGTTTTCACTATGGAAATGCGTAACAGGACGAGATTCAGTAAGCCCATTTCCGTCAAAAACACCCCCAATCAACACTCTGCGATGGAGTTACGAAGAAGAAGGGCAGGGCAGGGGAGAGCAGGGCGTGCTTGCAGAAATCAAAGTGGAAATGCTCATGGTTGCGGAATCTGTGGTTCGAACCGACAATCCTGTTCAGAAATCCCACGCCCAGCTGCATTCCTCGACTCAGAAATATCAGATTGACGACTCGACAGTGGAGCAAATCCTCCATCAGGTGCCTTCCGCCCCTGCTTGAAAATCAATGAATGAACTGCCGAATTCAACCGAAAATGACGCCAAAGATCCGCGGGTCGCGCGACGTGAGAAAATGCGTCAAATTGAAGAACAGGGACTCGACCCTTGGGGTAGTCGCTTCGATGACCGCTCTCTCGTTTCCGAGTGCCGCGATCGCCAAACCGAAATACAGTGGACTCGCGAGGATGGCAATGCCATCCCGCTGCCAGATCTGACCACCGAAGGGTTCGACTTTCGGCAATGGAAATCAGACAATGGTCCAGGAGAGCAGACTGGTCCAACGGTGCGAGTCGCGGGAAGAATCATGCTTTCCCGGGACAAGGGGAAGTTGATTTTCCTCACCCTGCGAGACTGGACCGGTGAAATCCAGATTTTTATCGGCAAGAATCAAGTTGGTGATGATGGCTTCGCTCTAGCCAAACTGTTTGATTTGGGTGACCTCGTTGCCGCAGAAGGTCGACTAGGAATGACCAATACTGGTGAGCTGACAGTATTCGCATCCCGTCTCTACTTCCATGCCAAGATGCTTGAACCAGCACCTGACAAGCATGCAGGTCTTACCAATACTGATCTGCGACAGCGGATGCGGTATGCAGACCTCGCATTCAACGACGGGGTGATCCAGACTTTCCTGGATCGAACCAAGATTGTGAAATCCATCCGCCACACACTGGATCAAGATGGCTTTTGTGAAGTCGAGGGTCCCACCCTGCACACCGTCGCGGGCGGTGCCGCTGCGCGTCCTTTTGCAACCCATCACAACGCCCTCGATATGCCACTCACCATGCGGATTGCTCTTGAATTGCATCTCAAACGCCTGATGGTAGGCGGAATGGAGCGTGTATACGAAGTGGGACGGGTCTATCGCAACGAAGGTATCAGTCCACGACACAATCCCGAATTCACCATGCTCGAATGCTATCAAGCATACGGTGACTACCGATCCATGATGGACTTGACCGAGAGGTTGATTGTCGACGCCATCGATGCGATCGGTGGTGGCTACATTCGAGAATTTGACGGCAATACGATTGATTTCACCCCCCCATTCAAACGAGCCTCCTATGCCGATTTGTTTCACGAGGCTACGGGCGTCAATCCAGCTGATGATCAAGCTGTTCTCGATTATGCAAAAACACTTCACATCACAACTGATGGAAAGCACCCTGATGTGATCCGCAACGAGATCTTCGAAGAAAAAGTGGAAGATACCCTGACCGGTCCCATCTTTGTGATTGACTACCCTGCTAGCATTTGCCCGTTGACCAAACGAAAGCAAGACAATCCTGCGATTGCAGAGCGTTTTGAACTTTTCATCCTTGGGATGGAGTTGGCCAATGCTTACACGGAATTGAACGATCCGGATTTGCAGGAAAAGCTCTTCAAAACACAACTGGAGGGCCTGGAAGAAGAGGATTCGATGGCAAAGATGGACCATGATTTTGTCCGAGCCCTGCGGTATGCCATGCCTCCGGCTGGTGGTTTAGGACTTGGAATCGACCGTCTCGTCATGCTCTTGACGGGAAAAAAGTCGATTCGCGACGTCATTCTCTTTCCCCTGCTGCGTCCCGAGGGATCAGGATCCTGAGCCGAGCCACTCACAGACACAGCTTTTTGTGGTTGGAAAGAAGCCAATTGCACGCAGATTCGTCCGGATAAACCATACCTTCACCGATCTGTATCAGTGGAAAACTGATCGCCCGTGGAGCTGCGAAATCCACTCAAATCAGCCCGTGATTGCCGTTTACGCCCGGTTGCTGACTTTCCTAGACTCCCGGGAAGTTCTGAAAGATGCACACGGATGTGCTTCAATCGATTGAATCCAAGGAATGGTATATGTATCGCTGGCTGCTTTGTTTTCGCTATTTGCGGACTCGCTACATTGCGCTCGCATCGATCATCAGTGTGACACTTGGTGTGGCGACGTTGATTGTTGTCAATAGCGTGATGGCTGGCTTCTCCGCGGAGATGCATGAGCGTCTGCACGGATTGGCATCTGACATTTTGATCGAATGTCACGCCAGTGGTGGTATGCCTGACCCCGATGGTCATCTGGAAGAGATCATGAACGTGTGTGGCGATGATGTCGTCGGATCTTCTGCCAGCGTTCATGTCCCAGCAATGCTCGGAATAGATTTCAACGGTCAGTTGATCACTCGTCATGTAAATTTTGTTGGGCTTGATCCTGAAACCTACGACAATGTCAGTCACTTTGGCCGCTACCTTCTGCATCCTGAAAACCAATCACAAGTCGACTTCAAACTCCGGGAGGATGGCTATGCTCCTGATCGCGAAGACTTTCCCGGTTCGGGATGGTTGTATCGTCGGGCCCGCGTTGCTTACGAGCGTGCACTGGCCGAAGAAAAAGCGAGACTTGAAGCGATAAGGAAACCCGCAAATAGCCTTTCGCCTGAAAATCCGGGACCGCCTGTCGGCGGGCCAAGCATGCAGATCAGCCCACCACAGATTTTCAACGAGAATAGTGAGATCGCTGCATCTGAATTTGATCCTGCCGTGGAGCAATTTCCCGGGATCATTCTGGGAATTTCGACCTGCAGTACCCGCATGCGTGATGAAAACAATAACGTTCGGGACCACTACTACTGCCGCCCCGGTGATGATGTTCGGATGATGTTTCCGAATGCTTCGGACAACGCCAAGGTTGTGAACCAGAAATTCACAGTCGTTGACATGTACGAGTCAGGCATGAGTGAATACGACAGTACTTTTGCTTTCTGCAGACTGGATCAATTGCAGGAATTCCGTGGGATGATTGACCCGGCAACCGAGGTCCGAAGCGTAACCACCATTCAGTTGAAACTGGCAGAAGGCGCCGATCTCAACGCAGTTCGCGACGCATTGCGTCGCAGATTTCCTCCCAATGTTTATGCGTACAACATTCAGACCTGGCGGGACATGCAGGGTCCGCTACTCGCTGCAGTCAGGCTGGAGACAACAATTCTCAACATCCTTCTGTTTCTGATCATCGCGGTAGCAGGCTTTGGCATTCTGGCAACCTTCTTCATGATTGTCGTGGAGAAAACACGCGACATAGGAACACTCAAGGCCTTGGGAGCTTCGGGTGGAGGTGTGATGAGTATCTTCCTGAGCTACGGTCTGCTGCTGGGATTCGTGGGAAGTGGTGCAGGTCTGATTGGGGGCCTGCTATTCGTGGATCACATCAATGAAATTGCCTCACTGATCGAAAAAGTCACCGGCCAGGAAGTTTTTGATCCCACCGTTTATTACTTCACAGAAATCCCAACCATCATTCACCCCTTCACTTTGGTTTGGGTCATGGCGGGCGCAGTGGGTATCGCGATCATAGCAAGTGTCCTTCCTGCCCTGAGAGCAGCACGCATGCATCCTGTTAAAGCCCTGCGTTTTGAATAGTAAACGCAATGACGCCAAGCCAACGATACTTCGCCAAATTTTTTCCACATGGCCAGAAAAATGAATTCTGAAACTGTGCTGCAAGCCCGGAATATCCACAAGAGTTATCACAAAGATCGCATTGAAGTTCCCGTTTTACGGGGTGTTGACTTTGAAGTGACCAGCGGACTGGTAACAGCACTTGTGGGAAGAAGTGGCAGTGGCAAGAGTACATTGATGCATCTTCTGGCAACGCTTGATCAACCTGACTGCGGAGAAATCCATTTTCAGGGAGAACGCATCGACAATGCTCCCCGTTCACGGAGAGATCGATATCGCAATCACGACATCGGCATCATCTTTCAGTTCTATCACCTTCTGCCAGAGCTCTCAGCAATTGAAAATGTGCTTGCGCCAACGATGATTGGAAAAAGTGCATGGAACTTTTTCCTGCACCGAAAAGAAGCAAGACGTAGAGCCGAAGCAATGCTCGATCGAGTTGGCCTACTGCATCGAGCGACTCACAAACCCACGGAAATGAGTGGTGGAGAGATGCAACGAGCTGCCATCGCTCGGGCTTTGATGACCGACCCGACTCTTCTCTTGGCGGACGAACCCACGGGCAATCTCGATACCGAAACTGGACTCGACATCCTGAAACTCCTGACGAACCTGAATCAGGACGACGGACTGACAATCCTGATGATCACCCATGATGATTCCATCGCTGAATCTGCCGATCGGTGTCATCGCATGCAGGATGGACAGTTGCAACAGGAATTGCCTGAGTTACAGATCGCCTGAGCCACTGACCTCGTCACTCACCAATCCACTGGCTGGTGTTTCGCCAACTCAGTTGCAGAGACTCCCGGCCTGCGAGCATCACGGGTTTTCCGCGACGTTTCCTGCTACTGGATCTGCAGGCCATAAGATCACTTCTCCGCCACTGCCGGCAGTCATGAGCAATTCTCCATCTTTGATGGTATCCAATGCAGTCACGTCACTTTGGTGACGCCTAAGAGAAATGATCTCTCTTCCTTCACCAGTCGCAGATGCAGAAAACCGCGGATCCCACACTCGAATCGTACCGTCCTGCGAAGCCGAGAAGACCCGCAGTGTCTCAGCATCGTCACCAATCAAACCCACATCATTCACCTGACCTGAATGTCCGCTCAGGACGACCAACCGCAAGTCACGACCAGACTCGGGTAATTGCCAAACCATCACGTTTTTTCCACGACTTCCCGCAACAAGGTAAGAACCGTCCTCTGAAAAAGCTGCACATCTCAAACTTTCTTCGGATGGCACGGAAAGCTCGATGGTTTCAGTCGCGTCACGTAAATCTCTCAAGCGTGCCAAGCCATCGTCCCCAACGATCCACAAACGGTTGCCGTCTCTGGAGAAACGGACCCGACGAATGACCTTTGTTGTTGATTCACGCTGCACTTCAATCGCTTCTTTGGCAACGTCAGCGAAAGGTGCGACTTCATTCGTTCCGGGATCAAAGCTCCAGAACTTTACGACACCCTCATCACCACCTGTGGCAAACATGTAACCAGCAGCTCCCACTTTGACGGGAGAAAACTGCACGGTGCGTATGGGGCGTTCTGATTCGATTTTTGCAAGAGCCTGCCCAGACTCGGCATCCCAGATTTTGACGGAGCGACTGGCTGTGGCCACATACTTCGCGTCAAAAGAAAAGTCAGCTTCCGTCAATTCAGCATGAGCCCGGAAACTTCTTTCTTCCCGCTTCGTCTTCAGATTCCATAGAAAAACCCCGTTGTTGTTCATGGTGAGCAGGCGTTCGCTTCCCAAAGGTGCCAAACTCTCGATATCACCCCGAACACTGGGCATCAAGAAGACAGTTCCACCAGCGTTCGACCGACTGGACTGCATCACCACTTGCTTCATTTGCTCAGCCTTCATGAAGCCTTCAGGACTTTTCAGCTGTTCTAAATTCCAGATGCGGATTTCAGATTTCTCTTTTTCATTGGCTGTGCGACTCACCAGCACGACTTTGCCATCAGGATCAAAACATGCCGAAGTAATTCGTGAACGGCTTATCGTCTCCGAATCACGCGATCTCGGTGTCACTGTCATGTCGACAATCTTTCCGGAACGTTTTTCAAGATCCCAGAAAGTCGCAAACGTCTTGATGTAATCTTCGCTTGCCAACTCACATATTGTCAGCAAATGCTGTTGATCCTCACTCATCTTCAGGTCAACCACGTATCCAACCTGTTGCAACCGATTGACTTCCTGCCGCGCATCCAAATCAATCTGCGTTACCAAAGCATTATCTGCTGCAACGTAAATCGTTTTCCCATCCTTTCCAAATATCGCGTCATTGATACGCGATCCACGAACATTGACAATTGGTCCACCGATCTGCTGGCCGGTTTCCAAATCCCACAGCAACCCGATTCCGAAGTCATCTCCGGTAAACATTGTTTTCGAATCCGGAGCAATCGCAAAAGTGGACACACCCTCTTGACCCTGTTTTCCCATGAGTCCGTGAGCAAATTTTGGTGATGATTTCCCAGTGGGATCGAGTCTCCAGAGAACGCCACGGATTTTTGGATCACTGGAGCCAGTCAACATCCAGCGACCATCACGAGAAACAGCAAATGAAGAATTCAGGCCTGTTTTGGAAGCTGTTCCAATCTGGACACCCCTCTGCAGGTCCCAGACACGTATCGTTTCGTCTCCGCTACCGATATACAGCAAGCCGTTTTTTCGATCCACCTGCATCGACATGGCAACAAAGTCAGTTCCTTCTTCCAGCGAAAGCTCTGATACCTGTCGAAAGTCCAGCGAACCTTCATCGATGCGTATGACCTCTGCCTTATGGTCACCACGGGCAATCACAATCTGTTGCCCACCCGGTGCAAAAGTCGCTGACCAGATTTCCTCCCGCGCATCGGCGGGCTTCAGAATTGAATCCGGATCAGCACTGGTTACCTGGGATTTGAATGCACCCACATAGGTATTCGGATTCCAAACTCGTACCGTTGCATCGTCCGATGCGGAAATAACAGCATCATCTTTTCCTGCGATGAAGCATGCTCCCACTACCCATCCACCATGTCCCTTGAGAGTCTGACGAATCGTGCGTTGTTCGAGATTCCAGAGTTTGACGGTGTAATCATCTGAAGCTGTAAGAAGTGAGTCACCATCATCACTGAAGCGAATTGTTTCAATCGCATCACCATGTGCCTTCGCCGGTACAACGGACCTGTCCTCACTGGGCTCAGAGGAAACAAACCGACGCACCTCGTCCTCTGCAGTATCCTGCAAAGCAACTCCGACTCTTTTCGCAGGCTGTTGATTTGTGGCGCCATTGCCCAGACCACCATTCAGTGTCTGCTTGACCGCCACTTCGATGGAATTCCGAAACTGCTCTTCACCCTTTGCAGATACCTCTACTGTGTTCCATACCAGAACATTTCCAGCAAAATCTCCCGATGCCACTCGGCGCCCTTCAGAGTCAAAAGTAACGGCGGTCGGTGGAACGGGATGATCAGACATGCGACCAAGCAGCTTCAACTCTGCTCCATCATCACCCAACACTTTTTCCCAAACGACAATCTTCCCACTCTTTCCATCACCAACGACTGCAGCCAGAAGCGTCTTGTCCCCATCACTGGCAACAGCAATTTGCCGCACCGGAAGAAAATGCCAGCCAACTGCCACTTCGCGCAAAGAACCACCTGCAACAGGTTTCCATGATCTGACCGTCCGATCTTCCGAAGCAGTCCACAGCGTGCCGTCACTTCCAAAGCACACGTCAGTAACCGGACGCTTGTGAACCTTGAGCAGAATCTTTGCCTGTGCCATTCCGGTGACATCATTGGTTTCCCTGATCAGAATTACCGACCCATCAGTAGTCCCAATCGCTAAACGCTGTCCATCGAAAGAGAGCGCAACACAGGTTGCAAGCTTCTCCCCAAGAACTTCCTTTGGCAAATTCACTCTCTGAAGATTTGCATTCCTGTCTCCCGGCGTAATGAACTGCACTTGTCCATTCGCAGTAGCAACAGCACCAATTCTTCCATCCCGATCCATCGCCAGATCGACCACAGGCGATTCAGCAATTCCCAAGGCCTTCGACTGATTCGCCTGACGCCATAGCCATCGCCATTCCCAGCCCCGGGTCCGCTTCCCGGAGTGTTGACTGGAACGCAGGTCGAGCAGAATTTCTCTGGCTCCATCAGCTTCGTTACGTTCAAGCCGCGTTTTTGCCAGTGCGATCTTCGAAATGTACTCTTCGTATTCAGCCCGAGACCTCTGTTCCTCTGCCTGTTGTTTGGCGAGCACAGCTTCTTCTTTTGCCTTTTTCTCCTCCAGACGTGCCTTCTCTTCTTCCATCTGAGCAGCGACGGCAACCCTTTCGGCTTCCTGAGCTTTCTCCTTGGCTTTTTTCTCCTCCAAACGTGCCTTCTCTTCCTGCAATCTCGCTTTTTCTTCTTTCTCTTTGGCGGCGACGGCAATCCGTTCAGACACCAAGGCTTCCTCTTTCGCCTTTTTCTCCTCCAAACGCGCCATTTCCTCCTTCAATCTGGCTTTTTCCTCCTTCTCTCTTGCCGCGATTGCATCTTTTTCCGAGGCGATTGCCTTGTCCTTCGCTTTTTCTTCTTCCAACCTTGCTGCAACGGCTTCATTCTTTGCATCATTGATGAAGTAGAGTGCTGCCGAACCAAAAACGATAATGAACGCGAGCATGGCCAGCGCGGCCTTACGTAACACAGCTACCCTTGCAGCGTGAGAATCTCGAAGCCTGATCGCCGCCTCCAGTTCATTGATCTGGTCCAGATGCTCAGCCTTGCCTTTCTCAAGTAATGACAAGCCGAACTCATAATCACCCTTGTCGTATGCAATTTTCGCATGCACCAATTTGGTTTTTTCCAATCCCTGCCTGGCCCTCTCATTGGCGTCCCAGGACTTCAAGGCTTCTTCATACCTGAAGGCTGCCCGGGAAAGAGCAGAATACGAAGCTTCTGCCTGCCCCTGTTCCAGATCCTCGGTCGCTCGCACGGTCAACGAGATACTCTCGGCGTGCTCCCGGTAAGCACGAATATCATTCTGGAAACTCGCAACATCCGGATAACGATCCTCCGGCTTTGTCGCCATGGCTCGCATCGCAATGTTCAACAATTCACCCTGCTGGGCTGCACTGACTTTGCGAATGGTGTTTCGACGAACGGATTTCAAGCACTCTGTGACAGTTTTTGCTTTGTGAGGCGCCGATCCCGTAACGATCATGAATAGCGTTGCACCCAGCAAATAAATATCACTGGCCGGCCCGATTTTATCCAATGGCCCAGTCACCATTTCGGGTGCCATGAACGCCGGAGTACCACCAAGCCCTGACGTGGCAAATATGGAATCATGCTTGTCATAACTTGATGTTGGCAATGCCAAACCCCAGTCCATGACCATCACAACACCAAAATCACCCAGCATGATATTCTCGGGTTTGATATCACGGTGGACCACACCACGCTCGTGTGCGAAACCAATGGCATCGCACGCCTTCATGAGTATCTCAAGGTTCTCTTCACGAGAGTTCTCCTTGATTACCTTCGACCAGGGTGTCCCGACAACCCTTTTCATCGAGTAAAACAGTTCGTTCTCACTCGTTACGGCAACATCATGAATGGGAACAATATTTGGGTGATCAAGATCACCTGTCACAATTGCTTCAGATAGAAATTGCTGTCTACGTTCCTCCTCGACGCTCTCTAACTTACCGATGCGCTGCAATTGCGCTCTTCTTTCACCATCAATCGGCTTGATCAATTTCAAGGCCAGCAGACGATTGAGCGACCCCTGTCTGGCAACATAAACATCCCCCATCCCACCTTGGCCAAGTTTTCTGACAAGCCGGTAATCATCATCGACATTCTGCTTCTGCTTGCCGGTACTAACCGATCTCTCACGCAGTCGGCTGAACTGATAATCTACCCACGTTCTTCTAGGCCCCGATCCAGATTCAACCGTCTGCCCAGCTTTAGCAGGAACACCCTGAGCAGCCAGGCTCCACGCACTGGCTTCTTCATCCGACATTTCCCGAGGATTGATCGTCTGGCCAATATCTTCGCTGTCCAAAACGGATGAATCCACGGTTCGGACACTTGGCTGACTCTCATAGCCGTCAAATGTGGCTTCCTGTGCATCCCGGATAGTAACCTCAACTTTATCCGGATTGTCTTTCCCCGAACTTCCTCCAGCGCGAACAACCGTTGGATTTGCAGGCCTTCCCTGTTCTGACACATCAGCGAAGTCTTCCTCGGGCGTAGTGACAATCGTCTGATCGATGTCACCTTCCATGATGGTTTTATCAAGATCCTCTGTGTGGCCATCGCTATCTGAATCCACTTCAGAATCAGGGCCGCCATTGTCATCAAGTGCAAAAGTAGCATCGATTTCATTCACGGTGGCATCAAGGTCGACCTCGGCCTGAGCGTCCGCCTCGGGATCCCCGGAAACAATCTCCGTCACAGCGGTCTGGTTGGCTGCACCTGGAATTTGCGAATCTGCATCCATGTCGGCCACAGTTGCATTTGGATCAAATTCGTCACTTTCATCACCATCCCCCTGAACGCTGGATAATTCAATTCCCGACGCAGTTCCTGATTCATCGATATCATCAGATTCAGGCCCAACGGTGGGATCAATATCAACGATCGTTGCGTCGAGATCAGAGTCAACTCCGCCATCCAATCCAGCCGAAGCATCGACCAACGCATCATCACCTTGCAAACTCAGTGCATCCACGTCAGCGATTGTTGCATCAATCTCATTATCGGAACCAACATCACCGCCAACTTCACTGTCAATGTCTGCAACGGTCCCGTGTTCAGGCTTGGGTTGATCCTTGCCCAATTCTGGTTTCTCTGGATTTTGTGAATCTTCAGCCTCGTTCGTGGGACGAACAGGCTGCGATTCATCGTCGTGACTATTATTTTGATTGCCCATGTCAATTCATTCGATCTGAGTTATCCAGGTAATCAGCGATTAATGATCTGGATTTTCTAATGACCCTTTTCGTGCCGCAAAACGTGCTGACCTCGATAATTTTCTTCGTTCCGATTTTTGCCGTCGTCGTTGCCATGTTGTCGTCAAAACAACTCCCGCTGAAACTGCTTTCAAACCTGCCTCTGACTCTTCACCACTGGAAGGTGTTTCCTCCGAATCCAAGAGAAAGTGCCCTTGAACTTCCACAACTGGCTCACTCGTCTCGGGTTCTAGGACAGAGGCATCTCCTTTTGCATCACTAGCCGACGACTGATCCGACAAAGGAATTTGAACCCAAGCATCACGGATTGAGCTTCCTGACAAATGATTCTCCACTGAAGCAACTGCTTTCAATGATGATTCACGCTCCCTGCCAGATTCAGGGAGAAACAGTGACTGATCTCCATTTTCTGATTGCCGGCCACCTTTTCCATCTTGCGTTTTATCGGCACCATCTTTTTCACCTGCGTCCTCTGCCTCGTCTTGCTCGATAACTTCCTCGAGCAGGAGTTCACCCTCATCCAAAGCGTCCTCTGGTATGACGGGTTCTCCATTCCTGACATCAAACCGCAGAATCACACGGCTGAAAGTATCTCCGAGTACATACTCGATTTCATACCGTCCATCCGGCAATGAACGCTGCAACTGTTGCAACTTGTCTCCGGTCATAATGTCATCTGCCAACCGGAAAACACCAAGCGGTTCCGCATTTTGATCGGGCCGCAGCACACGCAACTGGAAGTACTCATCACGTGCAACCGACACAAAACCACTTGCCGTTGCTGACGTAGTCTCAACATCCAGCACGGCTGAATCCAATTCAACCGCCGGCAGCAAGGTAACGACATCGATTGTCGGTATCACTTCGCGTTGCGGTATAACTGGCACAGAAAATTCCGGAACATTCGGAATGAGGAATCGATGATGACCGCTCTCGATTCCGCCTGCGCCTCCTGCCGGGGTTGCAGGATTGTCGGTGGAACTGATGACACCACCCAAAACCGTTTCTGCTGGCAACAGACCCTGCTGTATCGATCCGGCCTGCACGAGAATTGATTCATGTTGCCGCACGGCGAAACGAACAACGATCGGGTCAGTGGCTGTCGTTCTTCCGTTAGCTCGACTGAACAAGAGATCAATGTCTGTGTAGAAATGCTCAAGATTTATTTCGCCGGTTCCAGGAGAAGAAACCGGAGTCAAAGCCTGCCCCGAACCATTGACTCCGACCTGAACATCCAGATCACCTGTCAAACCATTGAGCTGTTGAAATCTTCGCGTTGACGCTCCCCAATCAATGTCCAACGCAAGCCCACGTTCACCAGAGTTACCAACATCAACAAACAGAGAACCAACAAGGTTGCGGGAATCTACCTGTACCAATTCAGTAGTCGACACAGTCGATGCGTCATAAAACGCAGAAGTAACCGGGAACGCCCCAGTGACGGGAACGGTGAATCCATTGTCGTCCACGGTGTATTCAATGGGCCGTGGCGCAAAGATCCTGGCAGTTCCCTGATTCATCCCGGTAAACAACTCAATCCCGGAACCCAACACAACCGAATCAGATTGCAAACAGATTGCACGATCCTTTAACGCAGGACCTCCACCCGCTGGCATCGAGCGAATGGTGGGCTCTGTGTATTCAGCAGTCACTTTATCGGCATGAAACTGGACGTTGTCTTGAAGCTCGATCACCCCGGCTCCACCCAAAGCACGAACATCGATTCTTCCCAAGGTACCGCGTGCAACCACCTCAGGATCATCTTTCAAGTCCGCTCCCTCACCGTCAGCACCATCAAGGATGGTCAGCCTTCCGTTTTCGACCACAAGCTCGATCTCACCGTTCACCTGTGTTACCAGATCTTCGAGTACACCGACACTTCCTGATTCAGCGGGAACTGCAACGGTGGTACCGTTGAATTCAGCCCGGAAAACATCGTCGATTGTGATACTGTGCCCGGCGACCGGACCAATCACCAAGTCCGCACCTGATCCAATCTGACGCAAGTGAATTCCAAAATCACTTTCGGCTGCAACGCGATCAACAGCCATGTCCAACGCCTGGATATTCGCACTGGCATCTGAACCATTTGTGCTTCCGATTTCTCCACCAGCTCGCATCGAAACAGATGTATCCGCACCCGGATCCAGTTCCAGAAGATTAACATTGCCAGAATTTCCATCCAGAATGTCGCCAACCGCGATAAGACCAACCTGATTTTGAACAGCATTCGTCAATACAATTCGACCAAGGGTCATGCTGCCACCTGATTCTCCAATCAGTTGTGACCCGCCCACGGTCACGGTGGCATCGCCAACCATTACCCAGTCATTTCCAGTTGTTAAAAGAAGATTGCCTTCAGTTGTCACGGTGCTGCTTGAGTCCTGGAAAACATCATTCCCGACAACAATTCCCAAATCACCAGTGACACTTTGGATATTGCCTGTTTGATTCATGCTGCCAAGAGCATTGACGACGAGATTCCCAGCAGAGGTATTCAGCGATCCAGACGTGATAATGTCGGCAGCTGATCTAGCATAAATGGTACCTGCTCCACCAGTCGTCACCGCGGAATTCACGGCCAGATCATTGCCGGCATCCAAAGTGATGTTGCCTGTAACACTCTCAACATCGGCATTGATCGTCACATCACTGGCTGCGGCAAGCAGAA
>JAAXJB010000062.1:49544-56370 GCA_012270065.1 Rubripirellula sp. | reverse complement strand
TAAGCGAATTGGTGAGCGGCCTCACTGGAACTGAGGTACCCCGCAAGGGGCTGCGGGTTCGAGTCCCGTGTCCTCCGCTAGGGCAGATTGCATTTGATGCAATCTGCCTTTTTTTGTTGATGTCGGCGAATTTCTGCTGGTTGCAGTGCTTCGACACCCAGGCGGCATGATGCCGCTCAGTCGAAAGGTTTGCATATCAAACCGAATCGCGTTCTGCTGATGAAAACTGTCGGGCTCAGTGGTCTACGGGCAGGAAACCAAAGCAGGGAATGTGCCCCCTCCGTGAAATCCCGGTTTCTTTGCTTCGCCTCTGCACAATTCAGGCTTTGTACATGGTAGCTTGTCAGGCGGGTTTTGGTCCTGTTTTCAAATTCAAGTATCAGGCACAAACAATGTCGAGCAATCTAATGGTCCGAGCAAGAGTGATCGCGCCGTCCTTGTTTCTGGGATTGTATGCGTGGCAATTCGCCTTTGCCTGTACAACTGCAGTCATCAGTGGAAAAGTCACTCATGATGGCCGGCCCATTCTGTGGAAAAATCGGGACACGTCTTTTCGGCACAACGAACTCGTGTTGTTGGAGGAAGGACGTTACCGGGCTTTGGCAGTGGTCAATGCGGGCAGTCGCAAGTCCGTATGGATGGGTGTGAATGAAGCCGGGCTATGCATCGAAAACTCACTCAGCAAGGATCTTGGCCCAGGAACTGCTGCTGCAGACGGGGAAAGGAAGTCAGGTCCAGGAAACGGGGGGGTGATGAAGCTTGCCTTGCAGACGTGTGTGACTGTAGCAGATTTTAAAAAGCTGCTGGAGCAAACGGATGAAACCGGGCGGCAGACGAATGCCAATTTTGGAGTGATCGATGCCCACGGAGGTGCCGCGATGTTTGAAGCAGGCGCTTCGTCCCATGTGATGTTCGATGCGAATGATCCGAAGATAGCACCCCATGGATATCTGATTCGAACCAATTTTGCGACGACAGCGAGAAGCCTGCCACCATCACCTCAGGCAGCAGAGCTTAAGGACATCTATTCAGCAGAACGATTTGCACAGGCCTGCGCACGTCTGGAAGCTTTGGATGAACAGTCCATCAATGTTGCCTACATTTTGCGGAACATGGCCAGAGATCTTTCGCTGGCTGATGGAAGACCACATGCCGGAACAGTAAATGGTCTCAGTGGAGAGATTCCGGACACCATCCTTACAGACAGCACGATCAGTCGTACAACCACCGTTTCTGCTGCTGTTTTTCATGGTGTCCGCCAAGGTGAGGATCCAGTCAACACAACCATGTGGACGATGCTGGGGGATCCAAAGTTCTCCATCGCCGTCCCTTGTTGGGTGAACGTGAAGCAAGTCGGTGATGCGATGTGGGATCCTCGGGGCGGTGAGCTTGGGGAAATTGCGATCACACTGCGTGAGTGGTGTCTTAACGCCACTCGTGACGGGGTGAATACGGAATACCTGCCAGGTATATGGAATGACCTTTGGCCAGTGGAGGACACAATTTTTTCCGAAGTATCGAAGCAAATGGAAGGTTGGCGGAAGAAGCCTGCAACACGAGATGAAATGACAGTCTTCCATAAGCGTCTTACCGGCGTGGCGATGCAAGCAATGGAGAAAGAACTGCGCGAAATGAAGGGTAACGCGTTGGCATTGAAGAGTCCCACGCCACCTGAGTTCGAGATGGCTCGAATTGCAATCTATGATCACTCGAATGGTTCAGCGAAAGGACCACAAAGTCTGATGCGTTTCTTGACGGGCAAGAACGGATTTCACTGCGAACGTGTTACACCGTCTGAGATTCGGGAGGGATGTCTGAGTGAATTTGATGCACTTGTCATGCCCGGTGGGTCGGGGAGCCTTCAGTCCAAGAAACTCGAAGCGCGAGGACGAAGTGCGGTTCAGCAATTCGTCCGTGGCGGTGGCGGTTACATCGGAATCTGTGCAGGGTCCTATCTTGCCTCGTCACACTACGATTGGTCACTTGACTTGATCAATGCCCGGGTTTGGGATCGCTCCCACTGGGCGCGGGGACAGGGGACGGTTGCCCTGAGCATGACTGCAGCGGGCCGACGTGTTCTCAATACGGACAAGGACGAGTTGGATGTGTACTACGGGCAGGGGCCACTCCTGGTGCCAGACAACGACCCCGACTTGCCAGGGTATCAGGTGCTTGCTCGGTATCAGTCCGAGGTAGCGTTGAAAGGTGCCCAGCCAGGCGCGATGTCTGGTACGCATGCGATCATTCGATCCATGTTTGGCGAGGGCCGTGTGATCTGTTTCAGCCCTCATCCGGAGAAACTGAATGGGCCCAACGGTTTGATGCTGCACGGCGTGCGGTGGGCAGCTGGATCAAAGCTTGATCGGCAATCAGCACCGACCTCTCAGGCAGGACCGAGTGGGCAACAAACGGGGGTGTCGCCTGACGATTCAAAGATACCAACTCCCTGAGCTTGTTGGCATACGCAGCAGCTTCTCGTTCAAAGGAACGGATGTCAGGGTTACTGTTTGTCTTCGATCTGCTTGATGGCTCGAGAAAAAGCTTCTTTGCCTCGGTTGCTATCTGACTCGTCGCGTAATTTTCGAAGAACTGGGAGAGCTTCCGAAGCTTTCGGTCCGATTTTTCCCAAGAGAAAAATGGCGTAGAACTGCCGGCGACGGTCACTGGATTGCAGCCCCTCGATGAGCACGGGAATTGCCTCCGGTCCGGCATCATCAATTTCACGCAAGGCGCTGCGAGCAGCTTCGGAATCATCTTCACTGGCCAACATGCCAAACAGCGTGGGGACCGCCTTCTTGGCTGCTGAACCGAGTTTCCCGAGTTCTGCGGCAGCCTTTTCACGGACGGTCCAGTCCGAGTCAGCAAGTGTCTGAATCAGGGCATCAGTGAGCTTTGTCTTGTCTGTCTCCACGCTTGCATAACACTTCACTGCCTGAGCTCGAACACTGCTCCGCGCGTCCTTCATCTGTTGTGCGACCTCTGTTGTGGCAATGTCAGGTGCGGGGCCCAATGTCGCCAATGATGCCAGTGTGGCTAGCAGGATGCGTTCGTCCTTGCTTTCAAGCGATTTCATGATCGCCTTCACCACAGGGCTGCTTTTCAGCTTCATCGTGCCAATGGCGTTGATCGCCGAGATGCGAACGTTTGTGTCGGAGTCGGCGAGGAAGGAAGTGATGGTTTGAATCACATCGTCGGATCGATTTTCACTTTTTGAGATCGCATGGACGACTGCTTTGCGGACATCCGTATTCGCATCGGTGCGGGAGGCAAGCAACGACTGCAAAACCGCATCAGCCCTGACTGTGGATCCACCGAGTGCTTGAGCAACAGCCAGGCGTACATTTGCATCATCATCCTTGAGTAGACTCGACAATTGGTCGAGTGTGGTGTTTGGATCCAGGGTGTCATTCAAACATTCAACGGCCGTCTTCCGGATGAGTGCCTGCGGGTCTCGGGTGAATGAGAAAAGTCGGTCCGTCCAGGCCTGAGTGCCGCCCTGTTGCTTCGACAGTGCTTTGATCGTCGCGCCTCGAACGAGTGGAGATGGATCATCGAGGCATTGGTTCAGCGGGACCAGGGCTGCTGTTGGTATGGGAGTCATGGCGGCGATGGCGTTTGCTGCACCTGCACGTGTTTGTTCAGATTCTGCCTCGAGAGCATCGATCAGTGGTGCCGTTGCTTGGGAAGCGATTCTTGCGAGTGCACTCGCAATTTGTTCACTTGCCGCATCCGATTCACTGGATGCACGCAGCAGTGCAGGTACTGCCGGTGCCCCAATGCGTACCAGAGCATTGGTGATCACCTCAATCTCGGCACGTTCGGTTTGATCATTCTGCGGTGCCTTGCTCAATGCGGCGATCAGGGCATCGGTTGATTTTGAGGCGGGTTCACCCAGTGCGCCCAGAGCACGGGCGGCTGCGATGCGGACTGTCGGCTCCTCACTGTTCAGCAGCGTGAGTAAGGCGGGGAGGACAAGCTCAATTTGCCCGTCCAGGTCCTGCAGGACATGTGCGGCAGCACCTTGGACTCGCGGGCTAGCGTCCTGAATGCCTGTTAACAACAACTCGATCAGTTGCTGCTTGTCTTTCATGCCACTTCCCAGTGCGATCAGTGCCGCCGCGCGTACGCTTGGGTCAGCATCGCCCGCAAGTTCTGTTAGTGTTTTCACGACATCATCGGGCAGGTTCTGTGCTTTGCTCAGCATCCGCAGCGCGATGGTTTTTACTTGTGAATCTTCATCCGTGAGAGCTGGTGTCAGAACCGAGGGGCCGGCGTTGCCAAGTCTGCTCAATGAATTTAGTGTTCTGCGTTTTACATCTGATTGGGAGTCATTGAGTGTCGAAGCGAGCAATTGCGCCGCAGTGTCAGGGTCGTCACTGATCCAGCCCAAGGCTTCGATGGCTCCGATACGTTCACTGTTGGAGGAGTTAGCCAGTTTTTGACGCAGAAAAGGGATGGCTGCCTTGCCAATCTTTCCTACAGCCCATGCAGCACGGTAGCGTTTCTGTACGCTTCGGTCGCTGAATGTCTCGCACAACGGCTCGATCGCACGACTGGCTGAAGGCCCGATCTTCGCGATGGCCGTCACGGATTGGATCCAAACCTGCTCATCGCGGTCATCCAGTTTTTCGATCAATGCATCAAGAGCGGGTAGGGCAAAAGCACCCATCGAGGCGAGCTGGTAGGCAGCATCACGGCGTTTGTTCAAATCCACATCACCAAGCGCAATGCCCAGTTCTTCTGCCTTGGCTCGCTGTTCTTCTGCCTTGGCTCGCTGTTCTTCTGCCTTGGCTCGCTGTTCTTCTGCCTTGGACTGCTGCCCGGCGTCAGCCTTTGTTTCTGGGGTAGCCGTTGTACTCTGAGCCTGGACCACGTCCAGTTGCAGGCAGAACAGGGAAATGAGCAACAGGTATGCATGCCATGTCATCAGCAATTTTCCACGAAGTCCCAATTGTAAACCTGACTGCTGCTCAGGCGATTCCGGGTCTCCGATGCCAGCATGGAAAACCGAAGTCCGAATCCAGCTTGGAAGCGGTCTGGCCTTGCTGGGCTTCAAAATTGCAGCTCCGATAAACGGCCTGTGCTGTCGCCGACAAAGTCAACGGGAGTTCCAAAACGGTCCAGCATTGACATGAACAGGTTGCACATGGGGGTCTCTGGTGCAACTTGAACGTGGCGACCGGAATCGATCTGACCACCAGCTTTTCCAGCAAGCAACACTGGCAGGTTTTCATTGTTGTGACGGTTACCGTCACTGATCGCGCTACCGTAGCAGATCATGGAGTTGTCAAGAAGATTGGACGATCCCTCTGGCGTATCCTTGAGTTTCTTCAGGAAGTAAGCCAGTTGCGCGACATGAAACTGATTGATCTTGCTGATCTTTTCCAGCTTGGCGGGGTCGTCCCGGTGATGTGAAAGTCCATGATGGCCGTCCGCGACATTGATGTTCCGATAGCTGCGGTTGCTGCCAGCATCAGCAAACATGCATGTGGCGATTCGTGTGCGGTCTGTCTGGAATGCCAGAACCATCATGTCACACATCAGACGCAAGTGTTCACCGTAATCACGTGGAGTGTTCGGTGGGCGTTTGAACTCGACGTCAAAATCGGCCTCGTTTTCCTCGGTGGATCGTTCGATGCGCTGCTCGACCTCCCGTACACCGTGAAGGAATTCGTCCAGCTTGCGTTTGTCTTGCGATGCCATCTGTTTTTGCAGACGCTTCGCGTCCTCGGAGATAAAGTCGAGAACGCTTCGCTTCATCAGTTCACGCTGTTCAGCCCGCTTGTCACGCTTCTTGCCACCGCTTTCGCTGAACATCCGTTCGAAGACGGACCGTGGATTCGTTTCTTTGCCGACCGGAGTTGATTCGGATGACCAGGCGATATTCGACGAATACGCGCAACTGTAGCCGCTGTCGCA
Source organism: Rubripirellula sp. (assembly GCA_012270065.1). GTDB lineage: Bacteria > Planctomycetota > Planctomycetia > Pirellulales > Pirellulaceae > Rubripirellula. The sequence continues at coordinate 50,451 of JAAXJB010000062.1, read as the reverse complement.
GTTGCCTGCGCTGCGACCGGCTTCACAGCCAAGTTCCAAGGAGGGAAAGCGAGTTGCATGACCTGCTGCTTGTGCTGCGATCTGATCAACTGAAACACCGGACCTGATGTTCTGTCCCGCGGTTTTTCGCGGCTGTGCGCCTGTCAGGAATACCGAAGCACTTCTTGCATGGTCACCCGCACCATCGCCGTTGGCCCGACCCTTATCGTGTGTCAAGCCACTGAGAACCATGAGCTCATCCTGAACAGGGGCCAGTGGTTCAAGAATCTTGGGCAGGTCGTATCCGTGTCCGAGGTTTGCAGGTGTCCAATCTGCGAGGTGAACTCCATTGGGGACAAAGATGAAGGCCATCCGCTGGGGGGATTCGGTTGGCGTATCAGCAGCAGGTGCCTCGCCTGCGTGACTGGTACGACCCGATGCCAGTGATTCAAACCACGGCAGTGCCATCGAGACACCCAGCCCTCGCAGAACAGAACGACGGTTTTGCTTGTTCATGATGATGCTCGTGCTTCCTTGTCGTTTGCAGTATTCAATGACGGTGTTTCCAAAGGGGTGACCTGACGGTCCTTCACTCAATCATTTTCGTCCATCAGCTGTGTCTGTCGCAACGAAAATAATGTCGGTTATCCAAGACTTTGCCAGTTAACGACTTACGCGTGGGGTTTGGTGGGGGGGAAGGGCTGGTGACGCTTGAACTTTCAGGATTCGACACCACTGGCCGCTGGGTGAGCCGCTGGGTTCAACCGCATTCCTGACCACTTCATCTACACGTCCACTCGTATTTTAGGCTCGGGGCCAACCCTTTGCACAGGTGGTTGGACAAACTGACTGATCCTGAGGCAGCTTTATGCTGGCTGCGTTTCGATGTAGCGGTCCCTGACGGGGGACTGCGGTCCCTGACGGGGGA
>JAAXJB010000062.1:20123-49444 GCA_012270065.1 Rubripirellula sp. | reverse complement strand
GCGGTCCCTGACGGGGGACTGCGGTCCCTGACGGGGGAACTTGGGCAGGTGGAATTGAGGTGATGGAGTGATTTGAAGGTGCGATCGCATTCGAGCAGCGTGCTTGGTCATAGCGTGTTGCAGCTTCGAGGTTCAGTCACCTTTTTTTCTGAGCGTCAGTGTGTATTCGACCAGGTTCACCAACTGCTCGACAGTCATCAGTTTCTGCAAGTCCTGTGGCATCAACGACACTTTCTGCTTCTTGAAGATTTCGATGTCGTCCTGATCGATGATCTTGTCGATCCCTTCGCTGTTACGAAGCGTTACCGCTTGGTCGGTTTCGCTGATCAAAAGCCCAGTGACTGCCAATCCATCAACAGTCAGGACAGAGTAGGTTTCGAAGTTGTGGCTGACAGCGGCGCTTGGATCCAGAATGGACACATACATTGCTTCTCTGGAAAGTTTACTTCCAATTTCACTCAGATCCGGGCCAACTTCTTTTCCCTTGCCATGTACCCTGTGGCACTTGTTGCATGTCCCTGTCGTTTGGAAAACCTTCAATCCTTCATTTGCATCTCCTTTGCGTTGGATGAGTTCGGCCAGCGATGGAAGTGGTTGGCTGTCTGCCGTGGCAGGAAGCTCAAGATATTTCGCAGCCTCCTTGGCGATTTCCTTGTCAGATGAGGCAAGCAGAACGTTCGCTGCTGCAAATTTCAGGTCATCTGAAAGCTGTCCATCCCTCGTCAGACTCAGAATCTGCTTTTGCCCATCAAGACGCTTGCCAAGTGCCTTGATTGCTGCGGAGCGAACCGCGTTAGTCGCGGAACCGTTTTTAAGTGCAGGCAACAGCATGGAGATCGTTTTTTTTCCACCCGCATGACCAATCAACTGAACTGCTGCCACAGCACGCTTTTCATCGGTGGAATTCGCAATGTCTGCGATGTCTGATCCCCGGTTCATCGCAAATAGCAATCCTGCACCACGAGCACCGCCTGTGTCAGTCGCGTGTGCGAGGCTGTACTCCATCAGTGAATTGACGATTTCATCCGGTTTGAAACGGTCAATCAATTCGAAGTAGCGATCGGTTCCCGGTTCGGCACGCAAATATCTCAATACCGCAGCTTTGGCAGGCGCTGACGTTTCGAGATCGAAATTTTCTATGCGAAGGACCGTCTCTACGATCAACTTGTCCTTTGCACTCACCTTGTTTCCCTCTTCAGCGAGAGAATCCAGCGGGCATGACAAGGCACTCATCAGGCACAGAGAAAAAGCAACTTGGTAGATCGATCGCATGGTTGCAGGCACGTGCGGATTCGGGTGGTTGGAGAGTGAACCTGCATTGGGATTTGGGTAGAAAATCCCAATGCGAGGAATTGTGTGGCGAAGAAAATCACTCAGGGCCTCAAAGGCCCAGCAGGCTTTTCAGTGCCGCGTCTTTGCGTTCTCCACTGTGGAAATCGAAGGCTCGCATCAGGCGGTTTTGCTGGGCTTCGCTGATCTTCGGCTGCTGCAGGGTTTTGACGAGGTAGTCGGCGGCTGCGTCCGCGCGCGTTCGCCAGACGATGTCCTGGCCGGCGGGGGTGTTCCAGTCGTCACCGACTTGTTCCAGCCATGCAGCAAAACACGCGTCAGCATTGAGGTCAGATCCGATCCCCAGTGCCTCGAGATACCAGCGATCTTTTCCATCGTGCTTTTTCGCCAACTGGGCCCAAATCTGGGGCGCCTGCGGAGACTTGCTGTGTCGCAGTGCGACGGCAAGTTCACGCCGGACTTGAGGAGATGGGTCGTCGGCAAGAGAACCAAGGTAGTCGACGACATCGAGTTTCAATTCCGGATCACCGGCGAGTTTCAATTGACGGGCAAGACGCATACCAACAATACGAATGTTGGGGTCTTTGCTTGACAATGCCTGTTTGACGGTCGTCAATCCACGCCCCTTGATTTTTCCGAGGAGCCATAACGCCCGAGCCTGATAAATCGGATTTTTCGACGCCGCAAGTTCTTCCAGAGCCGGTGCAGCAGCCGAACCTTGCTTGTGAAGAGCTTGCCACGCCATATACCGAACGGCATAGTTCGGGTTTTTGAGTGCCTCGATGCAGCCTGCGGTCGATTTGAAATCAAATTTCGGGACTTTGTAAGTGCCCGTGTGGTTGCCGGGCAGGATGCGGAATAGACGGCCTCGGTCGAGGTCTCCCATGCCGTGTCCGCCTACGCCGGGGTCGTACCAGTCGGCAATGATCATCGATCCATCTGGTGCCACTTTCACATCCGATGGTCGGAACCACTTGTCTTTCGTTCCAGTAAGAATGTTGCGTATTTTCGCTGTGTAGCCGGCTTTGTCATCTGAAATCATGTAGGCCCGGCAGACGTTCGGTCCAGCGTCGCAGTGGACCACATGACCGCGGAACATGGGTAAAAGGTCACCCTCATAAACAGTGATCCCAGTCGGCGAACCTGCTCCCGTTTGCAGAAGGTTTGGAACGACGCCCGGATCGCTGAGGTGCCAGTGGCGTTCAGGGATGCTTTCACGCATTCCCGTCCTTTGGGTTTTCCAGCCAGCACCGGTCATTTCGTCCTTGTAGCCATAGTTTCCAAATTCCATCACATAATTGATTCGGACGCCACGGTTGCCATCGTCATCATTGTCCGACTGCCAGATGCTGCCATAGGAATCAACCGTGACCATCCAGTTGTTACGGAAATTCCATCCGAGCGTCTCGAACTCGCTACCATCAAGATTGCAACGGAAAACCATGCCTTCCTGATAGGGTTGACGATTCGCTGTGACAACATTTCCGGCCCGATCCACGATCGGCTTGCCGTCTTTGTCTTTGATCTGGCGTCCGGCGTTGCCAAAGTTGAAATAGAGTTTTCCATCCGGGCCGAAGGTGAAGGCATGGATTCCGTGGTCATGCTGTGATCCGCTGATACCACTGAAGAGAACGACTTTTTCATCTGGTTTGTCATCGCCATTGGTGTCAGTGAATACCTGTACTTTGTCACCCGCCGACACGATGACTTTGTTGCCGAGGACGCAGACACCATGCGGTGAATCGATGTCACGGCCCTGATAGTAAACTTTTTCAGAATCAACCATCCCATCCGAATTGGTGTCCTCCAAAATCAGAATCCGGTCTCCTGCGGGACGCTTTCCGTTGTGACGGCGGTAATTGACAATCTCACAGACCCAGACTCTTCCGCGGTGATCGATGTCAATGTTGGATGGGCTCAGTAATTGTGGTTCGGCTGCAAAGAGGCTGGCGGCGAGTTCAGTTCCGACCTCCAGTCCATCCAGAGCATCCGCTACATCACGGGAACCACCCGCGTTGGAGCCACCCGGTGTGGGTGGCTTCTGCGTGTACACGGCAAATTGAACGCTGCTGCCCGAACCGCATGCTGCCTGATCTGTTCCGCCATTATCGAGCCCCCCTATTGCTTTGAAGTGGGTGTAGCCTGGTGGCAGGTCGAAGGCGATCACGGAGTTGGCATGTGTTCCGATTCCAAAGGCAATCTCTTTGCCATCAATTCGCATCGGCTGACCGCTGCAGTTTTTGTTGATCTGCGGTTGGCCAAATCCGCTGCTCGCTGATTTCCATTTCAGTTCGGTGAGTTTTTTCTCGCCTTGGGGCCCTGTCAGTCGTGGTTCTGCCCAGTTGGCCCAGTCACACCCGTAGCCATTTCCACCGTCGTTGACGACCAGAAACAACTGTTTTGCGTTATCGATTTTTGCGTCGATGACAACACTCTTGCCCTTGGTCTTGGGGGTAATCAACGTGCTTTTGAATACAGGTTTTACGTCACCGGTCTTGCCTGTTTGGGTGGTGGGTGTCGCACGTTTGATTTTGCGACCCGGTTTTTTCTTTTTGGCTCCGGGCTTTGGCTCATCCTGATTGGCTTCCAGTTGTTCATTGGTCGGGTTCCGGGTGGAAACACCTTCTTCAGGGACAGTGCCGTGTGCCGTCCAGACAATCGCATTCAAGACGACTTTGCGGAAGTTTTCATCAGCCCAGTTTCGGTGGAAATGCCCGCCGGTGAAACCAAATCCACGTCCGCCTCCATCACGCTCTGATGCCCAGCCTACGTGCTGGATTTCTCCGTTTGCAACGGCTTTGCGAACCGCGGGGTTGCCGCTGTGGGCCCCATCGGGGCGGCGCATTGTCTCTTCGGGGGGATGGGCAGAAAGGATTGGGGTAACGCCCTTCATTTGATCCCGGAATCGCATGTGGAAATACCATTCGTCGTTGATCGTGAAAGGTTTCACACCATTGGAAATCGGATGATCTGGAAATGATTCAAACTTGGCATCCCAGTGCGGGTTGACAGACCAATTGGTTTCAAAGTAACCGCCCATCCAATCAAGGAATGCATCTCCTGTTTCACCTTTGGGAGTTTCAACTCCGTAGTGAATGCATACCAGCCCCGCTCCTTTTTTCATCAGGGTATCGAATTCCGCTATGTGAGGGTTCAGCAGATGTCGGCCGCCGCCGTCGCAATAAACAATCACGGTATCGGCTTCCTGCAGAGCGGTCATGCCTTCGTCAGGCCAGCCATGCTTGATGACCTTGACCTCATAATCTGGCATGGCTTCTGACAGCGAACTGGCAAGGAGACGGCAACCGGCATAATGCTCGTGTGAGCCGTATCCGTGACTCGGACGCCCAGAAATGAAAACGATCTTTTTCTTGTCTTCAGTGGTCGACGAGGTTTCTTCCTTCAACTGCTGCAGTTGATCGCCATCAACCTTTTCCTCTGCGGGCTGATCGAGGTTCTTGATCCGTATGTTCCGGAACTGAACGAGCATCGGCGGGCCTGCATGCAGTTGCAAGGCAATGATTCCCGAATCACGACGTTCCTGCTCATCAAGGTCAGTGCATTCGGCTGTCGTCACACCGTTGATCTTGTGGACGAAATGGAAATCGTCGGCCAGGACGGAGTATTCATTCCAGTCTTCCTTCTTGATCTTCGATTGAATTTCAGCTGAGTCGCCTACAGAGCCAACTCGCTTTGACTGGAACTTGCCGTCTTTCCTGATGAGCTCCGTTTTCTGCCCTCGATTGGCGAGCATACCGCGGAAACGTTCTCCATAGAGGATTCCGGAAAAGGTATCGCCCGCCTCCAGGTCGGCCTGGTAGCCGCCGACTACCCACTTTTGCTTCTCGGGATCTGGTTCAAAACTGCGGTACTGGACGCCTGAATTTCCACCGACAATCTTGTATTCAAATTTCAACTCAAAGTTCTTGAACTCGCCGCCGCGGTACACAAGAAAGGTGTTTCCCCGGGTCGGGTTTTCTGGGGTGGTCTGTCCCGTGATGGCTCCATCTCGAACACTCCAGAAATCTGGATTTCCATCCCAGCCCTTCAGGGTTTTTCCATCGAACAGCGATACATAGCCATTCTCTTGAGCCGCGCCCTTGATGGCTGATAACGCCGAGACAGCTGCAAATAAGCACAACAGGAGTATTCGCATTTCAGGAGCCTTCTTCATTTCAAGTAGGTGGAGGTTCGAGGGTTCATTCCTGCTTCAATGTTTTCGCAGGCGATGGAGGATGCAAAGTCAGGGTGCATCACTGTATCAACCCTGTTGCATTTCATGTTATCTGCAACCAGCGGATCACGGACTGCTGGTTTGGGAGTCAGGAAACAAACGCGACGCCGATTGTTCGTTGCGAAGGGTTGCGTGTATCAAACTTTCGGGCATGTGAGTGTTCTGCTCAGTGTCTCGGGGGAGTCAGTGTCTCCGGGGAGTCTGTGTCTCAGGGGAGTCTGTTCTGCTCAGGGTCTCTGGGGTGTCTCTGGGGTGTCTCTGTCCATGGTGAAACAGAGTCTCTGAGGTCAGACTACTCTCCCAATGCACAGTATAGACGGTTTGCGGCCTTGCGTTCATGGCTCAACTGAGAATCCCGGGTTGGCGGATCTCAGGCTTGCCAAAACGCATGAATCGAAATGCCTGCCACTGCTTTGGCTGGGTTATTTCTTCGGTATTTCTTGCAGAGTCAAGTTGCGCCAACGCACTTCATACGGACCCTGGCCACGCCCGATGCCGTGGACTTGCAAGCCGATGAAGCCTCGAGGATGTGTTTTGAAACGCTCTTCGTGTACAAGGTCAGAAATGGGTTTCCCATTGATCCATGTTTTGATACTTGGGCCGTTCGCAATCACACGGTACGAATTCCATTGTCCATCCTGAAAAGTGTCGTGTGGCTTTCGATCCGAGTCTGGAGTCATCCAGCCACCCGCTGCTTCACCATAGACGTAACCGGCCATCTTGTCGTTGGAAATTTCGATCTGGGGTCCGTTGACGCGACCATCCGGTGCTCCGCCTTTGCATTGAGAACGTATTTGAACACCTGAGTTCAGCGGACGGTCGACTTTGACTTCAAATTCCAGAATGAAATCTCCGTACAGCTTGTCAGTGCAAAGAAACGAGTTGGGGCTTCCGTCGTTGGTTTTTCCAACAATCGCACCATCTTGGACACGATACGTGGCGGTTCCGTTGTGTTGGGTCCAGCCAGCAAGTGTTTTTCCATCAAAAAGCTCAATGGCACCGCCGCGTTTGGCTGTTTGCTGTGCCAAGGCTGGTCGATCAAAAACGCTGGTCGTAGCAACACACAGCAATGCTGCCATTGTCAAAGTGATTCTCGATTTCATGGTGTGGTGTTTTCCAGGAATGGGGGCATAGGGTTGGATTTGGTGAGGTTTGTATGTTGGGTTACAGATGCATGTTGACACGCGACCTCGGGAGGGTCTGTCCATGATGGTTTCGTCTGTCACTGATCTGGGAGACAATGGCATCCTCAAACGAAGTGGTTCTGAGGATGAAGGTGAGGAAATAGGTGTAGGTGGGAGAATACCAGTTCAGTGGTGGTTGCTTTACCTTAAGGCAGGGTTGTCGCGCAACTTCGTGTAAAAGCAAAATCCTGGCTCGAACTTCTTGCCCTACTTGCCAGCGTCATCGTCGGTTGACTCGTCAGGTTCCGGTGGAGTCTCATCGGTCGATGTTGCTTCCATTGTCCATCGTGCCACTCTTTCGTGCGCCGCGATGAACAGTTCGTCAAAGTCAGGACCAACAGAGATTTCGTGAATGTGCCCTGATTGTCCATCCTGATGAACTAGGTCACCGGTTTCCACGTCATAAAAAGTGAGGAATCCGTTGTGGTCGCCACCGGCTGTCAAAATCCACTCATTGTTGGGTGACCAGATGATCTGTTCGATCAGCCCTTTCTTTTTGTTGTCTTCAATTTCAAGTCTTCGTTCGCCCTTTTGCCAATCGAAAACTTCGAGGCGTGCCGGCCCACCGAGGTGGTCGATGTTTCCGATTTTGCCTATTCCCCCAATTGCCAGTTCGTTGCCATCGGGAGAGAACGCCAGGGAACGGATGCCGCCGATGCTGTGCCGTCTCGCTCGCGGATCCCACGTGTACATCACAGGGGTTTCTATCTCGGCAACTTTCTCGAGTGTTTCCGTGTTCCATACCGCCGTGTGTCCGATGCGGTCACCCGTCGCCAGCCACTTGCCGTCGGACGAGGTTGTGACCGCGTACAACATTGAGGGAAAATGATGCGGAGTTTGTGCTGCATGCTCCTGCAGCGTTCCAAGCAATTCACCTGACCCAGCATCCCATACCTTGCACAGCATGTCGTCGGCGATCGTGTAGATTTTTGTTGCATCTGGTGAACCCGCGATTGCCCTGCCCCAGCGTTCGTGTGCGGCAATCTTTCGGATCAATTTCTTCTCGCTGATGCTCCACCAACAGAGTTGGCCATCATAGCCACAGGTGATCAGGGAATCAGATTGCCTGACCATTCCGGTGACGTAGCTTGTGTGTCCCTCACCTTCAAAAGCCTGTCGTTCCGGTTTTTCTGCGGAAGTGTCGTATTGATAGACCTTGAAATCGGAGCCTGCACACCAGAGCTGCTTCAGGTCAGCGGAATGTGTAAGACAAAATACAATTTCGGATGATTTCCATTCATCGGTTTTCTTCAGCGTCGAGGGGATCATGAGAGCACCTCCTGGCAAGGTTCACTGCCAAAATCGGCAATCGGAATTGGGCGGCTACCAACCATGTATTCCTTGTCGGGTGGAATCCCAAGTGCAGCAAAGATGGTTGCGAACAGATCACCTGCATTCATTTCTCCATCGATCACCGTTTGACCGTCGGCATCGGTTTTTCCGAAAACTGTCCCGCCCTGAATGCCACAACCGCTCAGGGTGCAGCTCCATGCATTGGCAAAATGATCACGGCCCAGACTGCCGTTGATTTTTGGAGTTCGACCGAATTCACCGAGTGTGATCACCAATGTCGTTTCGAGTAATCCCCTTTGTTTCAGATCATCCAGCAATGTGCTCATGCAATGATCGAGGTCCGCGCACAATTCACGATGTGTTTCAAAGTTCTGACCGTGACTGTCCCACCATGCGCGAGCCACTTTGACAAAAGGAACACCGGCTTCTACGAGTCGGCGGGCCACGAGGCACTGACGCCCGAATTGCGTGGGCCCATATGCGTCACGCATTGCCTGTGGTTCGCGTTCTACATCAAATAGATGGTCACTCGCCATCAGGCCACGGACTCGTTCATACGCTGTTTCGTGACTGTTTATTCCGGGGTCTCTGGTTTGACGGGCAAAGTTTTCCGATAGAACTCGCCGCAGTGCAGCCCGATCATTATGGTCAGTATCTGTGATTGAGTCGGGAAGCTGAATGTCCTCCGGGATCATTTTGTCGGTTAGGAACATTGGGTTGTATCTGGCTCCGAGGAATCCAGCCGATCCCTGACGCCGTCCTTCCGTTGACGTGTACATGGAAACGTAATCAGGCACTTGACTGTCGATTTGTCCGAGTTCGTGCGCGAGTATCGCGCCCAGATGCGGATATTCGAGTCCCGGTTCGGCTCGACGCCCTCGGTCCATCAGGAAATAGCCCTGCCCATGATCTGCGATTTTTGTGTTCAGAGACCGGATGATCGCCGTTTCATCGAGTCTCGTGCTCATTTTGGGAAGCAGTTCCGAAATTTCGACACCCGGAATCGATGTCTGGATTTTGGCGAACGGACCACCAGTGGGGCGACCCGGCTTGGGATCCCATGTTTCCAATTGACTCGCGCCACCAGCTAGCCACAGCAAAATCACGTTCTTGCCCTTCCGGGTCAACTCCTTGGCCAAAGCCGGCTGTGACAGAACGTCGACTGCTGCCATGTTGGACGCAGCAGCCGTGGTGCCAGCTCCAGCTGCTTTGAGCATCGCACGTCGGTTGAGCAAATTCATAAAGTTCCTGCCTAATGATTGAAACGGAATTCCGGTGTTGCCATCAATGCCCATACCAGATGTTTGATCGCATCGTCTCGGCGATCACGGCGCGTGGTCACATATTCCATCAGAGTGGATTGTTCGTCATCCGCGGGAGCACGGCTGAGTACGGAACGAAAAGCAGAAGCAATCATCTCCTCGTCCGATTCCGTCTGCTTCAGGAAACCCGCCAAACGATCACCTGATTGGCTCAGCAAGTCATTTTGCAGGGACTTGTTGTTACTGAACCAGAGTGCTTCTGTGACCGGAATTTGAAATCCTTCGTCCGGAATCAACAGCTTTCGGGCTACCCCTTCCGAGGCTTTTTCGAGTTCGCTTCTTTTCTCCGGCCACGCATCGGCTTCGACGAGACCCTTGAGTTTTTCGGGATTGCTGCTTGCGATGCGCAGCGAAAGAGAGAGCTGTCGCGGCGCGAGAGGTCGCGCGATTCCAACCGCGAACAGTTCCGGAGCAATCGATTCGGATGCGTTTGGCGATGTCCTGCCGCGAGCGTAAGTGTCTGACAATACGATTGCTTTGGTCAACCTTTTTATGTCGTAACCCGTTTTGACAACGTGCTGCGAAAGTTGTTCAAGTAGCTCGGGATGACTCGGTGGGTTCTGCGAGTGCATCTGATCCAGTGGATGTACCAAACCCCGTCCCAATAGCCGGGCCCAGATGCGATTGACCAGATTCCTGGCAAAGAAACGTTTGTCATGATCGCCCAACGCGAGTTTGACAAACTCGGTTCGAGGTCGAAAGTCTGGTCGAGGAGGGGGTGAGGACTTGTCATCCCTTTCAGATTTTTTAATGGCCTCCTGCAGCTTTTTGAGCTCGTCCTCCTCCATGGTCATTTCCGGCACGTCAATTTTCTCTCCCGTCAGAAACATCAAGCCGGGTTGTTGCTCATCCCCATAAATATCCGTGTACTTCGGCAGCCCTTCGTAACGCTCACTGAGGAAACCCTGTTTCGTTCGAAAGGTTCGTTTGAAAAAAGAGGTCATGCCGTAGTAGTGATCCTGAGTCCAATCATCTACCAAAGGATGATCGTGACACTTTGCACAGGCAATGTTTACACCGAGCCACTTGATGCTCGCGTTGTTTGTCAGTTCATCGAGGTCATTGAGTTGTTTTGTGACATAGGTGACCGGTCGGAGGTCATTACTCATTGTGTCTTCGGGTTGAAATATCTCACGGAAGATTCTGTCCCAACCCCGGTTCTCAGTCGTCGCTTCCAGTAGGTATTCACGCCACTTGGGATCATGCTGTTTCCGCAGTAACAGCAGAATGTCAAGTTGGTTGCGGGTGTGATACGCATAGTCCGGGGATTCAATCAGTTGCTCAACCAGTTTCGCACGAGATGCCTGTTGGTCGGTTGCGGCTTGTGACAGAAATGCTGCACGTTCGGCTGCCGTGGGTATCCGACCAGCGAGATCGAGGGTGACTCGTCGCAGAAATTGTTCGTCATTCAAAAGAGGCGCGGCAGTTACCCCTTCTGCTTCCAGACGTTCATTGATGATGCTGTCAATTTGAACTGCCACCTGCCGGGCGTCTGGCAAATCGGCTTCCGCTGATATTCCAACAGTGAGATGAAGAGCGGCGAGAATGAAAAGAATGAAACGCATGAAATCATCCAGGATTCAAGCTTCACAGGAGCAGGGCGGGAGCGGCAACAGGGAGGGGGCAACGCGCGGCAGGACTTGGCACGCTGGGACTTCCAGTCTTTGAGCCAACACAACGATTCTCGCGTTGCCTCCCTGAGTTTACCAGAAACAGCGTTTCCCATCATGTTTCATCCAGTGGATCGTTCAATCAAATTATCGACGTCCGAGCGACTGACGGGGGGGGGGACTGGGTTCCGAGTCATTCTCCGCGGGCAAAAGCGGCTGTTTCTTCGCCGTTGGCCGCAATGCCTCGCAGGCTGTTCATCGGAATCAGGATGATCGTAAAATTCGAAGGTAAATGGTTCGCTGGCGTGCATGGATGGGGCGGGTGATGCAAAGAAACGGACCTTGTCTGGCCGTTCTCCCGGTTTTGCGGGTGTTTGTATGATTTACCCTCATCCTCAGCGGCTTTTTTAGAAGCTGCGATTTCTGACATACAAACTCCTTTGGGTGCCCAGGTTCTGGACCATTTGGCCAGTCTGGTCCGGTTGGGAGAGCCAATGTTGTCGCCGTGCCGGATAATTTCATCATCGGGGTCGCGTCGCGGGTTATCGCGTTTTAAAATGAGACAACGGGCTCGTGGTGCAGGTGGATTTCTTCTTGTTTACGGTTCGTTTTGGCGTATAAGTCATTGTTTTAAAACAACTTACGGTTTTCGGCTGCACTTGCATGCCTCGGCGGCGTGCATTGAGGTTTTCCTTTGGTGGAGCTGCATTGCCACATCGACCTAGCCTCTGTCAATTGCTTCAGATTCGCTTGCCACCATGTTGAGCGGGCGCCGTCATGGGGCACGTCGAGGTTTGGCTGACCTGACACGGATATTTTTAGGTTCAATCTAACCATGGTCGCATACCTTTCCGTACGCACAGGACCAGAGAAGGGAAAGCAGTTTCCCCTCGACCCGGCGAGGCCGTTGCACATTGGACGTGGGTCGAATTGCGACATCATGCTGACGGATACGGTGAGTTCCAGGTTTCATGCGGTGGTTTTTTTCGAAGATGGGAATTGGCATCTGCGAGACACCAGCAGCCGGAATGGGACTCATGTCAATGGCCAGAAAACAGACCACGCTCGCCTGCTCGACAAGAGCGTGATCACGGTAGGCAGCACAGACATGCAGCTAGTCGAACCCGATCTGGCAAATTCTGATGAGGGACGCCCGACAGAGACTCTCATCAGGGAAGCCCATCCCACTGGTACGTGGCGTTTGGAACTGGAGGATCCGATTGCGGATGTTGCTTCTGCAGGACATCTGCTGGATTTGTATTCGCTCAGTCTGAACCTGTTGAAGAACGAAAGTCACGACGGCATCATTGATACTGTCATTGAATTGCTGAAGGACCGTACGTGTTCGGATGTCGTTGGCTTGTCCTTTGATGCTGGTGACGGACGGATGAAGCCTCAGCGTGTTCAACCAGCCGATTGCGCTGACTCGATCACACTTAGTAAAGGGCTGGTTCGTCGAGTGCTTCGTGATGGCGAGGCAATCTGGATCAATGAGGATGCCCGACGTGGTACTCCCAGCGTGGCTGAAGAGGAAGCATGGTCGGATGTCATTTACGTTCCCTTGGAGAACGCTGGCAATAATCTTGGAGTCTTGCATCTTTATCGCGAGCAGCCTTCGTATGATCAGGCGCATTTTGAGCTTGCGGTTGCTGCAGGACGTCTGTTGGCTGTCGGGTTGGGACGTGCTTTTGAACATGATTCGCTGGTTGCCGAGAAAAAAAGCATCGCCGAGCGTAACGCGGATACCGATGAATTGATCGGCAACAGCCCCAGCATGACAAAGCTCAAGGCCAAAATCGGCCGGGTTGGAAATGCAAATGGTTCGGTTCTGATACGCGGCGAAAGTGGTGCGGGCAAAGAACTGGTCGCGCGTGCGGTCCATCGTTCAAGTCCACGTGCACAGCGTCCGATGTTGACTGTCAACTGCGCTGCCATCCCAAGTGAGTTGATCGAAAGCCAGTTGTTCGGGCATCGAAAGGGCGCGTTCACAGGGGCAGACAACGATCATGTCGGATGGTTCCAGCAGTCACATACCGGAACTCTGTTTCTCGATGAAATCGGAGAGTTGACACTCGAAGGACAGGCGAAATTGCTTCGGATTCTGGAGGGGCATCCCTTTCTTCCTGTCGGTGCCACGGAAGAGGTTCTGGTTGATGTGCGCGTGATTGCTGCGACCAATCGCGATCTCGCAGAGTTTGTCAGGGAACGAAAGTTCCGGGAGGATCTGTTCTATCGCTTGAGTGTGTTTGAACTTTTCGTTCCACCGTTACGCGAGCGTGATGGAGACATTGACTTGCTGATTGATCATTTCCTTGATCACTTCTCAATGCAGCATGGGCGTGCTTCTCTGGGGTTGTCCGACGCGGCACGTGAACATCTTCGGCAATATGCCTGGCCAGGCAATGTTCGACAGTTGAGAAATGTAATCGACAGCGCTGTTGTGATGGCCGACGAACCCAATATTGAAGTTGATGATTTGGGGCTGCGTGATGCCGGAATCAGTCGACTCGATACTTTGCGGATTGATGAATGGGAACAGCGACTGATTCTCAAAGCACTGCGTCGAACAGGGGGCAATGTTCCCGAAGCGGCCAGATTACTCGGGGTCAGTCGTGCCACCGCTTACCGCAAGATTACTGAATACGAGATCGAGCGTTAACTTTGCGAGCAATCCTGTCGGCACCCGGTTCACGTGGAGACGTGAACCCCATGATTGCCATCGGGCGTCGTTTACGCGAGGCCGGCCATGATGTTGTCATCTCACTGGCCGAGCCTTACGCCGCAGTTGCCGCTCATGCCGGGCTCGATGTTGAAGTTGTCATCAGTCGTGAGGAGTTCACCGAAGCCTTGGGCAACCCTCATGTCTGGACGCCAATACGCGGACCTCTGCAAGTTTTTCGAACGGTAGTTTCCGAATTCCTGACCCGGCAACGGGAGGTGATCGAGCGATATCATGACCCCGGCAAGACAGTGCTGGTTTCGCACCCACTTGATCTCGCCTCGAGAATATTCCGTGATGCTCATCCAGAGACTCCGCTGGCAAGTGTTCATCTGCAGCCAGTGATTCTGCGGACCGTGGAGGATCCTCCCCGGCTTTCCGGATTGAGTTTTGAAATTTCGGGCCCGGCTTGGCTGATACGCAGTGCTTACTGGATGATTGACAAGCTGGCCATCGATCCAGCCATCAGGCGGTCTGTCAACCGATTGCGAGCCGAGTACGATCTCTCTGCTGTGAGCAGACCACTGCATCAATGGTGGCATTCGCCGGACCTCGTACTCGCGATGTATCCCGACTGGTTCGCGCCTGCCACCCGGGGTTTCCTGCCACAGTTACGACATTGTGGTTTTCCACTGCAGGACAACAGCGACGATGATTTTGTGCCGCCGCAGGGACAACCGATCGTATTCACCTCAGGCACGGCTCATCACCATTGTCGAAGGTTTTTTGATGCAGCCGTGGCAGCATGTCGTCGATTGAATCGTCCTGGGTTGCTGCTTTCGACATTTCCAGACAACTTTCCGCCTGAACTGCCCGAGATGGTCCAATCGATGCCCTATGTTGCCTTCAGCCGGTTGCTGCCGCACTGTTCCGCAATTGTGCATCATGGCGGAATTGGAACAACGGCTCAGGCATTGGCTGCGGGGATTCCGCAGTTGATTCGCCCGATGGCGTTCGATCAATTTGATAATGCACAACGGATTGAAAGGCTGGAGTGTGGGCATTGGTTGCGAAACGATCGCAAGCTCGTCGAGGGGCTGCAACATGTTCTCAATGAAGGTGCCAGATCTACTGAGCATGCAAAAAAACTGATGGCAGGGCATGAGAACACCGACTCCGCAAGTCTTGCCGTCTCGCACTTGCAGCGGATTGTCACTGGTGACCGCACTTGATCAGTCGGAGCGACAAATTGGTGTGCACATGGTTGGTGCTTCAATGATCGCATTTCAAATGCCGGCAGCGAATGTTATCTTCGTGAGTGTCCTGCCTGCTGGCGTCTCATGATAAAAACCACTCGATGTTGGTTTGGGTGCTCGCCACATGAAGCAAAATTGTCGGAGCGTAGACAACCGTTGAGACGCTGTCCTGGCTTGAGTCCTGTCCGGAATCCGTCAGCGTTGTTGGCGTGATTCTGTTTTGTTTTTTTAGTTTGGAATTCCTGGTAATTGGTAACTGATTCATGCGAGCGTTCTCGATTCTCTCTTTTCTTGTCATGGCTTTGCTAACCGGTTCATTGGAAGCAGCCCGTCCCAACGTGGTGTTGATTCTTGTCGACGATATGGGATTGCACGATTTATCCGTGGAAGGAAGTGATTTCTATCAAAGTCCGAATATTGATAAGCTCGCCCTTGGGGGAATGAGATTCACTCAGGGTTATGCAACTTGTCGTGTTTGCAGTCCGTCGCGAGCCAGTATTCAGTTGGGTCAGTTCACGGCCCGGCACGGCATCACCAATTGGATTGGTGCCCGCTCGGGCATGCAATGGAATCGGGAAGACCGGCTCCTGCCTGCCGAGTATGTGCGCGCTCTGCCGGCAGAGGACGTTTCAATAGCCGAAGCCATGAAGGAGGCGGGGTACAACACCTTTTTTGCGGGAAAGTGGCACCTCGGCGGTGATGGGTCGTTGCCCACTGACCATGGTTACGACATCAACGTCGGTGGTCATCATCGTGGTAGTCCTCCAGGGGGCTTTTTCTCTCCATACAAAAATCCAGAGATGGATGATGGCCCAGCAGGTGAATCACTGACTCTGCGTCTCGGCAGGGAAACAGCAGCTTTCATTCGCGAGAATCGAGATGCTCCGTTTTTCGCGATGCTGTCTTTTTACAGTGTTCATGCACCGGTTCAGACAACACCCGCGTTGTGGGAAAAATATCAGGCCCTGGCAGCCCTGCGACCTGCTGTGCACGAAAGGTTTCGGATTGATCGCACCTTGCCCGTTCGCCAAGTACAGGACCACCCCGTTTATGCGGGGATGGTTGAAACCACCGATCAAGCAGTGGGAACAGTACTGGATACGCTTGATGAGTGTGGCCTCACCCAATCAACGATTGTGATTTTTACAAGTGACAATGGCGGTGTTTCATCGGGTGATGCCTATGCTACGAGCAATCTGCCGCTTCGTGGGGGCAAGGGAAGGCAATGGGAGGGAGGAATTCGCGAGCCATTTTACATTCGCTATCCCGCTGTGACGAAGTCGGAATCCACCTGCGATGTTCCCGTTACGGGAGCTGACTTTTACCCCACCATCCTTGAGCTGTGTGGACTCGATCTGAAACCGACGCAGCATGTCGATGGCATATCGCTCGTTCCGCTTCTTCAGGGGAAATCGATCGCTGACCGACCGCTTTATTGGCATTACCCCCATTACGACAATCAGGGTGGTGAACCGAGTTCACTGATCAGAGTGGGGGATTGGAAATTGATTCACTATTATGAGGATGGCCGTGACGAGTTATACGATTTGGCTGTTGACCCATCGGAAACCAGTGACCTGTCACTGACGCATCCTGCATTGACCAGAAAAATGAGGGACCAGTTGCAAAGCTGGCTTATGTCGGTCAACGCGAAATATCCAGAGCCCGATCCCCGTTATTCGCCGGAGAAGACCGAAGCGAAATTTCGACGTATCCAGACAGAGCTCAAGGCACGACTTGAACAGTCTCATGCCAGAATGCTTGAATCGGGGTGGAGGCCAAATCCATCCTGGTGGGGCAGCAACATCACACAGGACTAGGGTCCATGGTGTTTCTGGCTTCATTGCCAGATCAACCGTTACAAACCCTACAACCCGACGCATCGCTGCCTCAGAAGCGGTGAAACTGGAACAATTATCGTCACCGAACTGATCAGAGTAACCCATGCTTCAGCAACAAGCCGTCTTTTCCGGTTTAGTCGTGACTCAACTCTGATTTGAATACGGTTTCATGACCTCAAGTTTTGACCAGCCAGATGACGCATCCGCGTGGGGATGGAGCAGCAGCGAACGCGATCCTCTGGTCCGCACACCGGCTGAAATGCTTTCAGACCTTGATGAGGCGTTGGACCTGCTTCAGGAACTCGATGAACTGTGCAATTCACCAGAAACTGCTGGCACTGAACTTGATGCTCCGGAGAGCTGTTCCGAGCCAGATGATTTCGGTGAAGCATGGTCGTGCCCGCATGGTCTATCTGATCAACCATCAGGCGAGGGCGGCGATTCCGGCTCATTCGTACCCGCACCGGGTGATTGCGACGCTGTGCCAGAGCATTTTTTTATCGCATCGGCTGCCGAACTTCTCGAAAAGTTTGCTTTCGTCCAAGCAGCTGTTTCGCAGCTGATTGTGGCGGGGGATTCACGTCCAGCGTCGGGAGGTGTGGATTTTCCGGATAGCCCAACCGCAGCCGAATCTCAGAATCAGACTGCAGTCAATCAAAACAACGAATCATGCTGGTGGTTGGATTCGAACTTCAAGAATCCGGCTAATGGATTCTCACTGCTCGACGAAACTGCGTGCAACAACTGTCACACCACGGGGCATCAGGAAAAGTTATGGCTGAGGCGCGGCGGACAAGCAAGTGATCCGGTTGGTCCGGATCTTGAACGCTCTCACGCAGCGGTTACTCGGACAAGTGATTCGCGAAACAGAATCGGGTCTTCGGTCAATCCGGACGACATCATTTACGTTGTTTTTGATGGGGATGCGTTCGTAGTCGTCGAATCGCCGGATTCCAAAACGCCCGATTGCACTGACGTTTCAGACGGTCGGCGGGAGGATGATGCGGTGACATCAAGTCATGCAGTTAGAGCTGACTCTCGTGATCCGCTGCCTTCTGTGATGCGTCAAAGCAATGCGAAATTATGGGGTCCGCATTGGACGAATTCTCCGCCGACGGAAGCAGGTGGTTCGCATGATCAGCGGCCACCGATGAAGGATTCTAACCCGGAAGTTTCCGAGGATACTTCGGAGTTTCCGACGGGGGCAGGTCCACGTCGTGCTCTTCCTGGAAACGGCGGCGTTCCACTGCGTCGGCGTAATAACGCAGCCAGGTCTCGTTGTCTTCGATGCAACGCCACTCCAGACACTTGCCAGGCAGTTCGACTTTCTTCTCGCAGCAGTGAAGGATGTCGCGATAAACGATCATGTAGAGTTCGCGGTCCGAAAGGTGGTCAGTGAACCGGAGAACGACTTTCTGGGAATAGAGGCGTGCAATCGCCCGGTCAAGGACCTGGGCGAGTGTCTCGTCGTCAAGTGAATCAGGAGCGGGCAATTCCATCGATGGGGTAAACCAGTCAGCGATGGGAAGTGCCGGGGCACGCTCCCAAGCCAACATGGAAGCCAGGTATTCGTTCTCGGTACGAAGTGACATCCGGCTGATGGACGGGTCGTCGATTGACTCGTCCCGGTACGGTTCCAATTCGTCTCGCAAGCGGGCGTTGGCCATCAGCAGGTCGACTTCGTCGATTACCCGTCGGCTGGTCTCGCTTGTGTCCATGTTCAGTTGCCTCAGATGAGTTTCTTTTTCACTTCAGGCGTGAGCAGTGGCCCGTGCATAGCCGGCAACCGCGTGTGCCATCACAGCTTTGATCCTATCCGTCCCAGCCCGCTTCTCAACGAGCTTTTGAGTCAAATTGAGTGATTGACAGGAAAATCGAATGGAGCGCCATGCCCTGACCGTTACGAGCGGAAACCTTTATCAGTTTCTGCCGATTTTTCCGCTATGTGGCTGAAGATCAACACCGCGGAACAGGTTGCATAACCTATGCATCCGGTTGTTCTTGCCAGGGGTGTTCTCTGACAGACCATGGATGGTTTCGGGATTCGAGGTGATTCAGCGGGTCTTGTCCCGTTTCAGGTAGAGATCGACATGGCGAAGCACCATTTGATCGACCGTGAAATTCGATGCAATTTTCTCTGCTGCATTGGTGCCCAGACGGTGTGCCTCATCAGGATCGTCAAGTAATTCATTCGTTTGGCGGGCAAAATCAGCAGTGTCGCCCAGGGCAACGAGTCTGCCGGTCTGTTGATCCAACACCAAGTCACGATTGCCGGGAATGTCTGACGCGACGACCGGGACACGGGCTTGCATCGCTTCGATGAGTGAATTGCTTTGACCCTCGTATTCACTGCCAATCCAAAATGCATCGGCATGAGGCAGAATCGCAGGAACGTCATCTCGTTGACCACAAAAGCGTACGTGTCTGGGAATGGTGACTGCATCGCGATGTCGGAGTAGCTCCCCTTTCTGAGGACCATCTCCGATGATGGCAAACGTTGTGTCTTGTCGTAATGCTCCCAGCAATTCGGCCGACCAGATCAGATCACGATATCTTTTCTGCGGCCACAGACGCCCGACTGCAATGATCAGTTTGCGTTTTGGATCAACCCCGAGTGATGCAAAAGCCTCGTCACGGGATAGCGGTGATTGCAGCAGTGGCTCAATTCCATTTGGAATGAGCGTGAATTTGTCATGGGAGATTCCGTGATGAACATAAAAATCCCTGACGCCGGCACTATTGGTAGTGATCGTCTCCGAGACCTTTGCAAGTTGCCGATCGATCATGAGGTGGGCTGCTGTTTTCCAGGGATCGACGCAACGTTCACTGCCGATGATCCGCGGTACCTTGGCTCCGAGTGCTGCTGCTCGGCCGAAACTGTTGGCTGCAAAAAGCCATGTGTGGACCACATCAGGTCGAAGCCTTTTGAACTCTTTACGTAAACGGAAAAACGCAGATGGATCGGCTTTGAAACGCTTGCCGATGACGGTAACCGGTATCCCTGCCTGTCTGAGTCTTGCGCTCAGTGGACCGTCTCGAGTCAACAGGATCACATGAACATCGAACTGTTCGCGTGGAAGGTTTTCGGCAAGGAGACAAAGCTGTTTTTCGGCTCCCCCACGATCCATCGTAGGGATTACCAGTACGATTCTTTTGGTCATGAAGCCGTCTCCGTCGACGATGTATCCGTCTGGGGATGTTGGGCCAGTTTTCCGAGCAGGTGGATGTAGGATTGCACGCTTTCACTTCGGGGATTCGCGCGTACAAGAAGCCTTCGCAGTTCCGCTGCTTTCTGTTGGGCCACAGTCAAGTCGTCAAGAACATCGACGCAAGCAAGGCGTGCCTGCTTGGGCGTCGATGCGTCGAACCAATGCACGAGCGATTCCGTGTCTGGCAGGTTTTGAAGTGCATTGTCAGCAGGTGATTGTGTTGGTGACGGCAAGCCGGGGCGAAACAAAGCCTCCGTGGCTCCTGTTTTCAAACAGACCACTGGCAGTTCTGCCGCAACCGCTGTCGGTAGAAAATAATCCAGGCCATCGTCATCGGGTTGAAAGAACACATCAGCCGCTTGGCAAAGTTCAGTAAAATCAGAAAAAGATCCGGGCATGGCGATGGACGCACGGATTCCGTCACCACGCAGACTTTCATAAATCCAGTCACGGTAGGGACCATCCCCAATGAACCAGATACGTAAATCTGGATAGCGATTGATGAGGTGAGGAGCTGCTTTCACCAGAAGATTGATTCCACCATTTCTCGTCATGGGGGAAGTACACAAAATGACCGGAGTCGTCTCGACCGTACTCAAGTCTGCGTTAACGGCTGCCAGGGCTTTTCTGGCGGCATGCTTCGTTGCCACTGTACGTGGCGCAAAAGCGGGAAAACCATCGCTGATACGATGAGTGTTTGCTGGCGAAAAACCCTCGGAAATCAATTCACGTTGCTGGATGCCATTTTTGATCACCACGGCATTTGCCGTTTTGGCGATGTTGCAGCACCGCTTTGCAGCACGACTGCTGCTCCACCATTTTGAGTCTGAATTCTCTCCCCAGCCGCTGCAGCGCAGCAGAACCGGGATGCCCAACTGTTTTGCTACCTCCGTAACCACAATTGATTCTTCTCGAATTGCATCGACAAGAAGAGCGTCAAAACCAGCTGCGTGCTGTCGCAGCCATGTGGTTGTGTGTTTCAGGTAGCGTGCAATCGACCAGTCGCTGCGTGGTGCGGCCGTTGGACGATGTACAGGAATCTCACGTACCACCAGGTTCTCTGGCCATGATGATGCGTACCGTGGGGTGAGAACTTCGACATGCATCCCGCCACGACGCAGTGCACCCGCCAACTCGGTCAGAAAGCAGGCCGAATCAGAGGAACCATGGGGCCAAAAGCGGCGACCAATCAGCAGAACTCGAAAAGCACGTTTCACGTTGCAGTTTCCGCAGCAGTAGCATCGACTTCTGTCTGGGAGAGTACAGCGAGATATGGCAGGTTTCTGTACATGTCCAAGTAGTCCAAACCGTAACCAACAACAAACTCATCTGGAATCTCAAAAGCAACGAAGTCCGGCCGCATCTCGACACGGTGCTCTGTGAGTTTGTGCAGCAGAACCGCTGTTTTTACGGATACTGCTCCGTGTTCCCGCATCATGCTGCTAACCCGGTCCAACGTTTTTCCAGTGTCAAAGATGTCGTCTACCAGCAGAACGTCACGACCACGTACGTCGATCATCATTGCGTTGTCGACGTGGAGCTCTCCGGATGCTGTTCCACCGCGGTAACTTGATGCTTGCACAACGCCAACTCGCTGCGGCATCGAGAGGCTTCGAATCAGATCTGCAAATAGCACCAGACTCCCGGTCATGATAGCAATCACCGTCAAGGGCCGACTGCCGTAATGATCGTCGATTTCCTGCGCAAGCTTCTGAACTCCAGCTTTCAGCTCATCCTCGCTCAACAACGTCCGCATTTTGGCTCCGTTTCGTTCACTTGTCTGATTTGAGTATCGGCAATCTCAAAACTGCCCATGATGGCAAAATGGGTGGTTTGCGTTGTCTCTGCCCACATTTCCAATCGCAACGAATGTTAACGGTAATTCTGGTCGATCACTGCCAATGAAGCCTCTTTTTTGCTGAAAAAATATCTCCGAGGCCTGCCGATCTTGGGAAACCGTGTCATTGCCACGCTCAAGCCTGCATCATATCGCATTTCACGTTGATTGAACGCATGACAAACTCGCAGCGACTTGCCACCGTTCGACAGGCTTTTCTTCACTGGCTACGTGATGCGGGTGTGAACGCTTGCTCCGACAGTCATGATAATTCGTTGATCCAACGCGAAAGTGTCTTGATTCGGGACGAGTTCTTCTGTGGCCGTAAATTCATTGCCAAGGACCACCATGCTGTTTGGTTCATCGAGGAAGACGTGGTGAAAATTCACCTGTCGGATGGTCAGTTGATGCATGTTCTCCGAGGAGCCGAGATCGACGAGTTTGCAGTTCAGGAAACTGTTGAGTCGTCACCAAGCCAGGAATCGAACATCATTCCGACCCCGGTTGTGGATTCGGCCGTGCCCCAACTTGGGCCAAGTCTGGAAGAACAGGTCGCAAGCGAAGCAGTCGCTCGCGTGCCGCAGGCAGTGTCAGATCAACCGGAGGATCCCACGCTTCGAATTCTCAAGCTGCCTGCACCGTCCGACGATTCCGTCGAACAGTCTGGTGCGACGGCAAGCGATTCTTCTGTTGATCCCCAGTCGGGGGACTCGGAATTCAGAAAGGCCGCGTAACTCAACGAGCCTGCTTGATGACAGCCGCTTCTTCGGCTAACGACAAGACTGATGCCGTTGGATTTTCTTCACGCAATCACCTTGAAGCCTGAACGGCTTAAAAAGAAGCACGGTTGTACCACGCAAGCAGTGGCAAAGACGGCATCGCAACCCTCAGATCCTTGCATGCTGGTGTTTTGCATGCTCGTGTTTTGAACATCGCTGTTCCTGAGTCCGGTTCGTGTCGTAAACACGGGGTTTCGCTGAGTGATGCTGGTTTGGTTTGGCGGTGGTCTCTTTTCGTCTTATATTATTGCCCGCCATTAACCCACCGTTTCCGTCCCCTCCGCAGTTTATCTTCTGGACATTCTCATGTTGAAAACCACTCTTCCTGTTCATCATCGTTATTTGAAGTTCTTTGTGCGTTCCCATTTGCTCCTGACCGTGACGACCGTTCTGCTTTTGCTGACTGATGGTCTTGCTTGGGGGCAGAACGAGTCGCAACAGAAAAAGAAAGACAGCAACAGGGTTGCAGCGGAAAGAGTGTTTTCGATCCTTGAGAACAACGCTGATTGGAAGCCAATGATTCAGGGGGATTCGCTTGCTGGTTGGACCGGAGACGTCAAAGGTTACAGCGTTGAATCAGGAGTGCTGGTTTGTAAAAAAGGCGGAAAGAATCTTGTTACTGAGAAACAGTATTCTGATTTTGCATTTCAGTTTGAGTTCAAACTTGAAGAAAGCGGGAATAATGGAATTGGCATTCGTGTTCCTGAAGGAGGACACCCAGCGTCGAGTGGAATGGAGATCCAGATTCTGGACCATAATGGTTCCCGCTACAGCGGTATGGCAGAAATGTCGGGTGGAAAGCAACGCAAACTGAGTTGGCTGAAACCATGGCAATACCACGGATCCATTTACGGAATCACACCGGCGAAAACCGGTTATCTGAAACCTGTTGGTCAATGGAACCAGGAAACCATCATCGCCATTGATGATCATGTCATGGTGATTCTCAATGGTGCTGTGATCGTCGATGTATTTCTTGATGACACCATCCCTGTTGATGGTGGTGAGCACCCGGGCATGAAAAACAAGACGGGGCACCTTGTACTTGCAGGGCACAATGATCGTGTTGAATTCCGCAACATGATGATCGCTGATTATTCTGACGCACCAGCAAGTCATGACTCGTCCCAGGATAATGTGCCTCCACGTGGGTTTGAGGCACTTTTCAATGGCCAGAACCTGAAAGGTTGGAAAGGGTTGGCTCACAAGAATGCGATTTCACGGCGACAACTTGAAGGTGAGGCAGCCCGTGAGGCACAACGGCAGGCGGATCAGGTGATGCAGGAACACTGGTCGGTTGTGGAGGGTGTGTTGACGTATGACGGAAAGGGACAGAGTTTGTGCACCGCGAAAGATTACGGTGACTTTGAAATGTACGTCGACTGGAAAATCCCGCCGGGTGCGGATTCCGGCATCTATCTGCGCGGAACACCGCAAATTCAAATCTGGGATCCATGGGATCTGCGGATGAAGCCAAAAGCCGATGGGACGGTCGACGGCCCCGGTGATCTCACGCCGGAGCAGTGGGTGGCTGCTTACAGAAATGGACGCAACCTGGGTTCTGGTGGACTATGGAATAACAAACGCTGGAGGAATTCGCCCACTGTTTTGGCTGATAAGAAGCCAGGCGAATGGAATCGTTTCTTCATTCGCATGGTGGGGGACAAAGTAACGATCTGGCTCAATGGAAAGAAAATCGTTGATCGCGTTGCACTGGAAAATTATTGGGACAAAACTGGTTTGGTACCGCTGATCCGAGCAGATCAGATTGAGTTACAGCATCATGGAAGTGCTTTGTACTTCAAAAACCTCTACCTCCGCGAATTGCCGTACTGACCTGTTGCCGTCGGTAATCCGATTAAAAAAAACGACTCGCCAAGCCGGTTTCCCTTTTTTCTGGCGAGCCGGTGGTTGTCTGGCGAGTCGGTGATTGTCTGGCTAGAGAATGTCGATGACGAGCGAGTCGCCAGTTCCGTCCAGCGGAAACGGTTGTTGATATTTTCCGACAACCCCGTCGGAGTCTCTTCCAACTTCCAGGGGTTCCAGCGGTTGACTGGCCAAAGAGCCCTCCAGTTTCAATTCTGTTGCTGCCTCACCATTCAGAATCATGCTGAACTGTCCTGATTTTTTCAGCGTCAGCTTGATTTTCACTTTGCCTTGAGGCTTGGACTCCGAGTCGATGATCGTTTGTTTGCCACCGCGCATCAAGGCAAACCGGAGCGTTCCCTCCTGCACGTACAGAGACCAACCATGATTTGATCCACCCTGAGCCACGATCACTCCATCACCGGAAATATTCGCGTTCAGCATGATCTGGAAACCACGCTTTTGGACGTAGGGAGCCTGATTGCCTGCGAGCATCGCGTTATGTTTCAGTTCGAATTTTTTCTTTTGACGGTTTCCGCCGGCCGGCTTGGTGGCACGAGGGTTCAGCGGCAGAACGTTCGCACGTTCGGCATAGGCTTGCCACATGTCAGCCATCTTTCTTGTCTGGAAAGGCATTTTCAGACTGAGATCGTTCTGTTCACTGCGATCAAGCGAAATGTCATAAAGTTCCCATTCGCCTTTGGCACCTTTGGCAACAAGTTTGTATTTGCCCAGACGAATGGCCCGGTTGCCTTCATGTTCCCAGTACAGAGCTTCCCGTTTGACAGGTCTGTTTTGGAACAGTGGAGCCAGACTCGTTCCTTCCATCGGCTTGATGGGCTGCTCGTCGTGGTATTGCTCTGGATAGGTTGCCGATGCTACGTCGACTGCCGTGGCCATCAGGTCAATCAAGTGGCTTGGTGTTTCCTCCAGTTTCCCACCTTCCTTGATCCTGTTTGGCCAATGCGCAATCAGCGGCGTTGCGATGCCGCCCTCATGGGTGTAATGCTTGTATTCGCGAAAGGGAGTGTTTGAAACGGTTGCCCAAGCTCGTCCATATCCGATAGCGGTGTCAGCAGGTCCTGCCATGACGCCTTTTCCTGTTCTGACTGTGTAGCCATCCCGGGTTTGCTTGGGAGTCATGTCGGGTTGAAGGTATTCCGCAGAGAGCGGTTGTCTGTCAGGTTTGGATGAGCGTTGTTTGCCTTGTCCCCCGCGTCCATAATTCTCGGCGCAGCCACCATTGTCCTGGAAAAAGCAGATCAAGGTGTTTTCGAACTGTCCCGTGTCTTTGAGTGACTGGATGATGCGACCGATTCCCTGATCCATGTTGTCAACCATGGCAGCATAGACTTCCATGTTTCGTTTGTCCCATTCCCAGTTTTGGGTCTCTTTCCAGTTCTCGTCCAGAGGCCAGTTGCTGGTATTGCTGCGATCAATCAATCCAAGATCAACCATCCGTTCGTAACGCCCGTTGCGAATGGAATCGTAGCCCTCGTCATATTTTCCTTTGTATTTTTTGATGTCTTTTTCGAGCGCATGCATGGGCCAGTGCGCGGCAGTGAAGCTGACGTACAAAAAGAATGGTTGTTCGCCGGATTCAAAGTGGTGTTCACGTATGAAGCGAACGGCGTGATCAGCGATTGCATCGGTGTAGTAATACTCTCCATTGGCCATTTGATCCGGACCATATTCCGGATCGGCAAAGGGAGAAATGAAGGTGTTGTCACGAGTCAGGGTATTCGGATCGAAGAAACTGCCAGCACCGTGAATGGTTCCATAGAATCGATCAAAGCCGCGTTGCAATGGCCAGTTGTGTTTGTCTGCGTCAGTCATTGGTTTGACTGCCTTGGTGACGTGCCATTTGCCAGACATGTAGTTGCGATAACCGGCCGTTCCGAGCACTTCAGGAATTGTCACGCACTGACGGTTCAATTCACCTCGGTACCCATCGTATCCCCGATCATTCATCATGTGACCGATCCCGGCTTGATGCGGATACAGTCCCGTAAGAAGGCTTGCGCGGGTCGGGCAGCAGCGGCCAGTGTTGTAAAACTGGGTGAAGCGGATCCCACCCTCTGCCAGAGAATTCAGGTTCGGCGTGTCAATTTCGCTGCCGTAGCAGCCAATGTCCGAATAACCCATGTCGTCCGACATGATGTAAATAATGTTCGGTTTCTCTGCTGCATTTAAAGCAGCATGTTCAGTTGAACTAACCGAAAGAAAAAAGGTGGCGATTATGGCGGCCAGCCAGGCGGTGGCCGGTTTTGGCTCATTCAGGGTCATCGAAGGCTTTCACAAGGTGGGTGATTCGGAATCACAACGGTGATCGGGGTGGCAAGATAAATTGACAAACAGTCCGGCTGCACACCAGTAGCACTGATTCTAACGTAAATGGCTGACAGGTTGCTCGCTGTTCCTCCTGATTCATTCCTCAAGGCCTGACCGTTTCGTGGTCTCACGTTTCCCGGTTGCGGATTTGACGCTGGGTAAGTCGAAAGGGAGCACACGGCTGTGTGGCAGGGTTGAATTGGAACCGTCTGGTGGGCAGGAATACGTCCGTTTCGCGGGAATGACGTACCGCGGATTGGAGCAGCGTTGATCAAACAGCAGGTTTGTGCACGAAGGTAATGATGCGATGGGTAAAATGAAATGTCGGATGGATTCAGCGATTATGCTACTGGCCGCGATCCTGTTTCATTGCGCCAGTCATGCTGGCCACGGGTTCACGAACAAGCTGCTGGCTGCGGGCGGGACTCTGACGGTTTCGGTCAACGATGAATCAGATGAATCTCCAGTGATCACACGGATGGTTATTCAACGCGCAGATGCACCCGACAGACGTGTCAGTGTTCGAAAAACAGTCCCGGTTGGGGTTGGGGTTGTTCTGGATCGTTCTGCCGATCTGAATCTACCAGATGGACCCTATCGATTCAGCATGATCAGGGGCCCAGAGTATCGGATCATCACCGGTAACTTTGCGCTTGAACGTACCAGTCTCGATGAACATTCGGTGAGCCTGCCGAGAATGGTCCATATGATCGAAGAGGGCTGGACGAGTGGTGATTGTTGCGTTCCAGCGTCTCCCTACAGTCTGCCGTTGAGGATGGCATCCGAAGATCTGCATTTGGCAGCCGTTCTTGGTCAGATGAAAGCCAAGCCCGTTGCGGGACGACGCGATGATGATCCACCTGAGAATGATCCGTCATGGATCAATGAGAATGTGACGCATCATGGTGGCTTGTTATTCTACGCGCCGCACGCGCAGATCCAGACTGCCCCAGATGCCGCTGCAGCCACTGATTCAGCCATCCCAGAAAAGGCTGAATTTGAACTGCCTGTGGAGAGACTGGTAACGTGGGGTGCGCGTGATGAAGTCCGGATCGCGATCGAAAATCCATTTGCATGGCAGGTACCCGTTTGGCTTGCCAGTGGAAAGGTGGATGGTTTTTTTCTGTTGGGAGACTGGCTGAGGCTCGATCGGCGGGTTTTGTCCGTCAGTGATGGAAGAAGGCCAAACGATTTACAGATCGGCGGTAATCAGGCACTCGGTCGGTCCGCCGAAAAAATCTATTGGAATCTGCTCGATGCTGGATTCAAAATTCCGCCATTGGCAGGTACCGGCGATCAAGCGCGGCAAACACCGGTCGGATACAACCGTCTCTACGTTGCAAAACCCGAAAGAAGATACGGTAACGGACCAACACGAGCCACTCGAGTCGCTTCAGAGACCGAATGGTGGAACGCGGCGTGGAAGGGGCAGAGCGTGGTCACAAATGGTCCACTGCTCCGACCGCTATTGGGAGGCGAACTGCCCGGGCATGTTTTCAAAGCGAGACCAGGCGAAGTTCTTGAACTTCAAGCAGAGTTGCAACTTGCCGTGCGTGACCCTGTCGATTACCTCGAAGTCATCCACAACGGTAAAGTCCATTACAGTGCCCGACTCGATGAGTTTGCCAAGGCGGGGGGAATGCTTCCTCCCGTCAATGCCAAGGAAAGTGGCTGGGTGACAATACGAGTGGTCACCCTTCATGAAGATCACTTCCGTGCGGCAATGAGCGCACCATGGTATATCGAGTTTGAGGGACAGCCGCGAATCAAAGCAAAGGCAGTGGAGTTCTTTCGGGAATGGTTGGGTGACTATGAGGATCGTCTGAAGCGGTTGCCACCACAGGAGTTGCAAAAACATGTCCCCTACATTCGTGCTGCGCGGCAATTCTGGAGCCGACGCGCCGCACAGGTGACTCCGGATTGACGTGGTCCAAATTACCCAGCCAGCGATCAATCCCAATGTGAGTCGTTTGATATCGCCAGATTCTCTTCGGTTTCTACACCGCGAGCCCGTCGTGCCAATTTTGGTGGTCCCGCCGCGAATTTGAACGGCAGGATGGCGCAAGCGAGGTGCGATTTACCTGCGTCGCTCGTACGGGAATCTCTGAGCAGTCAGTGAACCAAAGCATTTGATAGCAAGTCGCGATGTGTCTTCCAATGCAGTCTCAGCGTTCTCTGGCAGGCAAGATATGACGATTCTTCCGGTTGGTCCGGGGCGGTCTGGTTGTAGGGAACATCATGGCTAGGTTTAGCCGTGATCATTGAACCAATCATCCGATCTGTAATGCGGGGACATCTCGGTGGATGTTTTCGTTGATGCGTACATGGAAATGTGGAAATGACTACCAAGCGGCAGGCTGACCTGACATGCAGACGGATTGCATTCGCCGTTGCCTTGGTGTGTTCTGGGCCGCTGACCACGATTGCCTGTGGTTCAGAACACGATTGGATTGATGGTTTTTCAGAGAACGTATCCGCCGTTGAAGTTTCGCCACAAACACTTCAACAGGACAGGCAGGAACCGAAGCGTCTTCCCAGCGTTGAGCGACTTCCTGGCGTTGCTGCACCCGCAAGGTCGACCGAAGGGTTGCTTGAAATTCCCGGAGTTTC
>JAAXJB010000062.1:0-20023 GCA_012270065.1 Rubripirellula sp. | reverse complement strand
GCGTTGCTGCACCCGCAAGGTCGACCGAAGGGTTGCTTGAAATTCCCGGAGTTTCGAAACCAGAAGACGCCAACTGGAAAACCCGTATGGCGTTTGAGCGTCTTGAGTTGCGAGCGGCTGATTCAACAGCTGATCGGCGGCATGCTGGAACGCTTCAGCAATGCTCCGCAGAATCCATGTCCAGTTCGTCAGGACTTGACGGAGGAATTACATCAATTTCGGTACCCGAATCGGGGGCTCAAGTCCGTTGGTTACGATCAAGCGGCTCGGCGGACAGGAGCAGGCGTGCAAGGGCTTTCATCGATCGCGCAAGTATCGAGTATGGAACTGGGGCATGGCTTTCGGCCGAGGCAACCGTCTGGGACGCACTGCGATGCTCGGCAGAGGGCATTGATTTACGGGATCGAGAAGTCGCCAAGGTTCAACTGGGGATTAAACGCCGGACAGCAACGGGGCGTTTGCAGTTTGCACGCACTGCCATTCGTGAGGCCCGCGATTTCACGGGTGTATTTGGACCGACCGATGGCGGTGCGATTTCACGGATGGCGATCTCCCACAGCACGGATGTTCTGGATTTTCTGCCTTGTGATGAACTGAGTGGAACGGATGCAGCGGACCGGTATTTGGATTCTGCGCGAGTGGCTTTGGCTGAGATCGCATCGCAAAGTGTCGAGGCCGCTCAGGCGATGGATCTTTTAGCCGCGATTTACCTCAAGCAGAACAACGCTGCAAAGCTTCATAACGCAACTGCCCTTTGCCTCCGGCGAGCTGCCCTGCAGGGACAACCAGAGAATGCCAGTCTGGCATCACGCTTGGGAATGCAGCTTCTGGATGTGGGTTTGTTGGAAGAAGCCCGCTGGGCATTGAAGCATTCACTCTCCATGGAAAAAGACCAGGCGACAACGCAAGCTTATCTCGCCGTGCTTTACCAGACAGGTCGTAAGACAGAGGCACAACAGGTACTTGCCAGTTTGCCACCTGCTCCAGCATCGGTGATCAAGCCGGCAAACGTACCGGAAATCACCGAACTTTCGCCGCAGGAATTTGTGGCGATTTCAAAGCCCGTGATGCCTGCTTCAGCCAGAGTGAACGTGGACACCAATTTCAACCGTGCATCACAAAATCACTTGCCAGTGAAGCCGAATCCGGATGTCGTAAGACGAAGTGACCCGGGAGCATTACGGACCATCAGGCAAGATTCGGTCGAGCCTGGCCCAAAGGGTGAAACCAATGCAAACATATTCAAGCGGTTTGCCGAGTCGGTCAAGAAACTCTGGTAAAGGTGTCATGTTCCATTTGCCGCCAAAAAAATCTTTCATCAATCGATGGGGTCATGCCTTGCGAATTCCGCAAACACAGTTGTGCACGCTGCATCTGGCGATTTTTGCTGCATGCCTGTTCGTTGTGAGCCCGGGTGTACAGGCGCAACAGACTTCTGGCGATCTGGCAGGAACGTTACAGCAGTTGCCTGCTGATGGTTGCGGGTGCAGGAACATGCCGGGCGGATATCCCTGTCGTGGCGCCTGTCAGCCGTGCATGATGGGGGTCGATTGTGCGTGTGGCCGTGGTGCGGAACAGCGCTGGTCGGATATGAAACCGCTTGATTTTGGTCCCTACGCTCAGGGTGGTTATGCAGGACCTTCCCGGCTTGCCCATCTGAGTGAGTATCGTCTGCGACCCGGCGATCAGTTGCAGGTGATCTATCTGATTACTCGCCGACAGAAAGAGGGAGCTTACCGTTTGACTCCCGGGGATCAGGTGATGATTGACTCGACCGTCCACCCTGATTTGCAGCGTGGAACACTAGAGCGTGGGCTGACGATATTACCCGATGGCACGATCACGGTCCGTTTGCTGGGTGAAGTTCACGCCGCAGGTTTAACCATCCCGCAACTGCGGGGGGTTTTGGAAAAACAGTATCTGAAGTTGTACGATGAACCCTCCATTGACGTCACTCCTGTGCAGACCAATACGCTCGCCGATGACATTCGCAGTGCGGTTGGTGGTGCCAGTGGATTGAATCAACAGGCGCTGAATCTCGTTGTCATGCCAGATGGAAAAATCAGGCTTCCTGGGATTGGAGAGGTCTGTGTGCAGGGTTTCACACTTGCCCAGTTGAAGAGGGAAATCAATCTCCGATATGGGGAGTTGGTTGTCGGCATTGATGCGGAACCCATCCTGACCGTTCAGGCACCACACTTTGTTCACGTGCTTGGGCAAGTAGGCAATCCATCGCGAGTGGCGTTGGATGGTCCCACAACAATTCTGGGGGCCATCGCTTCAGCCGGTGGACACCTCCCAGAAGGCAATATGCGGCAGGTGGTGGTGATGCGTCGAGCCGAGGATTGGCGATTGGTTTCCACGATGCTGGATCTTCAAGGCGCAGTCTACGGCAAACGTCCGACACCAGCAGATGAAATCTGGCTTCGTGATGGTGACGTGATTATCGTTCCAGATAAGCCGATTACCCGCCTCAATAACTGGATCCGGCAGGTATTCAGCGATGGCATCTACCAGGTTTACCCGATTACCTTCGATGCTATCTCTCTGGACTGATCGTCTTTCGAGTTTGACTTCACCGAGCGGAGATCATTCCAACGGTTCAATCAAAAGCTGATGCTTGACATCGGTTTTGGAATTCCTGATTGCGGCAACCAGTTTGTCACGTTCCTTCTCCGTTCTGGCAACCGCCGCTTCCAGATCCTTTTTTCCCTCTTTCCCGTGAAAGATTTTTTTGATCTGGTTGGTTTCGTAAGCCTGTTTTTTTGCGACTGCAAGGTCGACCTTTTGAAATGCCTCGTTAAAGGGGTTCTTGGGAAAGAGAGCAGCTAAATTGACACCAGCTTCAAGTTCTTGTCGGCTCAGAAGAATTGAGCTTTCACCCCACGTGACACGTGCTCTTGGGGTTTTGATGCCCGAAACATGGAGCATGAATCGGTTCAGATTCTGGTGAAAAGGTACAAGAGTCATGCCGGACCGGATGGAGTCATCACGGTCCACACGTCCGTCGGCACAGAATGGGTAACGTTGGCTGTTCAGGCTGATCATCCCGTCATTCACTGCAATGATCTGATGACCCTCGCTTGCAGTGGCTGTGTTCTTGTCCAGATCCACGCTGATCATGGCGACGTGTCCATCAAGACCCATTGATCGTAAAAAGGCGTACGCCATCAACAGGTGTCCAGCACCACCCGGATGAATGCCATCTTGGCCCGCGATTTCGTAAGGATGTTCCTCACTTCCGTACTTCCTCGCTGCCAGAATCTGCTGCGTGTACATTGGCCAGAATATGTCCGCAAATGCTGCGTTCTGTTCCTTGGCCACCTGCAAAGCAATGTCGCGCAGTGCGCACAGATGCAGGTTGTGCTCATCCAGCGTCCCGCTTCGTGACTTGACCCAGCCAGCAATCTTCCCGGCGCAACCCGGTGAGCCGACAATGACACGGGCTCCTGCATTTTTGAGCTTTTTAACCACCGCTCCGTAGTGGTCGTGGTACCACATGCCATTGTTGATATCGAAAGGCCGATACCGGGAGTCGTTCATTCCATAAGCGAGGGTTGCAAGCGTGGGCTTGAATCTCAGGCAATCCTGATCCATTCGCCTGAGAAACCCTTCGGCACGCTCACCGCTCCAGCCAAACTGTCGTGTTGTGATTGAATACTGGGGAACGCATACAGTCAGATAAGTTTCAATGATCCGGGAATAGATCTTTTGCTCCGTAATCGAGTCACCAATGATGGCAAGCCGATCGCCGTGCTTCACCAGCAGGGGGCCGGGAGGTGGGGCGAGACGTGGATTGAACTTGGCAAATGCTTCGTCGTTTGGTTTGGGTTCGTAAAGGTAAGGCCCCATCTTTTCCGGGTTGGAAGCGCTCTGCTGAGCAAACGCGGATGGCAGTGTCCAAAAACAGACCAGCAGGACCGCCAGTATCATGGCCGGCAAAGGTAAATTTTCATTCCCCAGCTGCGGGAATCGTTTTTGGGTGCGCTGGCACAGCCAATCATGGGAATTAGACGAGTACATGCTTTTTCCAAGTGGGGTGGTGAGTCCGAGCTGACAGGGCATGGCTGCAAGATACACCAGAATCAACATTTCGTAGACGGTAGGTGTTCACAGAATTACCTGGTGCGTATTCCATTGATGTGGCAGTTACTCATCGCTGGTTCGTGGGTGGATGGCTGCAAACCCGTTCACCAGAAGTGCGAGAAAAAACCACACCTGCTGTCAACAACGGGCGTGGTTTTGGGGATGACTTGATCGCTGGACATGACACCGGATGCTGCGGGGCAGTTACGGTATCCTGCCTTGGATGCTGATGAGCTATCTTGATCCTGTTTGGTTTGACAGCAGGGTCATTCATCTGCCCTGAGGGTGAACCAGCCGAGGTGCATTCCACCTGGTTCGTCGTACGCAAAACTACCCGTTGGCGCGAAGTACTTTTCGAACTCCTTGAAATCCGGGAGCTCATTTTTTTCCAGCAACCCCATCATTCTGGCAACGAAGGGATTGTTTTCCGCCGAGGCACGCATGAAGCGTACCGTGTCGGGAGATTTTGCAAGGTCGTAGATCTGTCGTATTGAATCAGCACCCCGCAGGAAGGCGACCATGAAAGGCTTTTCACCGTCCAGTTTCCCGCCCAGTTCACTACTCACCAATTCGTATTCCGGGACGTTCACCAAGCGTGGACGCGTGTCAGCGTTGGCTTGCGTTATTCGGGTTAACAGCTTTGGACTGTCACTGAAGATCAGCCACTTGCCAAGAATCATGAGCCCTGGCTTTGGTTGCCGGAAATTCTCGGGAAAGTTCCGGCTTCGTTGGTCTTTCGGCCCATAAACGACAACTCCACCGATCGTCTCGACCTCAATGTCGTTGGGGCGTTTGCCGCGGATTTTGGCGATCGTGCTTTTTGCATTGAGCTCATCTTTCAGCTCCAAAGCAAAGAATCGCGTCTGACTGTTGAGGCGGACTGGTGGCTCCATCCAGCTACCGGTTACGAAGCGTCCAGTGAGATTTTCGAGAACGTCCTCCTGGACCGAAATCCCCAGATTCTGGTTGACGGGCTCTTCAACGAAACGCTTCATCGGCTCGGCGCCCTGGAATGTAGCTACCAGCTTGTCGAGATTTTCATAAGTCTGTTCGAAGTCCCAGTTCAGGGTAGTGTACCCCGAGACATCAGCAGGTACCCACTTGGGTGGCGTTGTGTCACCTGTTTCAGGTCGCAAAACACCAAACATCCCATCTCTTGGTGGATCCAGAAGCACGTGCAGGTGTCCGATATCTTCGAAAACTTCCCCGCCGCTAAAGCTGCTTCCACCGATCCCACGAATTTTGCTGATTCCCAGGTTCTCCACCAATGGCCAGACCAGAGCAGCGGCTCCTCCACGATTGACAATGCGTTCAACGAATCGGTACGGATCGAAAAAGAACGTCAGTTGAGGGCGTGTATCTTCGGCACCAATGCAACGCGACATCAAAGACGTGAAGTCTGCCCTGTCTGCGAGTGAGTCTTCCGTGCTCGTGCCATCCCATTGCTCCAAAGCCTTGGCTGCCGTGTCGTGGCCAATGCCAAAAACAAGCGTATCCTCCTTGGTGAAGTATTCGATTTCAGGGGGGCCCTGTCGCGGTGGCAAGATCTTGACGATCGTTGTGCCTTTGACCTTGCTCGTGCGACGGACGAAACCACCCTGAATCATCTGTTCTTCAAGTCGATCGACAAGAGACATCATGTTGTCAAGATTCTTGCCTGCTTCCAGGATGAAAATCCCTGAGATGGCATTTTGCTGTTCACGTTTTCTCTCAATCCTGCGACGAATGGCCTCCGGTGAGTCACTGTCCGCTTCCTCTTCGGCCAGTTCTTCATCGCGTTCAGAGAGATTCGCCGGCATTGCTGCCGCCGCCACCTGACCGGTGGGAATCGCAAGTAATTCGTCAAGTGATAAACCGATCTGCGAGCCGAACTGCTCGAATAGTTCAGCCAGTGTCGTGTAGACCTCGCTGGCAAATGGCTTCAGCTTGGGGTCGTTCATCATGCGGCCCATGGAGGATCTGGCCATGTCAGCACGCATGTCATCAACATTGTCGATCCGTATGTATGCCAAAGTGTCTTTGGGCAGAAGTCGAGGTGCACCAGGCGTTTCCCCCTCCTCAGCTTGCAAGCCTGTCGCATGAAGCCCTACGCTCACAAACAGCGTTAGCGGGGCAAGAAGGGTTCTCCATCGAAGAAGGGTAGGATGCATGGATCGCTCGGTTGATAGTTTGGAAAGAGATACTTCAAGATCTCCGTTTTATTCGACATAACCGTTCATGTCTTGGCCGTTCCGCAATAATTTTCCAAAGCAATGCACAGGAATAAACGTTAAACTGGCCGTTAAAGACATTAGCGAGAGGAATTCGCCTGTCTGTAACTTTCTGTAACGCTCTGGAGAGGTCGATGCGACCCATTCAAATTTCTGCCGTATGTCTATTCGTTTTAGTTTTGGGTAGTAACTTGCAAGCCCAGAATACAACGGGCGGTAACCAAGAAGACCCATTTGACACCTCGGCCTCCGATACAGAATTTGAGAACGTTGATCGTTCTGGTGGGATCGGGGCGACGGCTCAGACTGGGGCTGGATTCAGCGAAGTCAGCGCGGCCACCGGGGGAACCAATACAGGGGCACGGACATCTGGCGGTGCTGGCGGCAGCTTCGGAGGTTTTGGTGGTGGCTTTGGAGGGCTGGGGAATTTTTTCAGTGCTTTCAATGGCGGCGGTGGGCAAGCGTCGAAAACTGCCGTGAGAACAAGGCTGCGTTCCGCGATTGATGTCGCTCCCCGACCGCCGCAGGTTGTTCAAGAGATGGCGACTGACCGGTTCAAGCAAATCTCCGGCATGACCGCTCTCCGCGGTATTCGCGTCACCATGGAAGGCCGTACCGCTGTTCTCACCGGTCAGGTCAGTACGGAGCGAGAACGCCGAATGAGCCAGTTGCTCGTGCAGCTTGAACCCGGGGTGCGTCAAGTCGATAACAGGATTTCTGTCGTCAAGTGATGACAGTGATCTGTTGGGGAGGAAGCCCGAGAAGCTTTGGCAGGCGATCTGTCAGCGAGTGATCTCGACCATTTCGAAGCAAACGAAGCCACGACGAACATCAATCGGGTTGGAAAAGTACGCAAATTGCTGATGGTGCCGTGACATTGCTGCGGTTGTATGTCAGCTCTCCCGTTTGATTGTCCACAGCGAACGCGGCCAGTGTGTGAGAATCCTGTCCGGCGGCGAGCAGCCATTTCCCTGAGGGATCCAGATTGAAATTTCGCGGGGTTGCTCCGCGGACTGGTTCGACTTCGATTACCGACAAGGTTCCGTCCGACTCGTCTACCCGGAAAGCAGTGATCGTGTCATGTCCACGATTGGCGGAATAGACAAACTTGCCGTTGGGATGCACACGGATCTCGGAAGCACTTTTGAATAATTCCTTTGCCAACTCATTTGGATCGACCGTAGGGATGGTCTGTTTTGCAACCATGGTTCCCTTCGCTTTGTCATAGTCAAAAACAGTGACACTTAATGCGAGTTCATTCAAGACATAAATGATTCGGCCGTTCGGGTGGAATTTCATATGTCGCGGTCCACCACCGGGCGGAACATCACCGTAGCCATGAAACACCAGTTCGGCGTTTTCTGGATCAATCTGGTAAATGACCACTTTGTCGAGGCCTAAATCCGGGACAAACGCGAACCGGTTGTCCGGTGAAAAACCGACCCAGTGTGCATGCGGTGCATCCTGGCGTCCGGGCACGGCCCGCGAACCACCTTCGTGTTTGATGAGTCTGGTCGCGGCTTTCAGGGATCCGTCATCGTTCAATGAAAATGCGGCGACTGAACCGCCTCCGTATTGCGCGGTCAGAATCATCTTGCCCGTGGGGTCGACAGCGACGTGTGCGGCGGTTCCATCTCCGATGGGAAGTGAATTATCCAGTTCCAGTGTGCTGTTGGATTTTCCCTGGTTGATCTTATAGGAAACGATCGAAGGGGTCCCTTCCAGTTTGCCAACGGCGTAAAGGTGGTGTCGTTGAGGATGCATTGCGAGAAAACCGGGGCCGCTGATAGGTGCCGCCAGAACAGGCTCTGTCAGTTTTCCTGTGTCCGTATTCAGCTTGCAGTGATAGATGCCTTCACTGGGCTTGCGTGGACTCGTTCCGATCCAAACATCAATCAAATTCTGGTTTTGTGGTTCTGCTGCTCTTGCAGGTCGAATGCCAGAAGGATTTTGAGAAGACATGAGCAACACACTTACAAGAATGAGGCAAGGCAGAAGACGCGAGAGTGACGACATGGTGACAATACCTGGTGGGTTGGCCGGAAATGCGTAGTGGATGGGTTGTGGTGCCCGGTTGCGAATTTGGCGAAGTCACTGAAATACGCGCCAGCATGTTGGCCGCAGTCCAGTTCGGTTAAAGCATACCAGAATTCCAAAGAAAAACCCGCCTGCCGAGACCAAGGTAATCTCGACAGGCGGGGCTGTTATCTCGCAATCAGTTTGATGTGCGAGTGGGGTGGCCATACCGAAGTATCGGCCCGCCGACTTGAACTACGGGTTTCCACCCCGTTGGCTAGTACAGCAATAATCCACTTGCTCACCTCCTTTCAAAACGGTTCGACGATCGATGGCTCAGGTGCCAACCAGAAGGAACCATCTCTCGTACTAAAAAGTCTTTCGCGACGCGTTATCGCGAACCGACATGCGGATTATCTCAAGCTGTCAAACATGCAGCAAGAGAAAAATCCGCTCATTCGTCTAGACGGACAATGTGTCACTCTGGTTCGCGCAACTACCGTTTCGGTGCGGTGATTTATCTGTCGAAATTGTCCGAAAATGCCACTTTTCCGGTTAACTCCGAGGTTTGTCGATTTCATACAACACGATTACCAGAACATCTCCGCCTGAAAATGAGTTCAGCGGGCCGTCTCCGGAAGAATTCTGAGAGCTCAGGTTGCCATTGATCGACAGCACCCGAGCACCACTCTTTCGCATCCAACGGTTGATTTGTCTTTCCATTTCCGGAAGTTCATTGTCGACGCTTTTGAATATTTTGACTTGTTGCATTGAGGTGCTTCTCCTGGCTGAATTGTTGTCGTCCGGTATGATACCACGTTGCCGTGCGTTGATTGCTGTTGCCCACCGATGAAACCGTGAGAGAGCACACTGGAAGTGCCGGGATGATTCAGAGGCGTCTTTTTTTTCAAACGGTTTCAACCGTCTGTTGGTCGAATGCGCGGCTTTGATGGTTTTGGTGTTCAGCGTCGGTCGTTTTTGTCCGGATCTGAATCTGCGATGGGGCGCATGGCTGGTTCTGGTGCATTCGCATCAGGTTGCCAGACTCGAAGTTCGACTTCATCAATGGTCGCTTCGCCTCCACCAATCAATTCGAACATGACATGCAGTTCGGTTTCCTTGATCGCCTGTCTGTACAAACGCACGTTTGTCCATTCAGCTTGGCCTCGAATCAGGACCCCCATGGGCTGTCCACCGATGCTGTCGTACATCAGCAAGCCCTGATGTGGGCGGCCAAAGCCAAGTGTCCGAACCTTCGCGTCGATACGAACGGCTCGACCTGCCGGAACTCGAACCGAGGGACTTTGGATTTGCACAACGGTTCCCTCGTAACCACCGGGCAGTGGTTCGTCGGTCAACGATGTGACTCGCGCCCTCAGTGCACCAGCGCCTTCATACACACCGCGTGTGATGTGCAGTAATTCACTGTTGGCCCGGTTGGTCAATCGCTTGCCAAATGTCCAACGCTCACTGCCTATCAAATCCTGGGTATCGAGGTTGCCACTGGTCAGAAGGTTTTTACCCCAGCCAGCGTCGTCCATCAGAGGGCGCCAGATGGCCTGAATCTCTGCTGCGCCGATTTCGATGGGCGGACTGCTGGTGCGCTGAGGCCAATCCGGCATCAGTGCCTCAGCGAGTTGCCATTCACTTCGCATTGCCCAAGCGTCAGCACGGCATGCCATTCTGAGTGTGCTGTCGATGTCGCCGGAGCGAAACATGGGTTCCGCATCTGCCAGCGTTTGTTGTGCAACATTGACGAGGTTGGAAATCGATTGTCGATTGGCGGCACGGGTGGCAATTGCAGTGACCCAGTTTTGAGATGTCTGGTTCACCAGATTGTTTGCCAGTTGCCAGCGATCAAGCGCGGCCTGTCTGGCAAACCTCTGGGCCGAAAGACTCGCTTGCCCGCCCATGGCCGGATCGCTGCTGAGCATCAGGATCTCCGTGGCATCTGGGGATACAATCCGAAGTCTCGCGCCCGCTGGTGTTAATTCAGGGGTAACGCGTTCTGCCGAGAAGTGTGTCAATCTCCATACCGTTTTCGCTGCATCAGCAGGCGTCAGGAAAAGATCAAGCGTGGTTCCATCGCCTGAAAGAACTTCCGAGCCGCGGTGCGCCGTCGAAGTGGCGATCAATAAATCTGTCTGGTTGGTAACAAGTCGCGTGCAACGGTAGTTGGCCCCTTCCAGCCTTGGTGGCGTCATGGGAGTCGCTGAAACGACCCAAGGACTGATCATCGCAATCATGCGATTGACATAACTCAGTGCCATGGCTCGGTGTTCGTCGAATGATTCGCCCGAAGTCAGGGAACGGGTTGAGCGGTACAGAATGGCCGAAGGTGTGACTTCCAGACTTCTCATCGCTTGCAACCACATGGAATGCCAATGAAAACCTGTGAGCTCTGGAGCACCAATCGCTCGACCAATGGCCTCGACTTGTCGCAGCATGGAACGGGGTGGCATGCTGACTATTCCGACGCCCACAGGGATTCGATCCGCCAGCACACGCCTTCTCTGCGTCATCTGTGCGAGCTCTTCCTGACCACTCAAGCCACGAACGCGATGGGGCAAATCATCAATGATGGCGTCTACCAGGGACGCGTAATCTCGCCACGATTCCGAGGGGGCCCCGATGACTGGACGTTGCCAGCGACTGGGCCATTTGCGAAGTCGTGACACCGTTCGTTCAAGTTCCTGAACCTGACGATTGTCCAACGCTTTGCCCATGCCGACATACCAGCCAGCCACCGGTTCAAGTAACGCTTGTATCTCCGGCTTGGGGGCTGTTGGCGGAGGAGCGTAAATCAGCATGCGAGATCGAATCGCTTCACTGAGAATCTCCGCGTCCGGAGGCTCGGGTAACAGTACAGCGTCGAACCCAAGTGAACGCACCCAGGCAAGTGGTTCGCCGTTATGCTGCAGGATGCGGACAATTTTACCCGGTTGGAAGGGAGAGTTCGGGCGTGGAGCAGGTTGGCCCGTCGTACTCGGACGCATCACCAAGCCGGACTGGTTGGCAGGCCTGTTTCCGGTTGCGATTCCTTCAGCCACTGGAATCAGGCCATTTACCCGCAGGTTATCAATTCGCAATGCGGAACGTCCCGCTCCACTGTATGCATTGATGACGATTCCATCGACATAGGCATCCTGTAAATCGGCTTTGCTACCGTACTCGCTTCTTACGGCAACAGATTTCAGACGTAGTTGTCTTTCGATTGCACCCACGCCGATTGATGCAAACTCGCTCGGACTCTGGTAGCTGGCACCGTAAACCACCACCGACACAGGACGACCGGTTTCGGAATCTTGCAGGTACGGGTAACGCACACGGAAACCGATTTGTGCCCCTCGTTTTGCGCTCATGACCGAGACGGTTGCGGTGAGATCATCAAGTGGTTGCACCGGCTCGATCGGGTAGACAAACAAGACCTCCGTGCCATTTCCGGCCATGAAAGTCACGTTCTCGCAGGCACCAGCGTTCACTCCGCCTTCGGCCAGGTGTCCCTGTGAAATCACTCGGGCCTGACAGTCCGAGCGATCCAGGTGCCATCGGGGTGGGTAAGCATCCAGCGAATCGTAAATTTGTGCAAAACCACGCGTCGCAACCAGCCAGGTCAGCCCAAACAGACAGGCAGCAGTAAAACGTAAGGCTTGCCGAGGATGCATCTTTGGCGGCTTTTTATTGATTGCGAGCGGAGATGATGCCATCGATCATTGACCTTGGAGTGAGCAAGGGAAACAATCCGTTCAAACGCTTCGGAATCGCTTCTCGCGACCTCTCTCCCAGGCGTACACAGATCCAGGTGTGTGGTGAAAGCGACGTGGTGTTGAAAAAACTCCACACGGAGTTGCTAGCCTCCGCCGCCGGCGTAAGCTCTTTCCATACCAAGATTTAGAGTGCAAAGCCAAGCCGAAAAGATGTTGCTTTTTTGCAACAGAGGATTTTTTTGGCACGGCAGGGTTTGTGTCTTAAGTGCTTGTCAGGAAAAGGGTTACACGCTTGGCGCCCTGCGGTTGCCGATTTTTCGGCACTGTAGATGCAATGGATGGCCAGCAAACAAACAAGCCACATGTAGACCCTTCGGAGCAACTCTGGATGCCAAACACTATCGGATCCACCAAAAAGCTGAACGATGAGACACCCATCGAGTTACAGGAAATGGCAAAGGCGATTGAGTCGCTTCCTGCCCGATATCAGGAAAAAGTTGCACCTGCGA
The DNA here is from genome assembly GCA_012270065.1 of Rubripirellula sp. GTDB lineage: Bacteria > Planctomycetota > Planctomycetia > Pirellulales > Pirellulaceae > Rubripirellula. The sequence goes on along the minus strand of JAAXJB010000062.1, from coordinate 7,495 downwards.
TGCAGCGTGTAGTCCAGTGCAGTACGCGTCGCCGCCGAATCCTCAATTTGGTTCAGGAAGCGTTGTCGCAACTGCGGCTCGACATGAAATATCTCATTTTCGATCTCGAAGCGACGCGACGTGAGCGCGATGAGTACAAGCAGATGCTTGAAGAAGATGGGCGTCTGTAAACGCGAAGTTGTCTTTGGGGGGAGCGTAATCGGGGCCACCGACTGAGCGGTTTCCGGTTACGCAGTGCACACGGGTGTAATGCATCCAGATTCAGTGCTGCGATTGTCATCATCAGCGATGCATCGTTTTCCATTCCGTCGGACTGATCGTGCCAGGTTGAGGCTGTGACTTCGATTACCTGCCCTGCGATTACCTGGCCAGCGGCTACCTGCCCAGCGACATCCGTTCAGGAACCCATGACATCAGGCGATCAAACTGGTGCGTCACCGGAGAGCCATTGCTTGTTCACGTACTGCGCGGTGCGTTACACAGTTTTCATCTTTTGAAAATGCGTCGTCTGATCACGCCAGCAATTCCTGAATGATATGGCCGTGCACGTCTGTCAATCTGCGGTTGATCCCGTTGTGATAATAGGTCAATCGGGTATGGTCGATTCCGAGCAGATGAAGCGCTGTTGCATGCAGGTCATAGCTGTATGTCGGGGCTTCGACGGCTTCGAATCCCAGTTCATCGGTTGCGCCGAATCCATAGCCGCCCCGGACTCCACCACCGGCCATCCATGCCGTGAAAGCACCGGCATTGTGATCACGGCCAAGTGCCTTGCCCCCTTGTGATGCCGGTTGGCGTCCAAATTCGGTAGTGCAGATGACAAGTGTCTCATCCAGCATGCCCCGCTGCTTCAGATCCTTCAGAAGTGCGGATGCGCCAGTGTCGAGAATGTTGCCCCAGTATCCGTGATCTCTCGGTAAATCCTCGTGGCTATCCCAGTTGGGGCGTATCTTCTTTGCTGTCGTATTCTCAGCACCGCAGTAGATCTGCACGAAGCGAACTCCATGCTCAACCAGTCGCCTTGCCAGCAAGCATTGCCTGCCAAATGGTTCGGTGTCGGTTTGGTCCAGGCCATAAAGTTTTTGTATCGAGGTGGTCTCATCCTCTATTTGTGTGACTTCGGGCGCCGCCAGTTGCAGTCGTGCAGCTAGCTCATAGGCTTGGATGCGCGCATCGAGTTCACTATCGCCTTGGCGTGACTCCTGATGAATTCTGTTCAGGTCGTTCAGAAAGTTGAGTCCATCACGATCAGCGTCGGGATTCGCCTGAGTGAAATCCGGTGGAGGAAAGAGGTCAGCGATGGGTTGCTTGGGGTTCGCGGTTTCGATGGCAGTCGCCTGATGCGTAGCGGGCAGAAAGCCAGCCCCCCAGTTGATGATTCCGCCCGGAGGCAGCCCGCGCGGATCCGGCAGAACCACGAACGATGGCAGGTTGGCTGCTTCATTTCCCAGTCCATAAGTCACCCAGGATCCCATGCTCGGAAACCCCGGCAGAGTAAATCCAGTGTTCATCATGAAGCATGCGGGTCCGTGTAAGGCACTTTTGCTATGCATCGAATAGATGAACGACATGTCATCGACGCACTGAGCCAATTTTGGAAACAGGTCACTCACCCATAAGCCACATTGACCATGTTGCCGAAACTTCCAGTGGCTGCCCCGGCAATTTCCGGGCTTCGATGCAAAGAATTGCAGCTTTCCATCGGGGTCAAATGGAGTGCCGTTGCGTTTTTGGAGTTCAGGTTTGTAATCGAACGTGTCCACCTGACTCATGCCTCCCGGGCAGAAAATCTGGATGACACGTTTGGCTTTCGCCACGTGGTGCATTCCGGCATTGGCTTCGGACGTTGCGATGGCTGAAAAAGCGAGACCCCCAAATCCGCCCGCGGCCGCGTTCAAAAAATCACGTCGTGATCGGACGTGTCGTGGCGGTCGATCGAGAGGGGACAATGGGTTTCGCATCCGATTCATTGGGGGAGGTGTTGATGAGGGATTCTGGTTGTTGATTGGAGCGTCTGCTGATGTTGGTAGCTACTTCAATTCATACCTGTTGCTGTGGGCGAAGAGAGAACATGTCGTGAATCAGGTGTTCGCTGTGGATCGACCCGTGCGCGAGTGGGGTTGCAGGCGGGACCCGGCGTTGGTGTCAGTGTGTCAATCGACATGGACAAACTCATTTGAATTCAGAAGAGATCGGCAAAGCGTGAACAGGCCACTGCGTTGAACGAGGTCTGTTGCAATCTGCAACTCGCGGTCATTGGGTGGGCGAGACAACGCGAGTTCAAACGCACGTCGGATTTGATCGGTGGTTTTCAACGGAAACTCATCGACGAGCCGATCTGCAAAGTATTGTGATTGCAGCAGCATGAATTCGTTGTTGTAGAGGGCCAGTGATTGCAGCGGAGTGGTGGTTCTTTCCCGCTTTGCGGTCAGATTCGCAGGATCGGGACAGTCGAGCGTCGTCAGAAAGCGGTTGGGGGTGGTTCGCACGATGTATCGATAGATACTCCGTCGCCACAGACTGGGCTTGTCCGCAGTAATGTAAGTGTAGATCGGAGCATACGCGTCCTGATACTGGAAATCTTCAAACCCCGGACCGCCACGTTTCAGATTGAGTTTCCCACTAACGGACAACACTGAATCACGGATCGACTCTGCTTCGATGCGTCGCGGGTTCTGACGCCAAAGTAGACGGTTGGCTGCATCCCTCTCCAGAGCAGGGTGGTCTGCCGCATGCCGTGAATCCTGTTGATAGGTTTCGCTCAGAAGAATCATCTTGTGAAGACGCTTCAGCGACCAGCCATTTTGGATCAATGACCCGGCTAGCAAGTCCAGCAGTTCTGGGTGCGATGGGATGTCACCGCCTGCACCAAAGTCGCTGGATGTGTTCACCAGACCATTGCCGAAATGCCATTGCCACATGCGATTCGCGATGACTCTGGCGGTCAGAGGATTCCTGCTCGAAGTGATCCATTCTGCCAATGCGATTCTTCGCTCAGCTTCTGGGGTATCCACCGTGCCCAGTTCAGGCTTGAGCATCTCGAGTGCCGACAGCGCTGCAGGTGGTAGCGGTGGACCAACGGGAGTCTCGGCGTTCCCACGTTCAAGTACCTGCACAACCGGTGGCGTGTCTTCGAGTACTGGTCCGTAGAAACGTGGAGGGCCGCCAAGAGACTTGAGACGTTGGGTTACTGATGCCCGCTTTTTGCGAAGTTGCTCGAGTTTGCCAAGATCCAGTTTGGTCAATGCTGTGGTAGCCGCTGGTCTCAAAAGCGGATCACCAAAACCGATCTGATCCATTCCATATCCATTTCCACCATCCGTTGAGACAAGTGTGAGGAATCTCGCAGCAGCCGGGATTTTCAAATCGACTTGCTGAACACCGTGTGAACGCTTGATCTGAAGCTTTGCAAAAACCTTTTTGCCATCAAGAAAAATCCACACGTCGGCACGCGAACCATCGTCTGCACCAAAATATCCGACCGAGGCCTGAAAACTCATTTCAGCCCAATTGGTAACAGACCGGATTTTAAGCAGGTCAAAAGTTATCCCGGCATTGGCGTGCAGGCCAAGCAGGGAATGTTCATCGCTGCTGAAATCGATGCCGTTGAGTATCGTGGAATGCTGACTGGCCACTGGCCCGTTGCGGATCATGTCCCACGCTTTGCCGGATGTGGTTGGGATTCCTTTGATCGCAATGCCAGTGGAACTCACTGGAATTTCAGCCTCGCCATTCTTTCCGTCAGGTATGAACACGCCATCGACGAACTCATAGGCGGATTCGGAAAAACGGTTGGTGATCACATTGCCGAGTTGTCCGAAATCACGGGTTTGGACTTTGGCGCTGCGAGTGTCAATGCCATGGCGATAAGTGCCAGTGCCAAATCCGTTTCCGCCACCAACGATATCTGCAAGATTCAAGCCATCGCCCTGCAGCTTGCCGATTTCATAGTCCAGAGCATTACGTTCCTCGTTGAGTGATTTCAGTTCACGCTGGTATTCATCGGAGCCAGATTCGCTGATGACACGGTCTGCGCGTTTGACAGATGCGAAAACAGCACGGAGCTGGTAGTACTCTCGTTGGCTGATTGGATCAAGCTTGTGGTCGTGACAGCGTGCGCAATTGACGGTCATTGCCACCGCTGCTGTCATGACTTGAGTTGCCATGTCATCGAGGTCGAGGGAACGAGCCGCCCGTCGCAGAGCAGGGCTCTTTGTTTCGACCTGCCCCACCAGATCCCATGGCCCGGCGGCCAGAAATCCTGTCGCGACGACTGATTCGGGATTGTCTGGCCAAAGTACGTCGCCGGCCAGTTGTTCCTTCAGAAAGAGGTCGTACGGTTTGTCCTCGTTGAAGGACGCGATGACGTAATCCCTGTAACGCCAAGCGTTGTCACGTCGTTTGTCGCGTTCAAATCCATGCGTGTCCGCATAATGCGCCAAGTCCAGCCAATGCCGCGCATATCTCTCGCCATAGTGAGGAGAATCAAGAAGACGGTCAATCAGCTTTGAGTAGGCTTGCGGATCTGTATCCTCTACAAATGCCTTCACCTCCTCTGGGTTCGGAGGTAAACCATGGAGATCAAAGTGGAGTCTTCGAATCAGGGTGCGCCGATCGGCTCGCCGGTTTGGTTTCAGCGAGTTTGCCTTCAGTTTTTTCCTGATGAGGGAGTCAATGATCCTTGATGCCTCGAGCTGAACTTCGCTGGAATCAGCATTGATTTCGTGATCAGAAAGGTCCGTGGACAGGTTGGCCGTGAGGGGGGCAAGAGGCTTGAATGCCCACCATGCACCCGGATCGTTTTTGAGGTTCAGAATTTCAAATTCATTGGGCCAGTTTGCTCCCTGAACAATCCACTTTTTCAGGACGGCTGTTTCTTTGCTTGAAAGAGGGCGACCTTGCTTGGGCATCTCGGGCTTTTCGCCGTTGTGCGATTCAACCAGGTCGAGCAGCATGCTCTCTTCAGGTTTGCCTGCGACGATGTAACCATTCTCTTTGATGTCGGCTCCTGTCCGCAGAGAAATGTCGCCCTGTCGATTGCCGGGCTCATGGCATCGGATGCAATGCCGTTGGATCAGTGGTGCAATCTGGACGGAAAAGTCGATGGGGTCTTGCTGGACCTCAGCAGCAGGTGCCCGAACAGGTTCGTACTGGGACTGCATGAATAGAAATCCCAACACGCCCACGACAATCGATTGGCAGCGGTGCGTCACGTCAGAACCTCATTGATCACATGTCCATGCACATCGGTCAGGCGTCTCTCAAAACCGTTGTGGTAGAACGACAGACGTTTGTGGTCCAAACCAAGAATATGAAGGATGGTTGCATGGAAATCGTAAACGGTCGTGATGTTCTCGACTGCCTTGTGGCCGAATTCATCCGTGGCACCATAGCTGAACGGAGCCTTCACTCCTGCTCCCATCATCCAGGCGGTAAAACCTTCGGGATTGTGGTCTCGGCCACTGGCTCCGGCCTGAAAGGTGGGCATGCGGCCAAATTCTGTCATCCACACCACAAGTGTATCTTCGAGCAGTCCACGCCGCTTGAGGTCACGCAGCATGGCAGCGCACGGTTGGTCGAGTATGGGACCATGCTTGCTGTATTGATCCTGCAATGACTTGTGTCCATCCCAATTGCTCACTCCCTCCCCGCCGGTCTGATAGGCTCCATTGAAAAGCTGGACAAAGCGGACGCCTTTTTCAAGAAGCCTTCTTGCCAGAATGCAGTTTCTGGCGAATTTAGCCTTGAGCGGATTGGTCGTATCATCCGCTCCATATTCACGAAGGGTACTCTGCGACTCGGTCGACAGGTCGGTGACTTCAGGAACAGTCAGTTGCATTCGGGCTGCCAGTTCGTAGCTTGAGATGCGTGCAGCCAGTTCCGTGTCACCGGGAAAGCTCTGCAAGTGCTGTTGATTCAGGCGATTGAGGAAATTGCGTGTTTGTTGATCCGTTTGTGCGGAAACGCCTTTGGGGATATCGAGATTGCCCAGTGGTTTGACTGCGTTGAATTCAGTCCCTTGATATGCAGCAGGAAGAAAACCCGGTCCCCAATTGTTGACGCTCGATTGGGGTGTGCCACGTGGATCGGAAATCGCAACATAGGAGGGCAGATTTTCATTCTCTGTGCCGAGTGCCCAGGTTGTCCAGGCACCCATGCTTGGGAAACCGTCGAGGGTGTAGCCGGTGGACATGAAGTTTTCGCCAGGCCCATGTGTATTTGTTTTTCCGGTCAAAGAATGCAGAAAACACATGTCGTCGGCCAGCTCGCCGAGCTGGGGTACGAGCTCAGAAACCATCTTTCCGGATTCACCACGGGGTTTGAATTCCCACGGGCTTTTTGTGAGCATGCCCTGTTTGCCCTGAAAGGTCAGTAAATCCTCTGCCCCCGGTAGTGGTTTGCCGTGTTGTCTCACCAGTTCAGGTTTGTAATCAAACGTATCGAGTTGACTGCAGGCGCCCGAGCAGAAAATGACGAGAACGCGTTTGGCTGCAGCTGGGTGATGCGGGCTGCGCGATGCAAATGGTTTGCTGGGATCAATCTTCGGGCGTATCGGTTCGGTGGGCGTCGCCAGAAGTTGCTGGTCCTGAAGGATGCTTGCCAGAGCAATGCTGCTCAATCCGGTCGTTGTATTTGCCAGAAAGTTTCGTCGATTCAGAAGGTGAGTCATGGAACGTCTGGGGTCGGTTCGGGATGTGGGGAACAGGTTGTGCTGCGGTGTTGCGTGCTGGACCGCCGGCGTCTCAGGGAATGAAGACAAACTCGTTCGCGTTGAACAGGGCACGCGTGAACTGGTTGAGCCCGGACTGTTGAATGAAGCTCTTGCTTTCACTCAGTTCGTTTTCGTTGGGATCACGCTGAAAACACAGATGCCATGCGAGTATCACACGGTCAGTATCGGTTTCGACCTCACGGGTCAGTCGGTTCGCGAACAGATCAGCCTGTTGCATGATGAATCGGCTATTGAGCAAATTCAAAGCTTGCAGTGGAGTGGTAGAACGACTTCTTCGCGCCACTACCATGCTGGCATCGGGGCAGTCAAAAACACCAAAGACGTGTTCACGTTCCTGACGTACCTTCGTCATGTAAATCATGCGCCGCCAGTCAGTCGGTCCATACTGCTTCTTCTCGTGATAATGCCGCACATTTTCCATTTCGACTTCGAAAGGGTTGAAGCCAGGACCGCCTGCTGACTCAAGATCCAGTACTCCACTGACAGCCAGAATCGAATCACGAAGGGCCTCCGCTTCCAGTCTGCGAGGCGGGAAACGCCACAAAAGTCTTGAGTTGGCGTCGATGCGCATGGCATCAGGTTGAGGCGCATTGTCCTGTTGCCATGTTCTGGAATTCAGGATGATCCGGTGGAGGTGTTTCAAAGACCAGTCGTTGCTGATCAGTTCTTGAGCCAGGAAATCGAGCAACTGCGGGTGGGTAGGGGGACTGCCGTTTTGACCAAAATCGCTGGGGGAGTCGACAATTCCGGTGCAAAACTGGA
>JAAXJB010000032.1:151231-165654 GCA_012270065.1 Rubripirellula sp. | reverse complement strand
ATATTGGTCATTTATCAAAGCCAGATGGGAATCATTTGGGAGATACGGTCGGGCTGCTGCAATCATAACTCCATATCCTGCTTGATTGGGATATGATTGAGATACACCTCAATCGTACGGAACTGCTGCTCGTCCTCTGCATACTGACCAGATTCAACAAACCAATCAGCTGTCTGACAAAGTGCCGGCAGACGTTTGGAGGGTTCACGGTCTGACAATTCATTCAAAATATGAATGGCTTCGGCGTAACGATGGCGATCTGCCAAAACCATCGCGAACAGGAAAACCACCTGTGGATTGCCCGGCGCGCGACTCATGGCTTGCCGAGCGAACTGGAAGGCGGTGTCGTCCTGCCCCTCACCGAGAGCCTGTAGTGCGGCTTCTCGCAACTGTTCTACCGTCGGTCTTCCACCCCCGGAGACAACATTTGGCTGTCCTGCAGCGTCTGGTGCTGCCTCCCCCGCAGCGTCTTGGGCTGACTGATTCACCGTAGCCGCCACGCCACGGCTGACGGAATCGGAATCCGGGGTAGTTTGTGACAACTTGCCTGTCTGTTTGACTGCGGAATCGCTATCGGGATCATTCATCCCACCACCAGACGAGCCACTGGAACTGACCACACCCTGCTCTTCACGCGTCTGACAGCCAATCGAGACTGTCAGGCAGACCGCAAATACAAAAAGCGCCGGTGCGAACAGACTGGAAAACAACCACTGTCGTTGCCCATTGTCTGTCATGCTTGAAGTCACGTGTATGCTCGTCATTATTCCTCGCTACGCAATGTGGCCGGGTACATGCAAGTCATGCGTTGGTACGCAAAAATGACAATACAGTTCCTTTTATCTTCCACCATTACCGCAAATTATTCCTGCTTCTTCCAAAACGGGTGGGTGACCAAACTCAAATGAAGCCCATTGTAATAACGCCGTCATCAATCCTCACGGTTTTACGAGGGTCCAGCGGATGACGGTTCAATTGAAGAAGCCGTTATCAGAATCGGACGTTTTCGTTACCTCAAAGCGATTTTTCTGATTTATCGATCCAGGTATATCAAGGTAACATGTAGGGAGCACAACAAGTTGCCCTTGGGTCAATTCCCCGGTCAACAATTGCAGCTTTTCCCATGCGAACCATGGCGTGGGCACTGACGGCAGGATGAACGGAACGAGTTCATGACAGTACGTGCAGCCACGATTGCTGACAATTCCCACATCGCACTCTCCGCCGATACCGGAGCATAGTTTGACGATCACCCGCAACATGTCCATTGCCGTTTTCGCTGTTCTGGTCGCAGGAGCAGTGTACCTTGCGGTGCAACGTTCCTCTGTAGCATTGGTGATGGCGGACGAACCAGACCGACGGGGCACCACTCATCTGCCTGGCAAGGCGGCATCCTCACTGACAGCCGACATCAGAAACACCTCCGTCAAGCCAACTTATGTTGGCCGCGAAAAATGTGGGGAATGTCATCGTGAAAACTTTGAACAGCATGCAGTGCATGGGCACGCCTCGACATTCGCTGAAGTATCCAAAACTGACCTGCCCGATGCTTTTGACAAACAGACGTTCGATGGCGGCGATGCCTACGGGGTGTACACCTATTCCAAAGACGATGCCGGTAATCTTTCTGTTTCTTTACCCGATGTTGATGAACCAACCGATCTTCCACTGCAATACGCTCTCGGGTCGGGGCATAGCGCTCGCACAATTCTGACACTGACACGCGCTGCTGACGGCGTGACCGAAGGGATCGAACATCGCGTCAGTTGCTACCCCAACGCACGTCTCGGAATGACGGTTGGGCATGGTGAAAAACAGCCAACACGCGATCTGGAAAGATTCGGTGACATCACACGCGGCGAACTGACTCAGCGGTGCGTGTACTGCCACACAACCACCGCCACTCTTACGGAAGGGCGAATTGAAAATCTGGTTGCGAATGTAAATTGCGAAAAGTGTCACGGCCCCGGCAGCGAGCATGTGCGTCAAGCCCAAAGCTCCAAGAACCCTCCTCCCTACTCGGTAGGAAGTGACAACTGGGATGTCGAGTCTGAGATCCAACTTTGTGGAGACTGCCACCGGCTGCCTCGCAGCGTCACCAAGCAGGAACTGCGGGATTATCCCGATACTCTGACCCGCTTTCAGCCCGTGGGGATGCTCCGCAGCAAGTGCTACCTCGCTTCCAATCGCGAGATGAAATGCAGCACCTGTCATGATCCACATCAGTCCGTCCATGGAATCAGTCATGAGCAGCACATTCAGAACTGCATTCAATGCCACGATGCGAATGAAAGCACGCACACACTTTGCCCAGTCTCACCAACAACCAACTGCATCGAGTGCCACATGCCCACAGTCGTGCAAGAGCAGGGCATCAAATTCCACGATCACTGGATTCGCATCCACCGGGAATGACAGGCGGATTGCCAGAAAGAAAGGACACGGGACTCAACTTCCCGCTGCTCACGAAACAGCCGGAGGAACACACCGCCCTTTGAAAAACCGCATCGGCAAGAGCAGCTGTCGTCACTCACTTTGCACAAAAAAACCTCGCCCGCGAAAGCGGGCGAGGCATCTGAGAGAATGACTGAATCAGGAGCTTACTGATTCAACTGTTCTTCGATGGTCTCTTTGCCAGCTCGTGTACCAAGAGCTCCCCAAAGTCCATAGGGACTTGGCGAGCCGGGAGCACGTGGGCCTGTCTGTCCAAGACGAACACCACCGGCACGGCGATCACCCGCCTCAACCGAGTCAGTCATGAATACAACGGCCCCATCACCCATCAGGATATGAGCACCACCTTGGTGGTTACTGCTGGGTGGGCATGTACCGGGACCATCAATCCACTGCCCGACACACACCTCTTTGTTAGGTGGCAAAGCGGTGTACATCTGAGTCACAATGGCACGGAAGTTTGCCCAGCTACCACCGCGACAGTCGCGGCTGCTGTTCTGGACAAGACGCTCTGGAGGAGTGCAGTTCGATGACCCGGGAGCACACCAGTAACTAGGACGCTCGGGATCGATTTCACCAGCGTCAAGACAGAACGAAGGATTATTATTCACATCGTTGCTGCCACGACCACGCCATGAGATCGATGATCGGATGTCGCGGTCACCCAAGTCGGTCTTGATTTCGCCCATCATGATTGTGTTGGACAATCCATCAAGTGTGTCACGGAACTTGGACTCCTTACGTGCGTAGAACATACCCCGGTTGACCGAGTTGGCGGCACTATGCCCCCAGTTGCTACCAGGTGTCAGGTTGCCGCGTTTGTAGCTATTCGCCCACGGACTTGGAGAGTCACCCATGCACGTCGCATAGTTGGTGCGTCCCAACGATGGTGGTCCAGTTCCTGGATCGCTTGGACAACGCAGAGTTGGAATCTCAGTTGACCACGGAATGTAACCCGGATTCAGAGAGAAGTTACGAGGACTCGGTCCCATCGCTGGCCATTGTCCTGGCAACCCGGTGTTGCCCGGAGGGGCTCCGCCAGTGACCGTCTCGGACATTGGATTTGAAATTTTCTCCCACAGAGCTTGCTGCTCCATGAAAGGTGTCAAACCAACAAATGCACTCAAGCACATTTTGCTGGCGTCGTTACCACGCTGCCACCAGTTGGGTGAATTCAACCCGATACCGGTTCCTGAGCCATGAGTTGGCAACTGCTTGTACGCAGAGTGGTAGTTATGAACTGCCAAGCCAATCTGCTTGAAGTTGTTGCTACAACTCATGCGTCGTGCCGCTTCACGCGCGGCCTGCACCGCTGGCAGGAGCAAACCTACCAGCACGCCGATGATCGCGATGACCACCAGCAATTCAACGAGGGTAAAACCTCGTTGCTGCTGTCTCAAACGAATCATTCAAAACCTCTCAAAAGTAAAAAGATAAATGAGTTCAGGTCGAAAAGTCAGATGTTCGGAAGCAGCGCTTCCGAAACACAGTCGTCGACCAACGTCCCTGATTATGCAAGATAGCAACCCACAGTTGCCACTGCAAAGGAAAGATTCTCGCTAAAACGGTCAATCCGCCATTTTTCCAGCATTCCTTAGGGGGGGACCGTTCTCCACCAAATGGCCCAAAGCCCCAGCAAACGGAAAACCAACCGGGGTGAGCGGCATTACTGGAGCAACGCAGAGTGTCAAGAATCTCCAGATACAGATTGCCTTCGGTTTCCCCAAATCAGGCTGAGCCGAGGCAAAGAAAATGGAATTTTCTCACGGGGCAGCCCAAACCGGGCGCGACGGTAAAACAACCGTTCATTGCACCCCGCACCTTCGATTAGCCTCCAATCCGCACGCAGATCCTCCCACGCCCTCCAATTGACGACATGTCGAAGAGCGTCGAAGTTTCCGGTGTTCTGGATAGCAGTCAGCAGCTTGCCAGATTGCTGGACTAACCGCCCTGCTGATTCATGGACTTTTCCATTTCCTTGTTGTACTCGTCATCATCAATTCCATCCATGGCTGCGCCATCGTCCTCAACAGCCGTTGGTGGTGCAATTACCTTGTTATCACCACCACCATCGCAACCGGCGAAAGAGAGCGCGCACAAGCAAAAGCACATCAGGAAGTATGCAGAAAGTTTCATCTTTGGAAGCCTTTGAGTGATTCACATCGGAAGAATGATGGACTTTGTGGCCATCGGTAAAATTACAACCGTCGGCAGTAAGCTAACAGATTGCCGCCGCGCATTTCAACCAAGGCAACCAATCGGCAACCGACTATTTCGGTTCTTCCAACTGGTCAACGGGATCATGACGAAGCCAGATTTCCTCGTTGCCTTCAACAATCAGGTATCTTTCCCCGGGCTTAATGCCGTCAAAATGCTGCTTCTTGCCTGATGGCCAGCTTACTTGGAGAATTCCCGATTCCGTTGCGGTTCCGATCCCAAAGTCGAGGATGGATTGATCGGTAGACAGGTAACCATCGCCAGCGACCACCCAATCAGTCCAGGCCTGCTCACCAAACTGCAGGGTAACACGGCATCCGGTAGCATCACGTTCGGTCTGGGCACCAACCAATTCCACTTGAACTGCCTGATTGACGGTGTCGGTGCAATTCTGCAGAAGAGCCGCCGGGGCGTCCAAATGCCCCACAATCAGATCAAGGTCCCGGTCACCATCAAAATCGATCAAAGAAAGAGATCGCCCCACGAAGCGTTGGCCGAAATAACCTGATCTATCGTCATTCTGAATCATTCGCAACCGAGAACCTTCGTTCATCAAGATTTGTGGTTGCATTTGAAAATCGATTCCCTGATCACGATGATCAAAAACGTGTCCATTAGTCACAACAAAGTCTGGCCAACCATTTCTATCAATGTCGATTTTTTTGATTCCGAATCCTGTGTACGGCTCACAAACCGGGTTCAGTTTGAAGCGAACGGAATAATCACTGAACAGACCTCCCTCGCGTTGGAGAAACAGGTTGTTCGATTCATTCAAAAAATTTGTGACGTGCAGATCGAACCGGCCATCCCGATTGAAATCTCCCGAAGCAATCCCCATGCAGGAATTACTGAACCCTCGAAATCCATACCCAAGCCCCAACAAATCGGCAACATTGGAAACCTTGCCCGGGCTAAACCTCATCAGCAGGTGATTTGGGCGTGCATCGTTTGCAACAAACACATCATTCGCCCCGTCACCATCCATGTCGGTCACGATCAGCCCCAAGGCAGTCCCCGGCTGAATCAATTTCCGATCAATCTCCTGCAAGGCAAATGCGCCGTTTCCGAGATTTAAAAACCAACGATCGGCCTCTGCATAGAAGTCATTGGGATTGGGAGCCAGTTCCTCCCCCGCAGCATTCCGGTCTGGAAGCCGGAAACCATCTTCCATTTCGACATAAACACATTCATACAGATCGGGCATGCCATCGCCATTGAGATCAGCGATCGCCAGTGAGCTGGTAAATTGAGGCGTCATGTCACCCAATTCGCGGGTGGCATCACTGTAGGTTCCGTCTCCATTATTGATCAGCAACCGATTACGACCGAGAGCTCCCACGAACAGGTCGGGGAAACCATCCTGATTGACATCCCCAGCTGCGATCCCTGATGAATAACCAAAGTCCATCGTTTCGCAGAATGGTGTCACATCAAGAAAGCCGGCATCCTGATTCCGATAGAACTGATTTGAACGACTGGCTTTTCCGTCTGGTGGCTCTCCGGAACCTTGAGCAAAATACATATCCGGCTTGCCATCCAGATCAAAGTCACAGACCGCGATTCCGCCTCCCATCATTTCGTGCATGGGAATGGAATCAAGATCTGCCGTGTCATTCGAATACCACCGAAATTCGAGGCCAAGTTTTTTCGACACATCCACAAACCGCGGCTCGGTGCCGGTTGTATCCACCACACGATTCCGCTCGCTTTGAAACTGCTCGCTTCCCGCTGTTGCACGGGGCAATTCTGGTAATCGAGCCAGGACATCCTGTGCAGCAAGAGGCTGCCGATCCAATTCCATCATCGCGTAATCGCTGCTCATGCCTGGAACAGAAGGATCAGCAAGCAACGCTGCAAATTGCTGCATTAATGATGACCGCTTACTTTCATTCGCGGCAGGCAGGTTGCTCAACGCCCAGCCAATTGCTTCAAAGGGGCGAGCGATACTGACCAATTGGGCCGGCAACTCAGCAGCCAAATCTGACTGATCAGGATTCAATGACAACTGACCGGCTGTATTTTTGAGAGTCGCCACCCGGATGGCATGCTCTCGCATGAGAGCAGCTTCCCGTGGACGCGGAATCGAATCGAGAACACGCGCTAGCCGATGACAACCATCATCGTCAGTGGGGTCGAGAAAAACACCTTCCATCAATGCGTTCACCGAGGCATCCAGCTGCTGGTGATCAAAGAAAAAGATCCCCAAGGCGATCCAGTAGTCACTCAACTGGCGACATTCAGGTGGACTTTCACGACACCAAGACACGAATTCATCTTTCAGCTGCATTTCAGCAAGCAGTCGACCTCTCAAAGCATGTGCAGCAACGGCCTGATCTGTCTGGCCATCTTCCGGATCTGTCCATTTTTTTCCCAGAACCTGCAATGCGCGTTCAAATTCTCCCTGAGTAAAAAACCATCGGGCCAAACCGAGCCCTGGGTAGAAATGGCGATCGGGAGAATCATCCTGCAGTGCAATCGGAAAAGCATCTCCACGACGCAAAAGAGAAAGCAGCACGTCACGATGAAAATACCCTGATCGGCATAAATCGTCGGCGACGCTTGAAGCTTCCTGACGCCGACCAAGCCGATTCAGCAAAGTCCATAACTGTTGACGAAGTGCAAGCTGTGTTTCTGCTGGCAAGCTTGCGACTTCCGATGAAATCTGCAAACGTCTGACAGCCTTGCCGTAATCCCCTGAACGAAGATACCAATTGAGCAACAGGGCAGTGGATTCGACGAGACATTCTGCTTCCAGCGGAATGCTTGAAACCAGTTCGATTGCTGCCTCAACATCATTCTGGTCAGCAGCAATCTTGCCGGCCAGCATCAGTGTTGCAGCATCTTCGGGAGTGAGCAGCAACTGCTGGTTCACCAACCGTGATGCAGTCGCCAGATCCTTCTTTTGCCGAGCCAATTCGGCTACTTCCAGACGCTGATCACGCTCGACATCATTCGCCGCGTTGGACTCTGTTCCCGTTACGGCAACTCCGCCCTCCGATCCGCTTGCAGCCTTTTCACCATCCACTTGCGGTTCGACCGGAACATGATCAACGGACTCAGTTTCTGAGGATCGGTTGCTCGCTGCATCGCATCCCGGAAACAAAAACAAAACAAAGGCTAATGCAATGAACCTGTCGTGATAGGCAAATCCAACACGCGCAACGTGCCATGACCCGCCTCGACAGATCACAGGACTCGTTTCAATTGATTTAGAACGCACGAAAGAGATAGCCTGCAAGCGTAGCAAATGACTCGCAGAACTACATGCAAGCCCGTGAACCGAACATCATCAATCCTCTGCTCTGGAGACCAGCCAGAACAAACCATCGATCTGAGTAAAACACACCACTTAAAAACACCGGTTTCGAAGCCACTCCCGATGTCGAATCTGCCAAAAGTAGCGGCTTACCAAAGTAGCTCCCGTCATTCTTTCAGGATATCACGACTTGCGGATCGGACAAGCAACACGCAGTGATCCAATGGGTTCAAGCGGGATATTCTCATCCACTGTGCGAATCCAATACGACACCTTGCTTGCACAAAAAACAGTTTGCTCACCAGCTTCAATGGAAATATCGGGGTTTCTCACAGGTACCAACCGGCCGTGCCAGCCTTTCAGGAAATCCTGTCTTTTTGGGGAATCAAGACGTCTTTTTTTCGAAAAGCAGAATAATGCTGTCCGCATCCCAACATGCGTACGTTTACAGGAGGACAGGTTTCGTCCTAAAGACAGGAGCACAAGATGACAGCGCGTCTATTCATCACAGCGTTCATCCTTGCAGTCGCCGCAGCACACCCGCCAGCCAATGCAGAGAACGCTGATCCGATACCGGCCTCGTTCACAGAACAGATTCCGCTGATCCAAAAGGCATCCGGCACGGATGTGGAAATGGCCTATCAGATCAACATGCGTCTGCGCGACTACTACAAAAAAGCCCCGGATGCCAAGTTTCGTGACGCACTTCTGGGTTGGGTGCAACGCAGTTCTGGCATCACACTCAAGTTCAATCTCGATAGCTGGAACCGTGCCCGCAGAAGGGCGGACGCTCCCCTCTCTTCAGCAAACGTTGAAATGTTGATTTCAATCGTGAAGAACACCAAACCAGATGACCTGACGCCGCGGGACTGGGCATACAAGACCGGCCACGACTGGCCGTGCCGGACGATCGCCGAATCCGCCAGATCGATTCTCGGTTACACGTCGGCAGAACATAGAGATCTATTGTTTGCCGAGCTGAATGATCCCGATGATGTCATGAGAGCAACATTCACCGATATCCTTGGACATCCCAGCGAGAGAACTCTATCACTCACCCAGGAAAGACGCCTCAGCAAACTGCACCAGGACCCGTCGCCAAAAGTTCGTACTGCAGTCGCCACAAACCTCTGGATGGACACAAGCATTCCAGCGACTGAACTGAAAAAACTTTTGATGACACTGCTGGATGATACCGATCAAAACGTTCGTTCAGCGGCGTTCCGCGCGATCTATCACCATTCCGATATTTTCAACGTAAATGACGTCGCAAAGCTCGCGAATCTGGCAGAAGGTCAACTCCCACCCAATGATCTTGCGATCCTCTTTCTGACACTCCAGGACATCGCGAAAACAGAAGCACCACGGGTATGCGATGAGCTGATCAAACACGGCATTCGACTTCTTGATGGTGAACATGGCCTGCAAAAAAAAGACATGCACAGGCTATTCGGCATAGCCGCAAGATTTGCGTCACAGAATCAGGTGGATCTTGTTGCAGCAAGACTTTGCTCTGACAACAAGTCTTTCTCAAAAGAACACTGGTATGAAACCACAGAAGCGATTCAAGCGTCAGGGCACCGATTCCCGAAACAGCTTCAGATCACAGTTGTGGAGGATTCACTGCAACACATGGAATCGGACGTTGAGAGCGTGCGTCTGCAAGCAGGTGATACTGCCGGATTTCTTATCAAATCTTTGACCGCGTCTGACCAGAAGACGTTCGTGAAAGCACTGATTGACATGCTGCCCCAACCCAAGACGGTTCAAGCGTCATTGCAGGCTTTGAAGATAATTGGAAGTGATGCGTACGCAGCGATTCCCGATGTCAAAACCCTGACCGAACTCGGTGAGGACAAATTGAGGGTTAGTGCCACTGCCACGCTGTGGTCAATTGCCCAAGACTCCGATACATGTGTCCCGATCATGCTGAGCTACATCGATTCGGACGAATGGTTCATCGAAGATACGGCACACAAAACACTCATCAAATCAGGCGCGAGCATCACGCGTTTCAGGCCACTTGTGCACGCGGCACTGGAAGACACCAAAACAACGCACAGCATGCTTCGCGTCTTGTACGAGATAGGTACTCCTGCCAAACCGCTTGCCGATCTGGTTGAAGATGTAGCAGAGACCGGCCATCGACGTTACCAGAACTATGCAAAGCGAGTTTTCAAAGCAATTTCAAGCTGATTTTCGATTCCATCAGCCTGAATTTCTCCCCACCTCGTTGGCAACTTGAGGGTCAACGAGGTTGATCGAAGGCATGGCAGTGGACCGATGTTTGGCGATGCAGCGTCACAGGGACTGCGGCAATCGCCGCAGCATCGAACAAATCACTCGAGAATCAGCCCATGTTGATCTCATAACCTTTCCGGTTCTTACGGGAAAGGAATGAATTGGCCTGTTCATCACCGATCACACGGCGTTTGTCGGCGTCCCAATCAAGCGGCCTGCCCAAACGCATGGCAATGTTTGCCAGATGACAGATTTCGAGCATTTGATTGTGTGTCCACACATCCGAAATCGGTTGTTCACCGGCATTGATTGCCTCGATGAAATTGAGCGTATGATTCTCCGGAACAGGTCCTCCGTATACTGCTTCGACGGCACCGCCCGGAAGAGGATTTTTCGCGAGATCCTCCACAGGCTTGCCCACGATTTTTCCACGGTTTACGAAGAATCTTCCTTTGGTGCCCTCGAACAGAATTCCGTTGTCACCCTCATTGGTGATTAACAGTTCAACTCCATTGTCCATCTCGGCCTGGATGTTGTACTTGATTGCAATGTCATACTTGTCATCAACCAGCGGGTAGCCATTTTTGTCATATTCGACATCAAACTCGTAATTCAACGGCGTGACCTTGCGAGCCCTCGTCTGCGAAGCAGCTCGGGACTGGGACTCGGAATTCGAGGGAGAAATCGCCCAGCAGGCAATGTCGACATGATGCGCGCCCCAGTCGGTCAATTTACCTCCGGAATAGGCATGCCAGTTCCGAAACGCATAGTGACAGTTGCTGTAAAGGGGCACTCCACCACCATAACCTTTGCGGATTTCCGGAAGAGCACGATAGGGCACTTCCGGTGCTGGTCCCAGCCACATGTCCCAATCCAGTTCGGCTGGCACCGACGCAACAGGAATGGCAGGTGAGGGTCCAAAACCACCGATTCCACAAGTTACTTTCCTGACTTTTCCAATGCGTCCGGCCCGAACCAACGCAATCGCCTGAAGGAACCGCTGACCCGATTCCGTCCGCTGCATCGTCCCCACCTGGAAAGTACGGCCGGTCTTCTTCACAACCTGCTCGATGAGCTTGCCTTCATCAATCGTCAACGTGAGCGGCTTTTCGCAATAAACATGTTTTCCGGCCAACATCGCTTCAACAGCGATCTTTGTATGCCAGTGATCCGGTGCAGCAATCATCACTGCATCGATATCTTTTCGATCGAGCACGCGTCGATAATCGCCATAGGAATCGGGTTTTTTGCCCTGACGCTTTTCCAGTTTTTCAACGTTGGTTCCCAGCACCTTGGAATCGACATCTGCCAAAGCTGCGAAGTCTGCAAACTTGGTAGATTTGTTGGTGATTGTCACACCTTGATTTCTCAAGCCAATCGTCGCAAAAACAGGACGTTCGTTTGGCGATTGAAAACCAAAAGCACGCTCAGTTGACAAAAATCCACCCGATAACATTCCGGTCGCCAAAGTACCTTGAACGAATCCTCGACGCGTCAGATTCCGCTTGGGTTGCATATGTTAAATCCTGAAGAAGTTGTTGAATCGAAAGAATGGCAGGTAGAGCCCGGCCCCGTATCAAAGAACCAGGCTCGGCCTTAAAGAACCTGAATTTTCTCTCAAAGAATCCAGACTCTGTCTTTTTAAAAATCAGACACTGTTGCAAACAACACCGGAGCCGAAACCAGTCATTCAGCCTCAAACACCTGATGCCTTGTAAAACAGCATAATCTCACGGATCGCGTCTGTACCAGCCACCAGGCAATTCACACCAGAAGTTGAGCACAAAACTCGGCACAAGACTGTGTCCACACCTGAAAAGCACGTGCTCACCGCAAACAAGCTCAGCCAGAACCTGCAGTCAATCGGGTGGACATGTGTTTTTCCGCATAAACCTCACAGCCACAACTTCGACACATCCATTTCGCATAGCCAACATCGCTGGCACGACTTTCGGTCCTGATGCAACGCCCACCAATCACCAATTCCCCGGTGAACAATTTCTCACACTCGTCGTCTGAAAAATTATCACGAACACGGTCCTTGTAGAGAATTCCCGCCATTGTCCGCTTTCCGCATCGAGGACAGAGCCGCGGTTTTCGCTGCCGCACAAAACACTGACGAAGACCATCTCGCATCTGCTGCACCCTCGGAAATACAATTCATGTCGGATAAAGAAAAACGCTCAGCCGGAGTGCGGAGCATGTTATCTGTCATCAAGCAGCATGCAACCGAAATCGCCCAATAATCGCGGAAGTGGAAGATCATACAAACTGGGCAGACAGGGACACGTGAACAGGCTGAAGAAAACAACCACTGAAGTTTTTCCCGAAACGGTGGCCATAAAAACACTGTCAAGCCCATCACGGAATTTTTTGTCGGTTTCCCCAACGCGCACGTAACACACCTACGCCCAGACACACGCACGCAGGCGTGCACACGCAAGCGTGCGCGACAATGGTGGCAAAACAGGCCAGTCCAACGGCCAACTACGCTACACACTCCACCAGAGCAAAAGAACTGATTCATGATCACACTGGAACTGACCTATGAAAAATCACACCTGTTCATGCACACATCCAATGAGAAATGGTTGGTGGACACAGGAGCCCCCAGCAGCATTGCAATAAAAACAGATCTTTCATTTGGTCAACACGGTATTGATCGCTGTTTCGAGGTAACCACCAACTACATGGGACTTTCAATTCCGGAACTGACGGAACTAGTTGGCGTTGAATTTGATGGCCTTCTGGGAACTGACATCCTCAACGAATTCGACATCCTTTGGGATATCGGGGCAGGAACAATGCAGTTTTCCGAAAGTGAGATGGACATCAATTCACTCGGACTGGTCGGGAATGAACTGGAAATCGGCAACATCATGGGCGTACCAACTCTGAATGTGACCAGTCAGCAGCAAACTCGCACCATGTTTTTTGACACGGGAGCATCCTATTGTTACCTGCTCAGGTTCTCAGAGCCGGCACCGCCCCAATCGCTGGAGATCCAGGATTTTCTGCCCGGTTATGGAACGTTCACAACAAAGCTGATTCAAACCATGTTTGAAATCGATCAAATTTCCTATCCATTGCAAACCGGAGAGCTGCCTTCATTGATTGGCATGTCACTGTCACTTGCCGGCGCGGAGGGCATCATTGGGAATGAGATCATGACCAATCGCCGGATCGGATATTTTCCGCGCCGAAGTTCGATATTAATCGAGCAATCGGAAGATGCGGACCGATTGATCTGATAACCATGCGTGCTGTGTTACCGGGCATGCTGGGCTACCCGGCATGTTCGCTGCACAGGGCGAGTCGGTGTCAACTGTGCAGATAGTGATGAACTCTCATCTGGTGACAGGGTCAAAAAGCAATTCAGTATTGTCGACCTATCCCCTGAATCTTCAAAAACACGAATCAGACAATTCCATCATTCCCATCAGTTGCTTGTCCCGTGGTGAAATCACTTTCCGCCTGAACACTGAGCACAGTCAACGACAGCAGTCCTCGAACAACGTTTAGAAAAACGTTCAGAAAACAGTCCAGCCGAAATCCCTTCCGCTGAACCGAACTGCCAGCACCGTTACGTCGGGCTGTTTTCGATGAGCAGCCCGACCACTGGCGATTTGACTGGTGGCCCAAGGTGCGATACCCGGAACAGACAAAGTCCGCGTTATTTTCGATCCCTGCACCTGATGCCGATGAGAGCATCAGTGACCTGTCTGACTAAGGTCCCAGCAACCCTGTTGCAAGAGCAAATTCAACAACTTCAGCTTGACTATAACCTGCTCTCAACATTTCATTGAGCATCATGACCGGCGAATTATTCAAGGACTCATTCAACACTGGATCCTTGTCAACGATGACATCGATACCTGGAATGGGATCATTGTTACGAAGTGTTCCTGAGCCCGCATTTCCATTTCCTCCACCAAGATCGCCGTCGCCCGCAGCGAGAGATGGCCTAACCTGTTCATTGTTGTCGTTGCAATCACCGGTTTCAGCTTGCTCCATCTCTGTGAGCAATGCCACGATCAATGCATATTCAATCATCGCGTCATCATCCCCATCCATGAGCGCTGCAATCAATCCGTATTCAATCGCCTCAGCTTCACCGACGGCGGACAGGGTTACGTTTGCATAGGTTGTTCGACCCGGCTTCTTCCGAACAATTATGTCGTTAACAATCGCCAACTCAGACAAGGTCGAATAACCACCACCGCCCACAGCAGATAACCAGTTGGCATAAGATGTA
>JAAXJB010000032.1:138867-151221 GCA_012270065.1 Rubripirellula sp. | reverse complement strand
CCTGCCACGTCATCTGCCAGGGTCACCGTTGCATATGTAGTGCGCCCCGGCTCCTAATCAACAATTAAGTCATTGACCATCGCCAACTCGGCACTGGTGCCATCAGCTTCACCGGCAGCGGACAAGGTCACATTTGCATAAGTTGTTCGACCTGGCTTCTTACGAACAATTTTGTCGTTACCAATCGCCAAATCAGTGTCGGTCGTATCACCCCCACCGCCGACAGCAGTTCCCCTGTTGGACCGAGTGGAATTGTGATCAATGGCAACTTCTGCCATCGCCAAATTGCAACACATGCAAAGAACAAGAGAAAAACAACAACCCAAGTGATAGGTGGTGGACATGGTGACGGATCCTGAAAGATATGGAATGAAATGAAGTGCGGCGCACACCAGATTGGTGCATGCCAAGTTTCAGGTGCGGAACTACGCAAGTCAGATGCCGCATGTGACCAGAAGCCCGGTCAACCACTTCAAACAGAAAAAATCACGTTATTTGCCAGTTGAAATCAATTTCCACCTAGCATGCCAAACAGGCGTACACCCGATGCTTTTCATCCCAATCTGAGTGCGGCGTTTCATTTTGAAACAAATCGGGCACTGGCATGAATGTTGCTGTGCCGCGTCTGGCGTCGCCATCTCACGGCCAGAAGTCCGGCCACGGTTCGCATTCGTTACAACATTGGCTGGTTCAAGGTATTCCTTCCAGACAGCCAGACGCCTGCAGTACCGTGCTTGAGCCAAAACGGAAAATGAATCCAGCGGTGCACAACGAATGAGATTTTCCATCACCCCCAATCATTGAGCCAGATCAAGATGAACCAATTTTCTTCAACGCGGCATGCAAGCTTGGGAAATGGAACAAGTTCAATGATGTCGTTGCTTCTGCTACTGGCATGTCCTGCAAGCTGTCTGCTCGCAAATGAACTGCACCGTGAACGCCCGAACATCCTGCTGATGACAGTCGATAATCTCGGCTATGGCGACCTGCAGATCTACAATCCGCGTTCGAAAATCCTGACGCCAAATCTTGACAGCTTGGCCAGTCGCGGCGTTCGCCTGACACAGTTCTACACCGCTTCGCCGACTTGCACGGTTTCACGTGCCTGCCTTCTCACTGGCCGGATCGCCCAACGCCATGGTCTGATCAACCAACTGCCTGGTCTCGAAGGAAACTATGGAATCGGCCTGAATCACGACGAGGTTCTGCTTTCCCAAGTCATGAAATCTGCAGGCTACCGGACCGGGTGCTTTGGCAAATGGAATATCGGTTTTGCCGAAGGATCACGCCCGACCGAACGGGGCTTTGACGAATTCCTGGGCAATGCCTCCGGCAACATCGACTACTACCGGCATGTTTATAACGGCAAACACGATGTCTACCGCGGAATTGCAGGACAACCAGTGCGAGAGCACCATGCCGTTGGAACCTACTCATCGGACATGTTCGCCGATGCAGCGATTGACTTCATTTCCCGACATCAGGGAAAGCAACCGTGGTTTTGTTATTTGCCGTTCAATGCCCCTCATTCACCCAACCAGAAAAACAAATTGCCGGGACAGATCAATCAATGGCAGGCAACGCCAAGCTCATTCGCTCGGTACAACATGTCGGAGAAAGAAACTGATCCAAAACTGCGTTACATGGCAACAGTAACTGCATTGGATGATGCGATCGGCCGAGTCCTGACTTGTCTGGATGAACACGGAGCCACCGAAAACACCTTCATCTTCTGTTTTTCTGACAATGGAGCGTTCCGACGTGACCGCGATGGAATCGACATTGGCTCGAACGAACCATTGCGTGATGGCGGTGTGACATGCTGGGAAGGCGGTTTACGAGTTGTTGCCATGGCAAGCTACCCCAAAGTAATCCCGATTGGTTCGGTGGTTGATCAGCCAATTTGGTCTCCGGATCTGATGATCACCTTTGCAAAGCTGGCAAATGCGGAACTGCCAGACAAAAAACTGGACGGCAAGAATGCGTTGAACGTGATTTCCGGGCAGTCGCGAAGCAAGCACCGGTCTTTCTACTTCGACTTCAGAAAACATGCAGCGCTGAGGATGGGAGATTGGAAAATCGTCCGAACCAAACCAGACGAACAGTGGAAGCTTTTTGACTTGAAGAACGATGATTCGGAAAGGAAGGATCTTGCAGCAGTGAGACCGGAAAAGCTGGCAGAATTGCTGAAGGAATTTGCGGCATGGCGAGCCGATTTCTGAATTCGTCCTGCGAGTGATTACAGTCCATGACACATCATGGCCCGATCATCTGCAAACTGGTGAATTCCGGCCCTCTGGGCTATACTGGAATTTGAAGACATTCATGACGTTTTAATGGAAACAATTGCTACCGCCAACGCATTACAAATGCTGTTGATCGGTGTTGTTCCATGTCGCAAGCTCCACCGATTGCAACCTCCATCGTGACCGTCACCAACGGCTCTGAACATGGCGTGATCGATCGTTTTTGTTTGCCGGACGCGTTGCCTCCAAAGCCCTACCGTTTGAAATCCATCAAGCATTGAATACACACCCACCATCCTTGAGCTTGGCCAAATTGATTCGTGGAGCTGCTTCTGCAAACTCACTCGCCATTGTCCATAAAATCATTGCCACCACGATTGTGATCGCATTCACGTGTGCATCACCGGCTGCTGGCACATCTTTGGCGGATACCGCAAGCAAATCTTACCAGACCGAGATCCGTCCCTATCTGGCGAAATACTGTTTCCAGTGCCATGGCCCCGATCAGCAAAAAGCAGACCTCCGATTGGACCAACTTGATCCTGACATGCTTCATGGCAGTGACACAGACATGTGGCAGGAAGTTCTTGATCTGACGAATGTCAGTGAAATGCCACCAGAGGAAGCCCGACAGCCGACGGACGAAGAACGCCAGGCCATGGTCAGTGCTTTGACCGAGGCACTTCGTGCAGCGATGCAGTCCAGACGTTCTTCCGGGGGAAGAAACGTGCTTCGGCGGATGACGGCTTATGAATACAACAATACACTTCGGGACCTGCTTGATCTCGACCTTCGATACGCAATCGACTTGCCCCCAGAGGGAGTTGCCAAAGAAGGATTCAAGAATAACAGTGGGGTACTTGGAACATCAGCACTGCACATCGAGTATTTCGAGCGCATCGCACGATCAGCACTTGAGAGAATCATTCTCGTTCCTGAACAGAAACCGAAGCCTTACTTCGTCCGTGTCGAACCAGAACGTGCCTTCGCAGAAACCGCACCTGCCGAGAATGCCAATCGGCGGAACAGAAAATCCAACAAGTCAGCGGGATTCAACCTGAAGAAAGGACCTGATTTTTCTCCGGGCAACAATGCGAGACCGGGATTATTCCGTCTGGAGCATGGTGCCTCATCAGATGGCGGCATCATTCTCGCGGGCAATCGGCCAACGGACCGGGTTGGCAATCTTTTTGCCGAAGACAAAAAAATTGGTGGTGCCAAAGGAGCAGGCAGGTCTGGATGGCAACCTGAATTCCGAATTGAACTTTACGAAGTTCCACATGACTCTCCGGTTCAGGTTCGGATCCGATGTTCCGCAATCCCCGGTGCTGGCGATTCGTTTCCGCGACTTTCGTTTGAACTTGGTTCTTTCCGTGGCGCTGGCGTCTCGGACCAGAAAGAAGCTGCAAACATGGAAATCCGTTCCACTGAGATGAAGACTTATGAGTTTTCCGTTCATGGTGCCAATTTTCCTTTCCAGTCCAATAAGCCCGGTCGCCCCTCCTACTTTCGCATTTTCAATGACTATCGCCGCGGCACCAGTGAAATCCCCTATGAGGAATTGCCAAAGCTGAAAATTGACTGGGTTGAACTGACTTGCAATCACTTTGAAACATGGCCCTCTGCCCAACATCAGGCGATCCTGTTCGAATCAGCAAACAGTTCCAACGAACTGGAATATGCAACGGAAGTGATTGGCAAATTCATGGGACGTGCATATCGACGCCCGGTTTCGCAATCCGAAATCGAACGCAAGGTGGCATTGTTCCAACGGCTCAGAGAGAGGGAACCGTCTTTTGAACACACGATTGTTTCAACACTGACTGCCATTCTCTGTTCACCCAACTTCCTGCTACTCAATGAACCCGCTACCAGCGAAGTGGCGGACGATACGGTGCCGGAAAAACGTTCGATCAACAATTACGAACTGGCCTCACGTCTCTCCTATTTTCTTTGGAGTTCGATGCCGGATGAAACGCTGTTTGATCTGGCGAAGCAAAATCTGCTACATCAAAAAGAGATTCTCGTCGCCCAAACGCGACGCATGCTTGCTGACCCGAAAGCGGAAGCTTTCTCCCGGAACTTTGCAGCACAATGGCTTGATCTTGCGGGGATCCGTCGGCTCGCGGTGAATCCCGAGTACTTCAATTTTGACGAACGCACCAAAGATCTGTTCGAGGAAGAAACAATACTTTTCCTGAATCACGTTCTGCAGGAGAATCTGTCCATCTCGAATTTCATTGATTCAGAGTTCATGGTCGTGAACCCGGCACTGGCCCGGCATTATCGAATCCCCGGCGTTAGCGGTGGATTCCAGGTGTTTGCGGTTGATAAAGATCAGCACCGCGGAGGACTCCTGACCCAGGCGAGCATGCTGTTTGGAAATTCAACGGGTGCCGAGACACATCCAATCAAACGTGGTGTTTGGATTCTGGAACGGATGCTTGATGACCCACCACCGCCACCACCGCCCAATGTCCCGGACCTGCCAGAGCCTCCTGCAGAAGACGAGGACAGTTTATCGCTGAAGGAAAGACTGGTAGCACATGCAAATGTCGCCAGTTGCCGCGATTGCCACCAGAAAATCGATCCATGGGGCGTCGCCTTTGAAAACTACAACGCGCTAGGGCAGTGGCGTGAGGGCACGCGAGACCCATTGGTGCTTGCCCCACATCAGGAGGTCCGCATTGACCCTGCGACGCGGCTCCGCAATGGTCCGCAGATCGGGGATCTTGACGACTTGAAACGGTATCTGCTTACCGAAAAAAAATCACAATTCCGTCGCGCAGTGGTGCATAAAGTAATGTCCTACGGACTCGGCCGTTACCTCGAGTTTGCGGATCGCCCAGCAATCGATGCCATCTGCGAGTCCATTGAGAAAGATGGAGACCGTTTTCAGAGCTTGATCGAACAGATTGTGCTGTCAGAGCCGTTCTCGACGAAATAAAATCAAGTGCAGGAACCTGCGACACGCCACCAGTAAAATCGAAACTCACTCCGGAACCTTCCAGCGAGAACAAACAGTGAAACACAAATCCTGGCATCTCAACCGACGCATGGCGTTCAAATCCACCAGTGTATGTCTCGCTCTGCCATGGCTGGAAGGAATGGCGAATGATGATTCGAACAGCTCTCCCAAACGTTTTTTTGCCGGTTATTTTGCCTACGGCGTGCCCATGCCTGCCGACGATGCAGCTGATCGTATGGAGAACGGCTGGTTTCCAATGGGAGAGGGCAGGGATTACGAGGCTCCCAGGATGCATCAGAGCATCATGCCACTGAGAGAAAAGGTCACCTTCCTGTCCGGGCTTTCCCATCCGTCGATGCGCCGGACTTCCGCTCACAAAGGAGCGGATTATTTTCTGACTGGCGCTGACATCCTCAAAACCTACGACAAGCAGTCGATTTCGATTGATCAATATGTCGCCCAGGAACTGGGTCAGGATACCCGTTTCCGGTCTTTGGTGATGTCATCTTTGGGCGGTGTCAATCGTCCCTATCGCTCCTCGACGTTATCTTTCGACCGTAGCGGACGCCCGATTCCAGCTCAGAATAAACCTGCTGAAATTTTTCGCCGCATGTTCGGTGAAGTCACGCAATCGGAAGAAAATGCGTTGGCAAGCCGAGGCAGCATCATTGACGAAGTCCTCAATGAAGCCAATGACCTGAATTTGCGTCTTGGTGCCAACGACCGGCGGAAAATGGATGAATATCTCAATTCGGTCCGCGAAGTGGAGCGGATGACCGAGCGTGCCAAACGATGGCAGAACACGCCCAAACCCAAAGTCGCCCGGGATGGCCTGGAACTGGATGTGAATCCCACCAGCCCGGAGGAGTACCTGACCGTCATGTACGACCTGTTGGCACTGGCGTTCCAGACAGATTCCACACGCGTTGCAACTTTTCAGACGGCGTGCGAGGAAGCGGGGCCAACAGACCGCTTCCCTTCCGCCATCGGGCTGGCACATTCCTCACACAAGCTTTCCCATGAAAAGAAAAACTACGCTGATGTCGCCAAGTACATCACATTCCTGAATGACATGCATGCCAACTTCATCAAGAAACTGGATTCCATCCAGGAAGATGACGGCACACTTCTGGACAACACACTGTGTTTTTATGGCTGTGCAACCAGCAAGACGCATCAGGCAACCAACTACCCAATCATCCTCAGTGGGGGCAGCAACAGCGGCTTCAAACATGGATCACACCTTCATTACGGTGATCACATTCCGTTGTCCAACCTGTTTGTGACCATCGCCAACCAGCTTGCCGGTCCCACTTCGCAGTTCAGTGACAGCACAAGCGACATCACCGAAGTTCTCGCTTGAAAAGCTGATTTCCCCCTGCTTGCCACCACTGTCACGCGATCGGAATGTGGTTCGGCTGCAACCATTCCGTGCACCAGGCAACTCACAAGCATCACGACAAAAGCAATCTGCAAACCTCACTCAAAGAAATAATCATCATGGCGCGTCTGGGCATACTTCTTCTACTTGTGTTATCAGGCAAAGTCGTTTCTGCGGTGGATCGCCCTAACATTCTGTTCATCTTTACTGATGATCAATCCTACCGGACGGTCGGCTGTTATCCCGAAGCCTACCCATGGGTAAAAACTCCGAACATTGATGCTTTGGCAGCACAGGGAGTCCGTTTCACTCACACCTACATTGGCACGTGGTGCATGCCTTCGCGTGCAACAATGCTGACAGGTCACCACCAATACGGTGTTGAATCCATGCGCATGCAGGGTGAATACCCAGGCAGTGTCTACGATCCCGAAAAATGTCCGTTCTGGCCGCGTGTATTCCGGGAACAGGGATACTCGACCGCACAAATTGGAAAATGGCACACGGGTATCGATAGTGGATATGGTCGAGACTGGGATCATCAGATTGTCTGGAGTCGTCCCAAATATCCCAAGAATGCCGGACATTACTACGACGATCAGATCATTGAGATCGATGGTGTCGTGCAACGCATCTCAGGCTACACCACCGACTGGTACACCGACCGTGCGGAAGACTTCATCCGTGGCAAGCATCGAAAGAAGGATCAGCCCTGGTATCTGTGGCTGTGTTTTGGTGCAGTCCACGGTCCTTTTACCCCTGCTGAACGGCACCAGCAAGCCTATCCAAACGCATCTGTTCCAGAACCGGTCAACATCTACCCGGGTGAATCACGGCTTGGGAAGCCGGAATATGTTCAAAAACGCAACCGCTGGGTTCGCGACAAAAATGGACACGCCGAACTTGAATCGGGTGTGAAGCAGCGAACAGTAGTGAACGCCCCTCTGCATGGAAACACTTTGCAGGACTGGGTTCGTCAATACCATCAGGGTGTTCTTGCGATTGACGAATCAGTGGGGCAGCTTCGCAAAGCGCTAGAAGAATCAGGCCAAACGCAGAACACACTGATCGTGTTTGCTGCCGACCAGGGAATCGCATGGGGACAGAACGGGTTCCAGCAGAAGATTGCGCCTTATGATGCGAATATCCGCGGCCCACTGATCATGAGTTTTCCCGGACGAATCCCACGGGGCAAAGTCTGCTTTCGCCCAGTTGGTGGAACGGATCTACCCCCAACTTTCTTCGCATTTGCCGGTCTTGACTTGCCTTGGAAAATGCATGGACATGATTTGACACCGCTGCTGACGGACCCCACGCGCGAATGGCCACATCCAGTCCTTACCGTCCTGACCGGCGAGAAATACGGCAGTGACACTGACAACATTCCCACTGACCCTGATGTGCTCTACAAAACGGCAAAAGTTCCGTGGTGGGTTTCCTTGCTTGACGACAGACTGAAGTACATCCGAACTCTGGTTGATGGCGAAGTTGAGGAGCTTTATGACCTGAAAAATGATCCTCAAGAGCTCAATAATCTGGCACTCGATCCGGCGTATCTGGAAAAACTGAGAACAATGCGTGCTGCCACGCTCGCCGAACTTCGACGAACCGATGCCGGCATGGTTGACCATCTTCCCAGCTTCTCAACGCCTCAATGAGCGGTTTTCCAACAGAAAAGTGAAGCAGTGGATAAGCCACGCACGGTTGATCCGTGAAGCTCAACATGGCTTTCCCATCGATGGTCCCGGACTCAGTACAATTGAGGCATGCAAACCTGCTTTCCGTACCGGGACACTCCTCCCTGCGAGGAACGTGTGCCAATCCCGCCTGAGCATGTTTTGTAACCCCCATGTTTTGCAACCCCGCAGTCAGGCACGTTGCCTGCGGCAATTTGCTCTCCACCATGCCCCATCACGAACCGGGTAGAAACCATGTCGAGAAAAATCCGTCGTCGCTCGTTTCTGAAATCAGCCGTCTCGGGAGGTGGAGCCATTGGTCTCAGCGCCATGCAATACTCCCGTGTCTATGGAGCCAATCGCCGAATGGGAATTGCCAGCGTCGGTGTTGGCGGCAAGGGCTGGAGTGACCTGACGGGTGTTGCCGCCAGCCCAGAAGTCGAGGTTGTAGCTCTCTGTGACATCGACAGTTCCGAACAGCACCTTGGACGTGCAGCAAAACAGTATCCGGCTGCACGGCAACATGCTGATTGGCGCCGACTTCTGGATGATGCGAAAGATATTCAGGGCATTCTGGTTTCCACACCGGATTTCATGCATGCCCCTGTTGCGTTGGCCGCCATGCAGGATGGTAAACATGTGTTCTGCCAAAAGCCACTGACACACACTGTCCATGAAGCCCGACAAATGCGATTGGCTGCAGAAAAATTCAACGCAGTGACGCAGATGTGCAATCAAATTCAATCTCATTCTGCCTATCGCACAGCAGTTCATATGGTTCACAGCGGTTTGATCGGAAAGGTCAGGCAAGTTCACTCATGGCAGGGTGGTACGCCAAGATGGCCTCGCCACATTCCACGCCCCCCGGGACGCGACACAGTCCCAACCAACGTCCGCTGGGATCTTTGGCAGGGTGTTGCCCCCGAAAGACCCTACAAGGTCGGGATGTACCATCCCTTTAACTGGCGAGGATGGCAAGCTTATGGAACGGGGCAACTGGGGGACTTTGGCTGCCATATCCTTGACCCGGTTTTCAAATCCCTGAAGCTTTCCGCGCCGACCAGAATCAAAGCGAATGCACCGGCAATGCAGCCAGAAACCTGGACAGACCGTTCGACCGTTGAATATGAGTTCCCCGGTACCCAGTACACAACTGACGACACACTGAGACTGACGTGGTACGACGCGTCCGGAGTAACACCACCGCGAGAGAGTCTGGGTGATGTTCCAGCAGACTACAAATTGCCGGGTGCAGGATCGGTACTTGTAGGTGAAAAAGGTTCACTTGTCATTCCGCATGTCGCGATGCCAAGACTATTTCCAGAAGCAGATTTTCCGGCCGACGAGCTACCAGTGGTTGAAGGCGTCAACCATTACACCCAGTGGGCTGATGCCTGCGTTGGAAAAGGCAAAACGACATCCAGCTTTGACTATGCCGGACCACTGACCGAGACTGTGCTGCTTGGAACGATTGGAATCCGATTCCCAGGGGAACAACTGACATGGGATGCTGACGACTTGAAAATCACCAATCACGCCATGGCGCAGAACTGGATCAAGAAACAGTATCGCAAGAACTGGCAACCAACGTGGGTATAAAAACCCTGCCCATCCAATTCAGGCACTGCAGTGAAAAAGCAACTCTTTTGAATCGAGTGCTGCCAAAACCACAGGCGATCGAGCAACAGGTGAAATAATGCCCATTCATTTCCCGAATTCAGCTCGCCGGGGATTCCTTGGAATTGCCGGGACTGGTTTGGTAATCAATGCTTCCAGAAGTTTCGCCTCGAACAGCTGTGAGAGCCTCACGAAGCCTGAGGATGATTCGCATACAGTTGACGAGGATCTTGTCGTCATCCTCAACGACACTCACATAGGCGAAAAACAGCCGACTGAATCCCCAGTCCCCTCGAATCTGCGTCAGGTCGTCGATGAACTGACCCAAAAAACAATGCGACCAGCCTGTGTTCTCATCAACGGGGATCTGGCATTGAAGGATGGTCAAACCGGAGACTACAGACATTTCTGCCAGTTGGTACAACCACTGAGAGATGCAGCGATTGACACCCATCTGACGCTCGGGAATCACGACAACCGCAATGCATTCTATGATGTTTTGCGGCATGAACGCAGAGCCAACAGACCACTTCAATCATTGCATGTTTCCATTGTGAAAACGCGACATGCAAATTTTTTCCTGTTGGACTCGCTGAAAAAAACGATGGTGACCCAGGGCACAGTGGGCAGCCAGCAAATGAAATGGCTGGCCGCTTCTCTCGATGAACATGATGACAAGGCTGCCATCATTGTCACGCATCACAATCCCCGTCTCGGAGGTGACCCGGCACATTACCCAGGTGGACTGGTCGATTCGCAGCAGCTTTGGAACATGTTTTCAAAACGGCCCCAGGTCAAAGCATATATCCATGGCCACATTCATGACCGTGGATTTGCGCAGCACCGTGGCATCCACATCATCAACACTCTTGCGACCTCCTATGTGGCAGACCCGAAAACGTCAACCACTGGCTGGACATCCATGCGTTTGAACGAAGCAGGCGCTGTTCTAACCACGCACACGATCGATCACGGACATGCATGGAATGGAAAAAGCAGAAAACTTCGCTGGCTACGAACTTGAGACCGGATCATCCATCCGCCCCCACACCGAGAAACATTTTCATCTCTTTCTGCAATTGCAAAATTCTGGCGGGCTCAGCACCTGAAATATCCGTCGATTCACTGGGATCGCTTTCCAAGTTGAACAACAGGGGTGTTTCGTATTTCACCAGCGGTTCACGGGCACGTGTATCCGGATTGGACGATCGGTCCTTGCTGCTGAGATGGATCTTGAACGCCCCCGACCTGAAGGCGGTCGCACCTCCGCTGCTGTAATACCACTGCTTACGAGGCGTTGGGCTGCCATTCAGAAGCGTGCCCGTCAGATCGCAGGAAATATAGCCTTTCTGCTGCTGGATTGGCTCCTTGGGCGACTCGCCTGTTGCCAGATTGATGAACGTTGAGTGCAAATCGAGATTTGCTGCCATCCCACTGATGGTGGCTGGCTTGATTTTTCCGGGCCAATGGAAAATCGCTGGCACCCGGTAACCGCCTTCCCACGAAGTTCCTTTCTCACCACGCAGGGGTGAAGCTGTTCCACCATGGGGACCGAACATGGTCCAGGGGCCATTATCACTGGTGAAGACGACCAGTGTATTTTCAGCAATGCCTGTATCCTTCACGGCCTTCATCAGCTGACCTACCGACCAATCGATTTCTTCAACAACATCCCCATAGCGACCACCACGACTGCGTCCCTGAAATTGCCTGGAAGCAAAAACGGGCGCGTGCGGCATGTTATGCGCCAGGTAAAGAAAGAATGGCCTTTCACGTTCCTGCCTGATCCACTTCACCGCTGCGTTGGTATAGCGTTCGGTAAACAGTTCCTGATTCACGGGAAATTCAACCACCTCCCGACCTTGGATCAATGGAACCTGAAATGTAAATCGGTCGCAAACATCAAACACATCCCGCGTCTGTTTTTTCCCCTGAGGTGCTGGCACATCATTGCTACCGGGCGTTCCCAAGTGTTGATCAAAGCCACATTCCAGAGGATGCATCGGAGACTTGGTAAAATCACGGGGGTACCCCGCGAGGTGCCATTTGCCAAGCATCGCCGTATCATAACCGTGCATTTTCAGCATCGCTGGCATCATAAGATCGCGAGTCTCAACAAGATTGGCGCGTCCCATGAGCGAAGGATGCCTGCCCGTCATCAGACCACGTCGACTTGGTACACACGTGGCCCCCGAAGCATAAAAACTTGTCCATCGTTGCCCCTCTTTGGCAAGCCGATCAATGTGCGGAGTCTTGTGAACACGATTGCCATAACATCCCAAATCACCGTAACCCAAGTCATCAACAAAAATCAGGATGATGTTCGGTTGCCCGGCATTGCCGGGTGCAGCCACGAGAAAAGTGAGCAGTAGCATCCACAGAAGATAAAAGGATCGGATCATCACGATATCCAGACGGGTTAAATGGAACGCATTGGGATGTCGACCGTGCTCTGCAAACTACCGT
>JAAXJB010000032.1:87558-138767 GCA_012270065.1 Rubripirellula sp. | reverse complement strand
CTCTGCGGCCAGCCGCACTCCCCAAACTACCGTGCTCAGCAAATGATCAGATCAATGCACTGATGGTTCCGGTGCTATCGGCAAAACGATCGGTTTCTACGCCAAGTTGCTGCAACATGGTGACAAACACATTCGAGAGCGGCAGATCTTCACGTGTAATTTCTTTCTGCCATGGCTCCTGCCCCCCAGTCCAATGGCCACCCTGCGGACTCCCGCCCGCATGATTGATGTATTGTCCGTGCTTGAACCCCATGTTCTTTCCACCAGCGAGCACCAGAGGGTAATTGCGTGATAGATGAAAAGCGCTGGACGCCGAACCATACAGTAGCAACGTATTGTCCAGCATGCTGCCATCGCCCGCCGGCTCTGGCGTATCACGCAACTTACTTGCAAAGCGGCCAAATTCTTCGTTCAGGAATTGACAGTAGATACCGAAATTCTTCCACCCATTTTCTTTTTTGGTGTCATGGGACAATGCATGCGAAAGATTGAAGCCAACAGCACGGGCCAGATAATCACTCTGACCAACGCCATTTTCCCGCCCAATCTGATAGGTCGCAACGCGAGTGGAATCTGTTTTGTAGGCAAGAAAGATCAATTCAAACATTGTTTGAAGATACAAACGCGGATCATTCGGCGTAACATCCAGATTCAGATGGTCTACCTCAACAGTCGGGAGTGGCGTATTGATCCAACGCTTTGCCTTTTCGACCTTGATCTCGGTCTGACGCACGGAATCCAGGTATTCATCCAGACGTCGTTTATCATCAACTGACAGGGTTGCCCGCAAAGCGCGTGCATCAGCCATCATCTGATCCAGCGCGCTCTTGCTGAAAGCCAGACGCTTCGCTGCATCACCGTCACTTTTGACAAAAAGCATGTCAAAGATACGTTTGGGACGATGTTCCGCCGGAATCGCCCGTCCATTGCGGTCGAAAGACAATGTATGTGCACCGCGCGCCGTTCCCGTGCCACCATCGGTTGACATCACCAACGAAGCAAACCGGGTCTGGCTGCCAATCCGGGACGCATATTCCTGATCCAGTGAAATGGTATTCCGGTAATCCATATCACCGCCACCGGTAGCCGCTGCAGTCAAAAACTGATCTGCGTTATTGTGACCGTGTACGATTCGGCCATGTGGGTGTGAGAAGCCTGACAAGACGGTCATCTGTTTTCGCAACGGGGCGAGATATTCGAAGCACTTCGTAAACTCGAACTCCCTGCCGTTGCCGTGTGGGAACCAGGACCAATCCTGATACGCCGGATCTTCCTTCAGCGGCATGGGCACGCCATCTGGAAAATAGAAACATCCGAGACGACGCGGATTTCCGGTCCGCTCAGCAGCAACCCCCGTCGAAGCGAGCAATGGCAAGGAGAGCGCCATACCGGCACCACGAAGGAAACGCCGACGATCCAGAGTGTTCAATTGAGTAGCGATGACAACCTGCCCTTTTGATGGGTACTAAATACTTCAGTCAATACAGCAAAAAAACAACATGAGCCCTGCGTCAGAATCAAGTGCTCGTAACGCCTCAGCGAATTTCAACAGGCTCGTGTAGAACATGATTGTTTCATTCATTCGGAACATTCCAATCCAGACAACAGTCAAGGTTCGCGAAACAGATCACTCGTCACGATCAATCGGATCAAGTCTGCGAGTCCATCATTGCGCTGCCGCACGCCGGCGACAATCCGGTCCACGGAAGCATGGTCGGCAAAGGTCAAAGGTCTGCCAACAGCATAAGCAGACAGTTTGTAGGTCAGGGCACGCACAAACTGATCCTGACGATTCGCCAAAATGAATTTTTTCAACCCATCCATTCCATCCAATTGCTGGTCATTGAAAAGCCGACTGGTCGCATCGACCGGCTGCCCCTCAATCTGATTTCTCCAGCGTCCCAATGCATCAAAATTTTCGAAGGCGATCCCCCAAGGATCAATTTTTGCATGGCAAGACATGCATGCGGCCTGATTCCTGTGATTTGCAAGCTGCTCCTTCAAAGTCAACTTGGCAATTTCCGGATCCGCCAAATCAATCTCCGGAACGGCTGGTGGCGGTGGTGGCGGTGGATCGTTTAGAAGGTTCTCCAACAACCAGATTCCCCGTTTCAGGGGATGTGAATCATTGCCAGCTGAGTTCATCGTCAAGGGACCGGCTTGAGTCAAAACACCACCACGACGCTGTTCCAAGTTGAGCGAAACCCGTTGAAACCGATTTCCCGTGATCCCATGAATCCCATAGTGCCGCGCAAGGACCTCGTTGAGCATCGCAAAGTCGGAGTGAATGAAATCGAGCACACTCCGGTTTCCGCCCAGAACCTCACTGAAGAAGGCCACCGGTTCATGCATCATTGCTTCTTTTAACGCGGGAGTGAATTGAGGTCTGGTCTTTCGATCAATGTCCAGATACTCCAATGTCTGCATGCCCAACCATTGCATCACGAACTGTCTGGCGAATCGATCTGCTCGACGATCGCTCAACATACGAACGACTTGCTGTTCAAGGACTTCGGGCGTTCCGAGTTTCTGATTGATCGCGAGACTCAACAATTCTTCGTCAGGAACACTGCACCACAGGAACATCGATAAACGGGTTGCCAGATCAATGTCTGTCAGATGCCCCACCCGCTCATCCTGACTCGCCGCTCCGCCAAGTCCCGCTCGTCGTAAATACAGGAAATTCGGTGACGACAAAACCGAGGCGAGAACTTCAACAACAGCCTCCTCAAACGTTTCGCATTCGGGGCGTATCGTCTTGAAAAAGTCAATTTTCAGATCAATTTCATCCGCCGAAATCTGACGTCTCCATGCCCTTTGCATGAAAGTGGCCAGAACCTTCCTGACGTGGTCCCGTTCATCTTCTTCTGGATCACGTTCAAGCAGGATGTCCGTGCAGGATTTTGGTGGCCATGTATCGTAAACGGGAGTTGAGACCTGAACGTGGTCAATCTGGATATCGCCCTGCGAAACGGAATTGTTATAAAACCGGATGTATTCCGAAGGATTGGGCATCGCACCCATTTTGGTCACATTTCGAACCGAGTTGCGTGGGTAGATTTCGCCAAGCGGTACAGTCCATTCATAGATCGCAGGCTGATCCGGGTCAGCTGTGACTTCAACGTCCTCAGCACTCACCCGAAGCAGGGCACGCCCTTCGTTACTTGCTCTCCAGCCGAACTGAAGCTGCAGACTCGGGATCGCCTCCCCGGCGTCAGGCCCGCGAGATGCCCGCGCCCTCACACGCATCATGCCATGATCAGGAATTTGATCACCCAATTCTACAATCAGCCCCTGGCCCCTTGGAATCACGGCATCATGATCAGAGTTGGCTGGGAAAGCTTCCAGTTTTTCCACCGGCGAATGCGCGTACTTCGCTCCGTAATAGGCCCAGCTTGAACGAATGGTGTGACCACTTCTCTGATCACGGAAGTACGTTCCACCATGCGGTTGACGGAAGCTTTTTTTCAAACGCTCCAGTTCCACCTTCAGTTTACTGGGGTCATCGGCAAATTTTTCTTCCGCTTTTTTGATCTGTTCTGCATGTTTCGGCCACTCGATCATGGAAGCCTGCTTCATTGACACAGACCAGTGCAAGGGTTCAGGCCTGTCACCTGAGGGC
The DNA here is from genome assembly GCA_012270065.1 of Rubripirellula sp. Taxonomy (GTDB): domain Bacteria; phylum Planctomycetota; class Planctomycetia; order Pirellulales; family Pirellulaceae; genus Rubripirellula. Next base: position 135,145 of record JAAXJB010000032.1, on the reverse strand, counting down.
ATGGCTCGCTGCAAAGCGCGTCGCGCACTTGCGCGATACGTGTCCAATTGCATGCCAGTCATATGCAGCAAATCCGAACTGTTCTGGAAACCGTCATCTGAAACAGCTTCCGGAGGCAGGTCCTTGGCAAAATCCCATGGCAATCCGAGCAAATCCTGCAACGCATGGTTGTACTCGTACTTCGTCATCCTGCGAAATGACGAGGACGCCCGTTTGGATCGGCGAACGACAGAAGCGACTTGAATTTCAGACGATAACCATTGAACAAGTCTGGCGCGATCGGCATCCGGCAATTCCTCTGCGTCAGGCGGCGGCATTTCACCATTGGTCAATACAGCAAGCACCTCCAGCCACCAACTGATGTCGTCTCCCGTTTGCAAGTCAGGATTCAGAGTGTCTATTCGCAAGTTCCCTTCCTGAACATCTGCATCATGGCAGTCCATGCAGAAACGCCTGAGATTCGGCAACACAGCCTGCTTGAACTGATGCAGATCCGGCTTGGGTGTCTCACCCGTCAACGGCTTGAAGCCACCAGAGGCGTAACGAGAACGTTTGGCACCAGACGCTTTGATTTCATCAAAGGAAAGACTGTGACTTTCCACCGACGATTCACTCGTGCCGCCATCTTCACCAAGAACCCAAGGTGAAACGAAAACGTGGTTGACCAACAACAGCATGAAAATGCTGAAGAGGAGACCAAAACGCATTTTGGATCTTGGCATATCTAAAACGGTGGGAAACGGGCAGCAGGTGGGACGACGATCCTTCGGTTCCAGTATAACATCACGAACAGACAGCACCTCCCACAACATATCTGGCGTTCCCAAATTTCAGTGTTCCAGCACATTTTGCCCGACTCAAAACGTGCTCTGGCGTTGGAACGAGTCGCATCCGGGTACACTGGGAGGGTTCATTGATACCCGCATCACCGACGGAGTCCATCCGAAATGACCGTTCATCGTCTTTTGCTGACTGCCTGCGTTGTCCTGACCCCGTACATCACCACTGCCCAGCAAAAGAAGCCCACAGTAAATCCTCCGACTGTGCAGCCAGTCACGCATGAAGCGTCCGCCAATATTTCTGACGCGGTTGCCGCTTCGGGACTGCAGGGTGGTCTGGTTGTTCAACTGGGTGGAAGCGATATCACAACCGCGATCGAACTCAGCAAAACCGGACGTTATCTCTTTCATGTGCTTGACACCAGCGTCGAGAAAACCCTTGCAGCTCAAAACAGAATTCATCAACAGGGACATTATGGACTGGCTTGGGCAGAACACACCCCAAACCCGAATCGGCTGCCCTATGCGGAAAATGTAGTCAACTTGATCATCATCCGTGACTACAGCATCCCCATGAATGAACTGTTGCGGGTATTGGTACCCGGCGGTGCCCTGGTCGTCACCAACCCTGAACTGGTGCCGGCATCCATGCAGTCGCATGCGGCGTTACAACCACCCCGCTTTCAGGGTGACCTTGTCGTTGCTACGAAACGCTGGCCCATCGAGATGGATGTCTGGTCTCACCCTCGACATGCTGCCGATGGAAACGCGGTTTCCAGCGATACACTGGTGGGACCTCCTGAAAGAGTACGTTGGATTGCCGCAGCAACGTCGGAGGTGGAGGGAATGGTCACCGCAGGCGGCCGCAATTTCTATGGCGGAATCCTGGCACGTGACAGCTTCAATGGTTTGCGTCTCTGGCACCGTGATCTGGCAAAAAGTGAAGAAAACAATCCGGCAGAATTCACATTGCCAAAAATCCCCGCCAATGGCTCGCGCCCCATTGCATCATCGCAGCACCTTTTCGCGTTGCTCAAGGGAAGCCCCGTTACTCTGGATGCGGCAACAGGCGAAGTCATTGCGAAGTGGAGTGACATGACATCAGTCACTAATCTGTTACACGCTGGTGACCGCGTCATCGCGACGGATGCCAATACAGTCCGGGCCATCAACCCGACCACGGGCCAGGAATTCTGGCAGGTCAAAGTAGCAGACCCACGCAATGTCGTTACGGATGGGCGCGCGGTTGCACTGATCGCCGGAAGAGTCAAGCGAGGTGAAAAAGCAGTTGCGATGGTACTGGATGCCGGCACCGGGAAACTGCGTTGGAGCCGCGATGACTATGAGTGGTTGACACTCACCACCAGAACAGTGCTTGCCAAAGGTCAACTGGTCTTTGAAGTTTCCACGCTCAATGACCACGATGCCGGAAACGCAATTCATGTCGTCAGCGCTGCGACAGGAGATCCACAATGGTCCAAGGAGTTCCCGCCAGGAATGAATCATGCTCGCCAGGCGCGTGCCATGTTTCTTGAGGATGACCTTTGGATTTTGCATGGCGGCAAGATCAACACATCGGACAAGGAAAAGCTCAAACGAAGTCCCACCGAGGTTTCGGCTCTTGATCCACAGACAGGTGAAGTGCGCAAAACCTACCCAGCGGGGATGGCACATTGTTTTCCTCCAGTGTGTACCCCCAACTACGTCTTTGCAGGCGAACTGGACATGACCGACCTGAATTCCGGTGAAGTGGTAGCCAATCGAATCACCAAAGCGAACTGCTCGCGTGAAAGCGGCTGGATTCCGGCCAATGGATTGGTGTACACCACCCCGAAGCATTGCACCTGCTGGCCAATGCTGCGTGGATTCGTTGCCATGGCCCCCGCGCCAGTGACACCGGTCAACGGTGTCGCAGTTGCCAATCTTCCCGTCAGCGAACTCGAATTCCCGCTGGAGAAAGGTCCGGCCAAGTCTGATCCCAATGCCCCGATGACCCAGCCTGACGACTGGCCTCTGTATCGCAACGACCGTTGGCGGAGCGCAAGCAGTGCCGAGGCCGGTCCTGAATCCCTGGAAAAACGCTGGGCGACCCAACTTCAGGCCGAGATGATTGCAGATCAGGAAATCACGGGTCCGATCCTCCATGACTGGGCAGAAAACCCCGTGATCAAAGGCCCGCTCAGCGCACCAACCATCGCTGGTGGAATGGCTTACGTTACGCGTCCCAACGCCCATGAACTGATCGCCATGGATACCGGAAGTGGTGAGATCGTCTGGCGTTTCACTGCGAATGGCCGGCTCGATACACCACCAGCCCTCTACCGCGACTTGTGCCTGTTCGGGACTGCGACAGGCTGGGTCTATGCACTGCGTGCAACTGATGGCGCACTGGTTTGGCGAATGCGAGCCGCACCCTCGGACGAGCGAATTGTAACCTACGGACAGGTCGAATCTCCTTGGCCTGTCCCCGGAGCCATTCTGATTGCGGACGACATCGCCTATTTTGCAGCTGGACGCCAACCGCTTGCCGATGGAGGCATCCTCGTGTTTGCTGTCGATCCCCTGACTGGTGAAAGACATTGGGTGCAACGGATCGACAGCGTCCCTCAAAAAGGTTTTTATGAAAACTCGGGACTTGAGTTCGACCCGTTTGACATTTTGCACGCGGAAGGGGACGGGATCGCGATGTCCCGTTGGGTCATTTCAGGTGATGGCAAAAAAGTTGATGTCGACAAATGGAATGCCTTCGCAAAACTGAATACAGGAGCAGGGGAAGTCTGGATTCCCCGCGGAAGTTGGACTTATGGCGCTCGGCATCAGGATCGTTTCCGTGGTGAAGCCGAACGCCGACCTCTGACCGTGTTCCGTGACAAGAATGTCTACAGTTCACTCGATGGCAACACGAACATTTTCCGTCGCGAATTCAATCTTGCCGAAGAAGATGACTTCAACAGCAAGTGGATCACCGGGTGGGAGGCGGTGAGGACTGCAAGGTCGGGAGGTAAACCCTACCGTAATCAACGGATTGCGAAAAATGCGATGTGGACAAAGGATCCTTTTGCCAAAGAAGATGAAGTTCAGGAGGAACCGAAGTACGGCACCCAGCTTTACAATGAAATTCATGCCATGGCACTTGCATCCAACGGAAAACTCTACGTAGTTCATCGTGATGGTCGCCTGAAAGTTGTTTCCACAGAAACAGGCTATGTGATCGATGAAACAACCGTACCGGCACCGGCGTGGGATGGCCTGGCCATTGCAGAAGGACGCCTTTACCTGACCACCAATACAGGCGAATTGATCTGCCTTGGTAACGAATGAAACAGAATCCAACTCAGGCTTCATCCGGCATCAATCCGGCATCACTCTGCCTGAACACGTTTGGTCACTCAGGTTCCCCAAATTGAATCCCAGCTTTGGAATCCAAAAAAACAACAACAGACCGGACATGGCCGCTACCAGCGGCACCCTGGATCATGCGAATGACATGGTCAGAACTGCTCTTTGCGCACTGGCGTGTGGAGCCGGATGCAGTGCGAAGACACCTACCGGAAGGGCTGGAACTGGACACCCATGAGGGCGATGCATGGATCGGAGTCGTGCCATTCCTGATGTCTGATGTGGCTCCGCGTGCCTGCCCGGCGATACCACGCCTGAGCAGGTTTCTGGAACTCAACGTTCGAACCTACGTTACAAAAGATGGAAAGCCGGGCGTTTGGTTCTTTTCTCTTGATGCATCCAGCATGATCGCGGTTCGTGCAGCCAGGGCCACCTTCAATCTGCCCTACATGGACGCAAAGATGTCGCTGGCACGAAATCAAACCGCCTCCTCAATTCGATACGAATCAAACCGGACCCATGCCGGGGAACCACCAGCCCAATTCAGTGGCACCTACCACGCGGACGGTCCTACTTTTCATGCCCAACCGGAAACTCTGGAACATTGGCTGACAGCAAGATATTGCCTTTACAGCGTGAACACCAAAGGGCAACTATTCAGGGGCGAAATCGATCATCCCCCTTGGACACTGCGAAACGCCAAATGTGACATCCAGCAGAATACGATGGGAGATCCGTTCGGATTTGACTTCACCGGGACGCCAAACCTGCTTTTCGCTGAACCCATCAAAGTTCGAGCCTGGTGGGCAAGACGCTGCTAAAAACCATTCCAACTGGTTTTTGCGATGTTGTCCGTCATGCAAAGAGAATTCACGTCAAATCGGTCAACAAGACACCTGCACACCAATGTGCTGGCAGCCCGAACGGAACACGATCACACGGAGGCAGAAGTCGGACGCCTCACTCATCAATCCGGCTCCGGATCGCCTCATAAAAATCAACATCCCGATCCATTTCACTTGAGACAAAGATCCAAACTTCTTCGCTTTCCAAATGGACCGTGATAATACTGTCGACCAGATCAGACTCATTGCGTTCAAGTTCAACGCTTTTGATTTCGCGATAGGGAATTACGATCAACGGCGGTTCGTCATCGGGATAGAACACGGCCACCTTTTGATCACTTACGTAACAGAAACCCTCTTTTACGTCGGCGAACCCGTCGGAGTAGAAAAATTCAACGTTCTCTCCGGACTGCAGACCTCCGCACTCCTCAGCCACATCCAGAAAACGCTGTGGAATCTTTCCTTCGGGGTAAACATAAGTAGCCGGCGCCATACTCACGAGATACACCAGAGTCAGCATTCCACCTCCACACACCAACGCCACCAGACAAAGGAAAAGCACAAGCAACTTTATCCAAATCGGAATTGACTTTGTGTCCTGGGCCGTCGGGGCGACCTGAATTACATCGGACGAATCGGAATAGATGTCTTGCATGTCCACTTCATTCTTTTCAAGAGTCGGGCTGTTCGATTCTCATTGAGCAACTTCCATTGAGCAACTCCCATTGAGCAACTCCCATTGAGCAGCCAGTTGATTGAGGACAGGAAAATGGTCATGGCTCAATTTCACCCAGGCTCAATTTCACCCAGGCTCAATTTCACCCAGGATAAATTTAAAACATGCTCAAATTCCCTCAGGATCAATTTCAATCAGCATCAAGTTCAAGCCTGTTCAATTTCACGCAGGCTTTCTGCCCAACAGGCTCGAACACGTTCAACCCTCGATACCATACCGATCTCGTCGAAATCGAAACACCCGCACTTCAGGTTGGAGATACGGTGAGCGTGCAGCAACGGGGCAGATCCAACACTTCGTTCAGTTATCACAAACCGGACTGGTGGTACCAGCACAAAAGCACCGTGCAGCCAGTTTCACGCGATGTCCGCTGGACAGCCATGCAGCCTTGGCAAAACAGCATGGGGTAAAACATGACTGATGGTCAAAAAGAGCGAGGCACATTCAAGACGATTCGAATAGACTAGACGTGAGAGTAGAGACAAGTCACAACTGCGTTACTTCTTTTGAACGTTGTTGACTGAAATCGATCGCAAAGACGCCGACGGAATCTGCCATGTCGCTCCCCCATCGCACGCCCATCTTGGCCAAATCAGGGTATCTCACAATCTCAAGCATTTTGATCGCCGCGTTTGCTTCTCAATTATCGCTGGCTTCTGATCCCGCCAGCTGCCCAACGATCAACAACCAGAAGCTGGACCATTTCTTCACCACGGAGTTGTGGCCAAAAATTGGTCGTGCAGAATGCGTGAAGTGCCACAAGAGCGGTGGTGACGCCGAGGACACACGTTTTGTTCTCCAGGACCTCAGCCGACTGGCCAGACAGGAACATGAATCTGCTCTGCGAGCTAATCGAGATGCATTCCTGCGGATGGCGTTTGAGCAGAAAGACAATGAATCCCTGCTTCTGCTGAAGGCGTCCGGAAGGCTTGATCACGGCGGAAACGAGGTTTTGAAGCGAGGAGGGGCGGGGTATCAGATTCTTCAGGCTTTCGTACACCGAGTGCAAAATCCAAATCCCATCCCATCAGACGCAAGTCCTGATGCCAGTGGCATCGCGTCTTTTTTTGATGGATTGGAAATGCTTGATCACGAGCGACTGCTCAGACGCGTCACTCTGTCACTTGCTGGACGCCTTCCCACCGACAAGGAACTTGCGTCACTTGCCAAGGCCAGCATCCCAGAATACACAACGCAAGCCGGGACGAGGGCATCTGCTTCGAGAGGCGAAACGGCGGTCGGGAACCAGCGAAAAGCATTCGTCGCTCTGCTGGACAACATCCTCACGGAGGACGCCTTTTACGATCGTCTTCGGGAAGGCTTCAACGACATTTTTCTGACGTTGGGTGTAGACGGCAATCCTGATCAGACCGTGCTGTCATACGAGCACTTCGACAAGACGCGTGGGTGGTACCAGAAGTTCGATCTGAGCCACATCCAAGACGAAAAAGAACGTCGTGAAGCCGGATACAGACTTGCGCGTGAATATCGTGCTGCTCTTCTGGGTGAACCGATGCGTCTTGTCGAACACATTGTGCGAAATGACCACCCGTTCACGGAGATAGTAACGGCAGACTACATCATGGTCACACCGTACACCGCTCGTGGATACGGTTGCTTCGATGCGATAAAAGATCAATTCAAGAATCATGATGACCCTTTCGAATACATTCCTGTGAGACTCAAAGCACTTCAGGGTCGACGGGAAAGCGAGAATCAGGATTCAAAAACCGGGTTTTATCCCCATGCAGGCCTGCTCAGCACACTTCAGTACCTGAGCAGGTATCCAACCACTGAAACCAATCGCAATCGCCTACGAGCGCGGATGTATTACGAACATTTTCTGGGAGTTGATGTTCTGGAACTGGCAGCCAGGGTCTCAGACGCCGCGGCGGTAACCTCGAAGTTCGAGAATCCAACCATGCAGGCATCCGAATGCGTCGTATGTCACAAGACCCTCGATCCGGTTGCCGGTCTATTCCAGAACTTCTGGCGTTTTGATCGAAACAGCGCACTTTACGGGAAACGAAAAGAGGGCTGGTTCACGGACATGTTCGCCACCGGCTTCGAAGGCGAGGACCTTCCTGCGAGCGAGCGCTGGCGTGCTTTGCAGTGGCTTGGCAAACAGACCGCATCAGACCCACGTTTCGCACGCGCAATGACCGGACACGCTTATTACCTGCTGACTGGCCGCCGTCCATTGCTGCCACCCAAAGACCTTGATGACCCGCTCTACGATGCCAGAGCAGTGGCATACCATGCCCAACAGAAACAAATCGACTCGATTGCGGCAAGCTTCAAAGAGTCGAATTACAACTTCAAGACCGCCATCAAGGATTGGATTCTCAGTGATTTCTATCGTGTTGATGGTTTGTCCAGCAGAATCACTTCCGCAGAAAGAGTGGCATCTCTGGAAGACGTTGGAGTTGTGCGCATGCTCTCACCCGAGCAACTGGAACGCAAAATAGAGGCCGTCTTCGGCAAGGCATCAGGTCACCTGCAGGGTCAGACAGCCATGCTGTACGGAGGAATCGACTCCAAGGAAGTCACTGAGCGTGCAGTGGACCCAAGTGGGGCGATGGGTGCAATCCAAAGAACGATTGCCAATGATGTCGCCTGCAAGAATGTTGCACTTGATTTCAGTCGCGACCAAAGTGCCCGCATACTCTTCCCTGATATTGAAACAGACTCGATTCCGGGAGAATCTCCTTCGGCAGACATGAAAATACGTGCTGCGATTGTGCACCTGCACAAGCATGTGCTGGGACGTGACGACAACGAAGATTCGGTCGAAGTAAACCGGACCTTCGAACTGTTTGCTGGAGTCATCAGTGACGCGAGAAACACCAGTGGCATTGATGAGCGAGAAACGTGGAGTTGCCGGCAAGGGCTTTTGAAACCAGTACCGGATCCGCATTACACCGTGCGAGCCTGGCGGGCGGTATTGACCTATCTACTCCGACAACAGGAGTTTCTTTATGAGTAAACCACTCCCTGGTTCACCCTGGTTCTGCAACTTGATCGTGCCTATTCTTCCTCTCTCTTTCCATGAGGAACTCAACCATGAGGCGTAGTTTCCTGAAGAGTTGTGCATTGACAGGCCTCGGCCTGGCAATGCCTGCACGAACGCTGACGGCAACCGAAGAAAAACAGGATTTGCAGCCATACGAGGGCCCCCATTACCTCGTATTCAATGCGTCCGGCGGATGGGACACCACCTATCTGATGGACCCAAAAGGCACAGAACAAATCAATCGGCTGTATAAGAGGGATGACATTCTCACACACGGCAATCACACTTTTGCCCCGACAGCCAAACATAAAAAACAGGGATTGAGCAACGAAGATTTTTTCGCAGAATTTGGTCAATCATTGCTGGTGTTTAACGGGCTCGATTACTCTGTCAACAACCATGCTCCCTGTTCCCGCTACATGGCAACAGGGAAGCTTGACAGTCTTGCCTACCCCACTTTTGCTGCACTCGTTGCAGCGTGTCAGGGTGGCTCGTGCCCCCTGTCCTTTCTGACTTTCGGAAACTACTCCGCCACGGGAAACCTCGTCGCCAAGGCACGGGTTCCTTACCTGCCATCACTGAGACGCATTGCCAATGCCGACTCAATCGAGGGAAATGTCAAATCCCCGTATCATGATGATTTTGCGTTGGAGCGAATTGAAGCAACGCTGCAACAACAGCACAGCGACCGGCTCAAACAAAACCAACTGCCCCGCAGGCAACATGCAGAAAGCATGCTCTATGCAGCGCAAGTCAATTCCAAGGCATTGAAACGTGTCACACCGCACATCCCCAAGCAGATTCCGAAAACGCGGCTCGCCCAACAGGCGGAAATAGCACTCGCGTCATTCAAAGCCGGTGTATGCGTATCAGCCAATCTCTCCATCGGCCAATTCGACAGCCATGCAAACAATGATGCAGATCAAATGAAACTGATCCCGGAATTCCTGGAAGGAATCGCGTACGCTTTGCATCGAGCAGAAGACCTGAATATTCGCGATAAACTTGTTGTCATTGCACAAAGCGAAATGGGACGCACACCTGGCTACAACCAGGGCAATGGCAAAGACCACTGGTCAATCGGCTCAGTCATGTTTCTGGGGCCGGGAATCGAGGGCAATCGTGTCATCGGCCACACCGATGAGAAGCAGTTTGCCTTGCCTCTGGATCCTGACAAATTGACGACAAATGACAAAATTGGAATTCGCGTACGCCCTGAGCACATCCATTCGGCGTTACGAAAATTTGCTGGAATCGCCGACCATCCCTATAGTCAGCTGTTTCCTCTCGGTGTGGATCAATCCCAGCAACTAACGAATCTCTGGGGGAAGAGCCGAACAGGAATCTGAATGATGTTGTCACAAAATCCCTGATTCATCTCGCGTGTGAGTCTATCCCCAATCAAATCCACAGGTTTTCATCAGGGAAGACAGAACAGGGATTCACTCTGTTTGTGATCCATCCCCATCAGCTTGCACAACGATCTCAATACGAGCAACCTCATTGGGCGCAACGTTGTATTCAAGATCCGTTGTGTAATAGTCTGCGTAACGACGGGGAACCGTATGACCATGCGTGTGTGCTTCCAAGGCAAGATCCTCGGTCAGAACAATCTGCACAACAACGACATCATAAGCGCCGGCTGGCAACCCCACGTCACCTTCCGGTGTAGCTGGCTGGAACATGCCCTGTGCACTGATGCGACTGGCGAAGCGCGATTTGTCACTTCGCCGGCGAAACTCAATGCTGCCAGATGTGACCGGCGTCCCATCCTCAAATCGAACCACTCCTGCTGTCGGCCCAACTGATGTACCACAACCTGCAAGCAATAGCAGCAAAGCAGTTTCAAAAATCAGGAACGATGTTCGTCCCGGGTAATTGATCACGGCACCAACTCAACGACACGTGAATCGCGTCGATTCGCCAAAGACCCCAAAACTTTAGTATCCGTATGCGAACTGTAAAAACGCACACTGCCATCCACCAAAGCAAAATGAGCGCCGCCAGGATGCCAGCTTCCGAACGAAAACATGTCTGCCAGGACATCACGCGGGCCATTGGCCAATCGCAGTCCCGGTCCGGCCAAGCGACACGAAGCCGGCAAGTGATCGCCATCGTAGGCGGGCGAATCGAACGGGAACTGTTCCAGTTGTTTGTAGGGAACGAATTTTTCACCAAAAAGAAATGTGCTTGATGTGCCATCGCTTACCGAAGCCATCCGGATGCGGTCTCGCGGACTGATCGCTTCTCCATTTTTGCAATTTGGACGAACACTGATGATCACGCCCGTACCATTGCCTCCGAAGTAAAAGTCAGTGGGCTTGCCGATTGCTCCGGGAGTCAAATCACCATGATTCCCGGCGTAATCACACAAGGCTCCTTTCACATTCATCGAAACCGATCTTGGACGGGCGGGAATCGGACAACCGCAGGGCAATCGGCCTCCCTCACCACTGACAGTTGTTCTCAAGCGACGCATCCCAACTGGACTGGTTCCGCTGCGACGTGAAGGGCACAGAAAAATATCAGGAACAACCGTTCGGACTTCTTCTCCATGCTCGTGCCACGGTTTCGACAGGTCCCATTTTTCGGACAGAGAAACCTGTTCTATGAACGGCATCACGCGGACCAACCAAGTTGGTGTCTCCAGCCCGCACTGTTCGTAAGCGGCAGCATCAGGACGAGATTCATAGCGGGCGGGCGGGAAGTACCGCACGGCGTTGTGGTGCATGTGCGTCGCGAGTGCCAATTGTCGCACACGATTCGAGCAGTCCGTACGCCGCGAAGCCTCACGAGCAGCCTGCACTGCAGGCATGAGCATTGAAATCAACAACCCGATGATTCCGATGACCACCAGAAGCTCAACCAAAGTAAAACCTGACCGGGCCCGGGTCGGGGGCCAGTCAGGAAGCATATCCCTGTTTTGGTGGTGAATCTGCATGCGTCTATCTGCGGTTTCAGGCTTTTCTCTACGTAAGATAGCACGCAAATCACAACGAGTGAATCAAAAACACCGCAAAACACCCCCCCCTAAAGGGCTGTTTCTGCATGAAAACCAACAGGTTTTTTGGCAGAAATCGCCGGATCCAGTGCCGCGCACCCCTGAAATGACCGTGCCTCAGGCATTCCCGAAGTCCAAATGCTGGGCAGCAACTTCGCCAATTCACTCCTTCATCGGATTCGAAACTGCCTCGAACAAAGTCCATGGCAAGACGGAATATTACGGTTGCAAGCACACAGAAGGCCGTCATCATGTCAAAATTCAACGGTGTGAGTCCGTGACTCCTTTGGACAAGCACAGCCGTCCCCGTGGCACAATTGGATAGCGCGTCGGCCTCCGGAGCCGAAGGTTACAGGTTCGAATCCTGTCGGGGATGCCTTCCATCATGTTTTGGCAGATTTGCAGATTGGTAATGGAGCGGCTCAATTACCAATCTTGCGGGGTGTTCGTGCCACTCCAGAATTTGCATCCTCCCATGTTTCTCCTTCCGCCCCCGTCTTGAAGTGGAGTCGGCTATCTTCGACATGCAACCGAGCAGCGAACTGCTGTTCGTGGAAGATCGAATCCGTTCATATTGAGCGAACCCGGCTTGAATGCTGTTCAAGTACATTACAGGAAGCATCATCCTGTATCCGAGCACATGGGGCATGCTGCACAACTCCACACCGCACACTCAACCGCACTGCTTCGAGTACACGTCAGACAAGCAAATGGACCAGATGCGTTTCTCCACCAAACAACTCGTGACATTGGCAGTCATTGTCGGCTCTCTGTTGTCAGGTGCCAGTGCTGTCGCTGATGGAGATGCAACGTTTGAGCAGGAGATCCGACCGATTGTCGAACGATACTGCAATGATTGTCACTCGGGCGACACCACGGAAGCGGACATCGATCTCGGTGCATTTGCGACTCAAGCTGACTTGCGACGGCAGTTGGGAGTCTGGCTAAAAGTTCGCACCATGCTCGACAGCCATCAAATGCCTCCGAAGGCGTCACTACAGCCGAACGACACCGAACGGAAACGCTTGCAATCGTGGGTACGGGCGTTTCTTGCGCGAGAGGCTGAGACAACGGCTGGCGACCCTGGTCCAGTCATTCTGCGGAGGCTTAATAATGCAGAGTACAACTATGCCATCCGTGACCTGACCGGTATCGCTACGCTCGATCCAACTGACGAGTTTCCAGTGGATGGTGCTGCAGGAGAAGGTTTCATCAACACCGGTTCCGCACAGGCGATGTCGCCGGCGCTGATTCAGAAATATCTCGACGCGGCCAAGGGCATTGCCGAGCACGCCGTACTGACACCGACCGGGATCGCTTTTTCCCAACACCGCACGCGGCGAGATTGGACAGACGAACGGCTCAATACCATTCGGAGTTTCTATTCGCGTTACACCGTTCCGAGCCGTGAAGTTATCCGCAGCATCCCCGGCGTCACGATGAAAACGCAGGACGGCGGCGCGATTCCATTGCAAAAGTATTTTCGCGTCATGCTGGACGAACAGAAAAGTCTGTCTGACAGTCAAAAAGGGATTGAGCGTGCCGCAAGGCAACATGGTCTCAGTCAGAAGTACCTGGCGATGCTTTGGAAGGCAATGAACGAGACGCAGTCGTCAGTGATCCTTGACCAGGTACGTCAGCAGTGGCGGCAGGGAGATGTTGATGCAATTGTCGCAACGATCGCCCGGTGGCAACACGCGCTGTGGCACTTCACCTCCATCGGTCACATCGGGAAACGTGATGGTCCAACAGCCTGGCAACTGCCAGTGACACCCGTCACTACGCAACAGGAACTGCGACTGAAGTTTCCGGACGTAGCCAGCGATGATCAAGTCAGGCTATTTCTATCGATAGGAGACGCTGGTGACGGCACAAAACATGACACGGTGATTTGGAAGAATGCGAGAGTCGCATTTGCAGACCGCCCGCCAATCCCGCTGATCCATCTTGAAGAACTGTTAAAACAGGCAACGGAATTGCAAACACGCGAGTTGCCTCGAACCAGCACCTACCTTCAAGCTGTAGCCGAGTCGCACCGGTCCAAACAATCGATCGAGAGCCTGGCTGCGAAATACAAACTGGATCCCGCGATCGCCGCAAGTTGGGCCAACTTCGTTCAACTCGGCAAATCTCGATCCATCAAAGTGGAAGGGCATTTCACCGAAAAGATGACCAACGGCGAGCTGCGAGGCTGGGGAACGGCAAGTACTCCAGTCATGTTTGTGAACCCGACCGACAAAGACATCAAACCTGGAACCTATCTGCTTCCGGCCCGTGGAGTGACGGTTCATCCATCGCCTGAAAAAGAGGCAATCGTCTATTGGCAAAGTCCAATTGATGGACTGGTCAAAATCAAAGGCTCCATCGCGGATACGGACCCAGTCTGTGGCAATGGAACAGCGTGGCGAGTTGAATTGCTGACGTCCAACGGCCTGCAATCGATCCTCGGTGGATTGCTGGAAAATGGTGGAAGGAAAGTCTTCGATGAATCGGCAGAACTGATGATTCACAAAGGCGATGTGGTAAAATTCGCAGTTAACGCTCACCAAAAAAGTCATGCATGCGACACGACGCAAGTTGAGTTGACCATCACCGAAACGAAAAAAGATGGTCGAGTCTGGAATCTGGCCAGCGATGTTATCGATCGAATCCACGACAGCAACCCGGTGCAGGATTCCCATGGCAACCCGTCCGTCTGGCACTTTTGCTCATCAGATTCGACAGCATCAACCGCAACGAGAGAACTGCTGATTCCGCACGATTCAGCGCTGGGACAGTGGCGTGCAGCCGTCGCGAGTGATGGCCCCGGCGACGAGATCGAACGTGCCGCGACAAGAGTACAGCAAAGTCTTCTGCGAACTGAAACGCTGACCGCTGGTGACGCAACGGTGAAAGCGGCGGCAACTGACTTGCGAGGAAATTTCCATTGGCTCTCTCATCTCGAATCATCGACCAAGATAGAACAGAGTGCACCGGACATTCTCGAATTTTCAATCCCATCACAGCTTGTTGCCGGGGCAGAGTTTGTAGCGACTGCCACGCTGCATCCTCAAAAAGGGAAAGAGGGAAGTGTACAGGTGTGGGCTTCGCTGGCAAAACTCAACAAAACCCAGAACCTGGCACCCGGCACATTGCAGGAAACCGGCACCAGAAAGCAATGGCCCGCTGGTGGCGTTCCTGTGACTTCTGATTCTCCAATTCTGGTAACAGAAAACAGCGAGGCACGGAGACGAATCGAAGCCGACATCGATGCGTTTCGACAGTTGTTTCCCTCAGCGATTTGTTACTCCAAAATCGTTCCGGTCGATGAAGTTGTCACGCTGACCCTGTTTCATCGCGAAGACGAACATCTCCGCCGGTTGATGCTGGGTCGTGACGAAGCGGCAGAACTGGATCGACTTTGGGAAGAACTGGCATTCGTCAGTCGTGAACCATTGAAACTCGTGGATGCCTTCGACCAGCTCTACCAGTTTGCGACCCAGGACGCAGATCCGAGCGTCTTTGAACCGCTCCGAGGACCAATTCGCCAACGTGCTGAACAGTTTCAAAACCAACTCGTGGCCGCTGAACCAAATCACATTGACTCTGTCATGAAGTTTGCCACTGATGCATGGCGTCGTCCACTTGCTGCCTCGGAACAGCAAAGTTTGCGGCACCTGTATGAGCAACTGCGTCATAGCGAAATTTCACACGAAGATGCGATCCGTCTGACTTTGGCCCGCGTGCTGACCTCACCCGCGTTTCTGTATCGACGCGAAGTTCAGCCTGACAGCAGCCAGCCACAGCCGGTTGCCGATCTCGAACTTGCCAGCCGGCTGAGTTATTTCCTGTGGTCGTCGGTACCAGATTCCCAGCTCCGCCATGTCGCCGAATCTGGCAATTTGTCGAACACATCAAAGCTTGTGAAGCAGACCAGACGGATGTTGAAAGATCACCGCACACGGCGACTGGCGATCCAGTTTGCATGTCAGTGGCTGCACTTACGCAATTTTGACCAGAACGATAACAAGAACGAAAAACTGTATCCTGAATTTGCGGTTCTTCGAGTCGACATGTACGAAGAGACGATTCGTTTCTTTGAAGACATGTTCCGGAACAACGGCTCCATTCTCGACATGCTGGGTGCCAATCACACGTTTCTGAACGAAACTTTGGCGAAGCACTACGGGATAGACGGTGTTGATGGACCGCACTGGCGACGGATTGATTCGATCCGCAGTCACGCACGCGGCGGCGTGCTCGGCATGGCATCGCTGCTGGCCAGTCAATCAGGAGCGTCACGGACAAGTCCCATTCTGCGTGGCAATTGGGTCTACGAAACGCTGCTCGGCGAACGGCTCCCTCGCCCGCCCGCAAATGTCCCGCAACTGCCTGAAAATATTCCCGAAGGCCTGACCGCCCGACAACTGATCGAACAACACAGTGCGGCGCCAGGATGTGCCAAATGTCACGTGAAGATCGACCCTTTTGGATTCGCATTGGAACAATACGACGCCATCGGGCGGTTGCGTCCCGCCAGCGTCGACAGAAAAGCAAAATTGGCGGACGGGACCGAAATTGAGGGCATCGAGGGGTTACGTGATTATTTATTGAACAAACGCCGAAACGATGTCGTCCGGCAGTTTTGCCGGAAGCTGCTGGGCTTCGCGCTGGGGCGGGAAGTTCAGCTCTCCGACGAGCCATTCCTTGACAACATGGTCAAGAGACTGAGTGAGAACGAATATCGATTTCATGTTGCAGTTGAAGAGATCGTCCTGAGTGACCAGTTCCGCAAGATCCGTGGTGCATCGAGCAATTTTCTGAATCCGTAGTGGAGAGAATCATGACGAACAACACACTCTCTCGTCGTACCATGCTTCGTGGAATCGGCGTCAGCATGGCGTTGCCTTGGATGGAGTCGATGTCTGTATGGGGTCAGGAAACGTTGGCAAAGAAGCAATCCCCAGATGCTCCAACCCGGATGGCAATTCTATTCGCGGGTTGCGGATTTCACCGGCACGAATGGTGGGCCAAAGGCACGGGTTCTGAAATGGAACTTGGAAAGGTTCTTCATCCGCTGAAGGATTTCCGCAATCAGATGACTTTCATCAAGGGCCTTTACAATGCCGAGGCACTCAAGGGAAACATCCACAGTTCCCAGACGGGCAATCTTCTGTCCGGCGCTCCACTTTCGGCAGGCGGAACCATTCGATCCGGGACAAGCGTCGACCAGATCGTCGCCCGGCAAATCGGTCAGCAGACCAAATTGCCAAGTCTTGTCCTCGGTTGCGAAAAAGCAAACCCGTCTGTGCACAAGAATTACTCGATGCTTTACAGCTCACACATTTCCTGGACCAGTCCGACGACCCCGACTCCCCTTGAAGTCTATCCGGCCTTGGCATTCGATCAGTTGTTCAAGGACAAAGCCCAACAGGGGGACCAAAGTGTACTTGATGCGGTGCTGGCCGACACACGGGATTTTCGTCGTGGTATCAGCCGGATGGATCAACAGAAACTGGACGAGTATCTGAACTCGGTGCGCGAGGTAGAGCGACGGATTGAACAGGCAAACCGCCGCGGAGAACTTCAGGGATGGCGTCCGACACTCCGCAGCCCGAACATCCCGCGTCCCCAGGATGGGTATCCACAGGACATCGTCGAACACATGAAGCTGATGTGCGACATTCTTGTACTTGCTTTTCAGACAGACACGACTCGTGTCTGTACGTTGAAACTCAACAATGATCACGGTACTTTGCGTTTCCCGCATCTTGGGGTGGACTACATGATCCATCACTTACTCTCACACAGTGATACGGATGACTGGCTGAAAGTGAATCAGTTTTTCCTCGAGCAGATGGCGTACCTTGCCCGCCGCATGGATGCAATCCAGGAAGGCGATCGCACACTGCTGGACAATTCCATGCTGATGCTCTGCTCGAGCATGCTCAATGGCCACCACGATGCAACTCAGTTGCCAGTCGTCATGCTGGGCAGTGCGGGCGGGCAAATCCAGGGTGGTCAGAATCTGGACTACAGCGGTGAATCCGACAGACAGATGTGCAGGCTGTACCTCAGCATGATGCATAAAATGGGCGTGCAACGCAGAAGCTTTGGTGATGCCAAACAGCCGTTGACTGAGGTCTGATCTCATCCTGGAAACTTCTGCATTCCAGACTGATAAGTGACGGTCAGCCGGGACTGCTCTCTGGCATGACGTGTTGGTCAAGCCGGATTCCGCAGATTCGACACCCAAAGTGAAACAACTTCGAGTTGTGGATATCGACCGGTGATGCTTCGGAAGCGGCCGATGAGAACGGCGGTTGTGATGTGATGCCGATTGCAACCAAGCTTCCCACGCTTGTCAGAAAGGCACGACCGCTGGAAACCCTGTCGCTGATAACAGCAAGCAAAGCTACACAACGCCAAATGTCCAAACACCTGTCGCATCGAACTGGTTCGCGGTAAGGGCCCCTTTTCATCGGATCCCCTTTTCATAGGATCATCTTGGCCAGAGCAATCGAGCAACAAGTCGAACAAAAAAACCGTGTGGCCAATCCAATGGCTGACCACACGGTTGGAATCCTGTTTCGACATTCCGGCAGGATCAGTTGGCATCCACCGCAGCTTTTTCATCCATGTATCGCTTCAAGGCATCGGTAACCTCCTGCATATTGCTGTTCAGATCCACAGCCTTCTGCTGAATTTTAATTGCCTCGTCCAATTGACCCATTTCATAGTGGCATCGAGCGAGTGTATCGAGAATAGCAGCATCCTTGTGTTCACGAAGTTCACTGGCACGCTGTGCTGCTTTCAGAGCAAGTTCCAGATCCGTTGCTTCATCTGCAGTAGCCGTTTCCCAAGCAACGCCATTGAGCGTTGAGGCGTCATCCCAAGCCATTTCGATCAACTCGCTTCTGACTTTGGATGCATCCTCACCACGTCCGGCCATCATCAGGATCATCAGCCGGTTGTTCAACAAGGGCATGGATTTGCCACCTGTTGCTTTTTCCATTTCATCCAACAGGCTCAACGCAGCATCGAAATTACCACTGCGGAGCATCCCGCTGAGCTTGCCGGAATACTGAGCAAACATGGCTTGCTGCTTGAACTGACTGATCGCGGCTTCACGATCCCAATCCCCATCCACAATCTGCTTCAATGGCTGATCGATACCGGCTGGATGACCAATCCACTCAACAATTCCGTCGCGTCCGACAATGAAGGCACATGGGATACCGGTCTGATTTGCTGCCCTCATGTATGCATTGTTCGTCCAATCTCCATCGTCCAGGGCAAGTCGATAATCAATCACTTCATCCCAAGTCTTCCCACCCGGTCCCGTTGCCTGAAGAAAATCGGTAACGACATCTTCATCTTCTCGGGTGACTCCGATGAATCGTACTTTGTCACCATACTCCCTTTGCAGCTCACTGATATGAGGCATTCCGGCCCGACAGGGGCCACACCAGGTCGCCCAGAACTCGACCACGGTTACATCGTCTTTCAACGGAGCGGTGACTGCATCACCTTTGACAAACTTGGCAAGTTTCAGTCCGGGGTTCGGATCACCAATGGACAGCCCCGAAGGCGAGGCATCAGAACCCCCTGCAGCTTCTGCTGCGGCTTGGGCTGCAGACGAATCAGCAGCTGCGGCGTTCAGAGTTTCATCGTTTGCGACATCTTCGGGAGAAAGGCTGACATTTGATCCAGCAGCGGCACTGTCATCACTTTCCTTGTTGCAACCAATCACAGTACAGAAGCCGACCGCCAATGCCAGGCAAGCAAAACTCGATCGCAGTCGGGATTGCCCGGCGATCGCTCGTAATTGAAGCTTGGACCCGCGTTTCGTTGTTAATGTCATCTGTCAATATTCCCCAAAGATTCGCAAAAGACATGGCGAAAGGTGAGCGGCTGATACAAACCAGCTTTTCCCGGTAAGCCTGAATCGTAACGCCTCACTATCCCACTGGCAAATCGGTTCAGTCTGATATGCTGTTCAGCCGCACCGCCTGATTCTTCCATTCAAATTCCATGACCGTCAGTCCTGTGGCATTGTTTCTGTTTTTTTGGCTCATCCAGAATTGCCTCAGGTAGCACAGAAAAGATGAAAATGTTTGTCTGACAGCTACAACGACTTTACTTTGCAGGTAGTCCTGCATTACCGAATCCCTCACTTCAGACGCTTCCACAACAAGTCAATTGACAGGACTTGCTGGAGCCGATTGACAACATGGCAAAGAAACAACGCATCCCACATAAATTCCATCCATGGATCAACGCCAGAAAAAAATTCCGTCTCTCTGATGCCCACATTCAGATGGCAAGGGAATTGGGTCTGAGCCCAAAGCGTTTTGGCAAGTATGCCGATCGACAGAACCAACCGTGGAAGCTGCCACTGACTGAGTTCATCGAAGCACAATACCTGAAACAGTTTGGCAAGAGCCGGCCTGACGAGGTGAAAACAATGGAAGAAATCGCAGCAGCGCATGTCGCGAAACGGGCGGCACGAAAGCTGGCAAATGCACGAGCCGCACAGGAAGCCAAAATCAACGCATCAGAACCAGAGGACACGCCCCGTGTTGATCCGGAACTTCCCGGGGAAGCCGATAAAATGGAACCGGCAGATGACCCCAAGCCTGAGTGACTCACAAGCCGCCACGAATCCAGCCGCTTGAACATCGTCGCAACGGAAGAACCATACCGGTGACGAGCAGGGCGGGGGGAAGGAAACCAACGTGATTGGCCCTGCAACATCATTTGCCGAATTTCAAATCACTGGTCGTCTATTCGCTGGCCAGCAATCTGCTGGTCTCCAGTTCGCTGGTCTCCAGTAAGCTTGCCCTCAGGCAAGGATATCCTTGATGACATGGCCGGCGACATCCGTCAGCCGAAAACGTCTTCCGTTGTACTTGTATGTCAGACGCTCATGATCTATCCCCATGAGATGGAGCAGAGTCGCGTGCAGGTCATTCACATGAACCTTGTCATCAGCAGCTTTGAATCCAATTTCATCCGACGCTCCGTAGTCCATTCCGCCTTTGATACCCGCCCCGGCCAACCACGCACAGAAACAATGGGGATTGTGATCGCGACCAGGCTTGGCACCGGTCTGCGCAATCGGCAAACGGCCAAATTCGCCACACCAAACGACAAGCGTCTCGTCCAACAACCCGCGTTGGTGAAGATCTTCGAGCAAACCGGCAACCGGTTGGTCGGTCTCGCCTGCGAATTGCCGGTGGTTGCCTTGGATATCGTTGTGCCCATCCCATGATCTCTGGTTCTCCATGCCACCTGAATAGATCTGTACAAATCTGACCCCCCGTTCAACCAAACGCCGAGACATCAGGCACTGCTTTGCAAAGTGGTCACAACGGTCATCGCCAATGCCATAAAGATCCTGCACATGTTTCGGCTCAGCCGCGAGGTCCAGAGCTTCGGGGGCCGCCGTCTGCATCCGGAAAGCCAATTCAAAACTCTCGATTCGCGCGGCCAATTCACTTTCGGCAGCATTTCGATCCAGGTGTTCCTGATTGAGCTGTTTGATCAGATCGAGTTGCCTGCGTTGTCCAGTGACACCCAACTCTTCAGGGCGAACGAGGTTGTCAATCGGCTCGCCGGTGGGGCGAAGATAAGTTCCCTGGTACACCCCGGGAAGAAACCCTGCACTCCAGTTTGCTGCGTGACCTTTTGGCAGGCCACGTCCCTTTGGATCACTCATGACAACAAACCCCGGCAAGTTGCTGCTCTCACTGCCAAGTCCGTAGGTCGCCCATGAACCAACGCAGGGAAATCCCATGCGTGGCATTCCCGTATTCATGGCAAACAGGGCAGGGGAATGGTTATTGGATTCCGTGTGCCCCGACAACAGAAACGCCATTTTGTCAACATGCTTGCCGAGATGCGGAAAAATCTCCGGGACCATTTTCCCAGACTCACCCTGCGGCGTGAACTTGAACGGCGACTGCATGAGATTCCCCACCGAATTTTTGAAAAATCCGGTGGTGTTCTTGAACTCGGCATCGAACTCGCGGATCGATTTTCCGTTCCATCTTGTCAATTCCGGGCGGTAATTCCATGTATCAACATGACTTGGCCCACCATTAACGAAGATCCAGATCACATGTTTGGCTTTTGCCGGAAAGTGCCCAGGTCTCGGGGCCAACGGATTGAGCGAACGGTCCGATCCCAGATCAGACGCGTCAGCCCGTCCCAGCACTCCCTGCTGCTGCAGCATCCCAGTCAGACCAAGCATCCCGAAACCGCAACCGGCCCGGGCGAGCAGACTGCGGCGACTCAATAAACCTTCTGGTTCTGGCTGATTTGCTTCGCGAGAATTTGGCTCATTCATGAATGGATGACACTGAAAAGAGAAATCAAATATGGATAAAAAAGCTCAATGAAGTTTTTGAACCTGGATCAGTCCACTCTACTCGACGTAAATGAACTCACTTGTACTCATCAGCGCCTGGCAAAGATCTACAAGCGCGGCATGACGAGGGTCTTTGAGATTTTTCTGCCGGTAAACCGTTTCCTGCTGACTGACAAAGGCCAGACAGTTCTTTTTTTCAACTTCGCTTGGCGATCGTGAAAATGCCAGCTGATAGGCAGAAACCACGTTTTCTTCAACCGACTCTCCGGTCAATCTCGATACCAGAGAAGCAGCATACCGGCGTCCTTGGGGGCTATTCAGAAACATCAGTGCCTGGGGAGCAACCGTGGTATTCGATCTGCTTCCAATACTGACCAGATGCTCGGGCCAATCAAACAGCATCATCTCCGGGATCAACTTGCTGCGTTTGATGAAGAAATAGATGCTGCGGCGTTTCATTTTCGGATCAAGCGTTCCTGGACCGTACATCCGAGTGTCGAGCATGCCTGACACGGCCAGCAAAGAATCACGAATGGCCTCTGCTTCCAGTCGTCTTGGCTGCCAACGCCACAGAAGTTCATTTTCCCGGTCCAGCGTTGCCCTTCGTTCATCATGACCTGCAGACTGTCGATAGACGCTGCTTGTCATGATGAGATGATGCAGACGCTTGAGCTGCCAACCGTGATCAACAAAATCCTTGGCGAGCCAGTTCAACAGTTCAGGATGGGTCGGTTCATCACCTGACGTTCCAAAATCATTGGGCGTAGCAACGAGTCCTTTTCCAAAGTGATGCTGCCAGACACGATTGACGATTACCCGGGCGACAAGAGCTCCGGCCCCTGAATCAACATCAGTCATCCAGTTCGCCAAAGTTGCTCTGCGAAAACTTGTGCGTGGGTCAGTCCGCGGACTCCTGGCAACCCATCGTGTTTCATCGATGTCCGCAGGTGTCAGGGCCTGTAGAAAACCTGCCTTCACGACCTCTTGCTTCTGCTGAACATCACCACGCTTGAGAAAATGAGTTTCTGGATAAAAGTGCGGGAAACCTCTGCCATCAGCGTGGTGTTTCATATGAGGCAGACCTTCGCTTGTCACCATCACCTTGGTCAGTTTGGCACCATCACCTTGCTTGCGAAGCTCTTCCAGTTGCTGTTTCTTTTTCTGCCATTCGGGCAAAGTGGTAACGAACCACTTCAAACACTCCTTCCAAGCTTTTGATTCAGGATCGCGATTCAGTTTTGCCTCTGTTAATGCGGTGCGCATGTGCGCAATCCCATCTTCACTCCCGACTGCCACCGGCGCGTCAGGGCGATTGGAAAGGGAGATCCGAATCCGCCCCATCGCGTGACGATGGTTTGGATGGTGAAACCGCAAGCGAAGCAACCAGCGGACTCTGCCTTTCAGATTGACCGTTTCCGCGAATTCGAATACGGCCGCCTGATCCTTGCCGATTCCCCCATGATCCACGGCCCAACCGGAAACCGGATCATCATCAATCGACGCCATGACCGACAGGCTGCTGGTATTCTGCTGATGCGTTGCAGAGGCCTTTGTCAAATCGACAGCAATGCTTTTCCCGACAATGTTCTGTTCACGATCAGCCTTCCCATGTTCAGGATTCCGCTCGTTCTGACCATTTTCCCCATCGATCTCAACGAAACTGAGTTCAACATTGCCGAGAGCAAAGTTTCCGTTGTCAGCACGCCCCGGGCCTTTTCGGGGTAATGATCCATGTGTCAAAGCTTCGATGCGCAAACGGGAAACCTGATCCAGATCCGACTCGGCAATGATCGTCAATTCATCCTGCTGGGGTGCCTTGCCTGTGGCCAACCACGACCCGTCTCCCTGAGACTTGAACGTCGACCCGGCTGATGACCTGACCTCAAGCACATTCAACACTTGCCACGGCTCAGCTTTTCCGTCTTCGTATCCCTCAATCCATTCTGAAAATGCTTTCTGAGCATTCTGCCGCTCGTAATCTGCAATGCTTTTTTCCAGCTTTGTGATTTTTCCTGCCTGCTCCCGCCGACGCCGTCTGTTTTCGTCGGGGTCCAGATCCAACAACACTTCACTGCGAATCGCTGTCGTGAAAGTTGCAGCCATTCGATAGTAGTCGCGCGACGGGATGGGATCGAATTTGTGATCATGGCAACGAGCGCAACCAACAGACAACCCCAGAAAAGCAACGCCAGTGGTTGTCACCATGTCATCCAGTTCGTCATACCTGGCTGATTCAAATTCAGCTTCTGTCAGTTGTGTCGGGAATACCCCCGCCCCAAGAAATCCTGTCGCCATCATTGCTTGCGGATTTTCGGGTTCCAATTCATCTCCAGCCAACTGCCACTCAATGAATCGGTCGTAAGGCAGGTCTTCATTGAACGCCTGAATGAGAAAATCACGGTAATGATAGGCGTTTGGCCGATCATAATCCTGTTCATAACCGTGTGACTCAGCAAACCTGGCCACGTCCATCCAATGCCGCGCCCAACGTTCACCATAATGAGGTGAATCAAGTAATTCCTTGATATACCTTGACCAACTTTCATCATTCAGGCGGCCAGCATTCTTTTTGACCTGTCCGAGAGTCGCCGGCAAACCCAACAAGTCAAATGCTCCACGACGGATCAGCGTTCTGGCATCAGCATCTGAATTCGGAGACAAACCGGAAGCCTCCTGCCGGGCCAGAATGAACCTGTCGACAGGAGTTCGGCACCATTGTTCATGCTCAACCGTCGGAACCGGTACGTCAGTCAACGGTAGAAAGGACCAGAAATTGCGATCCGCCTCCTTCACACGCATGGGTTCATCGGTTTTTTCACCTTTTACCAGCGGCTTGTCATATGGCGCACCGAGGTCAATCCAACGTCGGACCAGTTCGATCGCATCATCAGATAGTTTTGCAGCCTTCAGTGGCATGACAGGTTCAGCCGTATGATTAATGACATGGAACAGATGGCTGTCTGACGCGGTCTTTGCGACATGACCACTTTCCATCAACGCTGACCTCGTCGACAAATCAAAATCCGCTTTGACTGACTCACCACCATGGCATTTCAGGCAATGCGAGGTCAGGATTGCACGGACATTCTCCTGAAAAAGCACCGTCCCTTTCCGGAATTTTTCTGCGTGATCTGCGGCAATTACTGCTTTGGTCCTGCCATCATTCTGAGGTTGATCCGCTTGCGAGACTCGGATCGACAGGCACGCTGCCGCGAAAAGCATCGCCGACATCACACAGGGAATAGAAAGAGCTGGTTTTGGACGCTGCAAGCCATCGTTCATGGATCACATCAACATTTTTGTGGCGGGAAGTTCATGGTCGGACGCCGCGACCGAAGGCAAGTGCACTCAAGTGCATCGCGTGAAAGCCTCAGTATACAAGATCCCGTTGTCATTCCTGCCAGGACAAACCCAACATTCAACGTAAATGATGACAACACCGCCAAAAAAATCGTTCATGAACGTGACTGGAAGCACGCCTTTGACCTGAACATGACATCGATGGCTGAATCACATAGAATCAACGATCATCATCAAGTGACAGCGCAAATGAACTCCCCGTGAGCTGCAGATGACCATTTGCTGTCAGCATCACAGGCCTGTCAGCGTTCCCCCGCCTAAAACAGCAATCCATCAACCGCAAGCCATGGCCAATCCTGCCATACCAATTCACAAACACCTTCAGAGCTGTCGAGAGTTTGCATCTTTGCAACGTGGAAACCGACGGGCTTTGCTGAGAGCTGGTGCTTTGACCGCGCTTGGGCTTGGTCTGCCTGAATTCTGGAATGCCAAAAGTTTGCACGGAAACGACCTGGTGCCCAACGCACTTCGAACCAACAGTGGGCGAAAAGCGGCCAAGTCATGTATTTTTCTTTTCATGTGGGGCGGACCCAGCCAACTTGACACCTTTGACCTCAAACCGGACGCACCCGAGGAGATCCGTGGTTCCTTCAAGCCGGTTTCGACCAATGTTCCCGGAATTCAGATCTGTGAGCACTTCCAAAAACTCACGCAACATGTCGACAAACTGGCCATCGTCCGTTCACTCTCTCACAGCGACCCCGCACATCTTTCAAGTGGACACGCGACGGTTACAGGACAACTTGCACCCGTTATCAACAGCGATGCAACCCCGCCCAGTGATCGCGACTCACCGCACATTGGCTCGCTGGTTTCGAAAGTACGACCGAGTACCAATGGCTTGCCTTCCTTCGTCACACTGCCCTGGAAAGCGTTTCACCCGGCCGCGCCCGGCGGCGAAGCTCCGGGACAACATGGTGGCTGGCTTGGAAAAGCACACGACGGCATGCTATTGACTGGTGACCCGAACGCCAGTGACTGGAAACCATCTACGCTAAGTCTACCTTCGGACATCACGCTGGAACGCCTCGAATCACGTTATGAACTATTAAAGATCCTCAACCGGCAAACAATCACCGGGCAGCAGATCACATCATTGCCGCGTTCAATCGCAGATGCGCAAGCACATCAGGAACGTGCAATTGAACTGTTGACCTCATCAAGAGTTCGCAGGGCATTTGATTTGGCCAAAGAACCTGAAGCTGTTCGCGACAGGTATGGGCGCAACACACACGGTCAATCCGTCCTGATGGCTCGGCGCCTGGTTGAACACGGTGTCCCGCTGGTTACCGTAACCTGGCACAACGATGGCAAGAATTTCTGGGATACCCATGGCAACAACTTCACTCGTCTGAAAGACGATTTGATTCCGCCGGCAGACATGGCATTGAGCGCACTTCTGGACGACCTCAATAACCGTGGCATGCTGGAAGAAACACTGGTGGTCTGGGTCGGCGAATTTGGACGAAAACCACAAATCAGTGAGAAAAACTCCGGCCGAGAACATTGGCCTTACTGTTACTCCGGATTGCTGGCCGGCGGTGGAATCCGAGGTGGGATGACCTATGGCACCAGCGATGCACATGCCGCCTACCCCAAATCCGCCCCGGTCACGCCAAGTGACTTTGGCACAACCATCATTGATGCTCTGGGCATCCCCACAACGGGTGCCTTGCAGGATCGTGAAGGCCGACCACACCCAATCACCTCGGGAAAAATCATCGAAGAACTCTTCAGCTGATGGGTCATCACACGCTGGCCACCAGCCGGATTGGACTGTCGTGCTCATGGGCTCCACGAGTTGGGACTCAAAAAGCTCTTGTGCTATGATGGAAAGCGAACTGCACCGGAAACTGTCGTCAGAAAACGCTACTGGCAAGCCTTCTGATCTTCGATGAAGCCAATCCCTCCGAAAGCCAATCTCATGAAGCCATCATTTGGACGTCGTAAGTTTTTGCGTAGCGGTGGCGTGGTGATGGCATTACCCCTGCTGGAAGCCGTGCCCCGACCAGCACAGGCCTCTCAAACCGATGAAGGCAGCCAAGTCAAACGATTTGTCTGCCTGTCAAACAACTACGGTGTTTACCAGAAAGCCTTCTTTCCGAAAGCAGATCAAGCCGGGACCAATTATGAAATGCCGGAAACCCTGACGGCACTGGAAAAGCATCGCAAGGACTTGACGATATTTTCCAATCTGGACCATGGATTCACCGGTGGACATCAGGGCGTCCCGGTTCTGCTGAGTGGTGTTCGTCCCATCCTTGCGCACAACTACAAAGAAGGAAATATCAGCCTGGATCAGAAGCTTGCCGAGCATCATGGCGCTGCCACCCGCTTCCCCTCTCTGACGCTCGGCTGCAACGAAAGAAATCTGCTCAGTTTCACCAGAACAGGAGTCCAAGTTCCATCAATCGATTTGCGCACCGCCTATCGAAAAATGTTTTACGAAGATTCAGCCGAGGCAATCAGTGAACAAAAGAAGCAACTGGAAAGACATTCCAGCATTCTTGATGTTGTGAAAGAACAGGCAAAAGCGATGAACGGTGCGATCAGCAAAAATGATCGCCGAAAACTGTCGGAATACTTTGACTCGGTGCGCACGCTCGAGCAAAAAATCACCCAACTGGAACCTTGGCTGGATCGCTCCAAGCCCAAAACAGACACCAAGGAACCTAAACCGGGAAACGGCACGCAGGAGCACCTCAAAGCGATGATCGAGATCATCGCTTTGGCATTGCAGACCGACTCCACCAGATGCATCACCATGACAAGTGGATTTGTGAATGGCGACTTCGGCTTAAGTGGTGGCTATCACGGTTTTTCGCACCACGGCGAACGTGATGAACCGGTTGCCGCCTTGAAGAAAATCGAAGGATTCCAGATTTCGATGATGGCTTACCTGATCGACCTGCTGAAGGCACAGGAAGACGTGCTCAACGGAGGCACACTTCTTGATCACACAGCGATTCTGTTTGGATGCGGCATGGCAACCGGCACGCACTCCACTACCAACCTGCCTCTTGTACTGGCTGGCGGTGGTTTCAAACACGGCGAACACAAAGTTTATCCTCAGCCGGATCAAGAACGTGTACCAGCAGCCAACTTGCTGCTATCGATACTTCAGAACAGTGGGCTCGAGATCGATCAGTTCGGCTCCAGCAATGGAAGTCTTCGTGGTCTCGATTTTTCTTCCAGCTAGTCTTTCAAGCACTACCCCGGTGCAGTGACATGATCCACAGAAAATGCCACTGCCTTGTCTGCACTGTTCTGTCGCCACGTACCAAAACAGATTCATGTTGTCATTCCCATTCTCCGCCAACGAATCAACCTTGGGCTACATCCCGCAAATCAACAGACTGCTGGTCCTGTTCATTGTCTTCTTGGTGAATGTCTTTGCGTTCCACGGAATTTCGGCCAATGCAGAACCTGCCCTCATCAAGATCAAGCCATTTCTGAAGCAACACTGCTACGAATGCCACAGTGAACATGAACGCGAGGGTGATATCAGACTTGACAACCTTGACATTGACCTGGGCAAGGTAACGACTCTTGAAGTCTGGCAAAACGTTCTCGACCAGTTGAATCTCGGCGCCATGCCTCCGGCAGAGCAACAACAACCCGGAGTGGAGGACGCAAAACAGGCCATTGAAGTGATCACCGCGTCTCTTGGTAAAGCTTACGAGAATACCCGCCACACTGGTGGTCACACAGTTCTCAGACGACTCAACCGCCACGAACTGAGAAATACACTTCGCGATCTCCTGTACCTGCGGGGAGCAGATTACCGGCCTGGTGCTACCGGTTCAAAACTGACCGACAACAATGGCAACGGAAGTGTGGAGCGAACTGGAACGGACCCGCTACGTTTTTTCCCGGAGGATGAAGAAGAAGATGGCTTTTTCAACCTTGGCGATCGCCTTGTGATGTCTGACTTTCTTCTGAAGCTCATCCTGCAAGCCTCAGAAGAAGCCCTTGACCAGGCCACGCATCTGGAACCTCGGCCAGACGCTTCCCCCCTCGAATTTGGAGGACACCTGGTCACTGGCAGGAGAAATGGTGAGCACCTGATTGAAACAGTATCACGGGAATTCAATCCCGAGTTTGACATGCTTGCCCAGGGGTACGAAAGATATGGCAGGCTGGCTCCGTCCGAGCTGAAACGTGGGGTTGGCTTTTCCGCCGAGTACCGGATCACCGTGGAGGTTTCCGCACACCACCGTGACCATCCATGGCAAGACATGTTCTCACTCGATGCGAATTCGCCTTTCCAACTCTGCTTGAACATGGCCGACACTGGCAATCGCGGCATTGAAGGGCCGACCTCAACCCCACTTGCACTATGGACAATACCTGCCGACGGCAAACACCACACTTTCACCACAACGACATGGATGGATGAAGGATGGATCCCATGGATTGGCTGGGAGAATGGACAGCATGACCGCAATTTCCGTTCTGAAAAAATCGTTGAGTCCTACTTCCCGGAAAGCTACCACCCGCGTCCTGACAAGAAAGACGACAAGGCAGGACACGACCAATGGCCCGAGAAAATGACCCGCGTGCTGTTTCGGGAAGGTTACCAGGGACCGCATATCAGGGTCCATCGACTGACGTTGACTCCGATCATCCCCACTTGGCCTCCGAAAAGCCACACTGCGTTGTACGGAACAGGATCAGGAACCGAAACTGAAGTCCGGCAACTACTGGGGCAATTCGCACAGCGTGCCTTTCGACGACCAGTGACCGCCACTGAAATCGAACCCTACGTGCAACTGGTGCTTCAGCAGAACGCCAATGCAATCGTCAACATGCAAAGTGGTATCAATGACCTTGAATACAAGGTTTACGAGGGCAAATGGGGCAAGCTTCCGGATTTCAAGAACCTGACACCGGCACGGATTGGCAAACTCGATCAGGGCTATGTCGATCTTGCTGTTTCCAGAAAAGAAGATTATTTCGCGATCGTCTTCACTGGATCGCTGCATACAGACAATGCAGGTCAGTACCTGTTTGAGATGGCATCTGATGACGGAGCACGGATCATCATCAATGGCACCACGCTACTGGAACACGATGGCCTTCACGGTGCCTCACACCGCAAACAGAAAATCGATTTACCCGCCGGTAAACATTCGATTCAGATCGAGTACCTCGCCTACGGCCAACCCAACAGTTTCCGCGCGGGCTGGAGTGGTCCTGGCTTCGGGCATCAGCGTCTGTCCAAGGAGAGTCTCCACACCCAAAAATCCGATAAAAGCCGTAACCGAAAGCCAAGTTTGATCAGGGCAATGCAAGATGGTTACGCTGCCATCCTGTGTTCACCCCAATTCCTCTATCTGAAAGAAGAACCCGGACGGCTGAATGACTACCAAATCGCAAGTCGCTTGAGCTACTTTCTGTGGTCCTCCATGCCGGACACTGTTCTTCTTGAACTGGCGGGGGCTGGCAAACTGGCAACACCATCTGAACTGGAACGGCAGGTAGAACGGATGCTGCAAGACCCGAAGGCTGCTGCCTTCACTCACCACTTCACATCAACCTGGCTTCGGATGGATCAACTTGGCAAGATGCCTCCTTCTGGCGGCGATTACCAGTTCTACAAGAATCTGAAAGTCGAACCAATGCTGATGGAACAGGTGACAACATTCTTTGCAGATGTGCTTGATGCCGACGGACGGATCGAAGAGTTCATCGACTCCGACCACACTTACATGAACAGCACACTGGCCAAATGGATCTACAAAAGGGAAGGAATTCGGGGTGATCAACTCAAGCGAATCGCCTTGAACGATCCAAGACGCGGCGGAATCTTCACGCTGCCGGGTGTGATGACAGCCACAGCCAATGGTGTCGAAACTTCTCCCGTCATCCGTGGATCGTGGCTGCTTGAAAATGTGCTGGGCACACCCCCAAACCCACCACCTCCCGACGTTGAACCACTTCCAACCAACACTCGCGAAGCCAAAACCGTTCGCGAACAACTGGAACTGCACCGGAAACACGAGGCGTGCAGAAGTTGCCATGCGAAAATTGACCCGATGGGATTCGCCTTCGAGAACTTTGATGTCGTCGGGCGATGGCGAGACCAATACAAACGAACGCGAGTCCCAATTGACACCACCACCACCCTGTCGACTGGCGAGTCAATCACGGACATTGTTGAATTCAAACAGATGCTAAAACAACGTCGAATTCAAATTGTGCAGTGCCTCGTCACCAAAATGCTGACCTATGCCATAGGTCGCCGACTTGATCCTACCGACCGGGGTGAATTGGACAAGATTGTCAAACTTCTCGGCGGCAAAGATGCCCGATTACGACGGATGGTCCATGAGGTTGTCAAAAGCGAC
This sequence comes from Rubripirellula sp., assembly GCA_012270065.1. Taxonomy (GTDB): domain Bacteria; phylum Planctomycetota; class Planctomycetia; order Pirellulales; family Pirellulaceae; genus Rubripirellula. The sequence continues at coordinate 103,371 of JAAXJB010000032.1, read as the reverse complement.
TTGTTTCTGACGAATTGATGGAGACGTCACCAATGAACCGGTGGCTACCATTGCCGAACTGGCTTCCGGATTCACAAACTGGCTCCCGGGATTCAATTGCCAAACGAATACGGAACAGTCAAGTCGCTGCCTTCCACCGTGATGGATACCACCCCGCCTTTCTGTTCCGGGTTCGCTGTCTCGAAAACCAACTTGATCGGCGTTAAATCAACCCGGAGATCTCGTGCGATCAATGCCTCGCAGGCGTCACCACGTCCATCGTGACCGATAAACAGCTTCACCCTGGGTGGCGAACTGTCACTGAAGATACTATCAGTCCAGACGACAAAGTGGTGCGTTTCACATCCGCCACCATAAGAGACAGACAGCTTCAGCACGTCACCCTCCATTTCCAGCCCATCGATCGAGAGAGGATCGGACTTAAGAGAAAATCCCCCACTGACATCAACATTGAGCTTGAGCAAGCCGTCTGCACCGGTACCATCGCTCATTGCACCAGGTGAACCGTCAGTTGATGCAGAGTCCGTATCAACCACGCTCTGCGACAACATCCGATCTATCTCACCCGAAGAACAACCGGGGCAAACGAGAAGTACCAAAGCCAATATCGAACACCAATAGCGTGACATATCAAATCACCTGTCAGGTTGAAAACAGACACCTCTTCCAGTTTGGGCAAACAGGCACGGAGAAACCTGAAGCCCCAACTCCACCGGACTAAACGTCAGCATCCATGACGTATTAGGTTACGTTACTTCCAAAAACTGAAATTTTTGACAACCCCGGAGCAAGGCTGTCACCTGATTGCGACAAGGAAGTTCTCTTTTTGACGATCCAGCTTACGAGACCGGATTGAATTCCCCGGCAAGATGATAAAAAAAACGCCGGGTACAATCCCCGGCGTTTTTTAATGGAGCAAACGAAGAATTCACTCTCGTTACTTTTCAACAACCCAGATATTCCGGAACACGACCGGGTTTCCGTGATTCTGCAGAAAAAGCGAATCAGGTTCAGGACCTTCACCATGGCGACCGGGGGTACCGTGCGTCAATTCAAGGTCATCATGAATGACAACACCGTTGTGCTTGATGGTCGCTCGTGCGTTCGTTGTTTTCTTGCCGTCGGCATCGTATTTTGCAGCGGTGAAATCGATGTCGTAAGTTTGCCAGGCGAGTGGTGGCAGGCACATGTTCACATTGGGCTCCGAAATCGAGTAGATACCACCGCATTCATTGTTCTTGCCCTCGAGCCCAAATGAATCGAGCACTTGCAGTTCATAACGACTTTGCATGTAGACACCACTGTTTCCACGACCCTGACCCGAGGATTTGGGCATGAAAGGTGTTCTGAATTCAATGTGCAATTGATGATCACCAAGCTTCTTTTTGCTGAAACAATTTGTGGCTCCAAGCCACTTGCCGTCGACAAGCTTGCCATCCTGGAACTGATCGGCAGAAGTTCCATCAAATAGCACAACTGCGCCCTTGGGCGGTTTCTTGCCCAGCGTATCGCTCTTACGCTCCACCTTTTTCAACGCTCCCAATTCCCGACCGTCCACCAGCACAGCAATCTTACCGTTGCCAACAACCAGATCAGCTCTTTCGGTCTTTGCCATGATTTGCCCATTTTCAGACTTTGCATCGATGACCGTCTGACCATCTCCGCGGCTCCAACCGTCGCCGGGCAGACCGCCTTCAAAACCCACAATCCGGAATTTCCCGTCTCCCAAAGCAATGACCTGCCCGCCGTACGTTTTGACCCCATCGGGAGTCTCAACGCTGCCCTTGTATTCACCCTGAAGAACGAAATCGGGACCAGCTTTCGCTGGATCAGTGAATGCCTCACCGCCGGCGCCCAACGCGACCATTGACGTGAAACCGAACAAAACACAAACGCTGATCGCGTGAATGATATAGCGTAAATTCAAGGGATACCTCTTTTCTGATCAGGTGACAGGGGGATTGGTCAGTGCACAGCATACCGAAGCTTCACGGACTTCGCTGCTTCCACGGGGGATTTTCGTCACGAATGATTCTTCGATACCAGGTAAATTGCGGCCACAATGTCGGTACTTGCCGCACCGTGGTTGGTGTTTGTTTCCAAACACACCCGACTCAGGATATCTGCCGGATTTTCTGGCAGACCAAGTCCCAACCGAACCGTTCAAAAATACCATCTCGTGCGTCAAGGAACCGCGTCGGGCGTTGTGACGCCAGTCTCAGTTGCCTGCACGGCAATCAGTTCACCGGTTGTTCTGAAATAAACCACACCCTGTGAAATTGCCGGGCTGGCAAAACAGGGTTGCCCCATGTGGTTGCGTGACAAAACCTTGAACTCGGGACCTGCTGCCACAACATGAACGGTGCCATTTTCGGAAGCACAGAATATTTTTCCATCACCTGCGACCAGGGAGGCAATCATCGAAGCTCGTGCTCCCAGCCTTTTCTCATAGACTGCATCACCGGTTTTCGCTTCGAAACAGCGTAATACGCCATTGGAACTGCCAAGATAGAGGTAGTCACCATAAACGACCGGAGTCGACATGTAGGATCCCCCCTTCATCCTACTCCAGACGATTCCCTCTTTTCCCTTGCCAGTCGGTGGTGAATCATCCTGCTGACCTTCAACGGTTTCTTCTTGCTGCTGGACCGTCGGTGTGATGTCACCGATTGCATCAGGCTTCACAACATAAATGGGCGACCAGGCACCGTGCGCGTTGGTAATGAAAATTGAGCCGTGCGCCTCAAATGGTGTGGGCACCGGATTATCGCCTCCTCCATGAATTCTCCAAAGCTCTTTGCCGTTCTCGAAGTCGTAAGCCACGATCCATGGCCATCCGTTGATCACAACCTGAGTGCGTTTCTGATGGGAAAAGATAGCCGGTGTTCCCCAACTGCGTTCGCAATCGCCATCCCGTTTCCGTCGCCATATTTCACTGCCATCGGAAAGTCGAAGCACGGCCACAAATGGATTGCCTGGATCATCACAAATGACTGCGATGCGATCATTGTGAATGGCTGGCGAGCTTGCATACCCCCAACCGATTCCGTACTTGCTGATATTGATCACACCCAGATCACGACTCCAAATACGCTTGCCCTGCAAATCAAAGCAGTGCAATCCTTCGGATCCAAAGAAAGCAACGACTCGATCTCCCTGCACAGCCACGCTTGTATTTGCGTGTGTTGCTTTCGCGTGACGGGTGGCACGGGGCACTCCGCGATACACTTCCGACCGCCACAATTCGTTGCCTGTTTTCTTGTCAAAGGAAATCAAAACCCAACTTTGAACACCATTGTCATCCGCCGCATCAGGCCGTCCTCCGCGTCCAACCTGCAACGGTGCATCACCTGCTTCTGCAATTGCCGTAGCAATGATGACCTGATTGCCAGATACAACCGGACTTGAGTGCCCAAGTCCAGGAACTGACCGGCTCCACAGCACACCGTGGATCTCCCCCTGATCAGCATCTGCGTTCCACGACACGGGCAAACGATAACCCTCTGCGACTCCCTTGGCACCTGCTCCGCGGAACGAAGGCCAATCGCTTTGCAGGGATCGCGTATTCGGCTCGGCACCGCTGGCCTGACCGGTGACACTACAAACGGCTAGCAGAAAGATCAAATGGAAGCTTAATCGCCTGAATTGCATCTCTTTCACTCGGTTAACGTTTGATGCGGTTATAAAAAACACCGTTTCGGGTACCGGAGTTCGCGGTAACGATATCAAGAAAACCATCACCGTCCAGATCCCCGATGTCGAGGCCGTAAGTGGCTGACGACTGTTCCCCGAAACGCATCTCCTGAAACTGTCTGCCGTTGCCCTGATTGAAGTACACAGCATTACTCTGCCCAACATTACCAACGACGACATCAGGCAGTTGATCATTATTCATGTCGGCAACCCGAACAGCATACGTCGGTCCATCAGAACGCCCAAACTCATACCGGTTTGTAAAATTTCCTGTTCCATCCCCAACATAGATTGCATTCGTCTGGCCAATGTTCCCTGCAATCAAGTCCGGGAACTGATCACCGTTGATATCGGCAACCGCAATCGACCGGGTCTCATCGTTGCTGGAACCGAATGAAACCCTTTTCTTGAAACCCATCTCGCCATCATTGAGCAACACATAACTTTGCTGACCATCCCGATTGGCCAACACCAGATCATCATGACCATCCTGATCAAGGTCGCCCACCGCAACGCCGATGGTGGAATCACTGGGACCACCGAATGTCATCTCAAGATCGAAAATCGCGTTACCACGGTTGATAAAAATACGATTCGGCCGTCCGCGACTGGTAGCAAGAATGTCGACATCCCCATCACCATCGATATCAGCCAATGTGAGACTGCGAACACTGCTTAATCCACCGAACGTGCTGCCACGAATAAATCTGCCGCCGCCATCGTTCAACAACACATAACTGGGTGCCATGTCGTTTCCGACAGCAATATCAAGATCACCGTCACCATCCAGGTCGGCAATTTCAGTGGCATAGGTCGTCTCAAGATCCAACCCCAAACGCCGCTGGACATTGAATCGTCCACGCGTTTGGTTGAAAAGAAGATAGTTCTGCTGCGGCCAGTGCCGTCCGTTTGCCACAGCAACATCCAAATCGCCATCCCCATCAATGTCACCGAGCCGCACTGAGGCAGAGAGATTCTCGTGCGTGCCAAGCAAAGCTCTGACACCACCAACGAATTCGCGAGTTTCTGCGGCCGCCGACAGCGACATCCCCCACATCAAAAGGACACTTGCAGCTGGAACTATGAATTTCATTGGTATCGGGTTCCTTCAAAAATTCTGTAAAAGCCAAGCTTCAATGAAAGAATGTACAGCATATCCGTCGTTTCAAACCGACAACCAACCAACATTCCAGCAGCTTTTACAACCCCGGCAGCCTGCAAGCGTTCTTTCTGGTATCTCCGGGTACCGATGGATTTGATTTCTATCGCCTTCAAACGCCCCCGGTCATTGGATTTTGATCATAATGCGGGGAAGTCCGTCCTCAACATGAAGACGGCAACACCGCCTGATTTGAATCACCATCACTCGTCACTTGATTCCTTCCTGCACCCTGAATTCCCCTCAGCGAACTCATGCCATCACTGAAACTTCTTTGTTCCCAAGCCAGCCATCGACTTGCTTGCGGCCTGCTTGGATTAGTCGCGATCACCGCCCCACTCACCGGAAACGCGGCAGACGGAAGCAACAAGAAACTTCAAATTCTGCTGGTTGCTGGCGGATGCTGCCACGACTACCCCGAGCAAACCAAATTGCTCAAACAAGGTCTCGAAGAACGAATCAACGCCAAGGTAACTGTGGTTCTGAGTTCAGACACCAGCACCAAAGCGATATTCAAAATCTATGAGTCGGATGATTGGGCAGATGGTTACGACGTGGTGATACACGATGAATGTTCCGCCAATGTCACGGACAAGCCGTACATTGATCGAATTCTCAAGGCCCATCGCGATGGAACACCAGCAGTGAACCTCCATTGCGCCATGCACAGCTACCGCTACGGCAACTTCAGGGCGCCCGTAGAAATTGGAGCCGACAACGCTGCCTGGTATGAAATGCTCGGTGTTCAATCAACTGGCCATGGCCCCAAGACACCGATTGACATCATTTTTGAAGACCAGGAGCATCCCATCACCCAGGGATTGAAAAACTGGAAAACCACGAACGAAGAACTTTACAACAATATCCGAATCTACAGCGGCACTTCGGTTCTGGTCAAAGGCGACCAAACCACGCAACCCAACAAGAAGGAACTGAAAAAAAATCCCGAGGCGAAACCTCGCAAGGCCAGTGCAGTGGTCGCATGGACAAATGAGTACGGTCCCAAGAAAACACGAATCTTCAGCACCTCTCTTGGTCACCAGAATGAGACGGTAGCCGACAATCGCTATCTCGACTTTGTTTCTCGTGGCGTCCTTTGGGCGACGGGCCGTCTCAACAACTAGAACGTCCCATTGCAGCTCCGAAACAGATCTCGCCGTGCACCAGTTCAGTGCACCAGTTCAGTGCACCAGTTCAGTGCACCAGTTCAAGGCGTTGCAAGAATCCAACGCGCAACCACCAAGCTGCCGTCGATCAGCTATCTCGGTAATTTCACTCTCGCACAGCTTCCACTCCACAAGCCGCATTGCATCGACCGGTGAGACGCAAGCGATTTTTCGCAAAGACCCGATAGGCAATGTCAAGTGCATGCGATACACCAGGCAATCTTGTCATCACAACAAGCGGTCCAAATCCTACTGCCGAGTAAAGTCGCCGGAAGACTTCGACGCCAGTGATCCAACTTCCATCCGGCAACCGCCCGTGAATTTCATCCATGAAATCGGAAAAGCTTTTTTGATACAGCTCCGGGCGAAACTCTTTTACGCTGATATCGGTGAAACGTATTCGGTGCCTGCGATCCAGCAATCGCAATAAACGTATTTCGCGAACACACAGCGGGCATTCCCCGTCGAAAAACACTTCCACGTGCCGCTGTTCAACTTGCTTTGACATGAAGATTGTCGACCTCGCAAAGAAAATCAGCCTGCGTTGACATCAACAATGAATTTCAAGAACAGGGCATGATCGGACTGCGTGGTACTGTAGATTCAGTTCAAGTCGCGGTGCGAACCAAGTCGAAACACCGACAGCATCCACTGGTGGCGTCCCGGCATCCCAACGCAAGCACATCAGTGGCCCCGTCAAAAGTGTCAACATTTCCGGTTTCAGTACCGGTATCGGGCTGGTAGCTGTCCAAATCATGGAACCAGCCACGCAGCTTCAGTCACGCCACCTTCCACGTACCGAAAAGAAGCCCGCACATGGCCGCCGTCTTTCAAATAGAGCCAATCAGCGGCATCAATTTTCGTACGTACAACACGAAAATTATCCCTGCCACGTTCAGATTCCTGCGGATCAACAAACCGGTCCTTCGTACTCGGCGGTTGCTGCCCTGCAACCGCTTTACCAGGTGTCTCCACTGATAAATACGCAGAACGACTCAATGAACTGACGTTTTCCCAGTCGGCGTCCACACTCCTGTCATTCAACACATGCGCCACACCCTGAAGTCGCAACTGGATTCTGCTCGCCTGGTCATAAAACAACCAGCAGACTTCGCCGCCCTGAGCCGCCAATTCGTGAACCTTGGCGGAACGCAAGTCCGTATGACAGTCAATGCTTCGCTCCGCGATGTCACAGCGCCGCAAGACAACCGTTCTGCTACTTGGGCAAACTCGCCCCGCGGCACTGACAGACAGTGTCGTAAGACAGCCATTGGCCCAGGGATGCCCTGCAGAAATAGCACCCGCCGCCAAACTTTGCCAAATCAAAGCATCCAACCCATCCAATGCGGAGTCGGACGTGAGCAGTACATCAAAAGCTGCCTGCAATTCCATGATCTGATACCTTTCCTTCCGAACTCACTGAATTGATCTGCCCGTGATCTCAATATCGCAATATCCCATCATCCGTTGACCGACTTTCCCGAAACTGGTTTCAGGCCTGCCAGTCACACATAGAATCACTTCAGGCTGTTGATTCGATCACCTTCCATCGTGTCCGCCTGCCATGGTGCTGGCAATTGAACATTTTGTCAGTCAGTGGCCCGTCGCCAGGCCAAACTTTCGCGATTCCATTTTTCCAGCGTATCAAATTCTCTGCTTCTGATCACGGTCGCCAACTGGATGGCCTGAACCAGCTGCTTGTCGTTGAGTTGTTTGTAGGCCGTCAATCTGCGATCAAGGTGGTTGTACCAGCAGTCCTGAAACAACTGGTCGAGAATCACTCGCATGAAGCAATGATCTTCTTTGAGCGTCCACCCCTTCAAACGTGCAACGGCGGGCAAGACCTCACGCGTCAGCTTCAAGTACAGATCCTGCAACTCATAACGATGCAAATGCTCCAGCGAGGCAACCGAACTCGCCTGTAAGTCGCGATCCAATTCCATAAAACCCTCGATTCACCCATCATGACGCTACGTCCGAGGCATGAGAACTGAGCACAGTCAAAGCAGTCCGCCCACCATGCCTCACCGGCAGCAGAAACCGGAAAACGCCAGCATTGGCAACACCAGACGCAGCGATCTCTGAAAATGCATTATTCTGGTGGATCGAAAGTGATACGATCATCTCCGCTTCCCATCGCAAACCCCCATTCCATTTCGGTGCCATCCCAAATGAACCACCTCAACCTTTCCCGGCGCGAACTGCTCTTGGGATCAAGCACCATGATTGCCTTTTCAGGCCTTTCCGACTCACCATTCCGCAATCAGGGACATGCCGCAGCTCGCACAGTTGATAAACGGAAAGGCATTCCACTTACCTTCAGCACGTATGGACTACCCAAACATCCTCTGAATGAGGCAATCGAAGTCATTGGTGACTGTGGATACGACGGACTTGAGATTTGCGTTGCCCCCACGGCGCGTGCGGCAGCCTCAAAACTGTCTCCTGGTCAGCGGCGGGAAGCGCGACTGCGGATGAAGGACCGTGATCTGCTGCTGGGTTCCCTGATGTCACACCTACGGCCGCTGGGTACGGCTGAACAGCACGCGGCTGATCTGGAGCGGTTGAAACAGGATTGTATTCTGGCTCATGATCTTGCCCCTGACTCGCCCCCGATTATCCAAACCGTCCTTGGCGGCAGTAACTGGGAGCAATCGAGACAACTATGTGTTGAGAGAATCGCAGACTGGGTCGAAATTGCCAATCGATACGAGGTCACACTCGCTGTAAAACCACATCGCGGTCATGCGCTTTCACGTCCATCCGAAGCCGCATGGCTGATCGAACAGCTCAACCGACCACCACGTATTCGCATGTGGTACGACTACAGCCACTTCATTTTCCGAGAGATGCCAATGAGGCAGACGATCACGGAATCTCTGCCCATCATGGCCGGAGTCGCCGTAAAAGATGCCGTTCGAAAGAATGGCAAAATCCAGTTCCTGCTCCCCGGCGCTGCTGGAACAATCAACTACCAGCAACTGTTCAGGATCCTGAGTGAAGAACAATTCACTGGCCCACTTTGCGTGGAGGTCAGTTCGCACGTTTGGAAAGCAGAAGACTATGACGCCGACACCGCGTTGAGAGACAGCTATCGTGTATTGTCTGCTGCCATGGGCAGATCCACTCAATCGGACTCCTAGCCAGAATCTTAATTCTGTCATCGCACATTCAATTCCGACTCAACTGATTAGCCGCGTCACCTGTGGCCATCATAAATCCGTGTGACCCCAGAAAACCGCTTCCACAAAAGTCAGCTTCAGCGACCGATTCCCTTCGCATTTATCAATGTCACGTAGACGGACATTGAATGGAACATGGCCAACGAATGCAGCTGGAGCAAACAGTCCTCTCGCGCATCGCCGATGCGACCAGGCAGTCGTTTACAGGGAAATGGTTTTTTTCATCACGGGAACTTTGGCAAGAGCAACAGTCGCTCCCCATGCACCGAGCACCACGACAGTCGTTACAAGAAGCGTTCCGACAAACGCATTGGGGCGTCTTCCAAGCAAGTCAAAATAATTGGCAATATCAAGCACAAACGGATGCAAGATGTAGATCCCCATGGAATCCCGAGCCAGACGGGAAGCCACCTTGGGCATTTTGCTTGAGGACGCCAGGGAAGATTTGGCGATCATCAGAAAGCCAGCAATCGACATCAGGCAAACGGGAATCGAAAATGGCATGAACAACCATTTGTCCGCAAAATCAACGTTTGCAACTTCCGTGGGATTCTGCCCCACGAGGAAACTGTACGCCCACAAGCAAATGGAGAACGCCGCACAATACACAACAATCGACAATCCTGTCCAACATCGCTTGACCCCGACTCCGAGCAAATAGCCCGAACAGGTGTAAGCCAGGTACGGTACGCCCATGGACAACAGACTGTAGCGAAAATAATCAACCTGAACCGACTGACGATGCAACCCATAGTCAAACGCTACCAGAATGGGCAACAAACACCCAATGATGACCTTTTGACGTTGCGTGAGCGAACTCAAGCCTTGGGCAACAATTGGCGTCACGAAGAAAATCCCTGCTAGCGCCCACAGAAACCAGAGGTGAAAATAGGCCTCGCCATAGAACACATCGAGAACAAACTTCACGGGAGATGCCTGTCCGGTATCAATCAGCGAAGCAAATGAAAATCCCACTTTCGTCCGGATCATGGTCCAAAATGAAAATGCAACCGTCCAAAACAGGGCGATTGCCATGATCCTCAATCCTCGCTTCCAGGCATACGCTGAATCACCGTGCTTCACACAGCGGCCGATAGCGAGGTAACCGCTCACCATGAAGAATAGTGGTACGGCAATCCGCGTCACTGTTTCGTAAGTGGTAAGTGACCACCAATCAAAGCCGTCAACTTCGCCAACCCGACGAACTTTTTCCCGTGTCACAACATGCAAAGCGACAATTCCAACTGAACCGACGGCCCGGATCCAATCGATCCAGACTTCCCTTACTGCAGAGTTTCTGCTCAGGCCGGTAGTGTTGGTGTCTTGATTCATCGCAGAACAGAAGGGGGAATGCCACTGAAAACCTGCCGGCACCCACGCAAAGGTCAATGATTAGTAGTCTGGATACCCTGCAAGCCATTCGTACGGAATCTCAGGTACAAATCACACATCTGCAAGGCAGTCATCGTTGGACAAGAAATTAGTTTAGCTGACGTGAAGCGTGGCGAATGGCCAATCCACGGATTTTCGAAGAGTCTTCAAGTTTGGCAACTCCTGAAAATCCGTGATCTGGATAACGATCATTCCAGCGTACTGTCTGCACAATCCTGAAACCGCGTCCGATTACCTCATGACGGCGCATTCCATCAAAGCCTGCAACGCAACAACATTGAACCGCCTCTGAAACCGGACCCTTTGTCAACCTAATTTGGAAATCAGCGACGGCTAGAACTCAACCTGCGAAATAATGCAAGTTTTCCCGATTCATCAATTTTCGACATTTCAGCGACGCATATCGCTCACATCCAGTTTCGGCCAAACCAGCTTCATCTCTGCATCGCAGCAACGACAGTATCAGGCTCAAGCGTTCAACCGCTGAAAACAGTTTCTGGAGTCTTGATTACTTACTTTCTTTCATTTGGACGGTTTGTTCTTGAACGGCCATGGCTGTACTCCCACACGATCTGCCCACGCCTGCCAATTGCCAATCATCTGCTTCAGAAGTTCAGGATTTTCATCCGCCAGATCGTTCAGCTCCGTGCGATCAGATTCCATGTCGAACAACTCCCAACGTGTCGGTTGATCTCGTCGGTACGCTGACACAATTTTCCAGCGTCCATCTCGCAAAGCCAGATTGCCGTGATGTTCAAATCCAAGTGGCTCTTTGCGTTGAATCGTCTGCCCAGTGAAAGCAGGGATCAAACTGATGCCTTCCATGGGTTGAATCTTTCGTCCTGCAAATTCAGCTGGATACTCGGCTTTGCCAGCTTGAACAAAAGTGGGCATCACATCGATCAGATGCGTGGGTTCATGGACTACCCCCCCTCTTTGATCGCCGGGGATTCCAACCGGCCAGTGCACGATAAAAGGAGTACTGATTCCTCCTTCATAGCCATCATGCTTGTAGCCACGAAAAGGCGTATTGGATGCGTTGGCCCAACCAAGGCCATAGGCTACGAAGGTGTCCTCACCACCAGGCATGGTTTCTGGCCCCGTCCTGACCCACCGGCCATCACGTGTCTGCATCGGTGGCCAGATCTTGGTCTGCAAATCATCCGGACCAAAAGGCTTGAAGTCAAATCTCTCTTTCTTGTCCGCGTTCGAAGCGCGACCATATCCTTCAGCGCATCCCCCGTTGTCCTGCAAATAAACGACCAGGGTATTTTCCAAAGCGCTGTTCTCCTCCAGCACCTTGATGATTCTGCCAATGCCCTGGTCCATTCGGTCAACCATTGCTGCATAAACTTCCATGCATCGGATATCCCAAGCCTTGTGCTGGAATTTTTCCCAACTGACTGCTCCATTGGACATCTCCCAGCGTTTGTCGATCACCCCCTGCTCAATCGCTCTTTCATAGCGTTTCCTCCGAATGGGCTCATAACCTTCATCATAAACACCACGATATTTATCGATCTCTTTTTGAGGTGCATGCATCGGCCAGTGTGCGCTGGTGTAGGCGACGTAAAGAAAGAACGGAGTGTCAGCCTGTTTCTGCAAATGATCCGCCACAAAACTGGCAGCATTGTCGCTAATGGCATCCGTGTAATAAAAATCATCAGGCTGATACTCCCGATCATTCACAGGGGTGATGTATTGATTGCCACGACAAAGCGTCGCCGGGTCATAGAAACTACCAGCACCTGTAATTGTTCCATAAAACCGGTCAAACCCTCGCTGCAGCGGCCAATTTGACTTATCAGCCTCGGGCCCTGTATGACGCGTGACGTGCCACTTTCCTGACATGTAGTTTTTATAGCCGGCGGGCGCGAGTGATTCTGCGAGCGTCACGCAGCGACGATTCAAGTCACCCCGGTAGGCATCATAACCACGATCACCTGTCATCAATCCGATCCCCGCCTGATGCGAATACAGGCCCGTCAACAGCGATGCACGCGTAGGGCAGCACCGGGACGTATTATAAAACTGCGTGAATCGAAGACCATTACCTGCCAACTTATCGAGAACTGGAGTCTCAATTTCGCTACCGTAACAACCAATGTCCGTGTATCCCATATCGTCCGCCATGATCAGAACGATATTTGGCTGCTCTGCCGCCACGACAAGTTGCTGCACTTGCAATAGCGTTAAAACCATCAGCGATAATTGAATGGATAAACGACAATGAAATGAAGTCATGGAAAATCGAAACATAACTACTCCAAAGAATGAACTGGCTTGGTGCAACAGTCGTCATCGCCAGTGAACGACGCAGCGATTCACTGGCACGCAACCATGATAGACGACAGGAGATACGTCGCGTGAGTCAGCATGGCCTTCACTTTCCTCGAAGAGGACAAAAAAGGACTTCAGGCACTTTCTCCGGGCTCACCATTAGCGGGCAACGTAGAAAAACTCCCAAATGACAGCCGCCCGTCACCTCCGTTTCAGCACCACTTCCAGCGACACCTGCACACGGTGTCACCCTGAATAAGCAAGTGCAATTCCCCAGGCAACTGCTACCACCGTCATGGCCACCACACCAGAAGTTAGCTGAACGCGGCGACTTCGCAACCAATCTGCTGGCAGCGCCGCTCCCGCCCAACCGAGTGCCAATCCCGCCAACAAACCTGTCGCATGAGCTGTCACATCTGTATTTTCTCCCCCGATGCCTGTTAACCCGAAAAGTACGAGACCACCAATCAATGGACTCCATCGTTTGAGAAAACTCTCACGAGGGCCAGAACGCGGTTGGAGAGCATGTGAAATCAGTACCCCCAAGGCTGAGAAGACGGCCGTGGAAGCGCCAATCGAAGCATGATCAGCAGACTGAAGTAATGCATTGACCCAGTTACCCAGAGCACCGGAGAAAACAATCACCAACCAGGCTACTCCGCCACCGAGAATTCTGCCTGCCATCAGACCGAACACACATCCAAACACCAGATTCGAACCAATGTGCCCGGGATCCAGATGAAGCGTCAACGCTGTGAAACATCGCCAGAACTGACCTTCCATCACAAGGCCAGCCTGCATTCGACCGGCCGACCACCAATCCAGTCCCCAAGTCGAACGCCCCAGCAGCAGAGCAACCAGCATCAAGACTCCAGCATAAGAGAATGCTCCCATCAAAGCTCCGCCATAAACTGGCGTGACGGCGGGCCGTCTTTCCCTGCTCTCAGTGATTTCGCTCCGATAAGCTGAGATTTCCTCGCTTGCCTGATCTGCACTCTGGCTCGAAACGATGATCAGCCAACCACCACGAAACTGCTGAAGCTTCGAACGGACTCCCACCGACTCCAGAACAAACCTCAATTCCGTAGCCTCTCCACGATGACTTGTTTCAAAAACGACTTCGTGCCCGGGCGGTGGTTCGTACATGACATTCACAAGGAAACGAAGAGGAAGCGGAACACTGTTCCCAGTTTCAACTGGGGCTGGACCTGGTTACCAGTACCTCCCCAACCAAAACACCTCACAACAGCACAGGGGAGCATGAGAAAATTGAAAACTCGGACCGACGCCGTGCAAGAACCCTCGACATCACTCAGGATTCTACACACGGCACATGAACCAAGATCCATGAAGATGGCTGGTCACTACAATGAGTGTTAAAAAAAACGTCGCCAGGTCAAACCTGGCGACGCATGAAATTTCCTCAAACTGCAAATCCAAACGTTGAGCCTGTACGGCAGATCCGCCAGCAATCCAGCGGACAGCACAAGATCATTTTCGGCTGCTTGATGTCTTCCGTTGTGCACGGCGTTCCTGATAGGCAATCTTCCGTTTCACCAGTTGATCAACACGCGAGGAATTGACAACGAACACCTCTGGATCGTCGATTACGAAAGGAGTCGACCAGGTTCGCCCATTGTTGGTGTTGCAGATATTGAAAAAGAAGGAGTTCAGACGCTCAGCACGATAGCCGTACGGCAATTGGCTGATCACAAAATCGTCCATCGTCAGGTCTTCTACCCCGGGCTTGGCAAAATAGTGCACCCGACCATCTGGGCTCATCGACATGCCAAATGTCCACCACCCGAACTGCTCAGCGGGGATCTCTTTTACTTTGAAGTCCACTCCACGTGAATTGCTCCGGATTTTCAGGAATGCCGAATCTGCCTCCACACCTCGACTGGTTTCACTACGGAAATGGATCCAGAATCCTGGCCAGTAAGGCTCGTTCCGCATTTCAGTCCCGACAGCAAACAGGCCTTCGCGAGGCTTTCGAGCTGTCGTCCGGGCGCCCAGCCGAATGCCAAAGTGTGGACCACTGCGATTCTCCCACAACGATGGCTCTGGAAGATAGACACGCACAACGCAGCTTGGGACTTCGCGAACCTGCAAGGTTGATCCGATTCGGGTAGCAATTCCGAGAATCAAGTCATCCTGCTGGACATCATTGGTATTACGCCCGGGAATGCCTGAACGCAAAGTACTGATTTGCAATGCCTTTGTGCTACCTGGCAGACCATTTGGTGGTGTCGGAATGACTTTAAGAACATCGGGTTGGCCACGCTCAGGGCCTTCCGCCCAGCGGCGATTGACGGAGTATGCCATCGGACCATAAGTACGTTCGTTGAGCTCTCGCGAGCTCTTGGGCATATTGTGGATAAACTTCCACTCTTCAGCTTCAAAATCGTCTCCCACATAATCGATTTTGGTACCGACACCTGGTACGGGGACTCCGTACGCGGAGGTTCCGCGACTCTGTGCATGAACCGGAGAGTGCATTTGCAAGCTGAAGCCGGCAAGGATCAGCATGGCAGCTGAATAGGTGAGTGAATTTCGCATGACTTGGCCCGTTAGAAAGAACAAAGAGTTCCGACCTGAAGAACTCTCTGTTTTCTATCGGAAAGTTTTGGGCATGCGCTCAGTTGGTTGGGGCAAGTCTTTCCAGCAATTTGCTCTGTTTTGATGCACCGACGGGATTCCCATGTGCAACGAGATCGCCCGTTGGGAAACTATGCCGCTTGGGTAAGCAACGCGGGTTTGTGCCAAAACGTTGTGCTGCATTGTTTTCGCACAGTTTTCGAACAATGTTAAGCAAGCAAACTTGCGTAGTTTTTCACGATATACTGGGACCAAAAGAAGAATTAGCTGTCTTCAGCAAACCGTGATGGCTTCATGGTCCTCCTCCAACCGGCAACCAGCACACCGAACACTCTGCCACCGA
>JAAXJB010000032.1:60488-87458 GCA_012270065.1 Rubripirellula sp. | reverse complement strand
CACCGAACACTCTGCCACCGATCATTGATGATGATGCATAGATCCAGCCCACCCCACCTGTTGGTATTCCTGCTGCTGGCCGTTTTCTGGCTTGATGCTGCTGGGACAAGGACAGCAATCATTGCTCAGGAAGGAAATGGAACCTCCAACAATGATTCCGAAACCGGTAGCCCCACCAGGACAGTCGTTTTCGAAGCAGACGATTCAAATGCGACAATCTTCGATTACCACCAGATCAAGGGTCGCAAGTCGTCGGGAAGCCGATTCGGACGCCGCGAAGGCGAGCTCGACTTTGAACTGACCGGCAACTCGCGAATCCAGAGCATGACATCCTTCGGAACGCAATGGAGTGGTAACGCCCACCTGCTCTGGGACGGTGTCGTCGGTGAGTCAATGAACAGTTCGTTCGACGTGGATCGAACGGGTGTTTATGACGTCATGATCCAACTCACCCTGGCAGGCGATTATGGCCTGTTCCGCATGACCCTGCCGAACACTTCCGTCAACCGGGAAATCGACCTGTACAGCCCGCGTGTGGAATTGGCGCCGACGATTGTCCTAAAAAAGGTGCGACTCGAAGCCGGAAGGCAACCCATCGCATTCAAACTGATCGGCGCCAACAACAAGGCACGAAAATACCGAAATCGCGGTTATCTGATGGGTCTGGATTTCATTCAACTGACGCCAACAGACATGCCGCACAACTCTGGCAACACTGGGGCTGAGAATAGCCAGGACCATCAGAAGATTGTCGATGCAGTTACCAATCAACGGAATCCCGACACAGCTACTGTCGAAAACAGTAAAGCCATGACCACGCAACAGCTAGCGGAGTTTACCAGAGCATTCTGTATCGATTGCCACAACGGTGAATCATCCGACACGGAAGTCAACTTCGCCCATGCCGTGAATGGCCAAAATTGGCAACAGGATCCAGAACTGCTGCGTCTTGCCCGTAACGCAATCAATCATCACGAGATGCCACCAGAAACAGCTGACCAGCCTGACGCAGCTCAACGCCGGGCAGCAGCGGCAACCCTGAATGCGTTGCTGACAGACTATCTGCTTGAGCATCAAAATCATGCTCCAACCACGATGCGGCGCATGACTCGTTACGAATACAACAACGCAGTCAGGGACCTGTTGCAACTGCGTGGTGACATTTACCCACTTCCGGAAAAAACCCTGCGAGGTTCCCACGACTACTTCCGACCAGCAACGGGGCAAAGTCCACGTGCCATTCTGATCGGAAACCGTACCCTTGGAAAGAATCAAGTCGAACGACAAATCCTGACTGGTGTCACCCCGTTTGCAATCGACCTGCAGGCCGAAGGCGGCTTCAACAATCGGGGTGAGGAACTCGGCTTTTCTCCCATTCTTCTCGAGAGTCTCCTGCGTCTCGGCAAAACCATCGTCCACAGCCCTGAATTTGATGGATATTGTGGTTTGACTGAGAGTCTGTTTTCCGCTCCTGAAAGTACGACGAAGCTTGACCTTGAGGCGCGTCAACGGATTTCCCGTTTTTTGGAACGGGCATTTCGCAGCCCAGTCGAACATGCCACCATCAACCGCTACTGTGATTATTTTGCGGTGCGTCTGAAGCAGACCAACTCATTTCGACATGCGATGAAAGATGTGGTCGCTGCGATTCTTGCATCGCCGCGCTTCGTCTACCTGGCAGAAGCCTCGGGCACTACCAGCAAGTCACAGCATGACAGTTATGCACTGGCAACAAGATTGTCATTTTTCCTCTGGAGCAGCATTCCGGATGATGAGTTACTGGCCACGGCACGCGATGGATCTCTGCTGGACCCTCAGGTCCTCGACGAGCAAACCCAGCGAATGCTGACTGACCCCAAATGTCATGCACTGACCCAGAACTTCGCGCGACAATGGCTGAGACTTGATCAATTAGTGACAGCTGTCCCTGACTTTGAACGTTTCCCTCGCTACTATTCGCGTATCGGTTGCGAGCAATGGAAATTTGGATTGCAGACGATGATTGAACCGCTTCTGCTGTTCGACAGCATTGTCATGGAAGACCGCTCCATCATGCTTTTGATC
This sequence comes from Rubripirellula sp., assembly GCA_012270065.1. GTDB lineage: Bacteria > Planctomycetota > Planctomycetia > Pirellulales > Pirellulaceae > Rubripirellula. Next base: position 85,394 of record JAAXJB010000032.1, on the reverse strand, counting down.
GATTCGAATTACACTTACCGTTCCGACGAACTGCAGTCGTGGTACACCGACGAAGTGCCATTCGGCGATCGTGAGAACCGGAATCGCTTCAATACAAACCAGCAGCAATACAAGAGACGTTCATTGACAGATCGCCGTGAGGGTGGAGTCATCACGACAGCTGCAACCATGACGATGACATCTTCACCGTTGCGAACCAACCCCATCACTCGTGGTGCGTGGGTAGCTACAGTGATTTTGAATCGACCACCACCGCCACCACCCGACATAGTCCCGCCAATCGAAGCCGACGACAGGGAAATCGAGTCGTCGGGACTCACTCTCCGACAGAGGCTGAAACAGCACCAGAGCGGAGCCACGTGCGCCGCATGTCACTCGAAGATCGACCCCCTTGGCTTTGCTCTGGAGAACTATGATGCAATCGGGAGATGGCGTAATGAATACGCTTCAGGTTTAAAAATCGATTCCAGCGGTGAATTACTGGGCAAACTCAAATTCCATGACGTGGTAGAACTCAAAGATGAACTCCTGCGGCATCCGGAATTGTTCATGCGTGCGTTTTCAGAACATCTCCTGTCGTACGCATTGGGGCGTCAATTGAAAGTCAGCGACGAACCCGCTGTGAACACGATTCTGTCAAAGGTAATGGATGCCCGCGGCCAGTTCACCACGGTTGTTCGCGCGATCACCCAGAGTCATGCCTTTCGTTTTCATGGACACGAACCCAGCCCCAAAGCCTCCGAAATGCCAGTCCCCGCAATGCCAGTCCCCGCAATGCCAGTCCCAGATGCAAAGGGCAAACAATGAAAAAAAACAGATTATCACGAAGAGCTGTCTTGCGAGGTTCTGGAGTGACCATCGCACTTCCTTTGCTGGAAGCAATGCAGGGAAACCGGACCCATGCATCAGCCATGATTCCGGCACCACGGCGTCTCGCCTTTTTCTATATTCCCAACGGGGTTGTCCAGTCTGCATGGAACATGAACGAGGTTGGACGCGACTATCAACTCAGCCCAACCTTGCAACCGATTGAATCAGTACGCGAAGAAATCCTGGTCCTCAGCAATCTGGATCGGATCAAAGTTGCTGGTACCGATGGACACGCGCAGGCCAGCACCTGCTGGCTCAGCAGCGCTGCGCCGGATGAACTTTCACCCGCTGGCTACCCTCTCAAGCGAACGATTGACCAAATTGTCGCTGACAGTGCGGGCCGGGAAACCAGTTTCCGCTCCCTTGAGTTGAGTTGCAATCCTTACGAAGACAATCGGGAATCGATTTACTTTGACAACATTTCGTGGTTTGGCCACGGGCATGTTGCCAGGTCAATGCGTGATCCCATTGAAGTATTCAACCGTCTATTCCGAGTGGAAGAGTACACCAATAGCACCAGTGTGCTTGACCTCGTAATGGAGGATGCCAGAAGTCTTGGTGTAAAGCTGAGTGCCCAGGATCGCCACAAACTTGCGGAGTACACTGAGGCTGTTCGCACAGTGGAAAAACAGATCACGCGTGTCCGTCAAAGACAGCATGACATCGCAAAACTGAATCCAACGACACCAATCAAGGCATGGCAGGCCATGCGGCGAGATGAATTCATTCAGGTCATGGGCGACCTGATGATCCTTGCATTGCAAAGCGACCTGACAAGAGTGGCAACCTTGATGACTGGCCCGGAACGCTGGGGATCGCCTCTTAACGTTGAGGGCTGGTTTGAAAAACCGATTCAACATCATTCATGGACGCATGGCCAACACAACGCTGAAATCCGAAAACAGTTGGAACGCCTGGACCTTTTCCACATCGAACAGTTTGTTCAACTCGTGAAAAAAATGCGTGACATCAAGGAAGGTGATGGCACGCTGCTTGACAACACGGCATTCATGCTTGGCTCAGGGCTAAGCAGCGGAGAACATCATGTGTGCAACAATCTACCCAGCGTGATCGCGGGACGTTGCGGCGGAGCAATCAAAACGGGTCAGCATGTGCGGTACGCCGAAGGCACCCCGATTGCCAACCTGTGGCGTTCACTGGCGATGGCCATGGGTGTTAACGTGCGCAGAGTTGGTGACAGCACTGGACTGATCAGTGAAATCAGTTGAAAGCCATGAAATCAGTTGAAAGCCATGCGATCTCAAAGAGGAAAAGATTGTTCTGAATCCGGTCTGGAAGGCTACTTGTCAGTCTCAAGACGAGGTCGTGACATCATTCCCAACATTGAGACGTTCCAAGAGGCACGGTATCCGGATTGCCCCTGACACTGCCTTGAAAGAGTTTGCTGAATTCACATCGCAAATGCTGGAATTCGATCGCGCTTTCTCACAGTTCTGGAACGGACAGCACTTGGAAGATGGCTTGGACGAACAGAATCCGTCGGACTGCGTGTAATTGTGGTGAACAGCAGAGCATTGAGTGCGGTTCGCCGACCAATGGGTGGCGCGCGTCCCACGTCATTCCGGCATGGAACTCCTTGCAGACCAAGGCACACTGGACTGGGTGCTAACGAAAAACAGCAGTGGGGAGGGGGCAAAACAAGCCGTAGCCGGCGTGAAGGGTGCTTTTGTTACCGCTTGGAAAGTCGTTTGAGATAGCTTATTCCCTTTTCCCTGTCCGGCGGGATATAGTGCGTGGAAAGCATTTCGACGACACCGGGTTCACCATCCATTTCTCGCAAATAGTATTGATTCCAGACCACGGTGGCCCCGGACACAGTCGCATCGGATCAGTTGGCAAGCCATAAAACGAACAATGAATAGGGTCTAAATCGCATGAAGATATTCCACCTCCTGCTGGTCGCACTTTTCTGTCTGATGAGCATTGGCTGCGGCCCCAAGGAAAATAGCGTAGTTGCCCCCTCTGACACCGAGCTCACCGCTGAGGAAGCTCAGGCGGAGGAGGAGGAGGAACAGGAGCGGGAAGAGTATGAATCCGGCGGTGACCGCGAATAGGGCACCCGTGACCGACTCTCCGCCTGGAATGAATCGAACATTTGTTTTCCAGTTTTTTTACTCCATTTTTTGGACATCCCATGTTTACTCGAAAAGTGCGGACGAGTGGTGGTTTCACCCTCGTTGAATTGCTGGTGGTCATCGCGATCATCGGCGTTCTGGTCGGCTTGCTGCTCCCAGCAGTTCAGGCTGCCCGGGAAGCTGCCAGACGAATGAGCTGCAGTAACAATTTCAAGCAAATCGGCTTGGGTCTTCATAATTACCACTCCGCTTACAAACAGCTACCGCAGCAACTCGGCGGGACTGGCGGCGATCTGCAAGGTGCCGACCGGTACTACCGGCGCTCCGATCGAAGCAACAACATGTCACTCAGCTTCCTGGTCGGTTTGACACCATTCATCGAGCAGCAGGCTCTTTGGGAAACGATCAGCAATCCAAACAGTGACGACCTCAGCAACCCTGGCACGTTGCGAACACCGCCGTGGCCAGCGATGGGGCCGACCGCGACTGATGAAACAAATACGTCGCCCAGAACCAGCATACGCAACTCGGCTTACAAGCCGTGGATGACTGAGATTCCGACACTTCGCTGTCCGAGCGACCCGGGCGTTGGACCACCTGCAATGGGCCGCACCAATTATGCAGCCTGTCTTGGTGATGCCAATCGCTTTTCCGATGCCGGCCCCTACTCATCACGTCTGGTGCTGAACAACTATCGGGCTCAGGAAATCCGGGCTTCTGGACGTGGTGTCTTCGTGGCAAGAACGGTGACGAAATTCCGCGACATTCTCGATGGCTTATCCAACTCGGTGATGGCAGGCGAGATTACAACCGATTTGGGGGACCGCGATGCACGAACGAGAGCTCGCACCGGAATGAGCCCCGTGGTCGTTCAGGACAATCCCTTGGCTTGTCAACCGGACCTTGATCCAGAACGGCCCTCTTACTGGCTCGACGGCACGCGTGTCGTTTCGAGTTCACAGGGACGCGGATTCCGTTGGGCAAACGGGAACGCGCTGTTTTCCGGAATGAACACGATTCGTCCTCCAAACAAAGAGGTATGCACCGCGTTCGGAGCAACCGGACTGGGAATGTTTCCACCCAGCAGCAGGCATCAGGGCGGGTGTCATGTGCTGATGGCAGATGGAGCCGTGATTTTCATCACTGACTCGATTGAGTCGGGCGACCAGACCATCGGTACAGTACGACGTTCGCGGACAGGCCCTCGGGCTCCTGGTTCGGAAAGCCCGTATGGTTTATGGGGTGCGATGGGCACCCGAGCGGCGAAGGAGACCATTGAAGAGCAACTCAATCAGTGAGATACGAGTTGCCATCGGCACAAAGCTGATCAATCGTGTTTTTCAGACACATTCTGCAGGACTGGCACACATCGTGTGTCAGTCCTTTTTGCTTCTCCAAGCCTGGCCCGGCACTACGCCTCTACACGCGTGGCTATCGATCAACACGAGGAATCACACCCAGTGTAGAGAGACAAGCTAGAGATAATACAACGCACTGAAATCTGTCACCCAGCACAGAACACGCGAACCGCAAGGATTAGCCGCACCCGGTTGATTAAGTTCAACCTTAGATGCACAACACGTTCACGGCAAATCTTCGCATATCGACAGCTTCATGATGCTGTCACACATCATTTGATGTCTCGCTGAAAACACGGCTGCTGTCTGATATTTGTGCATTTTCCAGAGGAGCCAGGAATGCGGGTACGGGTGCACACTTGGTGGATTGAATCGAGTATCTTATCGGGACGAAATTCACTCCCGTTAAGACCATCAGGTAAATCATGTCCACAGCGAGCACTGAAATTCAGGCACTCACCGCATCTCAATTCACAACACCCGAGAAGTTCCTGAAATTCTGCCACAACGATGGCCAACCACACGGTGGAATCATCAATGGTCAATCCACTCGTGGCTCCATGAATGCGACATTCGAAACGATCGATCCCGGTTCGATGGAGACACTGGCCACAATTTGCGAAATGGGGCAGGACGAAGTCAATGCTGCGGTAACTGCCGGACAGCGTGCCTTTGAAGGCAATGGCAACAATGGCTGGCGGGATATTCCCGTTGAAGAGAAAATCTCGCTGGTCATGAAACTGGTTGAGCTCTGTGAACGGGACCGAGAAACGTTGCTGGCCTGCGAGATTCGCGACGGAGGCAAGGTCTCCGAACTGGCGGAGGGGGACTTTCAACAGATTCGGGCAACTGCCGAATACTTTTGCGATGTCGCCAGAAGAATTCCGCTCGGTGACGGATCGACAATGCAGGTGGCTGAGGACATTCAGGGATATACCTACCGGGCGCCGTGGGGCGTGGTTGCAGGAATCATTCCCTGGAATTACCCGATTGTGCTCACATCATGGTTCATTTTCCCCGCGTTGCTGTCCGGCAATTGCGTCCTGATCAAACCAGCCGAAGATACTCCTCTTTCAGCGCTCTACATCGGCAAACTTGCCGAAGAAGCCGGATTCCCACCCGGCGTGGTCAATGTCTTGCCAGGACGCGGTGAATTGACAGGCCAATTCATGGCCGAGCATCCTGGAATTCGCTACATCTCGTTCACTGGTTCTCCCGGTGTTGGGCAGCACATCTTGCGAACATGCGATCGACATGGCACACGGATGAAACGCGAAATGGGTGGAAATGGGGCAGCCATTGTTCTCGAAGACGCTGACCCACAGACAGTGGCTCGCATGATTGGTCGACATACCAATCAGCACTTCGGACAAACCTGTTGCACGATTCACCGTGTGTTTGTCGCTGAAAAAATTGCCGATGATTTCATCGACGCCCAGCGAGAGTTCTTTTCCGACCTGAAAATCGGATACCAGGCCGATGAGGGAACGCAGCTCGGAGCAGTCATCAACTCGATGCAACACACTCGAATCCTTGCAGCCCAAAAAGAGGCTGTCACACGCGGCGGACAGCCCATTCTTTCCGGTGGGACAGCAGAGGTGGCTGACCGCGAGGGTTACTACATCAAACCTGCAATCTACCGTGCCTCTCCGGAATTGAATTGCAACCCCGATGAAGTATTTCATGCATTCGCAACCATTTGTCCAGTCACAGACTCTGAACAGGCATTGAAACTTGCCAACAGCACACCGTATGGGCTGGGCGCAAGCGTCTGGACAAAGGACATCGCACGCGGTGTGGAACTGGCCAAGCAATTCCGCGACGGAACCTGTCAGGTGAATTGCCACAATACAATCGCCTACGGACTGCCCTATGCTGGTCAAGGCATCTCAGGCGGACCAGGTGCCGGAGTCAACTGCGAGGAAACATTTACCGACTATACAGAACTCAAAGCAATGTACGTGGCAGATTACCCGGACGCGTGACGCTCGCAACAAACCGATGCTGCATGAGGACGACCTGAATCAGGTCTGCAAAGCCCTTGCACCGGGACGCCACGAAGCCGAGTTTACGAGCAAGAGATCACGAACAAGGATCGAATTGACGAGCTGTTTGCGCACGCTGTTTGCAAGTGTCAGCGTTGGCTGCCAACACGGAAATCAGTTGGCAGCGTCATGCTTCCCGTCATGATCACGGTCAATCGATTTGTGTCACACCATTGTGGACCTTTGCGTAATCGTTCAGACTTGAAATCGGGTACTGTCGGAACCCGATCTCATTGTCATTATCAGCTGCTGCTCCCGGGATCATTTGAAAAATGCTTTGGCATCTTGTGCTTCCTTTCAAGATCACTTTCTGGACGCTGAGTGTCCTGCTGGGTGTCGCCATTGCGGCTGCACCATCCATGGGAAAAACGCGTTCACGGGTTTTTCTCTGGGGCTTTCCCATGGTCCTGGTAACCTTCATTCCATCGTGCAGTGTAGTGATGCATTTTCTGGATCGGTCCCGATTCGGTATTTTCGAATACGATGTGGTTCAGACGATTGAAGATCCACTGATCGCACGGTATCTGCCACCTGACGCTCGCGACCTCACGATTGACAGATTTGCAAAAGGATATCGGGCCCGCTACCTCGTCGAACCGGATGAGTTGGAAAACTGGTTCGACTCCATATGGAACGACTTTGGTGAATTCTCAGCTGAAGCAAAAACAGCGCCCGAATTCACAGAATTGACGCCTGAAGAATTCGACAGAGAATTTGGCGGTCTCGGTTGGCCGCGTCCTGCCGAGGTTGTTTTTTATCAAGGCCCGGTTGCGTCCAACGGGGCTGGATTCTCAATCTGGTACGACGCAGAAACCAGCTTTGCTTATGAGGTAGCATCCCACTGGTGACCCCGAAATTCTGGTGACCCGGAGATTCTGGTGACCCCAGAGGTCACTGTTTGCATTCGCGTCCTGATGCAACTGAATCATTTCTGAAACAAACGCAAGACGGCCGGAAAACCCCGTCAACCCGGTAACGTGCAGCTCGACACCTGGTGCCGACGTTTACAAGTCAATCAGCAGACACACAACGATTGACCAACGATCCGATTCCCTCGATCTCCACTTTGCACTCATCACCCGGTTGCAGGAACACTGGCGGCTTGCGAGCAGCTCCTACGCCTGGTGGCGTGCCCGTAAAAATCAAGTCGCCGGGCTTCAGAGTTACGATTTTGGTGAGGTGTTCGATCAAGGTGGGGATATCAAAAATCAGTTGAGCGGTGGTACTATCCTGGACGACCTCGCCATTGAGGTGCATCTGAACGCGCAGGTTCGAGGGATCGCCTAATTCCCCGGTGGTCACCATGCACGGTCCAGTCGGCGCAAATGTGTCAAAGGTTTTACCAAGCAGCCACTGTCCTCCAGGACGCCCCTTCTGCCAGTCACGTGCCGAAACATCGTGACCGCAGGTGTATCCAAACACGTACTCCATGGCATCCTGTGAAGAAACATTCTTAGCCTCTTTGCCGATAACAACGACCAACTCGGCTTCATAATCGACCTCACTGGATACTGCTGGCAACTCAATGGCGTCACCATGTCCGACCAGACATGTGTTGAATTTGCTGAACACAACTGGTTCACCGGGTATATCGGCACCCGTCTCGATCGCATGGTCACGATAATTCAGTCCGATGCAAATCACTTTGCCCGGCTGGCCCACCACTGGCAACAGTTGGTCGGGCTCTGGCAACCACTTCGATTCTTCCGGTTGCCCCAACTCTTGCAACACTGAAAGATCGCACGCGAAGATTTCTCCGTCTGCAGGTGGATCGTCAAGCAGATTCGGCAGAGGACAAATGGATCCGGGACGGTACAGTGCGTACTGGGGTTTGCCTTGATCATCCCGAAAACGACAAAGACTCATGAGCGCAGATCCTCGTTCAAACGTGTTGGCTTTCACTGGTGAGTTGCTGATCAACTTCATTGCTGACGATCACACCATAATTGATGGCTCCTAACCACCCGCTCATGATGATACCAACACTGCCAGCGTGATACATACCACCTACTTGTTGCGGCAGTGCGCGGCTGACTGCCAAACCTTCAAACTTGGTACCGAAACTGGCTCCCATTTCGTGCTGCGTGTAGTGATTGAAAGTTCGTGGTGTGGCCGCCTCGGCGCGATCAATTTTATCGCGAACGCCCGGAATGTATTTTTCCAAAGCATCAATGGTGGTCTCGACGAGATCCTGCTTGCTGGCTTCGTAATCCTGTTCACTCAAATCCGCCCAATCGGACCAGTTTGCATTTGTGCTGCTGACAATTGCGTAGCGTTCTTTCTTCGTCGGACGGGTTCTTGGATAGTAGAAGCTGAATGTCCGACTGGTGATATCACGGCTCAACAGCAGATCGGTGCGGAATTCTTCTGCGGTGCTGGTGAAGAACAGATCGCCGGAGGATTCATCGATTTCTTCACCCGGCTTCAAGGCCATGTAAACCTGCGTGCTGCTATTGTTCAAACGAACCGCCTGAGCCTGATCCACATAGTCACGATCCAGTTTTTCCGGTCCGATCATTTTCAGGAGCGTGGTTCGCAGATTTGCATTGCTGACGACCGCACGGCATCCGATTCGCCGCCCCCGCGTCTCAACCGCAGCCACTTTCCCGTCTTCCACATGAATGCGATCCACACCGCAGTTGATTCGAATATCAACACCGTTGGATTGCAGTTCCTTTTTCATCCGGGCCACCAGATCATCGGTTCCACCTTCGTAAATGAACACACCTTTGTTCATGAAGTTACTGAACACGATGCCGTAAGTGATTGCCGGATCTTCCAGAGTCGAGCCGTTCGCGTAGGTGATTGGTTCCATCAACAAACGCACAACATCATCACGCCCGGGAAAGAACCGGTCAAACAACTGCCGCGTGGTGGTTGCCTGATCGTCATAAAAATTCATCCCTCTCGCCGTGTCGAAAAACTCGTTGACTGTCCCCAACTCGATGCCGAAATCCGAAGTCAGCAACCTCGTGAAGTCTTCGCGGTTGAAGGTTGTTGTCAACGAAAACTGGGGGTTGTCGAACCGGATGTTTTTCAACTGAACGATTCCATCGGCAATGTCCCGATTCCAAGAACGGCGACAGGATTTAATCATCCCGTGCGGAAACCCATGCAATGAGATGTCAAAAACATGTCCGCCGGGTCGGAGAAACCAGGTAGCCAGTCCACCTAATTTGTAATGCTGCTCCAGCAACAAAACGCGATGGCCAGCGCGCCCAAGGATGTTGGCGGATGTCATACCACCCAAACCGCTACCGATCACAACGACGTCGTATTGGTCTTCAATACCTTTCAGGAAATCACGTGGCATGGGCAATCTGGGGCATCAGCGAAGTGTTGGAAAGTAAAACAGGATTTTTTCGCTCCTGAAGGCTCACAGTTTACCCGTTATTGCAGCGGACCCAAATCCGGCTGCAATTCGGCATAAACTCCGATCTGATCGTTTTCAGGAGCCCTATCACCGTACAGCAGAAGTCCACCCTCGCCGACCAGCCATCTTTCATCCAATAGGCGGATTGACTGCTTTCGCTCCGCACTCTGCGTCTCCCGCCCCACACCGGTGCTCAGAACATCGTGTGAGCCGCGGAAAACATCTACATGTTCAGGCGGTAAAACTGTCGCCATTCTCTGGTTACCTCGCATGCTCGAGACCAATGCAGCAATTTTCCACTTTCCGTCGCGTGGGTCCTCGAGAATGCGAACAGTCACCACTGACTCGCCCACAGGCACCGGCACAGCCCCGTACCACCGCGGCCCAGACGACTTTTTGGGCCAAATCGTACTGTAAGCCAGCCGGTGTCTCACCGCACCTTCTGGTACGCGAACGCGGGCGCGATACGTCAATGGCTGATCCGAGGGTGCTCTTGCTGCGGCAATGCGTCCCTCAGCGGTTTGCTGCAAATACCCGGTTTCCACTCTCAGCATATTCAATTCTGCCTCAAGAACTCTCACGCGTTGGACGAGAAACACGCTCCCCACCAGCAGGATGAGAATTAGCATCAGCCCCAGATATTCCCGAAGACTGAACTTGAACTGTTTGCTGAAATCGCGTCGCGTCACATAGCTCTGGGGTGTCAGTCCGTTACCACTACCCATCGGTGCGGAACCGTGAACACCAGCATCCGGCGATTCTGATTTTTGCGGATGCCCCGTGGTGCCAGACTCGACTTGATCGCGAAGACGAGTATCATCTGCAGCGGCTCCGGGAAGAGGCTTGGCGGGGCCGCTGCCGGAAGTAAAAGCGGTCGTAGAATCGGGCTCGTCCATGGCCAGATTGTAGTCATACTGGCAATTGAAACGGTGCCAAGACACTTGCCCAAAATCAGGAAACCAGAACGATCAACTGCAAGATTGAGATTTTATGGGACGCCAACAACGCTCTGGTCGTCCAAAAACCTGCAGGAATCGCGACTCAGGCAGCACCGGGGGTCACGAGTCTGGAAACACTCCTTCGGGCCCAATTGTCGGACCGATCCGACTATATCGCCTTTCCACACCGTCTGGATCGTCCTGTGAGCGGGTTGATTCTGGTTGCGATACGGAAACGTGCTGCCCGGCTTCTCAGTGACCAATTTGCAAGCCGGAAAGTAAGTAAGGTTTATCATGCATGGGTGCAGGGAAGGGTGCATGCAGACGTGCTCGGACGGTGGGTCGATCATGTCAGGAAAATCACAGACAAGGCACAGACTGAAATCGTCTCCGGCGATACTGAGGGTGCCAAGGTAGCCGAAACCGAAGCCAGTTTGCTCGCTTACGATTCGACCGGAAATCGTAGTCTGCTGGAACTATCGCCCCTGACGGGTCGCATGCATCAATTGCGAATCCAGACCGCACACCGTGGCTTTCCAATCATCGGTGACTGGCAATATGGGTTTGGTCAGACTCCGGAAACCCCAAAGGATGGAAGCGAGTCGGTGAAGCGTGGTCAATTGGCTTCAGAGACTGATGCTGCCCGTCCCTTTGCGGACTCAGGGCATGAACAGACCTTTTTAACCAGCTCTCCTGAAGGCAGCTCGTCTGACGCAGTCGTCAAAATCGCTCAGGGTCCGGAGCGTATCCTGCTGCAAGCCCACCAGATCACTTTTCACGACCCGACCACGGGGGCCTTGAAAACAGTCACCGCTTCCGATGATGCGTTTGAGCATGTGTGACGCAGAATCAATGGAGAAGAAGGCTGTGCGCTGAACACCGCTGTTCCCCTGCAACACGACGTTTCACGGCCCGTTTTGCGTTTCACGACATGATTCTTACGTTAAAAGCGATACATGGAACCATTACGGGCTTCAAATGCCTTTCCATCATGCTCGATCAAGTTTCGCGGCGCAGGAATGGGGTGCCGCGTTGCCGTTTTTGCTGAGTTACGTTGCAGTTGCTGCTGAGTTATATTGTGCGGTTATGGTGACAAACCCGGGAAGAATGTTTCCAGAGACCTTCGGTAGGCGATCATGCTGCGAATTGGCGCTGTTTCTTATCTGAACACGAAACCCTTGATTCACAACCTGGCCGAACGGTTGGGAGATCGGGGCAGTTTGACGCTGGACCTGCCGAGTCGACTCGCGGACGGTCTACGTCGCGGCTCGCTTGATATCGCACTGATTCCGTCGGTCGAGTATTTCCGCGGAAATGGCTACGAAATCATTTCCGATGCTGCCATCGCATGCCGCGGACCGGTCTGGAGTGTCAGACTCTTGAGCCGTGTCCCCGTGCCCCGAATCCGGCGATTGGCCCTTGACGAGGGCAGTCGCACGAGCGCCGCGATGATCCGGATTCTGCTGCACGAAATGCATGGTCTGCAACCGGAGACGATATCGCTGGGGATCCATTGCGAGCCAGAAGAGGTCGATGCGGACGCGATCATGCTGATTGGTGACCGGGCGATGCACCCCGCTCGCGGAACATACCGTGAAATCTGGGATCTCGGGGACCGTTGGTGCCGCTGGACGGAACTCCCATTTGTGTTTGCGATGTGGATCGCCAGGCCCGGGATCTGGGATGCAGCAGGACAGCCTGCCATCGATCGGAAAGAACTGGCACAGTTGCTCGAATCCAGCCGTGACTCCGGGCTGGAGCATATGGAAGAGATCGCAATGGATGAAGCGGCGGAACACGGCCTCACCAAAGAAGATCTGCATCGATATTTTGCCGAAAACCTGCACTTCCGTCTGGGCCCGGGTGAACGCCTTGGGCTTGAAGCTTTTCGGTCACGTGCTGCCGACCTTGGCCTGATCCCGAACGGGATTCACGTCAACGCCTGACTTACCCTCAAGAATTGAATATCCATGATCGCCTCTGCTGCCACTGATATCCGCGACATTCTCGACAAATCGATTGCGGGAGAAAGACTCTCACCCGCTGAGGGTCTGGCCTTACTTGAAAGCCACGATCTGGCGGCCATTGGCTCGGCAGCCGATCAAGTTTCCAGGCGAATGCACCCGGAACCCTATCGCACCTACAACGTTGACCGGAACATCAACTACACGAACATCTGCACCGCCGTGTGCAACTTCTGCGCATTTTACAGGGGACCCAAAAGCGACGAAGGATACGTGCTGCCACGCGAGGAACTGCTCAAGAAAGTCGAGGAAACGGTTGCGCTTGGTGGCAATCAGATTCTGATGCAGGGTGGCCTTCATCCAAAGTTCAAGATTGATTGGTATGAAGAACTGCTTTGCGATATCAAGACAGCCTTTCCCGAAGTTAATGTGCACGGTTTCAGTCCGCCTGAACTTCACCACTTCACCAAGGTCAACAACATGCCTTTGCGCGAGGTACTCGAGCGACTGAAAGCTGCAGGCCTTGGAAGCATTCCAGGTGGTGGGGCTGAAATCCTCGTCGACCGCGTGCGTTCTGCTTTGACGCGTGGGAAGTGCATGACAGACGAATGGTTGGAGGTCATGCGGGTATGGCACCAGCTTGGGGGCATCAGCACCGCGACCATGATGTTCGGACACCTCGAGACTCTTGAAGAGAGGATTGAGCATCTGAATCGGCTGCGAGAGGTGCAGGATGAAACGCAGGGATTCACGGCGTTCATCTGCTGGACATTCCAGCCCGACAACACGGAATTGTCACACCTGCCAGCAGTCGGGTCGTTCGAGTACCTGAAGACTCAGGCGGTCTCCCGACTCTATTTGGACAACATCCCGAATATCCAAAGCAGTTGGGTCACGCAGGGCCTGAAGGTTGGTCAGCTTGCCATGCTTTTTGGGGCCAATGACATGGGCAGCCTGATGATCGAAGAAAACGTCGTCGCTGAGGCAGGTACCGTTCATTACCTGTCGCTGGGACAGATCCGGGAAGCAATTGAAGAACTTGGGTTCGAAGCTCGACAGAGAGATGTTTTCTATCAATTGGTGTCAGCAGACATCGAGCAGAAAGCGATCGACGCAAACCAGAACCGGGGACCGAAGGATCTGGTTCAGTTATCCAGCTAGAGAGCTTTGTGCCGTCATACCATTAAGGTTCATGCCCCAAGGATCCGTTCGCGGATCCTTTTTTCATCACGTTTGGGTACCATCATAGAAACGGCAGGCCCGAGTTATCGCCGGGCATCCGGTCGAACCGCCTTCCCTATGTGAACAGACATGAACATTCGCATCATCATCCCAACCATGCTCGCTGGATGCCTACTTACAGCCCAGGGCTGTCTGCCACCGCCGACCCCTAAAAAAATTGAAGGCCCCATCAGTGGCAATCTAGCGGCACAGCGAATGTCCAAAGTCCGCTCGGACAATGGTCCCTCCTACAGTGTGACTCATACGCACCATGGCACTGAGTTTGAAGCTGCCTGGGAGATCGGAAATGCTCTGCAACGCGGTTCGCAAATCCAGATCAAGCCTCCAATCGATTGGAGTCTGGAAGACGTCCAATCGGCCATGCGAATCGCCTTGGCCGATACAAACAGCAACCCGTTATATCCCGCTGCCAATGAGACGATCATCAGCTTGATGAGCCAAGCCGCCGCGGCCAAGGAAGAGCGAGCCGTGGGCGTTGCCCCCGACACGGATTACGAACTGGCCGTCAAAGTAAAGCAATACAGCAAGACCTGGTTCGTCGAGGTAAAAGTGAAAGCAACCTATTCAGACGGTACATCCATGGGCTATTGACCCAACGTGCCAGAAGCGGGCGTGGCAGGGCTACAGACACGAAAGTTTTTCAAGCTCCCGACAAGGTCCGCCGCGCAGCCAACTTCGAGCGGCCATGGAGCATGGGTTCGTGGAGATCAAGGAACACATCAATCGATCCATCTCTTGAGAAGATCGTCGTAAGCATCGATGCGACGGTCCCGAAGAAATGGCCAGTGGGTACGAACCAGATCGAGTTCATCGAGTGCACATTCTGCACTGACCAGACAATCGTCATGGTGGTTCCCCTTGATCATGACTTCGCCTCTGGGAGAAGCAATGAACGAACTCCCCCAGAACTCAACACGTCCCTCAACGCCGACCCGATTCGGTGCTCCGAGGAATACTCCATTGGCAATGGCATGCGCCCTCATGGAAGTCATCCAGGCATCATGTTGTCCAGCACCGAACTCTTCCTTTTCATTATCGATCCATCCTATCGCGGTGGGGTACAGCAGGATTTCTGCCCCGGCGAGGGCGAAAAGTCGGGCAGCCTCGGGAAACCACTGATCCCAGCAAATTCCAACGCCCAGTTTTGCATATCGTGTTTCGACCGGCTTGAATCCCAGATCGCCCGGGGTGAAATAGAACTTTTCATAAAAGAGTGGATCATCCGGCACATGCATTTTGCGGTACATTCCGGCCACTGTTCCATCAGCATCGAGCACAACCGCAGTATTGTGATACACCCCCGGAGCACGGCGTTCAAAAACAGGGGCAACGATCACAACTTCATGGCGTCGAGCCAGGTCCGCCAATCTGTCGATGGTAGGCCCCGGTATCGACTCCGCCAGATCAAACATACGATGATCCTCGGCCTGACAGGGGTAGGGGCCCGTGAACAATTCCTGCAAACAGATGATTTCTGCCCCCTGCTCAACGGCCTGTTCGATCCATCTCACGGCGGCATCACAACAGGAATTTGCTGAACCGGCATCTCGCATTTGAACGAGTGTTAAGCGTACATTGCGTGTCACAGAATCCATCTCCACCAGAACATTACGAGCGAAATCCCTTGATACATGGTAAACCCCCGAAGCTGTTTTTTGCAGGGACCGACACGGATGTTGGCAAGACATACGTTGCTTCCCTTGCTGCGCGTGTAATTCACGGGCAAGGAACGCGACTAGGCGTCTACAAACCGGTAGCAAGCGGCTGCATCGAAAAGCAGGGCAAGCTGATTGCCGAAGATGCTGTCTCTTTGTGGCAGGCTGCAGGAGAGCCACTGACACTGGAACATGTCTGCCCTCAGCGTTTCCGTGCACCGCTGGCACCTCCCGAAGCCGCAGAGCAGGAACAGAAGCAAGTTGACACCAAATTGCTCACTGAAGGTGTCAAAGCATGGGAAGACTTCGACATGGTGATCGTTGAAGGCGCCGGAGGCCTGTTCAGCCCACTGGCGGATGGAATCCTCAATATTGATTTGATTCAACAGCTGCAGGCCACCACTGTGCTCGTTGCTGCCAACCGTCTGGGCGTGATTCATCAGACTTTATCGACCTGTGAAGCAGCCGCAAAACGTGGCGTCCACGTGAGGGGGATCATTCTTTGTGACCCAACTGGCGATGCTGACGAATCGACTCACAGCAACTCAAAGCAGATTGCCAAATATTGCCCTGTCCCCATCCTCGGCACGATTCCATTTCGCGGTGAATCAGAAGATGCTGCGTTCCTTCAGTCCCTGATTCCCCCCATCGCAAATCCGAACGCCGACACTTGACATGTGGTCACCAGGCAGCTCTGGCTGCCGCAAGGCCGTTCGCCTGTACGATTACTCGTCCCCTTCGCTTTGACGAACGGTACCGGTCTCACCTTCAATTACACCACTTGGTCGAAGACGTTTGAATTTCATCCGTAAATTGAGAAACTCGACACAGAGCGAAAACACCATCGCAAAGTAAATGTACCCCTTGCTGATGGGTGTCCCCACTGCATCGCTGACAAGAACGAGCCCAATCAACATGAGAAACGAAAGGGCCAGCATTTTCACGGTGGGATGGGTTTGCACAAAATCACTGATTTGATTGGCAAAAGCGATCATGACCCCAACAGAAATGATGATGGCCAGGACCATGTTTTGAATTTCTTTTGCCATCCCAACGGCGGTAATCACCGAATCAAGGGAAAAGATCATGTCCATGAAGGCGATGCGGAAAAGAACGCCACCGACAGCAACCCTTTCTTCCTTGTTGACCGAACTGTCTTGCACGTCGGACGGCAAATCTTCGGCATCCGAATCAGATTCAATGCCCTCGATTTTATGATGAATCTCACGCACCGCGGTAAACAGCAGAAATAGTCCACCCACAAGCAGAATCAGGTCCCGCCCTGAAACCTCGTTGACCTCACTGGCTTCCAGCAGGTAGGTGCGAAATCCAGAATCCGGCAAAAGTTCAGACAATTCAAAAAGCGTTGCCTGCAGGCTCATCAGCCATCCGATCATCATCAACAGAACGATGCGCATGATCATGGCGAGAAACAAGCCAACGCGTCTTGCAAACGGTCTCTTTGCTTCTGGAAGTCGCCCAGTAACAATCGCGATGAACACAATGTTGTCGATTCCAAGCACGATTTCCATCATGGTCAGTGCCAGCAACGCAAAAATGGCCTCACCCGAAAAAAAAGAAAGGTCACTGGCCAGATTGATTGCTGCTGCAAATAGCATTGCGATTCCCTTGTTTCATTTCCAAACATCGGCGAAGCTCCCGCCGCAAACGACCCACTGGTTCATCCTCGGTTTCCCCACTGGTTCATCCTCGGTTTCACTGAGCAACTTTTGCGCGGCGGACAGCCTTGACGTTGCAACACGACCATAACACACAGATCGTCAGGGGAGGGAGGTGGCCATCGGACGACACTGCACATCTTCAAGATCAATCCGGCGTGCTTCCAAACCAGCCTGCAAACGCCCCCCCAACCGGCAGCAAACATCCATGCTTCCATCTGCAATGCTGCCTGTCAGATCGGATCTCGATCGATCACCAGCAGCAGTTCGCCATCAGTATACCGTTAGAACGGCTTGCCTTCAGGAACCACGATGATGACGGGGGTCCGTTGCGCGAATGATTTCGCTGATTCCGGTTTGATTGAAACCTTTGTATCCTTCGTCTCTCTGCAGAATTTCGAGATGTGAACCGACCGCTCCGCTTTTGAGAAACTGCTCTGCCTGTTGACTGCTGATCTGCCCTTGTTGCAGGAGATATTCAAGCCGTACCGGATCAACATCCCAAACTTCACCAGTAGTGAATGCCTGCTTGAGATATACGAAATCCGTGAACGGTTTCATCGCAGGCACCCCTGCGGCAGTCAACTGCGAACAAGCAGCCTCAAAATCAAACTGACATTCAAGGTGATGCATTCCAGCGAGCATGATGGCTTCCCCATGCAATTTGCACCACAAGCCAACGGTGCCCAACTCATCACGGCAAGTCAGTCCCTGATGAGCAAAATCTTCTGCTACCTCGTCCGGTGACAAATCAACATCTGCAAAAACGATGATACCGGCATCAGACTGCTCGAGAACCTGAGCCCCCCAACCGGCCTCGGCGCCTCCATAGAATCGCTCTCTGCAGGCAAACCCAAGCCGCTCCAGCAAGCCAATCAGACTGGCAAAACACTCTCGACTGCTCCGATACGTGTGATGATCATGATTCCCCCATCCGAGACCAAGACGGTCCTGACGCTGCTTTTGGACCCTTGCGGCATGGTTGCGTTGTTCCCAATAAGAACGTTCCACCTGGAAAAACAGATCGCAAGTCCTGTTCACGCCGAGTTCATCAATCGCCTCGTCAATCAATGCCAGTGCCAATGGAAAACCCACCAGTTCGTCGTGCCATCCATTTGCATTCATGAAAACACGCTCGCGCCCCGAAAATGCAGCGTGGTGCTTCTCAATGGCATGTCCAAATTCACGGGAAACCATTTCTGTTTCAAATCCGCCATTGCCATGGCGCTCAACTACTCCCAGGCGACAATCACCCACCTGTGAAATGATCGCTGATCGCAAACTGGCGTATGCACCTCCTGTGACATCGACATTTGCAACGTTGTGGGTCTTGATGAAATCCTTGACAGAATCAACCCTGAGAAACAGATCCTGCGAGTTTCGATCCTGAAATCGAATCGTGGGCACCATGGCTTGCGGATGTCGCCAGACCTGCCCGTCAAGCTCAGACGATGACTGGACATACCCCAGTTTTTCGACGTTTTGCGCGAACGGGTCGTCAAGAGGTAAAGAGAGATGGTCAACCCAGTCGATCAACCTGGTTCCGGTTTCATCCAGCATGCGTTGTCGCAATCGTGACGCATCTGAATGCGCAGCAACGATGCGATCCACCCGCGTGGCAACCTGCCGTCCGACTTCTGGACAACGCTGCCAGTCAAAGTTCTCGTTCAAGACATGCTTCATGGGCTTCATCCAGAACAACAAAGAGGTGTCAAATGAATCCCTTCATTCTAACCTTTCGGTCCCCCACCAACGTGATAATTTGCAACGGGATGCATGCAGGTTCCTGGCATCGACGAATCACCTGGTTTTCCTGATCATCGAAAACGTCCCCACGCGTCAAACCCCCGGTGTATATTGGCATACCTGAACACTTTCCCTGATCCGGATTCAACCATGAAACGTCGACAGTTCCTGCTTGCTTCATGTTTGTCGAGCCTTGCAACCTCCACTGGAGTCACGTCCTCAGCGGAAAACCGTGGCAAGATCCGCAAGGCAGTCAAGTACCACATGGTGACTGGAAACCTGAGTGTCAGAGAAAAGTTTCAACTGGTCAAAGATCTCGGCTTTGATGGAATCGAAACCCGTGTCGCTCTTGGTGAGAAAAACCGGAAGCTTATCGATGCCTATCGTGACGCGAGCCAGCAAACAGGCCTCCCCATTCACGGTGTCATCCATTCGAGCAACCCGACACTCAAGGAAGCGGTTGCCCAGGCCAAATATCTGGGGGCTAATTCCGTTCTGCATGTCGTACCTTACAACCAGAAGCTCGGCTTCTTCGAAAATTACCGCAAAACCCAACAAACGATTCAGGCAGCGATTCCAGCAGCAGAAAAGGATCAGGTAATGATCCTGCTGGAGAATGTCTGGGCAACGTTCCTAATCGATCCAGTCGCCATGGCAAAGTACATCGATGAACTGGATAGCGCAATGGTCGGATCCTATTTCGATGTTGGCAACGTGGTTCGTTGGGGATGGCCACCGCACTGGATCGAGGTTCTTGGCTCAAGAATCAAAAAGCTCGACATTAAAGAATACGACTTGAAGATCGCAATGAACGAAGGCATGCGAAGTGGATTCCGACAACCACTCGGTTCGGGCAGCATTGACTGGGAAAAAGTCCGGGACCAACTTGCGAAGCTCAGATATCAGGGATGGGCTACTGCCGAGGTCAAAGGCGGAGACCGAAACAGACTGAAGGACATTGCAGAACAGATGAATCATGTTCTGGACCTTGGATGATCACTGCGTCTTCCGCACAATCAAGAAACCCTTCACTTCCAATTTCGTTCGGAATTCACAGCCACCTGACTACCAGAACGCGCAAAAGGCCGGAGAGGCTCCAGGCCGGTATGCACCAGATGCCGATCAACTGCTTCGACCTGTTGCTCATTCAGCTGCAGAGCGATTAACTGCCAATACTCCTTGTCATTAACCAGCAGCTTTGCCAACGACGCAGGCGTATCATTCTCACAAGTCCGCAAACGCAACCGGACATCACGCAATCTTGCTCTCTGCTCAACGCTCAGACGATCCTGGGGTAATGTATGCAGGACTGGTAGCACGGGTGTTCCCCATTGGAGCAATTGACGATGAGCCACGAGTCGTTGAGCTACTCTGGGGGCAGACAAAGACTCAACTGCAGCTTCAATCTCTGCCAATGTCGGCTTTCCTCTCCGGTATGCCTCGGCGAGCAAAGCCGAATTGGTGTCGTGTGCGAGCGTTACAAACGAACTGTCCGGGAACAGACTCGAAATCAACAAACCGAAATCATGGTCAAAGCCGTGCGGATCCTGTTGCCAAAGGTGCAACAGTGTTGCACCTTCAACTTGCAAAGTACGCCCCGGACCGGAACGAGACCATTTGACTTGACCAAAAGCTGGTTGCTCCATCTCGGAATGCTCACCTGTCGCCTCGCGGTGCGATTCGATTCTGACATGCACTGCATGCTGAATGTGCAATGTGACCCGATGACCGGCGGACTGAAAAACATACTGCAAGGATGGAATTCCCTGCTCGGATGTCACGGTGATGCTCTCACACAAACCAGGCTCATCCCTACTCCGGGTGCCCTTGCGATGCTGGCGGGAGTTCAAGCAGATTCGCCCCTGAATCAAATGGAAGCGCACCATCTCCGTTTCTGAGAACAAGGATGGAACCCGAGACTCCGGGCGGGCCTTCGATGGAATCTCACCATCGGGCTTACTTTGTGCAAAAGATGCCACGTCCGTGATGGACAAGCCGATTACGGCTAGCACAATACTCCACCTCATCTCTGAACCCTCTCCTTCCCCGAATCACTCGGGATCCATGGCTTCATGGTTTGGGCGGATTCACGTGATGATCAGAAAACTCTGATCAGAGACAATTTTTTGGCAGGCTCGTCACCAGCTACTCGTAAACGTCTAAAAGCGAACCCTCGGTTGTGGTCAGTGTGATTACGGTGGACGCGTAGGCCGTCCCTCATCGGGCAGGCCGACGAGTCCAATTAAGATCATCGTCCAAAAGGGCAGCAAAAATGAAGATTAGATCATCGGTTCATTCATTCTTTGCAAATATCTCTTCGATAAACTGCCCGCAAATCGTTACCCAACGCATCCATGGAAACAAGACGATAGGGTACGGCGTCAGTGATCTGATCGATTCCGGCGCCTCCCACAGGCCCCTTGGCCGCCTGTCCACCAAACAGTTTTGCACCAAGATACACATGACATTCATCAACTTGTTCAGCCTCAAAGAAGCTAGCAAGAAGTTCAGCACCGCCTTCCAGCATCAAATTGGTCATTCGATTCTGGCCCATCAAATCCAGTCCCTCGATCACCATTGCAGCAGCATCGGGACTTTCCAACGCAACCACTTTCACCCCCGCATTTCGAAGCTCGTCCAGATGCACGGCATCGACTGCAGCCCCCGCCAATAATGTGACCGGTGCCTCGCGCGCTGAAAGCACGAGTTTTGATCCGAGGGAGGGCAAACGGTGCCGACAAAAAACAAAACGCTCAAGAACACGTGTTCGTTCCTGACTGAGATGATTGCCACGTGCTGTCAACATTGGATCATCAGCAATGACCGTGCCCATGCCAACGGCGATTCCATCGACCCTTGCCCGCAATCGGTGAACCTCATCACGTGCTTGTTGATCAGTAATCCACTGACTTTGGCCAGTGCGAGTCGCAATCCGCCCATCGAGTGTCATGGCCCACTTGGCGATCACCCACGGTCGTCCGGTCTGGACCAGTTTCAGATATGGCAGGTTCAGATTCTCAGCTTCCTCGCGCAGGACCCCGACCGTGGTTTCAACACCAGCCGCCTGCAGGTACTGTATTCCGCCCCCGGAAACCTGAGGAAACGGATCGGCCATGGCAACCACAACCCGGGAAACTCCAGCATCAACCAATGCCTTCGCGCAAGGAGGTGTTTTTCCATGGTGACAGCAGGGCTCTAGCGACACATAAGCCGTGCTACCTTTCGCCAACTCGATGGACTCAAGTGACCTTAACGCCTCGACTTCAGCATGCGGCCCACCGAACCGTTGATGCCAACCTTTTCCGACGATCTCTCCATCACGGACCAGAACGCAGCCGACCATCGGGTTGGGCTCGACCAAGCCGCGGCCGTTCTCGGCCATCTCAATTGCCGTGGCCATGAAATGCTTGTCTATTTCATCCACAGCATTCTCTTTTTTCGGCGCAGGAGACAGATCACCAGCTCCTGATCCGGGCTTAGGCAAAGGGTTCATTTCGGACTCAATCCATTCCTGGAACCCAAAGTTTTCCGCCTCCGCCACCATCGCCGCTTTCACCACCACCAGGAGCGGGTGCTCCACTTTCGGGCGTCCATAGACCGCCTCCACCCCCACCTTGTTGAGCCGCAGGCGGTGGGCCGCCTGGCGCCTGTCGTGGTGCCCCGTCAGGTCCAATCAAACCATAAGCCATCAGTGTCTGCTGCAATTTTGCCATCACTTCGGGATCATTTCCGTACTGACGTGACAACGTCTCCACTGCATTTTGGAAACCGGGCCCATCTCCTGCTGAAAGACGCAAACCCACCTCACTCAAAAGAAGGTTCGCGATAGGAATCTCGTTGGCTTGAGCGAAGGCTTTTGCTTCATCCATCAGTTCAAGAGCCTGCTCATTACCTTCCGCTGCATTGATCAAAGTCATGTAAGCCAGCATTCGGGCCGGTTTCTGTTCCTCGCTGAGATCAGTCCCGATCAATTGCTTTGCAACCCGACGGACCGCTGGAGTTGCCGAAACCTGCTGGGCACGTTGCAAGAGATAGATCAGAGCGTCCGCATCGAGATCTGAGCAGTCGACACGATTAAGATCCTCATTTGCCAGATTTTCAACATCACCTGACTGCGGCTTGAGCATCGGCAGCGGTTCGATTTTGGCGAGTCTGTACGCCTCATCAATGATTCCCTGTCCCTTTGCAACCAGGGCATCATATTGTTCCACAAGTCGCATCATGACAGTTCTTTCGAACAACTTGGAATCATCTTCGCAGGTTGATGCGAGCGATCCGCCATCGAGCATTGGTGTCTCCATTGCGGTAATGGCATGTGGCATTCGTGCAGCCATCAACTCGCTCTGAAGTTTTTCAGCCTCGGCAGGCTTCGCCTGAAAACGCACCATGGCTACCGCTGGCTGGCAAGCAACCAGCATCGGCAGCAAGTCGCCCTTGATTTCGTTCAACTCCAAATCGCCAACAGCATCCTGCACACATTCCTTGACCTCATCAAGGAGTGGCTTGCGGATATCAAGGAGTTCCAGTCTTGCCTCACGGTCGGTTTGTTTTCCGTAGACGAATACCAGAGCAAGAGCTTCCGGAACTTCGTCGATTGGAGGAAGAACATCCAGTTTCTCTGGCTTGTCGCGATCAAGCATCTGGAATGCGGCCTTGGGTGGCACCTCATCTTCCGTAGTCCGCATTCCTGCCAGGAGATCCGGTGGCAACGCCACAAACCGGGAACTCGCCAACAGCGACATTTCGATCTGATCGGGGTTATCAACCTCGGCATACATTTTCATGATCGGAATCGAGATTTCGGCGGAGGTCGGGTTGACCAACGCAGACATGGCACGATTCCGAACCCGCGTTTCAAAATCCAGCGACTCACACTCGGATAACTTCAGCAGCAATTCAGACTGGGCATCCGTGTTTCCACGCCAGATCGCACATGTCAAAAGGCCGGACAGGATTGCCGGTTCATTTGGAACCGTCCGCCGCAGAGACTCAAATTTGGATTCAGCAAGATCGATTTTGTTATTGCGCAGAAGATTGGCCGCCTCGTCGTACCGTTCTCCCCACTGAGCGTCAGTCGGACGCGTGATCGCTTGCGGAACGGTTTTCATCAACTGATTGATCGTCGGTGCGGAATTCATCTGGCCCAGCACTGAAACAGCCGCCTGCCCTCCCTCATACCCAGTGGCCATGATCGAGAGTGTTGCGTAGACGCGAGCCGTCAAAAAGATACCGCGCTGCGCCAACGAATAAGCCAAAACAGACGACACATCAAGAACAAAGGAATCAACCTCACTGCCACTTTCAGTGAGAGCCTCAAGCATCGATGCAGTTGCATCCTCCACCTCACCATGAAAAAGCTTGGCAGCAGCTCGCTGAGTCAAAGCAAGAGGGTTACTCGGCTGCAACCGAATGAAACGCTCTGCGTTTTCACTCAACAGTTCGTACTCCCTCAAATCCAACAGCAGTCGACCTCGGATTGCCAGCGCCCAAGCGGCGTTGGGGTGCTCTTCCAGAATCGATGACAATTGATCAAGTGCAGGAACCACCTGTCCACCCTCGACCATACTCATCACAGCATCCAGCTCAGATACCGATTCCTTGCAGCAGAATTTGATTTTCTTTCCAGTGCCGCACGGGCAGACAGAGTATTTATCGACAGACATCAGGTCGCTTTGCCAAACAGGTAAGTAGGAACGGGACGTGAACGCCACGGTGAGCACAGACTTTACCATGAGAGTCGGTCAAGCCCATAGCCCTGAAGACCCACGAAACGAGCAGATCCTGTCATTCTGTCGACGCCGAATTCCCGGGCTGCCCGAATCTTGAGCCAACCCTATCCTGAGCCAACCCTGCGGAACCAAGACAGGACAAGTTCTCCAGTCACAACCAACCACTGATCGTGAGCGTTGCTCGGTTTGGGAGTGCTTTTCCAACCCAGCC
>JAAXJB010000032.1:0-60388 GCA_012270065.1 Rubripirellula sp. | reverse complement strand
CAGTGACTCTGGCTACCGCTCAGTGACTGAATGGCTGAATCATTTGCCATCTGCCGTCACGGACACGCCCCGCGTCATCCCCCTTCGCATTCCAATCCGCAGCCGACCAAAAGTCTTCCTGCACTGCCAGAAGATCACTGGTTACCTGATGTGTTTCCATCCGAATTCAATGAGCCAGATTCTGCCTTGGACCGTAACAGATCATAAAGGCGTGAACTGGTTGGCAATGGCTTGCGACCATGAAGTGTTTCGCGATCCAACTCACGGTATCGGATAGCGATCAAGTCAGTCACCTCTTCGAATACCTTCTGAACCTCCTGCTCAACAAGCCGGTCAGTTAACTCGCGCCCCGCGAATTCGCCTGCAAGCAGTGTATGACGAATGACGCGCCGCTTCTCAAGTAACTCAGCAAATCGCTTGGCGAATCCGGGATCAGTCGAAATCCGCAGATGGTCAATTTCATGCAGCAAGATTGGATCCGACCAGAAGAGTTCGGTATCCGGCTGATTACGCAACCAAATCACATGCTTTGGATACCATTGCACATCTCTGAAAACAACGTTCACGGCAAGAACTCTCATGCCTTGCGGATCCTGAGACAGACGCCACGTCGCCTGACTCTTGTAGCGGTACGAAATTTCGTAACGGGTTTCGCCAATGATGCGGGCATCACCAGATGTTTTCCTCGGCCCCACCTCAAACCGGACACGCCCGGCTGCCAACAACTTCTGAAGCTCAGCTGGTGGCGCAGGAAGCCTGCTTAACGCTAGCTTGCGAGGAACCTGCCCATCAGCCGATCGACTGCAGGCGTAATTCACAGCCAACGCAAGGAGTATCCCCAGGACAACCGGCCAATCAGCGTTTTTAAAAAAGTGGTCTTTACCCATCACACCAAACCTTGCTACCGGTAACCAATGTGGAGTCATTGCGCAAAAGCCCAGTGGCACCTCTGTCACAGACCAAAAGTACTCTCCGCTCCAGGAAATCGTGCCATGGTGTTGTCCTACAGATTCGTTCCGGTGTTGTTACTCTGGGCAGGCTCTGGAGGGACAAGTGGTACGCATGACCCGAACATCACAAGAGCCCAAGTTGATCTTATCGAATTGAACCACTTTCTGGACGAAAACGGCCGTGAAGTGTTTCAACAGGTGATCTTCTATGACTGGTGTAAAGTCAAGCAACGCTTCCACGTACGGGCATGGCGTCTGATCAAACACGAACACCAGCTTCCGACTCGACGCTGGAAACCCAAGTGCTTCCAGTGTACGTGGCATGACGGCCCGCTGCTACGACAAGTCCACGCGCCCAAAATGCGAGAAACATGGAGCAGAGAGGACCCTGAACGCGTCAATCGCAAGCTTCTGCCGGAAGATCAGCGGATTCCGCTGTTCCCCGCTCGCGCACGCTCGGTTCCTGACCATGCTTCGGGACGCAGCAGCGAAAACGCAACGCGTCGATGACCCCAAAGCTTCAATGACGCCTGCTCAAGACGACGTGGATCCGCGGCGCCACTGTGCCACTTCAGCATGGGTTACTTCCGTCATGCAACCAGGGTGCCAGACTGATCATCAGCTCATCAGATGGGGTTAGGGAGCAACTCATGAGCGGCTTACACACCCTGCGACGGCTGGCAAACCACAATACTCTGAAATGACTTTCAGTTCTGCTCAACTGGCCCCAAAGCCTGATCGGTGAAATCTCTCGCATGATCAAGCAACTGCTCGTACGAGAGTGTCTCAACATCTTCCCCGATCAACTCCACCTCAAACGGCCCTCGGTAATCGTAGTCGCGGAGCGTCCCAAGAAGGGTTCGCAAAGGCACACATCCCTCTCCCAGAAGACAACGGTTCATCTCGCCCAATGGCGAATGCCGTGCATCTCCAAGTTGCACCAGATGAAGGTAGGGGATCACATCAGGCAACCAACGAACGACTTCTTCATCCATGCCGACATGATAGGTATCAAGCACAATCCCCAATTGTGGGCTATTGACTGCTTCGATAATGTCGAGCGTGGATTGCAGATCGTTCACAAACGACCATTCATGCCCGCAGCCAGGATGAATGGGTTCGATCGAAAGGCGAACACCAAAATCCTCAGCGACTTCAGCAATCTCCTTCAACGCATCACAAAGAGTTCTTTTGGCGTGATTGCGAATGTGGTTGTTACGACCACCAGCAAGCACAATCAATGTTTCTGCCCGCAGAGTTGCTGCATCGCGCACCGCATTGACAGCATCGATCACGGCCTCCTCATAGGCACGACCATCGCTGCCAGTGAAACCGCCTGCCCATGACAGTGAAGTCACCTCGAGCTCAGATTCTGCCAATAAATCAACGGCGCGTTCAATGCCGAAATCTTCCAACTTGGGGCGGTAAATTCCGATACCATCAAACCCCCGTCCAGCGTAAGCATGAACATCTTCTTCGAATGCCCAACGAAGCGTGGAGAGCTGACTGATTGCAAGCGTATTCATCCGTGGCTGGCTGCGTGAACAGGAAAAGTTTGGAACCCGGAGGCGGCAGTATGTTTTGTATGGCGTCGGTTGTAAAGATTGAGCAGCCCAATATCCGATGAAATCACCCAATCTGGCCTCATTTCATGTGCGGCAAACGGCGTCCCTGACGGGTAGCTTGATTGAGCTGCTCATTCAATTCATCGAGTGAAAGCGGGACAATCGAGATGGTCATCAGCGACTGCGGGTCGATTTCGCTACTGGCTCTGCGTTTTGCTAGCTGCTCGACCTCTTCCTCAAGCGCATCCAACCACGCAGGAACATCGAGGCCAACACCGGTGGGATGTCGTGTCAACAATTCAGCCTCCTGTTCCAACAATTCAAAGGACCGGCTATCCCGATTCTCTTCGGCATCCCGCATCGCGGGTCCCACCAGGGCACGCATGCGGTCGATGGTCATGGGCTGCACGAACCGTTCCAGAATGCGATCCGCTACCGTGGGCATTCGCATCGCATACTCTGTCTGCAACTGTCGGAGCCGCTGGACGTAAACATCTGCTTCTGCCCCAATGCGTTCACTCAGGCTGCGCCGCCACATGATCGCCGCTTTTTCCAAACCGCTTCGCACCAGCACTTCGTGCGCCCACATCACTGGCTTCAGATTCCAGGCAATGCGTTCGTACTTGACACGCAACCGCAGGAAATCGAGAAACATGTAAACCAGTTCACCACGATCACTCTGGGTTGTCGTACTGTTGTAATCAAGGTACTCGGTATGGTGATCAATCAAAGCTTCATAAACGAGCGTCATCCATCGATCTGCTTCTGCAACCTGCAGAAATCCATTCTCGAGATCCTCAACCAATCTCGTATCAGCAAGATGATCTTCGCCTTCTTCCATGGCACGTGTCAGCCATTGCGACACCCCCTGATGCAAAATCGCGCGAACATTGCCCAACTGGAGAAACATCTGCGTAAAGACCGGATCTCCATAATCCTTGACAAAGGCAACAAGCTGTTTCCATTTTTGTGGATCAATGACAGATTCCAATGGAGACAATCGCAGGGTCTGGCTGTGTGCCAACCAGCTTCCCAGCATGGTCTCAGCCACTCTTTCAAGAAACGGCACGAGCGTTTCGGCACAATCGACCTCATCGGGCCCGGAGGTTTGAACGACGTCCAACTGATCAGCCCGGTCCTTGCCATCACTTTTTCCAGCCCCCGTGACAATTTCTTCCTGCGGAAGCTTTTTGGTCCGCTCATCCTGAACCTGTTTATCATCACTTCCAGAAGCATCGATTTCTTCCGTCGTGGAATCTTCCTGGGCTGCCGCCCGAAGGTCATTCAATGCACTTTGCCGGACCGACTCGACCAGCGATGCAACAAGCGAACGGAATCCGGCACGAAACAGACCATCGAATTCAGTTACAGCCCCTGCTCCGATCGGGTTACTTGTTTCCATCTCTCGTGCCGTCTCGATCAACCGGCAGGTCTCAACAAGCAAACCGCGGCGGGGCAACCAGTGCATCAGGTGTCGCAGCACCCGTTGCCGTAGCCGGGCGACATAAATCTTGACAGGATCTCCTCCTCTGGAGAGCGGGATATAGAGAAGGTTCTTATCACGCAACGCATCCAGAAACGGGGGAAACAACTCACGAACCCGATCCTGATCACTGGCAATCAGAGCGCCGAACATACGAACTGCCTGTGCGTCGTCTTCCACCATTTCTTCTTCGGCGAGTGGGTTCGATTTCTCACCCGACAAAGCAAGCAGGGCACCGCTGATCAGACGCCGCGAGTCTGACATTTCGACAGCCGTGCCGATGATCCGTTCCATCAATGAGTCACGCAGCACCCTGCGACGGTCGTAGCTGCGCATCGATTCCTTGTCGGTACCTGCTGGCGCCATGGGAAACTCACGCACGGAATCAAGCAACTCCAGCAAACCGATGCGATTTTCTTTTGCCCGTCTTGCCCACGACTGAAGCGAACCGAGACGATCCTGCAGATCAGACTCATCCTGGTCGGCCACTGCAATGTCTGCTGCGACTGCCCACATCCGAGCCAGCGACTGCATGAAATTGAGATGTTCAATCAGCCTCTTGGACTCTGCCTCCAGCGCATCATGCCCAGGCTCTTCCCCAAAACCGAACACTGACCCTTCGTTGCCATCATCGGTGGTGTCTCGATAGGTGACACCCTCGTAAGCCGCGTCATAAAGACCTTCGCCAGCGTCTCCATCTTCGGAATCAGCCGCGGTCAACTCCCGATCCCAATCTCGTGGTTTCTTCTGTTTTTCACCAAGCATGAAACTCGGAGCGGCCCAGAATTCCTCGGCATTGGCCTCAAAATAATCAAACATCTTCCGGACCAGTGGCCAGATGGCAGCCGTGTCTCCATCAACATCCTGGTTGAGCGAAGATTCCCCAAACTCATCAGGCTCACCGCTGGCAGACTGACGTAGATGCAATAGCCAGCGTTCGGAAAGCCTCGGCAAAGAACTCCCACCCAGCCGCAGCCCCACACGCTCAGCATTACTCAGCCAGTGCACGAGCAAAGCCATCGCGGGCACAAAATCGCGACGTTCCAGCAATGCTGAAATCACCAGCGCATACGCTCTGGGAGAATCAAAAAGATCGGCATGGGGCGCCCAAAAAGCAACATTGCCTGCTTCTGCTCCGCCCTCGTGCCAGAGCCTTAAAGCACGAGCAACCAACTTCGCCGATTCATACGACTCCAATGGATCAGCGGCTTCGATGGACTCGACCGTGTGTGCCGCGTAAACACGCCACCACTCGGCCATCTCCCGATAGCGGTTATCCATTTCGCTGTACGCAGCCTGGTCATTGCGTGCCGCTGCCTCGCTCCAGACTCTGGCCGTGTAGCCGAAAACCTGCTCAACGAGATACAGCATGTCATCAACGCGGGAATCGTGCACACCGCTCTCGGGTCCGGCATAAAGACTGAAATTGCCTCCATTGGCAAGAATGTCCCACGGATCAATCAACGCTCCGCATTCAATTGCCCGTTTCATCAGATCGAAGGCGACAGCGGGCACCTTGACAGCAGCATCCAAATCGCCCGCTCTGATCGCTCGCAGCCCCAAGGTCATGAGACAGTCGATGCGACACATCATTCGGGCGGATGCTGCCGAGACCGTATCAGTTTGCCGCTTGGCTGCATCAGGATAGCCCATGCGGGCATAAAGTCGAGCCAACTGCACATGCTGCAGTTGAGCAGCGCGACGCTCAGCGAGAGCGGCGTTCAAGTGTTGCCTTGCTGCGCCAAAAGGCTGGCGTCGCAGCTTCTGCTCACTCTCGAGACGCTCAGCATGCTCACCGCCGATTTGCTTCATGGAATCTTCGTAGTACGCATCGCGATAAGCCGCAATCGGCTTCATCAATCCGCCCAACGTGATATCACTGGTGTAAGCTCCCGGCCCCCAACCAGTGATCCCCGATGCCATCAGCATGGTTCCCGCCAGCACACACGCTGCTTCGTCAACCTTTTCACGACGTTCTACACCGGTCTTGCCGGCTGCACGCTTCAAAAGCGAATCGAGCGTAACTTGCCTGAGAACAAACCGGTGATAGAACCCATCCTGTGAAATCGAACGTTCATCCCACCCCCCGAAATGATAATTTGGCCGGCGGTTGACGGGATGGTCGAAGTCATAAGCCCGGGGATCAATGGCGATCTCCTCGACACGTTCCAAATCGAAAGAAGCTGAACGCAACACATCGTCTGCAGTCGTTGCCAATTTCCCGATCGCCAGTTCAATGATCTCGCGATAAGGCCCAGCCGAAATGCCAGCATCTTTTACATAGAGTGGAACAGGGCATACAAATTCATGCCGGTAAGGTTGGCAAGTGCGATTTTCCAACATCGCAACCGGGCGATACCCGACAAAATCATCAAGTCGATCAATCGCTGCGCGAACAACCTGCTGATCATCACCCCTCAAACCAACCGCCAAGAGTGCATCTGCCGCTCTGGCCATGAAGAAACCATTGAACAACATCTCAGGCACCTGATGGAACAACAGGTCCCGATGGAAATCGAGATACGCAGGAAGCAATTCACTCCACAACAGAGAAGCAAGCCGCGAAGCCTGCTCGCAATCCCGAAACGCAACTTCATCCTCTTGAAGCTTTTGCAGCGTCTCCTCAATCCAATCTTTGACAACCAACCAAGCCGCAGGCCCAGTCAATGGATCACCGGCACTGGCGATATCGAAGACCGTGTTCCAGGCAGCCATGATCGAAGGATCACTGGCGCCTGATGAAAAATTCATGTACCCCGCCAAGCGATGAAGCGTTTCGCTCAATTTTTCGGGTGGCGGGGTGTTTGACATCAAACAAAATGAGTGAGGGTAGGAAGCAAGGTCAGCATGAACTCATCAACAGCATCCAGCCAAAGATTACTTTTTACCTCGTTTGGCAGCTGTTTTTTTCTTGGCGGCTTTCTTAGACGTCTTCTTGGCGGCCTTCTTTGAAGTCTTCTTGGCGGCCTTCTTTCCCGTCTTCTTTTTGCCGCTACCAAAGGCAGCAGCCCAGCCTTCTGAGTATTTTTCGTTGGTTCCGATACGAAGAATCGTCATGGTTCTCTAGTTCCGTTGGAGTAAAATTCAGATATTCGGTTGATGATTGAAAGGGAAGGAATTGGCAAAACCGTCTCAAGGATTTTGGCCTGCAAATGCGAGTCCGACAATTGTGGCTGATCCTACATCTTATCGCGAAGGACCGGACTCAGGTCACCCCTGTGCATTTCTAAAGCCCTGTGCATTTCTAAAGCCCTGTGCATTTCTAAAGCCATGTGCATTTCTAAAGCCATGTGCATTTCTTGAAATGGGCAAGTCTCAGTCTGTCCTTCATGCCAATCATCCCGCGTGGATACTTTTGTATTTGGCACGTCTGGAAACACTGTCATCGTCGGGGTCGTCTCCCATGCGTTCACGTAGATTTCTTTCATAGGTATCGAAATTCCCTTCACACCAGGGCAGTTTCCCATCTCCTTCAAACGCAAGGATATGAGTCGCCAGTCGATCCAGGAACCAGCGGTCGTGACTTGTGACCACCACGCAACCGGCAAAGTTGGCGATCGCTTCTTCGAGCGCCCGCAACGTATCAACATCAAGATCATTCGTCGGCTCATCCAACAGCAGTACGTTGCAGCCCTGCCGCAGCAACTTTGCCAGATGCACTCGATTCCGCTCACCACCGGACAAGGTGCCGACCTTTTTTTCCTGATCTGACCCCTTGAAATTGAATCGCGCGACATAGGCCCTGGAAGCGACGTTGCGACCGCCCATCACAATGGTTTCGGTGCCGCCACTGATTTCCTGAAACACGGTGTTGTCGGGTGACAGGGAATCGCGACTCTGGTCCACATACCCGAGATCAACGGTATCCCCGACTCGGAACTGGCCCCGATCCGGCTGTTCCTGACCTGTCAACATTCTGAAGAGTGTCGTTTTGCCAGCGCCGTTGGGCCCGATCACGCCCACAATCCCCCCAGCTGGCAGCCGGAAACTCAAATCATCCATCAAAACCTTATCTCCGAAGGCCTTGTGGATTCCATTCGCCTCGATCACCAGCTCTCCCAGATGTTTTCCAGAGGGAATCTGGATTTCCAGATCATCGGGGCGATCTTCAAATGTCTGGGCTGACAATTCTTCGTATGAACGAATCCTCGCCTTGCTTTTGGCCTGCCGGGCTTTGGGACTCATTCGAATCCACTCCAATTCGCGAGCCAACGTCCGCTGCCGGGCCTGTTGCTGCCTCTGCTCGATTTTCATCCGTTTCTCTCGAGCTTCCAGCCACGCCGTGTAATTCCCTTCAAAAGGGATACCCTGACCACGATCAATCTCAAGGATCCATTGGGCAACATTGTCGAGGAAATAGCGATCGTGAGTCACAGCCACAACTGTTCCGGGATACTGAGCCAGGTGCTGTTCGAGCCAGGAAACACTTTCGGCATCAAGATGGTTGGTAGGTTCGTCGAGCAACAACAGGTCAGGCTGCCGAATCATCAATTGGCAAAGTGCTACCCGGCGCCGCTCTCCCCCGGAAAGTTTGGTGACGTCCGAGTCCCCCGGCGGCAGATTCATGACCGCCATGGACATTTCGACTTGGCGGTCCAACTCCCACAAGTTATTTGCATCGATGGTGTCCTGCAGCTTTGCCATTTCGTCGCAAAGCTTCTGCATTTGTTCATCGTCAGTGACTTCACCAAGCAGCATGCTGATTTCGTTGTAGCGATCAAGAATCGCCTGTCGCTCGGCAACCGCAAGCTGGACATTCTCGAAGACAGTTTTGGTCTCGTCCAGCGGCGGCTCCTGTTCAAGGTAACCCACTGTAAAACCATTTCCCAACCGCGCAACGCCCTCGAACTCGGTATCCTGACCCGCCATGATTCTCAACAGCGTCGACTTACCGGCTCCATTGGGTCCCAAGACACCAATTTTTGCGCCTGGGTAGAAGGCCAACCAGATATCATCCAACACAACTCTTTGGCCGTGCTTCTTGGTCAGATTCTCGACTTGGTAAATGTATTGACGGGACATGGAACAACCATCAAGTAGGTAATTGAAAGCGGGGATTTGAAATCAGTGATTCACTTGCAACGATGACAGCGGAATGCATTTTGGATGATTTGAGTGGGTAACATCCGCGTCAACCCGATCACTCCCACTCGATCGTTGCTGGTGGTTTGCTGCTTATGTCATAACAGACTCGATTGACTCCTTTGACCTCGTTGATGATCCTGGAACTCATTCGAGCAAGCAGGTCATATGGCAATCGACTCCAGTCAGCTGTCATGAAATCGTTTGTATCAACACTCCTGATAGCAACCGCGTTTTCATAGGTACGTGCATCACCCATCACGCCCACGCTTTGCACCGGCAACAGAACAGCGAAGGACTGACTTGTCTGGCGATACAGGCCAGCGTTTTCAATCTCCTCCACAACGATTGCATCAGCCTCACGCAACACATCGAGCTTCTCACGCGTGATCTCGCCCAGACAGCGGACTGCCAGCCCGGGACCAGGGAACGGGTGGCGCCAGACGAGTGATTCTGGCAGTCCCAGTTCGAGCCCAAGACGGCGCACTTCGTCCTTGAACAGATCACGCAGAGGTTCGATCAGTTCAAACCCGAGTTCCTCAGGAAGGCCACCAACATTATGGTGCAGTTTGATGGTCGCAGCAGGACCATCAGGGTCCGCACCGCTTTCGATAACGTCAGGATACAACGTCCCCTGTGCAAGAAAAGCGGCATCTTCAATGGCTTCGGCTTCCTGCTTGAAACACTCAATGAAAGCGTGACCGATGCGTCGACGTTTTTCCTGCGGTTCGGATATTCCCGCGAGTGTCGACATGAATCTGTCTTCGCCATCAACGACATGCAGATCCGTCTTGAAGTGATCGCTGAACTCGCGAATCACGATCGCCTGTTCATTTTTTCGCAGCAGCCCATTATCAACGAGGATGCAGGAAAGCTGTGGCCCGATCGCCTTGTAGAGCAAAGCCGCAACCACACTGGAATCAACACCTCCACTGAGGCCACAAATCACGCGACGATTACCAACCTGTTCCCGGATCCGATCGATGCTCGCAGCCGCAAAGTCGCCGAGGTGCCAGGTCTGCTTGCAACCACAAACACCGATCACAAAATTTTCCAGTAATCTGCCGCCCATAGGTGTGTGCGTCACTTCCGGGTGGAATTGCAATCCAAACACGGGCAACTCACGATGCCGAATCGCAGCGAATGGACAGGTACTGGTTTTGGCGAGCACCTCAAAATCGGAACTCACTGACGAAATCTGATCGCCGTGGCTCATCCACACATCCATCTCGTCAGGCAGGCCATCAAACAACTCTGCTGCCTTCTCGATCTGACAGGTCGCTGGGCCATATTCCCGCGATGGGGCGTTGTCCACATTGCCACCCAAAGCATCACATGTCAGCTGCATTCCGTAGCAGATGCCGAGCACGGGTATTCCGAGGCGGAACAATTCAGGATCGCACCGTGGTGCGTTGTCTTCGTACACACTTGCAGGTCCACCCGACAGGATGATGCCTTTCGGGGCAAGTTCTGCCAGACGCTGGGCAGGAATATCGTGGCGAAGGATCTGGCAATACACATTCTGCTCGCGAACACGCCTTGCGATCAGCTGTGCATACTGGGAACCGAAGTCAAGTACAACGATCTTCTGTTCAGTCAAATGCTGGGCTGGACTATCTGCCAAGATGCTCTCCGCTGAGTAGTTAGATCGCACGTGCCAATCACCGCTGTCGTCAGAGGTGTCGCAGGAATCAATCCCGAAGTTTAGAAAATGAAGGATAAATCCCCAAGGGGACGATTCGACCACGTGAAAGCAAACGCATGGATCACCACCCGGCTCGATCGCGTGGGTAGGATATTTCCACAAGATATCAAGAGATGTGCGGCCCATCAGGACATTTCGGCCAGCTAACCCCCGGCCAGCTAACCCCCGGAACGGCTTCCCAACTTGCCAAAATCACTTGTGGCTCACGCCCGAGTTCAGGAGCAGAAGGAACTCAGAATCAGGATTCAGGAAAAACCACTGGGCGATCTGCATCCATTGCTGCTGCGTCTCCAGCCAGTATCCTGCCCGAACCTGTCCGATCTCAAACCGATCGAGAAAAACGGCTTGCAAACCCAGAGAACGAACTTCCCGAGGGAGAAACCAAATGCGCATCCTGCTGACCAACGATGACGGCGTTTTCGCCCCCGGACTGGCGGCGCTTGAACAGCAACTGCGTCACTTGGGAGAGGTAATTGTGGTCGCTCCCGCGACCGAACAGAGCGGCGTTGGTCACTCGATCACCTTCCTGACCCCGCTCACCTGCAAGTCGATTCATCGTGATGGACGACACTGGGCCTGGGCGGTCGATGGCTCCCCAGCCGACTGCGTCAAGCTTTCCATTGGTGAATTACTCAGAGAATCCCCGGTCGACCTCGTCGTCAGCGGGATCAACAACGGCCTCAATGCCGGCATTAACGTGCTTTACAGCGGAACCGTTGCAGCAGCAATTGAGGGCGCATTTTTTGGATTGACCAGCGTGGCAGTATCTCTCGAGTACTCAGAGGACCCGGATTTCCAGTCCGCAGCAGTGATCGCACGCAACGTCATCGGCGGAATTGTCAAACAACCCGAATCCAATGGTGGCCTGTTCAACTTGAATATTCCCACCGCCGCAACCGAAGCTCCGCGAGACCTTAAAATTGTGCCGATGGGGCTTGCTCAGTACGGACACAGCTACGACCTACGAAAGCATCCGGAAGGGAGGGAATAGATCTGGGCACTCTCTTCCCAACCAAGAGAACCGCCGCAAGAACCGGCGGACGTGACCGAATTGCGCCGGGGCAACGCAACTCTGACGCCATTGAAATTCGATTTGACCGAACAAAAATTGCTTCAAACGATGCCCCACTGGAATCTCAAGAGCTGAAAATCCGATCAAACGCCTCCGCTGAGGGGAACGGGTCCGGCCCAAGATCCGGACAAGGCGGAAAGGGGCGATGTTCGGGATTCAGATGAGGCCTCCGACTTCCTCTTGC
The DNA here is from genome assembly GCA_012270065.1 of Rubripirellula sp. Taxonomy (GTDB): domain Bacteria; phylum Planctomycetota; class Planctomycetia; order Pirellulales; family Pirellulaceae; genus Rubripirellula. Next base: position 48,347 of record JAAXJB010000032.1, on the reverse strand, counting down.
CCCTTTCGACAAATCGCCGGTGACAGTACGATTTTGCGAGAAAGAAAACTATCAACCGCCCCTCACCACGCGAGTGAACACGCTGATGAGCGTAGCATCGACCGACATCGAAAAACTTTCCGTCGACACCATCCGCACCCTCAGCATGGACGCTGTACAGACAGCAAACAGCGGACATCCAGGCACGCCGATGGCGTTGGCACCGGTGGCTTACCAGCTCTTCAACCACTCGATGAAATATGATCCGGCGCAACCGAACTGGCCGGCACGTGATCGCTTCATCCTCTCCTGCGGTCACGCATCCATGCTCCTTTACAGCGTGCTGCACCTGAGCTCGGTCAAGGCAACCGACCAAAAGGGACAACCCACCAGCGATCTGGCAATCAAGCTCGATGACATCAAGAATTTTCGACAGATCGGCAGCCCATGTGCAGGACACCCCGAATTCGGTGAAGCAGCCGGGATAGAAACGACCACGGGACCGCTGGGCGCAGGAGTCAGCAATGCTGTGGGCATGTCCATGGCTCAGAAGTGGCTGGCCGAAAACTATAACACCGATGAACACACGCTGTTTGATTACGACGTTTACGCTGTTTGCAGTGACGGTGATTTGATGGAAGGTGTTGCCTGCGAAGCCGCCTCTCTGGCTGGACACTTGCAACTCGACAACCTCTGTTGGCTTTACGACGACAACCACATCACCATCGAAGGTGACACGGACCTTGCTTTCAGCGAAAACGTCGGCGAACGTTTTGAAGGCCTCGGCTGGAATGTGGTCACGGTTGATGATGCAAATGATCTTGCTGCCCTGAAAGCCGCAATCGACAACTTCAAAGCATGCAGCAGCAAACCAACCCTGATCATCGTGAAAAGCATCATCGGCTTTGGTGCTCCAAACAAGCAGGACACCCACGGTGCACACGGCGCCCCCCTGGGATGGGACGAAATTGCACTTGCCAAGGAGAATTACGGCCTGCCTGCAGATGAAAAGTTTTACGTTCCCGAGGGTGTTCGCGAACATTTCGCTGACAATGTCGGTCAGCGTGGCGCCGATTCCTACGCAGCGTGGTCAGAAGTCTGGACCGCGTATCAGGCTGCCCATCCAGAAAAAGCCAAAGAACTGCAATCGATGTTTGATGGTGAACTACCCGAAGGCTGGGATGCTGACATTCCATCTTTCGAAGCCAGCGAAAAAGGCGATGCTACTCGCAACAGTAGCGGAAAAGTCCTCAACTCAATTGCTGCAAAGATCCCCTTCATGATCGGTGGATCAGCCGACTTGGCGCCCAGCAACAAGTCAAATCTGACTTTCGAAAATGCGGGTGATTTCCTCCCCGGCAACTATGGTGGACGCAATCTCCATTTTGGTATCCGCGAACACGCCATGGCCGGAATTGCCAACGGCTTGTCACTGTCCGGCCTGCGATCTTATGCGGCCACTTTCTTCGTATTTACCGACTACATGCGTGCCGGCATGCGTTTGGCCAGCATCATGCATCAACCTGTGATCTACATTCTCACGCACGATTCCATTGGTGTGGGGGAGGATGGCCCGACGCACCAACCGGTTGAGCATTTGTCCGCCTGCCGCGCCATCCCCGGACTCTACGTTTTCCGCCCCGGTGATGCCAATGAAGTTGCGGAATGTTACCGGACGGCGATGGCAATGAATTCCCATCCCAGCGCGTTTGTACTCTCAAGACAAAACATGGCAACCTTGGATCGAAGCACTTACGCCCCAGCCGCACTCTGCAGCAAAGGCGGTTATATCCTCGCCGATTGCGAGGGAACGCCCGACGTCATCCTGATGGGCAGTGGTAGCGAATTGGGACTTTGCGTCGAAGCAGCTCAAACCCTTGCCGACGATGGCATGAAAGTGCGTGTTGTCAGCATGCCCTCGCTTGACCTTTTCGCGGATCAGGACCCTGAATACCAGCAGCAAGTCCTGCCCAAAGAAGTGACAAATCGCGTTGCCGTGGAAGCAGGCCTACGCATGTCCTGGGACCGATGGCTGGGACTTGACGGAAAATTTGTCGGCATGCATGGGTACGGTGCCAGCGGCCCCTACAGTGAAGTCTACAAGCATTTCAATATCACCAGCGAGGCTGTGGTTAAGGCAGCCAAAGCGTGAACAGACGCTTGATACCGGCAGAATTCGCTCTGCCGGAGAGCCTCTTCAAACCGCTTGGCACATGGTGACTCCGACTCTTCAGGCGTTCTGACCGGTTACGGTTGGCCTGCAGCCCCGTTCGCCTGGAGCCCCGTTTGCCGCCGACCGAATTTGCGTCGGTGACCCTGAAGTCAGGAAAGACAATCAAATCGTCGATTGCCAGACTGCGAGGTACCCCGGACACCTCAATCTGACAAAAAACGCAATTCCCGCCTGGCTTGAACACGGTTTGCTAACCTGCCCAAGCGAGTCACGTCGCTGGCCAGAGCCGCATTGGTGCAACATTTCGGAGCACACAACCGGGCCGGGATACCCCAGCACTGCCCGCAACTGTGCTCGAACGACCATGTTCGAAAACGGTTCATTGCCTGCCAATTTGGAACGCGGCTTTCAGACAGGCCACGCACCGATCGCAGCAAACCCAATGATAGCAAAGACTTGCAAAACATTTTCACCAATGGCACGCGGGTTGCTACACAGGGGCAGGCATTGCAGTTGACTGCCAATCGTGCGCTGAACGTCCAGTTCAACCCGGCGATGGTCTGGTGCGGCTTGTTTGCCGGGTCAGACGCGTTCTGGGACCTGGTGGCATTCCGGGCACGAGATATTCGATAAGACAGACCTAAATTTCCCGCTCTCACAGAGAGGTACTCCACCGATGGCAACGGCCACCAAAAAACAGTCCAAGATTCGACTTCAACCCATGGGCGAGCGAATCGTCGTCAAGCGAGTCGAGAGTGAAGAGACCACTGCCGGCGGAATCGTTCTTCCCGATTCCGCTCGCGAAAAGCCAGCCAGAGGTACCGTCGTTGCTGTTGGCAGCGGTCGTTTGCTTGACGACGGGTCTCGTGCAGAAAGCCAGTTGAACAATGGCGACGTCGTCCTGTTCAGCAGCTATGCCGGCGAACAGGTCGAAATTGACGATGTCGAGTATCTGCTGATGCGTGAGGACGACGTTCTCGCGGTTGTCGGGTAGAGTTTGCCGCCCGCCAGCAATTCCTGTCTTTTGTCCCACTGACATTTACAACACAAAATAAGAAAGACCATGCCTAAGATCATTGCATTTGACCAAGAGGCCCGCGAAGCGATTCGCCGCGGAGTTTCCAAACTTGCCCGCACTGTGAAAGTCACGCTCGGTCCAAAGGGCCGCAATGTGATTCTTCAGAAGAGTTTCGGCAGCCCTACTGTCACCAAAGATGGTGTAACCGTTGCCAAGGAAATCGACCTTGAAGACGTCTACGAAAACATGGGCGCCCGCATGGTTCGCGAAGTCGCGAGCAAAACCAGCGATGTTGCCGGTGATGGAACGACAACAGCTACCGTGATGGCTGAAGCGATCTTCAACGAGGGCCTGAAAGCTGTCGTTGCCGGAGTCAATCCGATCCAGATGAAGACCGGAATCGAAACTGCCGTGTCTGATCTGACCGAAAAGCTGCACAAGATGGCGACGAAGGTCAAAGACCAGGAAGCCATGGCAAATGTGGCTACCATCGCGAGCAACAACGACCGCGAGATTGGTGACCTGCTGGCTGATGCCATGAGCAAAGTTGGCAAGGACGGTGTGATCACCGTTGATGAGGGCAAAAGCCTGCAAACAGAGCAGGAATGGGTCGAGGGCATGCAATTCGACCGTGGCTATCTGTCACCCTACTTCGTGACCGACTCAAGTTCGATGGAAGCGGTTCTTGAAGATGCCTACATCCTGGTTTTCGAGAAGAAAATCAGCAACATCAAGGACATGGTTCCGCTGCTCGAGAAGGTTGTCCAGCAAGGCAAACCTCTGCTGATCATTGCCGAGGACGTGGATGGCGAAGCCCTCGCAACACTCGTGATCAACCGTCTTCGCGGCACGTTCACGGTCTGCGCTGTAAAGGCCCCCGGTTACGGCGACCGTCGAAAAGCCATGATGGAAGACATCGCCATTCTCACCGGTGGCAACGCCATCTTTGAAGCACTGGGAGTCAAACTCGAAAGTGTCGACCTGCCTCAATTGGGTCGTGCCAAGAAAATCATCATCGACAAGGACAACACCACGATCATCGAAGGTGGAGGCAAGACTGCTGACATCAAGGCCCGCATCGACCAGATCCGGCGCGAAATTGACAACAGCACCAGCGACTATGATCGCGAGAAGCTGGAAGAGCGACTTGCGAAACTTGCAGGCGGTGTTGCCAAAGTGAATGTTGGAGCAGCAACCGAAAGCGAGATGAAAGAGAAGAAGGCCCGCGTGGAGGACGCGTTGCACGCGACCCGCGCTGCTGTCGAAGAAGGCATTCTGCCGGGCGGAGGCGTCGCATTGCTTCGTGCTTCCGGCACCGTCAAGCCTTGCGAAGAGCTCACTCAGGATCAGCTCGTCGGTTACAACATTGTGCTGCGTGCATGTCGTGCCCCGTTGACCATGATCGCAGAAAACGCCGGACAGGACGGTGGAATCGTTTGCGAGAAGGTCCTTGGAATGAAGGGCAACGGTGGTTACAACGCACTGACCGATAACTACGAAGATCTGGTCAAGGCTGGTGTCATCGATCCAACCAAGGTCACTCGCACTGCACTTGGGAATGCTGCCAGCGTTGCAACGCTGCTTCTGACCAGCGATGCATTGGTTGCTGAAAAGCCGAAAGAGGGCGGCAGCAAAGGCACCGGTGGCGATCACGACATGTATTGATCCCGACCCCTGGTGACAGATAGCGTCAATCACGAAGGCGGCCAACCCAGTTGGTCGCCTTTTTTTGCGCCATGACTCAGCCGCAAACGAGCTAACGTCCACAAATCAAAAAACGCAGCTTGCCAAATACGCCGGGAGACCTGTCGCTTGCATGCCAATCCCGGAATGCAAGAAGAACACACATGCTATCGGCGGAAAACAGGCTCTCCACCGGACGCTCTTGTTTCCGAACCAGCCAGAGATGGCGTTTTGAATTTGACTCAACCGAGAACGAAGCGGGCAATGTTGATGTAAATCACAATTCCCAGAATATCAACAATCCCAGCCACGAATGGGTTACTCATCATGGCGGGATCAAGCCCAAGGCGTTTGAAGAGAATGGGCAACGCTCCCCCGCACAGACAGCCACAGACGATCACGGACAGGAGCGTCAGGGGAATGACCATCGCATCCTGATAGTTCGGAGCGATGAAAACCGCGACGACCCAACCGATCAGAGCAAGAAATCCACCGAGCATGAGGGATACGAGCACTTCTCGATACATCACTCTGGGCCAATCCCGGAATTCAACCTCACCACTCGTCATGGCAGTGATCACAAGAGTTGCAGACTGACTGCCCGAGTTTCCACCAGCACTGATGATCAATGGGATGAACCACACCAGCCATGCGAATCTCTCCAACTCGAGTTCGTAATGCCGGAGTGCGAAAGCTGTCAGCAAGGCAGCAAAGAAAAGAATGGTCAACCAGATTCCGCGTTTCCACGAAAGCTTCAACAGACCGATTCTCAGATACTCATCCTCCAGTGGTGCAACCGCCGCAATCCGCTGGGCGTCCTCTGCCAGTTCTTCACGAACGACATCAATCACATCATCGTGCGTGATGATTCCCAACAATTGCCGGCCGCTATCGACCACCGGAATAGCCAGCAGGTTGTACTTCTCGACCGCCTGCGCAACCGTTTCCTGATCATCACTTGCCAGAGCGACAACCAGATCGGATTCCATCATTTCACCGAGTTTCCGCGTCGGCCGGACCAGAGAAGAGACAAGCTGCCGCGTTGAAACAATGCCACGCAGCAGGCGATTCTCGTCCACCACATAGAGATAGTAGATGGTTTCCAGTTCACTTGCCTGACGACCGAGTTCCTCGAGTGCCTCGCGGGCGGTGAGGTTCTCGCTGAGCATCGCCACTTCGGTGGTCATCAGCGCGCCGGCCGTGCCTTCCGGGTAGGATTGCAGACGCTGGATATCACGCCGGTCTTCCAAGGGCAACAAAGGCAGGATCTGGTCGACCCGATCATCCGGCAGTTCCTGAATCAGGTCAACACGATCATCGGCGGGGATTTCCTCAACCAACTCAGCAACCTGATCCGGTTGCTGGGCCTGAAGCATAGCCAGCTGCCGCTCTTCCGGGAAATAACCGAAGATTTCGGCTCGGCGATCCGGTTCGGCATACTGCAGAACCGTCCACACCTCGACATCCGTGAGTCCCTCCATGAATTCTGCCGTCCGGCCAGGATTCAAAGCTACACAGAACTCCTGCAGCTCAGACTGATTCTCATCAGCCAGCATCTCACGCAATTCAGGAAGAAGGAGTGTATTGATGACCATCGTTGCACCAAAGGTTGCAAAACCGGGGTCGAAAGATCATGGCTGCCAGAAGATCCTATTTCCATCAGACATCAACATTTTACTTCATGGATGTCGCTCAACCGATGCCTGGCAACAGAAGTTCCGCGACAAAGCTGGCAATCGCCTCGCCTGCATCTGATCACTTCATTCGTGTCACTACCGTCCCCCGACGCAGAGCAGCCATCGCTGGCTGTTCTGCCTTTGCGTGCCGGTTGTGCTAACGTCAATTGCTGACGCGTTCGACGTATTCGCTGGTTCTTGTATCGACTTTGATCACATTGCCGACCTTGATGAACCCAGGGACGATGAATTCAGCATCCGTTTCTACCTTGGCCGGTTTGGTGACATTGGTTGCTGTGTCACCCTTGGCCCCAGGTGCACAGTCGATCACCTCCAATTCAACCTGATTGGGAGCCTCGACGATAATCGCGTTACCGTTGTACAGCGTCATCGTACAGATCATGCCATCCTTGAGATATTTCCAGATATCCCCTGCAACGGCCTTACTGACCTCGTATTGCTCAAAAGTCTCCTGGTGCATGAATACATAGTCTTCGCCCTGCCGGTACAGGAACGAGACATCAGTGGTCTCAACATCTGCCGACTGAAGCGAATCCCCGCCTTTGTAGGTTCGATCCAACGTGGTGCCACGTACCAGATTCTTCATTTTGCACTTGTAAAACGCATTTCCTTTGCCCGGCTTTACAAATTGCATTTCGGTCATCAGGTAGGGTTCGCCGTCAATTTCTACCTTGAGTCCTTTTCGGAAGTCGCTTGTGTTATAAGTAGCCATATAAAAGATGGCTCCGTCGTACGAGTCTGTGAAGTAGAACGAGAGGAATGATCGTTGATTCGAGCAATGCGGAACGGGTCGACCAACCAATCCGAGAAGATTCTAGCGACAAGCGGCGAGTTTGTCCCGACCGCTTTTCACCTTCCTGGAGACGGCTCTGGCTCAATGGTCGAACCTGTTTCATGGCAACTGGCGATGAAACGTGCGATTCGGTCGGGATCAGAGCTCCGGAAAACTGTTGGATTGCCGCCTGACCCGGCAGAGGATCTGGATGCCGCCGGGAAACTGGCTGGTGAGCGTGACTTTCCCACGTTTGCCCCTCTTGAATACATCAGCCGCATCCGCCCCGGTGATGCTGAGGATCCTCTTTTAAGGCAGATATTGCCAGTCACGGATGAGCAAACCGAGAAGGCGGGATTTGGAGCTGATCCGGTTGGCGACCTGAACTCTCTGGTGTCCCCCGGGGTATTGCACAAATATGAGGGTCGAGCCTTGATCCTGACCACGGCGGCCTGCGGAATTCACTGCCGTTACTGCTTTCGTCGAGAATTTCCTTATCGGGAAGCCGGATCCCGCCAGAACGACTGGTTGCCATCAATCGAGTACATTGAGCAGCACCCAGATATTGAAGAGGTGATTCTCAGTGGGGGTGATCCACTGACCACCAGCGACGAAAAATTGCAGGAACTCATGTCTGCTCTGGAGAAAATCCACCATCTGAAACGACTACGCATTCACTCCCGAATGCCAGTGGTGATTCCACAACGGGTCACTGGGCAGCTCCTGGACATGCTATCGTCCAGCCGGCTTGCGACCTGGATGGTGATACATGCCAATCACCCACACGAGCTTTCTGATTCGGTCCTTTCGGGCATGGGGGCAATGATTGACGCTGGCATCCCGGTCTTGAATCAGTCGGTTCTGTTGCGTGGTGTGAATGACCGGTCAGAAACGCTAATCGAACTTTGCCGCCTGCTGGTGAATCATCGAATTCAGCCATACTACCTGCACCAGCTTGACCGTGTCCGTGGAGCAACTCATTTTGAAGTCCCCATCGAAACGGGGATGAAGATCATCGAGGATCTGCGTTCAGAGTTACCCGGTTTTGCAGTACCACAATACGTTGTCGAGAAACCGGGAGAAAAATCAAAGTCTCCTATTCAGACATTCACCACGAACGGCAGTTCATAGCGCGACGGAAAACGCCATGTATGTATTTGAAAATCCGGTGCTTCAGCGTGAGTTGCTCGTCAACCTGCGAACGCTTCGCGCTTTCGTGCTGCTGGCGTTGTATCAGATGCTGTTATCCGCTGTTGTGATCGTAGCTTGGCCATCAGACACCGTTCTTGACCTGACATCCAATCCCCAATCTGCAAAGCAACTGGTGGATCTTTTCTTTCTGGGGCAATATGTCATTGCATCGCTGATGGCTCCCAGCTTTGCTGCTGGTGCGATCACTGGCGAAAAGGAGCGTTTGACCTACGAGATGCTGCTGGCAAGCCCGTTGCGTCCCGGCGCCGTGATTCTTGGAAAAATGGTGGCGTCGCTGACGCATTTGGGCATGCTGATTCTGGGGTCACTGCCGATCATCGTACTCTGTTTGCCCTTGGGGGGCGTCAGTGTGTATGAAGTACTGGCAGCTTATACCGGACTGATCGTTTCGGTAATTCTGTTTGGTTCGATCGGCGTACTTTGCAGCAGCTACTTTTCACGCACGAGCAGTTCGTTGGTCGTCAGTTATCTGATCATTCTGCCGCTGGTGATCGCAGCGATCAGCACGTGGATGGCATTTACAGATTCTGGTGAATTACGTCTGAAGATTGCACTTCTGATTTTCCCCGCATTCGCTCTGACCGCAGCCATTTTGATGTGCTCCGCGGCGGCGGGACGGATGCTCTACCCGCCCGACGTTGGAAGTGAGGGGAAAGAGGTGATTGACCTGGAAAAAGAGGCGGAAGAAGCAGTGGGTCTGGTCATTCAGCCGGATCAATTCCCGGACCGACTGTTTGCCCCCCCAAAGAAACGTCAACTGATGCCCGACGGTACCAACCCGGTTTACGACAAGGAAATCCACAGCGAGATCTTCAGCCAGGGCACCCTGATGCTCCGTCTGGTCATCCAGATCAGCATGCTGCTTGCTATTCCATTGATGGGCATTTTTCTTTTCTGGAAACAGGAACAGTGTGCGTGGTTCCCCGTGTATGTCGTGGTTTTCAGCATGCTTGTCGGACCGGTATTCCTGGCCGGAAGCATGACCAGTGAACGCGAACGCCAAACGCTCGATCTGTTACTGACCACAACCCTGACTCCATGGCAGATTCTCTGGGGCAAGTTCATTGTCGGCTTCCGAATTTCCGCCGTCCTGACCTCATTCCTGCTTTGGCCATTGCTTCTGGGCACGGGACTCAACAACCTGTTCTGGTCGAACATTGGAGCCGTGATTGCAATGTTCATGGTTGTGGTTCTGGTGTGTCTGGTCAATTCAACGGTAGCACTGACTTGCTCGCTGTTCACGGAGAAAACATCCATCGCTCTATTAACGACTTACATAATCCTGCTGCTGCTTTACATCGGTCCACCGACGACCTTGGCTCTGATGAGAATTCTTGACTTCAACCCCGAAAGCATCAGTTCGATGGAATGGCTCGGGATCACGAGTCCATTTTCGGCCCTGTTCGCGATTCCACTGGACGAGATGCTCCGAGAGGAATTCAACGAACAACCCGCCAATGTCGGAGACCTGAGGGTGGTATTTGGTTATTTTTTGACCAGTCTCGCCATTGTCGCGTTTGCCACCGTGGCGATGGTAACTCGCCTAAAATCGCGACTTGGACTTTCGGCCTGACATCACGCCCTTTCACCAGACAGGTTGCCAAGCTGGCTCGGCCAGAAAATGACTTGAACGCATCAATCCGCTCAATCGAATGCTTGCGGCGGGGTAAAGCAATCAATGGATTTCACTTTCCCGTGCAGTTGAGCCAAGAGGTTGATTCGCGGTCAATTACCAAGGCCGCATTACTCTCGCAGGACCATCGATCTCGTGCCACTCTCGGTAAATCAGCCCTATCTTGTTGTGCATGAACCGGAACCCGATGGTCTGGGAAATACGGTCAACACCACAACAGTCTTCCTGACTGCCTCAACCTGCCCCATCGGTTGCAACATGTGTGACCTGCACGTGAACACACTCCCCACAGCAACACCTCCCGGCGCGATCACACGACAAATCGATGTTGCACTCAAAGACTCGCAGGCAGATTGGCTGAAACTCTACAACAGCGGTAATTTTTTTGACCCCAAAAGTATTCCACCTGTGGACTATCCGGCAATTGCTGATCGATGCCGGCATTTCTCTCGCGTGATCGTGGAAAACCATCCTCGCTTTGGCAACCATCGACTACGGCAATTCATGGACCTGATTGACTGTGATCTGGAAATCGCAGTCGGCCTGGAAACCGTACAGCCCAGATGGCTCAAACGCCTCGAAAAACAGATGTCCCGAGATGACTTCAGTCGTTACGCATCGGAACTCAAAAACATCGGAGCGGGGCTACGTGTTTTCCTGATTCTCGGTGTTCCAGGATGTGATGTGACCGAAGCAGTCCGCTGGACCCGCCTCTCACTCAGGCATGCAATCGCTTGTGGAGCAAGACATGTCAGTGTCATTCCGGCGCGGACCGGTCATGGCTGGAAGGGACGAGCCCACGAGCTTCCTGAATTCTCGCCGACCAACCTTGGGGAGATTCACCAGGATTTGCTGCGTGATGCAGATCAGCAAACGGTAGTCACCATGGACTTGTGGGATTTGCCGATGACTGACATGGAACATGATCTTTTGCAACAAGCGAACCTCAATCAGCAGGGCTGGAAGGCAAACCCGATCAAAACAATGGACAACAATGAAAAACAAGGTTGATGTAGCGATCATCGGCTCGGGATTTGCCGGATCGATCCTTGCGATGATCCTGGCAAAATCTGGACTTCGCATTGCTTTGATTGACAGCATGCCTCACCCCCGTTTTGCAATCGGTGAATCATCAACGCCGCTCGCAGACATGATTTTGAGGCGACTGGCAAGGCTTCATCAACTCCCTTCGCTGGAAGCTCTTTCGACCTGGGGAACCTGGCAGAAAAACCATCCCCGTTTGACTTGCGGTCGCAAACGCGGATTCAGTTATTACCGGCACCAACGCGGACATGTTTTCTCTGAGCACCAACTTGGGGAACAAAGTCTCCTGGTGGCAGCCAGTGCCAACGACGACGTTGCTGACACGCACTGGTATCGTCAGGAAGTGGATTCGTTCCTGTTTCAAGAATCGCTCAATCTGGGAGTCCTTGAATTCATTGGCCACAGAATAGTTGCAGTGGATCGTTCTGCCGAGGGAAGTTATACGCTGCATTCCATTCATGCTTCAGGAGAAAGCACCATTCGTAGCGACTGGGTCATTGATGCCTCCGGGGCCGCTGGTGTCTCCGCCAAAATCATGAACCAGCCTGACTTGACACACAAGCTACAGACAAAGACAAGAAGCACTTATGCCCATTACAAAGGCATTGGTTCGTGGACACAGCAACTTTGCAAACTTGGACAGGACATCCAACAGAATCCCTTCGATGCAGATGATGCCGCGCAGCATCATCTGACGGAAACGGGTTGGTTGTGGATGCTTCGTTTCAACAATGGAATTACCAGCGTGGGGCTGACTGAATGGATTGGCGAGATGCCAACGTGGCCTGAGAATTCCAGCCATCATCTCAACCAATGCGCACCTCGCACCAACGAGTCTCAATCCCTTCCTCGCCTCGTCGAAGATTACCCCTCACTTGCGGAAATGACCGCAACCGCCTCCTTCGTGGGTCCCCCCAACGGGGTTCAATCAACTGGTCGCTTACAGCGTTTCTTCAATCCGCTGCTGTCGCCGCGGTATCTGATGCTGCCCACGGCGGCCCTGACACTGGATCCTCTTCACAGCACAGGCATCGCGCATGCATTGGCTGGCGTCGAGCGAATTCTCGACATCATTTTGGTCCGATCGCAAGGCAAAGAGCAAATGCTTGCAATGCAGCAATATGAAACGTCATTTCTGCAGGAAAGCAGAATTCTGGATGAACTCGTCAACACTGCCTACCTGACGATGGGCGATTTCGAACGTTTCACAGCAGCCTGCATGCTCTATTTCGCCGGTGCAATTGCTTGTGAGGAACGCTATCAACAGGGTGAAGTCCCTTCTCACCTCTGGAACACAGATGATCCAGCATTTACCAATTTCGTGACACGAGCGTGTGCGGCGTTGCGAGATCACCAGGAGGATTATCAAGACATGATCAGCGACGGTCTTTTACCTTGGAACACTGCAGGATTGATGGATCCAGGCGTTCAAAACCGGTACGCATACACTGCAACCAAATGACCTGGGATCTCGACGCTGTGGACAGGAAGTGCTGCCCGGCCGTGCCCGCATTCCATCCCGAAACCAGCCGGATCACCGGCTGATGCAACGGGCATGTCGACCTTGCGCTGAATCTACGTGTTCGTCGATTTCAGCATCGCAGTTTTCGAACAGCGGGTAAAACGAGGAACGAATTCGGCCAGTTTCACAAACCACTGTCCCGCTACAAACCTGTCTTTCGCCAAATGGCTCTGATTTGCTAATACACGATTTCTTGAATCAATTTTGTCGCAAACCTGCGGAATTCACGGATTCGTCATGAAATTAGCAACTGTACTTTCCCTGTCTCTGATGTTCTTGTGCACAGGTGTTGCGAAAGCAGACACCCCAAGCCTGTTGAAGATGTTCAAGCGCGCACCTGCCGTCGAAGCCGATGCTTCGAAGACTTATGAACTCAGCGAAGAAGACGGGCCGTGGTTGATTCTGGCAACCAATTTCGTGGGAGCGGGTTCCAAGGAACGTGCAGAGCGGCTTGCGTTGGAGATTCGTGACGAGTTGAATCTTCCCGCGTATATCTACAAAGAGAAGTTCGACTTCACGGGAACGATTGGCCGGGATGCCACAACATCCCGCGCTGTCCGTTACGCCAACCGCTATCGATACGATGCTTATGCTGTTCTCGTCGGTGAATACGATTCGGTCTCACATCCCAGCGTGGAGCGGGATTTGAAAAAGATACGTACTGCCAAGCCCAAGGTTTACGAGAACACCGATGACATGGAAGCGGAAACCAACCGTAGCAATCCCGTCACAACGGTCAAAGCGATCACCCATCGTTTGCTGACAGCAGGCGCAAGCAAGTCACGGGGACCGATGGGCAATGCTTTTGTGACCCGCAACCCAATGCTTCCTGAACAATACTTTGCTGCTCCGCAAGTTGATTCATTCGTGCATCAACTCAACGAGGGCACGGAATACAGCCTGATGAAGTGCGAAGGCAAATACACGGTTGTCGTCAAGACATTTGAAGGCCTTGGCAAGATTATCGACATGAAAAAGAAAGATGACATTGAGCCCAGCATGGCCCGACTGGACAAGTTCGCTGCTGATGCCGACAAAATGACCCGCAAGTTGAGGGCCGAGGGGGTAGAAGCGTACCAATTCCATGACCGTTCCCGCTCCTTGGTAACGATCGGCAGTTTTGATACGCTGGGCAGGGAACTTCCTGATGGCCGTTTTGAATACGACGCTGAAATCCGTAAAGTGATGAAGGAATTCAGTGCTTTCAATGTCAGGCCAGAATTGGCACAACAGGTTCCGGCAGGAACCAAGGGTGTCGCCAGCAACAATGTTGCGATGATCCCCTTTGATGTGGAACCCACCCCTATCTCCGTCCCCAAGCCAACCCGACGCAGCCTGTACGGCGCGACCTTTGGAAATCGCTGATCATGTTTGAACTTGTTCTTGGCACCAACAACGCGAAGAAACTGATCGAACTTCGCCTTCTACTGCCCGAAGATCAGGTTCAACTGACAACACTGGCAGAGATTCCCGAGTCCATCGAAGTCGAAGAAACCGGAACTACTTTTCAGGCCAACGCGGCCTTGAAGGCTACTGAACAGGCAAAGCATCTGAACCGGTGGGTCCTCGCTGAGGACAGTGGTCTGTCAGTCAATGCTCTGAAGGGTCAACCTGGAGTCATGTCAGCACGTTATGCAGGTACGCATGGCGATGACGAAGCCAATAATGACAAACTGCTGCGTGAACTTGAGGCGGTTCCGGATGAACGGCGTGACGCTTACTTCAATTGCTACCTCTGCCTCTCTGATCCTGACGGTCAAGTCCGTCTCGAGGAAAATGGTCGCTGCGGTGGACGTATTGCCCATCAGCGAAGCGGCGTGGCTGGCTTTGGCTATGATCCGCTTTTCATCATCCGGGAATACCATCGGACGTTTGGAGAACTGGATCTGACGGTCAAGCGAGCGATCAGTCATCGTTCGCGGGCACTTCGGAAGTTCATTCCCCGCCTGCTGCGTCTGATAGAACAGGAAACCTGACCGGACAGCGGATCCGGAAACGGTCGATTCAGAACCAACTGGCCGGTTTATCGAATCCCCAACTGGCAGCAAGCGCATCAGCGGCTTCCTCGGGATCCGTGAATTGCTCCCATGAACCATTGCGAAGATATGCGTGCGCCAATTCATGGGCGATCACATAAAGCCCAAAGGCCTGGGAGCAACTGGCCAGACGCTTCTTGAGGACAACACAACGGCTGCCGGATCCATCCGGAGCCGGCAAAGCAAGCAGCGTCTCGCAGGATTTCTCACGACTCAACGGGCGGATGCAAAAACGGTCATCTTCAATGAAGTCGCGTTGCACTTCAGATGGCAATGCGGCGAGGACGAGGTACAACCGATCCCGCAAGGGGTCAGTGAGATCAAAGGAAACCAACAGGTTTTCCAGGTCACTTGGGGCTTTGGTCATGGATGCTCACGAAAGCTCATGCTGTGAAAGACGCTACTCTTCAGGATCACTTTTGTTGCCAGCCGCTTCATCAATCGATTTGCCCGCATTGGAACCCACCGGTCTCGTCCCACTCGGGAAAGGACCACCTGCAGCCTGTCGACGACGCATCTGAAATAGCCCGCTCAACCAGAGAGCAACAAAAACAACGCAGAGAAGTGACATGATTCCGATAACAGTCATACCATGCATGCTGACCTGCTTTCCCGTCGCCAATCGAACCCCACGGGTCATGCACCACAACATTCCTCCGCCCGCCCCCAAGCCGGCAACCGTGGTTGCAACCTGCATGGATGCTTTTCGTCGATGAGGATTCAACGCCACCACCCCGCAAAACAGCAGTGGAATTCCAAACATCATGGGGATGAATTGCGCAGGAATCTTTTCCGGATCCCAAACCATGGCCGCGTAGGTCAAACCACATAACAGCAGTCCGAAAACGATTCCAACTCTTGCCATGGTGAAAATCTTCGCAAGGAATTCGCAAGAAACACGACCCGTCAACAACATGTTTTTGATACCGAGAGGTTAACTTGCCCGCTTCTCCACCGCGAGGGGGACTCTTGCTTACATCAAGCTTCACTTCGGGCGTTGCCTTGGGGATTCTCCCATCCGGTATTTCATTGCTGAATTTTCAGAACGGGCAGTCGCCCCCGCGTTTCTATCTGATTTCGAATGCTTTGCGGCGTCAAATCCACAGGTACTGGACGCTCGGCCGGTTCCACTTGAGGCTTGACGAAACGGCTACCCTGCACGGTTCCTCGCCGTCTGAATTCAGCTTCGATATCGATTCGCAATTTTGACTTTTCACGACACCACTGGGGTGCGATCAGAAAATTCTTCGGAGCATCTCCACTAATACGCTCGACAACCACTTCGGGAGGAATCCGCTCCAAAAAGTCGACCACCGTTGCGACATAATCATCGCGTTCCATCATCTTGATATCGCCGTCGAGCACCTGCTGCCCCAAGGGTGTCCCTTTGACGGCATAAAGGTTGTGAATTTTTACGGCATCAAAACCCAGCACTCCGATTTCGTTGGCCGTCTGCATCATCATTTCATGTGTTTCACCGGGAATGCCCAGAATGACATGGGCACAGCACTCAAATCCACGCCCCCGGCTGCGGTCCATGGCATTGACCATGTCGGCGTGGGTATGAGCACGATTCATCCAGACCAGGCCCGGGTCATGCATGGTCTGCATGCCATATTCCAGAGACACATAAGTCTGATCTGCCAGTCGCTGAATCATCGATAAAACCGATTCCGGCACACAATCAGGCCGGGTTCCAATGGCCAGACCAACCACTTGCTCATCCAAGGACATGGCAAGCTCGTAAACTTCCTGCAACTGCTCAACAGGCGCATAGGTATTGGTTGCAGGCTGAAAATAGGCAATGAAGCTCGACACTTTGTCATACCTCGCCCGCACGGTTTCCATTCCAGATTGCAGCTGCTCACTGACCCGACGCAGCCTCACGCGTCTGGAGGGACTGAATGAACGGTTGTCGCAGAAATTGCAGCCTCCACGAGCCACAGCCCCATCCACGTTGGGACAGGTAAAACCAGCATCAATGCTGACACGCTGCGTCCGACCACCGAATTTACGCTTCAAAAACGCGCCAAACGAATTCATCAGCAAATCTTCCTGTTGCCAGGCCAATCGTGAGTCAAAATTCGAGGTTGAGGACACGTCAACAGTTGCCAAATGAGGGTCATGAGCCAAAATAGGGTACACTTGGCGTACAGCGAACGAGTTGGTTGAAGCGGCAGTTATGTCCTGCTTTGGATTGCTTCACCCCAAAAATGGTGGGTTTTGCTCCCCAGCTTGAATCAATCAACCCGGTTCAACCCGACGTTGATCCTTGGTTGATCCTTGGTTGATCCTTGATCCGGATCGCCGACTTGAATCAGCCATTCGTTCCCTGAACACTAGCAAACACACCTGGTATTCGAACACATTTGGCACTCGGACACACCTGGTACTCGAACGCGTTCTCGTAACCAGTCAGAGCGTTCGGAACCAGTGTATCGTGGATTCCTGACGACAGAATTCCTCTCCCTCGGATTATTGAGAAAACATTGTGAGTAGCAGCGAAGAACATGTATTCGCCGGAGAATATGGACAACTCACACCCGTCGGTGGTGGCGACCCAATCCCCCTCCTGAAAAAACGTCTGATGATTGGACGTCGGGGGCAAGCCGATATCCAACTGGGATTCAAGAATATTTCAACTCAACATTGCCGCTTGACGCTCGAGCAGGGTTATTGGTTTATCCGAGACCTCAACAGTCGCAACGGCATCAAGGTGGACAACAGAACTGTTACCCGGAAGCGGGTCGATCCGAACAGCAAAGTTGCTTTTGCGCGACACGAGTACATCATCGAGTATGATCCCCAGTCGCTCGGTGCCTATGGTCCACCGCCAGCTGATGATGACTACATGGAAGAGTTGATGCGCAGTTCACTGATGGACCGGGCGGGTTTGAAAAAACGGGACCAGAAGCGTTCTGATTCGTCCCAACGCAAGTCAATCGATTGAACGCAGTGCTCCGTCAATGATGGGTGTAATTGACTTGCTTGCGTCTCAAAAGAAAACTGCCGGACGAGTCATCTCAACTGGTCACAGTCTGCTCTCAGGAGACGCTCGCGGGCCAGGCAGTCCCGTCGTGACTCATGCAATTTGCAGGGTATAGCGAAGCGAATTCTGCTAGACTGGATGCAAGCCGGAAAAGTCAATTGCCGGCTTTTTGCAAAGCAAACCGCTTTGCGTTCCATTCTACCGCTCCGCCTTCATTCATCTCACCTGAGCTACCGGCACCCAGCGGTGCATTGATCACCTGACTGGTCAAACCAGATCTGTTGCCGGATCACAAATTCATTTTGCCTTCTTCTCCTGATAACACTGATGACAATGTTCCCGAAGCTCACCGTCACAATTGTCTGCCTCATCCTGGCTGGTTTTTTTAACGTTTCAAATGCTGATGAATCCACATCCGGCGTCCGAAGTTCTGACGAACGTCCCAACATCGTATTTCTACTGGCAGATGATCAGTGCACGTATTCAATGGGCTGCTACGGTACGCCCGGTGTCCAAACCCCAAACATGGATCAACTGGCAAAAGAGGGCATGATATTCGATTGCCACTACGACACGACGGCGATCTGCATGGCGAGTCGCGCCAACATCATGACTGGAATGTACGAGTACAAAACGGGTTGCAATTTCGAGCATGGTGCACTCCTCTCGGAACATTGGCACCGTTCGTACCCGATGCTCTTGCGGGCCGCAGGCTATCAAACAGCATTCGCGGGCAAGTTTGGTTTCGAAGTAACCGAGCAACCTGACACCCAAGGTGAATTGCCTGAGGAAAGTTTTGATCGCTGGGGCGGGGGCCCGGGACAGACGAACTACCAAACCAAACGCAACAAATCGATGATGGAATACGCCAGAAAGCATCCACACTCGACGGTCTCCTACGGAGCGTTTGGAAGTGATTTCATCGCCGATGCTGCAAAGGGCGAGCGTCCTTTCTGCTTGTCAATCAGCTTCAAAGCACCCCACAAACCTGCCACTCCGGATCCCCAGTTCGATTCCATTTACAAGGGAAAAACATTCACGCGCCCGGCAAACTATGGACGTGAATACGGAGAACATTTCTCTCTACAGAGCAGAACAGGAAGACAATTCGAAAGATTCCACAGTTGGAACTACAGTGACAAATATGACGAAGTGATGGCCGTCTACTACCAGCAGATTTACGCGATCGATGTTGCCTTGGGAATGATCCGGGACGCCATCGACAAAGCGGGAGTGAAGCAGAACACCGTCATCATCTACACGTCGGACAATGGTTTTTTCTGCGGTTCTCATGGATATGGATCCAAGGTCCTTCCTTACGAGGAATCGTCGCGAGTCCCATTAATCATGTTCGACCCTCGCCACAGCAACAGCGGAAAACAACTGCGTTGCGATGCATTGACTGGCAATGTTGATTTCGCGCCAACGATCTTGAAACTTGCAGGTCTCCCGACACCCGACAACATGGACGGCAAGGACCTGATGCAACTTTACCAGGACCCACAGTCCAAGATTCACGAATCACTGCCTCTGATCAATGTCTGGGGGCCGAAGCAGGCGCACAGCTACGCCGTCGTAACAGAAACATGGAAGTACATCTACTGGCCCTATCAGGATGAACAGATGTCACCGACCGAGGAACTCTACGACACCGGGAATGACCCGGGAGAGTTGACTGACCTTTCCGGCATTGCATCGGCTGCGGGTGACCTGATTCGAATGCGGCAGATTTATGACAAAGCGGTGCAAGCATGGCAAAAGGATGCTGTGCCCTATCACAATTACCGTAAGTTTGGTGCCCACTTCCAGAGACTTGACTCCCAATGAAATTGATTCAATACGTATTCATCGTCAGCGTCATATGGTTTCAGGCCGTTGAACATTCTGCCCCGGTCATGGCCAACAGTCGCCCCAATGTAATCGTGATCTACACGGACGATCAGGGTTTTGGCGATGCAAGCTGCTTGAATCCCGGTGCCAAGTTCCGGACCCCCAACCTGGACCGGCTTGCGATGGAGGGAATGACCTTCACTGATGCCCACTGCAGTGACACCGTCTGCACACCCAGTCGCTACGGGCTTCTGACGGGTCGTTACAGTTGGCGAACGACTTTGAAAAAGGGGGTTTACGGAGCGGAAAAGAAATGTCTGATTGCCGAAGGCCGCACCACTCTTGCCAGCCTGCTGAAGCAGCGAGGCTATGCAACTGCAATGGTTGGCAAGTGGCACCTTGGGATGGACTTTCCCGGAGAACGTGGCAACCGGGACTGGTCGCAACCTGTCCAGGACATGCCACTGGACAAAGGCTTTGATTATTTCTGGGGCATCCCGGCATCGATGAACTACGGGGTTCTGGCATGGTTTGAGGGACGTTTTGCAAAGGTTCCCCCAACCCAGTACACACAAAAAAAGCCGAACTCAATCGCCCTTGCTGACTACCGCATCAAGCCTCCCTATGAGCGCCGCCTGACCAAGGCAGGTACCACCAACGAGCTTGGGGTTGTTCGCGGACAACTTGAAATCGCCCCGGACTTCGTTGATTCAGAATGCTTGACAAGATTCACAGACAAAGCCATCGACTGGGTCCGTGGACGGGCGGCGGCATCTCGCAAGGGCGAGCCATTCTTCCTGTATCTGCCATATACGTCGCCCCACAAGCCGGTCATTCCATTGGACCAATTCCGTGGCAAAAGTGAGGCGGGCGCGTATGGTGATTTCATGATGGAAACCGATTGGCATGTGGGTCGGATCCTCGACATGCTGGACGAAGAAAAGCTTACCGAAAATACGATGATCATCTTCACCAGTGACAACGGTCCCGAAACGACGTGGAAAGAACGTGCCAAACGATTCGCCCACCACAGCAACGGAATCTACCGTGACGGCAAACGTTCCATCTATGAAGGCGGACATCGCGTTCCGATGTTCATCAGATGGCCGGCGAAAGTTGCTGCGGGCAGTCAATGCAATCAGCCAGTGTGTCAAACAGATCTTCTCGCGACGTTGGCAGCCATCACCAAAAACCAGCTTGCGGCCAACGAAGGGGAAGACAGTTTCAGTTTTGCATCCATCTTGACCGACCCCAACGCAAGGATGAATCGTGGCCCAATGATTCACCACAGCGCTTCAGGCGGATTTGCAATTCGTGATGGTGACTGGAAATTGGTGATGGAAACCCGCAATTCAAGGCGTCAGCTCTACAATCTTGCCAAAGATCCACGCGAACAGAATGACGTGCTGCAGGAGAACCTCGATACTGCGGAAGAACTGCACGAAAAGATCAAACAGATTGTACTCGAAGGAAGATCGACACCTGGCACACCACAATCAAATGACACTCCATGGTGGGACCACCTGATCTGGATGGAAAAATTCTGACGTGTCAGCCGGTCACCGCCAAAATGTCTCATGGCAAAACCGTGACGCTCACTGCTCGGTTGCAATGGTTCCGCCCAACGCCTCTGCAAGACGGCTATCGTCGGATGCGGCAATCCATCGAAGGTCAACACAGATTGCATCGCCACGGCAGTTCGCTGCAACTGCTGGCAATTCATCAATCAGCTTTTTCTGCCAATCCACCGACGACAGGGAATCATGAGTCACGCAAATCTGTCTGGATGGAATTCTCCAACGCCCATCCGGGCTTAGACGGGCATCTTCTGCGGTGATCTGGACATTGCGGATGTCATCGCTGCCGCCCAGTCTGGTAGCCAGTCTTTCGGCACGTCCTCGCAGATTTTCCTCGCTGGTACCAAGCAATGCCAACACGGGGATTTGATCGGGTTTGGACGCCGCAACTTCGAGCGTCATTGCCAACATGGCCTGAACCGCATCGCAAGCAACAAGCGAGGGCCAAACACTCGAGGCCTTGATGTTTTCGATTTGTACTTTTCGACCAATGACAATGCCACACTCGGGGCCACCAAGAATCCCTTGCCCCGAAAGGACGACAAAGTCAGCACCAGCCGCAAGCATGGATTCTGCCGAGGGAATATCAACGTCACCGGACACAGTCGATGCCGCTTGTCCCAAAGTGGCCACAGGCAGAACGGCTGCCTGCATGGCATCTCTGCCAGCGAGATCCAGCAATTCCAGTGGTTTTTCACCAACATCAGCCATGACGAGACAGAAAGAGTCAAGTCCTTCAAAATCCTGAGGCAGAATACTGTCACGACTGCCCACTTCCTGCACGACTGGCAGAAACATCCCAAAGGCATCCGGCAACGCTCTGCCGTCGGGTAGCCGGACAGCCTGAGAACGATGCACGACCAGCTGTCGTTCCTCGACAAGCAATGCAAGAGCAGTCAATGCGGATGAAAAATTCGAGGTAACAGCAATGGAATGATCGCCACCCGCAGGCAGCAGGCGTTGAAGTCGTTGGGACAAACGTTCTTCCATGACTGCACCGGTCACTCCGTCACCCAACATCAACTCGTAACCCGCCTCACTTATCTCCGGCGTCAATGGAACACCCGATCCATTTTCATTCATCAAGACACCACTTCCATTAAGTAACGGAACAGAAAGTGTGGTGTGCTTTCGCGACCAGCGTTCGACTGTTTTCTTACCTGCCTCAGCTGTCCGCATCATGGCATCGATACTTTTTGCCGCAGTTTGAGGAAGATCATTCAGAATTTCGGTGGCCTGTTTTTTGATCTTCTCAATTGTTTCCGGCTCGCTGGCCTTGCGGGCAACATCATTGATTCCGCGTCGCAAAAGCTCAATCGTCCAAGGTGGTAGCGCCATCTGACTCGTCCGGGGCAGAAGATGAATGACCGGGGATACTGTTTCATGAATCTGTCTCTAGGATAGTCGCTGCCGGCCAACTGCGTGATACGGGTTCGATGTGGAATGCAAAATTAAAAATTAACCGCCGGTCACGCAGATTCATGTCAAAACCCGAGTTTTTCGCGTACTGCCCTCCGTGACTTTGCACCATCAGGTGAGTTTGCAATGCTGCCCCGGCGGGTATCATGAAGGAGGCTGGAAAGCCATCATTTTGCGGCAGCCCGGCGGGTACCGGCATTCGCGCAGATTCGACAGTCGCGACATCAGTTTTTCGTCATATCCATGCCCACAAAATCGAAACGCTCACACAATCGAAACGCCTGACTTGTCTGAGGCGTTTTGCACGGCCACAAAAACCTACTTTGCTCTCGGCACATGTTTGCCGGGACGATCCCGTTCAACCTTACGTGCTTCATTAAGAACATGGAATTCAGGATTTGCATCGCTGTCGCCGGTTGCCTGATTGCTCACCTGTTGAGTGGATCAACGGCGTGCTGCAATGGACCGGCAACTGTCAACTTCACGTCACACATACGCCCGATCCTTCAAAAGCACTGCCTGTCCTGCCACGGAGGTGTGAAGCAGACTGCGGACCTGTCCTTCATACACCGGGATACGGCATTCGATGTGATTGTTGCAGGAAAGCCAGAGCAATCTGAAATGATGAAGCGGATTCGCTCGAAGGATCCTGACGAGATCATGCCACCACCTGAGCACGGTTCAGCACTCAGCGATGAAGAGATTGACCTACTGGAACGATGGATTGAACAGGGGGCCACATGGCAACAACCCTGGGCTTACCAGCCTCCACTTCGAAAGGCTTTGCCGACTGTTTCCTCTGCAGCATGGTGTCGCCAACGCCTTGATCATCATGTACTCGCCCGACTCGACAAGGAACAACTGAAACCGGCTGATGATGCTGATTCATCACAATGGCTGCGGAGAGCAACGCTGGACATCACAGGTTTGCCCCCGACACCCGAAGCGATCCAGCGATTTCAGCAGGCGGTAACACGACACGGGGATGAAGCTTACGCCAGAAAAGCGGACGAACTGTTGGAATCTCCGGGATACGGTGAACGCTGGGCGTCTGTATGGCTCGACCAGGTGCGTTACGCCGATTCCCGGGGTCTGGGGGCAGATGGTCGTCGCGAAATCTGGAAGTATCGGGACTGGGTCATCGATGCCATCAACAGCGACATGCCGTTCGATGAATTCACGATCAAACAGATCGCCGGGGATCTGCTTCCCTCGAGCAACATAGAAGACCGGTTGGCAACCGCCGTGCATCGCCTGACGCAAACCAATGAAGAGGGCGGTACTGATGACGAAGAATTTCGCATCAACGCGATCCTTGATCGAGTAAGTACGGTGTGGCAAACGTGGCAGGGAATCACGTTTGGCTGCGTGCAATGCCACGCACATCCTTACGACCCGTTACAGCATGAAGATTTCTATCGTTTCGCCGCATTTTTCAATAACACGGCCGACTGCGACCTGAATTCGGAACTCCCCCTGCTGAGCGTGCCACTCGATCCCGCCGACAATGCAATGGCCAGCCGTTTGGACAATGAAATCCTGCGTTTGCAGAATCTTGTTTGGCAGAAAGAATCCATCCTCCTGGATACACCAGCGGCCAAATGGCGACCTGTCACGAACATGACCGCGTCAGCCAGCAAAGAAACAGAAGTGGCTATCGAACGACAACAGGATCACGCCGAGTACTACACCGTAGACACGCTCTCATCCAATACGGAAATCAAACTCTCGATTCCACTGGACCAGGGCATGAATCAATTGACTGCGATCCGGCTCACCATCAGCCCCGGCAACCCGGCAACTGCCAAGTCTGATTCCGAATGGGGCTTCGTGCTCTCTCACGTTCAAGCGTTCCTGAACACAGAAGATGGCAAATCGACGCCCCTCAACTTCACACGAGTGATTGGTGACGAACCTGTTCCATTCAAGAATCCGGACGATAGCCTCAACAACAAAACAAATGATGGCTTCGCCGCGTACAGCCGGATTCACTATCCACGGACTGCTGTTTTTGTTGTCGACTCACCCATGAACCTTGCCAAAGCAGGCGAGCTGGAAATCAGAATCCGCAATGGGGTGACAGAACTGGGTGCTTTTCCACTGATCGCAAAACGTGGGCATGTGGCTCTCAGCAACCAGCCGATTTTCACTGCTGCCTTGAATTCTCCTGAACTTCTCTCCGATCGTCAAAAGCTGAAAGGCTTCCAGCAGGAACGGTCAAATATCCCGAGCAGTCGGGTCCCCGTACTTTCCGAGCGTCCAACCCACCTGAAACGTCCGACCCATGTATTCACGCGTGGCCTGTTTCTGACCAAGGGCAAAGAAGTGCAGTCGGGGGTGCCAGAAGCACTGCCACCTCTGCATGTATCCCAAGGTGGCGATAAGGAGACAAAACGCACACCTGACCGTCTCGACCTGGCGAACTGGCTCGTGAACGGCAACAATCCACTCACGGCAAGAGTCACAACCAATCGCGTCTGGGCCAGACTGTTTGGGGTTGGAATTGTTGCTACCGAAGAGGACTTTGGATCGAGTGGAGAGGCCCCCACACATCCCGACCTTCTGGATGATCTTGCCCTGCAGTTCCAGAATGAATTCCAGTGGAGTCTGAAAAAACTGATTCGTACCATTGTGTTGTCGAGTACTTACCGCCAAGACAACAGGATACCTGCCGGAACTGCCGAAACCGGTACCGCCGAAACCGATACAGCGAACCGTCTGTTGGCTCGGGGACCGCGTTTCAGGATGCCTGCAGAAATGATTCGCGACAATGCACTCTTCGTTTCCGGGCTCCTCTCGCCTCAAATGCATGGCCCGCCTGTACACCCGCCCATTCCAGCAGGCATCTGGAAGCCATTCCAGGGCGGGGACAAATGGAACACGCCCAAGGCAGATGATCCAAACCGCTACCGAAAATCGATCTATACCTACACCAAACGCAGCATCCCATTCCCAATGTTTGCAGCCTTTGATGCACCATCACGGGAGTTCTGCGCCCCCCGTCGCCTGCGATCGAACACTCCGCTGCAGGCATTGATGACCCTGAATGATGTGACGTTCGTCGAATGTAGCAAGCATTTGGCGGAAAAACTGATCCGTGTCAGCGACAACCTCAATTCGCGTCTGAATTACGGTTTTCTATCAGTCACCTCGCGCAACCCAAATCCAACAGAATTGAAAGCACTGACCGATCTCTACCAGCAGTGTCAACGTGAGCAAGCCAGCGAACTCGATTCCATGACTGCTGTCGCCAGTGTTCTGCTGAACCTCGATGAAATCATGAGCAAGTGAAATGCAACGCGAAACGATTGAACAACAAATTGCACGCCAGACGCTGGCCACGCGTACGCGGCGTCATTTCCTGCAGAACTGTGCAACCGGTCTTGGTGGCTTGTGGTTGGCGACTCAAGCGCAAGCCGAACTCCCTACGGACGCGACGAAAGCCTCGGCTAGCCCCCTGAGTGTCTCATCGCCCCCCTTGCCCGCAAAAGTCAAGCGGGTGATCTATCTGCACATGGTGGGTGCCCCAAGCCAACTCGAATTATTTGATTACAAACCGGAACTCAATGCGCTCAACGGCAAGGATTGTCCCGCGTCTTTTCTCGAAGGCAAAAGATTTGCTTTTATCAATGGCACACCCAAAATGCTGGGCCATCAATACAGATTCAAGCAACACGGGGAATCGGGAATGTGGGTGTCAGAACAGATGCCCCATCTGTCTGAAACAGTTGACGAAATCTGTTTCATCAAAACGATGCAAACCGAACAATTCAATCATGGCCCGGCACAACTGATGGTGCACACCGGGGCAGCACAGATGGGATCTCCCTCAATTGGCTCCTGGGTGACGTGGGGACTTGGCAGCGAAAACAGCGACCTGCCTGGCTTCATCGTACTACTTTCAGGCGGACGTCTGCCACGTGTTGGAAAAGCGCTCTGGAGTTCGGGTTTCCTGCCTTCGGTCTATCAGGGAGTCCAATGCAGGTCCCAAGGTGACCCGGTACTCAATGCCTCCAATCCTGAAGGTGTATCGAGTCATCGTCGTCGTCAGGTACTCGATACTCTGGACCACCTGAACCGGGAATCTCATCAACGATTTGGTGATCCTGAAACGTTGACCCGGATAGCACAATATGAAATGGCGTTTCGCATGCAAACCGCCGCACCACAGGCCATGGACCTGTCGCAAGAGACAGCTGATACGCTGAAGGCATACGGTGCGGAGCCCGGCAAAGAGTCATTCGCCAACAATTGCCTTCTTGCACGCCGACTCGTTGAAAAGGGCGTGCGTTTCGTCCAGCTGTTTGACTGGGGCTGGGATACACACGGCTCGAATCAGGGCGAGTCGCTGAATCATGGTTTTCGCAACAAGTGCACACAAACCGACAAACCGATTGCGGCTTTACTCAAAGATCTCCGCCAGCGTGGCTTGATGGAAGATACCCTCGTCGTCTGGGGTGGCGAATTCGGGCGAACCCCCATGCGGGAGAATCGGATGGGTGGCACGATGGCGTTCATGGGTCGTGACCACAATCCGAACGCGTTCACCATCTGGATGGCCGGTGCCGGTGTTAAAGGCGGTCACAGCCATGGAGTCACTGATCCGGTGGGATACACACCCGCAGAGAATCCGGTTCAGCTCCGAGACTTGCACGCGACGATGCTGCACCTGCTCGGTTTCGACCACAAAACCATGTCAGTTCCATTCAAAGGCCTGAACCAGCGTCTCACCGGTGTGAAACCGGCTCAGGTCGTGCAAGACGTGCTCAGCTGACGCGAGCGGCAAATCAACACCCCCAACAGTTCCGGAAAAGGTCGGGGAAAGCCGACTGGTTCCGCGAACTTACTTTCCAGTCTTCGCTGAGCGAAGATGCAACTCAGCCAACTGCTCGCGGTCCACAACACCAGGTGCCTCGGTCATCAAATCAGCTGCCTTCTGCGTTTTTGGGAAAGCAATCACTTCGCGAATATTCTCCAGACCAGCGAAGAGCATCACCCAACGATCGACACCAAGAGCGATGCCACCGTGCGGTGGGGCACCGTACTTGAGCGCATTGAGCAGGAAGCCAAACCGATCTTCAGCCGTCTCAGCATCGATGCCTAGCAACTCGAAAACGTCCGACTGGGTCGCCTGATCATGAATTCGAATCGTACCACCGCCAGCTTCACTGCCATTGATGACCAAATCATAGGCTTGAGCACGACAGGCCTTTGGATTCTCTTTCAGAGATGGCAGATCACTCGCTAACGGTGCAGTGAACGGATGATGCATTGCGTTCCAGTTGCCGGTTTCCTCGTCTTGCTCAAACATTGGAAACTCGGTGACCCAACTGCAATTCAACTCTTCAGGATCAATCAATCCAAGCTCGCCGGCAAGTCGCTTTCGCAGACCTGCCAAACCCTTGCAGGTAACTTCCCATGAGTCAGCAAGGAACATCAGCAGATCACCGGTTTCACCGCCAAGCAGTTCCTTGATCTCGCCGAGATGTTCAGCCTCGAAATTCTTGCTGATGGGACTCCACAGCGATCCATCTTCTTCGACCCGGAACCACGCCAGACCTTTCGCGCCAAAATCAGCCTTGACGTACTCCGTCAATTCATCGATTTGACGTCGCGAATACTTGGCAGCAGCGTCTTTGACCGCGATCCCACGGACGAAGCCGCCCGCGTCAGCAGTTCCACGAAAGACCCGGAATTCGGTCTTCCTGGCAACCTCAGTCACGTCAACGATCTCCATCCCAAAACGCAGATCCGGGGCATCGGATCCAAAACGCCGCATGGCTTCATCGAAGGTCATACGAGGCAACGGAGTCTTGACGTCTTTCCCGAGCACTTCCTTTGCGGTCTTGGCAACCAACCCATCGATCAGCCCCATCACGTCATCGGCGTCAACGAATGACATTTCGAGGTCAAGCTGGGTAAACTCCGGCTGTCGATCAGCCCTCAAGTCTTCATCGCGGAAACACTTCGCCACTTGGATGTAGCGATCAAAGCCAGCGACCATCAGGATCTGCTTGTACAGCTGCGGAGACTGCGGAAGAGCATAGAAGTTGGCCGGGTGCACTCGACTGGGCACCAGATAATCTCGAGCGCCCTCTGGGGTGCTACGCCCCAGAATCGGTGTTTCAACATCAATGAAATCATGTTCGGCAAAATAGTCGCGCATCGTTTTGACAATGGTGCTGCGCAGCACCATTGCGCGTTGCATCTCACCGCGTCGCAGATCCAGAAAGCGGTACTTGAGTCGCAGGTCTTCCCCAGGAAGGTCGGCTTGGCTTGGCGTGAAGGGGGGAGTTTCGCAGCTGTTCAAAATTTCAAAATGCTCGCTGCGAACCTCAATTTCTCCAGTATCAAGTTTTTCGTTGGTTTTGCCCTCAAGCCTTTCGGTCACCGTTCCCCTGATCAGAATGACACTTTCGGCGGCCACGCGCCCCGCCTCATCAATCAGGTCCCCATTGGCTTCCGGGGGACCGATCACAACCTGCGTGATTCCATACCGGTCGCGCAAGTCGATGAAGACAGCGCCACCATGGTCGCGTTTGCTTTCGACCCATCCACAGAGGGTCACTTCAGTTCCAACGTCGGATTTGCGGAGCTGGCCGCAGGTGTGGGAGCGTAGCACGGGGGCAGAACAATCAGTTAGTGGAAAGAGGAAAAAAACTAGACAACATCATATCGTGACGTGGCTGAATCGTAAGGTTGGGTCGAAATTCACCGCTGGAAGACAGGATTGCCTAGAGATCGACCGTCTGGAAACAGACATCAATCAGAGCGACCAAACTCCTGCTCGAAGGCTGGTTCGGCGACTCGGCATGGGATCCCGCACCAAACGAAAGCAGTGTTTTTCAAGACGTTCTATCCCGGATTCCATGACAAAACCGTACCGAATCGGAACCAATGGCCAACATCAGGTTCCATTGCTTCTACCGCCCGCTCCGCACAGATGGACCAGAAAAGCCGGAATTAGCCTTCAGCCATTGAAAAAGGGACTCCGATTCACTCGGAGTCCCCAAAATTTTCTGCGGCAAATTCACCACGGTTTTCTCATCAGGAAAAGCTGGCAACGGTCCGATCCGCCTAGCCCTCGTCGTTGAGAGTAACCGGTTTGTAGCCACCTTTGGACTTGAAGTAGAACCAGATCACAACGTAGCAGATCAGCATGATCAATGGGAAAATCGTCATGCTTGCAAGGGCTTTTTGTCCGCTACCGGCACTTGCCTCTTCAATGTTTGACTTGATTTGATCCTGCTCTGCTTCGGGCGCCTTATCAACAACCAACTCCTCAACCTTGTCTTTATCCAAAGTCTTGTACTTGATGATTTCATAGATGCTCTTCTCCTTCAGAACCTGATCCTCCGAGACAGAGGTTATAAACGGCTTGACCGCCTGAATTTCCTTATCCGCTTGAAGCGCACCAATGTATGGAAAACCAAGCGTCCCCACCGCCAACATGCCAATTCCCGAAATGGCGTTGAGGGTCAATGCACCACCACGCGGCGTTTGCTCGGAAACGATTCCCAACATCGTTGGCCAGAAGAAAGTTTTTCCAAGAGCATACAAGGTCGCAGCGGCAAAGATGATCGCTACACCTTCTGCAAACGAGAGACACCAAAGCCCGGCAATCGCGAGAACACAGCTGACCATCAGAAGCCCAAGAGCAGACAACTGATGAACGATTGGCCCTGCAAAGAACCGCAAGACCATCATGATGAATGATGTATATACCAGAATCCAGCCCGCATCGAACGTAACGGCATTCGCCATGATTCCCGAGATCCATCCATCAGTTCCGATTTCGGTGGTAGCAAGAGGCATCATGATCAGGATCAGGACAAACATCAGTGGACGTCCCAGACTCTTGGTATAGGCACCGAAGGAGACAACCATCGCGACTCCAATTCCGATGAACAGCATTTTGTTGCCCTCAGGAAAGAAATCCATCAGTTGCAAAGTTACGAGGAAGCCTACTACAGCTGCCCCCAAAATACCGAACTCAGAGAGCATATCCCGGTAGCTTACCCCGGCAGCAACACGCTCCTGTTCGGGAAACTGAACCTTGAGCAACATCAGAAAATAAAGCACCGCTGGGATGGCAATCGTTGCCAGCTTGATGTTCCAGTCAAAACCACTCATCAAAATGGTCAAGATGCCTGAGACAACCAGACCACCCGGCCAACCTGCATGCAAAATGTTCAGCCATTTCGTTTTATCCTTGTCAAACATCGTCGCGACAACAGGATTGATGAAGGCTTCGACAGTTCCATTACCCAATGCCAGAATCAGACCACCCCAGTAGATCAACTGCTTGGCACGATCGGGATCTGACTCAATGGTTGTTAAGGCAAAAACCCCCATCACGGCCCAGATAAACTGACAGGAAAACGCAAAGATCATCGAGAACTTGTAACCAACCTTATCGATGATAAGGCTGAAAATGATGATACTCAAAGCAAATGGCCAAACCTGAATCCCCTTGTACGCACCGACCTGCGCTGGATCGAGCCCCAACGTGCCGATGATTTCGGGATCATCCAAGAGAAACATCCGGGTGATGAATCCGAACGCGGTTGTAATGAGTGCAATGAAACAACCCCAAAACAAAAACATGTTTGCCTTGTTGTCGGGCTGACTCGCGGGTGTATCTGACATTCTTATTGTTTCCTGATAAATAAAATAAACCGGCGGAGGCGGGCCCCACAAATCCTGTCGGAATGCGTGGCGAAATGCTGGACAAGCGTTTTTGTTTCGCTGAATAACGCCTGCATGCTCGCCAACGGATGACCGTGAACAACTACCGAAGCAACGCAGTCAAATGCTGCCAAGCCCCTGAAAATGCGTCAAGTGTCCAAAACAACCTCTCTCAAGAAAAGAAAACCTAATTCCCCGAGGCTCCCAGTGCCACTGTCATGCCCCCTATACTCTCCCTAATAATAGAAAAATACCCTTTCGGTCCTTTCTGACTCTCAAACTCCCTGGAGATCAATTGATGCGTTTCTTACTTACTCTTGCCCTGGCCTTTGGAGCACTCACGACGATGGCAACCGCTGATGAACACGAATGCGCCCTGAATTTCAAGGCAAAAACGATCGATGGCAAAACCGTCGACCTCGAAGATTACGAGGGAAATGTGGTTCTGGTGGTCAACACAGCCAGTCAATGTGGGCTAACCCGGCAATATGCGGGACTTGAGAAGCTCTATTCGGAGTACAAGGATGATGGACTTGTCATTCTCGGCTTTCCCTGCAACCAGTTTGGTCGCCAGGAACCCGGCACCGATGCAGAAATCAAGCAGTTTTGCACTTCGAAGTACAACGTCAGCTTCCCAATGTTCAGCAAAATCGACGTCAACGGTGATGACGCCGCCCCGATTTACAAGTTCCTGACCAGCAAGGATGCAAAACCCGCTGGAAAAGGCAACGTCAGCTGGAACTTCGAGAAATTTCTGATCGACCGCGAGGGGAATCTCGTCAATCGATTCGCCCCACGAACCAGCCCGGATGATTCAGAGCTCGTCACTCAGATCAAGACGCAGCTGGGTAAGAAGTAGCTTGAAAGCTTTGGATTTGTTGATGGTTTTAACTTTCAAACCGTGACGAATTCAGTCTGTTGCACCAACAAGCTTGTCAGTCTTGGCGGCGTCATTCCCACACGCGAGGGGAACGGTACCGCCGCTTCGCGCCTGACCAATTCGCCCCTGTTCGGATTGGCCGTTGAAAATGGCCAGTCCGAAAAGGCGAATCCGAACAGGCAGGTCATTTCGAATCGGTGTAGAATCTGGCTCGGAGATTTGCTGCGGATGGTGGTCACACCATCCTGCGGCGGACATAGGGCAAGGCCCGAATACTGCGAAGGACTTTTTGCGAAGGACTTTTTGCGAAGGCCTTTTCAGGAGTTGTCATGAATCTCCGCGGCATGTCCACACGCCGATGGTGCACGGGCATTTTTTCGTCATGTTGGCGAGAAATCAACAAAATCAACATCCGAGAATGAAACTCACTCCCTTCCAAATCAATGCGATCCACTCTTCTGTCTTGCCTGCTGATTTGCCTGACACTCCCGCTGTTAGACCGCTCTGTAATGAGCAAGGAACCGTTGCTGAAACCGAATGATCGCATCGCGATTCTGGGTGGTACGTTTGTCGAGAGAATGCAGCGATCTGGCGAATTTGAAGCAGCAATCCAACTGCGGAAGCCGGCCTGGAACCTCAGTTTTCGCAACCTCGGCTGGTCCGGCGATGACGTTCACGGGATCGGACGGAAACGTTTTGACAGTCCCGCCGATGGCTTCAAACGGATTTTGCAGGATGTGGAAACCGCCAAGGCGAATGTCGTTCTGCTGATTTACGGATTTGCCGAGGCATCCGACGGTCAGCCTGCGGTTGACCGGTTTGGGCCCGGTTTGACCAAGTTGGCCGACAGTCTTCAGAAACAGGGGAAGAGACTCATTCTGCTGACACCGGTGGCGATGCCCGGGTACAAAGTCTCCGGCTATGATCAGTGGCTGAGCCAATGCCGCTCGGTGATTGAGCGTGTGGGCGAGGACCGGAGCATTCCCGTCGTTTCTGTTCAGTGGTTGCCAACAGCAGAACAATTGACGCACGACCAACTGCTGCCCAACGCGGCCGGCTATGCAGCTTATGCAGACGAGGTCGCCAATGCATTGGTGGGCGACAGCGACGCTGATCCCGTGAAGGATTCTGACAAAATCGCGATCAAAAGCTTGATCAACCGCAAAAACAGGCTGTTCTTCCACCGATATCGCCCGCAGAACGAGACTTATCTGTATCTGTTCCGAAAGCATGAGCAGGGTAACAATGCGGTAGAAATCCCCCAGTTTGACCCATTGATCAAAACGGCTGACGAGGCCATCTGGCGTGCATCCGGGTCCTGAACCCTCAAGAAACAGCCAGGACAAAGAAATGCTGCAACCCGGGGCTGGCATTCTTCTGGCTTGGTCATTGCCAGTTCCGGTGCTCGGGCTTACGCTCTTCCGTTTGCGCCACCATGAATCGTGTGGCATTGAGAATTGAATTTCTGGAGTTTTGCGGTGTCTGGTACCTGTGTGATCGGTCTTCAGTGGGGCGATGAGGCCAAAGGAAAGCTTGTCGACCTGCTGGCGCCTCAGTTTGATCTGGTCGTTCGCTACCAAGGCGGTGCCAATGCCGGGCACACTGTCGTGGCAGGGGACGAAACGTACAAGCTTCACCACATCCCCAGCGGAATTCTTCACTCGAAGGTGCAAAACCTGATCACACCCGGTGTTGTGATCAACCCGGCAACCATGCTGGATGAGATTGACGGTTTGGCAAAACGCGGAGTCATTTGCCGTGAAAACCTCCGCATCAGTGAACGTGCCCACCTGGTCATGCCGTGGCACATGGCAGAGGACAAGTTCATCAATGCGACCGCTGTCCGCGGCGAGTCCATTGGCACAACCAATCGTGGCATCGGTCCTTGCTATCGAGATAAGGTCGGTCGCACTCACGCCATTCGCATGGCGGACCTGGTGCAGAAGACACGTGATGATCGCATTTCCACCGTTGCCCAGCAGAAAGTAGACCTGCTCCGCAACATGGGAGCCCCCAAGGAAGATCTTGAATCGATCGCACCCGAGAAGGTTGTCGCAATGGCGGCTTCATGGGCCGAACGGCTGGATGGCATGATTGGGGATACGACCAATTACCTGCTGGATGCATGCGAGGCTGATCAACGCATTCTTTTCGAAGGCGCTCAAGGCGCACTGCTGGACATTGACCACGGGACATTTCCTTTTGTCACCAGCAGCAACAGCAGTGGTGTGGGGGTATGTGCCGGTGCAGGCGTTCCACCGCGTTGGATCCATCAGGTGCTGGGTGTTTGCAAGGCTTACAGCACAAGAGTTGGAGGAGGTCCGTTTCCAACGGAACTTGACGACGAGATAGGCGAACGAATCCGGCAACTCGGAAACGAATTTGGAACCACCACAGGACGACCGCGCCGATGTGGCTGGTTTGACGCCGTTGCTGTGCGTTACACATCCCGCTTGAGTGGCGTCACACGCCTGGCTCTGATGATGATGGATGTGCTGAGCCATCTGGATGAGTTGAAGGTCTGTGTTGCTTACGAACTGGATGGCGAACGGATCGAAACGGTACCCAGTCATGCAGAAGAACTGCGGCGTTGCAAACCGATCTACGAAACGATTCCCGGCTGGAAAGAACCTGTGGACGATGTCCGGCGGGAAGATGATTTTCCGGCTGGCGCGTTGGCATACGTCAAACGAATCGAAGAGCTGGTTGGCATTCCGGTGGGCGTGCTGTCCGTGGGTCCTGATCGTGCTCAAACGATCTTCACCAAAGCAGCATCCGAATTAGAACTCCAGCCCATGGCCTGAAAGATGACCGATCAGGGGCCCGATGCTTGCGAAACCGATGCTTGCGAAACCGACGCATTAGCAGACATCTCTGCCGATGATCGCCCCCAACACATCGCGATCATCATGGATGGCAACGGCCGCTGGGCCCAAAATCAGGGTTTGCCCCGGATTGAAGGACACCGACGAGGCGTCAACACTGTTCGTGCGATCAGCGAAACTGCATCTGAGCTCGGTATCGAGGCCATCACGCTGTATTGCCTTTCGAGTGAGAACTGGAAGCGTCCCCAGGCGGAACTCGACTTCCTGATGCACCTGCTTGAACAGTACCTGATTGAAGAACGTCGCACGATCATGGACCAGGGGTTGCGACTTCGCGTGATCGGGCGTCGGGACAGACTCCCGGAAAATGTCCTCAAAGAAATGGACATGACTCTTGAACTGTCAGCGAATAATCCCGGAACATCGCTGGTTCTGGCAATCGACTACGGAGGCCGCGCAGAAATCACGAAGGTTGCGCAAGACATCGCCAGTGATGTCGCCGAGGGTACCCTGGACCTGAAGGACGTCGATGAAGACACCATCAATGAAAGACTTTACACAGCCGAACTTCCTGAAGTCGACCTGATGATCAGAACCGGTGGTGACATGCGAGTCAGCAATTTTCTGCTCTGGCAATTGAGCTACGCGGAGCTGTGGATTACCGAGAAGTGCTGGCCGGAATTCACACGCCAGGATTTTCTGCACGCAATTCGAGAATTCAATTCACGCCAACGACGATTCGGGGGCTTGAATGTCAATGAATGATTCATGGTTTGCCGAAGCGTTTTCGTTCAGGAAGCATCAGCTCAACTCAGCCAACTGCAAGAATTGGCAAGTCACGTACTGCAATCGCGCCAAGCGACAGCGTTTCCGTAATCTCCTTCACGACCTTCCCCCACATCCACTCGAAGAACGGTGCGTTGTGGCACACCAAAGTCAGTTAGGCTGGCCAAGTGATCTGAGCTTCATCACACAAAGGTGTCTGTCTCTTGTTAATTGATCGTTTGAAAACATCATCGGTGTTGATTTCCATTACAGCACTCCTGCTGTATTTGGATGCAAACATGTCTCGAACGGGTGCCGAGGGAATCTGGCTGCTGCCACTGTTGCTGTTTTTCTCTCTGGGAACGGCTTCGGATATTTCTGGACTGCTTCTCAAAAGCGATCGCCCGATCCGTCGCAGGATGACTCTCTTTGCAACAGCCACGATTACCTTGTCGGCGTGCCTGCCAATGGTCTGGCCACTTTTCGGAGCCGAATACCCGGCCAACTGTCCTGTCGGCAGGCTGGGGTGGATCTCCATCGCCACTGTGGCTTCGGTTTTCCTGTTGCTGCTCGCCGAGATGGCGGATTACGGGAAAGGACCAACAAAAGCAATTGAGCGAACCTGTCACGGTGCTTTTGTCTCAGTCTACGTCGGCTTACCAATGGCCTTGCTTGTTTCGGTCCGTTCTTTGGGTGATGGCAACTGGGGATTGGCTGCTATTTTGACGATGATTGCGGTCACCAAATCGACCGACGCGGGAGCTTACTTCAGCGGCAAAGCCTTCGGAAAGCACAAGCTCATTCCACGACTCAGTCCGGGCAAGACACGTGAGGGCGCCGTGGGCGGAATTGTAACCGCCACGATCGTTGCATTCGTCTGTCTGAAGTGGCTTTTTCCTGCAATCGCGGGTGAGGCTTCCGGTCCAGTGGATGCATCCACCATCCCCGGTTTGGAGGCCCCTTTATGGGGCGCTCTCTGCCTTGGCCCAATGCTGGCAATCAGCGGAATGCTCGGTGATTTGGCGGAATCCCTCGTCAAACGGGACTCCGGAGCAAAAGATAGTGGCAATCTTCTGCCGGGACTCGGGGGCGTCTGGGATGTCACAGATTCTCTGATCGCAGCGGTTATGCCAGCTTTCCTCTGTTTCGTCGCCGGAGTGGCCGCCTGATTAAAACGGTGATTTGGCGGTTTCTTGACGCCTGTTCCTGTGATTTGACCGTAAATGTATAGAATACTGTTTGTTGTCCCCATGCTCCTTGCAGGTCCGTGAATGACCGAAACCACGCTTTCGATCAGCAATCCCGATGAGATCCTGACGCTGTTCGGGCCTCGCGACCAGCACCTGCGAAAGTTACGTCGGTTGTTTGATGTCCGCATCACGCAGCGGGACGGCCGTATCCGTATTTCGGGGGAGGGTGAACAGGACGTTCAGCGTGCAACCCGCACGCTCGAGAAGCTCCGAAGTCTGTCACGGCAAAAGGGTGAATTGAGTCCGGCGGATG
The DNA here is from genome assembly GCA_012270065.1 of Rubripirellula sp. Lineage (GTDB taxonomy): Bacteria > Planctomycetota > Planctomycetia > Pirellulales > Pirellulaceae > Rubripirellula. Next base: position 11,102 of record JAAXJB010000032.1, on the reverse strand, counting down.
TCGATGTCGCAGCATCTGAGGAGGGTGCCCAACTCGTCGGAAACGGGGTTGGTCTTACTCATACCGGAGATGAAATTGACATTCAGCATGCGGGGCGGCGCATCAAGCCACGCACAGCTGGCCAACACGAGTACGTCAAAGCCATCCGTTCCCATGACCTGACCTTTGCAACAGGTCCCGCAGGTTGCGGCAAGACATACTTGGCGGTCGCCACTGCTGTCGAAGCATTGAAAGCTGGCACCATCCGCAAAATCGTGCTCGTTCGTCCTGCGGTCGAAGCAGGCGAAAGCCTTGGCTTCCTGCCCGGAGACCTGCGTGCAAAACTCAATCCTTACTTGCGTCCCTTGATGGACGCGTTGGGCGAAATGGTCGACTATGACCAGGCTCGTAACCTGATGGAGCAGGACGTGATCGAAGTAATCCCGCTCGCCTACATGCGTGGTCGTACCTTGAATGACGCCTTCATCATCCTGGATGAGGCCCAAAACGCAACCATCGCGCAAATGAAGATGTTCCTGACCCGCATGGGTGAACGGAGCAAAATGGTTGTCAGTGGCGACGCTACCCAGCAGGATCTGCCGCGTGGAGTAACGAGTGGACTGCGCGATGCGATCCAGCGGCTGGGAAATATCAAAGCCATCGGCATTGTCAAATTACAGGCCAGTGACATTGTGCGTCACCGACTGGTACAGAAGATTGTTGAGGCCTACGAAGACCTCGACCAGCGACAACCAAATTCCACGCACGGGGACGCAATCGAACGACCATGACCCCTGTCTGCCGTTCTGCAGTATCTGTGGATGGGTCGCCCAACCGCAGCATGAATCAGATCCGGCCTCAACGATTTTGGGACAAATGACGTTTTGAATCAAAGCCATGAGTGGTGCAAGCAAGACACGAACGCGTCAAGAACGTATTGATTCGCTTGGCATTCAAAAACCACGTTTGATTCAGTGGTGGCAGAATGGTGACAAAACGGATTTTTCGATCCGTATCGGGATGGCGATCACATCCGCCATCGCATTGCTGGTGATATGCGAGGCGTGGCAACCACCGTTTGCTTTTCGCAAAGATCAAATTCCGGCAAGGGAATTGATTACCCGGGTTGATATGCAGGTTCCCAATGAAGCAGAAACAGACGCGCGTCGGGAACAGGAGAGAAAGAGCTACGTCACCCTGTATCAGAACAACACGCAGCCAATTGATGAACTGATTGCCTCATTGAAGAATGATCTCTTTCTGGTTTTACCGGTTCCATCCTTTGATGAGTTGAAGGGTGAAGAACTGACGGCTTTTTCCAATTTCTTTGTGGGTGATGAAACGGATAGTGAAGATACGCCTGCCCGGCGATTCAACGCGTTGAAAGCCGTATTCGCGGACGACCCGGAACTGAAAACACTTGACGAAGCGGTCAACGTAGCCACCCAGGAAAATCGCCGATACGGGCTCATCGAAACCCTATCCCACCGGGACGACCAGGGAAGCAAGGAACGCATCAGGGTAGCCCCCAGTGGAAACCCCGACAGAATTGAATTCGTAGAGATGGACCAATGTCGGACAGCAGTGGCCGCAAATGGCATTGAAACACGTCTGAAAGAACAATTCCGGCAACGCTTTCCCTCGGAGGACAGTCAGAAAGTTGCCACGATGATCAGCGACTGGATCCGGGAACGTCTGGCCGATCATCAAACCCTCACTTACATGACCGAACAGAACGAAATCGACAGAGCAGCCGCGCTTGATGCGGTGGAAATTTCGATGGACGTTCTATCCAGTGGCAAATCGGTGCTAGCGTCAGCGGGAACACCACTGACAGAAGCGGAACTGAGTCTGCTCCGCAAGGAGTGGGAATTGATGTCTCAAAACATGCATGTCAATGACATGATCGTAAGGTTCCTTTCCTATGCCGGCATGCTAACCGCCTTTTATCTTCTGTGCGGTAGTTACATCTTCTTTGTCGATGATCGCGAACTTTTGCAGGATCGCTGGAAACTTGGCAAACTGCTGACATTGATGGTAGGTGCGATCGCGTTGGCGTACTTTGCGGCACGTGATGAATGGCGTGGTGAACTGATACCGCTGGTACTGGCGTCCATCACCGCGGCAATCGTCTATGGCCGGGAACTTGCATTGTTGCTGATGGCAGCGGCAAGCCTCAGCCTGTCACTGTTTCTTGGTGCCGGGCTGCCTGAACTGGTCATGTTGGCAGCGGCATGCACAAGCTGCACGCTCCTGCTGGGAAGAATCCGCAGCCGAACCCACTTGCTCTATGTTGGTGTCAGTTCGGCAGTAATCACAATGATGACGGTCATCGGTGTAGGCATCGTCGCCGGACAGACTCTGACACCTCCGGTATCCAGCGAAGCTTCAGAAATTGTTTACACAGGAGCGGTATTCGAAACCGTGATCACAAACCTGTTCGGCAATGCGACGTGGGCGGGATTTTGCATTGTCGTGTCGGCGTTAGCCATGACTGGGCTACTGCCGCTGGTCGAAAAAGGTTTTGGAGTACAAACCGACCTCAGTCTGCTGGAACTGGGCGATGCAAGCCATCCATTGCTGCGTCGACTGGCACAAAGAGCCCCGGGCACTTACAACCACTCGATCAATGTCGCTTCCATTGCAGAAGCGGCTGCGGACGAAATAGGCGCAAATGGATTGCTGGTCAGGGTTGGTGCCTACTTTCACGACATTGGAAAAATGTTCAAACCCGAGTACTTCATCGAAAATCAGATGTCGGGAGAAAACCAGCACGATTCGCTGCAGCCGGCCATGAGCACGCTTGTCATCATTGCGCATGTCAAAGACGGTGCTGATCTTGCCAGAAGCCACCATCTTCCGCAGCCAATCGTTGATTTCATCCTCCAGCACCATGGAACGACTCTTGTCGAGTATTTTTACCGGGAGGCTGCCAAACGCAGTGAAGAAGACCCCAACTCGGAAACGGTACTGGATAAAGATTTCCGTTATCCGGGCCCCAAGCCCCAGACGCTTGAAGCTGCAGTGATGATGCTAGCAGACGCGGTTGAAAGCGCAAGTCGCACGCTGGTGGATCCGACTCCTTCACGGATCCAGGGACTTGTCGATTCGATTGCACAGAAAAAAATGAGTGACGGACAATTCGACGAGTGTGGCCTTACGTTCCAGCAACTCCATAAAATACGAAGCAGTCTCGTGAAGTCCCTCACTGCAATTTACCACGCCCGTGTCAAATACCCCGGACAACAAACGGCCTAGGGCCGGGCAGACGACCTTGCTGAATATCGAAATCATTGTCGACGAAAACGTGACGTGTCGTGTGAACCACCAGCAATTGCGTGCTGGCTGTCTTGCCGCAGCTTCACATCGCAACTTTGATGAGGGTGAGATTGGGATCCGTGTCACGACCGACCAGGCAATCCATCAGCTCAACCGTGAATTCCTGGGACACGACTACCCGACCGACGTCATCAGCTTTCCCTACTCAGCACGCGAACGCCGGATTGAGGGGGAACTGGTCGTAAGTGTCGACACCGCCACAGAACGGGCAAATGAACTTGGCTGGCCATTTGAGAATGAAATCCTGCTGTATGTCGTCCACGGAACACTGCATCTGACAGGCATGGATGATCTGAATACGGACGACCGCCAGTTGATGCGTTCAGCCGAACGTGCGGTCATGCTGCAGCTTGGTGTAGGTGATATTGATCGCTATGCAGCTGACGGCTTGCAAATGGAAAACCACAGGAACGAAACAGACACGCCTCCCAAAGAAGCCGAAGGAAAAACGCAGCAGGAAAGTGCTCCGCATCAGGATTCCCACCAGAAACCGGAGGACAGATCGTGAACAACCCGTGGATCTGGGGAACGATTTCACTCATTGGCTTCGTCTTGAGTAGTGTCGGTGGTTTGGGCGGCGAATTACTCGATCGTTTCGCGGGACGACCACTGGAAGCTTACTGCCGATTGAAAAAAAACCGCGAACGCTTTGGTGCTGTGCTTGATAATCAGGACGCTGCGATTCGAGGCAGTGAATACCTGCGTCTCATGGGGACAGTGCTCTTTCTGATCACTGGTACAGCGGCCATTTTCATCGACAGGATAGGCCCCTCGCCAAGTCGCCTGATCCTGTGGGGAGTGTTGGCAAGCGTGCTGATGATGATGGTACACGTATGGCTGCCTGCCGCTGTCACACGCTTTGCCTCCACGCAAGTGCTCTACCACACATGGCCGTTCTGGCGGAGCCTTTCAATACTCATGAGTCCCTTCTCCGCACCTGCCCAACTGGTTGAATTGGTGACTCGCCGACTGACAGGCACCGCAGAAAAAGAAGATGAAGAAGTCGAATTACTGGAAGATGAAATACGCACCATCGTGACAGCAGGAACCCGAGAGGGTTTTTTCGGGCCCGGTGTGAGAGAAATGATCCAAGGGGTGATGACTCTGCACGAAGATACCGTAGGCCACATCATGACTCCCCGAAGCGACGTCGACGCCATTGATGTCACCACCGACTGGACGCAGACGCTGGCGAGAGTCGTTGAGGCTGGTAGAACACGCTTCCCGGTCTACGAGGGAACGTTGGACCACGTGATTGGCATTCTTTACGTGAAGGATCTGCTGCCGTACCTGTCCAGCCAGACAATCCCCGATCAATCCCTGCGTGAAATATGCCGACGCGCATGGACGGTGCCGATTGACCGCTCGGTGGAAATCATTCTTCGGGAATTTCTGCACAGTCGAAGCCACATGGCTATCGTGATCGACGAATTCCGGCAAACCGCGGGAGTTGTGACCATCGAGGATGTGCTCGAAGAAATCGTAGGGGAGATCGTTGATGAATCTGATGAAGACGAAGAATTTGGTATCGAGGTTATCGATCTGAATACTGTCGAAGTCGACGGTCGAGTGATGATGGATGATCTGAACGAAATGACCGACTGGGAGCTCCCGGAAAGCGACGATTACGAAACGATCGCTGGTTATGTACTGTTCCACATTGGTGCAATCCCCAAAACTGGAGAACGATTGGTCATCGAAAACACTGAAATTGAAATTCTCAAGGCCAGCACGAGAAAAATTGAATCCATGCGGATCCAACGAACGGATGAGCAGGATCAAAAGGCGGGCTGAGCCTGCTGCTTCTGGTAAAGCCGGCTCAACTCGGCAGCCCAGCAGCAAAACGGCGGTCGGGTTCACCGATAATTCCTGCCATGAAACGACAATTAACCCTGTGAAACGGCTGTAATGCGTGGGTACGTCTGATTGTCCGAAGGTTTACACACCGCTAAACTGCTGTGCACAGACTGGACGTTGTCCCAAAGCCTGTACAACATGCTCCGACTCCCGGAAAACGCTCGGAAATGTTGTTGAAGAAGCCTGATTTTACTTTGGAATTGCCGATGAACCCCACATCAAACCTTGAAGTCCGAGAAGCCGATACAGTCAAGGTGGCCTATGACGGCCAGGAGTTCGATTTGCCCGTCGTCGAGGGCAGTGAGGGCGAGAAGGCCATTGACATCAGCCGTCTCCGGGGGCAGACCGGGCTGATCACGCTTGATGAAGGTTTCGTGAATACAGGCAGCACACGCAGTGCCATCACATTTCTCAATGGCGAAAAAGGAATCCTGCGGTATCGCGGCTACCCGATCGAAGAATTGGCAGCGAAATCCGACTTTATCGAAACGGCTTACCTGTTGATCAACGGTGAACTGCCTAACGTCAAACAGGCAGAGGATTTTCGTGTCGGAATTCGCGAACACACCATGATCCACGAGGACATGCGTTCGTTCTACAACGGATTCCCGCGTGATGCTCACCCCATGGCAATCCTGAGCAGCGTGGTTGGTGCACTGTCAACCTTCTACCAGGACGCAATGGATGTGCATGACCAGGCTCAGGTTGAAATCTCCATTTATCGGCTCCTGGCCAAGCTGCCAACGATTGCAGCGTACAGTTATAAAAAATCGATGGGGCAACCGTTCATCTACCCCAATAACGAACTGAGCTACTGCGAAAACTTCCTGCACATGATGTTCGCCACGCCTGCTCACGAGTATCTGGTTGACCCGGATTTCGCCGAGGCGTTGAACCTGCTACTGATTGTCCATGCGGATCATGAGCAGAATTGCAGCACATCAACAGTGAGAATGGTCGGCAGTAGCAACGCGAATCTATTCGCATCTATTTCAGCCGGGATTGGCGCTCTCTGGGGACCGCTTCACGGGGGAGCCAACGAGGCATGTGTCAACATGCTTGACACAATCGCCAAAGACGGCGGCAACGTCCAGAAATACGTCGACATGGCCAAGGACAAGGAAAACGGCTTCCGCTTGATGGGCTTTGGTCACCGCGTCTACAAGAACTTCGATCCCCGAGCAAAGATCATCCGGGCCAGTTGCGATAAACTGCTGGCAAAGCTCGATCTTGATGACCCACTCTTCGAGGTCGCACAGAAACTGGAAGAGGTCGCACTGAAGGATGAGTACTTCATCGAACGCAAGCTCTACCCCAATGTGGATTTTTATTCAGGAGTGATTTACCGTGCTCTTGGAATTCCAATTCAGATGTTCACAGTCCTGTTCGCAATAGGACGCTTGCCTGGCTGGATCGCTCACTGGAGCGAGATGCACAGCAACCCGGCAACGCGAATCAATCGCCCCCGTCAGGTCTATACCGGCAGCACCGAACGTGATTTCATTCCGATCGAAAAACGCTAATTGCCGATTGATTGGCGTTCGATCAGACCCTGGTTGCAACAGATGGCGTCAACATCTCGGGTGGATGACGCCCGAAGCGTGGGTAATTTGAGCAAGCCTGCGATTCAACAACGCAGAACGTCGGCCTCCTATTCAAGGCGATGAGAATCCGACCGACTGGGTTTTCGCTACACGCAACGCTCTACAACAAAAGTCCAGCGATCGCACCTGTCATGCAGCAGGCCAACAGGCCTCCGAACATGGCACGTAAACCCAGTTGGGCCAGATCTTTCTTGCGTGCCGGTTCCAAACCGCCAATTCCGCCCACTTGGATTCCGATCGCTCCAAAATTACTGAATCCAGCCAGAGCATAGGTCATGACGATCGCTGTTCGCTCACTGATCGTCTTTCCGACGCCAACCTCGGCTTTACCCAAAGCGTCATAAGCGATGAACTCGTTGGCGACAGTCTTGAGTCCTATCAACCTGCCGGCTTCAAGACACTCTCCGGCCGGTATTCCCATCAGCCATGCCATGGGCCAGCATAAATACCCCAGAATCAGCCCCAGTGTTAATCGCGGGTCACCCGCTGTATCGACAAAGCCGATTTGTTGGGAAACAAAACCCAAAATCAGATCCACGAGAGCGAGCAACGCCAGGAATGCGATGAGCATCGCACCAACATTCATCGCCAGCTTCAATCCATCACTGGCACCCTCAACAGCTGCTGCAATCAAATTGACATGCTCGGATGAGGAAGACAGCTTCATTTCAGCCGATACTTTCTCAGGTTCCGTTTCTGGCACCATGACTTTGGCGATCAACAGTGCAGCAGGTGCACTGATGACAGAAGCTGTCAGCAGATGGGAAATATCAATTCCCATGCCAGCGTAGACTCCCAGTAAACCACCAGTCACGGTCGCGAACCCGCCGGTCATCATGGCACAGAGTTCACTGCGTGTCATTTTTGACAGGTAGGGGCGGACCACCAAAGGCGCTTCTGTGTGACCGACGAAAACATTGGCTGCAGCCGAAAGCGTTTCAGCGCCACTTGTGCCGAGTGTAAATCGCATCACCCATGCCATTCCCCACACCACCCGCTGCATCACCCCCAGATGATAGAGAATGCTCATCAGCGAAGAGAAGAAGATCACAGTCGGTAAAACACCAAACGCGAAAGTGCCCAGCAATGATTCATCACCGCCAGCGCCGAACAAAAACCCACTGCCTTCTTTAACCGTATCGAGAACCGATGTGAATACATCACCAATCTTCTCGAAGACCATACGGCCTGCAGACGTCCGCAGCACAAGAAACCCCAGCAACAACTGCAGAAATAGCCCACCCACCACAACTCTGACCGGGAAGCGTCGTCGATCACTGCTGATCGACCAGGCCAGAAGAATGAAGATCAATAGGCCCAATACACAAATGAAACGTGCCTGCATGCCTACCTGCTCTGGTGGATGGATTTGAAGTGGAAACCTGATTAGCCCGGCTGAGGTGTATCAAAAATTCGATCACCTGCATCACCCAGACCGGGCACAATGTATGACTGCTCATTCAGAACGGGATCAATCGCTGCAACGTAAAGCTTGACTTTGGGGAAATCCCGCTGCACACGTTCCACCCCATCTCTTGAGGCAATGATGCTGAGGACTCGTATTTCTTCAACTCCCCACTCCATCAATCGCCTCACGGCCAATTCAATCGACCCGCCGGTTGCCAACATGGGATCAAGCACCAAAGCCGTATTGGGTGCTCCTGACTTGGGAAGCTTATCGTAATACTCGACCGGCTCGGCAGTTTCTTCGTTCCGATACAAGCCCAAATGCCAGACAGCCGCGTCGGGCAACAGGTTGAGCAACGGGTCAACCATGCCCAAACCGGCTCTTAGAATCGGCACCAACGCAATTTGCTGGGTCACCTGGTGGCAATCTGCCGGAGCAAGGGGCGTCTGCACCGATACCGGTTCAACTGCAAGGTCGTCAGTCGCATACACCCCAACCAGAACAGAGAGTCGGTTTACCGCAGCACGAAAATGGCTCGGAAGAGTCGATTTCTCTCTCACAGTGCACAGGTGGTGCTCAATCAGCGGGTGCTGAATTTCAATGACATGCCCCACAGCCACACCATCCTGCAAAAACGGGTACCAGCGAAAAAGCAGCGGATGGAGTGGGATTCGAACCCACGGTACGCGCAAACGTACGCCAGTTTTCAAGACTGGTGCCTTCGACCACTCGGCCACCCATCCAACAACGGCAGAAACGCCGTCTGTGAGATGCATGTTTTAGATGTTTTTTCTCCACTCGTCGACCGTACTTGTTTGCTGACTTCATTCGACACTGCTGTCCAGTGAAACCGAACGGGCAACCAGGAATACAGGAATTGATGGCCCAAAAACAGAAATCCAGAAAATATCAGGCCTCACGGGGGAAAACCGACCTTCTTTGCAGCATCGGGCAGCCGCGTCATGGTTCAGGAACAGCCCAAGAGCCGCTTTGCTGTTGATGTTCACGGCCTCTGAAGACCAAAAAATGTGGGCGAAACGAGTGATTCTCAATGCCCCCGATCACCATGATCTCCCTCAGGTGCATTCCTGTGAAAACACTTTGAACTGGCGATCAGCCGAATTGCTGGATTGACTTTTTACACGATGAACCTGATGCGTCAGGATCGGAGCCCTCATTGCTCATGCTGACAAACAACAACCACATCGCTCGGCAAGGAAAACTATGTCTTACGGACGACCTTCCGTGAAAAGTTGAAACATTGCTCATTGGCAGCAAGAGGATCGAGTTCCAGACTCGGTTCATCTGCAGAACCGGTCTCCCTCTCTGCATCAATTTTTCCCAATAAATCAAAGAAGTCATCGGCTGCTCGTTCAGGGTAATCAAAACCCGCCGCCAAGGCTTTTTCGGTTTCCTGAGATAGTAAAGTTGATGAATTCTCGTCTCTCCCGATTGGATGCAAGATTGACTCGTCATCCCAAATGGAGCGTAATTGCCCGTGAGCGTTATCCGGAGAGTACTCAGCAGCAACCTCTTCGGAACTTACCGCCCTCATCTCATTCATTGCTCCGCTCAGCTCGCCACCATTGGCAAGCGAATCAGACGTCGCCGAAGCCGCACCATTGCCACCCGCCATTGAAGATGAACCACCACCGGCAGTGATCGTCCAGCCCATATCCTTCATCATTCCCAATTCAAAAGCATTAGGACCGTGCACAGCAACACCATTGACCAACGCGGGGGTCATGATCGCGATGCCAGCGTAATCAGCCTGATTGACATGACTGACGCTTGAACCTGGCTCAAACGGGTCAGGAGCATAGATTCGCACACGAGTATCCGAGTTGGCAGCAGATGCATTAGCACCTCCCCAATACAAATCATCACTGATGATGGCAGCTGCCCGCTCTGCATCCGTTGCCATGGTCGTTAGCCTTGTGCCATCGCCCAATTCAAGGAATGACTCATAGATCCCCCAGATCCCGCTTCCCCAGCCAGTGCTACCATCGGTCTGAATTCCGGAGAAGTAATTCATACCATGCCCGATTTCATGAATCACAACTGTCATGAAATCCCACTGGTTTGATGGTGTGGAAGCATCAGTGCCGTAATACCAACTTGCAAAATTCGAATTCAGTGTGATTCCAATTTCTGATTGACCAGTGTTGAGATCTTCCCCAACGAGGTGATTCGCCAAAGCGGCCCCTGCTCCCCCTACGCCAGCAACATTCCAGAAGGAGAGTGAACTTGCTGAACCAAGTACACCAGAACTCTGAGGGTCCATTTTTGCATCGACATGAATTGTTTCACCGGCATAGGAAGCCATCAGCGAGCTTTCCCAGACATCCAATGCTGCTTCCAGAGCATCACGGCGCTGCTGTCCCAATGCAGGGTCAAAGAATCCCTCATTCGGCCCGTCCTGATAATTCGCCACAAAGTTGATGCTGTCGTTATCAATGACTGTCAATACAAGATCGTCAATCGCAAGCGTCGTTGGAAAACTGTTCGGATCTGCAGTCGAACTGATTACATGCGAGATCGTACTGGAATGGGTTCCTTCTACGTCTGCGTCATCCACTGCCCGAACTGTCACTTCCTGGGGTGTTGTGCCATTTGTCTCACTGAACGTTACGATCGCAGAAGACGCAAAATTCACACCGTCAACACTGACCTCCGATTCTGCATCTGCCGTAATCGTGACTTCAACATTACCCGTTGGCAAATCACTCAGCGCCAAGCTGTAGGAATCGGTAGCACCTCCCTCTACGATCTGACCACTTCCCATGTTGACCAGAACGGATGATCCAGCATCCGCAATTCTCAAGGCCTGAATCGGGGCATTCTTGGATGTGTCAAACAGCAGCGTCAGCTGACCGTCCGAAACCTCCACCTGGTAAGTCGACTCAAGAGAAGCA
>JAAXJB010000087.1:5276-14906 GCA_012270065.1 Rubripirellula sp. | reverse complement strand
CGCAGAAGGTGCATCATTCTTCGGTGAATGCCATGGAGGCCTGCCAAGGGGCTGCCAAGGGGCTGCTTAGGGACTGACTAAAACGTTGTGTCAGCGTCGTCAAGCTGCAACTCCTGGATCCAGATGTTGCGGTAGCGAACATCATGACCTTCGTTCTGCAACTTGAGACCTCCGGGCACGTCGGTGATTCCGCGCCCTCCGTCGTTGCCGCCGTCAAGTCCGGAATTAGCACCCCCCCATACCTTGTTGATTTCGACGTTGGAATGAACCTTTTTTCCATTGAAATACATCGTGACCATCGCTTTCTCTGTTCGCTTGCCGTTTTGGAAGCGGGCTGCACGAAACAGGATGTCATAGGAGTTCCAGTTGCCTGTGCCGTTGTAGGCATCATAGGGCGACTCTGATTCGTTAATCACAGCTCCCATCCCGTGGGGCGTCTTGTCGCCGTCGAGAATCTGGATTTCATATCGATTCTGAAGGTAGACACCACTGTTGCCACGCTTCTTGGCAACGCGAAACTCGACGTGAAGCCGAAAATCACGGTACTTCTTTTTTGTCACAATGTCCGACGTTCCAAACTTCCCCCCAGCGGCAACCGGATCATCCGTCATTAAAACGGTGCCGCCATCCACGGGATCATCAACAATCTTCCATTTGATTGGAAGCGACGAACTGAAGCGTGGGCCTTTCCAGTAGGTCCACTTGGAATCAAGCATTTTTCGGGTCCCATCAAAGATGACCTCCGAACCTTGGATCGGCTTGGCGCCCACACCCACATGTTCATCTGCGTGAACGGACGTAAAGCAGAAAAAAATGGCTGCAATCAGATTCAGGTGCAAGATAGTGGTCATCGAAAAACGTTGCTTGTTCACGGTCAGTCTCTTGTTGATTTTGATTTGGAAACGGAGTTGTCGATTGCCGGATATTTTCATCCATTGAGCCCGTGAACAGGATAACTGAACTTGTGTGGGCATGGGGGATGTTTGTGCCTAACTCTTCCCTTCACACGCCAAATCGACACTCTGGGAGTTGCAAAGTAGGCACGGGTAGTCGATGGCACACGCGGGGAGTTGATGAGCAGGCCAGTCGAAGAGGGGGGGCTTCGCGAGTATGAAGGGAAAGTTCTCGCAACCCTCAGACGCTGCAGTGGATCACGGGCACGGTTTTCCTGGCACGATGAGCGAGCAGCGGCCCGCTCATGCCGTATTGCAGCTGATCATCCATTGATGTGGGTGATCATTCGAGTGAGGCAACTCGCGTAGAATTTCCAGCGTGGCTCATTCGCCATGCCTTGTGCCTTCGACAGGCGGTCTCCTCAGCAATCGCTGGGGAAGTTGAGTGAACTTCCCCTGCCTTGATTGAGTCTGCAAAGATCATTTCTGCAGGTACGGACGCAAAATCGGCCTGATGATCACCAGGGACGAATTTGATCAGGCTGCAGGGTTGTAGGGAAGGTGGGAATCGTGCAGGACGATTTTGAGTTTCCCATCAGAGTTCAGCACGTAAGCGAAGGAGTATTCAACCTTCACATCATCGCCACCTTCCGCTGGTGTGAAATAATAATTTCCCATGGCGATTGCCATTCCATCGGTAATTTTGGTGCCCATGTTCTCCCAACGGACATTTGTCCATGGCTTGATGGCAAAACCGTGATCTTCAGGATAGTTTTCATCTCCTCCGACGAAGTATGAAAGTGCTCCATCAAAGTCGAGACGGAACTGTTTTTGAGATGTCAGCGTTGGCTTGAAAAGCACGCTGCCTTCCTGGTAGTTGTAGAACTCATGGATGTGTTCGGCAGCAGCAGTCTTGTAATCACCTTGCTCGGTGAAAACTTTGCCAATCTTCACAATGCCTTCACCCCAGGCGATCTGGGCATCAGTAATCATATATTCCGCGATCATTTCATTTCTCCAGCATCGAATCGGGTCCTCTTGATCGGGGCTTTGATCGATCCCCTGTCATGTTCTGTAGATTATAGGATTACACCACCCATGCAAGTACAGTGGGACGCGCATCTGATGGTTTATTGTCTCTCAGAACATTGTTTCTCAGCGATTCTGAGATTCTGAAAATCGTTGCAGTCTCGCTCCATTAGGATCAGCCTTGCCAATCTTCTGGCAGGTGGGCCGAAGAACAACCCAGACTCCGACATGCACGTTCGCGATCACAAGATTTTCACTCTTGACCACTTATTTCAAGGCGGGTGATGAAGTGCAGGCTTCGACCAAAGCACCAGTTCGCCCAGAATGGGTAAAGTCCGATTCTGGTGTGATAGTCTTCGCGTTCAAGTTTCAGTTCCTCGAACGCGTTGTCCCATTGTTCGGGCCGCCAGTAGTTGTGGGGTAGCTGCACGCCAAATCGTCGATTTCCCACTCGATCCATGAATCTGAGCGTCTGGCGTGCGAGCAGTCCACGGACAAGGTGATCCTTGATCATCACGCCGCGGCGGGCAACCCTCACAGCTTCGCGGAGAAGTATCATTGGATCCTCGGTATGGTGCAGGACGTCCGAGAACAAAACATAGTCAGTGGAATTGTCGTGTCGGGGTATCTTCACGCCATCGAACGACTCGACAGGGATGTGTGAATCATCTCTGACAAGCGTGTCTATTCCCGTGAATTGCAATGATGGTTTGCGCGCCATGATGGCTGCTGCCAAGCCTCCATCACCTGCGCCAACATCCAGGATTGACGTCCCTTCGGGGCACAGGACCGCGAAATGGTTCGCCAGGATATTCACCCGCCGGGATTTGACGTAGCTTTCGTGGATCGACTCGATTGCCATGGTGTACCTCGATTGCCATGGGGGGCTCAGAGAAACGTGATTAACGTTGGTCAGCCTCGTTTGCCCGCAGTTTCCACCGGGCGAGAGTATTCTGATCCTTGATGAGAAAGCCATCATCGAGAACAACAGGGGGCGCCCACGTGGATTTCCCGGATACACGATAACTGGCGACCTGTTTTGTGTCCTTGCCGGCGGCGGAAAAAATCTTCAGCTCGCCATCATTCATCAGTGCAACCAAATGATCAGGCATCGAAAGGAACGTCACATTTTGGCCAGAACGTCCACGACTCCGCCAAAGAATATCACCTGTGTCGGGGTCCAGGCAGAACAGCTGTCCGCTGTTGTAATGGGAGAATCCATAAAGCAGTCCGTCATTCATGACTGCCGTGCTCATGTCGAGTGCAACTTCGGGTTGTTGCCACCGTACTTTTACCCGCCAACGGTCGTTTTCGCGTACTGGTTCAAAACAGTGTATCCCCCGGTTTTCGGCGCCAAGCAGAATCCTGCCCTCATGAATTGTTGGAGTGGGCATGTTCTGGTTATGGCTCTCGTGAGGAAAGGGCTGCGTCCACAGTAGTTTGCCAGAACGCAAATCCACTCCCGATAGTGTGTTGTGATTCCAGTCAATGATCTGCCGTGTACCTGCAAAGTTGCCCAGCAGTGGTGAAGAATAGGATGTGCCATCTGTTCCCTGAGTCCAGACCTCTTGCCCCGTGCTGGTATCGAGCGCGACCAGGGTTCCCGCATCATCGTTGCCAAAATGCACGATGATGAGTTCATCCACGACGATCGGTGAAGCAGAAAATCCCCAATAGGGATGACTCTTTGGAAAAACTGACCGGTAGTCACGTTTCCAAATGACCTTTCCAGTGTCTGCCGTTCTGGCGATCAAGGTTCCGACGATACTCATGGTGAAGAATCGGCCATCAGCAAAGACGGGACACGATTTGGGCCCTTTTCCGTGCCGTTCTCCTCCACCACCCATTTCAAAGGGAGTTGTTTCTGTTTGTCTCCACAGAACTTTGCCAGTTTGCAGGTCGATGCACCACGCGACTTCTTCTTCTGCCTGTCGGGCGTGTTGAAAAACTCGCCCTTGTGCAACCAGGGGTGAACCATAGCCTGTTCCCACGTTCGTTTCCCATACGGCGTCCAGTTTTGCGGGCCATTGGGTTGGAGTTTGGAAGTAGCTAACCCAGCCATCACGTTGCGGGCCCAACCAGCCGGTCCATTCGGGTTCGGATGCTGGCAGAAGTTGGCTCCAGCCGACTACGAGGCTGAGCACAAAGAAGGTTTGCAGGCTTCTTGTGAGATGGCTGTTTGTTGCTTTCAAGGTTTGGCTCTGTAGCTATTTGGAGAAAAACTTGATTTTGTTGTCCACTTTTCTTTCTGAATCGTCCTCTACCTTTCAGACAGCAGAATGGATTGTAACGGATCGAACCTCCGGTGCTGTGCGGGGTGACTTTCGGGGCACAGGGACGGTTACCATCGCCAGCAACGGATGTTGGTGAGCACGGTGCGGGACACACGCATGCATGGGGCTGTGAGTGTGTGTTGTCCTCACCGTGCTTACCGGATCGCAGTCAGAAGAATATCGTTTGGACGAGATCATCAAAAAACTCGTGCATCTGAATCTCGGCAGAAGGGACGATTGCTTGTCGCCGAGTGCCGGGTGTGGCGCCGAAGTTTTCGGAAAGAAGGTTCAGTTGGCAGTCGATTGATTCGCCACAAGTGTTCAAATCAAGTGGATGCACCTGCCTGCCAATGGCGGAAATCTCACAACCTTCCTGTCTGTTTGCCAAGACACGCGGGCATCGATTCAGCAAATGACGCGAGATGAATGAATTGCTTACCAGAGCAATGCCGCGTTTCATCCCTGACTTGGACGGCCCGCGGTGACAGGATCAATCCAAGTACCCATACGGCCGTGGTCCGTGTGGGCGACGGATCATTTGATGATTTCCCGGTTTCGTAACAATTCAATGACGGCATCGGCACAGGCATCAATGGACTGTTCAGATGCATCGAGGACGAGATCGGGGTTTTCGGGGGCATCATATTTCGCTGTGACACCCGGAAAGTTTGGCAGTTCACCTTCGTCCGCCAGTTTGTATTGGCCTTTTGTGTCACGTTCGCGACAGGTCTCCAATGGAGTGGCAACATGAACAACCAGGAACCGTTCTTGCCCGATCAGCTTTCCTACCTTCTGACGCACATCCTCGGATGGTGCCACGAAAGAGGCCAGGCAAATCAGTCCGGCTTCATTCAGGATTTGTGCGAGATGCCCGCTTCGACGCAAGTTTTCACTGCGGTCTTCGGCCGTGTATCCCAGATCGCGGGTCAGACCGCGACGAACTTTTTCACCATCGATCATGGCCACAGCACGGCCCTGCTCAAACAGCTTGCGTTCGACTGCTTGTCCGATTGATGTTTTGCCACTGCCGGTAAGGCCTGTCAGTAACACCGTGGCCGGTTTCTGTCCGAAACGCGCCGTGCGTTCTTCCGCAGAAACGGCGGATACTTTTTCAGAACTCTCCTCCGTCGCGATTTCATCATCCCACACTGACTTTGGTGAGCCATCTCCGGATTTGTCCAGAATCATCCCGGCAGCAACCGTTGCATTGGTGATTCGATCAACCACGATGAAGGCACCGGTACTGCGGTTACGACGGTAGGCGTCGAAGTGAATCGGGGCGTTCAGGGAGATGCTGACTCGCCCGATTTCGTTGAGTCCCAACTCGGGTGCCGGGTTTCGATGCAGCGTATTGACATCAACCTGGTACTTTAATGAATCGATGGTTCCCGGTTGCGTTTGGGACGTGTGTTTGAACAGATAGGTTTTGCCTGGGACCATGGATTCGCCATCCATCCAAACCAGCATCGCTTCGATATGGTCACGTGATCTGGGCAGGTTTCCGGGACGCACGATCATGTCGCCACGACTGGCATCGATTTCGTCTTCCAGAGTCAACGTAATGGACAGTGGAGCGAACGCTTCTTCGATTGCACCCTCAAATGTCACGATTTCCTTGACTTTGGATGTTTGCCTGCTCGGCAAGACCATGATCTCTTCGCCGGGGCGAATGATTCCCGACGCGATCGTTCCGCAGAAACCACGGAAGTCGAGATTGGGTCGATTGACATACTGGACCGGCATGCGGAAATCCTGCAGATTCCGGTCGCTGCCAATGTAGACCGTCTCCAGGAAGTTCATCAACGTGCTACCGCTGTACCATGGCGATTTCTCGCTTCGGTCGACAACATTGTCGCCATCAAGCGCGCTGATTGGGATGAAGTGCAGGTCAGGCAGATCCAGTCGCATCGCAAACGATCGATATTCATCGCAGATCTCGTTGTAACGGCCTTCATCAAAATCAACGAGGTCCATTTTATTGATCGCAACAACGACATGACGAATGCCCAGCAGAGAAACGATGAAGCTGTGTCGTCGAGTTTGTGTCAGGACTCCGTGGCGTGCATCGATCAGAATGATGGCAAGATCAGCCGTGCTCGCACCGGTTGCCATGTTGCGTGTGTACTGCTCATGTCCCGGCGTATCAGCAATGATGAACTTTCGTTTCGGCGTACTGAAGTACCGATAAGCGACATCAATCGTGATGCCCTGCTCACGTTCAGCCTTCAAACCATCTGTCAAAAGTGCCGGGTCGAATTTGCCACCGGTAGTTCCAACCAGCTTGGATTCTTCTTCCAACTGTGACAGTTGGTCTTCGTAAATCATCTTGCTGTCGTAAAGCAATCGGCCGATCAGCGTGCTTTTTCCATCGTCAACACTGCCACAGGTTATGAATCGGAGCAGTTGCTTTGATTCGTGCTGCTTGAGGTAGGCATTGATATCGGTTGCGATCAGGTCTGATTGATGGCTCATGAAATCGATTCAGAAGTGGTTTGATCTTGAAATTGGGATCGATGTGCGAAGATGTATTTTTCGAAATTGGAAAATGATTCGCATCACTGTGTTCATTTTCGACGTTGATTGGCAGGTCGACTGGGCAGAACCATGCAGATGACCGGCTCTGTTTTCCCGGCGGGCTTGATGCACGATTAGAAGTAACCGCGTCGTTTCTTCTCTTCCATTCCAGCTCCACCCTCATCCTGGTCGATGATCCTGCCTTGTCGTTCACTGGTTTTGGCGAGCAGCATTTCCTGAATGATTTCGGGAAGTGTTGTTGCTTCGCTTTCAACAGCGCCCGAGAGTGGATAGCATCCCAGAGTTCTGAACCGCACCATTTTGGTTTCTTCTTTCTCTCCCGGAAGGAGCGGCATTCGATCATCATCCCGCATCAACAGGATTCCATCACGTTGAACGACTTTCCTCATTGCCGACTTGTAAAGTGGCACAATGGGAATGTCTTCCAGGTGGATGTACTGCCACACATCCAGTTCAGTCCAGTTGCTCATGGGAAAGACGCGGATCGACTCCCCTTTGTTGACACGCCCGTTGTACAGGTTCCAGAGTTCAGGTCGTTGATTCTTGGGGTCCCAGCGATGTGATTTGTCACGAAAGCTGAACACTCGCTCCTTGGCACGGCTTTTTTCTTCGTCCCGGCGTGCGCCGCCGAAGGCTGCGTCGAACTGATACTTGTCCAAAGCAGCTTTCAATGCGTCCGTTTTCATCAACTCGGTGTGTTTCTCGCTGTCTTCCCATGGTTTGATGTCGTGTTTCAGGCCCTCTTGATTGGTATGGACAATCAGGTCGAGACCGAGTTCCTTCCGAGCGTAGTTTTCTCGGAATTCGATCATTTCGCGGAATTTCCAGGTCGTGTCCACGTGCATCAATGGAAAGGGTGGCTTCGCAGGATGAAACGCCTTGCGGGCCAAGTGAACCAGAACGGCAGAGTCCTTGCCGATGCTGTAAAGCATGACTGGTTTCTGAAATTCCGAGACCACTTCACGGATGATGTGAATGCTCTCGGCTTCGAGTTGCTTGAGATGAGTAAGGCTGTAGTCCGACATTTCAAAAAAACTGTTGGGGCGGAGGTAAGCGGTTGAAAGTTGCGGGTGGGGTAATTGCTGTCATCAGTGCTGGACGGGAAGCTGATCCCTTTACCGTAGCGATGTTCGATGTCACGCCACGCCGCCAGAGGCTTTGCCCGGAGGGCAGCATTCCTTGTCTGAAATTGCAGTATCAAGACATGCGATGCAACGCCAGAAGTATAGAAGTATGACAGAACCCCGCTAGATGAATCGGCAGACCGGATGCGTTCTACGCGGAAAACTCATGTTTCACGGCGAATTCGATCTGCATTGTCCCGTTTTGTGCCAGCAGAACGCTCATTTGGCGGAATCACGCTTGCCTGCCGAGATTTGCAGGATGACACCTTCGGAGTTCTCATCGTCACCTAACGGGTAGGCCGCAACACGCCTCAATTCCAAGTTGGACAAGGCTCCCACATGACGAGCCTCGTTCCGCTCTTCCACCCATTTGGGGCCTTTGATCAGAAGCAGACGATCAACGTTCGTCCAGTGCGGTTCTATCCAACGGCAAAATTTGGCCACACTGCCAACAGCCCGTGAAACAATCGTCGAGAATCGAAAGTCCTCCAACAGATCTTCTCCCCGGGCCCCATAAATGGGAACAGGAAGTTCCAACTCCTCAACCATGGCCCCCAACGCATTTGCTCGCTTGGATACCGATTCTGCGAGTGAAATCTCCACGTCGGGCCTCAAAATCGCCAACGGTATCCCTGGGATGCCATTGCCACTGCCCAAATCCAGCACCTCCTCCCCGGTCTCCAGTAGCGGCGCCAGTTGCAGACAGTCACGCAGATCTCGTCCGACAAACAGGTCCCAGCTTGTATGACGGGTAAGATTCAACTGCTCGTTCCAATTCCAGAGGATTCGAGCATAGCTCTCCAGACGCTCTGCAATGGGTTCGTCGATCTCCATCGAGTGCGATTGGAGGGCTGCGGCAAAATCAGAATCGATTGGCATGGGGCTTTTCAGTGGATTGATGCGTCGGGGAGTACAGAGATAATGATGCAGAACGCTCTCATTGGGAAGGACGCGCATCCTGCCAAAGGATAGGTTTCCCGGTTGAAAGTGCCGTTTTTTGAAACTTGTCCACGCAAACAGGGCATGTCAGGCTGTCCTGTCCTGGTTTCGCATGGTTTGCGTTTCATTGAGACGCTGCGTGATGAACGGGCAATTACTGAACTGCCTTCTGGGCTGCAAGCCATCCAACAACAACCGGTCGCCTCGCTGCTGGTGAGTTTCCGGAAGCGTGACTTTTCTTTTCGTTTGAATCAGGAAATCGACATGAACTCTTCCGTTTTTGTCTATGGAACCTTGAAGCGGGGACAATGCCGTGGAGCCATGTGGCCAGTGAAGCCTTTGAAAGTCTCGGAGGTCTACACCTATGGCACTTTGTTCAGTCGCCAAGACTACCCTGCGATGGTCGGTGGCATGGATCGTGTTGCAGGCGAGAGATGGGATTTTAATCCTGATCAGATGCCGCGTGTCCTTGAAGTCCTTGATCGGATCGAAGGAGCCAACCAGTCGGGGCAGCCCGATTTGTATCGCCGTGTTCTTGTCATGACTTGGGGCTTGCGCGATGAAGGAAACGGTTTGCTGGAAACTGGCGAGTCCAGAATCGCATTCACCTATCATTACGCGACAGAGCCTGCAAACGATGGGTTCATTCGAATTCTGCCCAATGACTCTGGATTGGAACCGGATCACTCTGGATTGAAAACCGGGCAGCGACTTGTCAGTTGGCCTATCTGATCGGAGTATCCGCCATTGCGGTGAATCTCATGCACTGTGAATCTCATGTGCTGTGAATCTCATGTGCTGTGAATCTCATGCACGGTGAACCTCATGCACGGTGTC
>JAAXJB010000087.1:0-5176 GCA_012270065.1 Rubripirellula sp. | reverse complement strand
CTGTGAATCTCATGTGCTGTGAATCTCATGCACGGTGAACCTCATGCACGGTGTCACAGGTTTCAGGCCCTTTGCCTGCCTGGGACGCAGTCATGCTATTCGAGGTCAATGTCCTCGAGAAAGTCACCGGCACCGCTCCATTTCGGTGCCGGGTGGATCGTGTCTCCTTCTCGCACTTTCCGCTTGTCTTTCAGGAGTCGCAGATTCTTCGCGGTGTAGAGACGGGGAACATGGTTTTCGCCTCGACGTAGCCGATAAAGGATGCAGCCTTTTCTTTGTACGAAGTACATTCCCCATACTTCGGCAACGAACAACTCGCGTTCCAGAGCAGCACCGACCGTTTCTACCTGGTCTCCTACGTCAATCCCATCGGAGTCCACTTTCAACCACATGCTCGGTCGCAAGCGAAATCTGACCGAGCCGTAACTGTAGTGATAGTAAACCCCGTCAAAGCGGTCACGTCGAAACACGCGTTCACTTGGAAAGCAACGTGTGGCTATGGGAACGTCATCCGGATGGATGAATCCCTGACCATTTTGTGGCCAGCGTGGAATGCACCCGTAGTCGGGCAGCGGGGGCCAATCCATGATTTGTTGCTCAGGTGTCCGCGGGATGAATCGGGTGTATTCAGCAGATTCAGTTTGATGAATCTACCTTCGGCGTTCTTTTCCGCCTGTTGGGGTTCGGATGGAACTGTTTTGGAAAAGAACCACGATGCAGTATGCAACTCCGGAAAGGTGCATCGCAAACCGGAATTGTAAATGGTCCGATCAAATCGACGGGAATTGATCAAACGCCATGAGACCGCAGTGATTCAGAGAAACTCACTCACTGGCATCACCAGGATTTTACCATCGCCAATTCGCCCGCAGCGAGCAACAGCGACAATCTTCTCAAGCACCTCTTCACAGCGAGAATCATCTACCCAGAGCGTGATTTCGACTTTGGGTACGAATGCCTGCGAATACTCGGTTTCCTGATACTCGTCGAGATAACTTTTTTGACGGCCGTAACCTTTGACTTCGGTCACACTAAGCGCTTCGATGGGAGCCCGACGCAGGCTGGTCAGGACTTCCTCGGCAAGGTGTGGACGGATGACGGTGACGATCTGTTTCATGGGATACCTGTACCCGCCAGTGTAACGCGGTAAGTTCCCCGGAAAAGGCCGGAAAAGGCCGTTACGACTTCCGATCGGATGAATTCCGGTCGTGTTCGCCTTACACGACCGTGATTTCGGCGGTTGCCACCGCTAGAATTGCGGTTTTCAGGTTTCCCACTGATCAATGCGTTCCCTCTGATCAATCAATGCAGTGGTCAGTCATGTCGTTCCAATTTGGCAGTCGACAGCATTTGGTCGATTACCGTGATTGAACGTGGAGCCGATTTTCTTATCACTGGAAACAACGAATGTCTTTTCGTACTCACAACATTTTTGGTCGATTTGCATGCGCCAGCCTTCTGTTTTTAATGTCGCCTGCTGTAACCAGCATTGCATCTGAGCCAGAACCGCTTTCCGAATCTCTGGTTCAAGGCAAGTTGGAATTGTTGGGGCAGGGATACTCATTCACCGAGGGACCCACAGCCGATGATTCCGGCAACGTGTATTTCACAGATCAGCCCAACAACCGAATTGTTCGATATGATTTTGCCACCGGGGAATTCACTGATTGGATGAAACCGTGCGGCCGTGCCAACGGTTTGTATTATGTTTCGCCTGACAGGATCATCGCCTGTGCAGATGATAATAACGAGCTTTGGCAAATCAGAATCAGTGACAAAACTCATGAAGTGCTCGCGGCCGGCCCCACAGAACACCGCTTGTCAGGGCCGAATGACTGCTGGGTAGATCGCGACGGCGCAGTCTATTTTACGGATCCGCTGTACAAGCGACCGTATTGGAAACAGGTGATTCCTGAAAAAAATCCGCGTGGTGTTTACCGTGTGTCTCCACAAGGTCGCCTCTCGAAACTGGTGTCTGATTTGAAACAGCCAAATGGGATCATTGGTGATGCAGAGAATCGGCAAATCTATGTCGCTGATATTGGTGCGGGTAAAACTTACCGGTATCGGATTGATGAGAAGGGACAGCTCACCGATCGCATCCTGTTCTGTGAAATGGGAAGCGACGGGATGACAATGGATGAAAAGGGCAATGTCTACCTGACCGGTCGTGGCGTTACCGTATTCAACCAGCAAGGTGAGAAGATAACGAACATTCCCGTGCCTCGTGGCTGGACTGCAAATGTCACTTTCGCTGGCCCCGATCGAAAATATCTTTTCATTACAGCCAAGGATGCTGTGTTTCGCATCAGGATGTCCGTTGCTGGTCTTTAATGATGAGTCATGAAGGAGATCTGGTCTTGTGAATGCGTATCTTGATGTAACCGGGGATGGTTGATCTGGTTGGACCTGTCACCATGATCTCAAAATCGAACAGGCGTTTTTCAGATCCGTTGCTCTTTCATGACTGTCTTTCAATGATGCATTTCTGTTTCAAGCGATTTTCGGGACGTCTGGTGAAGTCGCATCAGAGATGGCTGAATTTCACCGTGCTGCTTTGTTTGGCTGCATGGAAGCCGGCACATTTGCAGGCTGATGCCAACACTGGCGTCGGAGGTCCCTCGCAAATTTCAGATGCATTTACGTTTGTTCGTGTCTGTTATGACAGTGTCGGGGGATACAACGAAGCCTGGTACCAGTATGAGGGACGTGTTTGGCAGCGATGGGAAACCGATTATCCGCGAGCGGAAAAGAATCTCATTTTTCGCTTGAATGAATTGACATCCATGAAAATCGATCCTGAACCAATCGTCTTGCGTTTGACGGATGACCGATTGCTCGATCATCCATTCATTTTCATGAGTGATGTTGGCTGGCAGAAACTGTCAAAACAGGAACGCGCCGGGCTGGAACGATACTTGAAACGCGGTGGATTCTTGTGGGTTGATGATTTCTGGGGAAAAGCAGAATGGGACAGCTTCATGCAAAATATCGGAACACTACGACCCAACTGGAAAGTGAGACCGATCCCCCCTGATCATCCGATCTTTTCAATTGTCTATCCCGTCAAAAAATGTCCACAAATACCAGCGCGGATTTTCTATCTTCAAACAGGGATGCCTTGGGATCCACCTTTCGCGCATCGGTCGCCCACTGGTGGTGTCGCGGGAGTCAATCAGGTCCGCTTCATGGGCCTGTTCGACGAGCGTGACCGCTTGATGGCAGTGGCAACACACAACACCGATATCGCGGACGGCTGGGAACGTGAGGGCGAGTCAAAAGAATTCTTTCAACGCTTTTCGATACAGTCCTATGCAATCACAATCAATATCCTTGTCTATGCGCTGACTCACTGACCAACCGATCTACCGTCTTTTGAAAGACGGTTGTCAATCGCATGCAGTCGTTGCAGAAGCGATAATCATCCCTCCTTGATGCCTCTGCGAGTGATTCGCAGGACGCTGATCATTTGCTGTACTGGTCGAAGATTGCCTGCAGTTGCCCCCGATTTCGGGCTTCGCCCTTGGTGATGCGGAAACGATAGCGAAATGTTACCGATTCACCATCTGCGATTTTTACAACGGTGAAAGGCCCGAAGCGGCCGTAATCACGATAGGCGGACCAGCGAGCACCTTCAGGATTCGAGGGGTGACTCATGTGCTGAACAGTCCACCAGTCGTTTCCAATCTGGAAACTCTCCGCGACCCAGGGCAGGTCCCGGTCCTTCTTTGGATCGATGCCATCTTTGTGAAATGTATAGGCTGCAGACTGATTTTCAGCGACTTGTTGCGAGGGACGAAACTGTACGCCAGCGTGTTCCGGATCGCCGTTGAGTTCCACATCACCGTGGCTGGCCGTGAGGACTGATGTGAAATCAATCAAAGCATGGGCATCGTTCTGGGCTATCACTTTGTACGTCCGCTTTTCGTCGAGCACTGGTTCCCCATCCACTCCGATCCAGTCAATCAGTGCTGTGATTTCCGCACTGCCGTCTGTCGTGTCAGTTGACACAAAGTCGCGATGCTTTTGCACTGTATTGCGGACATGCCACAGGTCGTGGCTTTTGCCGCCCTGTTTGAGTTTGTTCCAACCAATGAAAATGCCGCGGTGATGCGGGAATTTCCCGCCTGCTCCCTTGGTCAGTGTCGTGGTTCCGTCGTCTGCCATCACATGTGCGAATACTTTTGCTGTATCAAAAGTTGTGTCAGCAGTGGAGGTATCGCGTGAGTACATGTACCGGAGAATTGGCTTGCCATCGGAGTTGATTACATCCGCATGGTTGTCGGCTTCATTTTTGACTTGGAATGCATCCGCCGCATGTGCCTGGGAAGAAACGAGTGCAATCAGGATCATGATGCATGGGTTGAAGAGACGGTGCATGTGGGTTTCCGGTTTGAGGGGGTTCGGTGGGCAATACAACTGAGCGGACATTCTAAAGTCCGGTACCGTCAACTTCAAACCAAACTGGCCACTTCAAACGAAATCAGGTGGCTGTGGAGACGCGCGATTCACCGGTCCGTGGCCACCAATTGTCCTGGCCCTGGTCTGGCCAGAATCCTGGTCACACGAGAATGTTGAGGCATTCTTGTTTCATTGATGCATTTCGGATGCCGTCTGACGCCGAGCAGTTTCTCATTCACTCGTCCAGTCATATGCTTCGTCCATGATGCTCCGATTGATTCTCAGCAGTTTGCTTTTCAACTGTTCCAGCAGTTCCGGATGATCAGCCGCAATGTTGTGGATCTGTTGTGGATCATCAGACAGATTGAACAGTTGAAAGTTCTGGTAGCCACCGGAGCGGATTCTGGGAATCCATTCTTCCTGAAACATATTACTTCGTGAAATCTCGTAGTCAGGGTCTGCGACCAGTGAGTAGTCACCATCTCGCATTGCAACAATGGGCCTCGATTTCTGAAGGTGCCAGAATAGTGGTTGCTGTCGTTGCCAATCCGGGGTTTTCCCTTTCAGGATTGGAGTGAGGTCAGCACCGTCGAGTTGGTTTTCCGGATTCTGCAAGCCCAGCAGGCCACAGACTGTGGGTAACACATCCACGAGCCCTGCAGGGATCGCTGAAACAGAATCACTTTGAATCACACCGGGCCAAACGAAGCATCCCGGCCCCCTGCTCCACCCCTCCCACTTCATTCCTTTTCGCCCCCTCACACCCCCAGGCCGA
>JAAXJB010000004.1:8921-15118 GCA_012270065.1 Rubripirellula sp. | reverse complement strand
TAAGACGGGCGAGATTGCGGCGGAGTTCGCAGAATGGCGCCCAGAACTTCCGTCATTGAAGCGACTCCAAAACCCTCGGAGATGAACTCCCATCGGCAACGAAATGCGGTGGGGCGGGGAGATCCGAGGGTTATTTTTTCGCCTTCACAGGTGTTACCATCCGTTTCCGTGATGGGGACCCGGCATGCTCTTTTTTGCGTGATTTGTGAGAACCCTTGACGAGTTTGCTGTCTCTTAGGTAAAACCCCGATTCGTCGGTGAGGTTTGCTCAGTTTTTTGGTCTGCATTGTCGACAACAGCTAAGACGGCCCCTTCGTCTAGCGGTCTAGGACACCGCCCTTTCACGGCGGTAACACGGGTTCGAGTCCCGTAGGGGTCATCAGGCATTGATAACTTCCGTGTTCTACGGTGTTTTCAATGCCTTTTTTTATGGGTGCTTGCCCATTCTCTTCCATTCTCGGGAGTGCTGGCGTCGCTTTTGGCGTCACTTTTTCAGCTTGCTTGAATGGGTCTTGTTCGCGTGCTCGTGCAAAGTCTGCGGGCATCACTTGATGGTAATGCTTCAGTGCTGTTGCCATGTCATGACCAAACCACTCGGTGACAACCTTCATAGTGAATCCAGCGCGACAAATATCATTGGCTGCCGACAGTCGAAGGCTGCGAAAAGGGTTTGGGAAAATCGGCACACCCGCCCGCTACAAGGATTATGTGTGGTCTTACGACTTTGTGGCAGACGAGACGGAGATTGGTCGTCAACTTCGGTTGCTGGTGGTGATCGACGAGTACACGCAAGGATGCTTGGCGATCGAAGTAGGGCGTTGGTTTACTGCTCTAGATATCGTAGGTGTGGTGCAGTACCTATTCGCCGTACGCAGCACGCCCGAGCACATTCGTAGTGACAACGGCCAGAGTTCGTGTCCAAGGTAATTTGCCGTTGGATGAAACAAGCTGATGTCAAAACACTGTTCATTGCCGAGGGCAGTCCGTGGGAGAACGGCTATGTCGAATCGTTCAATAGCACGCTTCGCGACGATCTGCTAAACCGTGAAATCTTCTTGAGCTTCGAGGAAGCATGCTGGGTGATTGATCGCTGGGGACTGGACTACAACCATCACCACATCCACAGTTCATTGGATTATCAAACCACTGCCGCATACGCGGCCGGCTGTGTTCTTCCGGTTCCGGCTTATTCTCAGCCTTCAGCTCACAGCGGCGTTACCACCCCCAATCCTCTCACTTAACCAAGTGCAAGGAATTGGGGGCACGTCTGCTTGAAGCATTATATGATTGCTTAGGCGATCGTCGAAACATGGTAGACTGAATAGTCAATTTGAAACGTTTTGAGCGATCGCTTCCGATAAAATGTTCGTGGTGTATCAATGCAGCCCCCAGCCTACCCGATTCCAGATCGATTGAATGTTTTCCTCGTGGCAATGGTGTCTGTTACAGCCGTCAGTCTTTTATGGTTGGCCAGCAACACGAGTTCCTGGGTCGTCACGCTGATTGTTGGCATTGTGTTCTCGTATGCAATGCTAACGAATTACGCATTACTTCATGATGCGACGCACGAAACACTGCGTTCAACAAGCAGGGCGAATTATTTGTTCGGCTTGATTACCGGGATTTGGTTCCCGATCCCATTCAGCATGATTCATTACACACACCGTAGCCATCATCGCTTCAATCGGACGGATACAGAGATGTTTGACTGCTATTACCCGACGGACAATTGGTGGCTAAAGTCCATTCAGTGGTACGCCATTCTGCTAGGTTTGTTCTGGCCACTCATTCCACTTGGTGCTTTGTTCATTGCGATCACGCCGAGTCGGCTGAGATTGAAACTGTTGTCCAAGGCTGACCCGGCACGAGGCTTGTCGTATCTTGCAACCATCCCAAGCGATGTCGTCACACGAATCCGACTTGAAACGGTATTAATCGCAGTTGTTTTTTCATCACTTGCATGGATGCTCAACTTGCGTTTGTTTCCGGTTCTTATTTGCTATGCCTGCTTTTCTTTCAACTGGTCCACGCGACAATATGTGACCCATGCATTCAGTGAACGCGACGTGATTAATGGTGCCTTCAATTTGCGTCACAATCCTGTGATGGATTTGATCCTGTTACACGGACAATGGGATCTGAATCATCACCGTCACCCAGAGGTGTCATGGTACTACTTGCCATGTTTAAGCAAATCGAAGGAGGCCTCAAGAAGCTACTTCTCGCAATATTTTCGTCAGTGGCGAGGCCCCGTGCCTGCTACCACACCTGCGCCGGAACCGCTCACGGATGACATTTGACTTCAAAGGCACACCTGCAATGCCTCGCACCAGATCCTCTCAGGGGCCCAGTCGACAAAGCGTTTCGAGTCTCTCGAGACTGTCTAGGCGGGAACGCCTTGCGCATTCTGTTTGGGTAGCAGTTGCCGTTGCTTTGTGGTTCATGCTGGTGTATGGCGGCTGTGACTGGATCACATCACAGCATAGCTATCGAATCGATCTAGGATCATCTTGGGAAAAAGCGATCCCTTTTCATCCAGCCGCATCGCTCATCTACCTGTCAGTTTATCTTCTGTTTCTCTTCATTCCCTTCATGCTCCCATCCATTCAGCAGGTCAACCGTTTGGCGTTAGCGATCTCAGTGATGATTGGGATTTCTTCAATGGGTTTCCTGTTATTACCCGGACGTTCGATCCCGCCTCCCAACGTTGAAGGAGCATGCGCCGATTTATGTCAAGTGGCTGACTTCATGAACCTGTCACACAATTACCTGCCTTCCTTGCATGTCGGATTAGCGGTCGCCACCGTCTCCGCGATCAATCGCAACACATCATTTGTCACAGCCGGCTTCTTCTGGGCTTGGGCTCTTCTGGTGGCCCTTTCCACACTCATACTGCGCCAACATTATTTACTTGATGTCCTGACGGGCTGGGGTCTTGCGGTCATTTGCATCCGATTGTTTTTAAGACGTTGGCAAGAAAGTCCCGCGATATCTCGGGATTAGTATCCAAAGCCACCAACTTGACATCCCCTCCTCGGATCCCATGGCTTTTATATAACTGCAGATATCGTTGAAGAAAACATCCTCTGGTTTCCCCTTGCACAATCGTTGCCGCGTCGAGCTGGCCAAGTTGACGTGCCTGGCGATAGTAGACGTTCTCGCACAGTACCTCATCCAATCGTTTCGTAAGCAGGCTGTGGGCATTCTCGGCACGTTCCTGGGATGAGTAACGATCCAGTTCCAGAAACAGACAGTAGTTTTTTTTGTTTTCATTGGGAACTAGCAGAGCAAAACGACCAACTTGCCTTGTCTCCGCGAGCAGTTTTTCAATCACGTATTGCGTGAACTGATCAGTCAACTTTTCTCCAACGAGGTCGCTTGTCGAATCCCGCCCCATGAACCGAACGAGAGGGCAAGCGTCAAGGAAACCGGTTACTTCTATCCAATCACCAGTCTGATATCGATAAAGCCCACCGCCAGTTGTCGTGACCACCTGATATCGTTGCCCTTGGTCGAGTTGATGTGCCAAGACGGGATCACGGCCATCTTCAGGCACGAATTCAAGAAAGTGCGACCTCAGGGAAAGTGCGCATCCAGACTTGTTCATGATTGGAATCGAAATGAAGGCTTCGGTCGACAATAAACCTTTGGGGGAGATTTCGGCATGAGGAAATAAATGACGCACCTGGCTAACGTATCGCTGCGAAGAAGCGTCCGCCCAACAACTGATGACTGAAAGGGATGGCCAGATGCTAGGCGACAAATGGGAGAAACCCAGTGGGCCATCGAGTAACTCAACGACACGCTTCCGATGCCGTTGTGGAAATCTGGCTCGCTTTCGCCGGGCACGAATGTGCCGTCCATCGCTAAGTCGACAGATCCCATCGTAGACATCGCGTGCAATCCTGGCCCGTGATGCACCATCGCAAAAGGTCATCAACTGCAACAAAAATGTTGGGCTCCAAACGGAAATGAATGCGAGTTTCGGGGACTGAAGAAGGTACCAGGCGGTCGCATATCGCCAATCATCAGCGTTCGTGTATTTCTTTACTTCACCAGGAACCGCCAACAACCGTCGCGCGACTTGGCGTGAGAAGAAACCAAGATAGGCTGAGTCATCATCAAAACCCATCGGGATCCCACTTCGACTGACTGAGGATCGCTGCAGAGGTGGGGAGATCGACCAGTATGCGGCCCCCCGCATCACCGCGGTGCGTTCAGTAAACAGATTGTGGACCCAAACAGCCAAGGCAGATTGAAATTCTTGACGCAGTGAAGATGTATACGGAATCAACTTGGTTTCCTCGCTTCTGCCACTGGTGGGTTCCAGCAAGTTGACTCGTTCCGTTGTCAACGGGTTATTACCCGTATGTTGTATCTGAGCAATAGCAGGGCGATAGTCCTGATAACTCGTGAGCGGTACCCTCCTCTGATAATCATCTACGGATGTTGTTAAACCGAGTCGCCAGCGACTTCCCCATTGGCTCGGTGCGAGCACGCGCAGTTGCCGGTTCAGAGTCTCTGCCTGTGCAGTTCGAGGGTCTCGCACGGCAAGCTGAAACTTGCGGGCATCATTGCGACAGCCTCTCAGCCAAAGGCGATTGAGCAATTCATACATACCGTATCTCAAAAATAACTGGCACCGATGACGCGTCGTGCGGCGCCGGTGAAATTATCCACGGTGAGCGGCGCGATGCAACTGAGTTCATCGCCTTCGTTATACGACGGATTAAGGTGTAGAAAACGACGGACGTTTCGATCACAAAGCCTCGCTTGATCGATATCGGCGACGCCCGTACGTAAAAAATAATTGTCAATCGCCCTTCCACTGACTGTGAACGTTTCGGGATTGTAGGCTAAACCGAACAGGTGACGTGTCAACGCATGACGCATGCCGTCCAACTCAACGTTGTCCAAACCCTGCGATGATGGCGCATAGTTATGAAAAAAAAGTGGCAAGAAACGGTAAGTTCGATAACCTTTGCTCAGCAGCAGCCAGTACAACGGCATGGGTGATTCGCCGATCAAACGCATCACCAACCGACCCCACGCTCTCGCCAGTAAAGGTGAATTCCAGTGTTCTCGGGAGACAATGGTGTCACCGGAAAATAGAATTCGGCATGGATTTCCATTGAAATCATGCACGAATACCTTTTGGGTCGAAAAACCAAGGACCGTACCCAACTGTGCATTGTGCCTTTCAACAGGATGGTCTTCCAAGGTGGCACGCAAACAGATCACAAAATCCTTGTCCATCAGATCCTGCAAAAATTTTGCGGGCTTTACATTGTGGTAATAAAGGTTCATCAAACTCAACATGTTTTCACGATCCGCCTCGCTCAACGCCTGAGGAGAACAAACCGTGGGAACAAGTGAGCGATTAGGTGGCGACTTGCTCATAGACTGCCCAGTTCAAGGTAGGGTGGATACTGGTGAAGAAAAGATGTTTGCAAATAATGGTTCACCTGTGATTCTGGAGTATCAGGCCAACGCACGAGGCACAATCGCGTCCGATAAACCTGCCCTGGTAATCGAGGCAACGCCTGATGCAAGCGGTCATGCTCAGCCAAGCCTAGCACGAGGTAGCGGTGGCGGTTTCCTGAGCAAAGCTGCCTCAAAGCTTGAAGCAAGATTGGAAAGCAATCGGTGTGTTCGCGATTGATGATGGGCAACGCCGCAAATCGCAGAGCTAGCGACTGCCCGATTCTTGGCAACTCTGACATGCTTCTGAGTCGTGACCATGCATTGATCAATGGCCGCAAGCGTCTGAGCAAGTGACCGTATCCGTGAACAACAGTTTGGCGAAAGCTCATTTGGTCCCACGCAGCCATCGTGCCCACGATCTCGCCGCGCCAACGAGCGAGTAAAATGTCGGATGGCCGTAACCCTCGCATCCTTCCATCGCTTTGAAAATCACTCGCTTGATAGGCGGGAAAGAAACTCATTTCCCGGCCACAGTTGCGCCAGAATCGTATGAGTTCTGCCATCTGTTCCGGGCTGCCACGTTGCAGAACATAGCCAGCTTGTTGCGTCGGCAGAAGCAATGGTTTGAAACTGCTCCGCAAGGGAATGGCAAACGAGAGATAGTCGCAGGCGTAGTGATATTCGGGTAGTCCAGCTCTCCCGCTGGTCAGAAGTTTCCATGCACGTTCATTTCCATTTGCGATTGTCGTGAGATACAAACCGAGCGGGTCCCG
>JAAXJB010000004.1:0-8911 GCA_012270065.1 Rubripirellula sp. | reverse complement strand
CCTGGACCCGGTGGTGCATTTCAGCAAACATTCGGTACCCTCGGTGCAGCAGGCCAATACCACGATATTCTGGATCGATACGCAAGCCACTGCGATAACCAAGCCGTTCAATGCGCCCGTCGATCCAACAATCGCGGATTGATCGCGATCCCATTCCCACGATCCGGCCATTCGCATTCATGTCTCTGCAGATAAGGGTTTGATGTTGAGAACCTTCCACGATAGAGGCGTCAAAGAAATTTGGTTCTCGACAAAAGGCTAAACGAATGTGCCCATCCGTAGGAGTCTCACGCAGCAACGCTCGCAGCCCCGGATCATCAGCTTTTTCAGCGATCTCAAATCGAAAGCGTTTCATTTGCTGCCCGCTGGAAACGCATGCCTATTTCGGGTTCGAGGGGATCAAGTCCATCCTCGGGGCCTCGTCCGAATTGTAGCCCTTGTCGAAGTCCCAGATCGAACTTACCTTGCAAATTGAGTCCAAGGTAAATTGTTGACATGAGTGGTGTACGCAGGTTAGCTCGCGTGTCTATCATCCGTCGCCATATTGATCCGGATCGAAA
This sequence comes from Rubripirellula sp., assembly GCA_012270065.1. GTDB lineage: Bacteria > Planctomycetota > Planctomycetia > Pirellulales > Pirellulaceae > Rubripirellula. Next base: position 8,351 of record JAAXJB010000004.1, on the reverse strand, counting down.
AAAGTCTTTACGGGCCTCAAGACAGGCTTCGCCTAAACGGCTTGGAGACATTTGTTTTGGCCGAAACACAACGTCACCAACGCGGCTATTCGAATCGAGCCACCACCGATCTTTCAAAAGCCGATCCTCGGCAACAAGACGGCGGTGCAAAGGTGTTCCAGGGAACGGAATCAGGTGGTTGAAAGCGGCGAGAAACAATTTCTGTTCGACCGCAAACTCGACACTGCGTTTGATCGTATCCTCATCATCATCGTCGTAGCCGAATACAAACGTTCCGTAAACAGCTAAACCCGCATCACGAAAACGTTTAAGATTCTCCGCGAAGGATCCCGTTGCCGTATTCCATTCTTTCCCCATCTGCCGCAGATTAGTCTCGCTGAGTGACTCCATGCCAATCAAGACGCCGCGACAGCCGGATGCGGCCATACTCCTAAGCAATGCCGAATCCTGAGCAATATGGATACTGGCTTGCCCAACCCACGAGACATTCAGGGGAGTGAGCTCAGCGCAAAGCCGACGCGCCTGCTCCGGTTGACTGACAAAGTTGTCGTCCACAATGAAAAATCGGTTTCCACCAATTTTCTCTATCTCAGCTGCCACCTCGGACGCGGGTCGGTGGGTTTGAGATGCATGATGAAACGCAGTGATAGCGCAAAAATCACATTTGAAATTACATCCGCGGGCAAATTCGACAAGTCGAATATTCTGATAGTTCTTGCCCTCAAATATCTCGCGTTTCGGCTGAAGGTTGTTGAGTGATTTCTGTTTTTTTCCGCGATAGATGGGTTTCATTTCGCCGCAGGAGAAGTCCGCAAGCAACTGGGCCCACACCTTATCAGCATCTCCGATCACAATCGAATCGGCCATCTCTCCCGCCTCCTCGGGACACAAAGTAACATGATATCCCCCTAGCACCACGGGAATACCGCGTTGGCGAAACCTTTCTGCAATCCGGTAAGCACGCAAGGCGGTGAATGTTTCAACACTGATGGCAACAAGGTCAGTGGGCTCGTCATAGGGAATTGCTTCCATCCGGTCGTCGTAAAAACGCACGTCAGAATCAGAAGGAGTTAAACTGGCAAGCAGCGCCATCGACAACGGTTCCATTTGCCAGGCACGCACATAAGCGTGCCCTGCTTTTCGTCCAACAGAGGGATAGATAAGCGTCACTCGCATGCCTGGCTTGGCTCCACAATCGAGTACTGATTCAGATCAGCGACAGGCGTCCGACCGGCCAAGTGCCGCGCAAAGTACCGATAGCCGATATTCAAGGTCAAGGAAAGAGGAAGCACTGTCCGCGACCCCCAAAGACGCCTCGCAATGCTGGAATATCCGTAACTCTGCTTCCATGCCCAATGCAGCCCCTCCTGCAGTTGCTCCGGAGTCATTTTTGCTGGACGGAACACAACATGCTCAACATCGTAGCGCGACCAGTCGCGATGCAAAAGACGGTTCTCGTCCTCCAGTTGCTTGTAAGCTGCAGTCCCCGGAAAAGGTGTCAACACTGCATAGCGAGGTAAATCGATGTGGGCACGATCAACGAACTCCACAGTTCGTTCAAATACGTCTTTCCCATCACTGTCGAAGCCGAACACGAAGCATCCCTGAATACCAATGCCGTGGTCATGCAACCGCTTTACGATGTCGGCGTAACCTGCGGCTGAATGAAATTGTTTTCGCGTGCCATCAAGTGTTGCCTGATCGATCGCCTCAAACCCGATCAACAATCCACGACAACCACTTTCAGCTGCCAGTTTCAGCAGTTCCCTGTCTTCTGCGATGCGGGTCGTTGCCAAACCGACCCACTTCATCCTCAGTGGAATCATGCGGCGGTACAATTCCTTGGCGTACTTGACATTTTCTACTGGACTGAGATCAATGAATAGCGCTTTTCGATCCTCAAATGTTTCCAGTTCCGCGATTACCTCGTCCAACGGGCGATGTGCGTAAATGCCGCCCCAGGCGGCGGGCACGGCACAGAAATCACAGCGGTGTGGACACCCGCGCGTCGCTTCAATGCTGTTCACTGTCGCATACCGCTTGGGGTCAAGCATCTCACGGCGTGCGATGGGTACATCCAATTTACGGCCTGTCGGTTGCTGGTAAAAAGAACGCATCCGGCTGGCAGCAAAATCACGTAGTAGTTCGGGCCAGGATTCCTCGGCGTAACCAGAAACCACTGCATCAGCGTGCTGAGCTGCTTCCGCGGGCATTAATGTCGGATGGACACCGCCTAACACAACCGTGTGGCCGCGGGCGCGAAGGGTGTCTGCCAGTTCGTACGAACGGTTCGCTGTTCCGGTAATCGCGCTGATCCCAACCAAGTCTGCATCAAAGTTCAGGTCGATTGGGCCAACGCCCTCATCCTGAATCTCAACCTGAGCAGAAAGCTCCTTTGGAACCAATGCCGCGAGGGTAGTTAAGGTCAATGGTGCGTAACGCAGGGAACGTTTGAATATGCCCGTGTTGTTGCGATGGATGTCGCCGGCAGGCAATAAAAGTTGAATTCGCAAACCAGAAGCTCCAGGTGAAAATAGACTAATGAGTGGGGGTGACGCGTTTTCTGCCACGCCCAACCAACCAGCCAATGATCAGACCTGCTAATGTTGACACAATGCCGACGGCCCAGAGCGTCCGTCTAAGCCAAGTCAATAATGGGTTGTCAAATGCACCAATCGATGCTGTTAATGATGCAAGTTTCCACTCGCCATCTTCTTTGACCATCGTCCCAGCCCAGGGTCCTTCCATCGAGACCTCGCTGCCACGAAGCAGGAAATCGCTCTTGGCAGCCCCAAAGGCAACGGCAGTGTCTTTACCGTAAAGATCAGACAATGCGGCGACCTCGGTGGTGACCTTGAAACGCTCCACAATCGCGTTATCACCCTCCGTCTTGGACTTCAGATACTGCACAACTTCCTCGATACCATGACACTGCGTGCCATCGAGCCAGACAACAACGACTTGGGAGGCGAGCAACGGCTTCAGTCCTTCCCAATTCCCGTCCGCAACCACTGCTTCGATTTGCACGCGAAATGCTCGTAATTCATCATGAATAGCGTCGTTGGTTCCGTCCGAGGACTCAGTCGACACGGTCCCTTCTGTCGGGACCTCCGTGCCGTGACAAAAAGTCAGCGGAACAAGCAACAACACCAGAGTGGCGATACAGGGCAAACAGAACCCGCCGGTCTCCAAGGGGTTTGTGCGACGAGCATGGTTGGTTCCCAACAATATGTTGATCATGATTTTTCCCAAACTTAGTTGAATTGCGCGGCCCATTGAAAATACCTGACCATTTCCTGATCAACTTCAATCAGCGAATGGGGGTTATAGCGGGGACTACCCAGGCTCGCTCTCTCGTGTTGAAGATAGCCGGTTGTCAGCCATCGACGGATCCGCAACATCAATGGTTGCAAAACTGAACCAATGATAGGGTTACTGAACTGAGGAGTGAAAACAACGACATCGCACATGGTATGGCCTTCGCTGTTTGGTTCGCTGATCACAAAGAAGCGACTCCTGCTTTTACCGAAGTCACCCGTGACGACTGCGAACGTGCCCCCCCATATTGTAAGTGTGATTTTCACTCGATCACTCACCAATCGCCGCAGGACAAGACTATGAATATTGTTGCTTAGGACTTCAGCTGAATAACAACTGCGACGTGCAAACGGCGCCGGCTCATCCACTTTCAATGGCTCAAGCAAACGCCGCCCATGGACGGAACCGAAGTGCTGGACATCGAAAGCGTGAGCATTGACCATGAACCATGTGCAAGGCGCCTCGAAGCGTCGTGGAGCGATCGAACGATACCGCTTGGGATCTTCATCGATGAAGAACGGCAGCGGAAATGTTGGTGTAGCCCCATTGAAGAAATAGATCGAACCATCGCGTTCTTGGCAGGGGAATACTCGTTGTGCCGCAAACCCGGGCGGTGTAGTGCAGCCCGGCACCTTCCGGCAGCGGCCATCATGACCGTACTTCCAACCATGAAACGGACATTCAATGCAGTCATCAACAACCTCCCCCAGTCCTAGGTCAGCTCCCAGGTGACCGCAGATCGCATCCATGACCACTACCTCACCACATTTACGGCGGTAAGCAACCAATCGCCGATTGAAAACATCTCGAGCAAACGGTCCTTGCCGGACCATGTCACTTGTACACAGGCGGTACCAAGACGCGGGGAATTCTGCAAATTCCGTAGCCGCAGGCGCTTTCAAGTCTTCTGCTTTGCAAGTATCCGGGTCGTTGATGCTCATAGTGCCTCACCAGCTGGTTGATGCCCCATCGCATACCTCAATAAACCTCGGCAGAGCGGCTGAACACGGAACCGTGGTCGCATGTAGTGATCTGCCCCAAGAACTGGATAGACAACCCCCGCCGCCCGCAATGCATCGTGCAGCAGGATGACGCCATCGTTTGGCCCCATATCACCAATCTGTTGGTGGAATCTTCGCAGTTTTGCAAGGGTAAAATCTTCCTCTGTCGGAAAACCAATCGCGTGCACGATGTTCATATGACTGGGGGGCTCGAAACCCGCTTCCAGCACTCCACCTTCGTAACGGAGGTCCAACACCGATGCCATTGTCCAACGGCGCAAAGCAAAAAAGATCCTCAAACCAAGCATTCGAATCCGTTGCTTGGAAACGCGATCTACGATAGGCGAACCGCGAAGAACCCCGCACACATTGACCCAGCCTACGACATTCGCAAATTGTTTACACGAGGGTTCCAACTGCATGGCGGCTACAACCTCTGACCCTCCCTTACAGATCGATGCAAGCACGAAACGATTGTCAGGGTGTCTCTCGAGAAACCTTAAAAGCAATTCCGCATTGTCAACCAAACGCCCAGTGCTTGGCGAAGGGAGGATCTCATAATCCAAACCGATCTGCTTAGCCGCATTGACGACGAGTCTCCCATCTGCACCGCTTTCAGGGAACTCCTTATGCAAAAAACCGGGAACGACCAGCAATCGCACATTACCGTGCTCATCATTGTCCATATCACGCATGCGGTTGATCGAATCGATCGCAGGACCATGCTGAGACGATTCGCAAATGCTCTGATAGAGCAGAAGGGTAGCCTGATCAAGACCGATGGATTGCACCAAGCTTCTGAGAGTGGTTGCGTCCAGTTCTTCAAGTGCGTAGGACGCAGATAATTCATCACGTCTGGCTGATAGCTTTGAAATCATCCACTCACCCTATCAAACCCAGGAGCATAGACTTCAGCCTGGCCTCCCCACAAATACAACGAGCAAATCCAAACTAGCAATGTGGCAACAGGCTAACCCGAAAGCTTATCATCATGCTGAACTCAATGTTCATCGATTCAAATTGCTGCCCGGCTTGAAAACAATCGCGGCGCATCGCACTTAAACACGACCAGTTCATGCAATGTTGCCTGATATTTGAGGTCTAGTAGACCCCCTTGCTCGATATTACTTCGCACAAAAGAAATGTTTTCGGAAAAAAATGCGTGTGTCGTGAACAACGCACGATTGCAAACAAGACCGCCCCAATGGGATTGTATCACGGCGAGTGAGAGACTCTGGCTCACAATGGTGCAATCCTATGGGGGGAGGTCAGTCCAAAACAAAATTTGTGCAAAATCAAGAATCGGTCCGGGTATTATTGAGGCGGATCTCGCATATAAGTCAGTCAGGCCAGTCGTTGCCGTGCCAACTATGCAGAAGTGATCACAATGAATCCTGCGCGGATTCGATCAGCCGCTGGACTGCTGGACAATTGAAGCACCAACTCCCGCCCCCATTTCACTGGGGCACTACGATTACAACGTTGAGTGGGTGTTGAAATCAAGTGTCTTGGCCCAAACAAAAAACAGGAAAATTTGATGGCACGCCTTATTCCACTGATCTTCTTCGTGACATTCATTTCGAACGTCAATTCCATAATAGCCCAGGAACAGGCCCAAATTCCTAAGGCAATTCTCGATGAGATGGAATACCTCGTTGGCGAATGGGACCTGACCCATAACGAAGAGGGTGAGGAGATCACTGGGGTTTATGAAGCGCGTTGGGCTCCCGGTAAACAGGGTTTGAGGCTTTCTATCAAAACCAATTTTACGAGCTTTGGCATCTCCACATGGGATCCGAAAACGGGACAAATGGTGGAAAACTGGTACAACTCCATGAGTGGAAGAATTGTGAATCGATATACCATCGATTCGAATTCAAAATGGTCGGGTACCTTTGATGAACACCACCCAGATGGTTCAGAATCTACAGGGACCATCGATGTACAGAAACTCGACGATCACAGCATTCAGGCGACCAAGATCACGAACGGGAAAGAAAAAAAGATTACGATCCGACGGCGCATCAAGGAAGCGGAGTCGCCTCTCGCGGGCCTTGATGTACTGGTCGGCAACTGGGTTGCTCAGTCCGAAGATGGAACCCGTCGAACGTCGAGTTTTCAATGGGACGACTCCGGTCAATTTCTGAATAACCAACATAACAACGTGAGTTCGGATGGCGAGTCCCGAATGACGATCCTCGGGCACATTGGTTGGAATGAGAAAAACGAGCAGCTGACGAACTGGGTTTATTTCGGCAATGGCGCACCGACCAGCTTCATCTGGGAAAAAAAGGGGGAACACCGCTGGCAGGCCCGCCCCGAGAAAGGCGACGCAAGATGGGACCTCATCCACCGAGGCGATGAGTACGACTGGATCTTCACTTCACCATCTAATGAATCGTCTAAAACCGTCTTCCGACGCCAGTGAACCGATGAAGTTCCAACCCCTGGTGAAAACGAGCTCAGCCGAAGTGATGTGCCGCCAACTCCGGCATTGTTTCCGTGATCGTTTTCATCGGAACGGCAACGAGCATCGCTCGCTCGCAGGATTGGTCAAGCAGCTTGACAGTTCGCAGAACAGCAATGGTCCTTGCGGATTTACGGAATCCCATCGGCACAAGAGATTGGCCGCCACCCATAGAATTGCACCATTTTGAGTGAGAGAATCTTGCTCGGGAAAATTGCCCGGAAAGGACTTTCAGAATGCCTCAGAAAGGTCCCACAGTGGATCAGATCGTTGCCAAATTGCGGAAGGCCGATCTGGAACTTGGTAAGGGCAAGAAGGTGCCGGAGGTCTGCAAGTTGCTAGAAGTCGTTGCCTGAAGTTTTGGGAAAGCTTCTACTGGGCTTGCGATTGCCGCGCCAGCAGAAGATGATCTTGATCAAGATCTTCAGTACGGAATCTGCAGTTACTGAATCTGAATCGCTACACAATCTGGTACCACGCTTCAACTACACTTCTGTGGGGCATACGCTTTGTGCGATTGCCTAGCTTAATTCTTAAGTCCATTTCGCATCCCTGTGAATTGGCAACTAACCAAGGAAAAATCATGCCCGCAGCCAACTACCCAGTTTTAGGAACACTACTCAGCATAATGATAGCCGCGCTAGTGGGGTGTGATACTCGGGCACAGAGAAGCGATAATCTGAAGCAGATCGGTCAGGCTCTCCATTCCTACCACTCAGCCTACAGGCAGTTCCCCAGTGCTGATGGCTGGTGTGCAGCAGTTGCTCCGTACGTGGAAAATGAGACCAAAGAGAAGTTGCCGCCTTTGGGAGCAGCCGAACAACTTCCTGCCTGTTTTCAGTCCAACTCCGAAAATGGAGGTGAGACCAATATCTTTGCGATCGTGGGTCCAAATTCTGTCTTCCCGCCACCTCCAACCAAAGCGATTAAATTTAGGGACGTGCTTGATGGTCTCGCTGCCACCATATGTATGATTGAGTTGCCAAATCGCGATGGCGTAAGCCGTGACGATGCAAAGGTTACTGCTGATGATGCTCTTGTTGCGTTACAGCAGGTGGAGTCGGGCGATGTCGCGCATGTTCTCATGTGTGATGGGTCAGTAATTCCGTTTGTGTCGGAGATTTCGCCTGCGTTGTTTGGCTCGTTAGTCACTCGGGATGGTGGAGAGCCAATTGAATCGCTTCTTCAGTGAAACTGGTAATCTTTATTCATTCACTTGACCTACCCCCATAGCATTGCACCATTGTGAGTGAGAGAATCTTGCTCGGGCTGACGACCCGGAAAGGACTTACAGAATGCCTCAGAAAGGTCCCGCAGTGGATCAGATCCTGGTAGCAGAACTGTCTTTGAGATCAGGTATCAGCTAAACAAAAACAAGCTTCTGTGCCTGCAATTCGCCGCGTATGCGAAGAAGCATACCCACCAGCCGACTCGACCCCCATATCTGCCATGTGCCCCGGCATCTCGCATCGGTTATGCTGAACTCACAACTTTTTGCGCCCATGGTTTGTAGTGTTCGAGCCATACCTCTGTCAGGAAAGAACCCACGTGTGAGGAAAGAACCC
>JAAXJB010000011.1:41199-57984 GCA_012270065.1 Rubripirellula sp. | reverse complement strand
CGCTGCTACCGTTCAATCACGTCGCATCAGCTAAAAAAGGAATCCGGACTTTCCTGATTCCTTTATCTGGATCACTTGTTCCTTGAATTGAACGCAGTCCGGCAGAGTTTTCATCGTGGAAGCTCTCGTGAAGCCGGCCCAGGGGGTGACTCAAGCCAGATCCGAAACAACGTCACGCAACCAGAAAATCTCGCGAGCGATATCTTCGGACAGCCCACGCCGTCGCATTGAATGAGGAAGCACTGTCCAGGCGTATGTCTCTACCTCTAAATGTCCAGTGAAATCAGACGCGCGACATTGGTTCAGAAACCTCAGGCAATCCAGCGTGTCATCCTGACTGGTTCGCAAATGCCCAAAGCGTTCAAGGAAGATTGGGACGTGAAAATGCACGACCCAACGTTGGTCACCTAGTGCGGGTGCTTCTTCAAGCTCAGCATTCCTCAGGAGTTCCGGGAGATCTCCGCACAACTCAAAAGAGCCATCCGCTTTCAATCGTCCGGTCTGGTGCAGGTATCGGTCTTCGGCAAACTCACTGAGTTGAGCAATCGCTTCGCGTTGTCTTCCCACTGCCATGGAAAGCCAGTCTGCAATGATCGCGTTGCTCACCTGCACTTTGCCAATCAAAACACCAGCGCTGACGAGTCGCGACAGAACCTGCTGTTGCGATTCCATCATCACGGCAGAATGGCAAATATCGTGGCAGACGCCGATGTACTTTCGATGCAATGAATCAGGCAGCTCTTTCTCAAACCAGTCGACCACGTCTTGAGTGGTATCGAGAACGCAACCCGGCTCAGGTTCGATTGCGACGACAATGCGTTTTCCGGTTCTCTTTTCGATGTCCTGCAAGAAGAGGGCAAGTTCGCGTAAATTGCCCCCGGCCTGAGCCAGGTTTTCTTCCGTCGCATGCTCGTCTGCCCAGGCAATCGGCAGCGTGCTGATGGAGCCAATATTTTCATCATCCGGCAGCAATTTCACGAGAATCTCGGCAAGCTGACGGGTGTATTCCAGTCGCTCCGGCTGCCACCAGGCGGGCTGGTAAACAGCATGTTTGACCACAGGCTGGTGAAAGTTCTCGTAAGGAAACCCGTTGATTGTGAAAGCTCGAAGCCGCCTCTCGGTCAAAAATGCCCTGAATTCGTCGGCACCTGCGGCGAGTTCTCGGGCGGCCGGGGACGGAATCCACAACCCGACTCCCAACACGTCTGACCCGCTGGCATCGCGGGCCGGGATCGCAAATTCCTCGAGATTGCTGCAGATCGAAGCTAAATCAACCCCTGCGTGCACATTGGTGCAGTAGCCAATGGTTGTTGATGAGGGATTGAGATAGGACACAGCGGCGGGCACTCAGGCAGGCTATTTGGGGGGGGAAGGAGTCAATTCAGCCCAGTTTTCAAGGTTCGCCTTTTGCAACTGGACAACTCAACTAAACTCAATATACACGGATGCGACAAAACCGCACCATACACGTTTGAAACGAAACCACACGATCCTGCTCTCCACCATGACGCTTGCTGCCCCATTGAACCGCTCAATCCTGTCTGCGACCTGCTTTTTGATGCTGTGCATCCATTCACCACAGAGCAGTGAAGCCCAGCATTTACCCAATCCAAAACATTCCGATCCCTTGGATCGTTTCTTCCAGATTGAAAGCTGGCTGCCCACTCCCAACGCTCAACGCACCGCTTCCGGCGTGCCCGGGCCCGAGTATTGGCAGCAACGTGCCGATTACGAAATTGACATCACGCTGGACGACAAGAATCAGCGACTCAGCGGCGTTTCGAAGATAACGTATCACAACAAATCGCCACACAGTTTGCGTTACATCTGGGTACAGCTTGATCAGAACCGATTTGAACCGGATTCGGATTCGGCGATCACCACCACTGCTCCTTCCCTCTCACCTCGGATTTCGTTTCGCGGTCTCAACTCGATTCTGGCGCGGTCTGTTTTCGAGGGCGGATACAAAATCGAATCCGTCACCGATGAAAAACAGGAGCCAATGAAGTACTCCATCGTCAAGACCATGATGAGAATCGATCTTGACGAACCACTCATGCCCGGCATGTCAACTGGATTCGCGATCCGGTACTCACACAACATCGTCGATGCGAAAGTGATCAGGGCACGCGGCGGCTATGAGTTTTTTGAAGAAGATGAAAACTACATCTACGAGATTGCACAGTGGTTTCCGCGTGTTGTCTCATACACTGACTATCAGGGCTGGCAACATAAACAGTTTCTCGGGCGTGGCGAATTTACTCTTGAACTCGGTGACTACACCGTACGAATCACAACCCCAGCCGATATGGTCGTGGCTGCCACTGGTGAACTGCAGAATTCAAAGGAAGTCCTGAAGCCCGAGTGGATTTCCCGGCTGAAAGAGGCTGCTTCCTCCGAAAAACCAAAATTCATCGTGACCCCGGAAGAGGCAAAGAAGAACGAAGCCAATAAGGGCAACAAACAGAAAACATGGGTGTTCAGTGCCAAGAACGTGCGTGATTTTGCATTCGCTGCGAGTCGCAAATTCATCTGGGATGCGATGGGTGTGGACGTTGGCGGCAAAACAGTCCTGGCGATGTCGTACTACCCAAATGAAGCCGAGCCGCTTTGGAGTCAATACAGCACCGAATCGATTGCCCACACGCTGGAAGTTTACGGGCGTTATTCGTTTGACTATCCGTATCCAGTTGCGATCAGCGTCAACGGTCCTGTCTATGGGATGGAATATCCGATGATCTGCTTCAATGGCCCCCGTCCCGAAAAGGACGGAACCTACAGCAAAGCCACCAAGTACGGCCTGATCTCGGTCATCATCCATGAAGTCGGTCACAATTACTTCCCGATGATTGTCAACAGCGACGAGCGGCAGTGGACGTGGATGGATGAAGGACTCAACACGTTTTTGCAGTATCTGACCGAACAGGAATGGGAAGAAAACTATCCATCGCGCCGCGGCGAACCGAGTCAGATCGTGCCCTACATGCGAGGTGGTAACCAGCGACCGATCATGACGGGAAGCGAGGAAATTCTGCAGTTTGGTCCCAACGCCTACTCCAAACCGGCAACGGCTTTGAACATTCTCCGCGAGACGATTCTCGGCCGCGAGTTGTTCGACTTTGCATTCCGGGAATATTCACGACGCTGGAAATTCAAACGCCCGACTCCTTCGGACTTCTTCCGGTCGATGGAAGACGCATCCGGTGTTGATCTGGATTGGTTCTGGCGTGGCTGGTTCTACAGCACCGATCATGTAGATCTGGCAATTACCGATGTGGACCTGTTTGTCATTGACAGCGGTGATCCGGACGAATCAGCCGAACGAAAACGGAAGGAACGAGACGAAAAAGAGCCGACAGTCTCTGTGGAGAGGAACGAGAAACTGAAACGCCGAATCGATTGGCAGCCAGGCCTCAAAGACTTCTACAACAGCAGCGACTATGACGAACTTGCGGTGGAAGAGTCGGCACGCAAGGCGTATCAGAAATTCCTTGAAGGGCTTGATGCCAAACAGCGGGCTCTGTTGAAACGCACAACCAATTTCTACCGTGTCTCCTTTGAAAACATTGGTGGACTCGTGATGCCCATTATTCTCCGAGTGCACTACGCTGACAATTCTCACGAGACGATGAAAATCCCTGCCGAAATCTGGCGGAGCAACAGCAAGAGCACGACCAAACTCCTGATCACCGATAAAGAGATCGTTCGCATGGAACTGGATCCAAAACAGGAGACGGCCGACACCGAGCAGAGCAACAACCACTGGCCACCAAGACTGATCCCGAGTCGTTTCCGGCTGTTCAAAGAAAGCCCAAGTCGCAATCCGATGCAGAAAGCCGGACTCGACAAGAAGGCTGACAGCAAGGAATCGCCAGAAAAGGAGAAATCTGAATCGGCAGAATCCAGTCAACGTGCCAAGGACAGCAACAATAAAAAGCCAGCCCCGAAAAACAAGAACGACAAGAACAGCAAGCCTGCTGCGAAGAACGCGAATTGACCCACAGCGACAAGTCGGAAAAATCCTGCTTTAGCAGTGGACCTATCAGCTTACCAGTCTTTTTGTTGTGACGACCGCGACTGAGATTCCTCTTCATCATGAGAATCGTCGCATCGTTTACTGTTTAACCCAAAAACAGATTTGAAACAGCAACCACTCCAAGATCCCGCCAAGACATGACGTTCACGCTGCTATTCCTGCTGCTGGTACACCCAGTTCACGAAACATTTTCGGAAATCGAATGGAATCCGAAAACGAAGCGTCTCGAAGTCGCTCTGCGACTGGATGTTCTTGACGAACAGTGGATTAAGAGGCAATCCAGTAACGTCGAGCCAGAACGGAACTGGCAGCTGAATTATCTGAAAAACAAGTTCCGGGTCACGAATCCAGCAGAACGTGGCCAACCTGCAACCAGCATCTATCATTGGGTTGGGAGACAGGAAAAGGGAGCCCATGCCTGGTGGTATTTCGAAATCGAACCCGCGGATGGAAACATGCCCCAGTGGATTCAACAGCGCATGTTGGAAAAACGCGAATCCGACTACACTCACCGGATCATGGTTCTTGCCGGATCAGCGAAACGATCCATCAACCTGAGTACTCGCAAGAACAAAGCACGACTTGATCAAGCCAAAGATGACGCAAGAAACAAGGCAACTGACAGCTGAGGTTATCTCCATCGGAGATGAAATGACCAGCGGAGCAAGGCTTGATACAAACGCTCAATGGCTGAGCCGACGCCTTGGGGAACTGGGGATTCAGGTCACTTTCCACAGCACTGTGGGAGACACGCTGGAACATAACGTTGATGTATTCCGAACAGCAGCAGGCCGTGCGGACATTATCGTCAGCACTGGAGGGTTGGGGCCTACACGCGATGACCTTACGCGGGAAGCTTTGGCAGCAATGGCCAACGTGCCGCTGGAAATGGACCATTCCGCGATGGAACACATTGAACAGATGTTCGCGCGGCGCAAACGCGACATGCCCGACCGCAATCGGGTTCAGGCAATGTTTCCCCAGGGAAGCCTCCAGATTTTCAATCCTCAGGGAACGGCACCAGGAATCGATTTCAGTTTGCCGGAACAGAACTGCCATCAGGCACGCATTTTTGCATTGCCCGGTGTCCCTGCCGAGATGAAACGCATGTTCGATGAAACGGTGGCACCCCGTATTCTTGAAAGCAAGGGCAATCAAACTGAGATCAAACAGCATGTCATGAAATTCTTCGGAACAGGCGAAAGTGATATGGAAACACGCTTGGGCCCAATGATCGCACGGGATCGGGAACCACGCGTCGGTATCACTGTCAGCACGGCAACCATTTCATTGCGGATCACAGCGACCGGAACAGATACCCAGGACTGTCAAAATCAGATTGACCAGACGCGAACAGAAATCCTGGAAAGGGTGTCGGAATTCTATTTCGGAGAGGGTGACGATTACGAACAGCAGGATGCAATCAATGAGACTCTACTCAAACGCGAGCAGAACCTCCTGCTGATTGAATGCGGAAGGGCGGCGCCACTCGGGGACTGGTTTGCCAAGCTTGGAGACAGTCCTGCATTTGCAGGCGGTTTATCGCTGCCAGATCCCGAACGACTGCAACAGATCTTTGCAGGAGACACCTTACAGACAACGGTCACGAACGTTCAGGCGAAATCCGGAGCCGACTGGGTACTGATCATCGACCGTTACCCGGAGGTCTGCCGCACATCGCATCTTCCGTTGCCAGCATCCGAGATCAACCTGATTGTGGTTTCACCCGACGGAGAGATCATGACGCGAAAGGAAACTCTGGGTGGGCATCCCGATGTGATTCAACCGAGAATAGCCAAAGCCGGGATGGCGTGGCTGCGTCAAGTTCTGAATGACAAGGCGTGACCCACAACGCGAGCCGTTTCGTTGAGGCGTGACAAAACGCATTCCGGCTCTGAACCGCACCAGCCATGGCCTCCAACAAGCCCCTCTTCATGGGCTGGATGGATCGAAGCTGAGCATCACTGGCGCGAATGGCACATGCCGGATAGCGGCTCCCCCATTGAAAAACTCAATTTCCTCAAGACGATAGCCGTCGATTCGACGATGGGTATGCCCAAACACAATTCTTCGTAGCCCGGTGGTGGAAGGATCGGGCTGCTGATGCAACCAATGGAGCAATCGCAGGCAGGTTGACTTGCGTCGATGTGCGGCCATCGCTGCCGCTTTGTGCGCACGCGCAGCAATCGCAACATCGTAAAAACCACTGGCCACCCTTGAAGCGACAGGTTTATTCTGCCACCGGCCGCGATAAGCGGCAAAATCTTCCTGGCTGCCTTTTCCCTCGATCACATCACCATGCAGAAACAGTGTGTCCTTGATTCGAATGCAGTTCAAGTCACAGGCAAACTGTTTCTTGCCGACAGCCCATTCATGCAGAGCTTCGGAAAACGGTTCATGTGCGTCATGGTTTCCATGAAGATAGATGAACTGCTTCCCCGGAAACCTTTCGCACCAGTCACTGAGCCACTCCAAAGCGCGTGTCACAGAAACATCCTCGTTCTGCAAACGGCTCCATCGGAAATCGAACAGGTCTCCACCCCAAATGCAGGTATCAGATTTTTCGATACTCGATTCAATCAGACTGTGGTGCTCTCGAACATTGCAACGGTTGCTGAAAAGATGCAAATCTGAAATGAACGTCAACCGTCTCACGTCCCGCTCGGCTGGCCAAATTTCAATCATTCGTTGCAATCATCAGCTATTGGAAAAATCACGCGGTGCATATGACGCCAGACATTTGAACGTCCTTACACCAATCCTTCGCGTAATTCCCGAACATAACCCGCTGCGTTCCAAACCGAAAGGCATCCGGGTCATTGGGGCAAGTCATCAGCGAGGCGTGTTTCCCTTTCGTAACATTGGCGGATTTCGGCGAGATCAACTTCAACCTCGGGAAGCTGGGGGTCCATTGCCCGCAACGTGTCGCGTGTGATGGCTGCAACTGCGGCATCCCGATACCATTTCTGATCTGCCGGGATCAAAAACCAGGGTGCGTCACCTGAGTTGCATTGACGGAAAACATCCTCATACGCTTCGCGGTAATCATCCCAACGCTCGCGCACGGTGTAGTCGGCGAGATCCAATTTCCAGTGTTTTTCCGGTTTCTCAAGTCTCTCCCTGAATCGCGAAAGCTGCTCTTCCTTGCTGATGTGCAGGTAAAATTTCAGGATGGTTGTGTCATGCGCAACGAGATTCTTTTCAAAAGAGTTGATGATCTCATACCGGTCTTTCCACACAGACTCGGGAACAAGGTCCTCGACTCTTGCGATCAAAACGTCTTCATAATGGGATCGATTGAAAATCGACACATGTCCACGGGCAGGAGTGCATTGATGGATACGCCACAGAAAATCGTGATCTAGCTCGTGGCGGGTTGGAGATTTGAAAGGGTAGGTCCGACAACCTTGCGGATTCATTTGCCCGAGAACCCTGCGAATCAAACCATCTTTACCAGCCGCATCCGGTGCCTGAAGGACAATCAATAACGAACGGCGCCCCTCGACAAAGAGGCGGTACTGAAGGCTCCGTATTTCCTCAATCGCTTCGGCAGTGAACTGCTTCGCCTGTTTCTTGCCTTCAAACGCAGCGTGAGAACGAGTCTCGAGCTCAGCGAGCTGCACCGACTGTCCTGGCACAATGCGATGGCGGTTGATGAAGTCCATGTTCGTTGTTTCGTTTCTGTATCTCTGTTTTTCTCTGGTCATTGCAGGCAAACGGTTTGATTCAACTTAACTGAATAACCTTTCGAGCGGTGTAAAAAGTTCGAAACGCCCTGCTTGGCAGGAAAGCTCCGGGTTGGGAAACAGGCATGGGTTGGCCCGCTATTACTGCTCTTCACATCCAGCAGGGTGCCGTCATGACGGGCGACAGGATTCTCGTCAACTGGCAGCCCTCAATCGTATATGTTAAACCGTGAGACCAAGGGCGGTCGTTGGATCAGGAACGAAGACGGGTCCCGTCCGATTGTATCAATCCACTTCGACAGGTGATGCGACATTGCACGTGACGGTAACCGGATGCGGCGGCTTCCTTGGCAGTGAAATTGTCCGTCAATTGATTGAGAGAGGCGATCAAGTCACCGGAATTTCCCGCGGTGAATATCCTGATCTTGTCAAACGTGGCATGAAACATTGTCGCGGTGATCTGAGGGATGCTGAGTTCGTCAAAGCCTCGGTCCGTGACTGCGACTCAGTCATTCACACCGCTGCGGTAGCAGGTGTCTGGGGTCCATGGCAGCATTTCTATTCCATCAATAAATTGGCAACCGATCATGTGCTCGCGGCCTGTCGTGCCAATCGGATTCCCCAGTGCGTGTTCACCAGCAGTCCCAGCGTGACTTTCGACGGTGAACACCAACGCGGCGTGAGCGAAACGGTGCCCTATGCGAGTCGATGGCTTTGCCACTATCCGCATACCAAGGCATTAGCAGAACAGGCCGTATTGGATGCACACGATCCGGAACAACTTGCAACCTTGGCTCTGCGTCCACATTTGATCTGGGGTGAAGAAGATCCTCATATCTTGCCGCGGATTCTGGATCGGGCCAGATCCGGACGTCTGCGCATCGTCGGTGACGGCAGCAATGTGGTCGATACCGTGCATGTCGTGAATGCAGCCGCGGCCCATCTGGATGCGGTGGATGCTCTTGCAAAAACACCTGAAAAATCGGGAGGGAAGGCCTATTTCATCGCCCAGGATGAACCGGTGAATTGTTGGGATTGGATTCGGGACATCTGTTCCCTGGGGCATGTGTCTCCGCCGCAAAAGCGGATTTCATACGCCGCTGCCTATCGAATCGGGGGGATTCTGGAAACTGCCTACCGAATCTCGGGAAGAAAAAAAGAGCCGCCGATGACTCGTTTTGTTGCTGCCCAGCTCGCCCGCGATCATTATTTCTGCATGGCATCGGCCAAGGAAAACCTCGGATTTCACGTCCGCTTGAGGATGGACGAGGGGCTGGATCGGCTTGGTAAAGCGTGGAAACAACGCGGGTAACTCGTTTTAAACCGCTTTTCACGATGTTTTTTTGAAAAACCCAACGCTGATTGTTGACCCGCAGGCGTTGTCAATTTTGCTGCCGATTGTTAGCCTTTCGGTTGCCGGGAGTGATGCAGACGAAGTCCTCACGGTCTCCTTGTTGCTCGTGAATATTCGCTGACCGAGCGTAACCCTTACCACGTTTTTGCCCTGTGATCGCTCCCAATCGCGCCTCCGAACTGCCCGACGACCAGCGAATTGTGATCACTGGCGTGGGTTTGACTGCGCCTAATGGCAACGACTGGGCTTCCTTTCGCGAAGCGTTGCTTGAGAAGCGAAGTGGAGTTCAACCTTACGAAATCCGCTATTTCGGCGAGACCTTGGCTGGAATCTGTGACTTCGACACCAACCGCTACCAGAAAAAGAAAGAGGTCAGGCGGGGCACAAGAGCAGGCAGCGTCGGGGTTTACGCCGCCAACGAGGCGATTCGACACTCAGGCGTGGACTGGGAAAACACCGATCGATCGCGGGTCGGTATCTACGTTGGAGTCACCGAGCACGGAAACGTCGAAACCGAAAACGAAATTTACGTGATCAAGGGTTTCGACTACGACACAAGTTGCTGGTCGCACCATCACAACCCCCGCACCGTGGCGAACAATCCAGCGGGGGAAATTGCCCTGAACATGGGTGTGACTGGTCCTCACTACACAATCGGGGCCGCTTGTGCTGCAGGAAACGCGGGCATCATTCAAGGTGCTCAGATGCTTCGCCTGCATGAATGCGATCTGGCGATTGCAGGTGGAACCAGCGAGAGCATTCATACCTTCGGGATTTTTGCCAGCTTCAATAGCCAGAATGCCCTTGCCACCCACGATGACCCCGCCAAGGCATCTCGCCCCTTTGACGTTGATCGCAATGGGATCGTTGTCGCCGAGGGAGGATGCCTGTACACGCTTGAGCGACTCAGTGATGCGAAGGCCAGAAATGCCGAAATCCATGGTGAGCTGGTGGGCTACGCGATGAACACCGATGCAACCGACTTTGTCCTTCCCAACCCGGAACGACAAGCCCAGTGTGTTCAAATGGCCCTGGAAAAGGCGGGCCTGCAACCCAACCAGATTGATCTGGTCAGTACCCATGCGACGGGAACGAGTAGTGGTGACTTCCAGGAATGTAAAGCCCTGCGAACGGTTTTTGGCGACTGCACGAACACACGAATCAACAATACAAAAAGTTACATCGGTCATGCGATGGGCGCAGCAGGTTCCCTTGAATTGGCCGGCAATCTGCTTTCGTTCAAAGATGGAGTGATTCATCCGACAATCAACGTGGATCAACTCGACCCTGATTGCGCCATCCCCGGCCTGGTTCTGAATGAACCCGAAGAGGGCAAAAAAGTGGACTACGTACTCAACAACTCCTTCGGAATGCTTGGCATCAATTCGGTCGTCATCATCGGGCGAGTGTGATCACCAAGCAAATCATCAAGTGGTAACCGGAAGTAAGGTTACCAGTCACAACAAAACACCATTACTCACTGAAACGCACTCCAACTGACTGCTCGGCACCGGGTCAAACCCTGCCATTCCGCTGTCAAAATAAATTTACCGGAGCCATTGGAACAATGACCCCTGCTGAAATCCGCGACGAAATTCTCGACATCCTTGAAGACATCTCACCCGACGAAGATCTCGACAGCCTTGACGACGAAAAAGCCTTTCGTGATCAACTGGAACTCGACAGCATGGATTTCCTCGACATCGTGATGGAACTACGAAAGCGGCACCGTGTGCAGATACCGGAAGAAGACTACGGTAATCTGGCTAGCATGCACTCCACGGTCACCTATCTGGAACCGAAGATGAAAGACATCGTCAAGAGCTGAGCTCTGTCTGAAAGGATGCTCGATCAGATCCTGCCATTACGACTTCCAAGCTGGACGAGATGCTTTTCTTTCCTGTTCACGCACGGTCCAGCCTGCAAACGCGTTGAACAAGGGAAACACTGGCTCATCGATTGTGATGCCAGAGAACTGACTCCATCAGGGACTGCTCAGTGAACCCTGCTCGCGGACCATCCTTGATACGAGCGGACCATCCTTGATACGAGCAGAACAGACTTGGGCTGCAGGCTTCGCAGACCCGGGAACCGGAAGAATGTCGCGTAGAACCGGCCCGAAGCAGGCTCATCCATGGAATTCGTTGAATTCGCGCCCGTGTCATCGCAGTGACACGGCCATGTCATCAAAGTGATACACCGCGGCATGGAAATCCGAACACGCAGGAGTGGCATCAATGCCTCGGTTCTCCGCTGTATCGTTGCAAAAAACGCGGTTCAGCGGCCGGCGATGGTTCTCGATAACACGCTTGGCACGCTCTTAGCTCTTCAATCTCAGTGACCCAGTTAGCGGGCAAATGTTGGCCCGCCAATGAATCCATGTCGTCATTGAGGTACCAATCATGTTGACTCCACTGAAATGGCTAGCGCCGCCCCTTCTCACCATGGGCCTGTTGGCTGCCACCGATTCTCCGCAGGCAAACGCTCAGAGCTTTTCCTTTGGCACTCGAGGCTTGAGCATTCAGATCGGACAGCCCTATCCTTCGTATTACTCGCGTGTTCCAAGTCGTTACTATTCGCGATACAGCGGCTATCGATCTCCTTATTACACGCCATATCGATACGGTTATGGGCCCTACGGTTACTCGGTCGGCCAATTCTACCGATATGGCAGCCCGTACACCCGCTATCCAGGATACTACGACCAACGCTTCGGTCCATCGTGTCGCCACGGTAGCCGGCGTTGAGAGTCCGAACGCACCGGTCATCAGGATAAGTAGTGCCCCGCCACGCCAAACCTCCCGAATTTGGCGTGGCTTTTTTCATGCGCTGCTCACAGGTGATTAACCTGAGAATCCGAATACTGCGTTAGTGGCCACTAGCGTGATCCATTTCCACCAGCGTGAGACGGCGATCGATGCTCAAAAATAAAACCCAGTCTGTTCTGGCCATGATGGTAGTAGGCCTGCTAATCAGCACTGCGTCACCGCTATTGGCAGCATCGCCAACAGGCAAATGGCGTGGCAGCTGGAACAGTAACACGACAGGCCACAGTGGCCCTCTGAAAGCCCGAGTTCGGAAAGTTGATCACGATACCTATCGAGCCCTTTTTGTGGGTCGCTTTGCTGGAGTGATTCCGTTTGCTTATCCAGCCCGCTTGGACCGTGTCGCTGGCACATCGAACCAATACACGTCCAGCCAACGTTTACCGTTGCTGGGTACCTATCGCATGAATGCGACAGTAACCAGTACCAGAATCCGCGCGAATTTCCGTGGTGGCCGAGACAGCGGCACTTTCAATTTGACCCGATAAGCATCGCGGTCCCCCGCACCATTCGCCACGCCAACACACAGGGCATTCCTGCACTGGCGTTTCCAGTCAATTCGAGTGGCAACGCGAGGCGGGTCCCTGCCAGTTGAGCATTGACACTCCGCTCTGCTTTGGCATCGCGATAATTCTGGCCACCCCACGTTCCTCTCCCCACGTGTCTCTTCCACGATTCCTTTCCGAACGTTCATGGGCGGTGTGAATCTGGATTTCCAGTCTGCTTTGCTTCTCTGCCTCCCATCGACGTGGAACAGATTTGCGTTTCTGATTGCAGCAACGTGATTTCCTTGCAATTTATCCAGACGCGTGGCGAAGCCTGCCCCCCTCCCTTCACTGCTTTGCTAGACTGCCCAAAGACAAGATTTTTTCACGCGACCGGCAACTTGCGTCCCTCAATGTTCCAGAGATAAACGTGTCCGGTCGGACTTTGCGCCGAAACGTTTGATGTCAGCCAAACTGATCGATCCCACCTTTCTGTTCCGCTTCGAAGTGTCAGTCCGAAAGGCGGACTGCAACTGGACCAGTCGCGGACTGAAACTGCCAGTGGAGTGCCGTTTGCCATCATTTGGCGGTCTCGACGATCGCCCGGTGTTTGCCGATGTCCGTTTAGGCTGGTGTGAGCAAGGCTTAGGGATCCACGTGACCGTTAATGGAAAGGGTCAGTTACCTTGGTGTCGTGAATCGCGACTCGACGATAGCGACGGATTCCATCTTTGGCTCGACACTCGATGCAGTCCCGGAATTCATCGAGCCACGCAGTATTGCCACCGTTTTCTTTGGATGCCTGCTGGTGGAGGCCCAAAACGGGAAAAGCCCGTTGCCTCCTTGATCCCGATCAACCGGGCAAGAGCCAATCCGAAAGCCATACCTGCCAACACAATCAAAATAGCAGCATTTCCCCGTCACGACGGATACGAACTGTCCGGTTTTGTGCCCAACGAGGCAATGACAGGTTATGAACCAAATGA
The DNA here is from genome assembly GCA_012270065.1 of Rubripirellula sp. Lineage (GTDB taxonomy): Bacteria > Planctomycetota > Planctomycetia > Pirellulales > Pirellulaceae > Rubripirellula. Next base: position 44,612 of record JAAXJB010000011.1, on the reverse strand, counting down.
ACAACCACGTCTGGGACTCTATTATGCGGTGATTGACCGCGAACTGGGCTGGCAGACCTTTGCCTTGGGTCCCGAATACCCTGTGATGGATGATCCCAGCCTATGGGGCGAGGCTGTATTGTCTCCAGATTGAGTTTCACTGTCCTCAGATTGAGTTTTCGACATTCATTTTCGGATTTTCCTCGCAAATTCTGCCTTGCCATCGGGTCCATGCCGTTCCGCCTTGCTGATGGATTTATAAAATTTGGGTAACTTTCCGAACCCGAAAGATCGATAAAACCCGTAAAGTCTCTCACGTTTCCGCTTTTACCGGCGTCTACCCACGCCTCGGATTGCATACATGGCCTCCCTTACGACTTCCAAAGACGTTCAGTCTGTTTCCGGTATCACCGTACGACTCGCCGGGGATTCAGGTGATGGGATGCAATTGCTGGGCACACAGCTGACCAATACAAGTGCGTTGGCCGGAAACGACGTCGCGACTTTTCCCGACTTCCCGGCCGAAATCAGGGCACCGCGTGGAACACGCGCCGGGGTATCCGGGTTTCAGGTCCAATTTGCCAGCGAAGAGATTTTCACACCCGGTGACACTTTGGATGCATTGGTCGTGATGAACCCCGCGGCGATGGTCACGAATCTGGATGACTTGCGGCACGGTGGAATTCTGATCGCCAACGAAGATGGCTTCAACGAAAAAGAGTTCAAGCTGGCAAAGGTGGATTCCAATCCGCTGGATGCGAATGTCTTGGAGGAAACGTACCGCATCATCAAAGTCCCGATGACCAAGCTGACGCGCGAAGCGGTGTCAGAATTCGGATTGAGCACCAAAGTCGCAGATCGATGCAAGAACTTCTTTGCGATGGGCCTGGTGTACTGGCTTTTCGGGCGTTCACTCGACCCGACACTGCGTTTCATTCAGGCGAAATTCAGCAAGAAGCCAGAAATCGCATCGGCGAATGAGGCTGCCCTGAGAGCTGGCTGGGCGTTCGGTGAAACCACGGAAGCTTTTGGAGAGAGCTATCAGGTAGAAGCCGCTGAACTCGAACCGGGAGTCTACCGCAATATCATGGGAAACCAGGCCTTGGCCTGGGGCTTGATTGCTGCATCGAAAGTCAGCCAGAAGGATCTCTTTTACGGCACTTATCCGATTACACCTGCCAGCGACATTCTGCATGAGCTGACCCGTTATAAGAATTTCGGCGTGAAGACATTTCAAGCCGAAGACGAGATCGCTGCAGTATGTTCAGCGATCGGTGCATCGTTTGGTGGATCCATGGCGGTAACAGCCAGTAGCGGGCCGGGAATTGCCTTGAAAGCCGAAGGCATGGGGCTTGGCATGATCCTTGAACTGCCCATGATCATCATCAATGTTCAGCGTGGAGGGCCCAGCACCGGATTGCCAACCAAGACCGAACAAAGTGACCTGCTGCAGGGAATGTATGGTCGTAACGGCGAGGCTCCTCTGCCGATTCTCGCTCCTCAATCCCCAGCGGACTGTTTTGATATCGCGATCGAAGCATGGCGACTGGCTGTGGAATGCATGGTACCCGTCATGATCCTGTCGGATGGTTACATTGCCAACGGCAGTGAGCCATGGAAAATCCCTGAGATGTCGCACATCGAGCCCATCAAGGTCTCACACCCCGAGGGGACTGCTGAAGATGAACCGTTCCTGCCTTATGCACGTGACGAGAATCTGGCACGACCTTGGGCCATTCCCGGCACACCTGGATTGATGCATCGCGTTGGCGGACTCGAGAAAGAAGCGGGCTCCGGAAACGTCAGCTATGACCCGGCCAATCACCAGCACATGACTGACATGCGAGCTGCCAAAGTAGCCAGAATCGCGGAACGCATTCCCCCACAACAGGTAAGTGGACCAGATAACGGTGACGTTCTGGTGCTTTCATGGGGTGGAACCTACGGTGCCTGCCACACGGCAGTCAGCCGTTGCCGTGCAAACGGGCATCAAGTCAGCCACGCTCATTTGAGATACCTCAACCCAATGCCAGCCAACCTTGGCGATATCCTTCGGTCCTTCAAGAAGGTGATTGTGGCAGAACTCAATTCCGGTCAACTGCGTCTCCTGTTGCGTGCCGAATACCTTGTCGACTGCGTCGGTGTGAACAAAGTACAAGGGAAACCCTTCACCGTCACGGAACTGGTCTCAGCCATCGAAAAACAGGCCGATGCTATCAATGGCAGCTAGGTTCAAGCCCGCCTGCGATGAGGCCGGACCCGAGGCCTGCCAAAAGTCGTCCAACGAAGATTCCGCTAACATGTGTTCAACGAATTCAATTCCCCAGTTTTACTGCTAAGCGCCAACACGATCCATGTCCACCTTACCTGTACTGAAACCTGCTGACTTTGCTTCTGATCAGGATGTTCGCTGGTGTCCCGGCTGCGGTGACTATTCGATTCTGGCCCAGATGAAAAAGGTTCTGCCGGAACTCGGATATCCCCGCGAAAAAACGGTCTTCATCAGTGGAATTGGTTGCAGCAGCAGATTCCCCTATTACATGAATACTTATGGGATGCATAGCATCCATGGTCGTGCTCCCGCTTTCGCAACGGGTCTCAAAACAACTCGTCCAGAATTGATGGTGTGGGTCATCACCGGGGATGGCGATGCTCTGTCCATTGGTGGCAATCACTTCATCCATGCTTTACGCCGTAATCTTGACATCAACATCGTTCTATTCAACAACCGGATCTATGGTCTGACCAAAGGCCAATACAGTCCAACAAGTGTTGAAGGACAGGTCACCAAAAGCACACCCATGGGTTCAATCGACCATCCGTTGAGCCCGTTGTCTGTCGCACTTGCAGCGGAAGCAACCTTTGTTGCACGGAGCATCGATGCTCACGTCAAACACCTCGGTGAAACACTGAAACGGGCCGCAGCCCACAAGGGCGCATCTCTGGTCGAGGTTTACCAGAATTGCAACGTATTCAACGACGGTGCGATGGCTTACGCGCAGGAACGAAAGCAGCGGGCTGACAACGTTGTTGAGTTGGAACATGGCAAGCCGCTGGTTTTCGCGAACGGCACCAAGGGAATACGCCTCGTTGGAACCCACCTTGAAATTGTTGACACGGCCGATGTTCCAGCAGACGACCTGCTCATTCACGACGAAAAAGACCCCAACCCGTCGATCCACATGATGATGGCCCGGATGTCCTATCCGCAAATGCCCGAACCAATCGGCGTCCTTCGTGCAGTCGAAGGCGTGCCGACCTATGACGATCAGATCAACGATCAAGTCCACACGGCAACCAAAAACCAGGGAGAAGGTGATCTCGATTCTCTCTTCACCGCCGGTGACACCTGGACCGTCGAATGACCACTTCACTGGTCACCAGTTCATTGCCACTTTAAAAACAAACAGATAATCCAACGCATTGCATGGATG
>JAAXJB010000011.1:39840-41099 GCA_012270065.1 Rubripirellula sp. | reverse complement strand
ACCAGTTCATTGCCACTTTAAAAACAAACAGATAATCCAACGCATTGCATGGATGCCACTTGCGTGAACAATCAACGAACGCACCTCGTGTCGATGCATGGCAGCAACACCATCACCATGGACCGCTTGCTGACTGACCCCGTTTTGACGTTGTTCCCCTGCTGGACTCCACAATCGTCAGAACATCAAAACAAAACCGGCCCGACCAGTGCCATTTCAGCGCACTGGTCCTGAAGGCTTCCCGTTTTTTCAACCGTTGACTGTTCCCCGTTACACGAGGTTCCCATGCCACGCGAAAAATGCTACTCCGATGCAACCAAGGCAATCGGCGATACCCCCATGATTCAAATCAACCGTCTGGTACCCAGTGACGGTGCAACCGTGTTTGCCAAGTGTGAGTTCTTCCAACCGCTCAACAGCGTGAAGGACCGTATCGGCGCAGCCATGATCGAAGCCGGTGAGCGTGATGGCAACATCAATGCCGACACCCATGTAATCGAGCCCACGAGCGGCAACACCGGCATTGCACTGGCATTCGTCTGTGCAGCAAAAGGCTACAAACTGACTTTGACCATGCCTGAATCAATGTCCGTCGAACGCCGCGCGCTTCTCCGCGCTATGGGTGCCAACCTGGTACTGACTCCAGCCGGAGAAGGCATGAAGGGAGCCATCAACAAAGCGGCTGAGCTCGTCGCCTCCACTGACAATGCATTCATGCCGCAGCAATTCGAAAATCCTGCGAATCCGGCAATCCACGAGGCCACCACCGGCCCCGAGATCTGGGCTGACAGTGGACAACAGATTGATGCAATCGTCGCAGGAGTTGGTACCGGGGGTACGATCACCGGCGTGACGCGTTTCCTGAAAAAACAGAACCCTGACTTCAAAGCTTTTGCAGTCGAACCAAAACACTCCCCTGTGATCAGCGGTGGAGACCCTGGCAAACATCGCATTCAGGGAATCGGCGCGGGGTTTGTTCCCAAGAATCTTGACACCTCTGTGATTGACGATGTGGTTCAGGTCGATGACGAAGATGCTTTTGAGTGGGGTCGACGACTCGCAAAAGAAGAAGGCATTGTCGGTGGCATCAGCAGCGGTGCGAACATGTGGGCAGCCGCCCAAGTCGCAGCACGCCCTGAAATGCAAGGCAAACGCATCGTCACGATCATGTGCAGCCTCGGCGAACGTTACCTCAGCACCCCACTGTTCGGTGACCTTGGCCTGTAAAAACAGGGATGACCTTGGCCTGTAAAAACAGG
>JAAXJB010000011.1:0-39740 GCA_012270065.1 Rubripirellula sp. | reverse complement strand
TGACCTTGGCCTGTAAAAACAGGAGTGACCTTGGCCTGCGGAAACGGGGGTGATTCCCTCGGATCGCGGTTCACGCCGCCCAGCCAATCGTCGAACTCCTCTTGATCCGTGTTCGACGTCACCCCACGGGAAAGCTCAACCACTCAGCCCTGCCGCCAGGACGGGCTGAGTTTTTTTGCGCAATGGTGGAATGCTTTTTCCATTGAGCAGCAGAAACAACTGCAGGTCGCCTGAAGCACAATCAGGCAGAAAGCCTTTGATCACCGCAAAGGTTCCGGTAGAAATCATTCCGCTGCTGCAGCTCTTCATGTGTTCCCTGATCAGCAACCTGCCCCGCCTCAACGACAATGGTACGATCAGCCATCACCAGCGAGCTTGCCCGGTGGGTAATCATCAAACCGGTACGATTGACAAGAAACTTCTTGAGTGCCTTGTGAATCAGCAGTTCGCTCTCCATGTCAATCTGGCTGGTAGCCTCGTCCAGAATCAGAATATCCGGATCACGAAGGAACGCACGTGCGAGTGCGATCCTCTGCATTTGGCCACCTGACAACTGAACTCCCCCTGAACCCAATCGCGTCTGATAGCCATTGGGGGTTTTGGTGCGAATGAAGTCATCAGCAAATGCCATCTTGGCGGCGCGAACCACAGCGTGCGAATCTGCACCGGGTGTACCGTAGCGAATATTGTTTTCGATCGTATCCTCGAACAGCGCGGTCCGCTGCGTGACCAGTGCAATCCTTCGCCTCACATCTCGCGTTCGCATTTCCATGAGCGGAACATCATCGACCAGAATCATGCCGGACTGGGGATCATCAAAACGGCACAACAGGCTGACCAGGGTACTTTTTCCACTTCCATTGGGACCGACGACCGCAATCGTTTCGCCGTGAGCGATTTTAAAATTCATGCCATCAAGAACTTTCGGACCTGATGAATAGTGGTAACAGACATCCTGAAACGTGATGTCGCGATGAGGTCTGGGAACGCTTTTGGGATCCGATGGTTCCTGAACGCGGACTTTCTGATCAATCACCGCATAGAGTCGCGTGGTCGCCGCTACGCCACGTTGCAATCCACTCCAGACGTCCGTCAGCTTGCGTGCGGGGTCGGAAGCCCCGATGAGAAAACCAAAAAACATCAGCACTTCACCGACATTCAGTGGCACCTGACTCATTCGCAGACCCAGCAGATGGGTTTCCTGGTTCACCACCAGATACCCTCCCGCCAAAATCGCCATTCCCACCGTCGCCATTCCCAGCATCTCACTGCTGCTGCGAGCCAGCATGTTGTAGAAATGAATCTTCATCGATTTTAGATAGAAGGCATGTGTGCCTCGTCTGAATTTTGCTCTCTCATACGCCTGGGTGTTGAATGCCTTGACCACTCGGATCCCCGAAAACGCGTCACTCAGCATTCCGTACAACTGGCTCATTTCTTCCATCGCACGGCGGCTAGCGCGCCTGATGGCTCTGCTCAAATAGGTCATGACCAAGGCAACCACCGGCGTGACAATCATCACCAGCAGCAGCAACCGCCAGCAAATGAACATCGCTCCGCCGAGACAAACAACCATTTTCAATGGTTCGCGTACCATTCGGCCCAGCAGGACGGACAATCCTGTAGATACATGAGAAACATCGTTGGTCAAACGCGATGTCAGTTCGGCCGAACCATTCTCACCAAACGCATCAAGATCCAACGAAAGTGATTTCCGGAAAAAAGTCGATCGCAGATCAAACGCAGTCCGCTCTGCTACGTACTGAACCAGCAGCATGTTGATCATCAGCGCCACCAGCTTCAATGCCGTCCCACCCACCAAAACGGCGACAACCAGTATCAGAGTTGCGTAGGGTCCATCAGGCGCATAAGCATCAACCCAGGGCTTGACTCTGGCAAACCAGGCTCCACTCTCACTGGTGACATTGCGACGTGTCTCCAAACTTTGCATCTGGATTTGCAAAGCTGTTTTTTCCTCGCCAGCGGCTTGCTGAAGCGACTGTTCGACCAGACTGATCTCGTGATCGAGTTCGGCAACTTCTGCTTCTGATTGATTGACACGCGATTCAACATAGCTGGGAAGGCTGTCTCCCTTGAACACGACCTCCACAAGAGGGTAGAGCGTACCTATGTTCGCTCCCCATAAAACCGCAATGACCAAAGACGTGCAAAGAATGCCGACCAGTGCAAAGCGCCGGCGGGCTGCAAGTTTAAGAACGCGACCAAAATTGTTCATTGTCAGTTCGTCATCCTTGACGAGGCTTCGTGTCTGGCAGCCAAACATCCTTGATGTTCGACGGCAAATGCCGCCGCCGAACTGTTTGACGGGCCAGAGTCTAGCTTACGAGCCCACCCCGAACCAGTCGAATTTGAGGAACGCAATCGGTCCACTTTCAGATCATGATCCGTTACATGTCACAGGATTTTCCGGTCAACAATCCCAGCAGAAAGCTCATTTCCTGCGATTAAGCCAATAATCAGGCCAGATGATCCGTTCAGACTCGTAACGCCTCCACTGCCAATCAGGCCAGATGGGACCTTCCTGCTGGACGCTGGAGTAAATTGCTTGCATTTCATGACGCAGGCGATTGAGCACCTCAGGCTCTTTTTCACTGAGATCCTTCGATTCCTGAATATCAGCGTTGAGATCGTACAATTCGAACTCCTTCAATTCCGCAGTTTTGATTGCCAGCATTTCCTGCTTTGTCAGATCAGCGCCCGTTTTTGGACCTGGCTGCGTCAATGTCGCTAACAGCTTCCACCGCCCGTCCCGCAAAGCGACTTTGGCTGCTCCCTTTGCCCGGTTGAACTGCCAGTAAAGAGGCCTGGTTCTTCTGAACGTGTTACCTTTCAGCATGGGTGCGAAGCTCACCCCATCAAGCTGGCGTCCTTCAGGCAACGGAGTTCGAGCAAGCTCACAGAGGGTCGGTAGCAAATCGAGACCACTCACCGGCACATCGCTTTTGCTTCCAGCGACTATTTCTGCGGGCCATCGGATGATCCCCGGAACACGAATCCCCCCATCATGAACGGTTCCTTTCTTATCACGCAATGGTCCAGCCGACCCATGAGGATGCATCGCCGTGATGGCGGGACCGTTATCACTCGTGAAAAACACAACGGTGTCCTCACCCAAACCTAGCTGATCAACGGTATCGAGAAGCTTTCCAAAGCTTGCGTCCAACTGGGAGATATTTCCATGATGGGCAGCGTAAGCTGGGTCCGGATGGGGGTACAGCTTTTGAAATTCTTCGGCCGAAGCGATGGGTTCATGAGGCTCGTGGAAACACACAAAAAGAAAAAACGGGTTTTGTTTCGGATCTGGACGAGCGCGTAGCCAACGAATGGCTTCATCGGCAACAAGTTCGGCAGAGTAACCTGAAAGAGGCCCTGTTTCTTTGCCATTGCGAACAAAGTTCACAGGGTTTCGATGATTTGGAAGCGCATTGTTTTGTGTAGAAAACCAGTGTTCAAAACCATGGTCATCCGGCTGTGGCTGCCCCGGCAAATTGAACTGACCATTCAAATGCCACTTTCCGACATGGCATGTGTCGTATCCGGCCCGTTTGAGTAAAGTCGCTACGGTGACTTCACTCCGCTGGACATGCATTGGCGAGAACATGGGAATCCAGTTGTAGATACCGAGCCGAAATGGTGTTCTTCCCGTCATCAAACCAGCCCGTGACGGCGAACAGTTGGGATGTGCTGAATAACAACTGGTCAGCCTCAGGCCCTCGGTAGCAAATTGATCGATTCTGGGCGTGCGGATTGAGTCATTTCCATAACATCCGAGGTCTCCGAACCCTAAATCGTCGGCAAGCACCACGATGAAACTCGGACGTTCGGCTTGAATGGCACTGAATGGAATCAGGATAGAAAATATCCAAGCTGGCAGTCGCATGAAAACCTTCCCATCAATCTGAGGCTGAAAATCACAAGCGAGTTGAACAACCCACACGGCTGCCAGCTTACACCATTGGATCGCGCTCAACTCGAAACACGACCGCGCCATGCGACCTGACGGCCCGTGAGCTGATTGATGAACGCGACCCACTGCAACAGAATGAACAGTGTAGTCGCGGGCACATGGCAGATTACCCCTGCCCAGGATTGCCGGAGGCGTAACGCAGCAAGGACGCGAGGTACATGCCCAACCAGGGTCGCCAACCCTGCGACAGCAGCGGCCGGGTAATCCCCGTAATAGATCGCCAATCCGCAGAGCCCCACGGGGAACACGCTTCCACCGAGTAACAAAACCGTGAACGGTAAAATCAACCTTGGGCTAGCCAATCCTTCGGTTGCATTCTTCAGCACACCGCGAACAACTTCACTCGCCGAGTGATACATTCTACAAATGGCCAATTCGCTGCCGTCATACACATCTGTCATCAAACCCGCATGACGATAAGCCCGCGGAAGCTTGACACCGTCATGTCGAGATCCACGAATCTGCTCATGGGTACCTGCAGTCTCGTAAGCTTTTTTTGATGTCAGGAACAACTGACCACATCCAGCTGCCAATGCTGGACTGGCATCGGATCGCATCCTTTCCAAGGGGCAAAAACCAAGCAACACGAAATGCATCAGTGGTATGATCCACTTCTCAAGAATCGTTTCCGTTTCCTGACGGGGAAATGCACTCAGCAACCCCACGTCGAGCGACTCATAACATGTCACCAGACGCTGCAAAGCATCGGGTTTCAGTCGCACATCGGCGTCGATAAAAACCAGCAGCGGGTAATGGGCAGCTGCAGCCAACTGCTTGCATCCGAACTGCTTTCCGTTCCATCCTGATGGCAGTTTGTCTCCCTGCAGATATCGGACCCGCGAGTCCTGCGCCGCAATCTGCTGCACAATCTCCGGCGTTCTGTCCATCGAATGATCGTCCAACACCAGCACCTCCAAATCCACTCCCTGATTTTCCAGAGCCGCATTCACACTTGCTGCAATTCCATCCTGCTCATCACGTGCCGGTATCAGGACTGACACGCCCATTTCGCGGCTTTCCGTTTCAGCTTCCGACTGAAGCTGTTTTTCCCCCGCTCCAGTGTTTTCCGCTCCAGTGTTTTCCGCTCCAGTGTTTTCCGCTCGACCTGGAAACATGAAGATCGGCAGGTTTTTCACAACCATCAAGGCGGGCAGACAGGAGATCAACAAACACGCAATTGCCAAGCCGAGCATCATTCGAATTGCTCTCCATGTTGATGACGAAACTTCTTCCGCGAAAACAATGAACGCGTCCGGCGGAACGAATCGTAGAACATCCCGGCGCCGGTTTTCCCCTTGAGGAGATCATCAAATGGTTCAGATGAACGACCGATCACAAGCTGCGACAACTGCTGTTGCGTTTCTCGAAGTTCTGCCGACAACCGATCTCGCCACTCCTGCTTCGATCTTCCCTGATTTTCCGCGATACTCACAGGTTTCCCGAACATCGCCAGGCATAGCGGCAGTCTTTCCTCCCAGAACGGGTACTCCAATGCCAGCGGCACAACTTTGCCCACGTCCATTTTTTTACAGATGTGTGCAAGACCTGGCATCAGTTCTGCATCATGATCACGCACATCAGCAAAACGCCCCTCCGGCGTGATCCAAACCGCTGAATGCCCACTCTTCAGGATAGCAGTTGTCTGCTTCAGAAACCCCGCCGCTCCACTGGTCGTGTTCATTCGAACGCCATACACACCCAGTTTCCCAAAAACCGAATACTGCTCAAGCGCATCCGCGTCAATTGTCGCGTAAAACTGAAGATCAGGAAACAGACTACGATTGATAAAGTGGTCAATCAACTGATCCCACCAGGATGGATGGTTGCCGTAAATGATCAGGGGTTCATCCGCTGCAAACGCCAAACGTTCACGTGACTCACTCTCCACAGCAACCGCCTGGAAGTGCCGCTTGAGAAATGGACGCAGGAAACGGTGGAATCCGTTTTGAAACCACACTGGAACTGCTGGCACCAGTACATCAGACATGTTGTATGAACAGGACTCCGAATTTGAACAACACTGAAAGCACTTCCCCCGCCAGTTACCTCACAAACGGGTCAATGCGAATCGGGTTCAGTTCAACCCACCGGTAAGTAGTGTCGCTGTTCCCCCGGCTGTCTACAACAGGCCATCTGATTTCAGCAAACTCAACATTTTCTGCACGACATCGGGATGTGCATTCGCCAGATCCGTTTTCTCGCCAATGTCGAGATTCAAATCATAAAGCCGCCAATCGTCCTCGTTACCGCTACCAATTCCCTGTTTTTCCGACTTGGCCGGCGAACGCCTGTTGCGTGGAACGCGGTAGTTGACGAGTTTCCACTTTCCCATCCGCATCCCGACGGATGTGGCTCCTTCCTGACTTGCCCAGTACAGATATGGATGCTCAGCTTGCCCATCTTTCTTTCCAACCAGTGTGGGGAGATAGGAAATTCCATCACACCCACGTTGCGGGTCAGCAGCAATCCCAACAGGTTCGGGTACCTGTGCAATTTCACAAGCGGTCGGCATGAAATCCCAAAACGCAGAAGGGTGATCAGACACGCTGCCAGCTTTGACTTTGCCCGGCCACCGCACAATCAACGGAACACGAATCCCGCCGTCGTGCATCGATCGCTTGAACCCCGTCAGCGGGCCATTGGAATCAAAAAACTCGTGTTTGTGACCTCCTTCCTGGTGAGGTCCATTATCCGACGTGAAAAACACCGCCGTATCATCGTCAAGTCCCAGTTCATCCAGCAAATTGAATATGCGACCAACATCGGCATCCATACGAGTCACCATTGCTGCGAACCCCTTTTCTGGATCAGGCCAGTTCTCATTCGAGTACTGTCCATAATCGGGAACCTCCATGCCATCTCCATGAACTCGCCCTGCCTCGTTATTGGCGTGAGGAATCGTCCAATGGACATGAAGCAGAAACGGCACCTGACGATGCTCGCGAATGAACCTCAAAGCGGCTTCAGTCATTCGGTCATGTGAATACGTGGTCTTCAATGACGACACACGTCCCCGACCATTGGGGAAATCGCCGAGCACATTGCCCGGCAATTTCACCTGTTTCTTGTTCTCCCACAGAAACGGTGGATAAAAGTTATGAGCGTTTCCCTGATTCAGGTATCCAAACCAGTAGTCAAATCCATTGTTGTTGGGATGACCAGCGTTGTTGACTTCGCTTGCCTCCTCCACATTTCCCAAAGCCCACTTCCCGACTCCACCGGTGGCGTAACCTGACTGTTTCAGCCTCTGTGCCACGGTGAGTTCCATCCCTGTCAGAGATCGTGGGCGATTCCCCGTCAATCCGGTGTGCCCCACATGTTGTCCGGTCCAAAGCACCAACCGCGAAGGACGACAGACAGTGTGTCCTGAATAATGATCGGTGAACCGCATTCCTTCGGCAGCCATCCTGTCCAGATTTGGTGTCTTGACGATTTTCTGGCCGTAGCACCCCAGATCTCCGTAACCAAGATCATCGGTCATGATGTAGATGATATTGGGCCGCCGTTCCGCGGCAGCATTGTCACCGCAATGAACCAACCCGACGACAAAAACAAAAGCTGGCAGAACCAGGTGCAAACGTGAAGCAAATCCAACAGCAGAATTAATCTTGGTGATCACCAGAAAACAATGATTCATACCGCTTTGATCCTCTTGTAATTAAAAGCATCCATGGAAGGGAAATCCCGTTCGCAGTAGCTTAATCTACAATCAGAGGAAATCCTACACGCCCGGCGATGCGTGATTGCGCATGATCATGAGGCCAAAACCAGATCCGCACCGATGCTCACAGCAGCGAAATGGTGACAGACGAAGTTCCGACGATGCGAAGCTCAGACAAAGACCTGAGCAGTCGGGAAATCAAATCTGAAAAAACTCGTGATGGACAACGCGCGAGGAACCGATGCTGGAACGTCTGTGAGAATCAACCGACCTTCATGGCGGGATGCGACGGATGCCACTCGATGTTTTCCAGAACATCCGGAGCCAGACGGATCTGATCAATCCCCGGATCACAAACTGGCCTCAGGACCGTTTCTTTTCCATGAGCCAGATCAATGCGATGCCCATCTGTGCTCTGCAATACGGGTTCCGCGTACCCCGTTTGCGGCCGGCGAATGACGCGGGCCAATTCGCCGGATGCCAACTCGACGATGCTTCCCAGCGGATAGAGACTCTCAATGTATAGAAATGCCTTGATCACCCGGGGATCAAACAGGCCACGACTCGCCTGGTGCAGTAACAAACCCAAGGCATCATGCGGAATGATTCCGCGACGATCATTGGTCGGTGAAATCAATTGCAGATACGAATCAACCACATTCAAAATTCGGGCATAGTTGTGAATGCGATGTGACATCAAGCCACGTGGATAACCGCTACCGTCAAATTGTTCATTGACCTGTTACATCGCAATCTGAATTCCTTCGGATATTTGTGGAACCTCCGAAACGCAGGACACTGAAACGATCGGATGTTTCCGGTACTCCCACAACTCCTCTTCGTTCATCAGTTCAACGGGCTTGCTCATGGAATCCTCCATGAGGTGAAAGCCGATGTCATGAAGCAGGGCGGTCAAGCCCAACTCAAGCACCTGATGTCCGGTCAAACCCATTTCGGTCGCAACAGCCATTCCGAGCACAGCCATACGAATGGAACGGTCATCAACATCAGTCGAAACCGTCGCCGCACCGACCTCTCCCACCGTCTGGTCGTGATCCTCAATCATTGAGCGGGCATAGTTGTTGGCGACCTCGACGAAGCCGTCAGTGCTGAGAACCACGTTCTCATTGAGCTGCTCTCGCAACACCTCAAAATGCGCCTTGGCGAGGACCATGACTTCGTCAAGTTGCTGCGAACGTGCCTCACTGAGCCCCTGATCATGGCAATCAATCAGAAGATCTTTGACAGGAGTCGCCTTTGCGATGCGTTCCTTGCGTTCATTCTCTGGATTCAATGCGATCGGCTCGGCATCATCCACGCAAATGGCGTCTACATCACGGACATCGATCCTGATTTGCAGGATTTCGCGATCACGAAGATTTCGAACCACATCCGATGTGATGCTTGCGTTGGCACCCAGGAGCAGCATGCCCCGCCGGTCTTCCACGGGGTATTTGCAAACTGTGCCCAGGCACAGTTCGTCCAGCGATATTCCAACCATTCCCTGCGACATCATGCCCCACACGCAAAGATGAGTACGACCGACGTGAAAACTGTCGGTATCTGCGGAACCATACGGCGAAAAATGAGCATTTACAAACTTACAGGGGATAACTTTACGCACTTGCGTGCGAATGTGCTGTACACATGGTACGGGTATTGACGGTCATGACGGATTTGCGACCTTGAACAGCCGCCAAGAATGCCTGCCAGTCGTGACATCTCTTATCTACAGAATCCTGAATCGCTCACCTACAATCCAGAGAGCAAACCAGCGGCGACTTCCGCGCGCCCCGCGTAACTTTCCGAGGCAAGCCCCCCATGAGTCGACCAGATATCACGATCGTTGGAGGCGGAATCGTTGGTTTGGCTACTGCTTTCAAGCTGCGAAAAAGACACCCCGACATTCAAATCAAGTTGATTGAAGCCGAAAACGACGTCGGCGAACACCAATCCGGACACAACTCCGGAGTTCTCCATTCCGGCATCTATTACAAGCCGGGCTCACTGAAGGCGACATGCTGCCGGAACGGTAAACAGCAGATGGAAGATTTCTGCAGTGAACATGCCGTGGCATGGGACCGTTGCGGCAAGATCGTCGTAGCCACAAGTGAGCCGGAACTGAGCCGTCTCGAAAACATTGCCGAACGTGCAAAACTGAATGGAGTGCAATGCGAGCGTATTGATAGTGATCAACTCAGAGAACTTGAGCCTGCAGCAGCCGGCATCGCCGCCTTGCACGTCCCGGAAACCGGAATCGTCAATTATCGTTCCGTCTGCCACAAGATCGCTCAAATCCTGCGCACCGACGGGGTATCCATCGAATTGGACTTTGAACTGCGTGGAATCAAACATCTCAAGGACAGCCTCGAATTAACCAGCACCACTGGCCAGAAATTTCATGCGGGAAGATTGATCAATTGCGCAGGATTGCAATCGGACCGTGTCTGCAGAATGGCAGGTGTACAGACAGCGTTCAAAGTGATTCCTTTTCGCGGAGAATACTATGAGTTGGCTCCTGACAGTGAATTCCTTTGTCGCAATCTGATTTATCCCGTACCCGATCCCTCATTTCCATTTCTCGGAGTGCATTTCACTCGCATGATTGATGGTGGCGTGGAGTGCGGTCCAAACGCGGTGCTCGCATTGGCACGCAAGGGATATCGCTGGCGGGACATCAGCCTGAGTGATCTGGGCGAGACCCTGGGGTACCGAGGCTTCCGAAAACTTGCAGCGAAACACTGGCGAATGGGGCTTGGCGAAATGCATCGTTCGCTAAGCAAGCAGGCATTCGTCACCGCACTTCAGAGGTTGATTCCGCGTCTGCAATCTGACAACCTGATCCCGGGGCGGGCTGGCGTGCGTGCCCAGACAGTCGACCCATCCGGTAACCTCGTCGATGACTTCATGTTTGAAACGAGTGAGCACGCCATTCATGTACTCAATGCACCTTCCCCTGCGGCAACGGCCTCATTGGCAATCGCCGACCACATTGTCGCCCGGTTCATTGAACAGGTAGCCTGAAGGCCAGACCGGTGCAACGCCTAACCAATGTGCAGCGTCTAACCAATGTGCAGCGCGGCTCTGGCAAGCTGCAACCAACTTGTGCCAACCGCGTCGACCTGCATGTCGTAACCTTTGGTTGGGATGTAGGCCCGTGTCCTGTCAACAATTCGGATTGCAATGGAACTGGTCTGCACAAGTCGCTCCATCTGCCTTCGATTGCTGTAATGGAGGATGATGAATCTCGCATCGGATGTGATCGCCGAGATCTGCCATGCCGCGGCGTCGAGTCTCAATTCTGCCAATTCGAGCATTCGACTTGTTGCGGCTGGCAAAGGGCCAAACCGATCGCGTAACTCCTCACGGATTTCCTGGATCTGTCCTGCATCGTCGATCTTTGCCATCCGGCGGTACAGGTCGATTTTGTGTCGCAAGTCTGGCGCATAATCCTCTGGCAAATATGCTTCCACCGGTAAATCAATATCAACATCAGCAGAAAGCTTGGGGGCAAGATTCTGAACCTGCCGAACTGCGTCCTCGAGCAGCTGGCAATACATTTCATAGCCAACCGCGGCAATGTGCCCACTCTGCTGGCTGCCCAAGAGATTCCCTGCACCCCTGATTTCCAGATCCCGCATGGAGATCGCAAAACCCGATCCCATCTGACTGAACTCTTCGATGGCCCGCAAACGTTTGGTCGCCTCGGGAGAGAGATGCTTGTGCTGCGCTACCATCAGATAGCAGTAAGCCTGATGCTTGTAACGACCAACTCGACCACGCAATTGGTGCAAGTCACTCAGCCCATAGTGATCGGCATCGTCGATGAAAATGGTGTTTGCATTCGGGATATCCAAACCACTTTCCACAATCGTTGTTGCCAGCAGCAGATCAAATCGATGCTCGATGAAATCGACCATGACCTTTTCGAGTTCGCCCTCTCCCATCTGACCATGCCCAATGCCAACGCGCAACTCCGGAACAATCCTTTTCAGTCGATCTGCCACGGCATGCATATCCCCGATCCGGTTGTGCACGAAGAACATCTGACCGCCCCGGTTCAGCTCTCTGATGGCGGCACGACGAATCAGGTTTTCGTCCCAGCGCACAACTTTGGTCTCCACTGCCCGCCGTTCTGCCGGTGGAGTTTCGAGATTGCTGATATCACGAACCCCCACCAAAGCCATGTGCAGTGTTCGCGGAATCGGGGTTGCTGAAAGAGTCATGACGTCAACATTGCTATGCAGTGTTTTCAGTCGCTCTTTGACGGCCACCCCAAATCGCTGTTCTTCATCCACGACAACGAGGCCAAGGCGATTGAACGCAACGTCTTTACTGGCGATACGATGGGTTCCCACAACGATGTCGACATCACCCTTGCGAATATCCTTGACAGTTTCCCGTTGTTCGGCAGCTGTACAAAATCGGCTCAGCTTCCTGATTTCCACAGGGAACTCCGCCATCCGGTTCTTGAAATTGTTGTAGTGCTGCTCAGCAAGCACGGTGGTAGGTACAAGCACTGCAACCTGATAACCGCTGACCACTGCCTTGAAGGCGGCTCGCATGGCAACTTCGGTTTTTCCAAATCCGACATCACCACAGATGAGCCTGTCCATCGGACTTCCGGATTCCATGTCCTCTTTGCTGACAGCAATTGCTTTGACCTGATCGGGTGTCTCCACGTAGGGAAAACTTGCATCAAACTGTCGTTGCCATGCATTATCGGGGTCAAACACAAGCCCCCGCCTGGCAGTTCTTTCCGCCTGCATTTCCAGCAACTCAACGGCCATGTCAGTCACCGCCGATTCGGCTGCCTTCTTTTGCCGCGACCACGACTGGCCGCCAATTTTCGCAAGACGTGGTGTTGTTTTGGTACCACCGACATAGCGTTGGACGAGTCCGATCCGCGAGGCGGGCACGTAAATCTTCGTGCCACCATCAAACTCGATGGTCAGATGTTCCAGATGCTGTCCATGTTTTTCGATATGCTTCAAACCGCGATACAGACCGATTCCATGCGACAGGTGTACCACGAGATCGCCGGGGTCGAGTTGCATCAAGCTGCTGATCGGCTTCCCGCGTGCTCTCGACCTTCCGCGTCGAACGGGACTCCGCTGAAAAAGTTCTGCCCCCGTCAGCACAAGAATGCCGGCAGTCGTCAGGCGACACCCTCCACTCAATTCCGCCACGACAAGATGAAGTCGACCCTGCCGGGCTGCGTCCGTGTCATGCAACAGCTCTGTTAAACGCTCACCATCGGCAGGTGTGTCTCCCACAAGGACGATCTCATCATCCTTGGCAACACTATCGAGACGCGTCCGCGTTTCATCAAGAGACAGGGCAAAACCTTCCGCCGACGTCGACTGCAGGTCAACAATATCTTTCTGGTCGCCGCTGGCCAGAGTCGTGCCGGTGACCATGCGAAATTGCGAGAGAGACTCGATCAGATCGCAATAAGACATCAAGTTTGCTTCTTCGCCACTACGCTTGATCAACGCTTCCGCAGAACGTTCACATTCCTGCGGGTCCACCACAACAACCAACGTGTCTGCTGGCAGATAGTCCGTGATCGCACCCAATCCCGATTTGCTCAATCTGCCGTCAACATCATGTTGGTCAGCGCGCCGGGAATTCTCGCCTTCTACAGCCGCATTCCCAACGAGCGGATTGGCATCCCCTGATGAATCTTCGTCTGCTAGCGGATCCTCGAAGTCGTAAACGGATGAATTATCGATCCCAACCGAAGCAATTTCGACCTACTGCAACGACTCAATGCTCCTTTGGCTTCCGGGATCAAAGCGACGTATCGACTCGATTTCATCACCAAACCACTCGATTCGAAGCGGCTGTGATTGATCGGCAGAATAGACGTCCAAAAGCCCACCGCGGGCAGCAAACTCGCCTGGCAATTGAACAGCCGTCGTCGCCGCAAACCCCGACTCAGCGAGCCAACGACGAATGGTTTCCGGATCGACCAAATCTCCGACGGCAAGTCTTCTCGTTGACGCTTCAAGAGTTTCCGGTGTTGGCACCAACTGAACAGCGCCACCGATGTATGCGGTGACCAGCAGCGGAAAATCCGAATCATCATTCCGTGTCACAAGCCGCTGCAACACCTGCAGCCGATCGGCGTAATCATCGTCCCGAATCGAGGATGCTGATGCCTCACCAGCCGACAGTGGGAGCGAAATTGCATTTTCCAAACCGAACGCGATCGCGTCTCCGGCAACCACATCAGCATCAGCTGCTTCCGGCAATAACATCAGAATATTGGACGCGTGCCTTGCGATCGCCGCGGCAAACACACCTCGCATGCTGCCCCAAACACCTGAAAAAGCGAGTGTTTGGCCCGCTGTATGCCGACGCAGGCGCGTACCAAGCCCGGCGGCCTCATCCATCAGACGAGGCACGGTGTCAAGCTTTTTAACGTTTGTCGTTGCGTTACTTGCCAAAAGTCAAACGACCATTACGGGGTGAGCAGACAAGAAAGTAACCTCTCCTTGAGGCTGTGGGAACACCGGCGGATCTCCGGCCACGCCGCGTCGCCCGGGCAGAACATTATCGCAGCCTGCAAACCGGATGTGCCGGCAAGCTGTCTGGTTGTGATGGACCAACCCGCCCCCTAAACTCTGGTGTCATTCTGTCGCAAGTTACTGGAACACTGTCTTCATCAGGGAAAACAAATGAGCGTCGGTATCGGAATCGTGGGTTGTGGCATGATCGCCAACTTTCATGCCAAGGCAATTGCAGATACGGAAGGCGCTGAACTTGTCGCCTGCGTGGACCGCAACCCCGATCTGGCCAGCGAATTTGGTGAAAAACAGGGTTGCCGGGCTTACTCAACCCTCGAAGCAATGCTTGCAGATCCGAACGTCAAGGCAGTTTCAATCTGTACGCCAAGTGGGGTACACCTCGATCCTGCTGTCGCGGCTGCTGAAGCAGGCAAACATGTGATCGTTGAAAAGCCACTCGAAATCACGACTGAACGGTGTGACAAGATCATCGCAGCATGTGACAAGGCCGGTGTTCGCTTGACCGTCACGTTCCAAAGTCGCTTTCATGAATCCAGCAAACTCATGAAAAAGGCAGTTGAGGCAGATCGTTTCGGTAAAATCACCATGGGCGACGCCTACGTGAAGTGGTACCGAAGCCAGGAATATTATGACAGCGGTGCCTGGAGAGGAACTTGGGCACTTGATGGCGGCGGCGCTTTGATGAATCAGGCGATTCACTCGGTCGATCTGCTGGTCTGGCTCATGGGTCCCGTGGAAGAAATCAGTGCCATGACCGCTACGATGACGCACGAACGCATCGAAGTAGAAGATGTTGCTGTCGCCAACCTCAAGTTCAAGTCCGGGGCTCTGGGAGTGATTGAAGCCACCACGACGTCTTACCCGGGCGCGCTGAAGCGGATTGAGATCAGCGGGAACATGGGATCCGCAGTACTCGAAGAAGAGGACATCAAAGACTGGCAGTTCGCTGAAGAAACACCCGAGGATGAAAAGATCCGTCAGGAAATGGCCGGTCAGACCGACAGCGGCGGTGGAGCGGCGGACCCATCAGCCATCAGTCATCATGGGCACACCATGGTTTTCGAAGAATTCATTTCTTCCATCATTGAAGATCGCCCCTCGCGAATTGATGGCCACGAAGGTCGCCGCAGCGTTGAGGTGATTGAAGCAATCTATGAGAGTGCGAAAACCGGCCAACGCGTCAAACTGGCGTAGGGACTGTCAATATTCGCCGACTGTAAATGCCGACTGTGAATCCCGATCTTCTGGACGCCATTTGCTACTGCGCAAAGGTGGCTCATTGCCGGTCGGTATCAACGGCTGATTCGCGATCAAGACCGGGCAACAGAAAACAGATCACTTCGCGATCGTTACGCACCAGCAAATGCCTACCCGCAATGCTGGGTACGTTCCACGTTTTGGTATTCAGAGCAGGCATGCGAAGAAGCTCGCGGTAATCTTCGGAATCTGCCGCAACCAGCACCACTTCTCCGTTTTCGGCCTGACCGACGATCACATCATCAACCACGACGATCTGCCCCTGACCAAGACGGGACCGGCGACTCTGGATCCACTGCCGTTCCCCATCTTCAAGTCGGACGGCTTCAAGAGCTCCATTGCTGATCCCAAACGCCACCTCCCCTTTCACAGCGGCGTGCGTGAACTTGGTTTTCAAGACCCGATTTGATTTCCAGATCGCGTCGACAATCCACTGACCGTCGGACTGTTTGACTTCGTACAACGCACTGCCCCCACCGTAGCCTTTCCCAATCAGAAAACGACTGTCTCCCACGGGGACCACAGAAGCACAATTGGCACCACCGTTGGATTGTCCCGGCCAGCTGGTTTTCCAGAGCACACTTCCGTCATCAATGTCGTGCCCGGTAATCGTGCTTTCGTTCACAGATACAATCTGTCGCTTACCACCTAAATCCAGCAGGACTGGTGACGCGTAACTGATCTGGTCCTCCCCAGCGGTCCAGAGGACCTTTCCCGAATTGACATCCAAAGCAATGAGACTGCGTCCGGATTCACGGTTTTGCTCCGGACCGCCGAACGGCACAACGCAGATCCCATCATCAATGATCAACGGCGATGCCGCCCTGCCCCAACTGATCATCGCCTCCGACTCAGCCTGACTCCAACCAGCTTGCTCCACCAGATCGATGCTCCAAACCAGTTCCCCCGTGGGGAGGTCAACGCACCAAAGGACTCCTGTTGCCCCCTGTGCAAATACCCGGTTCCCGACAATTGTCGGCGTGCTACGCGGCCCGACACCACCCATCAGGTTCTCGTGGCGCGTCTGGTGCTTGATCATCCACAGCAGCGCACCATCACCCAACCGGTAACAAGTCAGACATTCCTCCTCGTCACGTTGTTCCAAGGTCACGGCTTTGTCACCTGAGACGGCGAACGCAGCCCAGCCCTCGCCCAGTCCCTGACGCCAAAGAACTTTGACCTCATCGACCGACGCGGGGACGTCGAAATGCCGCTCAGCAATCACCGCGGTGCGTTCATCGCCGAGAAAGCCGCCGTATGACGCCAGCGCCACCGACGAGTCTTTCTCTTCATTACCGGGGACACCACCGCGATCACTTTCAGGACCCGCGTCGGACTCAACACTCTGCATCGCCGGGCGAGTGTTCCCAAAGCGGAACGAAAACTGTGGCACCAGTTCGCCGCTGAATCCTTCAAATTCCCACATGCCGATGAATCCGGCAATCACAAGCAGACAGGCACCGGGCACCACAAAACTGTTCCACCGCACTCGAGTGAGACAGTGAATCTGAAAGAGGACGTAGCCTCCGATCAGGAAAACCAGAAGCACAGTCGCCATGTTTGAAAACTGATGATCAGTTTCCGATGCATTCCACTGCAACAAGCCAACCAGAACGAGGCCAATCAAAGTCGCGACTGCTGCCCGCCCCAGACGATTGCGTGATTTGTCATCGGCGGAATTGGCCTCCGTCACCCCGGGTTCCTGATTCGCGATTTCATCAACCCCGGCAGTTTCATCTCCGGAATTCTGTCTGGCCGACTCCGGCTCTGATGGATCCGATGTGGTCATGAGACATCCACCATATCGTTGTCAGGCTTGTTCTTCATTCGATCACGTAATTCACGACAGGCATCACTTGGACTGCTGCACAAAGAGCAGCTCACACTTCCATCTTCGTTTTTTGTACCGTTGACCCCACCGCACGAACCGCTGATGGACCGTTGTCCAAACAGGACGCCAACCGACATCGCAAACAAAAGCACCGCGAAGGCGACAGCGGTAACGACGAACATGGTGAACCGTCCGTTACCCTCATCAGCGACTTCCTGCTCACCCGCCCCCCCCCCCGCCTCACCAGCCGCCCGGTATTGCTGGGGTCGTCCATTCGCTGAAAGTTGATAACCCGAAGCCTGGGAATCATCACGTGCGACTAACAGCACGTCCATCTTCTCTGCCTGAGCAATCTGCAATGCCTGAGAGGGTCCCAACACATTCAGTGCTGTCGCCCATGCATCAGCAGCCATGCAAGTCTCGGCGACAACGGTAACAGACGCCAGAGCATGTTCGATGGGCATCCCGGTCCTTGGATCGATTGTGTGGGAATAGCGTTTTCCATCGACCTCAAAAAAATTACGGTAGTCCCCAGAAGTCGCCATGGAACGGTCATTTCCCCCACCAACATTCAAAGAGTGTGCGATGAGCACAGAATTGGTGGCTGCATCGGGCATCTGGATTCCCACCTTCCACCACTGTCCCGCTTTGCTTCCGCTGACCGAAACTTCCCCGCCAATTTCAACGAACACGTCTTTCGCACCGCGTTCATTCAACAACGCGACAACGCGGTCGACTGCGTATCCTTTGGCAACGGCTGACAGATCGATTTCCAATTCTGGCACTGTTTTTTTCAACGCGGGCGGTTCAAGCCGAACAGCCAATTTGTCGTACCCTGTCGATTCAACAATCTCCGCAAGAAGCTCTGCATCGGGAACAGTTCTTACTCCCCGGTCCGGGCCAAAATTCCAGGCGTTGACCAGCGGCCCTACCGTGATGTCAAAAGCCCCACCAGTCTTCTGCGAAACCGTCTGGGAGTAGGAAACTACCTCCGCAAGCTCTCGACTGACAGGAAACCATTCTGTTGAATCGGAACGATTGAATCGACTGATCTCGGAGTTCTCGAGATACGTGGACATCTGGTCATTCACCTGACGCAACATCTGATCAACAAGAAACGGCGCGTCTTCCTCCAACCCTGATGGCATTTCAAAGATTTTGACGCTGTAACTGGTCCCCATGGTGGGACCACCGAATTCAGACATCTGCGCGTAAAGCGGCGATGAACCTGCTGACTGGATGCACAAGCAAGCGATAACGAACAGGCTGGCCAAAAGTCGACTCTTCATGGAACACCACAGACTCTTCATGGGACACCACAGGCGAGTAAGTCAGTTGAGGCTCGAAATTCAGCCTGCCGTCAGTATAGAACCATGGTGCAGATTCGCAATCAGACCATCCGTGGTTGCCATTCAACAGGCCAGCAGTTGTCACGATACCCGCGCCGAATCACGATAAGAACGCGGAATCGCTCAATGACGACACAACATGACTGCCAGGCAAACCAGAGCAGTGATCACTGACGAAGGGCCGAACACGGGTCAACCGTACGTTGCACTCCACCGATTCACGAAAGCGATTCGGCGAGATCAGCCGCCGAAATCATCGTAGGCGATGTTCTCGGGCTCAACGCCCAGATCGTCCAACATTTTGAACACAGCAGCATTCATCATCGGCGGTCCACAGATGTAATACTCATTGTCCTCTGGTGCCGGATGCGTCGACAGGTAATTGTCAAGCAGCACCTGATGGATGAACCCGACATACCCATCCCAGTTGTCCTCGGGCTGTGGTTCCGAAAGCGCTATATTGAACTTGAAGTTGGGGAACTCTTTTTCGATATCCCGGAAGTGGTCAATGTAGAACAGCTCTCGCAAACTACGTCCGCCGTACCAGTAAGAGACCTTGCGGCTGGTTTTCTGGCGTTTGAAGAGTTCAAAGATGTGACTTCGCAGCGGAGCCATGCCGGCACCACCACCGATGTACACCATCTCGGCCTCGCTATCCTTGATGAAGAACTCACCGTACGGACCACTGATGGTCGCCTCGTCACCTGGTTTCAAACTGAAGATCCAGCTACTCATCTTTCCTGGCGGAACGTCTGGCAGCCTTGGTGGCGGACTCGCAACCCGGATATTCAGCATGATGATGCCTTTTTCACCGGGATAATTAGCCATTGAGTAGGCACGCACCACAGGCTCATCGACCTTCGATACAAATCTCCAGATGTCGAATTTGTCCCAGTCTTCCCGATACTCCTCTTCGATGTCGAAGTCCTTGTAGGCGATCTCGTGTGGGGGGCATTCGATTTGGATATAGCCACCGGCCCGGAAATCGACATCCTCACCTTCAGGAAGCTCAAGAACGAATTCCTTGATGAAAGTGGCCACGTTGTGGTTGCTTCGAACCTTGCAAGTCCACTTCTTTGTGTCGAAGGCTTCCGCCGGCACTTCCACCGTCATGTCGTTCTTGACGGCGACCTGACAGCTAAGCCTCTCACCCTCAGCTGCCTCTTTCTTGTTGATGTGGTCCTTCTCCGTGGCGAGAATTTCTCCCCCGCCATCGCTTACCTTGACCTTGCACTGGGCACAGGTACCGCCGCCTCCGCAGGCACTACTGACGAACACGCCCGCGTCTGCCAGGGCACCGAGCAGCTTGCCGCCGGCTGGTACTTCGACTGTTTTTTGCTCGTTGATGACGATTTTCACAGGGCCTGATGCGACCAACTGGCTCTTTGCAGCCAGAATCACCAACACCAGAGCAACCACAACCGCGGTGAACATTCCGACACCGAGAACAATATCAAAAAATTCCATCTCAAAAGACTCTTACGAGAGTTCGATTTCTAAAACGAAGAACCTGAAACGTTTTTCAACTTACAACTGGATACCACCGAAGGACATGAACGCCAAAGCCATCAAGCCCACTGTGATGAACGTAATTCCTAAACCGCGGAGCGGCGGTGGCACGTCACTGTATTTCAGCTTTTCGCGGATTCCGGCGAGGGCCGCGATCGCCAAGGCCCAACCCACACCACAACCGAGGCCGTACACAACCGACTCTGCAAAGTTGTAGTTCTTCTCCTGCATGAACAATGATCCGCCCAGAATCGCGCAATTCACAGTGATCAACGGCAGGAAAATACCCAGAGCGTTGTACAGCGGAGGAAAGAACTTATCGAGCGTCATCTCGAGAATCTGAACCATCGCGGCGATCACCCCGATGAAACTGATGAATCCCAGGAACGACAGATCAACGGTCGAGAAATCAACCGTTGAAGTGGGAACAAACGAGTTAGCCCAAGTCAACGCGCCCTTTTTGAGCAACAACGAGTAGATCAACTGGTTGACTGGTATCGTGATTGCCTCGATCACAATCACCGCAAAACCCAGACCCACGGCCGTTTTGACGTTCTTGCTGATCGCCAGAAAGGTACACATCCCGAGAAAGAATGCGAGAGCGAGGTTTTCAATGAAAACTGCTGTGATGAAGATATTGAAGTAATGCATGGTTTTCTCACGCCTCCTCGATCTGATCTGGCTTGTACGCTCGAATGGCCCAAATCAGAAACCCGATCAGGAAGAAAGCACTGGGTGGTAATAACATCAGGTTGTTGGGGTTGTACCAACCACCGTTGCGATCCAATGGCAGAAGTTCGACTCCGAAAAGTGAACCGCTTCCGAAAAGTTCGCGGAAGAACGCAACGAACATGAGTACTAATCCGTAACCCATGCCGTTTCCGATCCCGTCCAGAAAGCTGACCCCAGGGCCGTTTTTCATCGCAAAGCCTTCGGCACGTCCCATCACGATGCAGTTCGTGATGATCAGACCAACAAACACTGACAGTTGTTTGCTGATGTCGTACATGTAGGCCTTCAGGATCTGGTCCACGACGATCACCAGCGAGGCAATGACCGTCATCTGTACGATGATTCGGATACTGCTGGGGATGAAGTGCCGAATCGCACTGACGGCAAGATTGCTGAAGGCAGTCACGGCAATCACCGCAAAGCTCATCACCAAGGACGTTTCCATCTTGGTCGTCACAGCGAGTGCAGAGCAGATACCGAGGATCTGCAAGGCAATGGGATTGTTATTGATCAGCGGGTCGACCAGGACGTCGGTCGTTTTCTTAGCCATTACTCTTCTCCCTCGTTTGAGGAGGATGTTCCTTCGTTCATCTCTTTACCAAGCTTGGACAGATAGGTGCCATAACCATCGTCACTCGCCCAGTATCTGATCAGATTGGTCACTCCACGGCTTGTGATGGTCGCCCCCGAAAGTCCGTCGACGGCGTACTCATCGGTTTTGGGTGCAGGCCCCTTGAATACCATCGCTGCGGGCTGACCACTTGGATCGTAAAGTTTGCGTCCATCCCACATTGCTTTCCAACGGGGATTGTCAACTTCGCCGCCAAGCCCCGGGGTTTCCTTGTGCTGGTAGAAAGTCAGTCCCTGAATCGTTTCGAGGTCACTCTTCAAAGCCAGGTAACCATAAAGCGTGCCCCACAAGCCCTTCCCATAAACTGGCAAAACCACCTGCAGGATTTTGTCGGTCCCGGGTTTCTTGACGAAATAGACCTTCATCACCTTCGGGCGTCGTGGTTCGCCAGGATTGAATACCGGATTCTCGATTGGAACACTGGTATCGGGGTTGGCTGCTTCTTCGACGAGGTTGTACTTCTCAAGTTGGGCGTCATCACCGACGTACTCTCCAGTCTGCAAGTCAACCAGTTTCGCACTCACATACGCGTTAAGCTTGTCGATCTCGCTGGCAGACAACTCGTTCGCCTGCACACCGTACTCGCCAATCGCCAATCCGGTTGCATCCAGAATGTTCTTCTGCTGATCCAGTTTGACATTCGCTTCCTGACGTCCACGCAGCGACACGGCGGCAGTACTCACTGCGAGTGAGCAAACCACACACAGCACCGCAGCGACACCTAATGTATATCCCAATGAATCACGTTGTTGCATAGCGTTTCTTCCTACTGGACACGTTAGCCTGTACTACGTAGTAATCGATGAGCGGAGCGAACACATTGCCGAATAGGATCGCCAACATGATCCCTTCCGGGAATGCGGGGTTCACGACACGGATCAGCACGGTCATGAATCCAATGAGCGCCCCATAGAACCATTTGCCCTTGTCGGTCATGGAAGCACTGACGGGGTCGGTAGCCATGAACACGAGTCCGAAGGCCAAACCTCCGATCGTCAGGTGCCAGTAAAACGGCACGCCCAACATTGGGTTGGCATCGAGAGCCTCGGGTGAAATCATCGTCACACCGTTCATCAACAGCGTTGTCCCGATGACACCGGCGATCACTGCCGCCATGATTTTCCAGGACCCGATCCCGGTAGCGATCAGAATGCCCGCACCGACAATGCACAGCAGGGCGCTGGTCTCGCCGACACAGCCCTGAATCGTTCCAAGAAAAGTACTCATCCAAGTGATGGATTCCTGCCCCCACAGGTAGCTGACCGAACTCAGCGAGTCGATGGCGGGATTCACAACGCCTTCCTGAGGCTGGGCGTTTGCCATCTGGCCCAACGCTGTAGCACCGCTGAAACCGTCAACCGCGGTCCACACCTTGTCGCCACTGATTTGCCCGGCGTAAGCGAAGTAGAGGAAAGCGCGACTGGTCAGAGCAACATTCAGGAAGTTCCGCCCCGTGCCACCGAAGACCTCCTTGGCCACGATCACACCGAACGCAATCCCCAGAGCGACCTGCCACAAGGGGATCGACGCTGGAAGAGTCAGCGGAAACAGCAATCCGGTGACCAGAAAACCCTCGTTGATCTCATGACCGCGCAACACGCTGAAAACAAGTTCAATGTGTCCGCCGACAAACATGCAGACGCCGTAGATCGGAATGAAGAAAATCGCCCCCAGCACGATATTGGCAGTGATATTGCTGGGATCGTTGGCGAACCCGATCGCGTTGTAGATGGTGTAATGCCAGTCACCAACGTGTTCGATCCCCGCAGCCTCCATCTTCTCAATGGCTGAGTTCGCCTGGTAACCGACATTCCACATGCCGAACAGGGTCACCGGCACGAGGGCCAAGACGACGGTGATCATCATCCGCTTGAGGTCGATCCCGTCTCGAACATGGGTCTTCCCGGAAGCGACCTCGCCCGGGGTGTACAGAAACGTGTCCAACGCCTCGTACATGGGATACGCCACTTCCAAAATCCCGCCCTTGGCAAACAGGGGATGGACTTTATCGAGGACGTTACGCAGTGCTTTCATCTCAAAATTCCTGTCAATCCGACCAGAGGTTCGGGATCAGCCTTCTCGCTCAATCGTTTCCAGACTGGCACGGAGCAGAGAGCCGTACTCGTACTTGCCCGGGCACACAAAAGTGCACAGGGCCAAATCTTCTTCTTCCAGTTCCAGAACACCAAGTTGCTGTGCTTCGTCAGTGTCCCGGTAGATCAGTGATCGCAGCAGTTGCGTTGGCAGAATGTCCAACGGCATGACCTTCTCGTAAGTTCCCAATGGAACCATGGCCCGCTCGCTGCCGTGCGTACTGGTCGTGAAAGCAAATTTCTTGTTGGGAAGCCCGGCCGAAGCAAAAACTCGAGTCGTCGAATACTTGTCCAGACCCGGTTTCTGCCAACCAAGGAACTCCCGTTCGTCACCCTCTTCCAGTACTGATACCTGAGTGTGGTATCGACCCAAATATTGATGCGGGCTCACCGCAGTGTGTCCACAGAGGACCGAGCCTGAGATAGGCCGTATTTTGATCGTGTCGTCGTACTGGCCCGCGATCAATTCGTCGACACAGGCACCCAACCGTGTTTCCAGCAGGCGCGGTTGCGTGACCACTGGGCCCCCGAGCGAGATGACCCGGCGGGTGTCAAGTTTGCCAGTCTGGAGAAAAGTGCCAATCGCACACACATCCTGATAACCGATGTACCACACGGTCTTGTTGGGACCAACAGGATCTAGGAAGTGGATATGGGTTCCAACCAGTCCTGCCGGGTGTGGACCGCTGAAAGTGGCCAATTCCACGCCATTGATACCCTCACCAGGGATCTCTGCACCATCGCCTTTGCAGACGAATACTTTGCCGTCCACCAGTTGAGTCAGAGCTTGCAGACCGAGTGCGAACTGCTCTTTACGATCTGCCATGGCAATGGCTGGGTCGGCAGCCAGAGGATTGGTATCAACCGCCTGGACAAAGATCGAGCTCGGCTGGCTGCCAAGCATGGGCACTTTGCCATAAGGGCGCGTCCGCAAAGATGGCCAGAGCCCACTGAGTCGCAGCTGCTCCGTGAGTGCCTCTCGGCCCAAGTCCATTGGGTCGCGCCCTGCTGCACCCTCGAAATGAACGCTCTCGTCTCCGTCGACATCAATCTCGACTGACTCGAATTTTCGTTTCGCCCCACGGTTGACGGCTGCAACCGTGCCAGCGGCAGGAGATGTGTACAGCACGCCGGGATTTTTCTTGTCCTCGAATAGAGGCTGCCCGACCGACACTTTGTCACCGGGTGCCACCAGCATCGTCGGCTTCATGCCAACATAATCGTCACCCAAGAGAGCGACTCGGCTGACCGCCGATGCCTGATCAATATGTTGCTCGGGACTGCCGAGTATCGGCAGGTCTAAACCCTGTCTGATTTTTGTCATCGCTATGAACGTACTCAAATGACTGTGTAGGACAGAATGACTTCATTTCTGGCAAACACCGCTGCCACCATGCCCGCGACGGGACATTGTGATATTTTTCACAATGTTGACCCAGCACACTCCCATCCGGCGACGGAAAGAGAGTCACGAGCAGGCAGAAGGTCCTGCTGGCTCGAGCATGGAAAAGCATGCCTCGGCTGGAGCCACATGGCCACGTCGGTACGAACCGGAGGGGGGACCATGTGGGCAACACCGGGGGCGGACTTTTGCGCTCGCAAATATGCCACAAGCCCAAAGAATTGGCAACGGCACTCGTCTTGCCATGACCAAATTGCCGCTCGCAAACCCGTAACGCAGGGAAACCGGCCGTTAATGGAGAAGAAGGGCGGACGATTTGGGCTGTGGCAAATCGTCTTTTCCGTATCAAATGACAGCCCACGCGTTAGCGGGAAATTCAGATTCCGAACGGTGGTGAGGCGTTTCGTCACGCCCGCAAAAATGTTGACGCGATCAATCATCGAGCCAGATTCCCAACCCTTACCAAATCCCCGCAAGCTTCATGAATCCCTCAAGTTTCACCTCACTGATCACTTTGGCAGTCTGTTTGACCTATGCGGCCATGACACTGACGGGCTGCGGCCCGAGCTCGTCACCTGTGAATTCATCGACGTCAAGTCCTGCCGCTGGTGAAGATGATGTCACCACCGGTCAGCACGACCACGACCACGACCACGACGCTGCTGACCAATCTGGTGCCCTCGAAGGCCACAAGCATCCCCCGCACGGCATTCGCGGAGGCCACCTAATCCAACTTTCGGAAGAGAAAGAAGTTGAAGTTCTGTTCTCTAACAGAACATCCAAGCTCACGGTGCATGTTTCTGATGCAGCAGAACCAGACACAGTCTCCAGCGTGAAGCTGACGATTGAGTCCGCAGGCGAAACCAGCGACTACCAGTTGCAAAAGGCAGAGACTGATACCGGTACCGTTTACGAAATTACGAGCGATGCACTTGCCACAGGTTTGGAGAACATGGGAGACTCTGCCAAGGCTACGCTTACGATTTCGACGACCAACGGAGACATCAGCGGGGTCTACACCCATCATGCCCATTGAAGTCCAGCCTCCTTTGCACCGTCTTGGCTGAAACCAAAAGCGCACTCCGGCAATCTCTGATTCATCATCCGTGAAATCAGTCCATGAGGAGACACCCGGGGATGGATTGATGCGGTTCCTGTTCCCGAGACCAATGGTTCCGCAATGGTTCCAGAGAGCAACGGGACATGAAACTTCGAGCCGCCTCAAACGCAACGACCGCCGATTTACAAGCGAAAACCTGAGACACCACGTGTCTCGATCAATTCAATGACTTCCAGGAGACACTGGCCGCCCCCTCGGGCGCGCAAAACTCTCACCCCCACAACCAACTACTGCTCAACCAGCAAATGCTCAGGCAAACTTCCGCACAGCTGCCGAATTAAAAACACTCCGGTTTGCCTTCCCGAACCATTCATCACCAACCCATGCTCCCCGGCACGAGCACTTTCAAACTTCAGGACTTGATTCTTTGCGTCGCCAAGACATTCGAAACGTCGTGATCATCGCCCATGTGGATCATGGAAAGACCACACTTGTAGACTGCCTTCTCCGTCAGAGCGGTCAGTTCCGTGATGCGGAGCTCAAGGGCGAACGGATTCTTGATTCAAACGATCTGGAGCGTGAGCGGGGAATCACGATTCTTTCCAAGAACATTGCGATCCCTTACCGCGGTGTGAAAATCAACCTGATTGACACACCCGGCCACGCAGATTTTGGGGGAGAGGTTGAGCGAGTCGTCAAAATGGCAGACGGCTGCCTGTTACTGGTGGACGCAGCAGAAGGGCCAATGCCGCAAACGCGGTTTGTTCTTGAAAAAGCGTTGCAGGCCGGTGTACGCCCGATTGTCGTGGTGAACAAGGTTGATCGCCCCGACGGCCGCCCCACCGAAGCCCTCGACGAAGGTCTTGAACTGCTTGCCGAACTCGGTGGTGACGAACAGCTCGACAATGCCGCCTACGTGTACACGAGCGCGAAAGACGGTTACGCGACCACCGATCCATCCAGCCCCAACAACGACATGCGTCCCCTGCTGGATCTTCTTGTTGATGCATTGCCGGGCCCCGAAGTTGACGAAAAGGCCCCCTTGCAGATGATGGTCACGACACTCGACTGGAGCGAGTACGTGGGACGGATCGCCGTGGGAAGAATTGAATCAGGGACGGTTGAACTGGGCCAGACCATTGACCTGCATCACAAGGACGGTGTGAAGAAGCAAAAAGTCGGCGGCTTGTTTGTCTTTGACAACCTTGGGCGTGCGGCAGCCGAGTCCGCCACAGCGGGTGACATTGTCGCAATCGAGGGGATCACCGACGTCGAGATCGGAGACACGATCGCCGCGGTTGACGCCAACAATGCGATGCCGCGTCTGAAAGTCGACGAACCGACCCTCGAAATGGTTTTCAGCGTCAACTCGTCTCCCATGGTAGGCCGCGAGGGAAAGTACGTCACCACTCGGCAACTCAAGGCACGCCTTGAAAAAGAGTTGGAGCGAAACGTCGCTCTCAGGGTGGAAATGGTGGAGGGAGCAGAAGCTTATGCAGTGAAGGGACGCGGTGTTCTGCACCTGGCTGTTCTGATCGAAACCATGCGACGCGAGGGCTATGAACTGAGCGTTGGAAAACCACGAGTCATTTTCAAGACCATCGATGGCAAGAAACACGAACCATTCGAAACATTGCGGATCGAGGTACCGACTGACACGATGGGTCCTGTCATGGAACTGGTTGGCTTGCGACGCGGACAACTGGAGGAAATGTCCCAGCGGGGGGAATACAGTTTGCTGAAGTTCCTTGTTCCTTCCCGTGGATTGATTGGATTGCGAACCAAACTGCTCAATGCTACTCGGGGCACAGCAATCATTCACCATCGCTTTGAGAGTTACCGACCGGTCGAAGGAGAGGTTCCCAAACGTGCCAATGGTGTCCTGATTTCCATGGTCAGCGGAAAGACGATGCCCTTCGCGATGTTTGGCTTGCAGGATCGAAGCGAACTCCTCGTCCCGCCCGGTGTTGAAGTCTATGAAGGTATGCTGGTGGGCGAAAATGCACGTGAAAATGACATGACCGTCAATCCATGCCGCGAAAAGAAACTGACCAACATCCGGGCTGCTGGCAGTGATGAAAATGTCATCCTGAAACCCCCACGTGAATTATCGCTGGAAGCGGCGTTGGAATACATCGAGGAAGACGAACTGGTTGAAGTTACGCCGGAAAACATTCGCCTGCGCAAGATCGTTCTCAAGGAAAGCGACCGAAGACGCTTGAATCGCAATGCGGCTTCCATGTCATGAGGCAAACGGCTTGCCACCACTCGCGATGACTGTCAGCTGGTAGCAAATCCGGAAGCTTCCTATCACAGGCGTGCTGGATTGAAAGGAGTCTGTGGCACCGCCCCTGACGCATGTTTTCGCAACAGGGGTTTCAGTCGCTCGATCACCTGACGGGCGTTTTCATCGGGCTCAATCGCAAGATTATTGAACTCCATCGGGTCAGTTTGATGATCGTAAAGCTCTTTCCCAGAAGCCCCTTCAGCCCACTCAGTGTAACGCCACCTTTCTGTACGAATGCTGCACCCCATCACGGGCTCGGGCAGGCGATTGTCTGCCGGGCGGAGGATCTGCGTGACCGCGTAAGCATCCCAGGGCGCAATCGGATCATGAAGCAGCTTCTGCAGACTTTTACCAGCGAGCGTTGCAGGACCCTCGATTCCTGCAAGCTCGGTGAGCGTTGGATAGATGTCAACAAACTCAACCACTCTGGGACTCGGCGTGCCATTACCGGCTTGCCCGGGTGAGCGAATGATCAAGGGGGATCTGGCCCCCTGTTCAAAAAGGGTCCGCTTCTGCCAGATGCCGTTATGTTCTCCGAGGTGATATCCGTGATCACTCCAGAAAACAACGATCGTGTTGTCAGCCAGGTCAAGCTCATCCAACGCGTCAAGTAATCGCCCCACCTGAGCATCAATGAACGAAACACACGCGTAATACGCCTGTGTCGCACGCAGCAATGTTGGCTCCGGAAGATTGTAATTTGGGATAGGGCAGTTGTGAGCAAAGGCAGCTGTTGGAATATCCCCCCGGTCGTCTGCAGGTGCGTACGGCAACCTCAACTCATCGATGGGATAAAGGTCAAAGTACTTTTTCGGCGCAACATAGGGTGTATGAGGGCGAAAGAATCCCACGGCCAGAAAAAACGGTTCTGCCTGCTTTGACTTCAGCAGACGAATGGCCTCGGTAGCAATCATCCCGTCGGTTTGTTCCTGATCACTTCCATCTGCTGGAAGCCAACTCAAGGCCGCACTTATTTTGCGGTGGGGCTCGGCGTTGAAGATCAGATCTTCTTCTGCCTTGTCGCGCCCGATCGGATTGACCGTCTGCATCCAGGAAGGAGGGTCATCAAAGCCATCGGTCCCGATGGAAGCTGGGACGTTGTAGTGATATATCTTCCCGACGCGAGCAGCGAAATAACCGGCATTCTGAAAGGCTTGAGGCAACGTGACGACATTCGGAATTTCATCACGGAAGTGCCGGTCCAGATCATAGACCTTGATTTGATCAGGACGCATCCCTGTCATGACAGAAGCACGCGTAGGATTGCACAGCGGCAGCTGATTGTACGCTCGCTGAAAACAGACACCACTGGAAGCGAGTCGATCGATGTTGGGGGTTTTGGCCAGAAGATCTCCGTAACAGCCAAGTGAGCAGGCAAGATCATCCACCGCAATGAAGAGTACATTCGGAGGCCGCTTGCCATGGCTTGAAACGCTATCAGTTTGCGGCTGATTTTCTGACGTTTCCTGAAGGGGCCTGGCGGCAAGAACCGCTTGTGCACCAACCTTCGATACTTCAGGAGAACCAGTTTGCAGATGCACTTCAGAGGAAGCACCGTGCAGATGCACTTCAGGGGAATCACCGTGCAGCGGCTCGTTGGCCGAGGCGAAAAAAGACACATTCTCCCCGTGGCCCCCGAGCAAGACTGGGACCAAGACTGACAGCGTCAGAGCAAATCCGATGTTGAATTTCATTTGAACTTCCTGCAATGGAAACCTGAACTGTTCCGCGCTATCCACCAATCAATACTCCTGCCTGATGGAACTCGCATTGTCACACTGAACCGTCATTTTACTCGCGTCAGGGTGATTCACCACGCGAGGCAATCGGCTCCATCGAGGCGTATTCTGGTGTCATCAGCAGAATTCACGTAACTGATCAGCCACGAAGCATCGTCAATTAAAAACGCTTGCCACCCTCGCCAAATTGGTGCGAACTGCTACTGTAACCCATTACCGATTGCAGTGAGTCTAACGGTTTCCGATGGCAAAGAGTCGGATTCACGTTGACATCAAACTCATACACCCGCATCACGATGGAGTACATCGGCGTGACCTCCCCCATTCTCTTCGAATCTCACTCGCACACAACATTGTGCAAACATGCTTACGGAGAACCTTCGGAATATGCTGCGATGGCCGAAAAGCGTGGTCTTCGGGGACTGATGGTGACATGCCACAACCCGATGCCTGATGGATTTTCTGCTGCAGTGAGAATGGCTGAGGACCAGTTTGACGAATACGTTGATCTGGTAGCTAAAACCCGAGACCAATGGCAGGGGCGAGTGGACGTCAGGCTGGGTCTGGAAGCCGATTATTTCGAAGGATACGAAACCTTCCTCGAAAAACAGCTTGCTTCTGCGGACTTTCATTTCGTCCTCGGGTCTGTCCACCCACAGATCCCGGAATTTCGTCAAAAGTACTGGAGTGACGATCTGCATGAAG
Source organism: Rubripirellula sp. (assembly GCA_012270065.1). Lineage (GTDB taxonomy): Bacteria > Planctomycetota > Planctomycetia > Pirellulales > Pirellulaceae > Rubripirellula. Next base: position 8,963 of record JAAXJB010000011.1, on the reverse strand, counting down.
TTCAAAAAACCTACTTTCGACTGCTTGCCAAATCAGCCGAAACCGGGCTCTTTGATTCCATTGCACACCCGGACCTGATCAAAAACTTCACAAGCGAAGCATGGGATTCCGAACGAATGCTGGACGATATCCGTCCAGCGCTCGACCGCATTGCCGCTACCGGGGTGGCGATGGAACTCAATACTTCTGGCGTCAACAAAACCATCTCGGAAATGAATCCTTTCCCGGCAATGCTCGCGGAGATGCGATTGCGTGATATTCCAATCACCTTGGGAGCAGATGCTCATGTGGCCGAACGAGTCGCTGATGGCTACGAAACAGCCATGCAACTTTTGCAGCGATGCGGGTACTCGCATGTGAGTTTCTTTCTGGGTCGTGAACGACAGGAAATCGAAATCAGCCAGGCTCTCAACAGCCTGATTCCGGTCACCACACCGGTATAGCCTCGGCTTTCAATTTGTCGTTTCGGCTCAGAAGCGCAAGCCTTTTCGTCTTTTCATACACCGTGATTTGCTTGCAAAAGACCGGTTTGTGAAAAAACCATTTTTATCGATGCTCGCTGCATGCCGGCGCGGCTATACTTTCGCCGCAGCCCCTTGTTCTGCGTTCTTTGAATGCACATCGGTGTTTTTCTTCACTTGTGCATCGGAATGTAGCTGGTGGATGGACGAGTCACGGTTTTCCGGCGCACTCCTCTGTCTTTTCATTCAACAGACTTTGGGGGCAGATAACATGAAGCACGATCGACGCAAGAGACTTGAGAATCTGGTCAAATCTCTCATTCGCTTGAATGATTTTTCAACGACAGATGCCAAGACGCAGTGTTCAGAGACATCGCCGGGGTACATCACTCGCACCATCCATCAGTTGGCAGACGATGGGCTATTGCGTCGGGTTTTGAAAAAAAAGCAGGTCTTGTATCGGTGGTCAGACACCGCCCCAAGAAAAACGCTTGTTCTGCGCTGGATTGACCGGAGGCTCGAAGGACTGCAAATCAAGCACACCGCAGAAGAGGAACGACCTCGTGAAAGATTGCTGCGCAACGGGCCATGTGAACTTTCCAATGCTGATCTGCTTGCCATCTTGATGCACACAGGCGTCGCCGGAGAATCCGCAGTCACTGGCGGCCAGCGAATCGCAAATCGCTTTACAGCAAGATTGCCCGAACTGAGCCACTGCAGTCACACCGAACTGAAAGCAATCAGTCCCGCAGCGACCAGAAACAATTACGCTAAAATCATGGCCGGGATCGAACTTGGGCGGCGTGTTTCGCGTGTCGAACGTGTCCCCAAAATACGCCAGCGTTCCATCAACAGCACAAGAGCGGCAATCGATTATTGCAGTGAGCAATTCGCCAGGCTGGCATACGAAGCAGTGCAGGAGGAATTCCATCTTGTCACGCTTGATACAAAACACAAACCGATCAACAAACATCGCATCACAATAGGAACGCTTGACGCAAGTCTGGTTCATCCTCGCGAAGTTTTTCGCGCGGCGATTCGTGATGCCGCCTCTGCAGTCATTCTGGTTCATAACCACCCCAGCGGTGATCCATCTCCGAGCCGCGAAGACATCATGGTCACGCACCAACTGACCGAAGCAGGAAAGATACTTGGGATCTCCGTGCTGGATCATGTGGTTGTGGCATCCCAATACTGCATCAGCATTCGTGAAACCAACCTGGATCAGGAAGCCTTTGACAAAAACCCGAATCTGCAACTGATCAGCGCCCAGTAAACGATTGTGATAACGGCACTTCATCACCAAAGTGATGCAGCAACCGGTCACGCATCATGAGGTCAGGATCTCCCCGTGGTCAGTCAGCCAGAATTTGAGTCTTCATTCTGGTTACACCACACAAACCCAGAAACCTCTGGCTCCTTCACCTGATTGACCAACACGATCACGCATCAACTTCATACGATCATTGGTTTCAGGTGTTACTGGTTTCAGGTGTTACTGGTTTCAGGTGTTACTGGCGAAGGGCTGCCTTGCTGTGCTTTCATCCCACGTTCTGGATCGGCTGTTCCCACCTCAGGTCCTCCGCTTCCATGGGGTTTCCAACAGCAGTCTCACCCTCACGCCGTGGATCCTGTTAGGCTAGGGAGCAGAAAAAATCTGGAAGAAACAGTGAAGTTCTGCATGCTTCAGGGAGTAGCTACATGCGTCAACTCTTCGTCTATTTCAGCGTGTGTTCGGTTCTAACGCTAACGTTGGGCCAACTTTATGTTCCACTTGTGGCGTGGATGTGGCTGATACTGGCACCGATCCTGATTCTGGGCTGGTATGACATGCTGCAGCGGGATCACTCAATTCTCAGAAATTTTCCTGTCCTCGGTCATTTTCGATTTCTGTTCGAATTGATCCGTCCCGAGATCTATCAGTACTTCGTCGAGAGTGACACCGATGGCGTACCGTTCGACCGAGACACACGTTCGCTGGTTTACCAACGTGCCAAAGATGTACGTGACACGGTTCCGTTTGGAACGAAGGAAGACGTGTACGAAGTGGGATACGAATGGGTCAACCATTCCATGGCCCCTGTTCACAATGCTCCCGAAGACATGCGTGTGACCATCGGCGGTCCTGACTGCACACAGCCTTATTCTGCCAGTCTTCTGAACATCTCAGCGATGAGCTATGGAGCACTGAGCAAAAATGCAATTCTGGCTTTGAGTGGCGGAGCCAAGAAGGGAAATTTCGCTCACAACACCGGCGAAGGTGGAATCAGCCCGTACCACTACCAGGGAGGTGCTGATTTGATCTGGCAAATCGGAACCGGGTATTTCGGATGCAGAACAGAAGATGGCAACTTTTCTGACGAACTGTTCGAAGCCAAAGCGAATTCAGATCAGGTGAAGATGATCGAACTCAAATTGTCACAGGGAGCAAAACCGGGACACGGTGGAATTCTACCAGCGGCAAAGCTGACACCAGAGATCGCAGAAATCCGACATGTGCCGATGGGCGCGGATGTGAATTCACCACCGGGGCACCGGGTATTCGATTCCCCCAGAGGTTTGCTCGACTTCATCGCAAAACTCCGAAGACTCAGTCACGGCAAACCTGTGGGATTCAAACTCTGCGTCGGCAAACGCCGGGAATTTCTGGCGGTTTGCAAAGCCATGGTGGAAACAGAACTGACTCCCGATTTCATCGTGGTCGATGGTGGTGAAGGCGGAACGGGTGCAGCTCCTCTGGAATTCTCAAACCACATCGGCGCCCCGCTGGTGGAAGGCTTGATATTCGTTCACAACGCACTGGTCGGTTATGGCCTGCGTGACCGCATCTCTGTGATCGCCAGTGGCAAGGTGACTTCCGGGTTCGACCTGTTGAAACGACTGGCACTGGGTGCAGATGCTTGTTATTCCGCCCGTAGCATGATGCTGGCGCTGGGTTGCATTCAGGCGCTCAAATGCAACAGCAATCACTGCCCTGTGGGGGTCGCAACGACCAACCCTGCCTTGATGAAAGGACTGGTACCCAGCCAAAAAAGTGATCGTGTCGAAAACTACCACAAAGAAACAATCCAGAGTCTGTCAGAAATGCTTGGCGCCATTGGCCTTCAAAGTCCCGAGGAACTGCGCCCCTGGCATGTGCTTCACCGTACCTCTCCTACCGAAACCAAACACTACGGTGAGCTTTACGACTTTCTGGACTCTGGGGAATTGCTTCAGGAACCGCTGCCGGATGATTATCGTCGTGCCTGCCATGCAGCATCACCAGACACCTTTGCACATGTCGACCATGCCTTGGCCCGCCCCGGCCAAAACAACCACGCCACGAACGGATGACGGAATCACCAAGAAATAGCAAACCGAGAAACCGCACATCGAAAAACCGCAGATAAAGAGAACGAGAAGCAGTAGATCACGCAGCCCACGCCCAGGGATGCATAAGAAGCGATATCGCTTAAGAAGCGACATGGTTCATAGCATTCCCATTCCAGGACTACGACCATGAAAACCGCTCTTGGAAATGCATCGCGTTCAGATGCTCTCTGCCTCTGGCAAATTGCGGTCAACTTCTGACACACGGTATCCGAACCCTGGGCCGCTGATCGTGGACAGATCCAGCATTCCGTGGCAGCGACGATAAATCCCCGGGTGCACACTCTCTTCCGGCAGTGACGCTGCGGGATAGAACTGCATTCCATTGGATTCAACCCCCATGATCGTCCCAGCATGGGCTGCCAGTCGCACATGAGGAATCTGGGCCAACATCGGATTGGTCAAATCCTGCACCATCAAAGGCATTCCATGTGCCTTCGCCCAGCAAAGGCTCAGCAAAGCACCGGTCTGGGTCTTGCAGGTTTTCAAAGCAACTCCCGTCCAACCTAACTTCCGTCCAAGTTGCACAAATTTCCAATCGTGTGCACTCTCATCCAGGAACAGAGGCTTCCGTTCTGAAACGCTTGTCACATCAATCTGATTATTTTCGAGGTCATACGGAAACGGTTGTTCAACGTACAGGATGGCATCAAGAATGTCGGGCCGTTCCTGTTTGAGACGATCAAGAATGGAATTGACATAGGCGGGGTCCGTCACCGTGCAATTGAAATCAGCTGACAGCGAGGTCACACCTAACTCGTTCGCCATGTCGCCGATACGTGTCAAGCGATCGTAGTCCCATTCAGCATCAGTTCCACGAAGTTTGATTTTCAAACAGGTCAATCCATCACGCTGAATCCACTCACGCAGCGTAACGGGATACGCATCATCTGGTTCGTTGCCTTGACGATCCGATTCTTCCAGCGGGTCCAGTCCTCCCACAAGATGCCAAACGGGAAGATGATCCGGAGCTTGATCGACTAGAAAATCACACGGATACTTCCCTGCAAAGTCAATTGCTTGATTGTCCGAGGTCAGAAAATGGGACAAGTCCTTGGACATGTAGTTCGAGTTGTAAGTTTCATAGATATCGATGTCATGGAGCATGCCGTACGCATCATGCGTTGCCAAATCAAAAGCGCTCGCCGAGATCAATGCAGCGAGGTGCGGAAGCGGTTCTGTGCGATCCTCGTTGAACCGGTTTAACAAATCCGGCAATATGCTCTCAATGAACGCATGCCCGATTTCAACGGGATGCCCCGTCTCGCTGGATTCGACCCAGGCCTTGGCAAGCATGGTGCAAAACTCGACCATCGCGTCATACCTTTCCTGATAGCTGAGTTTTGCACTCGGCCAGGCCCAGGTCACTGACAAGGGAGTTTCTCCCCAACCTGTTGCGGTTCGCCCCTCTGCACCAGAAACCGTGATCGCTACACGAATGCAAGTCACCGATTCAACGGACTCGGCACCGAATTTCAGCGGCATGCGCATCTTGACTGGCAGATAATGCACTGCCACCGAAGCGACTTGAATATCACGATTCGCACTTGTATTCATTTCTCTACCATTCATTCCGCAATTTGGATGCAAGCTCAGCGCGCGTTCGGGTCGACGATTTGACCGGACTGCAACAGGAAATTTACCAACTCTTTCAGGTTACGAGGATTCTGCCCGAGGTCACCTTTCCCGACCCGTGATTGACTCGTGGCTTTCACTCGAGTTCCCTCTTTCTCGTTTCGAAGAATCACCGTGATGTCATCGGTAAAACGCATGATGGGTGTAACACGAATCAAGTTCATTTCCAGACCCTCATCCAAGGTCTTCTGGTTGACCAAACTCCACCGCGCCTGTGATTCAACCCAGGCGGCGATTCGGCCTGCAACCTCAGCAGGCATTCCACGAACAAGGGGTGGACGCAACTGCTCGTCCGCAGCGTCGTCAGTGAGCCGGGCATGATTTGTGGTCAAATCACGCTTCCAATTATCGATCCGCGAAAAAACACTGACCATGATTACCGCCGTGATGGCAAGACTGATGTAGATTGCTGGCCGTTTCGACCGCTTCGATGACAACGATTCCAAATCTGCACCCCTCCCAGCCCTAATCAATGAACAAACTGGCTGCCTGACTTAAAATCCCGATTCTGCCAAACTGCGGCCAGTTGGCGGAAATCCGGCCTCGCCGGGGGTAATGTCCCCAATGCCAGTGAGCGAAATGCCAGTTGGAAACCACAAGTGTTATTCTGTCCGTCGAATCCTCATTCTGCTACCCCGGTACAGATTCCGGCAGATCCTCAAGCAATGCAATGAATCCAATACAAACGACACGGTGCATGTACGCACACAAGGCCCCCACCGGTGGCAGCTTGGAATATAATCGCAGAGAGCGCCGGCAACCCGGCGAATTGCAAAATGGCGAATTGCGGACTGCTGTCCGCCTTCTGCAATTTGAAAGCTGGAAACTCAACGTCATGACGATGAATTGAAGACGGTAATGAGAAGAAGCAGTTTCAACCGCAGCCAGGGAATGTAGCCAAAATACTTCCGTCGTCATCTGCGTGACAATTTCGTTGACGGCAGAGTAAAACTGTTTCAAACATTCAAACAGGAACATCATGGGGATCCGCGACCGATTAACCCAGAAGATTCGATTCTCGCATTGTGCGTGCATTCTGTTATTGAATTTTGCCATTGCGCATGGCAAGGAGTCGACGCCGGTCGATTTTGCCACAGATATCGAACCCATCTTCCGGGCCAACTGCATTGATTGCCACGGTACCGATGAGCAGGAAAGTGAATTTCGCGTTGACCGGCTTGCAACTCTGCTTTCAGGCGGCAATTCCGGAGAACCGGCGGTAGTGCCGGGCGAGCCAAAGTCCAGCTATCTGCTGAAACTGGTTCGCCATGAGCTACCCGGACTGGAAATGCCGCCCGATGGAACGTTGACAAAACAAGACATTGCCAAGTTGGAAATCTGGATTCAAGAAGGTGCAAAGACACCCGAGCATTACGGACCGGCCAAGACTGAAACAGAGCTGAAGCACTGGTCATTCTTGCCCCTGCGTCCCACAGAGAACACGAGCATTGACCAGCTCATTGCTGACACGCTGAAAACAAACGGTCTGCAACATTCGAAACAAGCAAACCGGCGCAAACTCATACGCCGACTGTACCTCGTCATGTTGGGAATTCCCCCAGAACCTGATCAGGTGACAGAGTTCGTCCAGAACCAAAGCGCCACGGCATGGCAAGATCTTGTTGAACAGGTTCTTGCCAGCCCGCAATATGGAGAACGCTGGGGTAGCTACTGGCTGGACCTGGTTCGATTTGGCGAAACCCATGGTTTCGAAACGAACCGTGAGCGTCCCAATGCATGGCAATACCGCGATTGGGTAATCCAAGCACTCAACGATGACAAACCGTACAACCAGTTTGTGCGAGAGCAAATTGCAGGGGATTCACTGGACGCTGGCGTGGCAACCAGTTTCCTGGTGGCAGGACCATACGATCTGGTGAAAGGTCAAGACCCAAAGCTTCGCCTGCAGCAGCGGATGAACGAACTCGACGACATGATCAATACAACGGGAACGGCTTTTTTGGGCCTGACCACTGGATGCGCCCGTTGCCACAATCACAAATTCGACCCAATCACCCAGCGAGATTACTACGCTTTGCAGGCGGTGTTCGCTGGCGTCAATCACGCCGAACGCACGCTCCCACTGTCACCTCAAACGCAGTCCGAGATTGCGGAACTTGAAGAGCAGAAAACGACTCTGTTGAAGAAACTGAAACCCTACGAGAGCATTTCAGTGACAGCGGGAATTCTCCTCGAAGAACCCGTCAAGGGGCCTCAAGGCACAGGAGCGCTTGCTACCAAACCAAATCGGACCAAACAGGATTTTGGTGGTAAAACGTATCGTTGGTGGAAGAACATTGAGGGCGAAACGCTGGTGACCTACAAGCCACGAGTAGCAGGCGATTATCGAATCTGGCTGAGTTGGGGCGCAGGACATACAAACCACAGCACCAAGACCAGATATGTCATTCAATCTGGAAACAAAACCGCTGAACTGGCCATCGTGAACCAGCAATTGTCAGTGGGTGAATCCGGGCCCGTCGAAAACAAAACGCAGTGGAGTGGATTTTTTGACAGCGGTGTTCACACGCTGAGTCCCAACGACACCATTGCAATCATCGGCACCGGATCGGAAGCCTACATCACCGCTGATGACATTTTTCTGCAACCAGCGAATCCCACTGAATCCCGACAGAAAGAGGCAAAACCACCACGCCAACGCAAGGCAGTTAATGCACAACTGAATGAGGATTACTTTCATCCCAGACTGGCGAAATCCGTGCGGTTTACCATTCGGGCATCAAGTGGTGCTGAAGGCTGCATTGATGAACTGGAGATCTTTTCCAATGGCGAGAACATCGCGTTAGCAAAAGCAGGTGCAAAGGTCTCTTCCTCAGGTGATTTTGAGCATCCTCTCCACAATCTCAAACAAATCAACGATGGCGAATACGGGAATGCCAAAAGCTGGATTGTAAAACAGCGAAACAATGGCTGGGTCCAGGTTGAATTCCCGAAACCGAGACTCATCGACCACGTGATTTGGGGAAGGGATCGAACCGGCAAGTACACGGACAGACTTCCGATCGACTACCGGATTGAAGCGGCAAACGAAAAAGGAGAATGGCATCTTTTGGCAAGTTCCGCAGACCGATTGCTAAAAAACCAGACGCAGCCCAACGCGTTGGATCGCTACCATCTGGCCGATCTGCCCACAGAGCAAAAGAAATTGGCGGAACAGTGGCTGGCAAGTCTTGCCGATACCAGCCAGCGTCTTGAAAAGTTGAAAAAGACGCAACGTGTTTACGCAGGCAGTTTTTCACAACCCGGTCCCACACACCGGCTTTATCGCGGTGAACCCGATGCCAAGCGGGAACGGGTAACAGCGAACGCCATTTCAGCGTTCACCAACCTGGAACTATCCCCGGAATCTCCAGAACAGCAACGGCGACTTGCACTCGCTGAGTGGATTGCAGCAGATGACAATCCACTCACGGGCCGCGGCATCGCCACTCGAATCTGGCAATTCCAGGTAGGCGCCGGACTTGACGGCCCGCCCGG
>JAAXJB010000051.1 GCA_012270065.1 Rubripirellula sp. | reverse complement strand
TAAGCCGGATATTCCGGCGGGATTCAATACTGCATTGTAAATCATGGTGGTTTGCACGTCCTTGTGCCCCAACAGTTCCTGGACGGTCCGGATATCGGCCCCATCTTCCAGAAGATGGGTAGCGAAGGAGTGACGGAGGGTGTGCGGTACGGCGGGTTTGGTGATCCCGGTTTTTGAAACCGCCCTTTTGAATGCCCGCGCAAACGTGGCTTCGTGTACATGGTGTCTTCTGATGACCCCGCTGCGTGGATCTTTGGAGAGTTGGCGAGACGGGAAGACGTATTGCCAGCCCAGGTCGCGGTCCGCATTGGGATACTTCCTTGCCAGCGCGAACGGCAGATAGACCCGACCAAAGCCGTGATCGATGTCCTCCTGATGTAAGCATCGCACGGCTTCATTTTGTTGCTTCAGTTGATCGGTAACGCAGTCAGCGAGTACGGTGACGCGGTCTTTCATGCCCTTTCCATTTCGGACCACGATTTGTCCTGATTCGAAACAGATATCTTTGCATCGCAGTGTGCGGCATTCACGGTGACGTAGGCCACTGCCGTACATCAGCAGGAACATCATCCGGTTGCGGCCGGTGAGACGCGACAGGATCTCATTGACCTCACGTTTGGTGAGGACGACAGGTCGGTATTGGCTGCTTTTGGCACGAACGGTGTGAATGAACCGGAGGTCTCGTCCCAGAACTTTTTGGTAGAGAAACAGGCAGGCTGCGAGGGCTTGGTTCTGGGTTCCCGCTGTGACGTGTTGGGTGACAGCCAGATCGGTAAGGAATTCTCCGATTTCCGGTTCTCCATAGCGTTGAAGATTCTCATCATCGAGGTGTCGTATGAAACGGCGGATCCAACCCAGGTAGGCGACTTCGGTTGATTTCGGGTGGTGCAGCATCCGTAGCGTGCGTGTCATTTGTTGAATGACTTGAGGTTGTTTTTGATCGACGAGTCCGGGGTGGCCTTCACCTGGTACGACGATGGTGTGCGGAGGTGAGTTGTCACGGAGATTGGATGGCGGAGTGTGAGGCACTTGCTCATCGGGTTCCAAATCCCGCTGGTCATCAAGACGGCTGAGTTGTGTGAGCTTGTTGATAAAGGGTTGGAAATTTACGTCTTGTTTTGCCAGCACATGTCGCTGATAGGAACTCAATGCCTGTGCCGCCTGTAGTCTGCGCCAAGGTGGGATGTTCGCATCTCGCAGCGATTGCAGGAAGGCAAGAACGAGAGGCGTTTTGATGGGGATTTGGTTTTGGTTGAGATGGTGGTGCTGGACGTATCCAGCAAGCCACTTCGGAAACCATTTCTGCTCGTTCTTTGAGAACCGCTTGTCATCGAGTTGTTGCAAGAACTCTGCCATCGACATGGTTGCCCCCCATGAAATTTGAAAGTGATGCAAGCTGGAGTCTAGCAACGGGAGGGGTGCAGGCAAGTCAGCAAATCACCCCGCTGGATGGTGGTTTGTGTTATTCCGTGGCTGAGTCACGTTGTTTGCTGAGGTCAATTGGAATGGTCTGGTGGCTTTTGCCGAGTTTTGTTGAACGGTTGTTGGGTTTTGTTTGAAGTTGGGAGGATGGTGCTAGGTCTTGGATCGTTGCATTGGCGTTGTGGATTCGGGCGATCGCATGAGCGTTGGCCTGGAGACAGGTTTGCGCGGCGTGATGGACATTTCACTTTGTAATTGTCGGCGGAATCGATCGCTGACGTAATTGTTGGTGCGATAGTTTGCAAATGATGAAGCCGGGTTCCTTGTGCAGTGTGTGGTTGGGACATCCTGTCGGCAAACAATGATTGCAAACGGCTCTGTCGGGGGGAACGTGTTATTGCGTGACTGAGTCACGTTCTTTCCTGTATAATCCGTGGCTGACCCACGAATAATTAATTGTTCCCCGGCCGAATACAAACTGACATCAGCACAGCGCGATTGTTACGATGACGACCACCACAAAGAAGATGCTCGTCGCCGTTGACATCGAACCGATCACGACGCGTAAAGGCAGGTTCGTTATTCCATCGCAGGACGAACACTGCCTGGACGCGTTCACGGCGATAGATGGGACCGGCACCGCTTCATTCGCCTGTGTCTCGTACACTGGACGTGACCTTGACGCGAACACTCTTTTTGCCCGCTATATTGAATCCGGCGCGAAGGTGCACAACGTTGACAAACTCCTTGCAGACCTTGATGATTACTTGACGCAAGTCAAATCGTTCAAGGTCGGCAACGTTCTTGGGCTGCAAATGAACGGCGCCTCCGCTGAACTGTATCTTGTTCACAAACGACCTCCTGCCGGGGCGATGTGAACGCTCGCATTTAGCGCTCGAATGGCGGGGAACAATCGCGTGCACCGGAGTACGCGAGTCGAGCGGATTTGACATTGAGAATCATTCGCGCGTACCCGGTGACGCGTGACGTTATCCGCCAATCCAATGCACTGTGATATGTGGCGTAAAGATCTCCAACTTGCAGCTGACTACTATTCGTCGGATCCACCGATGGTTGATCCCGTGTTTCTCTGGTCAGTAAATCGCCCATCGACGGCCGAATGGCCGCCAGGTCTCCCTTCTTGCCCTTCTCTGCTGGATTTCTACGCCATTTGTGATGGTGGATATTTCGGGCCAATGATCAACTTCCATCAAAAGGCCTACTTACATCCGGAAACAAATAAATGGATTGAAAATCTTCGAAACTACGACGATGAGGAAGACGTGCTGACCGAGGGCCGACATGTCGTGATCGCAAGCGATGCAGACGGTGCTCCATGGATATTTGACTCTGTGAATCACTCCGTGCAATGCTATTACTGGGAATCCGGCGAATGGTGTCAACCTCGTTACGAGTCTCATGACACCTTTGTGGATGCCGTGTTCTACAAGGAAAGCAATTCCGAAGACTGGGTTAAGGCACTCACACTCATCAGGGAAGACAGCGGATAACAATCTGTTGCACCGGAGTCGCGGGCCGCGCGGCTATTACATAGGAACGTCGTTCGCCGCGGCCCGGTGAACTTGGTCGTTATCCCGCTAGACCTGTGAGGAAGTCGATTAGCAACACAAACAATCAAGCTGAGCTTCCGGTTGTTCATGTTGAGGCACCGTTCCTGCCACGGGCCGAAGGTGGGAGCCAGT
>JAAXJB010000039.1:466164-475335 GCA_012270065.1 Rubripirellula sp. | reverse complement strand
AGTCTCGTTTTTAGTCCAGCCATGGGTGTTGGTTGAGGCTGAGCTGGTTCTCTGGCAGCTTGTTCTCTGGCAGCTGGTTCTCTGGCAGCTGGTTCTCTGGCAGCTGGGTCTCTGGCAGCTGGGATGCTCTTGAAACCTGCGGTCAATTGCAGATCAGCGATGTTCTTGACGCTGTATTTCGATTTTCCCGGTTTTTTGATTGAACCGACCCAATATTCCCAAATCCACTGCGAATGAGTGCATGTTGGAGCGTTGTTCTGGGCACTTGGTCTTTTTCAACGGCTCCTATCAGCCACCCTTGGAAGGAAAATTTGATGATCAAAAAATTTGCAATGGCCGGCGGTGCATTTGCCCTGCTCTCGAGTCTTGTCGTCGGTGTACCACTGTTTAGTTACGCGAGGTGCGGTGTCAGTTGGCTTCAGGAATCGGCCAGTGATGTAATGCCATTGGAATGGGAACTGAAGCGGGCTCGACAGATGATCGCCGATTTGAAACCTGAAATCGAGTTGAATGCAAAGCGGATTGCACGCGAAAAAGTCGAATTCACGAAGTTGGAAAAACAGTTGGATCAGACCAATGAGCAATTGGCGAAGACTCAAAGCGATATCGAGCGTTTGAGCGAAGATCTGCGAAGCGACAATGAGCAGTACAGTTACGGCGGTAAGACGTACACGTCCGCGCAGGTTCAAACAGACCTTGGAAATCGCTTCAAGCGTTTCAAGACTCGTCGTGCGACTGCAGAAAAACTTGGGCAAATGCTGTCGGCTCGTGAAGCATCGCTGCGGGCGGCTCAGGAACGTATGGAGAGCATGCTCAGTGCAAAGAGTCAATTGGAAGTTGAAGTTGAGAATTTGCAGGCACGCGTTGGAGCTTTGCGTGTTGCACAAACCAGTAGCGAACTCAATCTTGACGACAGTCAGTTAGCACGCACTCGAGAGTTGCTGGATGATATTGCCATCAGAATTGATGTTGCCGAAGAGACAATGAGTATTGATGCTGAATACTTCAGCGAAATCGATCTTGATGAGCCCGATGATGAGGATCTTCTTGATGAAATCTCGGCCTATTTCGATAGCCCACAGAAATCGAAATCTGAGGCTTATGCGTCAATTCAACTTGACTGAATTCGGTCGAGAAACGTTACATCACTCGGTTTTTTTCTCTGGCACAGCAGGCTGATCCGTGTCGGCAATTCAACCTCATGCGAAAGTACCACAACCTCCAGCGTCTTGCTGGAGGTTATGGATTGATGGTTGTGGTGGCTTTTTGCTCGTGACCGGAGAGCAATGGAGTGTTGGTGGATTGGGTCGTGAGCCGAAAGCTGACATTTGTGTTCAGTCGGACTGGCCACGTTTTGCCGGTCAGATTCAGCGGCAGGGAGGAGATTATTTTTGGCAGGCTAAAGATGCCTCAGAGCCAAAGATGCTGTTGGTCGACGGGACACCTGTTCCTGTAAAAGGTCCCGGTGTGATGAAGTTAGGAAAGCCTACACCGTTGTCGGATACCGCCGTGCTCACATTGAATGCTCCGCATCGTTTTGATCAGCATGTTGATGGTGTTGTGCTGGTCCGGGATACGCTCCTGGTTGGGCCGGGTTCGGATTGTCACTTGAGATGCCGCGAAGCAGAGGATCGCGCAATTCTGCATTTGAAAGCGAACCAATGGTACGTCAAATCAGGGCTACTGGGTGATTTCAAGAAACTGCCGGTGGGGGAACGCGTCATGATCGAGTCACTCGCCATGACACTGGAAGCGGCATGAATCAGACGGGCAAACATTCAGATTCGTCGAAAGTGACAGGCTCACAGGAAAGTCCTGCGCCCGATCCGAATGAACTTGTTGCCTTTGAAAATGCGGAAAATGACCTGTCAGCGAAGATCACAGTGGATCAATCTCCCCGGAAACCTCTATCAATGAAAACACTACTGGATAGACTAAGAGATCGACCTGATGAGCAGCCGTCACAGGAAATGGAGTCGGGTGATTGTCAGGAAACAGCTTACATTGATGCTGATCTGGGACCGATAGCCGGTCTCGAAGTCGCGGATGATGCTGGTGCAGAAATTTGTGATTTTGAAAAAACTGATTCTGGCCAGCGATCAGGAAGTGGAGATATCTGGTTGGGCGAAACTGTGGCAACTGACTCAACCACTCGACCCATGACATTTACATACACGCCTGGATCGACACCTCTAGCTCCCTACACGATTCGTCGTGGAATTGGCATGGGCGGTTTCGGTGAGGTTTACTTTGCTCTCAGTGATGCGGGTAAAGAGGTTGCTTTGAAGCGAATTCAACGCAATCTTGAGATCGAGTTGCGTGGTGTTTCCCAATGTCTGAACTTGAAACACCCTAATCTGGTCGCGCTCTATGACATCTGTCGCGACGCCAAAGAGCAATCATGGGTCGTCATGGAATATGTGCCAGGACTGAACCTGCGTCAGATTCTTGACGAGTCTCCCAATGGTTTGCCTGTTCAAGAGGTGAATCGCTGGATTCGCGGTATTGGAGCCGGCGTGCATCACTTGCATTCTGCAGGTTTGGTGCATCGGGACATCAAGCCGGGAAATGTTTTCGATGATTTGGGTCAGGTCAAGGTCGGTGACTACGGTTTGAGTAAGTTCATTTCAACGTCTCACCGTGGGGGCCATACTGAGAGTGTGGGCACCTTCCATTACATGGCTCCCGAAATCGGGCGGGGTGAGTACGGTCGCGAAATAGATGTCTACGCTCTTGGTGTTCTTCTCTTTGAGTTGTTGACCGGGAAGGTGCCATTTGATGGTGAAAGTTGTCAGGAAATCATTGTCAAGCACATGACAGCGACTCCAGATCTCAGTCAGATTGTGGAACCTTACCGATCAGTCATCAGCCGCTGTCTGGAAAAAGATCCAAAGAAACGATTTGCCTCCGTTGCGGATATGCTTTTGGCCTTGGAGGATGATCCGCATGAAAACGGGAACACAGCTCTCTCGTTCACAGAGGACATTCTGAACGCGGATGGTACCGCTTCCCGGACACCGTCTGGCCAAGCACCTTCCGATGCTGAACCCATCGAAGCAGTTCTGGTTTCCAGTTTGGTTGAACCAGTGTCTGTTGCTCCTGATCACACAAGAACATCACAGCCGGATTTATTTGAGGAACCGGTTGCCAGAGCTCTGCAAGCAAGCTGGTATGACTTGCGTTCCTGGTGGAATCGTGGAGAAAAAAGATCCGAGCCTTACGCAACCATTACTTTGTTGGTACTCGTGGGACTGATTGTATTCACGAGCGTTGGCTGGTTAGTGCCTACTCTGGGACTGATGGCGTGTGTGTATGTTCCGTATTACGTCATTCGGAAGATGGTCTTGCTTTCTGGACGGGAGCCGGAACATGCAAAGACGCGGCCGGTTACGGTGCAACATCCATCGCCACGTCGAGTGGTGTCGCCTGCCGCATGGTCCCAGAGTGTTCGCAACGAATTGCGTGCTAAATCAAAACTTAGCCGAATAGCTGAGCTGAATACGTCGTGGATTGCGGCCATCCTTTCTGTTGCTGGTATTTCCACAGCTGCCGGGTTGATCGGTCTTTATAGAGAACCCGTTTATGCACAATCGATAGCCCACTACGTTTGGCTCGGAATCACTGTCCTCGCAGCAACCTTGGCTATCCTCGCTTTGGGGAAGCTGTGGGAGTGTGATGAAGGGGAATCACTTCCTCGGCGAATTGTTCTAGCAGGTGTTGGTGCTGGTGTAGGATTTGTTGCTTATGTGGCAGGAGAATTCCTGATGATTCCCTTCGGCGCAAATGTGTTTCGCGATGTCAGTGCAACAAGTTTGTCACCGAATCTCTACATGGGACCTGTCAGTGATTCGAATCCGGCGGATTTCATAACAATAGTGCCGACACCGACTTTGTCAGCTTTCATGGCAAATTTTGCGTTCTCGTTTGCTCTTTTGAGATGGTGGAAGCCTGTGGATCCATTGAGACGCAAACGTTTGAGTTTGTGGTCGATTGCACTTGCTGTCACCGTTGGCTGGGGGGTGCATCAATTGATCCCGATTACTGATGCCTTGGGAATCATGTCGGTAGGCGGAATAGCAATCGCTGTGCAACTCTCGGCGCCCTGGGTGAATCGTAAAGCGATGGCTGCCAGCGACAACCGGGCGGAATTGGCAGGGCGTGTGACTGTAGTTCCATCAAAAGGAGTATCCTGCGATGCCTAATTTTCATGGGAGAAGGTTGATTCTGCCGATCGCGATTCTTCTTTGCTGCATGTGCGGCAGTACACTGGCAGAGAAATCTCAGGAGAAATCCGGCGGTGATGTCAATGAATTGAGTGACGATGAGAGTCCAAAGGAACTCTCGGTTGCACCATTGGATCACGTTGTCTATCCGGACAATCGTCCTGCCTGGATTGATGGAGGCGTGGTGAAGCAACGGATCGACGAGGTCACTTTTATTGTGGTGTCAGATCCTTGCGACACCCCTGAGGAAAGTAAGCAGGAATTGAAACTGATGGTTCAAGCCACGGTGGCAAATTTTGTTGAAAAACTCACGGGCGCAGAGAACATGAGCGACTTTTATGAAATCAGTGATCAGCGGATCGATTCAGATTTCACTCAGCGCAGTTACGTCGGAAAAGTTTCCGTTGGTGGAAGCGACCAGTACGAGAACGCCGTTGAGATCCTGATTGACCAGGCTGAGCTCATTCGGATCATGGATGCCTGGAAGAATGTAGAAGTCGCGCAACGGATGAAAAAGCTCGGCTTTGGGTCCATTGGTGGTTTTGCAATTCTGGTCATCAGTTCCACTGCATTCAATGCGGTGCTTCGACGGCGGGAGCAGAAGCAGGTTTCAACGGCCGATTCTGCTTGATTTGATCTGGAACTACGTCCATCTTCTCAGCCACTTTTCCAGGATGAGCAGATTCCAAAGGCGGTATCCGTGATTTTGCTCGCTGTTTTCGTGCGCGCGAACAAGTTCGGCAACAGATTCGCGACGAAAGAATGGTGTGATGCGTGCATCTTCTGACAGTAGTGTGTCATGCACCATTGGTTTAAGTTCATCCCGGAACCAGTTGGCGATCGGAATGCCGAATCCCATTTTCTTGCGGGTGAAAATCGATTTGGGGATCAACGCGCCAAATGCGTCCTGCAGAATGAGCTTTCCCCGCTTGCCTCGGAATTTAAGATGCACAGGCAGTGAGGCTGCAAATTCAACGACGTGGTGGTCGAGGAGTGGTTGTCTTACTTCCAGACCATGTGCCATGGATGCAATGTCGACCTTCGTGCAGAGGTCACATGGAAGGTAAGACAGAATATCAGCTGTTGATGCGCGGGTTACCAGATCGCGTCCCGTGCTGTGGGTCCAAGTTGATTGGAGAAAATCAAATGGGTCATCACCTGGCAGTGTGGCAAGGAAGTCATCAGTGTAAATCGATGCTCTGAGTGATTCTGGAAAAATCTGCAGCCAGTTCAAATAACGGCGCGCCGGTGGTTGATCCAATGCTTCAAGAAAGCGTTTTCCCTTTCTCAGCAAAGAAGATCTGCGGTTCGAGTCCGGCATTCTTTGGATCAGTTTCAAGCCGGGTAGTTTGTGCACTGGAAACAGTTTCTGCAGCTTGTTGCTGAGCCACAGTGCGCGGTAACGTTCGTAGCCTGCAAATAGCTCGTCACCACCATCACCCGACAACGCAACCGTGACTTCTGATTTTGTCAGTTCAGAAAGGTACCAGGTTGGAACGGCTGACGAGTCACCAAAAGGTTCGTCGTAATGCCAAACCAGTTTGTCGACTATATCGACACCACTGGGCATCACCTCAAACCGTTGATGTTGTGTTCCAAGGTGATTGGCGACGCCTGCTGCGTATTCTGTTTCATCGAAATCAGCAACAGGAAAACCGATGCTGAAAGTGCGGATCGGAGTCTGACTCTGCTGACTTGCGATCGCGGTGATCAGAGAGGAATCGATACCTCCTGAGAGGAAAGTACCCAGCGGAACGTCACTCTGCATTCTCATTTTAACCGAGTCAGTCAGGAGTTCACGCAAACGCTCGCAGGCAGCTTGTTGATCAATCGGTGTTTCAATTGAGGGATCAAAATTCCAGTATCGCTGTACGGTCAATTCACCATTTTCAAAGATGGCAAAGTGACCTGGCGCGAGTTTCCGCACTCCTTTCCAAATCGTTCCAGGGTGAGGGATGTACTGGTAAGTCAGGAACTCGTCGATGGCTGCGGGGTCGATCTCCTCACAGATCCCATCGACGGCTGCGAGAGATTTCAATTCACTTCCGAAGACCAGTTGGTTGTTCTTGACCGAATAGTACAGAGGCTTTTGCCCGATACGATCACGAGCCAGAACGCAGCGATTTCGATTTGCATCCCAGATAGCGATCGCAAACATTCCGTTGAGATGTTGAAAGCACTCAGTTCCCTCGTCCTCGTAGAGGTGGAGAATAGGCTCTCCATCCCCGTCCGTGGCAAATGTGTGTCCGCGGCCCTCAAGACGCCGCCGGAGGACTTGATAGTTGTAAATCTCGCCGTTGAAGACCATGCGCACAGAGCCGTCTTCGTTGGACATGGGCTGCCGCGCACCTTCAAGATCGATGATGCTGAGCCGTCGAAAGCCGAGGGCGACACCAATCGGATTACCATAGGCATCCCGATAAGACGTTTCGCTCCAGGTTTGCGAGTCATCGGGGCCACGATGCGAAATGGCATCGGTCATCCTGGTCAACAAGTCTGGAGCGATTGCTTGTCTCGGGTCGCTCCAGACCGCTCCCGTTATTCCACACATTGATCGCTCCCGGACATTCTTGCCATCACCTCACACAAGAGTATGACTACCGGGGCAAGCTTTCGAAAGAGAGTAATCAGTGGCATTGCTGTACTCTTTCTTTGATTCACGCTACCGCCGATGTGCTTGGAAACCATCATTTTATCACATGCCTAACGGGCGGCGCTACCAGCCTACCCGTGGGTTGAAGTGATGTGATCCTCAGTGAGTGAATCAAATTTAAACGGGGTTGTTACTGGCCATGGAATAAATGCTGTGCTGGCAACAGGCCGCCGTAGTCAGGGCAACCAGTGGAATGATTGGCTGGTTATCAAGGTTATTGATGCATGGTGCAAGCTCTTGGAACTACATCCGGCTACTAAATCGTTCGAAAGGTACCTGCCAGTAGCTGCGAGTAAAAACGATTAGACTGTCGGTAGAGGCCAGTCAAAAGAATGAATCAGAATTTCCACCAACGGATACCATCCATGTTACGCTTTTGGGTTCTCGGTTTTTTGGTTGCAAATTTGCCATTGGAAGTTTGCTTCGCCAATGAGGACGCCGAGCTTGCGATGAATCGAAAACAGATTCAATTCAAAAGTACCGGCGATGGGAGTACGCAAAGCGCATTTCTGATCGTGCCTCCCTCCAAAGATGGTGTCCAGAAATCAGTGCCGTTGGTGGTCAGTCTCCATTCGTGGAGTGCTGATTTGAACCAACGAAATGATCTTGAAAAGCTGGTGTTCAATCGGGGGTGGCTTTATCTGTTCCCGAATTTTCGGGGTGCAAATCGCACACCACAGGCATGTGCATCGATATTGGCCCAGCAGGATATTCTCGATGCTGTTTCCTACGTGAGTGACCATTATCTGGTTGATCAGGACAGAATCTATCTGACTGGCACGTCGGGTGGTGGCCATATGACAATGCTCATGGCGGCCCGATATCCAAAACGATGGCGGGCAGCGAGCGCATGGGTCGGTATCAGTGATCTGGTGCAATGGCATGCCCTTCATCGAGGCACAAAGTATGGCAACATGATTGAACAGTGCTGCGGTGGAGCTCCGGGTGATTCTGCCGAAGTTGATGCAGAGTACAAAGCGCGAAGTCCGATCACTCACTTGGCTGATGCGCGAGAAGTGCCGCTGGACATTTGTGCGGGAATCAAAGACGGACACAAAGGCAGTGTTCCAATCATCCATTCGATCAATGCCTTCAATGCTATTGCGAAAGCTCGAGGCGATCGGCTGGTCACTGAAGCAGAAATCTTACAGCTTTCGCGGCCTGGCAGATTGGAGAACGCGTTGGACCATGACGAGGGATTTGATTCAACATTCAAACGTAAATACTTCTTGAGACGTCAAAGTGGACAGGCACGCTTGACCATCTTTGACGGTGGGCACGAGGGCATCGCAACGGCGACAATCGCATGGTTTGAAAGTCATCCATGACCCAATTTCGGATGAATGCATTGAGTGTGTGCAGCTCTTTGGTTGCAATGTGCGGGCATTTGCGAATCGTGGTGAAATGCCATTCTTTGTTGCTCATATCCAGCGTGTGTAGTTCGGGAATCACTGGTGGATGAGGGCTCAGGTCAAAAAAATTGCTTGCAAAACACAGTAGAAAAACCACAAATACTGAACTTGTGTTTAGTGCTTCGTGCCGTTACGTTGTTTCGGGTTGGCGGGTCTTGTGAATCTGGAGGAGCGCGGATGCTGGTGTTATCAAGAAGAGAAGGCGAGGTGATCGAATTTCCTGATTTGGACATTTCGGTTCGGGTCATGCAATTGAAAAAGTCCAAGGTGCAACTAGGGATTGATGCTCCCAGGGCGATTCGAGTGGAGCGCAGTGAAACGCAGTGGTGCCGAGATGAAGCCGCTGGAGGTCGGACAAAGCCTTCTGCTGATCAAAATGAACGTAAGCCGAGGGAAACGCAATTCGATGATGTTCAGAAAGAGCTCGAGCAGCGTTGCTTGGATGAACTTGCAAAGCTGGAAGTGGAGGTGATGACATTGGCCGAACTGGTCGATTCGAATGAACGGGATCTGGCCAGACAAACCGCTCGGGTTTCATTGGAGCGATTAGCCGGATTGCGGAATATTGTGAAGCGAAAAACACGGAGACAATCAACTCCACGTTCCATTTCCGACTTCATTCGATCGAAGCGATCTTTGACTTCTTGTGTGTCTGAAACTGAAATGGTTGAATCGGAACAGGACGTGGTATTGAAGGGTGAAGCGAAAGAGCATCACGGGTTGCGTACACATGATGTATCAGCCCCAAGAGTTGACTGTTTGCGGCAAGCTGGTGTTGGATACACCCTCGGCGCCGAGGTGCCAGTGTTCAGCGAATGAGTGAGTCTTGATGGAAGTCACGGTTGGCGAGGAAACGCAACCATGGAAAACAAAACACTGGAAA
>JAAXJB010000039.1:392478-466064 GCA_012270065.1 Rubripirellula sp. | reverse complement strand
TGGAAAACAAAACACTGGAAAGCACAACACTTGGAAAAGGTCTCATAAAAGCGGTGTCGATCCACTGAAAAGAGCGACGGTTACTCATGGACTGAGAGACGGTTCTGTCGTCATCCATTGACCGTGGACGTCCCGATTCTCAGGCGTCACGCATTTGGTAACCGTAGGTTGTGAAATCCTTTTCGTAAATCTTGTTGATTATTTTCAACGATTCTGCGCTCAGAGTTGTTGGCGTGTTGATTGACGCAGTACTATTGGCGTGCCTACCGTTATCGAAACCGGTCGACTCGGAAAAAGCTTTCAGCTCGGTTCGTTTGTCCATTTTGTAGATGGATAAACGCTTTGGATCCACGCCGAGATTTCTGAACAATAGGTACCGCGGATGATTCAGGATCCAGTGCTGGGGCTGTGTATGCTCATCAAGCCAGTAGCATTTTTCCAACAAGTGAATGAAGTCATCAAAGGGCGTGTTCATCAAGGCGTCTTTGATTTGTTGATCACTGTGATGTCTGGTTGATAAGCCCATGGCAGGGAAAAAAATTCTTTGTGGTTTTTCCCATCGCACAGGCTGGGTCAGGTCCATGTTCAATGGGGTGTACTGAAACTTGTCCTTGTAAAGAGAAATTGCTTTCTGGTACGGATCACGAACTGTGAAATGTACTTTTGTGCAATTTTGTTTCAGGAGAAAATATGCCTTGTAACGCTTGATTTTGGTGAAATTCTTCGTTTGCCTGAACGAAGTGAACATGACTTTGAAGTTAGTCAGAACCAGATTGTGGCTTGCGTGAACACGGAAGTAAGGCATTGAGATGCTCTGATGAAGCGACTACGGCAGCGACGGGTATCATTTTCACGTCCTCGTTTTTTGTCAAGCGACGCATTTTATATCTGTTCGCAGGTGGCTCAGTGTTGTCGCTTATCTGGTTTGGTGTGGCTGAACTCTGATACCGGCGTTAGCGGAAATAAGATCACGGTTCGCTGGTTGCTCCAGGTCTGGCAAACCACCCGGCATTCAACTGACCGGTTGCGGGGGGCAAAATACCAGAAATGTGGGATCTGATCTGACCTCTGTGCGGCCTGGGCATGGTGTCTTTTCGGCAAGAGTTGAATTGGTTGGCGAAAACCCAGCCTGAATTACCACAGATGATGCACAATGATGTACAACTAATCGTCAGAATTACGATCCCGCCAAGTAGCGAGATGAGAGCGAGGTAAGGCAATTCCATGGCAACAATTCTTCTGGCCGAGGATAGTTCAACACACACGGCATTGATGCGGTCTCTGTTAGAGCAGGACGGGCATCGGGTTATTTGTGTGGTGAATGGACAGTTGGCTTGGGAGGCAGCTCAGGAATCACGTCCGGATCTGATTGTTACTGATTTGCGAATGCCTGAGCTCAACGGCTGTCAATTGGTCGAGCGGATGCTTGAGTGGGACCCGAATTTGCCGTGCGTGGTCGTAACAGCCAGAGGTTCCGAAGGTCTGGCAGTTGATGCGCTGGCCATGGGGGCGGTTAACTTCGTTCCCAAGAATTCTTTGCAAAAGTTGTTGAATCATGTAGTTCGGCAAACGCTTGCAATGGTTGAAGTAAACGCAATCTTCAAAGATTTCACGGGCCATTTGGAGAATCCTGAATACAGTATTCAACTTCCGAATGAAGTTGTCGCAATCGAGCCTTCTGTGCTGTACGTCATGCAGACACTTGCCGCGGCCACAAGTCTATCCACCGTACAGCGAATACGAGTTGGTGCAGCGATTTCGAGTGCACTTTTCAATGCCATGTGTTATGGCAATCTCGAAATCAAGGACGAAGATCCAGTTGTCAGTCGCATGTTTGCTGTGGACAGTCCTGATCATCACGAATTGCGGGAACGTGCCACGCAGAAGCCTTACTGTGACCGAAAGGTGTTATTGAAGGTTTCGGTCAGCAAGGCTGATACCCGCTTCTCAATTTCCCACGAGGGTCCCGGGCTTATGACCCGGCTAACCCCTGCACCAGGTACCTCGGACTCGTTTGAGCTCGAGCAGTGTCGCGGTTTCGTTCTGATGACGAGTTTCATGGACGACATCATTTTTCAGTCCGGCAACAGCAGTGTTATTCTGGTGAAGTCGGAATCAAACCGGAATTGAGTCCTTGGGGGGGATCACATGGAAGGAGGTCCGAAGCGCACTCAAATCAGCTGTGGTTGAACCACTACTTTCATTTGATCCGGGTCACCTGCATGAAGTTTCTTGAACCAGTCAGGGCCACCACTCAAAGGAATGGTGGCTGTGATCAGAGGCTTCACGTTGATGATTCCACGATTCATCAAATCGATACACTGAGGATATTCCCCGTTACAACCACAGGTTCCATGAAGTGAGATCTCGCGTGTGACCACGGACTGCAGCGGCAGGTCGATGACGGGAGAGACATTGCCGACCAAAGTTACATTACCGCCTTTCCGCACACATTCGATCGCAGTACGAACTGTGGGAGTAGCGCCGACGACCTCAAATGCCACATCGGCGCCACGCCCATTCGTCAGATCCCTGATTGCCTCGGCCGCATTGCACTGGTCTCCCCGTATCGTTTCCGTTGCTCCAAGCTGTTTCGCAACTTGGAGGCGTTTTTCATTCAAATCAACGGCGATGATTCGCGAGGCACCAGCAGCACGTGCCGCTTGGAGCGTCAATAAGCCGATCATCCCAGAACCAACGACGACGGCCGTGTCTCCCAAAGTGATCGGAGTCACATTGGCAGCATGGACAGCTACTGAAACTGCTTCGACCAAAGCCGCTTCTTCAAATGGCAGAGTATCTGGCAGCTGGTAAACGATTCTTCGCGGCACGCTGATACGTTCTGCGAACGCACCATGGCGACGATATTCGCCGCAGGATACGCCTAATACCATGCGGTTGTCGCAGAGATTGCCACTACCTTCGCGACAAAAATCACATTGTCCACAGGATACCATCGAATCAAATGTGACCCGTGTTCCGTTGGGCATGTCGTCGACGTTCGAGCCCGTGCCAACCACGATTCCAGCAGCTTCGTGGCCCATGACGAGTGGTGGAATGCGTCGCCCAGTGCTACCATCAAAACCGTGGATGTCGCTACCGCATATTCCGCAAGCTTCCACCTGAATCAGCACATCGTCAGGGCCAACTTCCGGCTCATCTACCTCGGTCACCTCCATCTTTTCATATTCGGTCAGCAACATTGCTTTCATCTTGGTCAATCATCCTTCGAGGGAGGGGTTCTTTGTACTTCACAGCTTCAATATGTTGTCACTTGGTCCCAGTTTAGCACAGGTGGCAACAACGTGATGGATGAAGAAACACTGACTGCCTACCATGAGTCTGGACACGCAGTTGTTGCGTATGCTTTGGGTGGAACGATCGAGGGGATGCAACTTGGCGGCGAGGCAGACGATTGGTTGCCTGAAAGGTATGGGGAGTGCCGGATACAGTGGGGAAAGGTGGATCGTGACCTTGCGTGGCATTACAAACGCGAGATTTTGGCGATTCTTGCGGGGCCGGTTGCTGAAATGGTTTATCGCGACGAACCTCGCCATCCAGCAGTTTTTGGCCCCTGGAAGTATGACTGGGACCAGGCTTGGCAAGCAGCTGCCCTGATATGGGCTGATGAAAAGCAGAGGACGCGCGGGCTGGAAAATCTCATCCTTGAATTACGCCAGAAGATACGAATGGATCCGGTGTGGGCCGCGATCGCGGCACTCGCAGATGAACTGGTTGCCCACGAATCGCTTGATGAGGAGCGGGTGGAGGAGGTTTTGAGCTTCTGGTTTCGTTAGCTTGGACTCCGCTCATGTCGTGATCGAAAGAGCTTCATGCGAATCACGAAAGTTTCATCGGCTTCATTCGACGGCTTTCTTGACAGACTCCTCTTTTCCTATTTGTAATTCTCCTGCTACAGGAAGCTTCTGATTTTCCTTGTTCCGCTCTTCTTCAGGATCCAGTTTGGGCACTGATTGTCGCTGCAGTCTTTGTTTCAGGCGGTTCAACTGTATTCGAATGATTTGTGCGTTTGGATTACGGGCTATGGCAGTTTGCAATTGTTCAATTGCTTCTTTCAGATAATTTTTGGCGACATCAGGTTCTTTCTGTTTGATTTTCAGCTCCGCCAAAGTTTCAAGTGTGTCGCTCCGCCGCCTCTTGTAAAGGAGAGTATCAGGTGAGTTATCAATCAGCCCTTCGTACAGACCCAGAACCTCCAACAACGTTTCTTCTGCGCTCTTGTACCTTCCGGTTCGCATCTGTTGTGTGGCCAGCGTGGCTCTGATGGAAGCATACAAAGCTTGAATGTGTGGAAGATTTGGAGATGTTTCCAGAAGCTGGAGGCACAATTCGTGTGCTTCAATTGATCGATTGAGAAAGTTGCTGTTGGAGGTATCGCTGCTGCTGAGAGTCAAAGCCAATTCGTAGCGAACCGCATCCAGGTCCGGGTTCGCCGCGAGCAGTTCGTCGAACAATCGAATGGAATGCTGTATGGCTCGCTCGGCTTCTTCGCGATTTCGGGCAACCGAGGCCGTGATCGCTTTGTCCCTGTAAGCTCTGGCCAGTTCTACCTGATACTGTTTGTCTTCAGGATAGTCCTGTTTCAGTTTGGTCAGAACGTCAATGGATTCCTGGAGTACCGCCTGAGCCAGTTCAAGCTGAGGATTCGGCTCAAAGAATCGAGATCGCCGCGATAGCCACAATCGTCCACCTCTCTGAACAGGACTTGGATCATCGAGGCCTATTCGAGTTGCATGGGAAGCTACAAGTCTGTGTGCAATTGCATACTGAAATCTTCCGTCGGGGGTAGCCATCACATCGGAACACGATTGAAGCATTCTTTTGGTTTGAAAGAAAATGCTGTCTGCGTGTTTAAGGCGTCCTCGCAACCCCGTGATCAAAGCCAGTTCATTGAGAATCGCTGCTTGTGCAACAATGTGTGTTGTTTCATCTCGTTCGCACTTGGCCAATTCTCGTGTTCGTTCCAGAGCTTCATTGAAGGCTGCCTCGGCTTTTGGTAGATCACCCAGACGCATGTTGATATCGCCAGCGTATTTGGCGGCAACGGCAGATTCAGCCAGTAAATCTTTGCTGTTGTTTTTCCCCAGTTCATCAAAGAAGCCAAGCAGTGAATGAAGCAGTTCGGCATCGTCAGGCGAGACATTTGGTGATGTTGTGTCGGTCACTTCGCCCAGAAACTCAGCACCGGTTTCTATTCCGCGACGGGAGATGTTTTCCATGACCTCATTGAGTGCAGAGACCGCGACGTGAAGATTGTACTGCGCGAGCTGGCGTTGCTGGTCGGCGTCTGTGCGGGCTGCTATTTCGAGTGCGAGTGATTGATTCGCATCCTGCTCTGAGGCTTGTGCTCGTTGTAGTGCTTTGTTTGTTTGCCAGAATCCAGCTGCTGAGACCCCAGCAAGCGCGACAAGCAAAGTGAAAGTAGTAATGGTCAGAGCAGCAACTTTCGGTTCGCGGCGCGACCAGCGAATGACACGTTCTGTGAGTCTCGTTTTACGGGCAGCGATCGGAAGGTCTGCGAGATAGCATTTCAGATCATCGCATAATTCCCGGGCGGTACCGTAACGGTTTTCGGGGTCATGCGACAGCGCTTTCAAAATGATGGTTTCCAAATCCGGTGCGAGTCTGGGATTCAACTTCCGTGGACGTAGAGTGACTCCCTTGGTTGCTTTCCGGATAATGTCTGCTGTTCCATTGCCTTCAATTGCGGGGCGCAAAGTAAGCATCTCATAGAGTGTCAATCCCAGAGCGTAGACCTCACTGCGAACGTCATATCTGCCTTCGAAGGATTCAGGTGGCATGTATTGTGGTGTGCCAACGATATCCCCGGTCGCAGTAACCGCATTCTGTTCGGCAAGCTTGGCCAAGCCGAAGTCGGCGATCCATAGGTTGTTTTGCTTATCCAACAACAGATTGGCTGGTTTGATGTCCCGGTGCAGGACACCTTGCGAATGGGCATAATGCAAGGCGTCTGCTGCAACAGCACCGAGATTTGCGACCCAACGCTGGTACGCTGGAGTATCTTTAACGGGTGGTTGGCTGAAACTTGTTTGCTCAACGAAATCAGTTTCATCCTCAGGGTTTGCATCAGCACCCGACATGGTCTTGGTTACGGCATGATCATCAAGAGTGGGTGCCGTTTCCAGGCGGTCATGATCAATACCCGTCAACCATTGATGCAAACTCATACCATCGATGTAGTCCATGACGTAGTAGTGATGATCACCATCGGTGCCAACGCCAAATACTGGTACGATGTTGGTATGCCGCAGTTTTGCTGCAGCGCGGGCTTCACGACGGAAACGTACCAGATTTTTGGATGCACCCAGTAAGTTGTTCGCCAGTACCTTGATGGCAACTTTACGACCAAGTGGTTCATGAATCGCTTCGAAGACTACCCCCATGCCTCCCCGACCAATTTCACGAATGATTTTATAATCATCCAGTTGTTTGAAAGTGGGGAGCCTCGCAGTAGGGTCTGCGACTGCAATTTTTGATTGCTTGAATGTTTCAATCAGTGATATGGACTGTAGTAGCTCGCGGATTTCGTCGGCATGGTCAGGATACAGTTGTGTGTAAGCATCAATGTTTGGATACTTGCCCCCGCGGATGGCTTTGGCAAAGTGTTCCCCGAGTTGATCAAGATCGAAGAGATCCGCTTGCGTGGGAGCTGGTGAACTTTCAGACTCGGATTTGTTGTCCGCTGGAGTATGGGATTTGTCGTTCATTCATTGTCTCCACAATCTGAGTCCTCGAATTTGGACATCAATTGAGCCAGTCGACTCATGGCACGGAGATAGCGTTTACTTGCTGCAGAGGGTTGCAGGTTCAAGACCGTTGCAGTTTCGATGTTGGTCAATTCCTCAAAATGCCTGAGCGCAATTACTTCACGATCGGTCTCATCCATCTCATTTAACGAGGACTCCAGGAGTGCGACTGCTTCAGCTTTTGCAATCACTTCACTTGCTGCGGTGATTGATCCTGCGAGCTGGACAGCCAAGGCTAAAGAGGTCGGTGATGATACGTGTTGGGGTTGCAGGCCCATCTCTTTTCGAGCATCCCTTTTCTCGGCTTTTAAATGTTGGCGATGGACATCTACCAGTTGTTGTTTTGCAAGGAGACGAAGCCAGAGAAAAGCTGACATTTCTGGCTGCTTTGCAAAGTGAGGAAGTCTTTTTGCTGCAGCAATGTAGGTTTCCTGCAGGACATCCGAATCAGAAACTCTGGCTGCGATTCGATAGTCAATCCGAAATTGGATGATACGGCGAAGACGCTCCCGGTAATTGGAAAATATGGTTGCCAGAGCGTCCGTGTTGCCTTCGCGCATTCGAGCGGTGAGATCGGTTTCACTGCCAGGCTGAGTTTTGGACATGAGACGCGCCACGCGAAATGAGAAGAAAATGGGACGAGAGGAGGCTGACTAATCTATTAATAACGCGAAACGATCCTGAGTTTCGACAATTAATTGTGAGAACTCGCTGTGAAAACCAGTCAAAAGGTGATTTATGAGAAAGTTGACGATTTTCGGTCCTTCATCGCCATCCCGAGCGTTTGAACTCGATGGGGCTGATCAGTTTGCAAGGTTGAACTTCCTGATCCCACGAAATAAGGACGATTAACACATGAAACTGCTGAAATTTGCGTCGGCATTGCTGGCAAGTGGACTATTGACATCGTTTGTTTTTGCAGAAGAAAACACCCCGCGTGTGGAACGTAGAAGATCTGCTTTTAATCAGGGGGCTTTCCTTGCGAAAAATCCTGAAGCGGTGGTCCAAAAAATGCTGTCTGAATTCGACAGCGATGGAAACAATGAGCTGAATGCGTCTGAGCTAATGAAGATGTTTTCGGCAATCAGAAACAGGCCATCAGGAGCCAGATCCACGAAAGGCAGGAACGCACGCGCCAAATCAGAGCCGATTGGTGCCAACCAGGGCAGAGCAGGGCAAACGCGGCCTATTTCAGCCAAGCGGACCTCGGGACCAAAGTCGGATTCAAACGGTCAAGGCCGTATGCAGCGAGCACCAGTCACCAGTATCAAGGAAGGGGACTCGGCTTTCTCCTCGTCACGGTCTTTTGGTCAGAATGTCAGTATGGGGAAACGGGGGCGACATAATCAGGAACTTGGTGCTGAACAGGAAAGCAGTCCCGGGGGGACTCGTCCAACTCGGCCGGTCGCAAAATAACCACGTCCTCATCAGTTATCCTGAGGTATCTTTCCAATGAAGAGCCATTCGTACAGAGCCGACAAACTCGGGTGCCAGCCATGATTTCCTTGCGTTTTGGTTTATTGACGCTTGTCGCGATGACCTGTGTGCCAATTTATGCAGAGCAATTGAGCCCCGATGAACTGAAGTTTTTCGAGGCCAAAATACGACCAGTCCTGATCAGAGAGTGCTACGGATGCCATTCCAACCAGTCCGGAAATGTTCGCGGTGGGTTGCGGCTGGATACCAGAGAACTCATGTTGATTGGGGGCAGTAGCGGTCCAGCGGTTGTGCCGGGTGATGTCGAGGAGAGTTTGCTCTTCAATGCAATCGTGCATGAAGATTTTGTCATGCCTCCCAAGCGAAAACTATCTGATAGCATCATTGATGATTTTCGGACTTGGATTGAGATGGGTGCTCCGGATCCAAGAACCAATCAGATTTCTCAAATCCAATCGTCGATCACCGAAGAAGATATCGCGAAGGCACGAGATACTTTTTGGGCGTACCAGGCACCGGAAAAGCATGAACCCCCGTCGGTCGAAAACGAAGCATGGCCGGAAACGCCAATTGACCGATTCATTCTTGCGGATTTGGAACAGGCGGGCATTGAGCCTGCCCGGGATGCGGAAGCATACAAGGTTTTGCGTCGGCTCTGTTTTGATCTGATCGGACTGCCTCCCACTCCACAGCAGGTTGAGTATTTCGAGTCCAAGTGGAAAACCAGCCCTGATCAAGCGATAGATCATGTGGTTGATAATCTATTGAGATACGAACAGTTCGGTGAGCGTTGGGGAAGACATTGGCTTGATGTTGCCCGGTTCGCCGAGTCCACGGGTCGCGAGGTGAATCAGACGTATCCCCATGCATGGCGGTATCGTGACTATGTCATTGATTCGTTCAATGCAGACAAGCCATTCAATCAATTTGTCAAGGAGCAGGTTGCTGGAGACTTGCTGCCAGCAAAAAGCGACGACGACTGGGCTTCGAATCTCGTTGCCACAACGTTTTTGGCGATGGGGCCAAAGAATTTGAATGAACGTAATCGGGTGCAATTTGCAGCTGACCAGATAGATGAGCAGATTGATGCTACAACACGAGTGTTTCTTGGAACATCCGTCGCATGTGCTCGCTGCCATGACCACAAATTCGATGCGATTCCACAAACAGACTACTATGCCCTGGCAGGCATTTTCGCCAATTCAACAACTTATTGGGGATCACCACCTTCTGAATTCGGGACGTTTAGCACGGCACAAGCCAAACGTAACAGCAGCTTACTGTTATTACCGATTGATGATCCAAACCCGTACGACCCGACTTACAGTGCGAAAGAGTTGGCTGATCTTCGTTCAGAAATCACGACGACGATGGCCGAGGCGTCACAGTCGCGACGTGATCGGGCAACCGGAAAAATTGACGCTCAGGAGGCCACTCGCAATCGTTTGCGGACCGCGAACCGATTATCTGAATTGTCCACCAAGCTCGCAGTGGTCGATGAAAATGGAAATCCGCACAGCTATTGCATGGGCGTTCAGGAGAAAGGTGAACCATTCAATGTAAGACTTCTGGTTCGCGGCGAAATTGATCAACCGGCTCAGATGGTTTCCCGCGGTTTCCCTCAGGTCCTATGTTCCGAATCCGTTTCAATTGAAGATGGGTCCAGTGGACGGCTTGAGTTTGCTAACTGGTTGGGCAGTGATGAGAATCCGTTGACTGCCAGAGTGATGGTGAATCGTATCTGGCAGCACATGATAGGGCAGGGCATCGTTACCTCAACCGAGAATTTCGGTGTTACTGGCCAGTCGCCAAGTCATCCAGAACTGTTGGATTACTTGGCTGTGGAGTTCATGGAGTCTGGCTGGTCGGTCAAAAGCTTGATCCGTCAGATTGCAAGCTCACGGGTCTATCGAATGAGTACAGCGTACGATGCTCATCACCACGAGTACGATCCGGACAATGCTCTGCTTTGGCGAGCAAACCCCAGGCGACTTGATGCAGAAGCAATTCGGGATGCAATGCTGAGTATCAGTGGGGAAATTGATTTAGAGCGCCCGCGAGGTTCGGAGGTCGCGAAGGCAGGGTATGTGCGAGTTCGCGATGGGGCGTTGGGAGATCCACGCGAGAAAGCAAGACAGATCGCGGAGCTGGCAAGAAAAAATGTGATGGATGCCTTGCAGCGTGACAATCGATCAGCTGCGGGTACCCGGGGAATCAGTCGATCCAATGATATTCGCAACGGGACTGGACGGCCCGGAATGGCGGGGAGAGGACGTCTGCCGGGCTCAAGCCAGCCAAACTCACGATCGAGGAGCGGCTTTCAACGCGGTCGTGAAAATCTCCCAGCAGGTCAGGCAGCTGGTCGATCCATGCTCAGTCGAGCGACAGCCGGTCAAAGAGCCATGATCGAGTCTGCAGTGCGTGAAGCAAGCGCAAAGGTTGGTGGCAGTCTGGACATGGAAAATGCCAAGTATCGAAGTGTTTATCTACCAATTGTTCGCGATCAAACGCCAAGGTCCTTGGATGTTTTTGATTTCGCTGATGCCAATACAGTCACTGGCGTGCGTGAGGCATCCAATACTGCCAATCAGGCGTTGTACATGATGAACAACCCATTTGTGATCAGGCAAAGCAATGGCTTTGCAGATCGCATAAAAAGTAGTAGCGGAAGTGTTAATGATCAAATCAACTTGATGTTTGTGCTTGCCTATGGACGTCCACCCACATCCGGTGAGCGTCGCGCAACCGAAAGTCTTGTCCGATCGTACGGAGGGCAGACACGTTCGATGACTAGTTCCACTTTGTCGGTCTTGTGTCAGAGTTTGTTTGCATCTGCCGAATTTCGTTATATCGACTGATGCTTCTTTGAGGACTCTCAACGGAGTCCTGCCTCAAAATACAATGGACTCATTCTCATGCATTCTCGTCGAAATGTTCTAAAATCTGTGTCTGCTGGATTTGGGTATCTTGCGTTTGCAGGCCTCGCTAATCGTGCGGCGGCACAAGGCGTTGGAAACTCGAAAGCGTCTGATCTGAATCCGCTCGCACCAAAATCACCGCACTTTGCCCCGCGAGCCAAACGGGTGATTTTTCTGTGCATGCAGGGAGGACCCTCTCATGTTGATACCTTCGACTACAAGCCACAGTTGGCCAGGGACCATGGCAAACGCGGTAAGTATGGTGGTTCCTTGCTCAAGTCACCGTGGCAATTTCGCCAACGAGGTGACAGCGGATTGTGGATTTCGGATGTATTTCCAGAGGTCGCAAAACAAGCCGACGATCTCTGCCTGATCCGCTCTATGCAATGTGATCAGCCAGTGCATCCCGGCGCCTTGACGCAGATGCATACAGGAACGGCGCAGTTCATTCGACCATCGTTGGGTGCGTGGACACTTTATGGTCTCGGAACAGAGAACGACAGCTTGCCTGGTTTTGTATCACTGAGTCCTCCATCCGGAACGGCGCGAAATTATGGTAGTTCATTTTTGCCAGCCATTTATGGTGGGACAAAGGTGGGACGAAGCGGACGCAGCATTCCACGCTTTTCCAGAGATGGCGGTGGTGAATCGGTTCCGGATATCAAAAATCCAAAGCTCTCCGATAAACAGCAACGAAGGCAGTTGGATTACATTCAGTCATTGAATCGGGGTAAGTTGCAACGCGACCAGTATCATCCCGGTGTAGAGGGAGTGATTGAATCATATGAATTGGCATTTCGGATGCAGGACGCCATGCCCGAACTGATGGATACGTCGGGCGAGAGCGAAAAGACACTCAGCATGTATGGAATCAATGAGACAGCGACTTCCAATTTCGGTAAACAGTGCCTGCTGGCCCGACGTTTTGTCGAAGCGGGGGTTCGGTTCGTGGAGGTCACCCATGGAAATTGGGACCAGCATGTAAATCTGACAACAGATCATAAAGCCCGCGCTGAGGCTTGCGATTTGCCCATCGCAGGACTTCTGCGAGACTTGAAACAACGTGGCTTGTTGAAAGACACTTTGGTGATTTGGGGTGGAGAATTCGGACGGACACCAGCGGCACAGGGCGGAGATGGCCGAAATCACAACAACAAAGGCTATACCACATGGATGGCTGGTGGAGGTGTGAAGGGTGGCTATAGCTATGGAGCAACCGATGAGCACGG
Source organism: Rubripirellula sp. (assembly GCA_012270065.1). Lineage (GTDB taxonomy): Bacteria > Planctomycetota > Planctomycetia > Pirellulales > Pirellulaceae > Rubripirellula. Next base: position 453,692 of record JAAXJB010000039.1, on the reverse strand, counting down.
TTATGAAGCCGTCGAGAACAAGTGCCACATCCATGACTGGCACGCAACCATCCTGCATCTAATGGGACTTGATCATGAGCAATTGACGTACCGGTATGCAGGCCGTGATTTTCGTCTGACAGATGTACATGGCAACGTAGCCACTGATATTCTGGCCTGATGCCGGTATTCGGTTGCTGATCGAACCCGCACCGTGGGTTGTGCTTGTCATCGATTCTCAATGGCTTTTGATGGCTTTGATCAATTGTTTGTATTCTGCACGTGTCGAGTCGTTTGCTTTTGGAATCATCAGGAAAACTCGCTCACGTGGCAACAGCAGGTGGCCTTTGGGAATTCTGTAGATTCTCAAGTCGCTTGCAGGCCAATGAAATTTTCCTGCAGGTGTCGTGAACGTGAATTGGCCAGCGGACATGGAGACTGTACAGGTCGCGCCATCAACCATTCCGTATTGGATCAGGTTTTGGCGAGCCTCAATTCTGGATCGGTACAACAACGCTGAGTATACAAACGCTGCGCCCACTAACGTAATAATCATCGACGTGATGAACGTATGAATGCCGTAGGGCAGAGCTGCGATGAACAAAATGGTACTCAGAGTAATGATTGCCAGCGAGGCGATGAGCCGGCGGTTTGAAGACGCATAGATCACGTACCTCGATTCACCCGTTCGAAGGATACGCCGTGTCAGTTGGAACTGTATCTCGGATTTGCCGTGCTCATTTTCATCAGTTAACGAGGCGACTGGCTGATAGGGATTGGTGGGTTCCTGTGTCATAGCCTGTTGGTTGAAACGTTCAAAGATTGAGATGGCAAGCAATGAAGATCATGGTGATTTTGAAAATTCGGGGTGTTTCTCAAATGGTTTGGCACCATCCGGACTTGGATCCCAAGTATGAAGCTGAGCTTACACTTCGCTTTCTGGCATCAAGGCGAGTCATGCTGTTTTCACGGTTCATTTCCCGCAGATGCTCTTTTTACCAGGCATAAAATGGCCAGGGACCTTCTCCACTCTGTTGGGGTGGAACCTCTACAAATCCGTCGCTGTTACCAAGTGACACCAGGTCTCCCGAGCCTTGCGTGATGACAGGTTCAGCCACTCCATTGTCAACCAGCTTTGCCAATCGCAGCCAAGTTAACGGTATGGATTTGTTTCCACTGTTTGCAAGTTGTACTACTGGTGCTTTGGGTAGCCAATCGCTTTTTCCTGCCATGCAGGCAAGTAGAGGAATGCCCAGGCGTTGGCAGCCAATGGTGGCACTGACTGGATTTCCCGGTAGCCCCAAAAGTAGCTTTCCGTCATTGGTTGCGGCACCGAGGACAGGTTTGCCTGGGCGGATTGGGAGACCATGAAAAACCACCTTGCCACCGAGGTCTCTTATTACATCGGGAACATAGTCGTAGTCTCCCATGGATACCCCGCCTGTCATCAGGATGGCATCTGACGTCTTCAGACGGTCAGCCAGTGTGTCATGCAGTTGGTTTCGGTCATCGATGCAGTGTTCGACTGAGACGATCGAGATCCAGTTGCGTGCAGCAAGGAGAGTTGCGATTGATTCACGGTTACTGTCCCTGAGTTGCCATGGCATGGGAGCTTCCTGCTGAAAGGTCCCAACTTCGTTTCCTGTTGTCAGGATGGTGACTCGAACAGGCCGGAACGCAGCAACTGTTGAGCATCCAAAGTTAGCCATGGTAGCTTTATGGGCACCGTTGATCTCGATGCCGGGTTTGAGGACGGTTGAGCCTTTCGTGGCATTTTCGCCAGCTCGGCGAATATGTTGGCCCTCGGATATTTCAGCGGGAGACAACTTGAGCCGGATTTCCGAGCCCAATTCTTCGGTATCTTCACGTTTGATGACGGCATCACATCCCTGAGGAACGATCGCTCCCGTGAAAATACGCAATACTCCATGGGATGGCATCTCCGGAGCTGGCGAACCCGCAGCTGATTCACCCATGACAGGCAGGGATGCCTCGGGCTGCACTTGAGTCATGCGAATTGCGTAACCATCCATAGCCGAAACATCCGCCGCTGGGCTATCACGATCGGCGGTGACTGTACCCGCCAGAATTCTGCCTTGGTGGTTTGTTTCGAGCGCTTCGGTTGAAACAGGCTGCAATTCATGTGAAAGAGAGATTAAGGCTTCATTAGGAAGTTTGAATTTCATTTTTGGCGTTTTACTTCGATGGGATGGCGTTTAAACGGGTCTTTGCGCCGCGAAACTTAAGTAATTCGACTAATCGTTACAACCGTCAAATTGCATATAGCTGAGAGTCATTATCAAACACGTACGACAATTGACCTGTAAAGTAGCCGCCTGTTGGGAACAGTTGGCATAAGGTTTCCATTGGCAAGTCAACTTTTTCATCTTCTTCCGCTCTCCACTTTATTCTCCACGATAAAGGCAAACCACACGTAAGTGTGGGACGCAAAGTCATGGGTCCGTCAATTGACGGATCGCCAGACCGCCGAACGGTTGAATTGAAGGATTGACCTTGAGTCACTCTAGTTTGGGAGCGTAACGATGTTGCATCGTAGTGGCGCCTTGCTGCGCAAGCCGATTTTGGCACTTCTTGGGTTAACGCTTGGGCTCTTTGGAAGCCCGATAGCCCAGATGGCTTTTGCTGGAGAGCCATCGGTCTACAAGATCGAAGAGGATTGGGAGCTCGTGGTGAATGAACCCGATGCAACCAACAATTCTCCACAGATCACTTTCTTCATGTCGCCCAACCATCTGTTGGACGACAGTTATTTTCAGCTGCAAATGAATTATCACGCGGCTGATGATTATTCGAGCGGCGGTTTCCATGTTGCGGCACTGATGGAAGACCGCGCCGTGGACGAGACGCGCAGTGCGACGCGAAAGAATCTGACCACCGACGACGATTGCATCCGCTGGACAAGCGTCATGGCAGTAATCAACCAAAGTACGTGGTACGCGGTTCGCGATGGTTACGGTCGCGATTGGGGAAACTTTGGTGGGGCAGGATACCTGGTGCGAATGATTCCCGGAAACAGCGTGAATCTTGCGAATTACCGTTATCAGCAGAGTATTGAGAATGTTGATATTGGTTTCGGTAAGAACCGCGTCTCCCGTGTCACTCTCAAAGCTGTGAGACGCTTTTACACAGATGGTCGTGTTGAGGTTCTTGCTGAAAACCAGAACCTTGAACTTGAAAATTTCTAATGGACTTCTGCTACAAGTTTCCTTGTCTGCCTGGAGATACAGCAATGACGAATGAAGATAAAGCACGCGGTTCATTGGATAGTCCGGTGAAGCGCTTTCCGGGGAAGCACTTGCATCGTGGAGCAGCCGCTGTCCTGGGTGTATTCCTTATGGTTACCCTCGCAACTCTGATGGCAATCACAATTGACCTTGGTTACATCCATGTGGCCGAAACAGAATTACGGCGATCGGCAGATGCTGCAGCCATGGCGGGTTGCTGGGAGATATTTGCGCAACGCGCAGAAAGTGCTGAGTTGGGTAATAATTTACCTTTACTTGTAGCGGACGCAGCGAATCATGTTGCTGCCAACAATCATGTAGGTGAAATCACACCCTTGGTAACACAAGCGGATGTCGAACTGGGAAAATATGATCCAGTTACCGGATGGAGTCTGGCGAATGTCAGTGAGGCACAAGCAGTCCGGATTACCCTGCGAAGAGACAACGGCACAAATACTGAATTACCACTGTTCTACGCAGCGTTGACAGGCCGTGAAAGTCAGGAATTGAAAACGACTGCCATAGCAGCGATGTTCAGCTCCGTCGCAGGTTTTTTCGAGCCGCCTACGGTTCATGAGACCCGCGGGATCCTGCCACTCGCCTTGGACCTTGATAGTTGGGAGGCTGCTGTAGCTGGCAGCACCGTAGATGACTACATGATGGAAAATGGCGAAGTTGTCGCGGGGAGTGATGGTATTTTTGAGACCAACCTGTATCCAAAAGGCACTGGGGCACCAGGTAATCGCGGAACAGTGGATATTGGGGATTCAAACAACAGTACAAACGATCTGGCTCGTCAGATCCTTCATGGAATCTCCCGTCAGGACTTTGTGGATCTGGGAAAGCCATTGGTATTTGATGAACATGGTGAGTTGCATCTCAATGGAGATACCGGGATCAGTGCAGGTATCAAAGATGAGCTGGCCAGTTTGATTGGAAAGACGCGGATCGTGCCAATATTCACAGAAGTCTCTGGCCAGGGCAATAATTCAGTCTTCACAATTGTAAAGTTTGAAGGGGTTCGAATTCTTGACGTCAAGTTAACAGGAAAGAAAAGTCAGAAGAGGGTCATTGTGCAGCCGGCGACGGTGGTTGGTCGAGGGATCAAAGTTGATTGGTCAGGACAGAACCACTCAAGTCATTTATTGACGCCAGTCATGCTGGTTGAATAGCGAAAAGAAGTATCAATTCATCTGGGAAACACTGTCATGAAAAAAGCAATTTACCAACGCGTTTTGACTGCAAGGCGAGGCAGTTCTGCTGTCGAGTTTGCAGTGATTGCTCCTGTGATGATTCTCTTCACATTCGGGCTGATTGAAATTAGCCGTTTGATGCTTGTGAAGCAGACGATAACTCATGCGACACGTGAGGGCGCACGTGTCGCCGTAAGACCAATGGGAAGTCTAGGTGAGGTGACTCAAATAATCCAAGATGAACTTCTCGTTCAAGGAATCGAGGAATCGGTGATTGTGACCGATCCAACGAATCTCGAGTCAGCCGAGCCAGGTTCCGAAGTCACTGTACGTGTGAGCGTGGGGATCAATAGTATCAGCTGGTTGCCGGGATACTTCAGCTTTGCTCCAAGTGAGATTGTTGCTGAGACTTGTATGCGGCGAGAGCATTGACAGTGAGATTCAGGGTGACAACGTTTTGTCAGGGCAGATCCTCAGGATGATTGATGTTCTGGCAATGTGATTCTTCCAAAGCGATTACCGTTGCAGGTTGACTTTTGATCCAACGAGTAAGACTTGCGTCGAATGTTGCGTGTTGTGAAATGGAGTCATGGAGATGAATGGGGTAAACCCCAACTAGTGGCTGCACTTTTTGATCTGGCTGACTGACTGCGTAGGTGAGCCGATCGTCGGTTTGCCAGCCAGACACGAGTTTTTGCAGGTCGTGACAAGTGAGATGCGGCATATCGACGGGTGTAATCAGGCATGCGTGATGCCGTTGCATCGCATACCGGATTGCTTCGAGGACACCGAAAATTGGTCCGCGATTTGGAGTCGGGTCAGGTAATGCGACGAGGCTGTCATTCCAGTGGGATCTTCCAGCAAGGCAGACTTCATCACAGACCGGTTTCAATCTTTCCACAGCGTGCTCGAGGAAGTTCATTCCACTGGCAAGTTCGATTTTTGCCTTGTCACGTCCCATCCGGGAAGAAGCTCCGCCACAGAGGACGACACCCAAAACAGTAGCCATGATGGGTTCAGTCGTTATTTGGATCCGGTATGACAGCTTCTACCCAGGATTTTGATCGCATCATGGATGGAAACCCGAGTGTGGGGGCGGTGAGAATGGAGACATGTGTCAAATCTTCAGGTTGGCAGCCTGCTTCCAATGCTTTGCGGCAGTGGGAATGAGAAGCACCTTCCAGGCCCGCACCCAGTGAGATGGCTAATTTTACCAATGCAATTTCTCTTGCGGATAGCGGCCCTGCGTCCTTGGCTGCTTTTCCAAAGGATTCATATGCCTCCATCAATTCGGGATGTGATTGATGCATCTTTTGATAACGTTTTGGAATCATTGTTCTGCTTTCACTAATGCTTCGACTAATGCCTCGATCGTGAAGGGACTTGCTTCTGCCTGAATCGGGTAGCCAAGTTCTTTGAGTTTTCTGGAGGTGATAGGACTGAGACTGGCAATTTTCATGGAATTCATTGAGTCGGGAAACATGCGGTGCAAACTTTCAGCGGTGGCACTGCTTGTGACAGTGATCCAGTCAACTTCGCCATTTGATACGGCTTCGTTGATGCTTGTATCGCACATAGTCACATCGCTGTGTTGATACGCAATCACTTGCGTCACATTACCCCCCAGTGCCGCCAACTGCATTGCAAGTTGGTCATTCCCACGACTCGCACGGATCACGATGATGCGTTTTCCATTTACTCGTGGACCAATCAGACTCGCCATTGCTTCCGCATGGAATGTGTCTGGCATTAAATCACAATGCAGGTGAAATTGTTCAAGTGCAGCAGCAGTTTTTTTTCCGATGCAGCCAATTTCCAGTCCTGCCAACGCTCGCATATCGCCACCGCGCGTTTCGAGTCGGTTGAGGAAAAACTGAACTCCATTGTGACTGCAGAAAATGAGCAGGTCATATTCGCTCAACTTGGCAATAGCCGAGTCGACTGGTTGCCAATCTTGCGGTGGTTCAATCGCAATGGCCGGTTGCTTGAGCACTCGAGCACCTAAGTCTCGCAGTGGTTTGGCCAGAGCTTCAGCTTGTTCCTCGGGACGTGTAACGAGAACTGTCCGGCCGATAAGTGGGCGATCCTGAATCCAGTTCATGGTTGTTGCCAGTTGGGTTACTTCACCAAGAATCACAATCACGGGCGGCCGAAACCGGCTTGCCGGTGTCAGGTGACCGGCAATCTCATCTAGCCGGCAGTGAATGGTTTGTTGATCAGGAAGACTGCAACGCCTTATCAGGGCTGCTGGGGTATCAGCCGCTTTTCCAGCTTGAAGGAGCGCTTGAGTCCACGATTCGGCTGTCGTGACTCCCATGTAGATAACCAAGGTTCCCGGGAACTTTGCCAGTGCATTCCAGTCCAAAGCGGATTGGGATTTGGATGGTTCTTCATGTCCAGTTACCAAGGCAACAGCCGAGGCGAGTCCACGATGGGTGATCGGAATTCCAGCAAATGAGCCAGCAGCCAATGCGGCGGTGATTCCCGGCACAATTTCAAATTGTAAGCCTGCAGATCTCACTGCTTCGACTTCTTCAGCGGTTCGAGCAAAGACGGCGGGGTCGCCCCCTTTGAGCCGGGCCACGATTCTGCCCGACATTGCATGATGCAGGATTTCTTGAATGATTTCACTCTGTTTCCAAATGCGCGATTGTCCATGTTTCCCAACACAGATGTGTTCTGCTTGGGGGGCGTGCAGGAGAAGGTCAGAATTGCTCAGTCCGTCGTAAAGGACGACATCGGCCTTCGCTAATAATTCAGCTCCTCGGATTGTCAGCAGGCCGGGATCCCCGGGGCCTGCTCCGATTAGGTAAACGGCACCATTCATGGCTACCATTGTGTCCTTGGCACAAGGAGTCTCGCCAGATGGCTGTTTCAAGGAATTGAACAACATTGGCTCAGTGACTGCGAAGCCATTGTCAGATCCGCTCTCCACCTCCTAAACGGGACAGATTGGGTGGATGATCCGTAAAGCCGTGCCATGCCATACAGGTGGGGGCTCAAACAGCGGGAGCATGGAAATCAGGCGATGCAATCATGGCAGGCATGATTGCTTTCAATCCGGTGTCAGCGGTTTTCCGCTCCACAGCGATCTTGCGTAATAAGATTCCAGGCTCCACGGCGAGATCGCAGATCCACAGCAGCCCAATGGCACGGCTATTGTTCTCGGTATCGTTGGGAGCCATTTTCGACCTTTCTGACCGAATTTTTGCTTTTGCGGGACTACCGGCAGATTGATAGGGAGCCCCATCTGTGAAGATAAGTCGGAGTAGCTCGCCTACTGAAAGGAAGTGGCATATTTTGGCATATTACGTGCAAAACGACCCTTTCCAGCTCAATTCGAAATTAAACTAGCGAGCGTTCTGGACAGATGCTTGATAGGTTGCCATACTACGCGGCCCAAAGAATTGATACGTCCCCAAATCCCCACTTTGACGCGTTAAACGCGTTTTCTTTGAAATCATGCCAAATACAGCCAGCGCCAAGAAACGACTTCGGCAGAATGATAAGCGTCGGATGCACAACCGAGCCGGAAAGAGCAACATGCGGACACAAATCCGCAAAGTGAAAGAAGCAGTCGCTGCTGGCAATAAAGATCTGGCCCAATCGGAATACATCGTTGCCCAAAAGAAAATTGATCAGGCGGCGAGCAAAAATCTGATCCATCGAAACGCAGCTGCTCGCACCAAGAGTCGCTTGGTTGCCATGCTGAAAAGTGTTAGTTGAATTCACTCAATCGACATAAATCGCAAAAAGCCGCTCATGGACATGAGCGGCTTTTTTCGTAACTACAATGACGGCTGCAGATTACTGTTTTTAATGCGCCAGAAGTATCGTTCTGCTTGGTGCCCAAGCAGCAAGTTCAGGAGACGATGATGACACTTATGAGTGTCGATTTTGTTTGATGATTACCAGCTTAGCCCAGCGTCACCGAGCCGACGTTTCGTTTCTGCCATCAAGGCGTCTTCATCGGCTTCCGTCTCGGCAACGTAGGTGACGCTGAATCTCAGGTACGCGCCGGCATTGTCCCACGGAACGGTCACGATGCCATGTTCTTCGATGAGATAGCGGGTAGCATCTTCTGCGGCTGCAAATGAATTGCCTGATTGGGTACCGACCGGTGATTTTGCATACAGGAAATAGGTGCCTCCTGGAAGTTCACACTCAAATCCACATTCGTTGAGTGTGCTGACGAGTTTTTCCAGGCGTCGACGATACTTCAGGTTGACCTGATCAGGAATTGCGTCATTGTCCAATGCTGCCGCTGCTGCCTTTTGGGTGGCAATGAACTGGCCACTGTCGCTGTTATCTTTGACGTCGGCAAATGCAGAAACGATTCGGGGATGGCCACAAACAAATCCCATCCGCCAGCCGATCATGTCGTATCCTTTGCTCATTGAATGAACTTCAACACCCACGTCCATCGCACCCGGTGTTTGAAGGAAACTGAGTGGTTCTCCATCGAATGTCAGCATGATGTGAGCAGCGTCCTGCACGACTACGAATTGTTTTTCTTTTGCCAGAGCAACTACTTTGGCGTAAAAATCAGCCGTTGCCGTTCTTCCTGTAGGTGAGTTGGGATAATTAAGTACGAGGATCTTGGTTCTTTGATAAATATCATCAGGAACTGAATCCAAATCAGGCATGAAGTTGTTTTCCGCCAGAAGTGGCAGATTGAATACTTCGCCACCGTAATAGCGAGTGTGGGTTGCTGCGACGGGATATCCCGGCACTGTGATGAGAGTGATGTCACCGGGATTGATGAAGCATGCGGGAAGCATTGCGTAAGCAGGTTTGCTGCCAATGCAGTGGTTGATCTGAGTTTCTGGATCAAGCTGCACATCAAAACGGCGTTTCATGAAACGTGCTGCAGCCTGTTTGAATTCGGAAACACCGTTGTCAGCGTAACCACGGTTTTCTGGCTGGTTGATCTCCTGTGACATCACGTCCCGAATGGCTTGGTCTGCCATTGAGTCATTTTCTCCGATGCCAAAATCAAGGAGTTCGCGGTCGGGATGATCGGTGAGCGCTTTACGTTTAGCTCGCTTGATTTTTTCGAACTTGTAGATTTCGGTGTCTTTCCCGTAATTCGCTCCACCAATTCGCTCGGCGAAGAGAGACTGGAAGTACGGATCGGAGCTCGTCGATTTGTCTTGGCTGGCGGTGGACATGGCGGTTTGGCGGGGTTGGGAAAGAAGTAGTCAGCAGGCCTCAGATTACGGTTCGATCAGGTGTCTCGACAAGGTGGCGTCGTCAAACAAAACCATGGCGTTTCGGTCAGGCTTGACGTCTGGTCTGCCATCCCCTGTGCGTCAACAAACCTGAAATTGTTGAAATCACGCAGATAAACTCCCTTGGAGTCATTTCCAAAACGTCCATGGAACGTGTAAAGAAAGACCCCGGTCAGATTGGGCCAGTCGGGTTTTTTCCGTAAAAAGGGTTTGGAGATCAGGCTTTCCTCTCGGTGTGGAGACGTTGGCCACAGCTTGCGGGATGGGGACGAGGGCATTGAAGCGATTTCAGGCAGTTTGTCATCCCAGAAAGCCAACCACGGGCATCATTTCCACGGACACTTTGGTCGCTACAATTCAGTGAAGCGTTCTCTGTAATCTCTGTCAGCGAGTCCCCATGTCCAGTGTCGAAAACGATACCGAAATTGATCCCATGCGGGCCCGGTATGAAGAATTGGCGGAATTGGCTGGATCTCTTGCCCACTAGATCAAGAATCCGTTGACGGTGAATCACATGAACATTGATTTGCTCAGTGAAGATCTCGTGGAATTGGATTCGCCTGGCAGTCGGCGTTCACTGGAACGGGTTGACATCGTCAGAAGCCAGTGTGAACGAATGGAGGGACTTCTACGCGATTTTCTCAAGTACACCCGCCTTCGCGATATCGATTTGCTTCCGGGTAGTTTGAATGATCAGATCCAGATGGTTTTGCGTGCTTACCAAGCGCAGGCTGATGCTGATGGGATCGGTGTCGAAAAGTATCTTGATCCAGATCTGCCGGCGATTCTGCTGCACAGTGATTCCTTGCAGGCAGCTTTGATGAATCTGGTCAAGAATGCACTGGAGTCCATGGGATCGGGGGGGCAATTGATGGTTCGGACCTACACCACTCGCAAAAGTGTTGCCTTGGACCTGATTGATACGGGAAGCGGCGTTGATGACAACACTGTGTTGCACATGTTCGAGCCGTTTTACAGCACTAAGGATGGTGGCTCCGGACTGGGCTTGCCTACAGCAAGAAAAATCATTGAGGCCCATGGTGGCCGGATCAGTGTTCAGAGCGAGGTGGGGCGAGGTACAAAATTCGTGCTTGAGTTCCCCGTTCCAAAACGTCTTGCCTGATCCAGATCGCGTAAGAGACTGAAAATTTATCGCGGCGTCATCGTGAGAGTTTGAGTGTTTGTAGGATGTGTTACAAACGGATGACTTGTTCTTCGGAAAGCGTTTCTGTCTGTTCCTCACACGCTGTTGTCATTTCAATTTCGACGGACCACCGGCCATCTGCATCTCCATGAACAAGCCAGTGGGGTTGAACGCATACACTTTGGTGGACCAGTTCGAACCCGGCTTCACTCTGGCTCACCGTTTCAACAGGGTAGGCCCAGATTCCACTGGGGCGGTCGATTTCAAGAGAGACATCGATGCCCAGCCATCGGTCTGAAAGGCTCAAGCCAAGAACCTCCGACAAATCAAGCTTTGTTCCGAGTTGCCCTAGTTGCTTACCTTCGATGTCACTGAAATATCGATCATCCGCACCCGCTGGTAAACCTGCAAAGTTCATTTCAATTCCGAAGTGCAGTGTTTTTTCCGGTGGCAGATTCTCGAGCAGGTACGTGAGCAGAATGCGATTGCTGTCCGCAAACATCGTCACTGCTTTGGTGATGGTCAGTGGTATGCCCCACGCGTTTCCATCACGTCGCATTTGCACCTGTACTCGATCGGATCCCCGTCGCAGTTTGGTTTCATAAGGCAGGTCAACAAAGTCCCCGCGTTCCATTGTTTCCCCACTGGACACAGTCTCCAGAGTCGCATCAACATCATAGAAATGATCCATCAGGCTCTTTCGCGGAAACTTGTCGTAATGCAGGTGCTGATCGAGGTTTTCCTGTTTGAAGACGATGCGATCATGGATGCTCGATACTTCTTCACTGTCCTTGCTGGGACCTTTGAGCACTTTCTGATGATAGTTTTCAGGACGGCGCTGCAGGGTGGCCAGCAGGTTGTGTCGGATCGTGCGGACGTCAAACTCATAAATTCTGCCTCCGCGCGCCGGAGCTACCCAGACACAGAGTCGGTTGTTGCTCAGTTTCACCTCCTGTAGACCATCGAAGTTGTAGTCCTCAGCCGTCGCTTGAACTCCTGTCGGTCCAGGATTCATGACGTTGTCGAGTCGTGTATCGGCTTCGATCAGGTGATTGAAAATTGCGTTTCGCAGGTGGGGAAGGTAGATTCCACCAAACGCGCCATGCCAGTAAGGGCAATTGCATTGTCCACGATAAAGGTGATCTCTGATGACTGATAATTCACCAGCATCGGCACCGGCTTCCTCAGCATCAAGAAGTCGTCTGCTTACATGCATCATGCGAGCATACATTTCATTGGTTTCATCGTACTTTGTCTTGAAGTTCCGCCAATAGCCACCACGCACAAACGACTTGAGATCTCTCCAACGCTGATGACTCTCCATGGCATGGATTACATCATCAAATCGTGTCTGGGCCTCCACTGGTAATGCCCACTCTGTCATCTCACGGTAACTGCAGTCCGGCAGGTAAACCTTTCCGGCGGGTTCTGCCTGTCGCAGAGCGTGTCCCAGGGTCTTGGTATGAAGCCATTCTGCATTTTCAACGAGAGCATCAAAAAACGAGCGCAGCCAGCCATCCTCATACACGTGTGATTTGGTGTCAGGCCAAGTGCCAAACTTTTCACCGTCATCTCCAAAGGTGAGGATCGCTCCGGGGGACTTGTCTGCGATCTGGCGACAATGATCAATTGTCTGCTGGGCTGGTTGGAAAGGAATGGTGTATCGAAGATGCTCGGACCCCGGAAAAATTTTCAGAATGCGGCCGTCGTCTTCGGTCAGGTAATAGCTCGTCAGTTGGTCATCTTCCAGACCTGCGGCCCGGAAATGAAAATCATCCAGAACCGTATATTTGATTCCAGAATCGACAATGTCTTTGGCAAGGCATGATTCCCAGACTCGTTCTGGCATCCACATGCCTGTTGGTGCAGCACCCAGATTTCTTTCCAGCCATGCACTGTACGCTTGAATCTGCCCGATCCGGTCCCGTGATGGAAGCATGGTCAGAATTGGTTCATATTGTGGTCCGCCAATGATTTCGATCCGACCTGCATCCACCAACATTCGGATTCGATCCAGATACTCGGGATGCTGCTCAGCTAACCAGAGCATCAGCGGGCCTGATGTGTGCAGAGATATCTGCAGTGATTCGTAGGGCTCAAAGACGTCCAGGAATGGCAAATAACTATCTTGGTAAGCCTGCTCAAAGACCCCATCGAAATTTCCAATGGGCTGGTGGTTGTGCAGAACCAGGCAGAGTGTTGCGTGCGACTTCATGTTCTTTGGCGTCATTTTGAGTCGTTGAGTAGGTACAACCTTTGATTGTATGACCTTGCGAGTCATTGCCGAATGCCGATTTTGTGAGTGCCTTGGGTCAATCTCACAAGCTGCAATGTTCAAGCGACATACGATCGACAAGTCCGGTTTGTCTTACGCAGACGCCAGACTTGACCTGACTTAACTATCGGGTCCGAGGGCAATCAAAGTTCATTTGATTTGTACGATCTTGAAATGTGCGAAGGCAAGCTGGACATCATTGACTTGTGTGGCGTTGCAGCAGTTTCCTCCACTACGAAGAGGTACTGTGGTTTCACCGGAGCATTCGGGGCCTCATAGAACCCGACGGGGGTCTTCTGCTCGTGCAAACTTTCGCAGTCTGCTTGCCGCATGTTCAGGAAGCACTGGATTGATCATGCACTGACTACCAAATTCGAAACCTGCCATTTGCGTAATCCGGGGAAAGATGTCAATCGTCCAGTGATAGGCATCTGCGGGATCCTTACAGCCTGGTGGGCGGGTGTGAAGGCAGAAGTTATAGGCAGTTTCCGGGAGCGCTTTTTCGATCCATGAAACAACCCGTCTCACCAGCCGTGAAACTGATTCGATGTCCGAGTCCGACAGATCCTCGTAGCAGGGCTGATGTTCCAATGTCGTAACTCGGACGAGGAATGGAAGATGACTTGAAAATGGGCAAAACGCAACGACTCTGCCATCACGCCAAATGATTCTTGACTGTGACTTCAATTCGGCTCGGACCAGGTCGCAGCCAAGACAGCTGCCTTGGGTCAGGTGATGATTTGAGAGACGTTCTGCTACCGTCGATACCATCGGAGGAACACGGTCGGTAGCGATGAGTTGGCTGTGCGAATGCCGCAATGAGGCTCCCGCTCTACTGCCAACGTTTTTGAAGATGCTCATGTAGGCTATCCCTGGTACATCCCGCCAGTACAACAGGCGATCACGGTAAGCCTTGAAAACAAGAGCGGCTTCGGCAACATCCAGCTCGGTAAGTGATTGGACATGATTGCGGGATTCAATGATCACCTCATGGCCACCGGAAACACAACGCCGTTGAAACAGATTTGAATCTGGCGTTGTATGCTCCGTAATTGCATTGACTGCTCCCCGATTCTTATCACCCCCGATTTTTTCTTCCGACGGCCGTTCACTGCTGACTGCCGGAAATTTATTGGGAACAACACGGACAGTCCAATTCTCTTGAGCTTGATCGTCCGATGGCAGCCGCTCTTTCTGTGGCCCTGAAGGATTCAAGATTGGTACGTCATCGCAATGACCGATCCAGACTGCCGCCGGTGTTGTGTTTTCATTTCCTGGGCAGAACGGGCATTCAAGCTGGCTGTGAACCCGTTCCCGGGTTTCCACGAATTCATCAGGGCGTTGGGAGCGGTGGGGAGCAAACAGGGTCCAAGTCCCGGTGACCGGGTCAAATCGCGATTCGCCAGGCTGGCATGACGGATGTCCGGCGAGGTCTTCTGTAGGCTTTGGACTTGCTGCCTCGATCATGGGGCGCTCCGCAGATTTTGAGCCGACCACCGTGTCGTTCACTCGTGATGCTCTCTCCTGTGTGCCGAAATAGTAACCCATTTCACGGCATTCTCAGAGTGAGAAGCAGGAATTAGCCGAGCTTTTACAGCAAGCGTTATTCAGTTCGCTTTGCAGCGGACTTAAGGGCTAGTGTTTTCGCATAGAGGGATTCGTATTCCATCGCACTTTTCTTCCATGACCAATCTTGGCACATTCCTGTGTCAATGATCTGTGCCCACAATCTCGGTTGGTGGTAGCGCAGATACAGGGCTCTGCCGATCGCGTCGTCAAGCCCCTGCGCGGTCACGGTGTGAAGGTGAAACCCTGTGGCTGTTCTGTTGGCGAGTGATTGTTCATCACAGTCAGTGACGGTATCGGCCAATCCTCCGGTTGGAGTCACGATCGGGACTGTTCCATAACGAATGCTGTACAGCTGGTTGAGTCCGCAGGGTTCATAGTGGCTTGGCATCAGGAAAATGTCAGAACCCGCCTCAATTCGGTGTGCGAGCATGTCATTGAATCCGACATGCAACGCAAATCGATTTGGGTGTGCCTCGTTGAGTTCACGTAGTTGACGCTCGTAGTGAGCGTCTCCACTCCCTAGTACGATCCACTGCGTGGGACGATTTTCACGAAGGTGCCAGTGCAAGACAGGCAATATGAGATCCCAGCCTTTTTGCTCGGCTAACCTTCCCACCAGACCGATCATTGGAACGTCATCGCTTTGCTCAAGACCGAATTGCTGTTGCAAAGCCTTTTTATTTGCCAGCTTCCCCTCTTGCCACGTTTTTACGTCGTAATTGGCTACCAGCTTGGTGTCGGTTTCTGGATTCCAGATGCTCTGGTCAATTCCGTTCGTGATTCCTGATACCCGGTCAGCAACATTTTCCAGAACGGCTTCCAACCCACAACCATGTTCGGCAGTTTGAATTTCTTTTGCGTATCTGGGACTGACGGTCGTGATCGTGTCCGCTGCCGCGATCCCGGCTTTGAGAAAATTCACGCGGTCGTAAAACTCGAATTCATTCTGATTGAAATGGCTCCAATCGAGTCCCAGCCACTCGAATGCGGATTTGGCAAAGTTGCCCTGATAGGCCAGGTTATGAACCGTCATGAATGTCGCGTGGTTTTCCAAGGCAGGAGATAGATCTCTGTCAGCCGCGAGCAGCGAGGGTATCGGACCAGTTTGCCAATCATTGCAATGGACGATGTCAAAGTTCCAGCCGATTCGCTGCATCGCCTGAATCGCGGCTCGACAGAAAAATGCAAATCGTTCTGCATTGTCCGGGTAGTCTCCCGTTGCTGTTCCATAGAGTGAATCTCGATCAAAATACTGGGGTTGATCGATGAACCAGACCGGCACGTGGTGTGCGCTGGGAAGTCGTCCCCGCAGAAGTCGGCAGCCGACAAGTTTTCTGGGACTCATCGGGATGGCAAAACTGATGTCAGTTGGCTCGACTCCGGCATGGCTTTGATAGACGCTACGGAATGCTGGCATGATGATTGCCGCGCGATGACCCAATGCTGCGACTCGTGAAGGAAGAGTGCCGCACACATCAGCCAATCCACCCGTTTTAGCAAAGGGAACAGCTTCGGTCGTTAGGTAGACAATGTTCACTTTTGTTGCTCTTATCTTTCGAGACGTGAGCATCCGATTGGTTTCGAATATTCAGCTAAAACCGGTTGTGCTGGTTACCATGAGAGCGACCTTGTGGGTTGGTTGTTTCCCGTGGGACAGCGATTCAAGAAACTGTACTGCGAAGAAATGGGCTTTTCAGTGCTTGCGGTAGTGTGCAGCACCCACATTTTTCTGGCTGAAGTATCGTAATTCGCTAAGCAGAGTGTCGCTGGCAGGTTCGCACTATGACAAGTGTAGTGCGGTCACACATCTCCTCAAAGATGCCGTTTGGTCGTATCCATGCGTGACCTGGTTCTACCCCCCCCCCATTTCGATCGCTGGAGATGAAGTTGTCGCTCGCTTTCGGGATGAGGTCGGCGAAAGCTGGATCATGACGTAGAATGAAGGGTGTTGCGTGACACCCGAGAAACCTAGTTGGATTAAATTACTCTTATGTCAATCGCATTGGGCGAATTCTGGAAAGGGCTGGTCAAGTCAGGTGTTGCGGATGCAACCGGTTGCAAGGGGCTTGCTGCTGACTATGCCAATGCAAATGCAGGGACTCCACCGAGTGACAGTGGTGAGCTGGCTGGTTTTCTGGTCCAACGGGGGGTTTTGACGGATTTTCAGGCTCAAGCATTGCTTTCCGATCCGCCCCGGGAAATCAGATCAGGAAATTATCTCGTCCGGGCGCAGGCAGGTCCGGATCCACTTCGTCGCTGGATCCCGGTGTCTCGTCTCGACGATCAGCGTGTGGGCGTGTTGTTCCGCGTTGCAGCGGACCAGCTGTCAGGCGGTCGGGAGCAATGGCTTACGGCGCACCAGGAAGTGGAAGACGGTCACCTGCAACATTTTGATAATGAGACGCAGCAGGCATGGACACTTGTGTTCACGGAGTTGCCTGAGGGACGCTCTCTCTCTGGTCTTTTGGCCGATGGAGTGCAGCTCAGTCCTCGTCAAGTTTGTGAATTGGGTATTTGCCTCGCAGATGCACTGGCAGCCATGCACGAAAGGCCGCTCGTTCATGGAGCTGTCAGGGCGGAGCAGGTTTGGATGGGGAAAGATGGCCGGACGATACTGTTGCGAGATCCTTCCGGGCCGCCAGCGGGAATGGTGAAGCAACCAACCGGCTGGTTTGACGGACAGGAGGAAATTGGCTTCTATGCCGCACCCGAATTCAGTAATTCGGGACAAGAGTGTACCGCGGCAACAGACATTTATGCTCTTGGATGCCTTTTGTTCCGTTTGGCCAGCGGAAGATTCCCTGTTGACGGCGATTCTACCGACCAGCTTGTTCAAGCTCATGCCAAAGTAACGCCTCCTGAACTGACTGAGGCAGTGAAAAAGGGGGAAAGCGGGGACCCTTTGTACCGCGTTCTTGCTTTTGCACTGGCCAAGGCTCCAGCTTCACGGTTTGCCGAAGCCAAGCAGTTATCCAACGCTTTGACTACGATTTTGCCACTGGTCTCGGCAAAGACCACTTCTGTGGACACGGGCCAAACAGAAAATCCAGTTGAAAGCGTTCCCGTTGTCACAGAGACAAAATCAACTTTGTCCGACAAGCCGTCAGCGCATGAACGAGGTAAATCCAATCAAGGTCCTGTAGGAGAAACGCCGGCAAAATCCCAGCCTCGACCCCCGAGTGGCATTGGGGTGGCGAATGTATCGGCAGCTGAGATCAACACGGAAGATGATCGAGTTGAGTCTGGTGGGCCTGCTGTCTCCGTTAAGAACGCTGACTTGGACAAAGGTAAAGGATCGGTTGTTGTCGCTGAGAAGCAGGCCAAGGGTAAGTCAGTGGCAGTCCAGTCCCAGACGGCCGTGCCGCCGAGTCCACCACCTGTTGCCAGTGAAGAGAACCCTCCCGCACGCCGTGCAAGGCGCAAGAAAAGATCAAAGGCTCCATTCGTACTCGGCGCAATGTGTGTTGCGATCCTGTTGCTGATGATCGGATTGCTGGTGCCATCGAGCCCGGAAGAAGAAACGACAGCAGAAAAAGTGCGTCCACCGAGACCAGCAGTCATTCCCCGTGTTTCAAATCGTGATGATGACGATGATGATGAACGAGAGGATGGTGGGCGAACGAAAGGAAAAGCAAAGAAGGGTAGCGCAACAGATGGCTATCAGCTGGTCGAGGATGATCAGTTGCTGTATGTGTCACCGTATGCTGCCGACAAAGAAAATCCATTACTCGAGTATCTGCCACCAGGCCCGGCAGTTGTGGCAACGTTCAACTTGGCATCCATTCTGGAAAGCAGCATCGGTGATCAGGTAATTGAAGCGTTTTCGCCAGAATTGGACAATCTTCTTGCGGTTGTTGCTGAACGAGCCAAGGTGCCATTGGAGGATATCGCGAACTGTGGTTTGACGCTGCATCCTGGGAAAGAGGGTTGGCCCGAAGTGTCACTGGCGATCCAGTTGAAGGCCCCAGTTTCAGCCAGTGAGCTGATTGAAAAGTGGGATGTGGCAGCCTCACGTACAGCTGATGGCGTTACCATTTATGCTGGTGACGCACTTGGTGCTGACGCATTCTACTTGCAGGGAAAAGGCGAAGATCCTGTAACTCGTTTCGCAATTGGTTCGGTCGAACGAATCGGTGAAGTCGCCGAAATGGAGGGGTCCGGTATTTTGCTGCCGAGAAACTCACAGGCACTTTGGAATGCCAACAGCAGAGATGCTGATCTGGTGGTTTTGTTCGCGAGCCCGAATTTTCTCTTTGCTGATGGGCGTGAAATGCTGGCAAGTTCGTTACCGGGATTTGTGGACCCATTGAAGACAACGTTGCAGCCCGATGTAGCGGCTTTCGTGCTTACCGTCGATTTTGGTGCAGAGCAAATGTTCGCTGAGACAAGAATGTCAGCGAGTGGTGGGACAAGTGCTGCTGCATTGGTGCGGAAGCTTCAGGAAAGAATTGGTAGCTGGACCGGATGGGCCGACGACTTCATCGTCAATTCGGTACCTGATGCGTCGTGGCGTTTACTCGCGAACCGACTGCGTTCAATGGTTGGTTTTGTTGCGCAGCGTGTGCGTTATGGCGTATCTGATGACATGGCCGTTGCAAACGTCTATGTCCCCGCACAAGCAGTGCCGCAAGTCACCTTGGCAACCGTTCTTGCATTGAATACCCCAGAGGGTGGAGCCGTTGCAGCAGGAGCCCCGAAAGTGGCAAAGACCCTGACGGTTGAAGAGATGCTGAATCGGAAAATGTCAGTCACCTTCGATCAGGAATCACTTGAATTCGCCGTGGACAATATTGTGACTGCGTTCGAGAGGGATTTACCCAGTGGTTCCAAAATGCCGAAAATCCGCATCATTGGAGGTGATTTGCAGTTGATGGGGATTACCCAGAATCAACAGGTGCGGGATTTCAAGCAAGCGAATGTTCCACTGCGGCAGGTACTTACCGAACTGGTCAGAAGAGCGAATCCAGATAAAACAGCGACTGGGGCCAATGATGAAAAGCAGGCTCTGATTTGGGTTGTGGTCGATGATGCTGCTAAAGAGGGTGTCAAGGAGATACTGATCACGACCCGTGAATCGGCGGCAGGAAAATACGAATTGCCAACCGAATTCAAACTGGACTAGCTTCCGTTTTTTGACGAAGGTCCGCACAAGTCGTTTTGGCGACTGGGAAGGTGCGGGGATCTTTCTGCTTCCGGAACTCCATACGTGTAGATCGATTTTGACGATTATGCGCTCGACAACAATCGGAACGGAGTGATTCGGTTGCGGTAACTTTGGCACCCCCCTCATGTGCTGTCCTAGACTCTGATAGTAGAAGTCTGTTTC
This sequence comes from Rubripirellula sp., assembly GCA_012270065.1. Lineage (GTDB taxonomy): Bacteria > Planctomycetota > Planctomycetia > Pirellulales > Pirellulaceae > Rubripirellula. Next base: position 433,730 of record JAAXJB010000039.1, on the reverse strand, counting down.
CTGGAGAGTCATGCAAAATCGATGAGTTGCCTTGACTTCATTCCCGTCCGAATCGCCACCCTGATGCCGAGCTCGCATATTGGGGTTGATTTGTATCAAGCAGAGGCAGATTGCGAGGAATTTGTTCTCTACCGTGGCGGAGATTATCCGCTGACCGCGAAGGACTTGGAACGTTTGCGCGGCCGTGGTGTCGAGCATTTGTACATAGCGAGAAAGTCTCAAGCAGTCTATCGGAATTATTTACGAGAGATTGCGACGGCGAGTGATGGGAACGAAGTCCCGCTGGGTGTTCGTACACAGGCTGTGACGGAAGTCGTTCGTCAGATTCTTCAGGAGTCTTTTTCTGAAGACGACATTGATAAAACGGTCAATGCTGCAAGCCAGCTTGGCACACTCACAACCGAGATTTTGACCAACGATCAATTTGCAGTGAAAGACATGCTGAGGGTGTTGCATCACGATTACGCAACGTTTACTCACTCTGCCAACGTGGCGTTCTACTGCGGCATGCTGGCGACTGAGTTGGGTTTTTCAGATGAAGATGTAGAGGATATCACTGCCGGTGGACTACTTCACGATCTGGGAAAACTCGATGTGAGGGATGATCTACTGCGTAAACCTGACAGACTTACCGAGTTGGAATTTCGTGAAGTTCGCATGCATCCGACATTGGGCTTCAAAAAACTGGCGCACCGTGATGATCTCGTTGAAGGCCAACTGATGATGACCTATCAGCATCATGAAAGACTGGATGGCAAAGGTTACCCAGTGGGTTGCACTGAAGACGAAATCCATCCCTGGGCAAAAATCTGTTCAGTGGTGGACGTCTATGAGGCTTTGACGAGTAATCGACCTTATCGGAAGTCCCTGCCGCGGCAGAAGGCACTGGACATCATGAACCGTGAGGTTGGAAAAGCATTTGAACCGGAGTTGTTTCGATGTTGGCAGTCGATTATCAAGCAAAGCTAGAGCAATTGCTCCAATCCATCAGTTGGAACGTACAGATTCCAGAGGCATGGTCGGGTTTTTTTGAAGACACGGGCAGGCCAGCGGTATTTGCCGATGATCAACGTCATAATCAGAGGATAAAAATACGTACTGCGGGAATCATGTGGTTCGAGAAAAGCATCCCAATCAGGCCCAGAACTACAGATCCTCTGGGTATCTACACCCGTGATTTCTCGCGCAAGGGAGCCGGATTTCTTTCTCCTTGTGAAATTTATCCCGAGGAAGAGATACGGATTGTCCTTCCTACCTTTTGGGTACAGGTGAGAGTAGCGCGTGCACGGCGTATCAATAGCCGTTGCTACGAAATCGGGGCTGTTTTACTACTGCAGCATGAACCGGATTTAAACGCCTTCGAGTCCATTCGATCGCAAGTGTCCACTTGATCCTACCAGTCTTTTCCGTTGGCTGAATCAGTTCTTAGTCAACTGCATCACCCGAATTGGATGAGTGGGATCGTCCTGCATGTCGATTTTGTGTTCCTGATAGACCCAGCCATGATTCTGAATCCATTCACGAAATTCATTGGCAATGATCCGATAAGGATCACTCAGCAGAATCTGCCCGCCTGCGCATAAATGGTCATGCAAACAGCGATTCAATTCAGGCCAAAGGTTTCTCAGATAGGTAATATCACTTCCAAGAATCAGCGGAAACTGTTGACCGTCAAGCTGGTCGATTCCGAATCTCAGTTGACGCACCTGACATTGGTTTCGCAGTTGCCAGATGCTCATTTTTACAAGAATCAATGGATCGGTGACACCATCAGTGAAGACAACGTGAGCCCCACGGCATGCTGCGGCCAGACCTGCATGGCCGGTTCCGCAGCCGAGTTCCAGCACTTGAAGATCCTGCAGGACAAGATTGTTGAGGTAGTGGTCAAGTCCCGAGGCTGCTCGCCAAGTTGTGGCCCAGAACGGATCGATTACACCCTCTTCACCAGCATCTTGGCGTTCACATGCATCGATCAGCATCCCTTCGGGATCGGATGCAACTGCCAATCTCCGCATTTCGCCGGCGATAGCTGTATCTTCCCAATGCCATTCAAAGCGTGCTGATGCGAGCTTTGCAAGTGAATCCAGCGATTCACCGTCCCACAATGGATTGTTCACGTCATTGGTGTTGTTCATCGTGTCTGTTCATTCGTTGAGCCATTTGGCAACATCAGCGGCGAAATACGTGAGAATCCCGTCTGCTCCAGCACGTTTGAAGGCAAGCAGGCTTTCGAGAACAGTCTGTCGACGATCCAGCCAGCCGTTTTGGGCTGCCGCTGATAGCATCGCGTATTCCCCACTGACTTGGTAGGCAAAGGTAGGGACAGCGAATGTCTGCTTGACCCGTTGCACGATATCAAGATAAGGCATCCCCGGTTTGACCATCACGCTGTCAGCACCCTCGTTCAGATCAAGTGCAACCTCATGCAGAGCTTCGTTCGTTTGAGAGGGAGCTTGCTGGTAGGTTTTCTTACTCGCTCCACCAAGATTGCTTGATGAACCGACCGCATCACGAAACGGACCATAAAATGAGCTGGCGTATTTGGCAGCATAGGACATGATTTGTACATGAGTGAAATTGCCGCCATCCAAGGCTGATCGAATTGCACCGACGCGTCCATCCATCATGTCACTGGGAGCAATGATGTCACATCCGGCTTCAGCTTGTACCAGTGACTGTTGGCAGAGCACGGTCAGAGTTTCGTCATTTGCAACGTCACCGTTCCGAACAATTCCGTCTTGGCCATGGCTGCTGTACGGATCCAGCGCCACATCACATATGATCCCGATGCGGTCACCCACTTCTTGCTTGATTCGTCGAACCGTCCGGCAGACAAGATTGTCTGGATTGACGGCTTCGGCTGCATCTTCGGTTTTCAGAGATGGGTCGGTGGCTGGAAAAACTGCGAGTGCTGGGATTCCCAGGTCACATGCTCGAACTGCTTCGCGGCATATTTCGTCTTCACCGAGGCGGTCAACACCGGGCAAACTCTCCACGGCTTGCCGTCCTTGACCGTCGAAAACGAAAAGTGGCCAAATCAAGTCATTCGTATTGAGATTGGTTTCCGAAACAAGTCGCCGTGACCAGTCATGCCGTCGCACCCGTCGCATACGAGTTGCGGGGAAAGATCCACGTAAAAACTCTGACATTTTTTGCTCCTTTGAGAGCCCACCATGTTAAGAGGCAGGACGTGCTTTTAGAACCGCTGCAAAGAAGAAATAGCAGATCAAGTGGAGTGTTCAAATCTGATTCAATGCAATCATCGGGTGTTTTTGTGTATCAGCGGACGTTCATGAAAATGGTAGAATAACCCCTGCATAGCGACTTTTTGATGTGTCGCTAAATCTACCTCCTTTGAGCTTCATCGCTCATATCAACAAAAAACAAGCATGTTTGCATTTTTTCGAATCTCGCTGTTTCTGGTTCTGACCACATCCTCCCTGCTAATCACGCAACTGCAAGCCGAGCAGGACGGCAAAATCATGGCGTTGTTGATTGATGGACAAAACAATCACAACTGGCGCGTAACAACACCACTTATCCAGCAGACGTTGGAAGGATGTGGAAGATTTGATGTTGATGTTTTGACCTCGCCCGCGAAGGGTGAAAGCCTCGATGATTTCAACCCTGATTTTTCGAAGTATGACGTTGTCGTGTCAAATTACAACGGACAGCTCTGGAATGATGAAACGCAAAGAGCATTTGAGGCGTTTGTGTCCGGTGGAGGCGGATTTGTCAGCGTCCACGCAGCGGACAATTCCTTCCCGCAGTGGCGTGCCTACAACAGGATGATTGGACTTGGTGGCTGGGGAGGTCGTTCTGAGAAAGATGGACCTTATGTCCGTTGGAAAGATGGTGAGAAACGCTTCACTCGTGACCTCAGTCCCGGAAGAGGGGGAACGCATGGTAAACGCGTGCCATTCCTGGTCGTGGTGAGAGACTCTGACCATCCTATCACCAAAGGTCTTCCGTCGACGTTCATGCAGACAGCCGATGAATTGTATGGAAAGCTGCGAGGACCGGCAGAGAATATGCACGTTCTGGCAACCGGATTCAGTGCCCCGGCAACCGGTGGAACCGGTGAACACGAGCCACTTCTGATGACAATTCAGTTTGGAGAGGGACGGGTCTTTCATACAACGCTTGGTCACGATGACCAGGCAATGCAAGGGTTGGCATTCCAGTTCACCTTGCAGCGAGGAACTGAATGGGCGGCAACTGGCACCGTTACACAACCTGAAGTTACAGGAGAAACGCTCACGAGTGATCAGCCTGCCGTTCGTGACCCTGCTGGTGTTGTTCCTGCTGAACTCACCGCGATTCCTGATGTCATGGGGAAGGGATGGAAGAGGCTGTTCAACGGGAGTGACTTCAGTGGCTGGTCGCAAAAGAATGGTACTGCAACGTATCGGGTGGAGAATGGAACGATTGTCGGAAAGACGGCGCAAGGAAGTCCTAACTCGTTCATGTGTACTAACCGGGAGTATGAGAACTTTGAATTGACATTTGAGGTCAAGGATGATCCCGGTCTGAATAGTGGTGTTCAAATACGCTCGCTCAGCAAAACAGACTTCAAAAATGGTCGCGTGCATGGCCCCCAGGTGGAGATTGAGAATTCGCCAGGAGAAAGTGGTTATATCTACAGTGAGGGAACCGGAAGAGGTTGGATTACCAAGCCCCAACCAGTCAAGGATGCCTATCAGAATGGGGAATGGAATCGCTTTGTGATTCGTGCTTATGGAGATCGGATTCAAACTTGGGTGAATGGAAAACCGATCGCAGATATTCGTGATACTGAATCAAGTAGGAAGGGATTCATCGGTTTGCAGGTGCATGGAATCAAACGTGATACAGGTCCGTTTGAGGTTCGCTGGCGGGATATACGCATTCGCGAACTCCAGTAGGCACCAGATTTGGTTGGGCTTCATGGCAGCACAAACATGTTTCCACTTGAATCAACGCGATTGTGCTTCGTCTTCACGGTGTTGTCCAAACATTCACCTGCTGTCAAACAGAATGAAATCCCTTTTGAGTGTCGCTGGAAGGCACGTTTCAAAATGTTGCGTTTGGGTAGGAAATGACGGATGTCCGGTTGAGGACGTTTTTGTCTTTCATTGCAATGATTGCTTTGGTTCCGGGGCTGCGACCGACATTCCATCGGTGATTGGTGTAAAGCCTGTGCCACGAATACAGTCATGGTCGATTGACCGAAAGATGGGACCCATTGCATGGATGCAGTGAAATGACCCATCTTCAATGCGATGAATCTCACGGATGAGTGCTAGAGCATGACTGGATTTCGAAAAGCAATCGTTGCAGCCGCACTCGTCTGTTGTAATTTCTCCGTTGCCAGTGAACCGAAAACATCACACCAGCTTGGTAGTTTCCTGCAAGGTGGCTGGGCGAAATCTGGTGATGTTGAGCTCAATGCAGAGGCAGGCTCCAGTTCAGCTGCATCACCGATAGTTCATTCTGTGCCTCCCGTAATGCAAGGCCCGGTGAACCGGAATCCTCTGTCTGAGACGCAAAGCGATCAGACGTTCGAAAATTCAAAGTCAGACGCCGCTTCACATAAGCCGAGTCAGGATGGCAAATCTTCTGATCGTGAAGCAGCCATTCATTTTCGAGAAAGCACATCTACATCAGCAAATACGCTGCATTCCGATTTTCCGGGATACTCCAACTCAGCGCGTGATGCAGCCGGTAATGATTCAAAGAATGCATCGCAAACCGAGCATGTTTCCGATGGCGATCGCTTCGAGGATTTACAGATTGAAAGCGCACCGTCTGTGACTCGGTTGCAACCACACCGATCAAGAAACAACATTAATACCAAGCATGCGGGGAACGAGAAGAGTCGTCCCAGAGTGGTGGCAGCGGATCCAATTCCGGCAGATGGATTGCCTTGCCTCGTCGAATCGGAAGGACCTGATGCTGCGATTGAGGAGGATGATCAGCCCACACTTGAAGCTGTCTGTGATTTGGTTGCTGCTGACGCGATTGATCCTGCTGAAAAATCCACGTTTGAGTTGCCGGATGCTTCCAACGACCCGAACGCCTTGGCAGGTGAGACTGCAAACCACGCAACTCAAGGTCCACCTGACTTTACTGCCGTCGCACTGCTATTTCGAGACTTTCAGGCTACGAGCGTCCAGGACGAGCCAATGACTGACTCGGAGCAACCTCAAGTTCAGAGTCATGCAGGTCCACATTCACCTACAGAAGATCTGGTATTCCCTGCAACAAGTCAGGCTTCAAGCCGCACTTCAGAAGATCCGATTGCAGCCGTTTGTGATTCGCCGGGATTGATTGAGGGTGGCAAAACTGTTTCTGTTGATCCGCTGCAGAGAGCTGCAGAGCTATGGGAACTGACACAGTTGAGTCTGCAGCAGGCCAAGCAGACGGCGGAAAATGGAAACATGGCTGCTTCAGGAGAAGCTGCAATGAATGCATTCCGTTTGTGCGTGACCGCTTTGGATGCCGCAGAACAGACAGACACCTGCAAGCATTCATTCCAGACAGCGTTGGCTGCCATGCGAGAGTCCTATGACTTCTGCAACGGGGCGGATTCGATGTCCAGTCAACAGATCCGGCAGGCAATATCGGGTCACAGTACGGCTGTGCTGAAAGGAGGTCCCCTCGATGGAATTTCAGCCCACAAGGCTGCTTTCTGCTACATGACTTACGCCCGCATGGAATTGGTGAAAGCTTCGAAAGGTATTCCCGAGGCAAGCAAGGCACTGATGATGCTTGGCACGGCGGAATCGGAGAGCACAGATGGTGATCCAGCTTTCAGCAATGCAATCGCCGTCATGTTGCTGCGAGCGGCGATCGAGGTATGTCCAGATGACTATGAGCCACATTTTGCCTTGGGGATGGTACTCTCCAAGCAGGGTTTAGTGTCACAAGCCCGTTTATCACTGCAACGTAGTTTCGAAATCAGGCCAACACGGCGAGGCTACGAGAGTCTCAACTCGCTTGCGAAACATACTGAAGACGGTTTGTCTACTGAGCATGGGCAGGTGCAATCAGATTCGGCAACCGTTCGGATCGATACCAATAAGCCGAGCAATGAAGGGAATCATACGGTCGCAAATGCAAATCAGGATGCATTGCCCAAGTCAGCAGGCGCAGCAGAATTGGATATGAAACCGGACAGGCGAATCGGCTGGAAAAATCTGCTGCAGTTGGTCAGGTAGTTGCACGTCGGCTAATGATCGCCTCTGCAGCTCTCAGCCCGCTGTCCATGGCGCCTTCGATGCTCGGTGTCTGGAGATGGTCACCACAAATGTAGGTGCTTTTGAGATCATCAACTTCCGGGGATCGCAGGATTGAAGCAAGATCCAGTTTTGGCAGGCCGAACGGGATCTGGTAAGTCTGAATCAATTCCCATTGATTGACCTGGTCACCGAACCAGTCCGTAAGCTGTTGCTTTACAAGGCTGTTTGTTTCATCGCAAGTTGGTTGTTTTTCTGGAGCAAGCGATACAGAGATCAGCGATTTTTCTGGTGGAGCGTATTCTTTTGCTACATTGCTGATGACAGTTGCAGTCTGAATGACTTTTGTCTCATCGCCGCGAAGGATCAGATTCTTATAACCCTCTTTGCACTTTGGGGCAGAGTAGTAAAGAGTCGTGGTTTGATTCCAATCTGTCTGAATCTGTGGACGTTCAAGTAACCGTGCGGCAGCGTTACTCTCCGTGGCGATCACGATGTGTTCCCCTGTCAAAGAGGTACCATTGGCCAGCAGAATGCGATTTCCTTCCAGTTTGACCGCCGAGGTCTGCAAATTTACCGACCCTGAAGGCAACTTTTCTACCAACTGTCGGGGAATCGCTGCCATGCCGTCTGCTGGGATGGCAATACCACCAGACGAGAACATTCTGAAAACGAACTCAAGCATTCGACTTGAAACAGAGAGACTTTCATCGAGAAAAACACCCCCAATGAACGGCCGAAAGAACTGGTTGATGATCTGTTCGGAAAATCCAAAGTCTCGCAGATATTGTTCAGTCGTCTTTTGAGGTCGCGAGTAAAGTTCCGGCAAAGTACCCCGGCAGGTTTTGCTGCGGAGACGCCATATCAAAAACTTATCTTTCAATGAACCAATGGGGCTCATTGCCGTTGACCATGCTTTCGCTGGATTTCGCCACGGGTCAGCAAGTTCCGTGAAGTGTCCTCCGTGTCTCAGCATTGCTCCGGGTTCGAAGTAACGCAAGTGAAGCTTGGTGTAGTCCAAGAGTCTTTGGCAGCTCGGATAGCCTGTCAGCAGAACCTGAAAGCCTGCATCCAACGTGAAACCGTTTACAACATCGGATCTCACTCGCCCACCGACACGATCTGTTGCTTCAAGGAGCTTGGCTTGAACGCCAGCTTCTGCCAACCGCACCGCACACGAAAGTCCTGCTAATCCTCCTCCAATAATGACCACTTCGTAATGATTGTCGCTGGACAATGACTTTCTCGTTGTTTTTGGGCTGTTTGAAATGAATGCTGCGTTGGGTAAATGTATTCCGGCGGCAATCACCTTGTTTGAATCATGCTGCTCGGGAAATCTACTTGCAACGGTACATGCAGCGTTGGGTTACTAGACGATCTCGTATCCAAGGTCCGTCAGTTTTTCCGCAAGGATCAGTTTTGGCTGGTAATTACCATGCACCAGTCGAATTTGCTTGGGTCGTGTTTCCATGTTCTGCACAAAATCAATCAGATCGGTCTGATCAGCGTGAGCAGAGTAGCCATGCATTCTGTGGACTTTTGCTGCCACTTCGTATTTTTTCCCGTTCAAACGGACCCAGTCACATCCTCGGCAGAGAAAGTGCCCTGGGGTACCATTGGCCTGATGGCCGGCAAAGATAATGTCGGTTGTCGCTTCATTGAGAAACCGTTTCAGATAGTTTAACACTCGACCACCCGTACACATTCCACTTCCCGCAATCACGATTGCCGGTAACTTTTTTTCTGCAATGTACGCGAGTGTCTCCTTGTGCTCTTGATGGCTGCCAACAGTGGTCAAGTTTTCAAAAACCAGAGGTTGATCGTCTGTCAGCATCAGTTGCTGTGATTCCCGGCCCCAATACGAATTCATGCTCTTATAGAGTTCAGTGAATCTTGATGCCAGTGGTGAGTCGACAATCACATCGACCTGTTTCAATAATGAACGTCCGCTTTGTTTCTGAATTCGCTCAAAAATTCCGTTCATCTCATAGAGAATGGCCTGTGTACGTCCGAGACTGAAGGCTGGAATGATCGTGACTCCCCGGTCCTCCAGAGTTCGTCTCAGGACCTGCTCCAAAGCCAATTGGCGATTTTCGGGACTGTCGTGGTTTTTGTCACCATAAGTGCTTTCAAGTACAAGCAGATCCGCATTGGGCGGGCTCGTTGGCGGACGCAGGAGAGGATCTTTACCCGTTCCGATATCACCGGAAAATACTACAGTTTTTCCATCAGGTAACCGTACCTCAAAAATTGACGAGCCCAATACATGACCCGCCGGACGCAGTCGCAGTGAGGCGCCACCGGTGATGTTGTGCCAAGTGTCATAGTCCAGAGGTTGTAACAGACTTTTCACCTGTCGCAGGAACTTACCGATCAGGTTGCGAGACCGCGTGAACCCGATTTTCAGGGCATCTTCCATCACCAAAGGCAGCAACTCTGCTGTTGGATGGCTGCAGTAGATGGGGTGTTTGAAACCGGCAGCAAGCAGGTACGGAATACGACCGGCGTGATCGATATGAACATGCGTGAGTAACATGCTTTCAATCTTGGTCAATGCAAAGTTGATTTCCGGCGTTGGGTGTTTTTTTGCCTCATCACCCTGGAATATTCCACAATCAACCAGCAGCCCATGACGATCACCCCAATTCAATTCGTGGCAGGAGCCCGTGACACCCTCGTGTGCACCATGGTGAATCAACTTCATGCGTGACTTTGACTGGTTGGAGTTTGGCTTGCATCCATCAGCAGACTTACCGGTGATATGAGCAGGTATTCAGGCTTGGGAAAATGAATGCAAACAGGCTTTGGGCAGCACTGAGATGCTGTTGTTTGACGTTTATCTTGGTTTTTATCGAACTGATGACCAGACGTGTCATGTTGGCAGCGATACCACAGTTGTGGCGGGCGAACTTTTGGAGTCCCGCCAACATGTTGTGCAAAACTGCGGTTCCAGATCATGATTTTAAACGGGAGATAATCGTATGTCCAAGTATTACGTTCAGTCCGGTACGATGCGAACGGTTGTTCAAGCGGACAACAGCCGTAAAGCTGCTTTGTGGGCCGTTCATCGGGCAATGCAACAGGTGTTGCCAACGGAAGGAGAGATGCCAGATACGAGTGATTTCAAAATGGAAAACACCGGTCCCAATGCCGTGGCGGTTCTTTCTCAACGGGTATCAATCAGCGAGCGTGGCTTTGATCGCGATGACTCAGTTTCACTGCCAACGATGGAGGTTGTGACCGAGTGGAACGATATGGTTGTGACGCTTGATCGGCTCGAAAAACTACTTCATCGTGCCAAGTGATATCGACAGCGGGTTCAAGCTTTTTTCAGATAACCAACGCTGGTTTGGAAATATCGACTGCGCCTTGTTGTCGTCTGGTCAGGTGTTTTGGTACTTGAGTCAATGTCTGCCAGATTTGCCTGGCAGTATCGGCATCCAATTTCCTGAAGATGAAACTGAATGTATTGTCGCTGTCCGTCTTCCAATGTTCCCAGAACAAATTTTCCCAGCTCGGAGCGATCAGGGCAGGAGAGTCGATTTCTTCTCCAGATTGCACCCAAGGTATGAAGTCCTGCTGATTCCTTTCCACGGACTTCAATGAGGCGTTGCCTCAGAGTTGCGTTGCTGCGCAGTTCATGTTCAAGTTGCGAACAGCGTGAGGGTGAAAGTGCTTCGTCCAGAAAGGCACCAAGTTCTGCATCAGTGAATTGGTTCATGGCACATTCCTGAGGTCATTCACACGTGCTTTTCGCTCAGTCGGTATGCCGACTCAAGCAGAGGGTGACATTCTGCCCACCGAAACCAAAGCTGTTATTAAGTGCGTATTGTATTTTCGCTTCTCGTGCCTGATTGGGTACGTAATCAAGATCACAATCAGGATCGGGGTTTTCGTAATTGATTGTTGGAGGAAGTACAGAGTCCCGCATTGCCAATAGACAGACGATCATTTCTGTGACTCCTGCGGCTGCAATCAAGTGTCCCATCATGCTCTTCGTGCTACTGACAGGAATATTGGCAGCGTGTTCACCAAAAACGTCACGACACGCCTTGGATTCAACTTTGTCGTTCACCGTTGTACTTGTTCCGTGCGCATTGACATATTGAATATCGGAGGGTTGCAAACCGGCATCAGCAATCGACATTCGCATTGCTGCAATACCACCATGTCCATCGGGGGGAATGTCAGTGATGCGGTAGGCGTCAGCGGTTGTACCATACCCGGCGATTTCGCCGTAAATATTTGCTCCGCGGGCCTTGGCTGATTCGAGTTCTTCGAGAATGACCATGGCAGATCCTTCACCAAGAACAAATCCATTGCGAAGCCGGTCGAACGGCCGGCTCGCTTTCGTTGGCTCATCATTACTTTCACTGAGCGCTGTCAGTAAATTGAAACCAGTTACGCCAAAGGGATGAATCATGCTGTGCGTTCCACCCGCCAGCATGATGTCTGCGTCGCCACGACGAATGATTTCAGTTGCTTCCCCGACAGCCTGACTGCTGGCTGCGCATGCCGTGAGACAATTCAGGTTCGGCCCTTGGGCATTGAACATCGTTGCCAGATGTGCGGCCGGCATGTTGGGTTCCTGCTCAAGCTCTTTTGCCGGGTTTAGCAGTTCGATCCCAGAACTGATGAACTTCGATGCATCGTATTCACCCTCTGCCAGGGCGGCAGCCATCATGTGGCTGAAGGTTCGGAAATCCTGATTGCCTTCCCCGCTGCCGAGATATATACCGAAGCGTACTGGGTCTTCGATTGAATCAAGGACACCACTGTCTGCAATGGCCTGTTTTGCCGCACCGGCAGCAAACTTGGTGTGCCTGCCTCGGTCTTTCCATTCCTCCGCTGATTCTCCCGCATCGGTGATATCCCAATTCTTGACTTCGGCGCTGATTTTTGTGGGGAAGCCACTGGCATCAAAGAGCGTAGTTTTGGCCACACCACTTTGCCCCTCTTTCAAACCTGACCAGACGGTTTCAGGGTCATGGCCCATGGGATTGACCATTCCGATTCCGGTGACGACTACACGGCGACGCATCAGATGAGCTTTCTTGGCATGGGGAAAGCGGTGGGCAATGACCCAACGCTGTGAAACTGGCAACTAGATGTTTGTGTATTCCGGGACAGGGTTTCCATCAGAATCCACTGCAACATGGAAGAAGTTCATCATCCGAAGCATATCTCTGAGCATGCCAGGATTGAAAAGTGGTCCATCCGTGAATCGACCATCTTCCAGAAATGCAAACATCAAATCGATTTCAGCCTGAAGTTGATCTCCGCAATGGCTAAGGCATGTGACCGTCGCACCCGTGTCCTGAACAGCATCCAAGTCAACTGCCAGCGAAAGTTGATCACCGTTTCTCGCAGGTCGGTGGAACTTCGCTTTACCAACTTTTGCCAGAACGACGTGCTTCTCGAAATGGAAGTTCTCAGAAACAAGTATTCCTCCCATCTGGGCCATGCCCTCAATGATCAACGTTGGTGGCAACATTGGGTAGCCAGGGCAGTAATCATCGAGTGCCTCTTCGGAAAGAGTCACATTCTTGTATCCGCGGGCGTGACTTCCGCTCACGAATTCGGTGAATCGATCAATCCAAAACCAACGCATCGGTTATCAATCACCTCAAGAAATTCGGAAGTCGCTTTTGGTTTTTCTTCATCCGAAATGCCAAGCGAGAACCCATATTGACCTGTTCAAGCGTCGCTACCGATTTTACTGCCAACATAACTGCAGAGATCGCCCACGGTGAGCAGATTACCGAAATCCTGAACGCGGGGGTTTTGCTCGAATTCACTCATGTTTGCCCATGGCATGCGACTTTTGAGTTCTGCCATTCCCGCTTCGGTAACAACGCCATCCTGAACGTATTGACTATCAGTCAGAATGTCTTCCGGTGCCAACTCAGTGCGCTCAATGTTGATTTCGAATGACTTTTCAAGTTTGAAGACAATATCAAGGAAGTCGATGGATTCAGCTCCGAGATCGCCTACCAGAGTGGCTTCGCGACTGACTTCATCATCATCAACACCCAGAGCTTCGACCAGAGCTTCCTGTACCTTTGCGAAAATCTCGTCTTGGGAAAGGCCCATCAGTGATTCCTTTTGCGAACGTGTCGTTATTTGAGGTTAGTGAGTGGTTGGATTCAGTCGCTCGGGGCGACGTGTCCTGTAAGTTGTTTTGTAAGTTGCTGAAACTGCTGTTTGGTGGATTCCAAAACCTTCGCATCAGTGCCGAAATGCTCGGGGTCGCCTGTCCAGCAGCGTTCCAGTATTAATCTTGCCGAGACGGTTACCCGCCCCTGTTTGGTTGCGGATGCTTTCACTGTGGTTTTCATTCCGGCCTGCTTGACCATGTCCACTGTGATTTGCAAGGTCTCGCCTGGTGCAAGAAAGTCGCCGAATTTGACGCTTCGTGTCTCTCGAAGCAATACCAAAGGTGTCTGAAATTCGTCATCGCTTCTCACCAACCAGACGGCCGCCTGATGAAGTGCCTCGAGCATCATTACCCCTGGCATCACCGGAAATCTCGGGAAATGATCCTTCAGATACTCCTCTTCCGCGCGTAACGTCCTCTCCGCCGTGAGCCGTTTTCCGGGCTCAAGGGAGGTGATTCTGTCGATTTGACGGTATTTCATCTCGGGGGGGGCTGAACTCATGGCTGCATTCACCTCACTACAATAGGCACGGTTAAAATTTGCCTCAACCGTGGATTGTGCGGATCCTCTAGGATTCCTTGCTTTTGGGGTCTCTTAGGCCGAAAGATTGCCAATATTTGGCCGAATCAGCCTGTTTGGGGCTGGGGGAGGCTATTTTGGTCATATTGGTGGGTTGGTATCCGATTCTCCCGATTTTGGCTTGGCTAATTCGACATCTCGAGCATGTTCCGCACGTTTCGCTTGGACAATGACCAGTACTCCGGCAATCAGCAATCCGGTCCCCAGTAGTCTCAGCGGCGATGCTTCCGCCCGTGGATTACCCAATAATCCGAAATGATCCAATAGCAGTGCAGCGATGGTCTGTCCGGTCATGACGGCAGCAAACCACGGAAGCGAGCCGACCCGGGGCACCAGAATCAGGGAAGTGGTTACCAGAACGACACCGATTGCTCCTCCGCACCATATCCACCACGGGAAATCTCGTGGAGAAGACGTAAACGTCGGTGGAAAAGTACTCGTCAACAACGAGAGTATGAGGATGATGGCAGTCCCGCTTGCAAACGAGATCAGCGAAGCCTGAAGAGGATGCTCGAGCTGTTTGCCCAATTGGCCATTCACGCTGGGTTGTGTCCCCAACAGGCATCCAGCGACCAAGCCAATCAGGATGGCAACGATGACGATTCCGAATCCTTGCACGTGATTCACAAGCCTTTCGTAGCGTTGCGACGCTGCGGCCCTGGTACTTCTGGTCCAGAACGAACGATTCGATTTGCTTCATTGACAAAGATCAGATTTGGCCGGTGCGATGAGACATCTTCCTCGGCTACCATTGTGTAAGCTGCCAGTATTACCCGATCACCCGGTCGGATCAGGTGAGCGGCGGCTCCGTTGGCGCAGATGTCGTTGGACCCTTTCAGGCCTGCAATGGCATAGGTTTCCAGCCGAGTACCTCGTGTCGTGTTCCATACATGAATCGACTCGTAGGGGTGGATACACGCCGCTTCGAGCAGCTCAGGCGGAATCGTCACGCTTCCTTCATAGTCAACGTCCGCTGCTGTGACTGTGGCCCTGTGGATCTTGGCTGCGAGAAGTTTGCGATACTTACCGTTCATCGAATCTTTCTGTGCTTGGGTAAGACATCATCGTATCCTGCTTTAGCTTCAAGAGAAGGGCAGCACCCATCCACTCTTGGAAGCACGCGTACTCCGGAAATCTCATTGGAGAATTTTACGTGCGATTTTCGGATGGGTGAATCAGCGGGCTCAATCCACCTTTGATCCCAAAAAAGGTTTCAGAAGTTCTCTGGTCTCGGCATCTTTCAAGGCAAGTTTTCCGAAGCCTCTGACGCATCCGGCAGCCATGGCTGTTTCCTGATGCTCTTCGTAATTGGTTACCAACATGACAGGAACTGAACTCAATTCGGGATCTGACTTGATTGCCACCGCCACATCGAGGCCGTCACTGTAATCGCGATCCAGTTTCCGGTTTACAGTCACCAGATCGACCGGTTGGTTTCGGAGTGTCTCCAGCGTGTCTTCGACACCGTGCGACTGCACAACAGACGCTCCGAAGTGACTCGAAACCATTTGCCTGATGGCATGAAAATCGGGACCACAATTACCGCAGTCCAAGAGAGTTTTTGACATGATGGGTTCTATATGGATCTGGACAAACCTCTGGTCGCTTATTGATTTCCAGAGGTTTGTTGGTCGAACAAAGATTGTTGGGGTTTACTTCAGCCTTCACTTTCCGATTGAAAACAGCTTGTCTTTGGTGCTGATGAACAGGGAGTCATTTGCACCTACGGGGGTACTGTAGACACTGCTACCCATATTGATTTCATCGATTGGCTCAACATTGTCTTTGCCAAATTCAAAAATCGCAACGTCGCCATCTTCATCACCGATGAAGACGTGGCCATCGGCAATCAATGGACTTCCCCAACTCTGGGCGAGCATGTCATACGTAAAGTGGACAATGGGCTCGCCATCTTCCGTGCCTTTCGCGTCGAGACAATGAACGAGGCCGGAAAAGTCAGCGACATAAAGAACATCATCTTTGATGGCACAGGTTCCGATGGATCGGTGCATTTCTTCCTCAAAGTCGATTTCACCGTCGCTGTTGTTGTCCAGCATGCTGTAGTGCCAGACAACACCTGAATTCGGGTTGTCGACTTCTTCTTCACCATTCTCTGGCTCAACAGCTTGAATTCTGCGATGGGGAATGGGAACTCGCTTGCCATCATCACCAATCTTCATCGCAAGCGTTGGTGAAATGTCACCTCGCATGTTCGGGTTGATGCACCAAAGATGACCTTCTCCTTCCCCATGCTCGGGATCCTGACCCACCGCGATGTATACAAGTCCGTCATAAACAACAGGTGTGGCAATCAGATTATTGCGAGTGCCCTCGCCACCAAGAATCCATTTGCTTTCCTTTGGATTGCAATCAAATTGCCATAGCAACTCGGGTTTGCCGTCTTTGCCTTCATCTGCTCTGAAGCTGTACAGAATTCCGTCGCCACCAGCGAATAATGCCTGCGGGATACCGTCAAAAACGCCAACGGTTGGACTTGACCACTGACCGTGGAGGATATTCTTGGCAGGAGCGCCGTTGGTCCATAACACTTCACCCGTATTCTTGTTCATGCAAATGAAGCTGGGGGCATCAGGAGCTGGCAGGTTGTAGTGTGACTCGTCCAGACCATTCCCGGTGTTGACGAAGAGAAGATCGCCGTAGCTGGTCACACTGCAGGAGCACATGTTGTGTTGGCTGATTCCCATGTCCGGCCCCATCATGTTGTAAATCCAGATCACATCTGCATCTCGTTTGTCCGAAGTGCCGAGCTTCTTGAAGAATTTGATGCGGGGTCCGATCTGTTTGATCGTGAGCTCACGCTCAACTCCATTGAATTTACCTTTTGCCGTCCAGGCTTTTCCTTCGGTTACCGTTTCAATTGTTACATCGCCTTCGACCTCTGCTCCGGAAGCTGCTAACGCCGCTTTGGCGGCATCGGTCAGCTTACCCTCAGCAAGACCAGCTAAGGTCAGCTCAAACTTCGATGGTTCATTCTCTGCTCCATCAGCAGGGGGGGCTGTGTCCATGATGGCAGCCAAAGACACCATTTCGTTTTTCACCGGACCATCATCTTCGTCGTCATAAAAGCCTTCGGTGTCGAGGCAACGAACTTCACCACGGCTGGTCACAAACCAGAGTCGGTTACCTTCCACCAGAGGTGAGCAGCAAACACCCTGAAGCGGCCAGTCATGAACGCGGCCCGTACTAAGCTTCTCACTGCTGTGCTGCCACTTGAATTCACCACTTTCCTCATCAAATGCAAGCAGGCATCCCAAGTCAACTTTCGATGGGAACCGCTTGAGGTGGCCTGCACCGTTGTTTGTTCCCACATAAACTTGACCACCAGCAATGACGGGATTTCCGTAGGTTTGGCTACCGAGGTTGGAAAACCAGCGGATGTTTTTTGCTTTCGCGTCGTCCCAGTCGCCGGTGCGTCGGTCAAACTTCCCAATGTTCCAGTCGAGCGGGAGATTCTTTACGCCGGGCGTGTTGTTTCGTTCGCGCGTTCCGCCCCACTGAGGCCAGTCACCACCGGCTGAAAGCACAGTGTCTGCCTGGTCAGTAACCTCCTGTTCGACCTCATTTTCAGCTGGTTCCGTTGTCGCGTTATCCGCGGTAAACGGGGTTTCCACAGCTTCGGAGGATGATGTGGTCACGTTGCTGCTGGTACTTGTATTGCTTGCTGTTGTATTGCTGGCAACGTATTCGCCCGTCGAGATGTCGACATTGGTCGGGGCAGGTGGCTTGCAGCCGCTCAGGGAAAGCATTGTGACGCTGCCGAGCAGGACAGATGCAACCAATAAGGTCCAAGCGGAAATTTCGTTGTTACGCATGACTCACTAGTGATTTTTGGAGGTTCTCTGGTCAGATAGAATTCAGAAGTATCGAATCAGGCTACGACCTGTGTCGTGCCCTGATAGTCAATTTGTTGTTGTTTTAAATCATGGCTCCTAAGCATTCGGTGTTACCTCGACGTTGTCGAGGTACAACTCTGCAACTTTCGCGTTTCCCTGTAGGCCTGGGCTGGAAACCCCGGATGGCGCCATCGCCGGCACCCATGATCACGTGTCTCTGGCCGTCAATCGTTACCAAACTTGGGGCTGAATAGGTGGTGTCAAATGGAAGATCCCGGGTTCCATTGAACCAGATCACCTCACCGGTTTTCTTATCGATTGCGATCAATCGGTGATTCAGTTTCGCAGCGTCTCCCCAATTGATGATGATGCCGCTGATGATCACAAGGTTTTCATGGATGATCGGAAAGTTTGTTCGCCCACCGTATGTAGTGAGCATGCCAAATTGTTCATGTAGCGGGATGCTCCACAGTGTTTCGCCATTCATGAATTGAAAAATATCACACGCTCCCAAGGCGCAGACATTGCCCGTCTCCGGGTCACCCACAACACTGCTCCAACCGATGCGTTCAGCAGGGACATCGGATAGCCATACGTTGTATGCGTTCTCCCACAGAGTCTTGCCGGTGGCAGCATCGAGACAGACTACCTTCTCTCCTTCACGTTCCGTTGACGGCATGGAGCGTTGAATCGTGTAAATCCGGCCCTTCATGGCAATTGGTGTGCAAGGCCCACCGATATCTTCCCTCATCCAGAGCGCATTGCTGCCTTCGTCGCCGGCGGGATCCCAGTCCTCGGGAAGTTCTGATGCTTGGGCTTGACCATCAAGTGTGGGGCCACGCCAGCATGGCCAGTGAGCAGCGGCTGCAGGTGTCACACTGCAGGCAAAAGCAAATATCGCAAATGTGAGGCAACGGCTCATGAGGTCGAAACGGAAACGCATTTGGATTCTCTAATACGCGCGGCTAATCATGCAGTGTCAAGTTGCAGCCGGGCATCGTTTTACCAGCCGGCTAATCAGGTACAGGTGAAGCGTCGAAATGTTCATCTGTTGGGTCGAAATTTGGTGTACACAAGATCAATACTGTCATTTTTCCCACCGCGCGGTGTCGTACTCCTGGCGGAATCAGAATGGCATGGTGCGGTGAGACAGGAATCTTCCGTCCGTCCAACACGATGGCTGCATCGGGTTGGCACGCCAAGATGACGTAAATTTCAGTGTGCTCCTTGTGATAGTGCTCTCGTGCATCCGTGCTGATTTCAGTCAGGTGTACTGTACCCGGGAACTCATCCTGATCGGCAAAAGCCCGCCTAGCAATGCCGCAAGGGCAGGGGACACCCGGCAGGGCAGTCAAATCGACAACGGTTGGCTCGGTTGGCAAGGTTGGGATTTACCAAGGGGATGATGGCCGGAGATTCCAAATGGTGGGTTCAAAGCGAATGTGGCATGTTTCCTGCAAGGTACGTGGGATGCTGTATCAGCAGTCGCCCGCGTCCGGGTGCTCACGCACAGCCGGGTACTCGCCTACTCACCTGGACTCGGTCCCGGCAATGCACCTTGTGCGTGCATCACACGCGAACCTGACAGCACGCTTGATTTTATACCGATTGGAGCAAATACGCCACGCGCAGGAGCAGAGGAACGCTATTCCTCGAGAAAAACCGCAAAAAACCCCTAATCGGCAAAGCTTTCCAACAGCGCGAAAATCCCATGGAACACTGATTCACAGACCTCTCAGCGTCGATACGGATACAGATCGCAAATGAAATGGGTTTCGGCCTCAAGGCCAAATTCAACTTCTTGTGATAGACCCAGGGATCCTGACATGGGATGTCAGGATCACATGGCGTTACCAATTACGAGTGATTCTGCGGCGACCTAACCGTTGCCGGCAGCGAGAACGACAAACTGAACGAAGTCGGCGGGCCGGGTGTCCGCACCCGACCCGTTTGTGTTTGTCGGAGCAAACCCGAGGTGTGCTCGACGGCGACTTCGTCCATCGAATGCACCTCAATGGAAGGCTTTTTTCGCAGCAAGAGTGGAAACACGCCAAATGCGGTGACGACATACCGACACTTAACCGCCAAGTTGAGATTAAGGGAGACATAGCTCCAATGAAGCGGACAATAATGACAATGGCACTCGTTCTTGGTTGTACTCTGTGCAGCCAGAGTTTCGGGTTTGACCTTTTAGATCGTATGCTTGGCGTGAAGGGCTGTGGAAGCTCCGCCGAGTGTTGTGACACTGGATGTGACGAGCCAGCTTGTGGTTGCGAAGAGCCAGCTTGCGGTTGCGAGCCAGCTTGTGGCTGCGAGTCAGGTGCAACTGCCGCTCCAATGCCAGCACCAGTTGTTGACCCAAGTGCTAGCGCAGCTAGCAAGCGTCGCGTCGTTCAGGCCAGCGCAGTTTTCGTACGCTGAATTGCCTAACGGAAATGTTCTGAAAACCTTTCAGACGTGACCTATCAACGACCCGTCGAGCATTGTCTCGACGGGTCGTTTTTTTTGCGCTTCATTTACTTTCCGTTTTTCGGCGGAACATCATCCTGTTCGTACTACTTATGCGTTGGAGACGGTCCCAGTCATGCGTTTCTGGTAAAGCGTCCTTCTGCTGGACTTTGGCAGGAATACTGAGCTTAGAGAAAAGTAGTGCATCATCACATTCAAGTGTCTTCCCATACTTCGACCATTGAACAGCGAACGCACTGTTTCAGGCACTTGCTAGCATCGAATCAACATTGACACTCAGCCTGTGGTTTTTCTAAACGTTCTGAAGAGGAATTTTTCCCTGAGCGTTTGATCATGATCTCACCCGATCACTGTGAAAATCGATTCTTCCACCACGGAAGAAAGCCTACGGGAGAGGCAGATTGCACGGAAATCCAGGATTTCAAAATGTCAGCAAACATATTTTTTTCCGTGGGAGAACCAAGCGGCGATCAGCACGCTGCTCGGTTGATCTCGGAGATTCTGGCATTGGATTCAACGGTCCAGATTCGCGGATTTGGTGGTCAGTCGATGCGAGAGGCCGGCTGTCGACTTGATCGCGATTTGACTGAACATGCTGTCGTTGGTTTGATCGAAGTTCTGCCCAAGTTAAGGCAGTTTTTCAGATTTGCAGATGAAGCAGAGGACATTTTTCGGCAAGGTAATGTCGATGCTGTGGTGTTGGTTGATTTCCCTGGCTTCAATTGGCACATCGCCAAGCGAGCCAAGAAATATGGGATTCCTGTTCATTACTACTGCCCACCCCAACTTTGGGCTTGGGGTGGTTGGCGAATTAAAAAAATGAAGCGGACCGTAGATCACGTTCTGGCCGTGCTACCCGTCGAACAGAACTACTACCAGAAGCATGGAATTCCTACCACTTTCGTTGGGCATCCATTCTTTGATGCTGTGAATACCCATGTTCTGGATCGGCAATTGCTGGACCGGTTCAGAGGGATCCAGGCGGGTGGTGAGCATCTTGTGGCAGTGCTTCCGGGGTCGCGGGATCATGAGGTGCAACGCAACTGGCCTTTGATGCTGGAATCGATGCGACGCCTCAGTCGCACCAACCCGCGGGTGCGTTTTCTGGTGGCAGCCTATCGCGATCGCCAATGTCTGTGGTGTCGCGACGAAATGACCGATCAGGATCGCGACTTGCCCATCGAGTTTTTCGTTGGTCGAACCAGCGAAGTGATTGAGGCCGCTCGCTGTGCGATGATGGTCAGTGGCAGTGTCAGCCTTGAACTGATGGCACGCCGTACACCGGCAGCAGTCATTTACCGAGTTGGTCGGCTTCTGCATGGCGTTGGTAAGCATCTGCTTCGTCTGAAGAGCATTACACTACCGAATTTGATGAGTGACCGGAAAGTATTTCCGGAGATGATTTCGGTAGGAAAGCCTGAGCCTGCTGTCGATTTTCTGACGCACTCAATTCATGCGATGTTGAATGACCATTTTTACTTTCACAGCCTGCTGGAAAGTCTGGATGATTTACGTGGTCGATACGCTCAGGAAGGTGCCTCACGGCGGGCTGCACTGTTTTTGCAGTCACAGGTAGCTGATCCAATGGACACACAGAAGTTGCATGGAATTCATTCGGGTGAGCGACGTCGGGTTGCCTGAAGTCGGTTCTGGGGCCGGTGTCAGAGCTATTTCTCTATTTACCGGCTAACTTCACCATTTTTTTAAAACAAGGTGAGGTCAGATTGCGTAAAAACCCATCTGCTCTTACGTTTTGAGGCTCTTTTCCCGCTGAAACGCGTTTCAATTTCTGAAAACCGATGGTTTGAAACTGGATGCGGGAAAGGGTTGCGGAACTGACGGGTTGAAAACTGGTCAATTGAGGTTTTGCGATCACGATCAGCCATTCAAGGCCCAGAGAAGGGTCTCGTGTCCAAAAACTGGCTGAGTGGGAACGGTTTTTCGGCAAAACTTACTGAATCTTGAACCGGTCTGACGGACCAGAACGCAGGTTCTAGATGTGTTTCTTCAAGATGATGACGAAATGACAGACGAACGCGACGAACAGTTGATCCCCGGGATGACCTCAGGGAACGAATTCGATTTTGAAGAAGGCGTGCCACCCCTGCGTGTTTCAGGGTTTATCTGTTTTGCATTGGGCGCGGCAAGTTGTTTGAGCATTCTGTTCAAGCCGTTGCTGTTCCTGCCACTTGCGGCGTTTGCATGTGGACTGATTGCGCTACGGAAATATGACGGCCCACGACCTGCGGGAACCCGGATTGCAGCCATCGGAATGTTGATGGGTGTGGCTTTCGGATCGTGTGGATATACAGTCAACATGATGAAACGTACCACGTTGAGCCGGCAGGCCGAGGAGTTTGCGGAGCAGTACATGAAGCTCGTTGCTCTGGGCCATGATGAGCATGCCATGGAGCTGCAGAAAGAATGGTACAACCGACTGCCAACTGATATGAATTTGTCGGAGCATTACCTGTCTGACCAGCGTATCACAGAGTCTCTGGTGACATTCAAGGATGACATGGTCAATCGCGAGTTGAAGCAGCGTGGTGTGGATGCAGAATGGGTATTGGATAGACCGATTCGTGTCTATTTCGAGTTCGGCAAAGATCATGCTGAGGTCATCTGGGTGGACCCGACAGGTGAGAGCAAACTGACCATTCAGATGTTCATGGATTACAACATTGACAGTCATGGCAGGGGTCAGTGGCAAATGAAAACGGTACAGCCGATGCGTCGGCGTCTGGTTGCTGAGAGTGTGCTCTAGAATTCTTCAGTGGAAATCTCTGGATGAAACGGATAGGCCTGATACTTCTTCGCTCAGGTCTGTAATTCGTCCTGCGACAACATGAATGACGCCTTCTCGGTTTTCCAGTTTTCCATCGACCAGCCATGCGTTGCTGGTTCGGGCAATTCGGAAGAAGCGTTCCCAAACCGCATTGAAGATGACCAGATTGATTGACCCTGTCTCATCCTCCATCGTCGCAAATACGATTCCTTTTGCTGTGGAAGGTTTCTGTCTCAACAGGATCAGTCCTGCTACTCGAACGTGTCGTCCATCCCGCAGGTTGCCGAGGTCCTGTGCTGTCACACACCGTTGCGCTGCCAGTTCGTCACGGACAAATGAAATCGGGTGAGCTTTCAAGCTGAGTCCTGTTGAACTGTAATCTGCATGAACCTCTTCCACCGGACTCATGGGGATCAGGGTTTTTGGGGTTGGTTCCATCTCCTTCAGTTCATCAAACAGGGGATGTTGGTTTGGGCCGTGACTTTGCCCCAATGAATGCCAGATCGCAGCGCGACGGTCGATGTGAAGTGACTCAAATGCATCTGCATCAGCGAGTGTTGCAAGAGCTGTTTTTCCAAGACTTGTTCTGCGAATCAAGTCTTCCATGCTGTGGTAGGTCCCTCGTGCTTCCCGCTCTTCGATGATTTGCAGCGCGACGCTGGAAGAAAGTCCACGGATGGTAGAGAGTCCAAGACGAATGGCTTTTGAATGTCTGGATGTCGGATCAGACTCAGATTTGTAATTGGGCTCCAGTGTTGAATCCCAGTCACTGAGATTGACGTCTACACCGCGGATTTTCACTCCATGTTTTTGTGCATCGGCAATCAATTGGGCTGGCGCGTAGAAGCCCATGGGTTGGCTGTTGAGCAGGGAAACGCAGAAGGCGTCTGGATAGTGACATTTCAGGTAGCACGATGCATAGACCAGTAAAGCAAAGCTGGCAGCATGGGATTCCGGGAATCCGTATTCTCCAAAACCACGGATTTGATTGAATACGTGTTCAGCGAAGCTGGGCGAAAAGTTTTTTTCTCTCATGCCCTCCAGAAGTTTGATCCGAAAACGGTCGATCAATCCGGGGCGTCGCCATGCGGCCATCGCTCGGCGCAGTTGGTCAGCTTCGCCCGGTGTGAAACCCGCCGCCACGACCGCCAACCGCATCGCCTGCTCTTGAAAAATGGGTACTCCAAGTGTTTTTTCCAGCACACTTCGAATGGCATCATTGGGGTAGACAACGGATTCCGGGTTTTTGCGCGCTTTCAAATATGGGTGCACCATGTTGCCTTGTATGGGACCGGGACGCACGATCGCTACCTCAACAACCAAATCGTAATAGCAGCGTGGTTGTAATCTTGGCAACATGCTCATTTGTGCCCGGCTTTCAATCTGGAAAACACCGACTGTGTCAGCTTTACAGATCATGTCGTAGGTTGCTTGGTCATCTTGAGGTATGGTGCCAAGCGACAGTTTTTGACCATGATGTTGTGCAACAAGGTCGAAGCATCGGTGCAGGGCTGAAAGCATGCCTAATGCCAGGACATCGACTTTCAGAATTCCAAGTTCATCCAGATCATCTTTATTCCACTGAATGACCGTGCGATCTTCCATTGCGGCGTTTTCAATGGGGCACAATTCACACAGGTTGCCGGCGGTGATGACCATTCCACCAACATGCTGGGACAAGTGCCTGGGAAAACCAGTGAGCGTTGTTACCAGATAGACGAAACGTTGCCCCAGTTCTGATTCCGGATCCAGTCCACCTTCCTTGCAGCGTTCCAGAAAAGTGGCGCTTCCGCCACTCAACTTTGCGATGGAATCAACTGTGTCTGCCGATATTTCAAGTGCTTTTCCGACGTCACGGATTGCACTTTTGGTTCGATAGGTGGTGACTGTTGCAGTTAAACCTGCACGATCCCGGCCGTATTTTTCATACAGGTACTGCAGTACTTCTTCACGTCTTTGGTGCTCAAAGTCGACGTCAATGTCGGGTGCTTCGTCACGCTCGCGACTAATGAAGCGTTCGAAGAGCAGGTCAGATTGACTTGGGTCAACATTGGTAATGCCAAGGCAATAACAGACTGCAGAGTTTGCAGCAGAGCCGCGACCCTGACATAGAATATTGCGTTCGCGTGCGAAGCGGACCATGTCCCAGACGGTGAGGAAATAGGCTTCATAACCCAGTTCCTGAATGATGGTTATTTCGTGTCGTAGCAGAGCAATTATTTTTTCAGGCACACCTGCAGGCCATCTTGCTGTTGCACCTTCCCATGTCAAGCGTTTCAAGTGTTCGATCAAAGACATGCCTGCTGGGGCAATTTCCTCAGGGTATTCATAGCGAAGCTCGGATAGCCTGAATTGACAGCGGTCTGCGATTTCAACCGTTCGTTCGACAGCTTCGGGGACATCCTTGTACAGGTCTGCAATTTCTGCGAGCGTGCGGAGGTGCCTCTGACCGTTTCGGAAACGTTTTTCATGGACCTTGTTGATACTGGTTCCAGTCTGGATTGCGGAGATGCAGTCATGCATCAGCATCCGCTCAGCTGTGTGATAGTGAACGTTTCCTCCCGCGACCAGTGGCACGTCATTGCCGATTGAAAGCTTCTGCAGACGCTGCAAGTGTGCCTGGTCATCAACACCACGATGGACTTCGCAGAACAGGTAACCACTGTCGTGGAACACTTCGCGGAATTCAGTTCGAAGAAAACGGCTCAGGGGTTTTGATCTACTGTCCCGCAGCTGACTTTCATTTTCAGGTGGTATTAGCCCTGCGAGCAAACCACTGCTGAACTCGACAACGTCCTGCCATGCGAGTTGGCAGTTTCCTTTGTCTGTTCTCATGCGTCCACGAGAGATCAGGCGACACATTTGGCCATAGGAAGCGCGGTCGGTTGCCCACAAAACCATGGAAGGGGCATCGGTCAGATGAATCTCTGTTCCGATGATGTATTGCATGTCCAGATCTTTGGCGGCTGCGTATCCACGAACTACGCCAGCTACCGAGGATTCGTCGGTCAGAGCAAGACCCCGGTAGCCCAGTTCGGATGCCCGTTCTACCAATTCATCTGGATGTGAGGCGGCGGTAAGAAACGAGAAGTTGCTTTTGCAATGCAATTCGACGTACTGCATGGGCGGCGTGCTGAGAATTGGCAGGGACAGAATGGTGTAAATTTGTATACCTTATCGTCCCGGTTCTCACCCCGCAATGAGATTTTTTCTTTTCCGTCCCCGGAAACCCTGCTTGCAGAAGAATCTCTACTGTCGTGTTGCTGGAAAATAAGACTCAATCGGTTGAAAGTGCTCTTTGAGCCACAGGTCTGTGCAACGATGATGCCACCTGATTCCAGCGGCAATGAGTCCAGTTTCAATGAGTCCGACGAACGCCACTGTGAAATCCAAAAGGAGACAGCATTGAGTCATCCGCGTTTGATCGGGTATCTGTTTTGGCTGGTCGGTTTCAGTGGTTTGCACCGCTTTTATTTCGGCAAACCAGTGACTGGTGCGATCTGGTTTTTCACCGGCGGATTATTTCTGGTTGGCTGGATCATCGACTTGTTTCTGATTCCTGCGATGTCAGAGGAAATCGAAAGTCGGTCCTTCAGGGGGCCATACGACCATACCCTTGCCTGGGTACTTCTGGTGTTGCTCGGTGTCTTCGGTGTTCACCGATTCTATCTTGGAAAGATCGGTACTGGATTGCTCTATCTAATCACTGCCGGCTTGTTCGGGTTTGGCATCATCTATGACTTATGCGTCTTGAACGAACAGGTAGACAGACAGAACCGTCAGGAAACGTGACGGACTGCTTTGCTGAAATCACGAGATCCTGCGAACGGTAATCTTTGCACCCTGTCGATTGATGACACACACTTTGCTGTCGGCATCAATGAAATCACCTTCGGTGACAACATCGACAATCAGGTCTCCCACCTGAATCTTTCCGCTGGGACGTAAAGGTGAACAGGTCGTTCCCGTATCGCCAACATTGACCAGTTGCCACGGTGATGTCTGTTCGTCTGGTTGACCGCCCAGCAATGTGTTTCCCGCCGAAGAGGAGACACCGATTCCGGGCTTGAGGGTAAGACGACTGAGACCGGGAAGATCACCGATGTAGCGGGACAGAAAAAACAATGCGACGAGAAAACACAGGAATGCGCCGATCACGGTAAGTACATCGATTCCAAAACCATTGATTTCTTCTGGTGTCTCTGGAAACAGTCCGCGTGAGGATGCCATGATTAATGAAACAAGAAGGAGAATGATTCCACCAATTCCGGCGAAACCAAACCCGGGAATCACAAAGAACTCCACCGCGATAAAAATCAGACCCATGCCAAACAGGAGAACTTCCAGCCATCCTGACGTCCCTCCCAGAAAACGGCTCCAGAAGAACAGACTGAAGCAGAGCAGCGAAGTCAGTCCGCCAAAACTGAGCCCTGGGGCGCTAAGTTCGAAAACCAGAGTGATCAGTCCGATCGTGATCAATAAAAACGCGGCAACATCTGTATTGAGAAGAAAAACAAGAGTGTCAGTCCAGGTTCGCTCCATCACTTCCATGGGTTCACGGACACCGAGTTTTTTGGCGAGCTGATCGCGACTGTTGATCACTTCGTCAGCGAATCCAAGCTCGACGGCACGTTTGCCATTTGCAGTGAAGAACATTTCCTTTCCGGCTTCACGGACTGGATTCCCTGTTTCCCATTCATCCCGATTTTCAAGAGACTCCAGATCTTTGTTCGACAGGTACCGAACCTCTCCCGTATTTCGGTTGGTTGCTGAATAAACAACCAGATCCTTGTCAACCATCTTTTCAGCTAACGCGACAGGTCGACCGCGAGCCTCGGCAGTGTCACGTACTTTTTGTGCCAGGACACTTCGGCTTTTGGCTTCCGTGTAGCGAAACCTTCCATCTTCACCCATCACGATTTCACCCGCATCACCAATTCTGGCGGTCGGCAGCATGATGATCCGATCACAGGCCAGTGAAAGTAGTGCTGCTCCGCTGATCGCATCTTTTTCGATGAAAGCAACGGTCTCGACCTCTTTAGCATCGAGCACCATATCCATCAATTCAAAGGTCACATAGGTAAACCCCCCCGGGCTGTGGATGTCGAGTACGATCACATCCGCTCCGGAATCGATTGCCTGCTG
The DNA here is from genome assembly GCA_012270065.1 of Rubripirellula sp. Lineage (GTDB taxonomy): Bacteria > Planctomycetota > Planctomycetia > Pirellulales > Pirellulaceae > Rubripirellula. Next base: position 405,523 of record JAAXJB010000039.1, on the reverse strand, counting down.
GAATTTCTGCTTGAGTAGCGCACCACTGAGCGGATTGATGTCTTCATGAAGAGGAATCAATACTCCTGTTTTCACTGCTGGATTACGCTTGATCACCTGGGCGAATGCTGTGGCACCAGAGATGCAACAGAAAAAGGCGATGAAGAGTACTGCAAGATTACGCATTCGTATCGTGCCTCGAGTTGTTTGCTGAACAACCATCAGAAAATCAGTGGTTGGCTTGTTTTGGTTGGCTAGTTTGGCATCAAAACCAATTCAAAGAATGTTGGCAGTACTGGTTCCTGTCCTCAAAAAGAAAGTTTTGTGCCAGAAAGGCCCGGGGGCCACAACGGTATGTTCTGAGACAGCATTTCTTTGATTTCCCACAATGTAGCTTTAAATCAGGGAGACGGTTCGAACACCGTGAATACTCAGGCCGAAAGGCTGATTATACCCGGCGCCAGAAATTCGGGAAAAACAGAACTAATACGCTGAAAATTTCGACTCGGCCCAGCATCATCAGCCATACAAACAAAAGTTTTGCTCCTTGGCTGAAATGAGCATAGGTATTGGTGGGGCCAACAACGCCGAGCCCTGGCCCGATGTTGTTCAGGGTTGCCGCCACTGCGCTGGCGGCATCCAGAAGTTCCTCGTTTGCTCTGAGTTGTTGTGGTACCGGTTGTGTTGCAGCCAAACCGGAAGCCGTCATGGGAGTTTGCTTCTGTATCGACCACGATTCGTTGGGTTCAAAGGTGATCAACAATAGCCACGAAAAGACAAAGATGGCCAAAATCATCGCAAAGTAAACGATGATGCTATGTGGTAACGCTGGGTCATCAATTGAGGATCCGCTAATCCGGATCAATCTTACGACTCGCGGGCGATGGGCCTTCTCGATCTCCAGACGCAGGATTTTGTAAAACAGAATGTGACGGATCACCTTCATTCCGCCGCCTGTGCTGCCAGCGCATCCACCCACGAACATCAGAAGCAGCAGAATACCACGTCCGAAGTTATTCCAGCCATTGAAGTCAGCGGTGCCATATCCAGTGGTTGTCAGTATCGAGACCACCTGGAAGAGTCCATAGCGGGCTGATGCATCCAGGGATCCAAATCCATCATCGCGCGCCCGCATGCCAAAAAAGATTACAGCGGAAGTGACAACAACAATAATTCCCAGATAAGTTCGGAATTCAACATTCTGAAACAGCTCGCCTGGGCGTCTGATCAGGAACAGATAAAGCAATGTGAAATTTGTACCAGCCAGAATCATGAACACGATTGTGGTGTACTCAATCAGCGGGCTGTCGAACTGTCCCAAGCTCGAGTTGTAAGTGCTGAATCCGCCCGTTGCCATTGTGCCAAAAGCGTGACACATGGCATCGAACATTGTCATGCCCTCAAACTTGTAAATGAAGGTCAGCAAGATGTTGAAAGTGGCGTAAATGGATGCAAATACCAAGGCTGTATTCTGCATGCGCGGCAGGCTGCCATCCTTGGTTGGGCCGGGCATCTCGGCTCTCATCATTGCTTTGCCCGCAGAACCTTGACCCAGAATCGCCACAAACAGAACGACAATTCCCAGGCCGCCCAGAAAATGTGTCCATGAGCGCCAGAAGAGAATGCAGTTCGGTACCAACTCAGGTGACTCTACGTCGGTGAGCACCGTGGCACCCGTGGTGCTGAACCCGGATTGCGATTCAAACATCGCTTCAACAAATGTGATCGGCTGATCAGCACTCGTGCATGTCCCGCTGAGGTAATAGGGCAGGGCACCCAGGACTGTAGCCATCACCCAGCTAAGGCCGACGATTGCCATCGCTTCCTTTTGAAAAAGCTGACCACCGCGGTGTCGTCTTCCAATCCAACGCAGCAAACTGCCGGTCACCATGCAAATCAGAAAACTCTCGATCAGAGCGATTGCACCCTGCGTTTCAAATGACTTGCTGGGTTCCAGGTCTGTTCGACTTGCAAAAAGTGGGAAAGCAAATGGAAGACTTGCAAGCATCGACCCACCGATCAGCAGGCAGATCGTACCCAACAAACGAAGTAAAAGTGGAAAATTCAATGCTCAAACGTTTCATGTCAAAGGGCAGGACAGTTCCCGCAAGCTTAACCGGTGACCCGCGTCCTTCGAAGCGCCACTTCATGTTCGAACTGATTTGGAACGATCTGAGGCGTCAAAACATCATCAAAATCAATGCAACTGGCACCCGTTTTGCACCCTGTGGCAGCAGGTAATCTCAGCCTCTGTTCCCCATGGAGGCTTTGGTTACCCTCATGCGGGGCGGCACTGGAGGCGGTGCCGCTCCGCTATCTACTGCCGTTTTCGGCTCATTTGCGGCTTTGACGCCGTTTTGCCAACTCTTCTAGATAGGGCTCGCTGTTTCAAAAATCTTCGTTGGGAAGTTGTGCAGGCAGGCTCGCGAGACGCATAACATGGTGACGAAGGCTGCCAGCAGTGTATGATTCTGCGTCAGCACTGAGATGCAAATTGCAACAGATTAAACGGGGTGGATTTGGGAGGTTTTACGGTTGTGCGGCCGATTTACATTGCGAGCTTCTGAAATTGATTGGGGCCAACTGCTCTTTTCCCATGTGGATCGAGAGTTTGCGAGACGGAGTGATCAGCTTTTTAAGGGAACGCCGCGTTTCAACATTGCGCCAACACAAAACGTCAAATGCATCCATCACGATGTTCAATCTGGTGGGCTGACCACTGGCAATTATCGATGGGGCTTGATCCCAACTTGGGCCGATGATCTACGTATTGGTGCCAGAATGATCAATGCTCGGAGTGAAACTTTGGAGTCCAAGCCGAGCTTCAAGAATGCGTTTCAGAACCGCCGTTGCCTGATTCCAATGGATGGTTATTACGAATGGGTCAAAAGATCTGATGGAAAGAAGCAGCCATTTCTGATCGAGCCATTTGATGGTCAGGTAAAATTCATGGCTGGGTTATGGGAAGAAAACAGGAAAGTCGTCGATGGCTCTGGAATTCGGTCATGCACCGTCATCACCACGGCTGCCAACTCCATGCGTGCCAAAGTTCCCGAGCGTATGCCAGCATTCATTTGCGATGCTCAAATCGGAGTCTGGCTCGATCCGGAATGCCACGATGTTGCTCTGCTTAAAAACTTTCTGCGGCCTGCGAAAGAAAAAACATTCAAATTGACAGCGGTGTCACCACATGTGAATAGCCCACGCAATGAGGATGAACGGTGCACCGAACCAGTCGACACAAAGAGTGTGTGGGAAACAGAATAGGCAACATGGGTGTCGAATCACGCTTTTGTACTGTTAGCGTTGGCATCTCACGATGAGTCTTGCGAGAGATGTACATGATTCAGCAAATTGCTATCAAATTGGATGTCTAATCTTCATTAGCTGCTGTCCACATTGCAGTTGCCCCGCTTTGTCTTATCGCTCTATTTTTCCTAACCGGAATCACTTGATTTCCTCATCAATGGCATCAGTGATTTTCTCCGGCTACGCTCGTTAATAAGGAGGAAGAGGAGCGATAGGAATAACGATAAAGAAACAAGTGTTTGCCGCCTGAGTATGGATGGTTTCAAGGAATGTGCCGAGCAGTTTCAAGTCTAGCGTTAGTTTTCTGCCTCATCGGCATGTCCGATTTGAAAGCCCAGAGTACGATTTCCGATCGTCCTCTTGAAGTATCCACGGGCCAGGGTCTTTGGGGTGCATGGCTACCGAAATATTCATGGGGTGAGACACCAAGTGGCAATGCGGTCATCAGCGATGACATGGATCTGTTTGGATACCATGGCGACTTGAAGATCGTCCGGCGGTTTTTGGGCACGCGAACCAGTTTTGAAAGCCGAGCCTTCTACGCAACGGCAGAATCAACTGCGAACGGGATTGGAGCCGGGGAAAATCTGCCACGTCCGGATGGCGGAGTGCCTGACTTCAATTTGAGTTCGGGTCAGGCATGGCGACTCACGAGCGGGGTCGAGAATTACGGTTTCGATGTTTCGTTAAGAGATACCTGGGTGACCAGATTTGGTGGTTTGTCCGCAGGCTGTGCATTCAGTTACATCGCATTTGACCAGACTTTCGATACTACCCTGAACAATCTGGATCTGCTCCGAGAAGAGCTCGATGCTAATTACCGGGGTGGTAAAGCTTTTGTTGGATGGGATGGCTGCTTCCTCGGACGTCCTTCAAACCTTGATCTGCTGATCGGTTTTTACGACATGAACGCCGACTATGACACGGATATCAACTACCAAACTGAGATGTCCAAAAACGTCACCACGCTCGAGGCGAATTTCACAACACGAAGAGTCTTCAGGGACATCGAATTCGGGACGACTCTTGGCGTCATGTATTTCACTGATATGCCCATGATTGAGCATAACGACAACGCACCGGCATCCATCGGAACCGACGATGCATTCACGATGAAGTTTCTATTCGAAATTCTATTGTGAGCTTGATTGCTGCGTTGCCGCCTCCAGCTTTGAAAAACCGGCGAAGTAACGTTTGCCAAGTTCTCGATAGGAATCACTGTTGAAGTGAATCTTGTCACCTTTATGGGAAAGCCCGTCTGAGTTTACAAAAGCTGTCCATCTGACTTTTCTGGGCAGACTTTGGTGTACTGAATCAACACGGTTTTTATCCTCGTTCCAGGGCCTTTCTCTGAATTGCCCCATTTGTCCGGCGATAAAAGGCAGGTTTGGGTTTTGAAATTCAGTTCGAAACCGAGCGATCAGACGATGCAGTTTTTGTTCGTAAACCATCGCGAGATCAGGTTTGCAGTCGGACTCACCCTGATGCCACAGAATGCCTTTCAGGGTACCGTCCCGCCTTGCGTGTTGTGTTCTTTTTGTCGCTTCATCGTAGGGATGGGTTTTGGTGGAGGGGTGAAATCCTCCTGGTTCCCAAGCAGCAATCGGAGACCCACCAACTGCACACGGGATCAGACCAACGGTCACGCCGGGGTGAGCTTCGGCATAGTTCTTCGCGAACGTTTTCCCTAAACCGACTCCAGTGATTCCGGGTTTGTCAAAATGAATCGGATCGACGGCGTCGACCCACTGACCATTCCTGTTCAGCGTGAGTACTCCGTTTGATACCCGTTTGTCTTCCGCGGTGACTTTTCCACGACCGGCCATGTTCGACTGACCCGCCAGCAGAAATAGATGGAATTGCTTTGGATCGTCTGGAACCTTGTTTTGTTGTGCCAGTGAGGAATGTAATCCGAGAAGAAAAAACAGGGATAGTAAGAGAAGGCGTTTCATCATCGTCGGTTCGTGAGAGGAATTTTGGCGTTGCGTGAAGGCAGGAACAGTCAATCATGACGCATTTGATGGCTGGCCGAGCCGAGAGGATAGGTATGTTTCGACAATCCCGCGTTTTCAGGTTATCCTTGGAGGCATGCGGATTCCAGTTCTAACTTTTTTGGTGTGTGGCTTGAGTTTGGTCTCGTCCTCTGCGCAGGAGGGTGTGATTGAATCAGGTGTGATTGAATCAGCTGGGGGCAGGGTTGCGAAGCGGCGACTGGTACTGCCCCAGCCCCCTTATTCTTACGCAACGACTGATCTGCCGATTCACGTCCGGCAAGTTGCGAAGTTCTATGATAATACACCTGCCAGCAATCAGATAACTGATGCAGGAGCAACTTTGGGTCGCGTCCTGTTTTATGATCGTAGTTTATCTGCCAATGGATCGGTCTCCTGCTCTTCTTGCCATAGCCAGTCAACCGGTTTTTCCGACGAGAGACGTTTCAGCACCGGCTTTGAGGGAAAAGAGGTGAAACGTAATTCGATGAGTCTCGTCAACCTGAGGTTTTACAAGTCAGGCAGGTTCTTTTGGGATGAGCGTGCCAATTCCCTGGAAGATCAGGTGCTGATGCCCATCGAAGATCCTGTGGAAATGGGACACAGCTTGGTCATGCTGGTGAAACAACTGCAAAAGGATGCAATTTACCCACCGCTTTTTCGGGAGGCATTTGGAACGCCTGAAGTTACCGAGCAGAGACTGGCCCGAGCTTTGGCACAGTTCATCAGGTCCATGGTTTCGGTACGTTCACGCTACGATGTGGGACGCAGCGCGGTAGATTCAGTGCATGACCCATTTCCCAACTTTTCCGAACAGGAAAACTACGGCAAACAACAGTTCTTTGGACGGGCGAGATGTTCCGAGTGCCATTTACCTGATAGGGTCACCTTGGATGGCCCGGTCGGACAATCTGCATTCTTCCAGCTCACAACTCCGCTGGTCAATGGAATCGATAGTGATTTGAAGGATGTTGATGGTGGTGTGGGGTTGGTGTCTGGGCGCTCAGAGGACTGGGGACGGTTCAAAGCCACGTCCTTACGTAATATTGAGTTGTCTGCTCCTTACATGCATGATGGTCGGTTTCGCACTTTGGATCAGGTTATCGAGCATTACAATTGGAGTGTGAAACCACACCGCAATCTGGATCCGCGCTTGCAGGATTTCGCCGCCAATGGCTTGGCCTTGCCTGAGGTGGAAAAAGTGGCTTTGGCCGAATTCTTGAAGACTCTGACAGATTCGACTTTCATCAATGATCCGAAATTCAGTGACCCTTTTGTCCATGAAGAATAATTCAGGCTGTTGTGGCTTTTGTTCCTTGGTGATGATTGGGACGCGCTTGTTTGAGACGCACTGGTTGTTGGGATGATGAATCGTGATGAAACGCGCACAAGCGAAGCCGCAAATACCGAACAACGCTCGCGCGAGTCGGTCAGCGACGCCGTTGACAGCGCCACGGCCACAGCATTTCACGAGGCTGGTCACGCCGTTGTGGCGTTTTCGTTTGGTTGTCAGATCAAGAAAGTGACAATTACGCCGGGGCATGACTGGCTGGGTCAGTACAGGCTTGGGCTTTGTGAACTTCAGCAAGGCCGCTCGGCAAATGCAAGGAACAGGTTGGATGAACAGATAGTGATTTTGTTTGCCGGCATGGTCGCGGAGGCCCATTTCATGGGTCGCTCATGCGAACATGCAGCATCGGATGATCTTCGTGTGATCCGACGCCTTCTGTGTGATCGCGCTGGAAGTGAAAAGCAGCATGAAAAATTGCACCGGCGCCTGCTTGCCCGTACAGAGCATCTGATGGAAGACGACGGAATAGAGCTTGCCGTTAAAATGATTGCTGACGAGCTGTTGCAAAAACAGACAATCAGTGGCCGGGCAGTACGGCACTTTTACGACCAGGCCATGCAACAGACTTCATGATTCAAGGTGGTATTTGAATGACAGACGCCAGCCAGCGAAAACAGCTTGCTCAGAACATCGCAACGGATTTGCGGTTATCCCCCGAACAGGTTCGGGCAGCAATCGACTTGCTCGAGGCAGGCAATACGATTCCTTTTCTCGCCAGATACCGCAAGGAAGCAACGCACGGTCTTGATGAAGTGGCGCTCAGAGCGATTGAGGACGCTGTGGAGAAGGCTGAGACGTTGGCAGCAAGAAAAGCAACTGTCACAAGAAGCATTCGGGATCAGGGAGTGCTGTCCGAAGAATTGCTTGGCTTGATTGATAATTGTGTTGATCTGCGACAACTGGAGCTCCTCTATCTGCCATTCAAGCCCAAGCGGCGAACAAAGGCTGCCTTGGCCCGGGAAAGGGGGCTTCAGCCGTTGGCTGACCTGCTGGCTGCCCAGAAATCACTGGAAACTTCGCGGGACGAACTTCTCAAACGATTCGTTTGCCCGGAATTGAAGATTCCGGATCGCCACACCGCTTTGGAAGGTGCGTTGGCGATTGTCGCTGAGCAATGGTCTGAGAATCGAGCAGTGCGAAATTGGATGATTGAAGATGCATTTGCGAGTGGCAAAATTACATCCAAGTTGAAGCGGGGCAAGAAAGACGATGCCGCGAAATACGATCTTTATTTTGACTATCACGAAGCTGTGAAAAAAGTTCCGTCGCATCGTTTGCTCGCGATGCTTCGCGGAGAAACGGAGGGGTTCCTGCGCATCGGAATTGCATTGAATGATGCTCGGGCAATCGTGCGGATGAAATCGGAATTTCTCCGGAATCGACATTTTCCGTTTCATCGCGAATTGGTGGCCACCGTTGAAGATTGTTACAAGCGTCTGGTCCAACCAGCCACGCAGTCTTCGGTGCTTCAGCAACTCAAGGAACGAGCTGATTCGGACGCAATTGAGGTGTTTGGCAAAAACCTGTACGAGTTGCTGATGGCAGCACCAGCAGGTCCTCGTGTCACACTGGGAATCGATCCCGGATTTCGCACAGGCTGCAAGATGGCCGTGGTTGATGAAACTGGCAGGTATCTGGATAGCGCTACCATCTACCCGACACCTCCACGAGATGATCAGGAAAATGCGGCAAAACGACTGTTGGAGTTCATCTCGCTTTACAGCGTCGAATTGATTGCAATCGGAAATGGAACCGCGTCCCGGGAGACTGATGTCTTTGTTGGGAATACTCTCGCGAAAGAGGGCTTGAAACTGGACAAGGTCACCGTCAGCGAAGCTGGTGCATCCATTTATTCAGCCAGTGAAGTAGCGATCAAAGAGTTTCCTGATTTGGATGTGACCATTCGTGGTGCCATCAGCATTGCCAGACGTTTGCAGGATCCGCTGTCAGAACTCGTAAAAACAGATCCCAAATCCATTGGTGTCGGGCAGTATCAGCACGATGTCAACCAGACAAAACTGCGGCGATGTTTGGATCGCACGGTTGAATCCTGTGTCAACTCGGTTGGTGTTGATTTGAATATGGCGAGTGTTCCGTTACTCTCACACGTAGCTGGTATTGGGCCAAAGCTTGCGGAAAGTATTGTGGCTTACAGAAATCAGCACGGTCAATTCAAGGATCGTCAGCAGTTGATGAGTGTTTCAAAGCTTGGTAGCAAGGCATTTCAGCAGGCTGCCGGGTTTCTGAGAATCCGCGGCGGCGAAGAGCCACTGGATAATTCTGCGGTGCATCCTGAATGTTATCCGGTGGTGGCCCGTATGGCCAGGAAGCTGGGAGAAGATCCACGGGTGTTGGTCGGAAATGTTGAACTGAGTCGCAAGTTGAAACCAGCAGACTATGTCGACGGGCAGTTTGGTTTACCGACCATCGTCGACATTGTTTCAGAGCTTGAAAAGCCGGGGCGCGATCCGCGTCGCGATTTTCGGGTTGCGCAATTCGACGAATCGATCAGCAGTATTACTGACTTGAAGCCAGGGTTGGTAATGGAGGGTGTCGTTACCAATGTCACGCATTTTGGAGCATTCTGCGACATTGGTGTTCATCAAGATGCTCTGATTCACATTTCGCAACTCTCCAGCTCCTATATCAGTGATCCCAATGAAGTTGTCGCCGTAGGCGATCTTGTCAGGATCAAAGTGCTGGAAATTGATGTTGAACGCAAACGCATTTCGGTAACGAAAAATTTTTGAGTCTTATGCAGCATCCTTGCGGCAAATTGGCAGTGTGGTCGTTGCGGCCTTGAATATCGCGTTACGGATGGTTTTTGACACAGGGTATTCTTGCTTTTTCTGACATGGAGCCGAGCGAGATTTTTCTGATTCTCCCGGGATTGAATCGGCAATGAATCATCATTGCTATGTCCATAAATCAAGATCAAGACTTCGATATCCGATCGCCTCTGCCAAGTCCTGTTCTTGAATGTTTTCACGTGCATCCAAGTCAGCAATGGTTCTGGCAACGCGCAGTATCTTGTCATGGGCCCTTGCTGATAATCCCATTTCTTCGACGCAGTGACGCAACATTTGCGTGCATGTTGAATCAATTTGGCAGTGTGTCCGAATTTGTCGGCTGCTCATTTGGGCGTTGTACATGTTTGAGTTTCGTTTGAATCGTTCTGATTGCTGCTCACGTGCGGTGATGACTTCTTTTCGCATGCAGTCACTGGAGGTACCTTCAGCGGTGCGATTGGACAATTCATGGAATGGAACAGCCGGAATATCAAGATGTATGTCAATCCGGTCCAGCAGTGGTCCGGATATTTTGGACATGTATTTTTCTACTTGTGGTGGTGTGCAGTTGCAGCTTCTCCTTGGATCGGTCCGGTAGCCACACGGACACGGATTGGCGGCAGCGATGAGCATGAAGTCAGCTGGGAAGGTGGTGGATTGCAATGCGCGTGAAATGGTTACGGTTCCGTCTTCAAGAGGTTGCCGCATCACTTCCAGTGTTTTGCGATTGAATTCCGGAAGTTCATCAAGGAAGAGTACACCATTGTGTGACTTGCTGATTTCTCCGGGTGCAGGTTGGCTCCCACCGCCAACGAGGCCAGCATCGCTAATGGTGTGGTGTGGACTTCGAAAAGGACGTCGGGCCATCAGCGGTTGATCGACCGGTAGCTGACCCAAGACACTGTAGATACGTGTTGTTTCGATCGATTCCACTGCTGATAGCGGTGGGAGCACGGTTGGCATTCGTTTGGCCAGCATCGTTTTACCGCTTCCAGGAGGACCGATCATTGCCAGATTATGCCGTCCCGCGGCCGCAATGGTCAAAGCTCTCTTTGCGGATTCCTGACCCCGCACGTCGGAATAATCTATCTCATACCGACTGAATTTCGCGAACAGCTCGGCGATCTCACACGGCACAGGTGTAACTTCCAGTTCACCAGAGAAGAAAGCGATTGCCTGTGAAAGACTGTGGACTGGTATGACATCCAGATTGCTCACTACTGCTGCTTCGCTGGCGTTGGCCACTGGCACGACAAGACCTTGTATGTCGTTTTTCTTTGCCGCTTCGATCGCGATTGACAGTGCGCCTTTTACCGGCCGCGTTGTACCTTCCAAGGCAAGTTCCCCGATGATGGCGTAGTCATCAAGAAGTTCCACAGACAGTTGTCCGCTGCCAGCCAGAACACCCAAAGCAACGGGAAGGTCAAAAGACGATGCTTGTTTGGGAAGATCACCCGGAGCCAGGTTTATCACGACACGATCCTGCGGCCTCATGAAGCCACTGTTGACGATCGCACGTTCGACGCGATGTGTGCTTTCTTTGACTGCTGTGTCTGGAAGTCCAACCAAAATGGTCTTCGGCATTGCTGCGGGAGAGATGTCTACTTCAACATCAACCTGCTTGGCTTCAATACCCGATAGCGTAAACGTCTTCAATCGTGCCAGCATGATGCCCCTATCATGTAAGCGTAGAAGTTGTCTTCCCCGTGAGCCTCGCAGTCTTTTGGCTGCTTTGCAAGGACTGAATTTTGAATCTTCAAAAAACAACCTGAAGCGATCGTCATCTGGTTGATTGCTTGCAACAGTTATTTCCCCGCAAAGGAATTCATGCTTAATGCTGGCAAACAAATCTGGTGCAGTTGCAAGGGGATTCCAACTTCGTGGCTTCTGCGATGCCACGGAATCGTTCGACTGATTCGGCAAGCATTGACCATGTGTTCAACGATCCCCACCAAGAGGAAGGTCGTTGTGGTATTTCATTTCAATGACTTCGACGTCTTTCAGGGCAGATCTTGGTGGGCGATGGAGTATGATCTGGAAATGGGGCGAGGTCGTCCTGTGCAGGGCTTGCCTGTGGCGGTATGTTTAGGCGAAGTCCGGATCAGAGTTTGAGCCTGCATTGGAAAGCGGTGGTCGTCAGAATGTGGTCGTTGGCGAGCATGAAGTCGCTTCCAATGATCTTTCATTCATTCGAATGTAGAAACTGGCAATTCGGTTTTATGGGTGATTTCGAGAGCCGGTTTAAACCGCCGCTGCGATGCAGTCGCATAAATCACCGAGATTTGCCTAGCCAGTAAACTTTTCGGTCAGGGGTCGGTGTCGCGTGGGTCGCTGGATCCACGACAGTTTGGATGGATGGCATTTGGGGTGGATACCAGTCGCGGTGTGGAGGTTGTGTTCTCAATCCTGCAGATCGGAAATCAGTCAAACGTGAAGATCAAAGTGCAGTAAACATTGCAGTAAACGGTGCAGTAAGCGGAAGTGAAGATGTTGGATGGATGACTCTGAGGTCCGGATTGAAAGCACTCGAAATACCTCAGGTAGTTCGCGTTCCCATGATTCCGCCGATGATAGGGCTACATCCACTGCGGAATCGGGGCTCAACTCCGAGCCCTCTCTGGCTGTGCAAAAACTGCACGATGAACCAGCACCGGCGCGTGAGCTCCGGCCTCCCGTTGGCGGGGTATTTGCAGTTTTGTTGGGGCTTTCGGCTGCGGTGCTTTATACGATGGCAAATATTGCGTTGCGTCATTGCATAACAGTCGATCCGTTTCTTGTGTCGGCAGTGAAAGCAGCACCAACAGTGATTGTCTTGGGGCCATTTCTTCTGTGGATGCTTTCACGTGGAGAAGCTTTGGTAACGAGCTATCGTTTGATTCCGCGTTTCGTCGTTGTGAGCATCATAGGTCAGTTTGTTGGCAACGCCGCTTTTCAGATTGCGCTGGGAACGATCGGTCTGGCTGCGTCTGTCCCGATCACTCTGGGGGTTCTGATTGTAGGTGGGGCGATTCTAGGACGGATTCTACTGGCAGAGCCTGTGCGTTTGCCCACGCTGGTGGCAATGCTGATGATCATCGTTGCCGTTATCATTCTTTCCCACCCCAGTGCTTCTGAAACTCCCGACGCTTCTGCCACGACTCACCCCGTGTGGGTAGGAGCATTATGCGCAGCGGCATCGGGAGCTGCTTATGCTCTTTTTGGAGCCGTGATGCGCCAGGCGATGACGGGGGGGGTATCAGCGCCTGTCACAATGTTCATTAGTGGACTCGTCGGGACGATTTCCCTTTGGAGCGTCACGCTTGCAGGAAGCGGTCTCGAATCCATCTCTGCAGTTGCATCGTCACAGTGGTCGATGATGGCTGCTGCGGGCGTCCTGAATTTCAGTGCTTTTGTTGCGTTGTCGGTTTCACTGAAGGCTTTACCCGTTGTTGCTGTGAACTTGATCAATGCTTCACAGGTTGCGATGGCGGCAGTAGCCGGCGTGATACTGTTCTCAGAACCAGTCACTTGGCCACTCGCCCTTGGGATTTCCCTCACGTTTGCGGGGCTGTTGGTGCTTGCCAACAGGCGCAGTCAGTCGTCCGGAACGCGACCGACTTTGCAGCAGGAGTGAAGCCACAGTGAAG
>JAAXJB010000039.1:352933-392378 GCA_012270065.1 Rubripirellula sp. | reverse complement strand
CACAGTGAAGGCACAATGCGAGCGTGGATTCACACCCGGGTCAGTTTGGTGACACGACCAGTACTCACCCATTCCGCAACGTAGATGTTGTTGTCCAGATCAAAACAAGCATCGTGTGGATGCACAAATTTTCCCTGTTGCCATTGCGATTCGTTTGTTCGAATTGAAAAGTTCTTTGTGTCCTGCTTGTCCTTCAAAACCCGCTCACGGTCGTCTCCAAGTGTGACAACAGTGTTGTGCTGTCGGTCAAGAAGAGAAACCCGTGCTACCAATTCGGGCACAAGCATCAGTTCCGCATTGGTATCAATATTTGCAGGTAGTCCGAATCCATCAACGGTCTTCTGGTACGTACCGTCGATATCAAAAATCTGCAACGTATTGTTTGCACGGTCGGCAACAACAATTTCAGGATCTCCCCCCTCGCGCGTGTCGACCCATAAGCCGTGGGGAAGATTGAACGATCCACGACCTTTGCCGGACCCACCGAAGCATGACAACCAATTTCCGTCTTTGTCGTAACGGTGGATATAGTAGGAACCATAACCATCTGCGAGGAGTAATTGACCATTCGGAAGAAATGCAAAATTCGTGGGAAGAAATCGATTTCGTCCCCATGCCCGTTGCGGATTGCTGGCTTCACCGGGAGCGTAATGGCCGCTCTGCATGGGTGCATATTTTTGCCAGATCAGTTCACCTTTGAGTGTCAGTTTGGCGATTGACTTCACTTGCTGGTAAGCGGCGACATAGAGATAGGCTGTTCCGTCTTCCACGTGGACTTCGATGCCGTGGCCTCCACCCTGGAATTGCTGTCCGAAGGCACGAATGAATTGGCCCTCCGAATCAAACACAAAGATCGATGGATGATCAGTCTGGGAGACTCGACCTTCGTGAATCACATAGAGATTGTTGTCGGGATCAACCGCGACATTGTGGGTGGTTTGCCAAGAGTACTTACTGGGTAGCTGGGGGAAAAGATGTTGGCATTTGAATTGATGTTCACCACTTCCAACCAAATCCTGTGCCGCAGACCGCTTGCTGGTCATGATCGCGGGGCATGCTAGCGAGATACCGGCGGTCGTTTTCAGAAAGGAACGACGATTGCAGTTTTGATTCATTGGTTTTTTACGACTCACGAGAAGAATATGAAGGAATGATGCGATGGCTTTTGGATTGAAATGCCGCGGGTACGTTATAACCTCTCAGCCCGCTCAGGAATATCAATGTCTTGGATTCCACCGATGTCAGCAAGTCACAATGTAGTCAGCCGAAAAATGAGCCGTTAGACTCGGGACGCAAGTCTGAGTACTTCGTTTGTGGGTTTTGTTAGGCAATGGACTGGCGATTGCATTGGAGTCGCTTCATGATGGAATCAGGTGTATGACGGAAGAAGCGAGATTTGCTTTTGGCAAGAATTGGCAGTCTTTTCTCGCCGAGTTGGACGATGACCGGATCGAGCATGCCATTGGTTCGCTGAAACAGCTGTTGGGGGTCCAGACGCTCGAAGGTAAACGCTTCATGGATCTGGGCAGCGGCAGTGGCTTGTTTTCGCTGGCTGCGCATCGGCTGGGTGCCGAGGTTGTATCGATTGATTATGACCGATTCTCAGTTGCCTGTACCGAGGAACTCCGAGAGAAATACGGATCGAATTCAGGCAAGTGGGAAATTTACCAGGGGTCAGTTCTTGATTCTGGCGAGATGCAGCAATTGGGAATTGCGGATGTTGTGTATTCATGGGGCGTGCTACACCACACGGGAGCAATGAAGGAAGCTATTTCCAATGCTGCCGACCGGACGCGACTCGGGGGTATATTCTGTCTGGCGATTTATAATGATCAGGGAGGCGGCAGTCGTCGATGGCTGCGCATCAAGCGGTGTTATCACGCCATTCCGGTGTGGTTGCGTTTTCTATGGGTAATCGTCATCGCTGGTTATTACGAGTGCAAGTTTGCAGGAGTACGCTTGCTGCGCTGCAAGAACCCCTTGCCTTTCGGCGATTGGCGCGAGAAACGCAGAGATCGCGGAATGTCTGCCTGGCATGACTGGGTGGATTGGATTGGAGGATTGCCTTTTGAAGTGGCAAAGCCGGAGGAGATTGTTGAGTTGCTCCGCAAACAGGGATTTATTCTTGAGAGCATGAAAACAGTTGGCAATGGCTGGGGATGTAACGAGTATGTTTTCTCAAAGGCAGAAAACTGAATCGTCTATCTTTCTTTCTCCTGTTCGGGGGATTTCTGCTCAGACTGCGTGAGAGAGCGCTGCAGATCCTCGATGAAGAGGTCCCGCTGCTTTGGCGATAAAATGTGCTGCCGTCTGGATGTCTTGATGACTACCCGTTTCATCGAAAGGGCTGGACCACTCAAAACGGTGGCAGACTTTGAAACCGAAACCATTTCTGCAATCGGAATCTGATAGCAGATCAGTCCACAGCGAACCGTTACAGAGTCGTGATGAATTATGTAACGGCATGGTGTAGTAAAAGCCGCGGTCAGGCTGCCAGTTGCAGCAGCGCACAGAAAAAGAGTGATAGCGCCGTCAACCTTTCCCTGCTGAAACAGATACAGACCGATCGCAATGGAGGTGACCGGAGCCAGCAGCAACATGACGACAATCCACTTGTCTATCGCCGAAGGGTAAATGGTGGGACGCGTGATGTTCCGGGTTTCGTTTGAATTTTCCATCATGGACTTTACGGCTTCATCATTCGGATTTGGTGTATTGCCAGACGGGGTAAGAGAATACTGGCCAGAACGGATATGGTTACGGAGCAAATCACTGCTGCCCAATGGACGATGGATGTTGATCCTTCCGCGAGCATGACCGCAGCGGATCCACTCTGTACCCAAAATAGTTGTGGTGCGACAGCAACGGCGGCTGCCGCAATGAATGGTTTCAAACGACTCCCATTAGCACCCATGGTGTAGCTGATCAGGGTCGTTGGAAGAGGTGTTAATCGCACCATCAAGTGAAATGCAAAGCCAGCATCGGTAGCCAAATCATGCATGACTTGTAGCCACGTTTTCTGAGTACTTGTCTGTTCACGATGAAGTTTGTCGCAAATCATGTCATGCAGCCACCAGCGAGCGATGGAGTAGTTTAGAATTGCGGCTGCAACAGCAGTGACTAACATCAAAAAACCACCCATGAATGTGCCGAATATCGCCCCAGCTGATACGGATACTGCGGTCTTGGGAATCAGCATTGTCATTGCGGCAACACCGCACAAAACAAAAAGCAGTGGTGTCCATTTTCCGTTCTGTAACAGCCAGTCACGGAGGTTGGAAAATTGGAATCCACCAATCATGAGACCAATGGCACAAAGAAAAATTGTGAGCGGTAGCAGGCAGCGAAGAACAGTATATTTGGCGGATGGATTCTCAGTTCCTTTCGCAAGTGGTTGTTGTTTCACGCCTGTCATCACCTGCATGGGGAGTTCTTCTTCAGACATCATACTGCCTCTACTGCATTGGCAGAACAGATCGATTGGAAATAAATGTTGAACTTGAGGCCGGTTGAAAAACAAACAGGTTTGGAGTGGCTGCCCTGGGCAGGATTGAATCTGCATCGCAATCCGTTTGGTGAATTGACTTCGGAAGAGCGGTCCGAACTCGCTGTGGTTGAAGTAGATGATTGGCTGGAAATGCTGCGAAAGCCGATGTGTGCCGTGCAATTCATTGGGGCGTGTGGTCGCGGCAAGACGACACGAATGTTGAAATTGCGATCCCGGTTGCCTGAATCGAGCTACACATACATCCCTGAGGATCTGCCATGTCCACCAATTGAACTCGGCAATCCGGTTTTGATTGATGAGGCGCAACGGTTGCCCAGGGCTGCGCGACGGCGTGTATTTACCAGCGGATGTTCGCTCGTAATCGCTACGCACAGGAACCTTGAGCGTGTGCTACGAAAGCACGGTTACCGTGTGATTACGGAACATGTTGGAGCGGGTAATGGCCCGCACCTGGTACTTGAGTCGCTGAATCGGAGGATTGAAGCATCAAGGTTGGGAAAAGGGCCTGTCCCGACACTTTCGTTGGGCGACGCAAAGGCTCTTGTGAAGGAATTTGGAAGTGATATTCGCAGTATGGAAAATAAACTGTACGTGTTGTTTCAGGAATGCTTGGAGGTAGGGAAGGATGGCAAAGTGTGATCTAGTTGTTGAATTGGATGAGCCGGATCGCGTTTATCACAGTGAAGAAACGGTACAGGGTAAAGTTCACGTCGATGTAGACTCGGATGTGAAGTGCTCGGGGCTTGTGATTTCATGTGGTTGGAAAACACATGGTCGCGGTAATGTGGCCATGGGAAAAGCAGACGAAGAGACAGTTTTTTCCGGTGTGTGGACTGGCGGTAATACTTACCAATACCGGTTTTCCTTGCCGGCAGCGAGCTGGCCACCAACTTATCACGGCAAGATGCTTTCGATTGATCATTACATTGAGGCGCGTGCCAAGATACCTTGGGCTTTTGATCCGAAAGCAGCAACGCCTTTCATGGTCGAAGCGAACGGTGTGCCAGACGTTGTCGCCAGTGCAACACGCCATGCTCACGCTAAAACACGGATACCCAAGTTTGCTGGCGGAGTGATCATTGCGGTCTTTGTCGGTGCACAGTTGTTTTTCATGGGGGCGATTGGTGTCGCAATCATGTTGCTGATTTCGACCGTCGCATTCACCCTCTGGTTCATCCGCAGGTTTCTGCCTCGTTACCTATTAGGTCAACCCGATGCTTTTCTGGAATCGGATACCTTGACGCGTGGCAGTGAGGTTGCAGGTGAGTTTGTCACCACGACCAGAAAAACGGTCAATATCACAGCAATTCGAGCTGTTTTGCGGGCAACCGAAGTTTGTATCAGCGGACATGGGTCCAACAAAAAAACTCATCGAAAAGTTGTTTATGAGTCGAAGCAGGAACTCCAACCGAATGTGACGCTTCAGGCTGGCCAGGAAAGTCGCTGCCCGTTCTCGTTTCAATTACCAGAAGATGCCGCCTGTTCCGTGTCCTTGGATGACAATTCCCTGATCTGGACCGTTGATCTCCGGGTGGATATTCCCCGCTGGCCAGACTGGACCAAATCCATACCACTTTTCATTGTCCCGGCCGATTTCCGAAATGGTGGTGTGCAGTTGGCATCGGGTTCCGGGTCCATGAGTTCTGTGCATCACGAAGGGTCGACCACAGATGATGAAACGGTTGTGAATCAGGGGGAGTCAGAAACAGCGGAATTGGGCGAGCTCACGTTCGCGGAGACTGTCGACCAGCTTTGGGCTGTTCGGAGTGATCGCGATCGGGTCGAAATGGTCGTGGAAGCTGTCATTGGCATTTCCTTTGAAATCACGGCAAAGATTGAAAGACGTCTTCTCTACGCGGGAGATCAGGATCCCCATGTGTACGCCGATGGATACGCAGTGTGGGCGATATACCCTAATCCCGGGTTGCCGTTGGTACTCTATGTTCCGCATGAGCTTGGGGATGAATTTGAGCAAATCGGAAGGGGAGTCTGGACCGGAAAGGGAGTCGTCGTTGGCTGGGACAGCCTCCACGGTCGGCTTCAAATCAAGCTCGATTCGACTCTTTGAGCCAACTTGTTTCGAGCGTTCCGTTATTCCAATGAGTAAGTTGGTTACTGATTGTGGGACACGTGGTTCTCAATTGGCCATTGGCCGTCTAAACTCCCTACTTTCCAAGACCAGCGACCTAAGTGATCTGAAATGGCTGCTCCCAGAGTTTTGATCCTTCGTGCACCGGGAACCAATTGTGATGAAGAAACCGCTTTTGCTTTCAAGCAAGCGGGGGCGTCGGTTGAACGCGTTCATGTGAATCGACTGATTGAAAATCCGGCTCTGAAAGATCGTTATCAGGTGCTCTGTGTGCCCGGTGGATTCAGCTACGGTGATGACATCGCGGCTGGACGGATTCTCGCCACAAGATTGCAACAGCATCTCGCAGATCTTGTTCATGCTTTTGTGCATGGAAATGGGGATCGACTGGTTCTGGGGATTTGCAACGGAATGCAGGTTCTGATGCGGCTCGGTGTTCTGACTGAAGGTGTTGGTAGTTCTGAAGCAGCGCCAGCAACCTTGACCTGGAACAATCATGGTCGTTTTGAGGATCGGTGGGTGCATCTGGCTGTTGATGAAACACCCTGCGTTTTTCTGCAGGGTGTTCAGCACATGTATCTGCCCATGGCACATGCCGAAGGAAAGTTTGTGGCGGCGAATGCGGAAGTGCTCGGGCAGCTTCGCGAGCAGGGACGCTTGGCAATCCGGTATTCAGATGGGGAAAAGAACGGCGTTCATGATGAGGTACTGAAATTTCCCCACAATCCAAATGGTGCCGATGCTAATGTTGCTGGTGTTTGCGATGCCAGTGGACGCGTTTTTGGTTTGATGCCACACCCTGAAAGACACATTGATCCTACCCAGCATCCGACATGGACTCGCCGTAGGGAGCAACCGGAGTACGGCGACGGGATGGTAATGTTCCAGAACGCGGTCAATTGGTTTGCGTAGGAAACAGGTCGTAACTCTTTTTCCAAGACGATCGAGTTTCAATGATGCCTGTGAATCAACTCTCCTCGTGCCATTGGGCACGCCATGGTGCGCTGATTTCTACTGCCAATTTTGCTGACAGAACTTGCAGTGGGATCAGCTGTCTCTTCGCTGATAAGGATCTTCATCGGGGACGAACACGTTTTTCAATCCAGATGGACGCTGCAAGAATCGCCTTCGCAAGTTTTGCCAGCTAGCTTGTAGCGTCGTTTGGCGACTTGTTTGTAAAGCCACCGCCATAATCGTGCAGTTCCCGGAAAATGCAGAAAAGGCGAGATGAGCCAGAGGGCAGGAAGGCGACGAGTGAGGTATCGAACTGCGTCGGAGCCTCCGTAACGTTTTCCTGCGGGTGTTACGAGATACATCTGCTCCATCAGCAGTTCATACGTCAAATCCGGGTAACGTTCCTGAACTTCCGGTGCATGCAATGACAGAAATGCAAGTCGATTGCCGCAACAATCCAGACGACTGAGGGTGTTGATTTGAGACTTGCAGAAGTTGCACTGTCCATCGTAGATCACGACATCAGCATCGGGAAATGAGTCTGGATTCCGAAGTGCAGTTTGCTGAATCATTGGATTTGAGACCGAAATTCGTGGAGTAATCCTCATTTATTTCGGAAAACGGTTACTTTCCGCCTAAGATAACCGAGGTCAAGGCCTTTATACTAACTGGACGATAGACAGGATGCAGTCAACTTCTGTTTCCGACAATGCATTATCCGAATAATGTTGCCCCTCATGGGTCTCCGCAGAGGGGTCTCCGCAGAGGCTCGACATCTGGATTGGCTGATGAACAGGATCGTTGCAGCAACGGTTCCCCATTCATTCTCAGGATCGAAACAATGAATCGTATCGAAGCAAAAGTTCGTAGTGCGAGACGCCGATTGATTCTCGGTCGTCTTGGGAGAGCGCTTTGCGTGACGCTTTTCGCAGGCCTCCTGGTCGCGATTGTGGCCATTGCTCTGCCGGCCATTCATTTCATGGACGTCAACATCGAGACATGGAATTATGGATGGATCGGGGGATGTGCGGTTGCTGCACTGTTGTCTGCAGTGATTTATGCATTCGCCAAGGCACCGAATCTTGATGCGGTGGCAGCTGAATTGGATCGCCGTTTCGGTTTGCGGGAACGACTCAGCAGTTCGATGGCGATGAAGGAGAATGAGAGAGAGAGTGACTTTGGTCTGGCACTGGTCGCAGATGCGGATAAGCGTGCTGCGAAAATCGATGTTGCGGATCGATTTTCGCTGCGGCCGAACAGGATTGGATGGTTACCGATGTCCATGGTTCCGGTGCTCGTGGTGGTTTTGATGTTGGCTGAGCCAATGAGTGGTGAGTCCAATGCGAGTGTCACATCCGAGGCAGAAAAGACGGAAATCAAACAGGTGCAGACTGCGGCCTCGAAATTGAAGAAGCGAATTCAGCAGCAAAGACGCAAGGCAGAAGCAGAGGGATTAAAAGAAGCCGAGGACATGTTCAAGAAAATGGAGTCCCGACTTGACAAAATTGAGAAAAGTAAAAATCTGAATCGCAAAGATGCGATGATCGAGATGAACGATCTGAAAAAACAACTCGAGGAGCGACGCAACCAACTTGGGTCGACAGAGCAAATGAAGCAGGCGCTTTCACAGATGAAGGGGCTTGAGTCCGGACCTGGCGACAAAGTGGCAAAAGCGATCGAGCGGGGTGACTTGAACAAAGCCAAGGAAATGGTCAAAGATCTCGCTGAGAAGATGAGGCAGGGAGAACTCTCCAAGGAGGAAACAGAACAGTTGAAGAAACAGGTGCAGCAAATGCAGCAGGCACTTGAGAACGCTGTTAAAGAACACAAACAGCGAGAGAAAGATCTGAAAGAAAAAATTGAGCAGGCCCGTCAAGAAGGGCGAAGTGCAGACGCCTCGCAGATGCAGCAGAAGTTGAACCAGATGCAGCAGAAAAACTCCCAGATGCAAAGCATGCAGCAGATGGCAGAGTCGATGAAGAATGCTGCGGAAGCCTGTGAACAGGGAAATCCTGGCCAAGCCGCAGATGCATTGCAGCAGATGTCGGATCAATTGGGCCAGATGCAACAGGAAATGTCGGAGTTGCAAGATCTCGAGTCCGCATTGGATTCACTATCCGAGTCCAAGAATCAGATGCGCTGTCAGCAATGCCAAGGTGGCGGCTGCCAGTCTTGCCAAGGACAGGGCCAAGGCCAAGGACAGGGACAGGGACAGGGACAAGGACAAGGACTTGGGCAGGGAACAGGGCAGGGTGACCGGCCAGAACAGGAAGATGACACCAACACTTATGAAACCCAGGTCCGGGGTAAAGTGAAGAAGGGGAAAGCCGTCATCACAGGCTTTGCCGATGGACCCAACCGCAAGGGCATCACTCGCGAGGACGTCAAACAGGCGATTCAAGGCTCGTTGTCCGAAAGAAGCGATCCCAGCGAAAACCAGACGTTGCCGCGAAATGAACGGGAGCATGCGCAACAGTATTTCGATCGGCTCCGAGAGGGCGCTGAGTAAAAATTGTTGTGGGGTGCTGCTACAGATTCGCCAGAGCTTCGTCGATCAATTCAGCTTGTTCGATCTTGTGCGTAGCCATGCTACCTGTGCTTGGGCTCGCAGATTCGACTCGTGTGACTCGTTCGAGTTTGTACTTTTTGGTCAATTCATCGCTGAAACTGAGTTTGAAATAAGGCCAGGCACCCATGTTGGTCGGTTCTTCCTGGACCCAGTAAATGGTTTTCCCGCCTGGCAGTTCATCGATTGAGGCCAGTAACTCATCCGCGCTGAGTGGGTACAGTTGTTCGATTCTCATGATCGCAGCATTGTTCAACTGTTTCTGTTCACGCGCTTCGATCAGGTCGTAGTAAACTTTTCCCGTGCATAAGATAAGGCGATCGGCGTCTTTGAGTGCGATGGTGTCGTCAGGAAGCACTTTCTTGAATGACCCATCCGTCAATTCTTGCAACGTGCTGGTGACACGAGGATGTCTCAGCAAGCTTTTCGGTGATAAAACGACGAGTGGTTTCTTCCACTTGCGGATGACCTGACGTCGCAGCAGATGAAAATACTGTGCTGGTGTCGTCGGCTGACAAACCTGAATGTTGTGTTCGGCAGCCATCGCCAGAAACCGTTCGACTCGGGCACTGCAATGTTCGGGGCCCTGACCTTCGAATCCATGCGGAAGTAGCATCACCAGGCCGCTCAATCGGTTCCATTTATCTTCTGCACTTGCGATGAATTGATCAACGATCACTTGGGCGCAGTTCCAGAAGTCACCAAATTGTGCTTCCCAAATCACCAAGCCGTCTGGGCTATCCAGTGAGTATCCATACTCGAATCCGAGGACTCCCGCCTCGCTCAATGGGCTGTTGTATAGTTCGAGCCTCGCTTGATCCGGGCAGAGATGTGCCAAGGGGGTGTAAGTACTGCCATCCTTGGTGTCGTGTAGAACAGCGTGGCGTTGGCTGAACGTCCCCCGTTCGCAGTCCTGACCAGTCATGCGGATTGGATGACCATCAACCAGAAGCGATGCAAAAGCAGCAGCTTCCGCACTGGCCCAATCAAGGGGATGTTTTCCCTCTGCCATTTCCCTCCGCAGGGCCATCGGGCGTTTCAGCTTCTTGTTGGCGGCAAAGCCCTCCGGAAGTCGAGTCAAAGTATCAAGAAGCTGTGCCAGTTTCTGTGGATCGTAGCCTGTCAGAGTTGCCTCCAGCGGCTCCGGTCCACCGAAGTAGTCGCTCCAGTTGGCTGCAAGAGTTTGTGTATCGGGCACGAATGGTTCATTCTTGCTTGCCGCAAATTCCGATTCCAGTTTTTCGGTTCGCTCCTGCTGAATTTCCTCAGCTTCCTCGGAGCTGATTTTTCCGAGTTCAAGCAGTCTTGTCAGGTATTGTTCCCGGACACTGGCGCGCCGGTCGATTTCGGCGTACATCCGTGGCTGGGTGAAACGTGGTTCATCACCTTCGTTATGTCCCCACCTGCGAAATGCATAGAGGTCGATTACCACGTCACGGTGGAATTCTTTTCGAAAATCCATTGCCAGCGAAACCACTTGCGCAACTGCTTCAGGATCTTCACCGTTGACGTGAAAAATCGGAATCTGAAGCATTTTTGCGATGTCGGTTGCGTAGGTTGTGCTGCGTCCTTCTTTCGGTTCGGTCGTGAACCCGACCTGATTGTTGATCACGATGTGCAGCGTGCCACCAGTTTTGTACCCTTCAAGTTCGCTGAGGTTGAGAGTTTCCTGCACAACCCCTTCGCCTGCGAATGCGGCATCTCCATGGATGAGAATGGTCATCACTTCCTGGTGTTGTTCGTCGCGGCGGCGATCCTGCTTGCAGCGCGTTCTTCCCTGTGCAACGGTGTTGACAAATTCCAGATGGCTGGGGTTGAAGCAAAGTGAGATATGCAGGTTGTCGCCTGAAGCAGTTGTCCAGTCGCTGCTGTATCCCAAGTGGTAACGAACGTCACCTCCACCCCGGTTCATTTCGGGGTTGGGGTCGTCAAAGGACCAGAAAATGTTCATGGCCCGCTTTTTGAGAATGTTGGCCATCACGTTCAGGCGTCCACGGTGCGCCATGCCCATCACAACTTCTTTGACGTTGTGTTGGGATGCTTTCTCCAAGGCCAGATCAAGCATGGGAATCAGCGTTTCAGCTCCTTCGAGCGAGAACGTTTTTGCACCCACGAATTTACGACGAACGAACTCCTCAAAAATGGTTGCATCTGCCAAACGCGCGTAGATTCTCCGTTGGACATCGTGAGAAAGTTCGAGGCGGTTTTCAGTGGTTTCCATGCGGCGTTGAAGCCAGTCACGGATATTACGCCGATCAATGTGCATGAACTGTGCACCGATGCTGCGGCAATAGGTATTCCGCAATCGCGTCAGAATTGCATCAATCGTGCCCCCGAGCTCATTTTCATCGGAACCACCGTTGAAGGGACGGACCAGGTCCTCCTGATTCAGTCCGTACACATTGGGGTTCAATTCAGGGCTGTCCGGACGATCGAAACCGAGGGGATCGAGATTGGCGACCAAGTGGCCTCGAACTCGATATTCCCGCACCAGATTGTTGACACGGTCTTGAATCCGGGCGAGCCAAAGCGCTTGCGAATCAGAGGCTTCTGACTCTTTTGCGGGAGTCAAAGGCTTGCTGCTGCTTTTGGGTGTTGCTGGTTTGCTGCTCGCACCACTGTTTCCAACGAGAAACTGCTCAAAATACTTCCGCCAGTTTTCTGAAACGCTGGCAGGATCGCGAACGTACTGGACGTACAAATCATCAATGTAGTCCAAGCTGTAGCTTTTCATGGTGACAGCAGGGCCAATGGTAGTGGGCCAATCGGAGCAGTCCGACCATCGGTCTGAATGGTCAATCTGTTCACGGATCAGATGTGGGTTTTGGCGGATTGAACGCTTGAGTTGAACGCGGGTCCACCGGTACTGGGTGCAATTTAGATAATTACCTCAATGTGTGGTAGCGGCTCAATGTAACTTTCAGAGGTAGATTTACCCGAAATCCATTCCTGTTGTGGCATTTCTGGTCGCGGTCACGGGTGGTAAGTTTGAGGTCCGCCGTCCGGTGGCGTTTTCTTTCGAATCTTCCAGTTAATCAAATCAATGGCCGTATTAATCCAAGTTCGTGACGCTCAAAAAAGGTTTGCTGACCAGCTTGTGCTTGATGACGCTGAGTTATCGCTGGTGGATGACGTGAAAGTGGGCTTCATCGGTCGAAATGGGGCTGGTAAGTCAACCTTGCTCAAGGTTCTGTTGGGTGAAGAAGAGCTCGAGAAGGGAGAGGTTGTTCACCATCCTTCGCTCCGCATCGGTTACCTGAGACAGCACGACCCGTTCGAGCCGGGGGAATCAGCACTGGATTTCCTGATGAGGGACAGTAACGAGCCTGATTGGCGTTGCGGTGAAGTGGCGGGGCAATTCGAGCTGAAGGGTTCCTATCTGGAGGGTCCGGTCAAGTCGCTTTCTGGTGGTTGGCAGACCCGGGTCAAGCTGGCAGCCCTGTTACTCAAAGACCCCAATTTGTTGATGTTGGATGAACCCACCAACTTTCTGGATCTGAGAACCCAGATTCTGTTGGAGCACTTTCTGAGAGATTTCAACAAGGCAGCTCTGATCGTCAGCCATGATCGCTCATTCCTCGCCGCTACCTGCTCGCAAACTCTGGAGTTGTCTCGTGGAAAACTGACGATGTATCCGGGGAAAATCGATTCCTTTCTGGATTATCGTGAGGAACGTCGTGAGCACGATCGTCGCGTCAATGCGACTGTGATCGCAAAGCAGAAGCAGCTGCAGAAGTTCATTGATAAAAATCGCGCGAATGCATCGACTGCCAGTCAGGCCAGAAGTAAAGCCAAGCAGCTCGAGAAGCTACAGACCACTGAGCTTGAGGTTGATGAACCCACCGTGCACATGCGAGCACCAAGAGTGAATCCGAGGCAGGGCACGGCTGTCAGGTGTGAGGGGATGTCCATTGGATATCCAGACCATGTTGTCGCTGATCAGATCACTCTTGAAATTGAACATGGTGAACGTGCTGCAATCGTGGGAGACAATGGCCAAGGCAAGACAACCCTGTTGCGGACTCTCGTCCATTCACTCGACGCTTTGGGTGGAAGCATGAAGTGGGGATACGGTGTTGAAATAGGCACCTATGCGCAACATGTCTACAGCAGTCTCGATGAGCGTCTTACGGTACTTGAGCAACTCGAGTATTCCTCCGACAGCGATACAACACGACAGGACCTGCTTGCGATGGCAGGAGCTTTGCTATTTCGTGATGACCATATCCAGAAAAAAATAAAAGTCCTCAGTGGAGGCGAACGGGCTCGTCTTTGTATGGCTGGCTTGTTGCTTGGATCGGCCAACGTGCTCGTACTCGACGAACCCGGTAACCACCTTGATGTTGAAACCGTGGAAGCACTGGCGGAAGCTCTGGAAATGTACAAAGGAACGGTCATTTTCACGAGTCACGACCGGCACTTCATGCAACGCGTGGCGACGAGTGTTATTGAAGTCCGCGACGGCAGCGTGAAAAACTATTTCGGCAACTACCAGACGTATCTGGAATCGGTTGAGAAGGAAATCGAAGATGGCGAACGGGAACGGACTGGAAAGACGAAATCGGCTTCCGGCGGGCCAGCAACGAAAGGCAATGTCGGAGATTACCGCCAGGCACAGCGGGATCAGAGACGTGCCGAAAAAGAACTGAAAAACCTTGAAAAGAAGATTGCCCGACTTGATGATGAAAAACGGCAAGTCAATGAGAAGTTGCTTTCCGAAACCGATCCGGATGAGGCTGTGCGCTTGCACCAGAAACTGACTGAGATTGCTGAGGAACTGGATACCTGTGAAGAGAAATGGATGGAACTCAGCGGGGATTTCTGAGTTTCTTGGGTAAATGCTGCAAGCAGGTCATTTTGTGCGGGAAAGATTGAGCATCATCAAGCATGGTCATCCCTTCTGTTACATGTGATAATCGGGATGTTCCGATCCCATCCCGTTGGCATCAATGGAATGTCGGGAGAGAATGCTGTTTGCGTATGAGTTCGCCCGGCCAGGTTTTGCAGTCGCCCTCGGGATTCTGCTTCGGTTACTTCAGTTTTTCCCTTTGAGCTCCCATGATTGTTCCGCCTTTGCAGATCGGTGATCTGATAATTGATCCTCCTGTATTACAAGCGCCGATGGCAGGGTTCACAAATGCTGCCTTCCGCGAGGTTGTGCGTCAATTTGGTGGAGTTGGGCTTCTTGCTACTGAAATGGTGAACGCCCGTGGATTTGTCTGGATGGACGAAAACGTTGCTGAGCATCCCGACCGTTTGTGGGGAGTAGCGGAGGAAGCAAGACCACTGGCCGTACAGATTTGGGATAACGACCCCGAGACGATGGCCAAGGTAGGTCGTCGGTTGACGGAAGAATATCACGTCAGCGTCGTTGACATCAATTTTGGGTGTCCTGTCAAACAGGTAACGGAAAAAGCGCGCAGTGGAAGTTATCTGCTACGTGAGCCACAGCGCATGTACCAGATCATTAACCGACTGGTAGAAGTTTGCTCACCGACCCCGGTCACTGCGAAAATCCGGCTTGGATGCTCGCGGGATTCGATGAATTGCAACGAGGTCGCCAAAGTGGTGGAAGAGGCGGGAGCTGCTGCCTTGACCGTTCATGGCAGAACTGCTCACGACATGTTCCGTGGTCATGCCGACTGGGATCGGATCAGTGAAATCAAACAACATCTGAAAAAAATACCACTGATCGGAAATGGTGATCTTGATTCGGCTGACAAAGTGGTGGCGGCTTTCAGCAAGTATGAGGTAGATGGCGTGATGATTGCGCGCGCATGTCTGGGAAGACCATGGCTGTTTGCACAAGCCGCTGCTGCGTTGCGAGGTGAATCCGTCCCTCCAGAACCAACGCTGGATGAGCAGCGAGACGTCATGCTCAACCATTACCGACTTGTTGTTGATCGTTTTGGTGAAGAGAAAGGCACGATTTTGATGCGAAAATATGCCTGCTGTTACGCTCAGGGAAAACGTGGAGCACGATTTTTCCGCACGCATGTCGCCAAGGTTTCAACGGCAGACGAATTTTACCGCGTGGTGCAGGATTATTTTCCCGGCTCAGAATCCATGGATGCTGTTGCAGGCGAATTGGCTTCTTGAACGCAGATTGCGATTTTGATGACGGAACCATTGTCAGGCCAGCAACCGCTGGACATAAGATTTGAAGTCCCGCATGTCGCGTGGAACTTCACCCGGCCCAACAACAATGGGACCCTGCTCGGGGCTGTTCTGTAAGCCATGACTGCCGCGGACTAGTTGCGCGTCCAGCGGGATGACATCCATCTTGTAGCGTAGTCCAAGCTTCTTCTGTGCCAGACGGGAAATCGCCCTGAATTTACTGGTCATGAAAAGTTCGCAAGGATCGTAACCTGGCTTGCGGTGAATATCGACTGTTCGAGCGAAATCAGGAGCCGAAGAATCTTCCAGCCAGTAATAATAGGTGAACCAGGAATCTGGTTCTGAAAGCACAATTAACTCACCACTGCGGGGATGGTCGAGTTCAAGTTCGACGGGTCGGGCTACCCGCGCAACCCCCGGCACTGATTCCAACTCCTTGGCGATCTGATCGATATTTGCCGGATTTTGTACGTAGACATGTGCCACCTGATGATCGGCAACCGCGAATGCGCCAGACTCACCGGGCATCATCATTTCACCGAAGGGACCGGAGCGGACGGAAAGCCAGCCCAGTTCACGCAGGTGGCGATTGAGATGGACCGGTTTGTTGACCGGCACGAGACCATATTCTGAAACGACCACGACCTCTGCTCCGATATCGCCCGCAGCTTCGATGACCCGTTTCGCACAGGTATCAAGTTCGGCAACACGTTGTGGGTCATGGTGCGGAAGTCTTTGAAAGTCATAATCCAGATGCGGCAGGTAGGCCATCGTCAATTCTGGCTGGTGCTTACGCATCACGATTGCCGTTGCATCAGCGATCCACTCGCTGCAAGGTAACCCTGCGTTTGGTCCCCAAAACGAAAAAAATGGAAAAGGTCCAAGTTGCTGGACCAGGTCACATTGGGTGTGGTCAAGAATGTCAAAAACTTTTGAGCCGTCGCATCCATAGTGCGGTTTCGGCGTTGCACTGTATTTGACAGATGCGGCTTGATTGAACCACCAGAACATCTTGGCAGTTTCCACTCCCTCGTAGAACTTTTCTCCCGTGATCAGTGAATTGGCCTGCTGCCAGAAGCGTATTTCCTGGGTCTCGCGGTAGTACCAGCCGTTTGCCACGATTCCATGTTCAGAGGGCGGTTTTCCTGTCAGCAGCGTCGCTTGCGACGTGCATGTCACCGCGGGAATTGGACTTCGGATCGCAGCTGCGTTCCCGATGGCTGAAATGTTTGGAGCATGTTTCAGCAAATCGGGCGTAAGGCCGACGGCGTTGATGATGCAAACGCGGGTCATGCTGTTGAACTGGAATTGATGGAGCTTTGGGGATGCTGTGTGGTTTGGTCGAACACACTGTTTCAGTTCTCGGTGACCTCTAATTCTCCAGACTTGTACTTGGCCCAGTACTTATCAAGCTCTCGTTTGACGATGCCGCTTAGCAGGAATACGCCCAGCAGGTTGGGAAAGCTCATGCCGAGAATCATCAAGTCACTGAAGTCGAGGATGTTACCCGCAGTGACAATCGAGCCTAGAACGGTGAAACACAGGAAAAGTATCTTGTAGATAATCGACAGTTTTGCACCGAAAAGCTGTACCCAACATCGCTCTCCGTAATACGACCAACTGATGCAGGTCGAATAGGCAAACAGAACGACTGCGAAATAGAGAATGTAACGGAACCAGTCAAATCCACCTTCGGTGAATGCAAATAGCGTCACCTTGGCTCCCTGATTGCCAGCAATTGCCTCTGTCATTTCAGGGGCGTTGTAAGCACCAGTCACGATCACGACGAGTGCCGTAATGGTGCAAACCACGACTGTATCTATGAATGGTTCAAGCAACGCAACGATACCCTCGCTGACAGGTTCTTCTGTCTTGGCTGCAGAGTGTGCAATTGCCGCTGATCCCACACCAGCCTCATTGCTGAATACGGCGCGCTTCACACCGATGACAAGCACACCAAGAAAACCACCATAGGCAGCTTCGGGGCTGAAAGCCTGTGAGACGATCAGGCCGATCGCAGCAGGGATTTCAGTGAGGTTGGTTGCCAGAATGAACAACGCCGCGAGAACATAGGCGCCGCACATGAAGGGAACAATTTTGCTGGCCACGGCGCCAATGCTACGCATTCCTCCGACGATCACAACTCCGACCATCACCGCCATGATCAATCCATAAATGACAGGAAAGTCCTGCAAAATGGTGATGTCTCCACTAATGGCTTCCAGCGACTGACCAATCTGGAAAGCGTTTCCACCTCCAAAACTGGCACCGATGCAAAGCAGCATGAAAAGCACTGCCAGAAAATTTCCAAGAGGTGCCAGACCGATCTCAGTCAGGCCGGTTTTCAGGTACCGCATGGGGCCACCGAGCACATGCCCATCTGAGTCCTTGGTGCGATAAAGTTGACCCAGAGTACACTCTGCAAATTTGGCAGACATACCAAGCAGACCGATTGCAATGATCCAAAAACATGCACCGGGACCACCGGTGCCGATGGCAATTGCAACGCCAGCAATGTTTCCAAGGCCGACAGTTGCCGAAAGAGCCGCTGATAAGGCCTGGAAGTGGGACACCTCGCCTGTTTCACCCGGCTTGTCGTATTTGCCTCGTGTCAAGTCGATTGCATGTCTGAAAGCACGTAAGTTGATAAAACCCATCTTGATTGTCAGGAACACCGCGCCGGTCAGCAGCCAGATGACAACAAACGGGATACTGGTTCCCAACCATGATTCCGTCCAGAAATCGAAGAACAGGACGCTCCCAAATGGTTTGACCACCCATTCCCCGAATATTTTGTCAATGGTTGCTGCTGTACTTTCCTCGGCCTTTTCCGCGGTCTCCAGAGGTGTGTTTTCTTGCGTTTCAGTTTGCTGAGTTTCAGGTTCTGCTTCTGCTGGTGCGGTGTTTTCATTTTCCGCCGCGGAGTCGTCCGTACTTTGGGTTGACGATTCGTTGACCGAATCAGCAGGTTCGGGGTCGGACGGCGTTTGCGGAGCGTTTTCATCTGTCGGCTGGTTGGCGACAGGTTGATCTGCTGGAGTCGAGGAATCGGTTTGGGCCGAGAGAATACAGGTGGGAAGCCAGGCAATTGCCAGCAAAAGAATTGCAAGACGTGGGGTAGGCATGGTCCACTCACTAGCAGCAGGGGGGTGAATTAATTGCGGGGGTGATCACCCGCTTCGCCACAGGCTAAAGCTTTTGGCGTCTTAAATCGACACCACCCAGTAAGAAACCACCGTCAGAAGCCGGCTAAATATCTGGAAACAGGGCAATTTCAGTTCGTTACCTGCATCCAGCGGCGCCCATTGTTTAGGGCAACATTGCTGATTCCGAGTGAAGCCGGCTGGTTCATCACCAGACTTGCAGGTCGCTCAGAGGCGCATGTTCGGGCAGACCAGTTCTGGAGCCTCAGGACGAAATTAGCCGTCAGAATCGTGAAAAACCCTCCAAATAGCAGCGATTGCAGCGAATTTTGGGCACTTTGCAACGCCAGAACTGGGGCCGCGGGATTCAAACATGCGTTCAAAATGCCAGCGAATACGGCATCAGTGGCTCTCGAGCCCAGAAAATGACTCGTTTTACGGAGAGAAAAGTGGTCAGGGGCGGGCTCGAACCGCCGACACCGGCCTTTTCAGGGCCGTGCTCTACCAACTGAGCTACCTGACCGAGGTGTAACGAGGTTGCCACTGTAATCAATACAAAAACAAATCGGAAACACCTTCGCCGATCAATTCGACGAACGGGGATCGTAGGGTATGATGCGTAAGTTCGTCAATCGGTTCATGGCGACTCGATTGCGGGTTTCAACATCTACTCAAAAAAATTGTCTTTTTCAAAATCGGACAGACTTGTCTATGTGCATTCGCGAAAGTGATCGAACGCCCGGGTTCTGCCGCCCTGTTGCATTGATTGTCCTATCGATGATCGTGGTCTTTGCCGCGCCCGCGTACGGCTACACGCCAACCGGCCCGGTGGTGACAAAAATGGTGAACCAGGGCATTTCCTATCTGGAAAAGTTGACGGACAAAGATTTTGGGGGCGGAGATCCTTTTTCGACCATTGCTGGCGAAGCGATACTGATCGGCTACGCGCATCACAAATGCCGTCATGATCCCGATAGTCCTGCAGTGAAAAGAGCCATGAAGACCGCGCAGGCGGTGGTCAACAGTTTGAAGAATGGTGGTGGGAAAACGCCTCAGAAGCGGACGTATGTGATAGCCATTGCTGTTCTGTTCTTCGCGGAAGTCGATGCAGATGCGTATCGCAGCGAATTGCAAGTGCTTCAGCAGTATCTGATGCAATACCAGAGCGGAAATGGAGCTTTCTGCTATCCCGATGATGACCCAAAGAAAAGTGGCGACATTTCGATGAGTCAGTACGGAATGTTGGCGATCTGGACTCTCGATCGCAACGGCATCCCTCTTGATTACAATCGCGTCACCGAAAGTCTGCAGTGGTTGCTTCGAGTTCAGGACCCAGGCGGGGGTTGGCCCTATCACGCACAGGATCCCGGACCCGGAAAAGGCAACATTGCTCAGAGCAAACGGGAAATGACAGACTCCATGGCATTGGCAGGCGGCAGTAGTCTTTTGATCGGTGGTGACGCACTGAGGCTGTGGGGAGAAACCAATGACGATGCCGATCCAGGAATTCCGGGTTTGCCTAAGGCGATCAAGGTTTATAAGGAAGACAAAAACGTCAGGCAGCGGAAACGTGGTTCGATGACTGAGACGCCTATCAAACGTGCGATCGGTTTTATGCGGGGTTGGCGTCAGAAAAACCCTTACAAGAAATCAGGGCTCGATTGGTATTACTACCGCATCTACACCCTGGAGCGATTTGAGAGTTTCGTGGAAATCGCCAGCGGAGCACCCAAGGATCTCAGCCCTGCCTGGTACAACCGCGTTGTTGATGAACTCAAGCAGACTCAGGGAGCCGATGGTGGGTGGACCGATCGTTCGCTTACACGTCCGCCTGTGAGTACTGCTTTTGCGTTATTGTTCCTGATCCGCAGTACTCAGAAAACCATCTTCACCATGAGTCAGGGAACCTTGCAGGGTGGATACGGGTTGCCCAAAGATACGACTGATATCCGAGTTGAAGGGACTCAGATCAAAGGAAGACCCGTTGCCGCTCAAGTGTCTGACATGCTTGATATTCTCGAAGCAGACGGTGCCGGGGATACGGAAGGAAAGTCGATCCCAGAGAACCTTGAGTTGGATAGTGATCCTGTTGTCAGGTCGACACAGATGGATCGGCTTGAGCGATTGGTCCGAGGCAGCCAGTCTTGGCAGGCACGGCGAGTGGCAGCACGATTGCTCGGTAAAAGCGATGAATTACGGGTAGTACCATCATTGATTTATGCTCTCAGCGACCCAGATAAATCGGTGCGCCGGTATGCTCGCGACGGTTTGAGATTCATCAGTCGTCGTTTTGATGGATTTGACTTGTCAGATGATCCCGATCCGGGTGAGATCGAAAGTGTGCAGGGAAGATGGCGGGATTGGTATCTCACCATGAATCCGAAGTATGTGTTTCTCGATTAACGCCAGCAGGCAGACTTTGCAGGCTGGTTTCAGGCCTGCCTTCGTTTCACAACTTCGATTATTGAAAACTCTCCGGTAGGAATTGGTAATGGCGTCAGTTGCTCAACAGAATCCAAACGATATCTCAGCCCAGGACCGGGTTGAGCAGCGGGCATCGGAGCGTGAAAAGCTGCGAACGAGTCGTTTTGATCTAGTGACATCATTTCTGATGGCTCTCATTCTGTTTATCGGAACACTCACGGTAATGGTCGTCATCATTTTCCTGACCTCACGTTGGTCATTTCCCCCTTTGCCGATCGAGCCAATCATTGAGAACCCAGCGGGTACGACTAACCCTGAGGGATTTGAGCGTGATTTCGAGCCGCCAGGTGCAGAGGAGGTGGAAGAGTTGATGGAGCCGACTCTTCAAGACACGATTGAGGCGGTGACCGATGCGGTGAGCTCAGTTGCAGCATCACTCGTCACAACTGATACCCCAGCCACTGCAACAACGGCGGGTACTGGCGCAGGTGACAGTCGGCCGCCGGGACCCGATGGTGAAGGTGATGACATTATTCCGCGTTTCGAACGTTGGCAACTGAATTTTACTGCTCGAGATATCGGTCTGTATGCAAGACAGCTCGATTTTTACAAAATTGAGCTCGGTGCGATTGGCGGTTCGATTCAAGGAGTGGATGTTGCGAGCAATCTTTCTGGAAGTCCGAAAAAGTACCGGGTTGTCAAAACCGAAGATGAGAAGCGACTTTATTTCATGTGGAATAGCCCAAGCCCACTGATGCAATTTGATCGGCAGTTGTTGGGCAAAGCGGGAATTCCACTACCGAATCGGTCAATGCTGAAATTCATTCCACCACAACTGGAAAATGAACTGGCGCAGATCGAAAAAGCATACTGGGAATCAAAAGGTTACAACTCCGTCACTCAAATCGCCAAAACCGTTTTTGAAAGTAAAGCAGATGGTCGCGGGTATAAATTTGAGGTTATCAGTCAGCGTTACCGCAAGCCGAAGCAGTAGCATGAAGCAGGTAAGGGCAACTGAATTTTGCGAGTTGGCACCACCAGCATTCAGCACTTGCTCGACTCCTGTTTATCGATCTTTCACGTGATCAGTACCATGTTGAACGACACTTGTTTGCTTGAAGGGATGATTCATCGGAAAGCATCGTCCGCGATCCAAAGTTCGATAAAGCGAGTGTCGAGCAGAAAAACCGTCCATTAACCATGCAAATCCCACCGGATTCGCTGAGATTTGTCCAAAATTGCCGCGAAGTGCCCATCGGGCCAAGTAGAAAAAACACAACTCGAATATGCTGTTATGAGTCAATCATTTGCTCCCGTTTGCCGGTTGCCCTGATTTCGAAGGCACTGTCGTCCGGGACCTGCGTGTGGTTGCCTCAACGACCACCGGGGGTTGATTACTCCTGTGCTTTTCAAAATCCATTCAGGCCGACGTGAGTGGTCTGACAACTCGTCATCAAAAACTCAATATTTCTGGCTACGAAGTGAAGGAACTGATCGCCGATGCTACTTGCTGAAATGTCCCTTTTCGAAATTATATCCAACGCTACCTATGGTGCTCTGGCGGGGGTTGCCCTCTGGGGCCTCTATTGCATTGTCATTGTCTGGTCGCGTGTGAAGCAAAAGCGTTTCAAGTCCGAGGAAGAACAGGATTTCTTCATGGATGATGTCGAACAGATGCTCACTGGAGGAGACTTTGAGGGCATTGCTGAATACTGCGATGGTGATAAGCGTGCTGTTGCCCAGATTGTAGGGATGGCGGTCGAGCACCGGGCGATCGGCTACAAGAAGGCACGTGCGTTTGTAATGGACCGGTTTCAGCGGGATGTCATGAGTGATGTCGAGTATCGACTCAGTTGGGTTAGCACTGTGATCAAGAGTGCTCCCATGATCGGATTGTTCGGAACGGTTTTCGGGATGATGGGAGCCTTTGAAACACTCGCGACAGCAGAGTCAGTTGAGCCATCTGCACTTGCCTCCGATATCAACATTGCTCTTCGTACTACCGCTTGTGGTTTGGCGATCGCAATTCCACTCATGATCCTTGTGGCAAATGTGAACATTCGAATTGCCAAAATGGAAGATCTGGTTGGCGCGGGTCTGGCTCGGTTCATGGCTGGATATCGAGAAGCCTTGACGAAGTACTCATCCCCAGGCGGTGGTACAGCAGCTTCTACGGTTGAGCCGATGACGACGCAGTCACGGGTTGAGTGACCAGATCGGCATCGCGTGGTGATCCATCGCGGACTCCGGGTGACTGATAAGCAGAAACGATGAAGTAAGAACCCTGTGTAATCAATTTGAATGAAAGATGAGTGATAATTCCGATCTCACAGATGAAGAAGACGATTTCGCCTTGCCTCGCAAGAAACGCGATGATGACGAGATGGATATCACGCCCATGATCGATATCACGTTTCTGTTGCTGATCTTTTTCATTGTCTGTTCAACGATGGACCCGACCAAGATCGGTACCATTCCGGAAGCGGATAATGGCTTGGCAATTTCTGCAAAGAACTCAGCTGTCATCTTCATTAATCCAGGCGGGGGTGATGAGGTGATTCTTTCGAGGATGGATGGTTCGAATTTCAGTACGGATGAGGATGTGCAGGCAACCGAAATCATTGAGTACATCACGGAAGAACTTGAGAAATCACTGGGAGTCAGTAAACAGCATGTCATGTTGTTTGGAGACGCAGACATTGAAGTAGGCAAGGTAACTCGAATACAGAAGATCATCGGTGATGCCTTCGAAGATCTGGATTCGACGTACGTTGCTGTGAAAGAACAGTAAAGCAAGAGTGAGACTTGGACGCCACGTTCAAGTTCTGGCCTCAAGATCGCTGTGGTGCTGCCGTTGAAATCGCAGAGTTTTGAACAGATCGCTCGGGACTTCCCGGGGCTTTCTCGCCAGAAAGCAAATTGGGTTGTTTGGCAGAACGTTGGATAAAGAGTAGCAAGCGGATTTATCTTCATGTCGATAGAAGTCAATTGCGTTGAGTGCAATTCCAGCCACCATGTGAATGATCGGTTGGCGGGGCGCAGTGTTCGTTGCCCCAGTTGCGACGCCGTTGTAGCGGTACCGGAAAAAACAGCCGCCATGGAAGTGCAGGCAACGCCAATTGCCGACGACGGAATGCAGCAAAGTGCGGCTGAAATTCCTGCTGCGGAACGGACTACATCCCTGGCTGAAACTCATGAGGGGGATTCGGTAAGCATCGCCTCGCGGGAAACCGCACATGAAAACCAGGAAACACCACAAACACAGCCAGCGGATTTTGATGATGATGAGATTGACGAGGTATTGATCAGGAAAAAACGCCCCGAAGAGGAAATGGACATGACACCGATGGTGGATGTTACGTTTCTGCTCCTGATTTTCTTCATGGTTACAGCTGCTTTCAGCTTGCAGAAATCAATCCGAATGCCTCGTCAGCAGACTGATCTTCCGAGTATAAATCAGACGGAAGAAGAGGATGATGAGTTGGATTCGGTGGAGGTTGAAGTAGATGAATTTGGTGGCTTTCTGGTGATTGCTCAGGACTGGGAACGCGAGACCCCGGGCAAACAGAATTTGATCACGGCTCTGAAGGAGGCGATTAGTGCGAGCAAAGATGGAATGCGGCTCGTAGTAAAAGTACATGAAATGGCCAAACTGCGTTCGTTGGTTGATGCCATGGATGCCGGTACCATCGCCGGATTTGCGGAACTGGAAGTCACTCAAGTCGACGAATTCAATTAGATGTTCAGCTAAAACCGTATCTCGAAATATTAAATCCATCTCGAGGCAAGGCCTCCGGATTCAGTGTTCAAAAACACTGACTGAATACTTTTCCCTGTAGAACTTTTCACCGTAGAAACCGACAAAGACATGCTTGCAAACGAATTGATCGACCGCTTGGAGCGACTGGGATTGCTTGACCAGGAGATCATCGAAGCTCTCCGCGAACAGTTGGATCAAAGTGGGACTCGAATCACACCTGAAGCAGTGGCCAAATTGCTGGTTGACAATGGTCAACTGACACACTTTCAGGCAACCAAATTGATTGGTGAATTACGGAGTGGTGAGTACGAAACGCCCACTGGGCAGCCAACATCAGACGATTCGGATCTGATCGCGGGTGTCGATGAAGCTGAATCTGTCGTGGAGGAAGTCACTGCAGTTGAAGCGGTAGAGGTTGTTGCAACTCCGGCTTTTGAAGCTGCGCCGGTTGTTGTTGAAGCTGCTCCGGTGGAGGTGGCGCCGGTAGGCGTGGAGGTGTTAGGTGAAGCGGCTCCGGATAACACACCGCCTGAGAGGCCAAAGCCGGCTCGAAAACGACCGGAAGAGCCCAAGACGGTTTGGGACTCTTTCAAAATTTACGGCTACGTTGCAATCATCGTGTTGTTATTGCTGACTTTGGCTGCGGGCTGGTGGATTTTGGGTCGTGAAGATGCCGACGCCTACATCACTCGGGCAAACGAGGCTTACGATCAGCAGAATTACACGGCTGCCCAAAAGGCATACTTGAGTTTCCTCGATACGTTTGGAGAAGACCACCAGCATTCATCTCTGTCACGTACGCGAGTCACGATGACAGAGCTATACAAAGCGGCTCAGTTCAAGCAGGAGCCAGAACAGGCCGTTGATCTGGCGAAGGAAAAGTTGCCGATCATCGCTGAAGAAGAAGGCATGAATGAAGAGCGGGGGAATCTTGCCCAGCTGTTGGTTGATATCGCCAAGAATCTGGCCGCGGCTGCCGGGAGAGCCAAAGAGACGCCACGGAAACAGGAACTGCTCGCAAAGCTTGATGAACAACGTGAATTGATGAACAACGCTGTCTACATGCCTGCATCCATGAAGACAACTTTGGAAGTTCAGATCCTTGCGGTCGAGGAGGATCGCGCTCGAGTCGAACGGGACATCAATCGAAACATCAGCCTCGATAACGCAGAAGCATCAATGGTCGCTTCGCTTGCCGAGCAGAAAACGAAAGAAGCTTACGATACTCGAACAGAACTCTTGCGGGATTTCCCGGATCTTCGGGACAACGAACGGCTTGTCAAACTGATTCTTGAGGCGAGTGAAATCCAGCAAGGACTCGTCGAGCCATCTACCAATATTCCAGACGTCAGCGGTGGTGATTCTGACCAGGGGGACGTAGAGGCGGTACTGCTCACTACTCTCGCGGGTACTGTGTCGCCCGAGTTGCGTGATGTGACTCTTTACTTCCGTGCCGGAGGATCGATTCTGGCATTTGATGGCGAAAATGGAAAACTGAGGTGGCGCAAATTTGTTGGTTATTCAAAGGAACTGCCGCCACTGCGTTTGGAGGATGGTGTTTTGCTGAGTGAATCTTCCACGCTGGAAGTGTTGCGATGCAGCGAAGATGATGGCAGTGTCCTGTGGCGAACCACGATTGGAGAGCCGTTTGGGCAGCCAATCAGCAGTGGCGACGAGATTTATGTTTCCACTGATTCCGGAAGAGTCATCTGTCTGGATGTTGATTCAGGAGAAGCCAAGTGGGCGACCCAGGTTCCTCAAAACGTGGATGTGGGACCAGGCGTCGATGAGCGTGCCAAGAAAGCCTATGTCGTGGGCGACCACAGCAACCTGTACCTGCTCAATACACGTGATGGTTCCTGTACTGAGAGTTTTTATGTAGGCCATGAAACCGGCACCGTAAGTGTTCCGCCCGTGCCATTGCTGGGCCACGTTTTCGTGCTCGTGAATACGGGCAGTGATTATGCAAATCTTCATGTGCTTCGCACCGATGACACTGGCGCGCAATTGAAACAAACCCAAATTTTTCGGCTGTCTGGAAATGTTCAGGTTCCACCGATCATTCAAGGCCGGAGGCTGATAGTTCTGACAGACCTCGGTGAAGTTGTTGTGTACGACATTGAGCCCACAGCAGAGAGAGAGCAGGTGACTGAGGCCGCCAAGCTTCCACCGTTCTACGAGCAACCAACTCCGACTCAAATGGCTGTGGGGCGAAGTCAGATGTGGATCACCGGAACACGCATTGGTCGTTATGAACTTCAGATCAATACCGGCCGGGTCATTCGAGACTGGCTAAAACATGAGTTTGATACATTCATAGGAAAGCCCTACGCCGCCGATGACGCTCTGGTGTATGCTCGAGTTCTTCGTGGCACTTCGGCCATCCGGGTTACCGCGGCTAATCCAAAAACAGGAGACGAGATTTGGCGAACTGATGTTGGTGTTCCCGTGTCCTTGTTGAGCATTCCACCGGGAAGTGATTCTGTACACAGCATCACCAGTCAGGCAGCTTTGTTTGAAATCGACAGCGAAGTCGAGAGAGCAGGTGCTACCGATGGTCCAATTGAAAATCCGGGTCAGAAATCAGTCGCAATTCGCTTCGAGGATCCCATTGCTATTGATGAGAACCGAAGTCTGATGCTCAATCAGGTGGATGGTCAGTCAATCATCGTTTATGAGCCGGAAAGAGAGCTTGGTAAGTTGCGGCAGTTGACGATTTTCTTTTCGTCTGGAAAACCCAAGGATGGTGGCATTGTCGCAGGTGGAGGTCTGTTCTTGCCGTTGGATAATGGCAGAGCCGTGCTGGTTGATTGGCGAACAGGAAAGCCGATAGGAACTCCATTCCAGCCGGCGAGCGATCCGAACAAGACAGTCAATTGGACCAACACCATCAGCTTTCCGGGAGATCCTGATCAGGTGGTGCTGGCGGACAGTCGAAGAAAAATGTACCGCCTGCGTGCAGGCGACCAGATTCGCGAACTGGCATCAACCCAACTTGAATTTGATCTGCTGGATCAAATCGCAGGCGTAGGTGGGACGGTTGTTGCCGCAACGGCCGGGCCCGCTGCGGACTTCATTGTCGGGTTTGATATCGCCAGCTTCAAACCAAAATTCAAAACGCTTCTGGAAGGGCGAGTGGTGTGGGGGCCAGTTTCGGTTGGCGATGTCGGTCTCTTCATGACAGACGATTCCCTGTTGAGGGGAATCGATGCTGACGGCAAGAGTTTGTTTCAGATTCAACTTCCTGAGGGTGTCCCGGTGGGCAAGCCGGTCTTGAGTGACGGAAAAGTTATCCTCGCTGGCAAATCAGGATGGATCGTAGTTTTTGATCCCGAAACGGGAATGGTTTCCGGGACAGCTGACCTGGGTCAGCCCGTTTCTGCCACTCCCATTGTCAAGGATGGCATCTTGATGGTGCCCGGTACTGAGGGTGTCATCTATCGGACGCCCGTTCCTGTCGACTGATTGAGTTCATGTTTTCCACAATGTTCAGCTGGATCATTGCAATGAGTAACCGCATCTCCAAGGCGCTTCTTCTGTCTGTCATTTGGCTGACTGTATCGCTCAACGTCCATCCAGCGATTGCACAGTTGGCCAATTATGCCCAGCAGGGTGCGCCGCCTGATCCCGGGCTGGCGTTACTGCAGGAGGAGCCGCACGATTTGCTGTTCTTCACGGTAAAAGCAGGTGGTGGCTGGGCCAAGACGCTGTTGCTTCAACTGCCGGGCCGAGCGATGCCAGCAGATCGAAGTGGTTCGTTGAAATTGAATGTCCTGGGGATTGAGGGAAAAGATTTCACAGCCCGATGGTCAGATATTGAAAAAATTGACTTCTGGGAGAAACGTCTGGAACGGGAGACCAAGGAAAGAATTGCTCGTGGAGATTTCAAAGGCGCCTATCCCTTCATGTCAGTCTTGATCCGGGACTATCCAAACAGGCCGGGCTTGAGAGAACTCCGCTGTGAATTTCTCTGGAGGGATGCCATCGCGCGTGCCAAGCGAAAAGAATTGGCACCCACGTTGGCAATGTTGGAAGAATTGCGTCGGTATGCTCCGGAATACAAGAGGGACGAGGTTCTCGATGCAATTGGGAGAACAACCGACCAGCTGATGCAGCAACTGATGGATGCGGGAGATTTGAACCTTGCTCAGAAAATGCTGGCTCGTCTGGAAAGAGATTACGGCGACGAGAATTTGCAATCAGTGCAAAAATGGAATGCTGAGTTCCTGCGGATGGCAACAGTGAAGCAGAACGAAGCCAAGGCTGCACTTGACGCAAAAAAATACAGAGAAGCACGCAAGCTTTCGCGGGAAAGTCTGTACTTGAAACCCGACATTCCAGGCGGCACGGAGCTGGTTGAATTGATTGACAAGATTTACCCGTTGATCAATGTGGGTGTCTTGCAGACAGCGACGGTCCTGGAACCGACGCGTCTTGATAATTGGGGTGCCCGACGCTCCGGTCGTTTGCTGTATCGCACTCTATTTGAGATGGAGGGACCGGGTCCAGAAGGTGGAGAGTACGACTTCATCTTTGGCGATGTAGAAATGAGCCCCGATCGCATGCATTTTGATTTGCTGCTGGACCCCGAAAACCTCAAGCCACCTTTGGACCGGGTGAGTGGGCCATTTCTCGCGGACGTGATGGCAAAGCGGGCCCAGTCGAGTTCAAAAGAGTATTTTTCGCCATGGGCCGCGGCAGTTGATTCAATCGGTCTGGAAGGTCCAAAACAGGTGACTTTCAATTTGCGTCGTCCCAATGTTCTGCCGATCAGTTTGTTGCAGGTCCCTGTGGATGGAAGTTGGTTCGGAGGTGAACCGCTCTCGCCAACGGGGGATTATCGCCGACAGGCTGTGGGCGACGATGAGGTTCGCTATGTGCTTTCTGGAGAGCCGAAAACTGAGACGCAGCCTCGCGAAATTGTCGAATTGCGATGCGGTTCGGCCGCCGATGCCGTTAACCTTCTGCTTCAAGGTGAAGTTGATGTGCTGGATCAGTTGTTTCCTGCAGACGCAGTACGGCTCAAAAAAGTAAAGGCGATCAAAGTAGCAAACTACCCTCTGCCAACGGTGCACATGCTCGTTCCATGTTCTGACCATCCTTATTTGGCAGAGAGAACATTTCGGCGTGCATTGCTTTACGGAATCAATCGGCAGGATATTCTACGCGGTGAACTGCTGGAGGGTCTCGACTTTGATGGCTGTCGTGTTCTTTCCGGACCTTTTCCAGCGGGTATCGAACTGAATGATCCGCTCGGTTATGCCTATGATACGAAGATCGAGCCACGACCCTATGAGCCTCCGCTGGCGAAGCTTCTCTTGGCGATGAATGCCAATCAGATGAAGTCGACGGCGCAGCGGAAAAAACTCGAAATGCCCGAACTCACACCGATCCGGTTGGCGTTGCCGCCCGACAATCTCTCGCGTGTTGCATGTGAGGCAATCAGCACGCAATGGAAATTGTTGGGGCTCGAAGTGGAACTTGTGGAGCTGCCTGTTGGCAGGACATTTCCCAAACCGGATGAAGACATTGCAGACATTGTCTATGTATCCGCAGCAGTCTGGGAGCCGATCATCGATGCCCGTCGTGTTCTCGGTCCGGAAGGACTTGCTGCCAGCGAAGATCAGCTGGTTGGACTTGGGTTACGACAACTGGAGCACGCAAAGAATTGGCGCGAAGTAAGAGACCGCCTTCTGGCACTCCATGCAATCGCCCATCATGAACTTCCCGTCTTGCCGCTTTGGCAAATGGTTGAGTCCTACGCGTACAGGCGAGAATTGGTGGGGATGGGATCTGAAATCGTTTCGCTTTATCAGAACGCGGGAAATTGGCGATTGGGAAAATGACGCGCAGAAATTTATTGATCACCGTTGTCTTGATTAGCGCACTGAACAATGTTGCCTGGTCAATGCAAGACACAAGCTCCGGGCAGGCCGATGTTGCAGCAGCAACCCAGGGAGAATCACCTGCCAGTACTGAAGCTGGCAAGGCAGGCTTGACAGAGGAAAACAAGCCAGTAACGGCAGCTGATGCAGTAACAGATGCTCCGCAGGATGAATCCACCAATACGGAAACTGGTGCAAAGAATGACCAAGGTGCCCCGGCTGTCGACGTTGATCCAGAACAGGTCCAAGCTGCGGTAGAGAATTATGAGAAGCTCACGAAGAATTCGGAAATCGATCTCCCGTGGGATTATTCACCTTACAAAGTACTGATCTGGCTGGTTTCGGACGATCCAGCGATTTCCATATCGACTGTTGAACAGCCGCTACGCGAATTTCTCGACCGCGACTATTCTGCTATTTGGCGCGTCACCATGGCCGATGCACCACGCGCTGTTGTAAACGCAGCCAACAGGAATATGGCAGGCATGAACTACGACAGCATCACTGCTGCGGATCCGGTTCTGGCTGTCAAACGTACTCACAAGGATGCCGTACGTATACGCGTTCCTGAAAATGTCGCCCAATATGTCACCAAGATCTATGGAACTGAGGAGCGTATCAACGAAGTGAAGCGACGTGCTGCTCTGCTTGGAGACGAAACCGTTTCCGGCGTTGAGAAGCGAATGGAGATAGTGGACGGTGATGCCATTGCAGT
This sequence comes from Rubripirellula sp., assembly GCA_012270065.1. GTDB lineage: Bacteria > Planctomycetota > Planctomycetia > Pirellulales > Pirellulaceae > Rubripirellula. Next base: position 361,217 of record JAAXJB010000039.1, on the reverse strand, counting down.
CAGCAACCTGTGGGCAGAAGAAGAAACAGAAGCGGTATTGGTATCACGTGGTGCTGCCCGGTCTCTGGATGACCCGGAGGCCAAAGTGGTTCTTCCCAAGCTTGCTGACCTGGTAAGCCAGTCAGTGGAAGCATATGACAAGATTTTCATTGCCAAGCTGGAAAGTACAAGCGTACCCATGCAGGTGAGTGTGGTTGAAATGGATACGCTGATGCGACATTTTGGTCCGGTTGCCAAGATGCAAAGTGGATCCCGGAATACCCTCACAACAACGATTGGCAAGACCATCACACGTGCGTTCGCACCGGTTGTACGAATTGACAATGCAGGGCAACGGGCTGCGACAGGGCTGTTGAGGGCGAGTGGTTTAATCGTTGATGATGATTCACCAGCCAATCTCGAAATGGGGGATGTCCTCGAGCCCATGATTCGAAAGAACGATCGCAATGGAAAACCCTTTGTCATCGGACCACTTGATTGGGCTTTTCTGAAAGTGACTGCGTTCGAGGGACGTAACGTTAAAATGGATTTCTATTCTGGGCGGGCCGGAGGCTTGCAGGGAAGGAAGAACAAACGGACTTTTCGAACTGCCTTGCGGGTCCGGCCGTTTCAGGAAGCCTCAACTGTACGGCTTCATCTGCAGAAAGCCCCGAACACCCCGATGATTGGTTATGAGCTGTATGAAAAGGAGCTGAAGTCGACCAAAATGACCTTCATTGGTCGAACTGACTGGGATGGACGCTTGCGTATCGAACCCAACGAAGATCCTCTCCGCCTGTTGTATGTCAAGAACGGGGGCGCAGTTCTTGCCCGTTTACCTATCGTGGCTGGATTACATGAATGGGATGTCGCCGACCTGTCTGGTGATGATACGAGATTGCAGGCGGAAGCCTACATTCGGGGCGTGCAGAACTCGATCATCGATCTTGTGGCGGTTCGTGAACTGTTCAAGGCGCGGATACGGTTGCGACTGGAACGCGGCGAGATGGATAAAGTGGAAACACTCATGGTGGCTTTACGAGAGCAACCAAGTAACGAGATCCTTGCCAACGACATGGGAAAAAAACAGACCTACTTCAACAACCTGCTAAAAGGCAGTGGCAGTGCTAACCAGCGAGCCAAGGTTGATCAGATGTTTGGTGTCACGCGGGATTTGTTGACGACCCATATCAACGGGAAGCTTGTTCGTGATCTCGAGGCAGAAGTTACCGCGGCCAAGAAAAACGGCGGGAAAGCTCCCAAGAAAAAAGATAAGTAATCTCCAAGTGATTTTTCATCACCAATTCCGAACAGGATTGGCAGCCGATTTTCATTTCCGCCAGTTGGGACGCTTGCGGCGCGCATTTGGATGGTGAGTCACAATTCTGAAGGTTGCGTCACGGCCTGAGAGTTTTCTTCCTGTTGGACGCGTGGTGGGTCGAACCACTTTAGCCCGAAGTCGATCGTTCGTTTCGCGATGCTCGTCATCGAGCTCGAATTCTACCCACAGTTCAACTTCGGGTAAAAGCTTCTGGGTAACACCATCTTTTATGATGGTGCCTTCCCAGTCGGCACTATGGAAGAAAACATCCTCTCTGAAATCTTCGGCCTGTATGAAGCCGTATGTGCCTTCCTTTTCAATGAACATGATCTTGCCGAGTCTCCGCCGTTGTATACGGAACTTCTTCTTGATCCCATCGTCTTGATCGGGCTCATCCACGGTGTGACTCTTGGTTTTGGTTGGTGGGGTTGGTGCTCATCGGAGCTTATCAAACGAAGTTGATGACCTTTCGTCGGGTCACGCAAGGACCATGCCGATTCAGCATTTGAATGACTAGTTTAACTCGCCAACTGCATTTGTATCAGGGAGACCGATCCACTTTGCCAAAGAAGTATCAGTGGCGCGTCGAATGACCGATGACCACATTTCGTCGGCAGATGAAAAGACGTCTTTAACACTGGCGGGCAACATGTGCCAGCAGCCATGAGTTATTTCTGCAGCAAGCTCTTCAGATTCCCACTCCAGGTGCCCCACGATAAGCCGACAAGGCTCATCTTGGTCCTGAATCAGATCCATCAGATGGTGTTTCTGGGCCGCCACATAAATCCCATCTCCAGTCTCTGCCTCGGCGTAATCCCGGAGTTGGTGAAGTGCCACAATTGGTCCAGAGAGTGGGCCACCGAAGTGCAGCGACCTTGCCATAGGGGAGTGGTTCGACTCAGGGACAGATTGTGCTGACCCTTGGTCGCCCATATCGGTCTGGACCTGGGATCGTGATGAGGTCCGAGGATCTGAATCCGTTCTTCCAAAAATCGTCGCCAGAGCGGCTGAATCAGCTTCGAGAGGGCGGTTAAGCATCACACCAATCACACGGTTCCCATCGTCGTGGACGATCAGGCAAACGCCGTTGGCATACATGGAGTCGGTGACGGTACTTGATGCGACCAGTAACTGGCCCAGGTACGATTCCCTCATGATTGGCTCCGTGGTCCAACGATGCTGTCAGGTTGGCAGTCAAACCGCTGCAGGTCTATAACTAGGCAACCGGCGCGCCAAACAGCTTTCCTGTTTGCAAAAGTCGCCACGTATTTTCCGCAATTGATGTCTTTGAAGGCTTATAACAGGAATATGTCCATCCAAGAAATGCGCAAGACCTATTCGATGTCGGGCCTTTCAAAGTCCGAGATTGATCTTGATCCAGTCATCCAGTTTCAACACTGGTTTGAACAGGCACAGCAGCCTGACCTGCCAGACTGGGTGGAGGTCAACGCCATGACTCTGTCAACGGCAGATTTGAAGGGTAATGTGACTTCCAGAATTGTATTGCTCAAAGGGATCGAAGATGGGCGACTATGCTTCTACACCAATTATCATTCTCAGAAGGGGCGACAAATACAGGACAACCCGCAGGTTTCTTTGTGTTTTCTGTGGGCACACCTGCAGCGGCAAGTGAGAATTGAGGGAACGGTTACGAAATCTGAACGCAGTAAGTCAGCGGACTATTTTCGCACGCGCCCGCGTGAGAGTCAGTTGGGTGCTCATGTGAGTCAACAATCCTCTATCGTCGATTCAAGTCAAACGCTTCAAAACCGGTTTGTCGAATTGCAGACAGAATATGAACAAGCAGAAATACCTTGTCCCGAACACTGGGGAGGTTATGAAGTTCAACCCAACAGATATGAGTTCTGGCAGGGACGGCCGGGACGGCTGCATGATCGGATCTGCTATCAGCTTGTCGAAGACCAGTGGCAAATTTCGCGTCTTGCTCCTTGAATCTGGCAAGAAGCCGAACTGGTTGCACTCAAAGCATGTCCATGGGGTCAATATCGATCACGTATTGCACGTCGTCTTTTTCGGCGATCGTAAATGATTCAGTCGCTTGGCGAATGGTGTTTCCCAAGTGGCCGGGATTCGTTGCCTGCAAGAGAATATGAAATCGGTATTTGCCACGTAGTTTTGATATGGGTGGAGGTGCAGGACCGAGTAGGCGTACTTCATACCCCATTTTTTTTCGGGCCGCATCCAGTTGAATCAACAATGCATCTGCTACAGCTTCGGTGACTTGTTCGATGGATCCGCGAATGATGATTCGCGCCACACTTCCACATGGCGGATAACTGAAACGTCTTCTGATCACCATTTCATCTTTTGCGAACCCATGATAATCGTGTCGCGAGGCAGCTTGAATGGCAGGATGTTCGGGAGAGAAAGTCTGAACGATCACGCGTCCACTTCGATCTCCTCTTCCTGTCCGACCAGCGACTTGGGTGACCAGTTGGAAAGTACGCTCGGCTGCACGGAAATCGGGGAAGTGCAGGGCACTGTCTGCATTGATAACACCCACCAGCAACACGTTTGGAAAATCAAGACCTTTGGCAATCATCTGCGTGCCCAGCAGAATATCAATGTCGCCACGTCGAAACATGGAAAGAACTTTTTGATGGCTCCCTGGGCGTCGCATGGTATCACTATCCATGCGAGCGATTCGAGCCTCCGGAAATTTCGCTTTCACCTCGGTTTCCAGGCGTTGAGTACCAAGTCCACCATAACGCATGCCGTCGAAGCCACATGCTGGACATGCAGGTGGTGTTGGAATTGTAAAGTCGCAGTAGTGGCAGATTGCCTTTCCACCGTCACGATGGTGAGTTAATGCCATATCACAGTCCGGGCAGGCGACAACCTCTCCACAAGCCGGGCATTGGATCGTCGTAGCAAAGCCTCGACGATTGAGGAGTAAAATGGTCTGGCCATGGTCTTTCAGGGTTTCACGCAGCGCGAGATGCAGCGGACGGCTGATGGCACCGGATGTTCGATCGTCCTTGACTCGCAGGTCAACCAATTGCACATCCGGCATAGGAAGTTCATTGACTCTTGATGGCAGGGGGACCATCTCAGCATGGCCGGTTTGTGTGGCCTGCCAGGATTCGAGTGATGGAGTTGCTGAACCAAGTACCAGCGGTACACCAAGAGACATGGCACGAGCATGTGCGACTTTACGAGCGTGGTATCGTGGCTGGGTATCCTGCTTGAAAGATGCATCGTGTTCTTCATCCAGAATGATCAGACCTAAACGTGGCAGGGGAGCGAAAACGGCACTACGTGGACCGATAACGACTTGTACTTCTCCACTGCGTATTCGCTGCCATTGGAAATGCCGTTCCGCTGGTGTCATTTGACTGTGCAATACCGCGACTGACTGAAAACGCCTCTCAAATCGTCCGCGGGTCTGGGGTGTCAGGCTGATTTCTGGAACCAGAACGATTGCACCACGACCATATCGCACAAGATGTTCGATAGCGCGAATGTAAACTTCGGTTTTTCCGCTTCCCGTTACACCATGAAGAACGAGAGTCTTTCCTTCACCACTGTCGACCGCTGAGGTAATTCGCGATAAGGCATGAGATTGATCTTCGGTCAGGGTCAAGGATCTTTCCGTTTCTCCATCGCTGACCTGCCAACGTGTTGGGGTGGAGGTTGCCATTTCACGGCGTGTTTCGGATTTGAGGAGTCCCTTTCTTTGAAGTCGACGGATTGGATCTTGTGTACATGAAGCTCTATCCATCAGTTGAACTGCTGTCAGGGGACCACTGGCATTGATCAAATGCCGAATCACCGACTGCTGTTTCCTGGGTAGACGATTGATGGTCGCGTCGTCAAGTGATTCCATGCATGGATGAAAGTAAGTTCTTTGGCGTGTTCCAGCGTTGCTGCGAACACTGGACGGGATGAGTGTGTCGAATACCTGACCTGCCGGCGCCTGGTAGTAGTGGCTCATCCATAAAACAAGTCGTACCAGCGATGGATCGCACAGTGGGGCTTCGTCGATAATTTCTAAAATGTCCCGCAGCGATCGTTTTGCTTTGGCATCGAGATCGATTTTGGTACACCAGCCAACGAGCGGCTTTCTTCTTCTCCCCAATGGCACGTGAACCCGCATCCCAATCTGCAATGTGTTACGCATCGAGTCAGGAATGCCGTAGTCGTAAGGTCCATGAGGTGCTTCACTGAACACAATCGTGGCCGTCGCGCTTGACGCCTCGGGCGTCATTTCCCAAGGCGGAATGTCGGTCTCGAATAATTCTGTCTGATGGGATTTCTGCGGACGAGAAGCGGACTTGCTTTCTTCACGCTTGGAAGACCCATCTGTATCTTCATGATCTTCATACCCCGATTCCCCGTTGGGCGGTTCAATTGGGCTGCTCATGGGATCCGAAGGAAAATGGGAAAGCTGATGGGTACACCCCAAGTTATCGGTCAACATAATGAATGTTCCAACCCGTTGAGTGCCAGCTTCATGGCTGACAGCCACATTTCACAGTGACGAGCAGCAATTTACGGTAATTGCTGTTACGTTTGGGGCTCAATGTGGCAAATGGAATGGACAAGTTTGGTCATTGGACAAGCAAAATGGGTGAATTCGAACGCAAAATGTCAGACTCTCGACGAATCGGAATTTTCGGCGGTTCTTTTGATCCACCTCATCTTGGGCATTTGTGGATTGCCGAGGCAGTTCTTGAATCCCTCGAATTGGACGAAATCCTTTGGATCCCCGCGGCGATTTCTCCCTTGAAGCCTGACGGCCCGGTCGCTTCCAATGAGCAGAGACGGCAGATGATCGATCTTGCTGTTTCGGGATGTGAAAAATTCCGAGTTGATGACCGTGAACTGACGCGAGGGGACGTCAGCTACACAGTCGACACACTTGACGAATTGCGAGCAGAATATCCCAGGGCAGATTTGTTTTTGATCATGGGCAGTGATTCTTTGGCATCGATACGTAAATGGCATCAGCCGCAACGCCTGCTTGAGTCAGTCAACCTCGCTGTTTTGCAGCGAGGTGCCGAGGACAGCATTGATTACAACGTGCTTTCCGGGCTGGCAACCGAACAACAAATTGATCGAATCAGAAAATCTCGTGTGCCCATGCCGTTGAACGAACTTTCCAGCAGTGATCTACGTGATCGTGTTTCAAAAGGGCTGAGCATCCGGTTTCGGATTCCTGCCGCGGTGGAGACTTTCATCCGGGCAAATAATCTTTACGCGTCTCCAGCAGAAAACCCAAGTGAAATTTAGACTTGGCTTTCGGGTTTGAGCCCACGGACCAGACGGAGAGTATCGTCGACGAGAATATGTACGCGTTCTTGAATACTCTCATCAGCAAGTTGTTCACCTTCGAATGATTCACCCGTTGCGTAGATGAAACGCGGGACAATCAGGCAACGAAAATCAAGCATTAAACTGTTGGCAAGGCCCATCCCGGACATGTAGCTTCCTTGACCACCGGCTGCAAGCATCATCCCGACAACCTTGCCTGTCCATGCTCGACCAGTCAGCTCAACTGCATTTTTGGCAGCTGAATTTACGTCGTAATTGTAGACCGGTGATGCAATGAGAACTGCATCGGCATTCTCGATGAGACCACTAAGTTGCTGAACGTTGCTGTCACCATAGGCAGTCGCACCATCACAGGGCGGCAGTGGTGACTCAGCAAGATCAAACAGACTGACATCGGCCTCAAGTTCATGCAGTCGCTTCACGCAGGCGCGTGCCAGTATGCGGCTTCGGCTGCCCGGGTGGAGGCTTGAGCTGATCACCAGGATCATTGGAGAAATACCTTGCCTGTGGATTGAAAACGACGATCCACATATTCGCAAAAACGGGTCATATTGTCGACCTGTCTGGATTTTTTCCTTTTCAAGGCGAGCTGCGTGCCCATCGTGCCGGAAAATGATTCCTACCAGGCGGCTTGGTTGCTTTCGCTATCCATACCGAGGCGATTCTTGAGCATATTGAACTTGCGGAACATTTTTTCACTGCTGCTGTGAACGTGCTCGGCCTCAGTGACAAACTGGATATCGTCGTCCGGATAAACATCTCCCGCTATCAGCGTCTGCTCAAACTCTTTCAAAGGATCACCATAGACGATCAGTAGCTTGTGTTCATCCAGTTGAACTTCCTGCCTTTTGGCAGGGTTGATGACTGCGATCCCAGTGCAACCGTCGTTGAGCAGGAGGTCTTCAAAATCAAGAAGAATACTCTTGAGTACCGGGACATCAATGTGTTCCCGATAAAGGTCTTCCTGGTCATTTCCAGCATGGTGACTGGTTTCAAGAACTACATCGACCGTGGTACCAAGCGGTTCAATCAGGTCAAGAAACAAATCCAGCAGCGCGTGCCGCGTGGCTGATGCCATGATGACAGGCGTGCGGGTTCCGTTGGCTTCATCAATGTATTCGTCGTACCGAAATCCCTGTTTTGGGACAATCTGTAGATCGTAAGAGGGGCGAATTGCATCAGTCAGGTCAAAAACACCATAGGAGTCGATTCCCATGTGGGTTTGAAGTTCGTCATCTGAAAGTGACTCAAAGCTTCCGCTTGAACCGCCTTTGATCGAGTCTTCGGCTACTCCACTGCGGAGGATACGTTTCAGAAAGCCCATGATGAATTGCCGATTTCGGTCGCGAATGAGTGAATGGAATGCGGTGGGATGATCATGACGTGGTCAAAATCTCATCCCTTACACCAAAACCGTAGGTCACTTCCGTGTGTGGGTTTGCAGAACCTGCATCAGCTTCCCAGAAAGCTTCGCGAACGCCATCAGCAGAAGCCGCATAAGCGTTTCAGTCGCCGTAATCGGCAGAACCCGACTGCAGCGGGTGACCATCACTCAGGCATGGACAGAGAGAGACATTGTGCTGGGCCCGATTTCGGGGCCCGGACGGAGCACAAAGACCGTGGCATTTAAAAAGTCGGCTGTTTTCGCGTGTACTGGGAAAGCGTGCGCAGAAGATGGACTTAGACCGA
>JAAXJB010000039.1:347690-352833 GCA_012270065.1 Rubripirellula sp. | reverse complement strand
TCGGCTGTTTTCGCGTGTACTGGGAAAGCGTGCGCAGAAGATGGACTTAGACCGAAGATGGACTTAGACCGACGAGTGGCCATGTTCGTCAAAATGACACGCGACTGCTTCCAGCAGGGAATCAATCGTCTGTCTCTGGATTCTGTGTGGTGGTGCCCATGGATGCCACACTGCTGATTCGTGTTCAGTCAATTGCAAATCCGGTTTTTTTTTCAGAAATCCCAGAAAGTACCGCACCTGTTTCTCAAATGGCTGGTTGCCAAACTCGGAATACTGAACCTGATAGAACAGGTCAAATTTGAAGTTCTTGTCGACTTCAATCTCACTTGCAGCAATGCCGGTTTCCTCCCAAGTCTCCCTGATTGCGGTTTCCAGAAACGATTCACCGGAATCGCAGTGCCCTTTGGGCAAATCCCAGCGGTTTGGATGTCGCATGAGCAAGAACTCGAGAGAATTGAATGATCGTGTCATCAAGAGAAAACCTGCAGCGTTGACTCTCTTGCTCGATGAAATTTTCATGGCTTGCCGTTTATGAGGACTTCCCAGAAACACTATTCTACGACATCTTCAGCTAGCGTTAGCTGAACACTGTTCAACCTGATGAGTCATCTATGAAGATTTATACACGAACTGGCGACACTGGCAGCACTGGTCTCTTTGGTGGACCGCGTGTGGCGAAGGATGATGATCGCATTGAGGCTTATGGCACGGTGGATGAGCTGAATGCCGCCATTGGCGCGGCGCGATCTGCTGAATTGGGGGATGTAGTGGATGGGCAGCTGGAGCAGATCCAGCATGCTCTCTTCGCGATTGGGGCAGAATTGGCGACCCCTGAGCCAGACGACCACAGCATGAGGATTATCTCAGCAGCCCATGTTTCCCAACTGGAGGAGTGGATCGATGAGCACGAGGGCTGTTTACCCCCTTTGAAGCAGTTCATTTTGCCAGCTGGTGACACCGGTGCCGCTCACTTGCATCTTGCAAGAGCGATTTGCCGACGGGCCGAACGCCGCGTTGTGACCCTCGTTCGCAGGCATGAAACCAGTGTTTCGGAGGAGTTGATCATTTACTTGAACCGTCTCAGCGACCTGCTTTTTGTTCTCACTCGACGCGTGAATCAGATCAAGGGTCTGGCTGATGTAGAGTGGGTGAAGCCAGCTCAAGCCACCCCTGAAATTTCGGATGGAGAGGCAGGCGGGGTCTAAAATAAGAGACCGGTTTTGCCTCGGATTTGGTTGCTGGTTTCACGAAAACACCGTTATTTAACGATGTTTGCCACAAAAGCATCATTGATTCTGCGTGCAGGCCACAATTTCATGCCCGTCTGGTTGACTGGCCGGTCAGGTGTACAATGGTTTTCCAGAGAGCAGCAACCTTTGCCCGGTGAGAGGTAAGAACCGTGAAAAAAGTCGAAGCCATTGTGCGTCACTTCAAGTTGGAAGACGTCAAAAATGCCCTGACAGATCAGGGGATCCATGGGATGACGGTGAGCGAAGTCCGAGGCTTCGGGCGTCAAAAGGGTCACACGGAAATCTATCGTGGTACCGAGTATGCGATCGACTTTGTTCCCAAAGTAAAAATCGAGGTCATTTGTACCGATGACAATCTGCAGATGGTCGTTGACACCGTTTTGCAGACTGCTCAAACCGGGCAGATTGGCGACGGTAAAATCTTTGTGACAGATCTGCAGGATTCGATACGGATTCGAACCGGTGAGCGCGGGGAAGACGCTCTCTAGGTTTTGGAAAATCAAACGGGCTGTCGGCAAGGATGCGTTCCAGAGGGACCGACCGATGATTTTTTCTGCTGATTCATTGGAAAGTAAATGACATCAGCAGGATCAGCTATTCACGTGTCATCATCGGATTGAGCACGAAGGCACGCGTTCCTGCATTCGATCCGAGTTTGTTGTCATGTCGATGAGGCCAATTGTTCTACGGTGCCGTGCGGCGTTGGAGGAAGGGCGTCAAAAGGCGCTCGAGCAGCATCGCTCGGGTACACCAGGCATGCAGGTCTCCACGCTTCTGGCTGATCTGTACGACGATGTCGTTCTTGATATCTGGCATGAGGCCATCCGGGAACACGCCACTGACGAACGGTTGACTGGTTTATCGTTGATTGCCCACGGAGGATTTGGCAGACGTGATTTGGCACCCTACAGCGATGCCGACTTGATGCTTTTGACGACGCCGAGAGCCGAGAGTCTTGCAACAAAAATAGCAGGCAATTTGCAGAAGGATATCGGCGATTCCGGAATCGATCCGGGGTTCTCGTTTCGTACTCCCAACGAAGCGTGCCGGATGTCGTGGGACGATCCGGTTATCTATTCCTCGTTGTCTGAGTCGCGTTTATTGGCCGGTAGTCTGCGTTTGTACAGCAAGTATTTCTACGCATTTCGACATGGAGCGATGCGACGCTGTTCGCAAATCGTCCGAGAGGTGGTCGCGGCTCGACGTGAGGAACGTGGCAAGTGGGGAGACACTGCTTACCTTTTGAGACCCAACGTCAAGCGATCTCGCGGAGCACTGCGCGATATCCAGTTGATCCGTTGGATCGGTTTCGCGCGTTACGGTGAGACAGATCTGGAACGTCTCGTGAAATTGGGGGCTTTGCCGGCAGAAGATTATCGGTATCTCCGGAAAGCCTATGCCTTCATGTTGAGACTTCGGCATGAGTTGCATTTTCGAGATGGCAAGAGCCAGGATGTCCTCGACCGTGGTACGCAATTGGAAATCGCAGACGCATGGGGATATGAAGGTAACGATGGGATGCTGCCCGTTGAACAGTTCATGCAGGACTATTTCGACAATACGCGCAACGTTCGCTATGCGGCGGGCTATTTTGTCGACGATGCGCAGAGTCGACCGCTGGTGCATCGTGTGGTTGAGTCAGTGTTTTCGAAGGAGATCGCAGAGCACATTCGTATGGGGCCGACCCACATTTGGGTCCCCAAGGAACACCTGGAGGAATTCGCGTCCAGTCTCCCCGATATTCTGCGATTGATGAGTCTTGCCAACCAGCATTGCCGCCGTATCACTCACGAAACGTGGCAGGCGATCAGGCAGGCAATGCAAGATCGCGTGTCAACGCCACCAGATGGAGAAACGATAGAGGCCTTTCTGTCCTTGCTCAGTCTACCCGGTCGTCTTGCGCCGCTGCTGCGAAGATTGCATGAGTTGAGGGTGATCGAGCAGTTGATACCGGAATTCAAACATATGCGGGGACTCCTGCAGTTCAATGCGTATCACAAGTATACCGTCGACGCCCATAGTATTCGGGCAGTCGAAGCTGCCACGGAATTGCAGAATGCAGAAGGTGGTATGGGGCGGCGGTATCGACGTCTTGCGGATAAGCGGTTATTGCACCTTGCTCTTTTGATCCATGATATTGGCAAGGGATATGAAGAAGACCATTCCATTGTGGGGGCGAGGATTGCAAAGAAAACCGCTGAAAGATTGAATCTTGATCCTGTCACCTCGGAAACTCTGGAGTGGCTGGTATTGAAGCATCTGGCAGTCAATGTTGTTGCCTTTCGACATGATCTTAGTGACCCGCAAATTGTCCTGGCTTTCGCGGCGGAGGTCGGGTCGATTAGAAGGCTCGAGTTGCTTGTGGTGCACACGTATGCCGATCTGGTAGCCGTGGGGCCGGGGGTCGCAACGGATTGGAAAGTCAATCTCATTGAAGACCTCTACAAACGGACGCGACGCTACTTTGACTCGGGCAGTTTGCCCGGCAGTCCCGATGATCCTGAAATCGAGTTGAAACGCTCGGAAGTACGTGAGCAATTGCAACAACTGGCTTCTTGCGAACAGTGCATCGATCTTCTTGACCGGATGCCTTTGTCTTTGCTCAGTCGTGCGGATTCAGATCATATGGCAAAGCAGATTGAATTGGTTGTTGACAGTCTTGGAGATGGAGCTCTCTGTACAAGCAGTTATGATTCCCGATTCAATGCTACTCGTTATACGGTTGTAAGACGTGAAGATGAACATTCCATTGGAACATTTGCTCGAGCTACTGGTGTCTTAAGCACTAGTGGTCTGACCATTCTGCGTGCTCAGATCGAAATGGTCGGTGATCTGGCATGGGATAACTACTGGGTGACTGACCTTGATGGTCGGGACAGCCAAAACGTCGATGCCCGTTCAGACGAGATTTGTGCTCGTGTCTGTCATCTTTTGGATTCTCCTGACGAACCTCTTCCTCCGCATCGCAGGAAGTGGGATACACAGAATCCCCGTGAGGGAGACAATGTTAACGTGCTTCCCACCAAAGTGGTTTTTGACAATGAAACTGTCGAGCGTTACACGATTCTGTCTTTCTTTGCTTATGACGAAGTCGGGTTGCTGTATCGAATCGCGGCAACACTCGCGAAGATGAATGTAGTGCTTCATTTTGCGAAGATTGATACGCACTTGGATCAGGTAGCTGACGTCTTCTATGTTTCTGAGCCGGACGGGTCCAAGTTTACAGATCCGGAGCGACGTGCCGAGATCAGAAATGAGCTTTTAAATATGGACTCCTGAGTACCATCGGATGCTGCACTCGAAGCAGCGAGTCTCTGCTCTGTGAGTGCCTTTGTATTTCGGGTTGGGTAAAATCTGATCATGTTGACGTGTGGGTCAAGATAGAGTTTCACGCGGGTCAGTCACTCGGAATGCTGACGGTTTGGATTCATTTCACTGTGATTTGTTTGCACGCAGTCCGTGGCGCGGCAATGGTTGAATGATTCACCGTTGCGTTTGCTGGGCTCGGTTCACAGTCGCCTGGAACGCGATTGTTCCTGATTTGCCGGTAAAATCTGCCGCAAAACCAACATCGATGTTGTTTCGACCGTGGGCTTCAAGTCGCGGTGATGTCGAGCACGATCAGATCTGAGTGGACTCGATATCTTGCGTTTCTCCAGACATGGACAGTCTCCCTATGCGTATAAAAGCTCTTTCACTTCTGATTGCGGCAAGCCTCGTCTCGGTTTCTTCTGCCAACGATGAGATCACACGCCTTTTGGCTGACCTGAGTTTCGGAGATGCCGTGACGGTTGATGAATCCGTTGCTGTGTCGGAAGAAGCTTCTCAGCCCGTCGATGAGGCAGTGGATACGGAAGATGAAGTGGAATTGCCGGAAATTAAATCCGATGAGC
>JAAXJB010000039.1:258831-347590 GCA_012270065.1 Rubripirellula sp. | reverse complement strand
GAGGCAGTGGATACGGAAGATGAAGTGGAATTGCCGGAAATTAAATCCGATGAGCAGTTTTCGCAACTTCCCGAGTTTTCGGAATTGGTGGCATCAGGGCCAGGGCTGCAGTTACCAGCAGAACCGGCACCCAAGGCAGTTTTGAATGAACCGGTCGCCGAATCAGTACCACAGCAGAATGTTGATTCGCCTGAGGTGATGAATCGGCAACCGTTGGAGGTAGCGTTGCAACCTGTGGAGACTACTTCTGTGGGGCATCGTGAATACCGGAAGGACTGTGCACCGCAACATTATCAAGCGGAAATCATCTGTCAGCCAAGATACACCCCGAATTTGCCGACATCGACATTCTTGCAGTACTTCCGTGGAAATCCCTGTTACTCCAACGTTTGGGCCGGTTATCGTTACGATTGTGGCCCCCAACACGCCCACATGCACGGTGCATGCGGTTGCTTGCAGGGAAAAAATAACGATTGTGCAGGGTGTGATAGCAAGAATCGCTAGTGAACCTCCTGTTCACATGATTCATGACCCGGTTCAAAAAAAAGATCCTGTCTGCTCCAGTTCTGGTTCAGCTGCCTCTCTGAACTTGCCGATGACACTCATACCATGGATTGGGAGGGTGGAACGATCGGTGCCATCGTTCCAGCATTGATGGGCCATGGTGAGGCAGGGAGGGCTTCACCATGGCCCTTCTCTTTTTGGGCGCCAACGGTTTTCCGCGCAACGCCTGTGGCGTACAGGTTTCTGGCTCTCAACAGAAAAGCCACCGGGGAATCACACCACCGGTGGCTGTCAAATTTTTGCAGGTCTGCAAGCTGGCTTATGAAAAGAGCTCTTTGATGATTCCACCATCACGCACAAGGGTGATTGGTCTTCCTGTGCTGGTGTCGTACTCCATCGTGGGATCAATACCAAGATTGTGGTAGAAGCTGGCTGCTACGTCGTCAGGTGAGATTCCTTCATGACGTGGGCCTGATGCGTTTTCATCGCTTTCACCAATCACTTGCCCCCCTCTGACAGCTCCGCCCGCCATCAGCATGAACATGCATCGCGGATAATGATCTCTTCCGCCTTCAGCACTTCTGGAGTTGATTTTTGGCGTTCGTCCGAATTCGCCGGTGACAAACACTGCGGTCGTCTCCAGCAGGCCGCGCTGTTCCAGACCTGTCAGCAAACCGCTGAGTCCCGCATCGAGTCTGGGCAGATTGTTCTCTTTCAGTTTGGTGAAGTTGTCCGTGTGTGTATCCCATCCCCCGAGCTGTACACTGACAAGTCTCACGCCTGATTCAACAAGACGCAAAGCAAGCATGCAACTTTGTCCGAACGATTCTTCACCAAATTGTTTGGAGAAGCTTTCCGGCTCTTTGCTGATATCAAATGCCTGTCGTGCTCGCGCCGATGTGATCATCGAGTAAGCCTGATCACCAAATTTATCCAGACCTTCCAGAAGCTGGTCGCTTTCCTCCAGTTTTGCAAACCTTCGATCCAGCTTCTTGAGCAGACTTTGGCGGCGTTTGACTTCGTCAATGCCAATGCCTTGCCCCAGGGAAATACCACGAACAGAAAACGGTTCACCGTATTCGGGTGATGCATTTGTTTCCAGTGCCGCATACCGGATGCCCAGAAAACCGGCACCTTGCCCGGCCTTGGGAACTGCAACCAGGCTGGGGATATCATTTTCGCTGGGCTGTTCCTTTGCCAAAACAGATCCATAGCTGGGGTATTCCAATGCAGGGATTGGCTTGCTTCCGGTGTTTACATATTCGCGTCCGAGACGATGGGCTGCCAGTGTGTGGCTGACACCGCGCAGGATTGCAAATTTGTCTGCGACGGCTGCCAGCTTTGGCAGATGCTCGGATATCTGGATGCCTGGTACGTTGGTCGCAATTGGATTGAAGCTGCCACGATACTCACTGGCGGCATCCGGCTTCATATCAAAGGTATCAAGATGCGAGGGGCCACCCGGTAATTCAATGAAAATGGCCCGATCTGCACGACCGGATTGAACCTGTCCGGCATGAGCCATTTGCAAGTAGTTGCTCAAGGTCAATCCACCAAGTGACAAGACACCAGCTTTCAGCAAGTCTCGACGCTGCATTCCGTCACATGTGCGATGTAGTTTCATTGAAATAACCCGTTGGTTGTCAGTGTTTGTGATTTGATTTGGATAAAGGTGAGGCGGCAGGACCACCATTTTTGCCAGGTTTGCCTGCTGCAACGTTGGTTTTCGCTCAGTGCGTGAGAATGAATTCTTTTGTGTTGACCAGAGCCCAGAGTAAAGACTGAACACCGTCCGCTGGTGTTTTGGACTCTTCAATGAATGCCAAAGAAATTTCGGTTTCTTCAGCGTCCGGAAAGCGACTAAGCGTTCGAAGGTAGGCGTCTTCGATCAATTGTTGCACTGTTTTGACAGGGCGATCTGATCGAGTGGTTGCTACTGTTTCGGACCACGAATTCGTGTCTTTCAAAATCGCTGACAGTTTCGGCACATCAATTTTCAAGGACTTCATTTTCGAAGCCACACGGCTGTAGTCCCGCTGAAGTTGTGGCTTGATTTTCTTTTGCCGCTCTGCCGACAAATTCTGGAATTTTTTCACGCGTGCAAGAAATTGCACACGGTACGTTTCAGCACGGTTCAACGCCATCGCCTCTCGGGCGTCGGCTTGGCTTTTCGGTCCCGCGACTCCAAGTTCCGAACACGCCTGTGCAACCCAACCGTTCTTGTCACTGAGACGTTGGTAAATGTCTGCATCATTTCGAAGATAGATCGATTGCAGAAGGCTTGGAGAATCACTGCGATCACAGTCACAATTGGATTCCCGTGTGGATTGTCCGAATACTTCGAGTGCAAAATTCTGCTGATTCCGGCGATTGGGTTTGCCCTCTGCAATTGCCATCGCGCCGATATCGGTACGGATTTTTTCTGCCTGGGAATCTGAACCGGTTGCAAGAATGATGGAGTCGTAGACGACTTCGGCCGGAAGTCGTCTCGGGATATGGTGAGAAAAGTTGGTGCGATCCATTTCATTGGTGGAATTTGTATCTGCAGACCGCTGATAGGTTTCACTTGTCACGATGTTGCGGTGCAACCACTTCAAGTCAAAGTCGTGCTTGATGAATCCATCTGCCAGATAATCCATCAACGGTTGATTGACCGGCGGATTTGCGAGATTCATGTCGTCAGTGGGGCTGATAATTCCATTTCCAAAATAGTTGCTCCAGACTCTGTTGATGATTGCTTTCGCAAAGTAGGGATTATCCTTTGACCTGAGCCATGTCATCAGCGCGATTCGGGGATCGGTATCCAGTAGGACATGTTCTTCCTGGCCGAGGATTTTTCCGGAGGGGATCTTGCCCGTTTTTGCACCTTTGGACTTTGCCTTCCTCTGCCGTTCAGCGCTGCTGCTATCGAAAACCAGTTCACCGAATGGAACGGTTTTACCTTGTTGTGCACCTTTTTGGACTGCTCGTCGAAGATCGCCGCCTCGGAGCTTTTTTCCGTTGGTCAAGGCATCCAGAAGTTCCTGACGATCCTGTTTGGCATCTTTGTTGACTTGATTCGCGCTATAGCGGATGGGTGTGAATAGTTTTGAGAAGTTCTCAAAATCGTTTTTCGACCACCTGTCGAAAGGATGCTTGTGGCACTGGGCGCATTCAATCCGAACCCCGAGAAAGCTGTAGGCAAAACCAATTGCCCGCTCTTCAGAGGTCTGGAAATTACGGCGTCCCCAATACAGGGGAAGTCCATCACGCTCGGCAAAAACTGCTTCGTTGCCCGGTTTGCAGGCCTCTGTCATTTTTTCGCAGTAGGTGAGGTAATCTTCCCCGGGTTGCCGGTTTTGTGCCGCAACAATGCCCTCAACAATGTCGTCATAGGGTACGTTTTTTTCGAGACGGACCCGAAGCCATTCGTACCACAGCCGGGTCGCAACATTTCGGATTGGCAGCGCATTGGTAAGCTGCTCATCGCTGTTCCCTGTCCAGTCCGAAAACCTTGTCGCCCACCATGCGGCATAACCAGGTGATTCCAGTAAGCGATTGATGAGTTGTTCCCGCTTTTGCGGAGAGTCGTCTGCAAGAAACTCACGCACTGTGTGAGCATCAGGAAGAATTCCGGTGATATCAAGCGACACCCGGCGGACAAATTCAGCATCAGTGCAGATACCCGATGGTTTGATTCCCAGTTTGTCCAGTTTTTGTTTTACGAACCGGTCAATGGAATGTTTCGGTTGGGGACTGTTTGATGTGACGGAAGCTCCCAGAGGCCTGACAACAGGGACGGGAATGACAGCTTTGTCATAGTAAACGACAATGTGTGTATCACCTCGTTCTCCCGACAGAATCCTTCCTGTCTCGTCAATTTCTGCGATGGCATCGTTGTTGGAACTGAAACGGCAAAGCTCGGTCACATCTTCCGAAGTCCCGTCTTGCCAGCGTGCGATTGCGGTGAGTTCGACTGTTTCACCTGATTCATGAAACAGAATTTCTGATGGCTGGACTTCCAATTGAATCAGCTCGCGGATGTTATCTGAATCGTGTACCGCACCTCCTTCAATCCAGCGTTGCAGTACGTGGTGCTGCCACGTGCCCTTGGAAAAACGTTTTCCGCGTTCGTGTAGCTCCGCGTCGCTTGGTTTGGTAATGATCAAACTTTCCTATACGTAATCGATGTCTACTCTTCCAGAAGCTTCGTCGAGTAATGCATCGTGATCTGCCTTGAAGTCATAGCCGAAAAGAGAGAGCTGGAATCCTCCTCTGCCTTGGAACGAACCGTGGCAGGCACGACCGTTGCAGCCGAGACGTCCAAGAAGTGGAATGACGTGTTTCTGGAAGTCAGGGACCTCGTTTGTGTTCTGGCGCGCGAACCTCTTGCTGAGTGGTTGCAGAGTTTTTCCGGCGTTTTCTGTCGAGCCGGCTTTTGTTTTTGCCGGCTCGGCACTGACAGTCGAAAGCGAAGCGGCAGCTGCGATCATGAATCCGCAGAACAGGTTCAGGATTCCAGCCGGCAGATATTTGTGGCAGTGGAGAATCATTGGCTTGGCTATCAAGAGGGGTTTGTGAGGATTGATTTGGCGGGAGGCGCCGTCCTTCTATTCAGAAGCTGACTTTGCCGGGTTCTTTTGTTTCTTTTTGTTGTCGATTGGCTTCCGCCCGGCTTTCCGAAGCATCGCGACATAGGATGCTGACACAGAATGATCCGGGTTTTCCATGAATTCCGATAGACGCTTTTCAGCTGTTTCCAGCAAGGCCCGGTCACGTGCGAGACGTTGCTCGTAAACCTTGATTTCGTACCGAAATTTGCTTTCCTGTGCTGAACGCAGACGTGTTACAGCTTCACGGAGGTTATCACGATCCTCCGGTTTGTCACGAACTTTGAGTCTTGCAGCAATCAGGTTAGCATTCGTTTCCGCCTTCAGAAGCTCAAGTTCAATATTGAAAAGACGCGCGTCGCGTTTTCGAGTCAGGTTCAGTTTTCTCGCTGATCGCGATAGATCCCAGATGGCCTTTTCGTATTGCTTTGATTTATCTGACTTCAGTTGTTTCAGAAGCGGCATGAGGTCCGGCAGATGCTCCTCTACCAGGTTCTGGGCGAGTTTTTCATTTTCAGTGTTCAACTCGCGATTCTTGGTTTGGACCAGTGAGTTTTGTGTTTTGGCTTTCACGTCACCCAGTTGGTTGGACTGCGAATCCTCCGCGTGCAAGAGCGGGGTGCAGCAAGCGAGGCACAAACAGGCGATTGCCGGCAGCCGTTTCCAATGTGGATCAGCCATCATTCGTTTCCATTTTTTGTGTCTCGGACGTGGCGGTAAACATCCATGAAAAGGAATCCGTTGAAGTATTCGTGATCTCTGCTTCTTGCAGTTCAAACTCATCATTGAGTGAGTTACCAAAGTAAGTATCGCTGTCCATTTCACTTACCTCACCAAAAATACTCGTTTCGTTTTCCAGTTGTCCAGCTGCCCAGGCTCTCGCGATGAGTCTTGACTCTGTTGCAGTAGACAGTGCGGAGTATTTTTCGCTTGTACTGCCGGCTGTCTGATCAATGGATGCATTTTTTGGCGGATTGGATTCTATTGGTGACCAAAAACTACCGAAGATCAGAAGTGCGATGCAAACTGCGAGCGCGAGAGAGGCAAGTTTGATGGGTTGCTTCGGATTCGCAGTTGAGGTGTTAGCATCGCCGCTGTGCTGTGGTGTGCATGTAAGCGAACTTCCCTCAGGTGTCTGGGAAAGCATCACAACAATTTCGGCCTGTCTTTCAAGTTCCTCGGCCAACTGTTGCGACCCTGACAGTTTCTTTTCGAAAGTAGCAACCTGATCAGGTTGCAATTCATTGAGCAGATATAGCAGACACTGATCCTTCGCATCGTCTGACAGATCGAAGTTGCTTGGATCTTGTTTGCTGTGATTTGAGTGAGCGTTATTCATCAGTCTGACATCATTGGTTCAAATCTTTTCTTAACCGTTCCAGACTTCGTCGCATGCGGGTCAAAACTGTTCCCAGAGGTATTTCAAGTTGGTCTGCGATCTGTTGAAACGTCAGATTGTCATGCATCCTCAGAGAGACAATTTGTTGCCATGATTCGGGAAGTTGGCGGAGAGCCTCTGCAACTTGAGCGGTTGTTTCGGCACGCATTACTGTGTTGGTCGGATCGGGTACGGTGATTTCTGATTCACCGTGCTTTTGATACATCTTTTCGGCAGAAGCTCTGCTTCGCCAAAGCCTGGCTGACTCATTCGAGGCGACCCTGAAAAGCCATGATTTCAGTGCGGGTGCCGCTACTTTGTCGCCTTTCTCCATCAGTTTGACAAAAACTACCTGAAGGCAGTCATCGATATCGGAATCCTGAGTCAGCTTTTTGCTTAAAAAAAACCTCAGACCGGTTTGAGTCTCATCAAAAACCTTCCGCCGCCGCGCGATCCCTTCCGCCGTCGTCTCGTTCGGTGGATTCGGCTCTTTTGGTGGAAATTGATCTGACTTCATCTCATTGCCGGTGCTAGTTGGATGCGCCGCCCCGGAGGATTATTTCAGGCCCGACAAAAAACATCTGATTGGGTTGTGAATGGGGGGAGCCGATTTCTGTGGACCCTAGCCAGGATTGAACTGAAAATTTCAAAAAATGCTCTTGTGGCTGGTTCGGGTTCTCGAGGGATGCGACAACTTCACTTCGTATCGGGCAAGCATATCATGGCTTGGGGGGGAAACTGAGGGTGGAAACCCTCAGCTAATGGTTGCCTGCGATCTCACAGAAGACAGGCTTGCCTTGACTGGATGGGATATTCAGACGGGTTGAAGGCAGGTGAGGATTGCGGTCTGCTTTGCGAACAGGATAGCCGGCGTTCAGCTTGTGATGGAAGTCGCGCCGTGCATTCGAACAGGGCTCTTCTATCATTTTTACCAAGGTAAACGGAAGCAGTGGCTGCAATGGAAAAAGATGTGTGGATTGGCTTCGATCTTGGTGGCACGAAAATGTTGACCATCGCCTACCGGAACGACTGGAAGGTGATTGGCAGGCGGCGTCGCAAGACAAAAGGACGAGATGGAGCTGAAAGTGGCGTTCAGCGAATCATCACAACCATTCATCGATTGCTACAGGAAAATGAGATCGCAGTAGAGAGGCTCGCTGGCATTGGAATCGGATGTCCCGGTCCAATTGACTTGGCAAAGGGCCGAATCCTTACCACTCCAAACCTGGGCTGGGATGATGTTGAGGTCGAGAAAAGCCTGACAAAGGCGTTTGATTGTCCTGTCCGTGTTATCAATGATGTCGATGCTGGAGTCTTTGGAGAGTACTGTTTTGGGGCGGCGAAGAATTCACGTTGTGCGGTTGGTATTTTTCCCGGCACCGGCGTTGGGGGCGGATGCGTTTACGAGGGACGTATTTTGCAGGGTGCCGGTGTGAGCTGCATGGAAGTTGGGCACACCCGGATCAGCAGTAGTACGAGATCCAGCGGCTACAAACTGCCTGGAACCATCGAGGCGGAGGGAAGTCGTTTGTCGATTGCTGCAGAAGCTGCCAAAGCAGCACATCGTGGAGACGCTCCTTATTTAGCTAAAAACACGGGCACGGATCTCGCAGAGATTCGTAGTGGAGCCCTTGCCGATTCGATCGCCAATGGTGACAAGGTGGTTGAGAAGCTGGTGCAGGAAGCTGCCCGTGCAATTGGATTGGGTGTCGTCAACATTGTGCACCTCCTGGCGCCTGATAAAGTTGTGCTTGGTGGAGGTCTGGTTGAAGCGATGGAGGACTTGATTGTAGGTACTGTGCGGGAAACAGCTCGAAAGAGTGTGATGAGCGTGTATCGTGACCGGTTTGAGGTAGTCGCGGCTGAATTGGGTGATGATGCCGGCGTGCTCGGTGCGTGTGCCTGGGCGAAGCAGGAGATCACACAATCCAAAAATGCCTGAGCCTCCCAGGGTCACAGCATCAAGCAGAGCAGTTTGGTTTGAGTGAGGTGGAGCGGTTGCGAGTGCCGATACCGAAATGTCCAGATGTCAGTTTTCCGACTTGATAGGATGTCTCGCCCCGATTTTGTTTGAGACTGCTGCCAGAGTTTGCAGCTCGCTTCGTGGGCGTCTCCGCAGTAACGGCTGGAATAGCCGTTTTTATTCACGGTGGATTCGTAGGACTTAAGATCAGCTTGTTACTGTGCTCGTGATCGCGAACCCTGTGGACCGCCAGTAATTTCCTGTCCCATTGGGAGGGGGCGAGCAGCCGTTGCAAATCCGCGGGCATAAAGGTGCTCTTTCAGTTTCCTGAATCCAGCAAAGCTGTCGGGATACACCCAAACGGTAATCGTGGTGGTATCAGGGTTGCGGCCAGCCAGTTCAATGTCCAGTTCACTGCTGCTGTTGAGAATCTGATCGATCGTTTGTCCATGTGGGCTTCGTAGTGGTTCGACCGTCATACCGGTGAGTTGAATGCGAGTCGCCATCTGTAGTTGACCACCTCTGGAAATCATCTCTCTTGCTTTTTCCATTTGATATCTGGCTACGAAGCCACGAACGGGACCAACAGCAGCCTCGGTTCGTCCGTTGCGTGCGCCAGCGGCCATTCGTTCAAAGTCCCGTTTAATCTCATCTAGAAGCTGATTGATTGGCACGATGGAAAGCCGGTTTCCTTTCAGTCGGAAATGGACTTCATCGCCAAAAACGGTTTTGGCCATGGGCGTTGGAAGATGATCAATGGCAACCACTGGCGCTGGTTGGTTTTCAAGGTACTTCTTTGTGCCAGCGAGTTTTGCCAGTTCTTTTTGGGCTGATTTGAATCTGTTTACACGTTGCGTATCTGCAATTAGCTGTTTATCAAACTCCTGTTTCTTCTTCGACCATGCGTTTTCTGCTTGAGCCAGCAAATCCATCAGCATTGCCCGTTCCTGCTGTCGACGTTTGATTTTCGCATCGTATTCCCGGATCTTGTTTTCGATTCGTTGGGAATCCGCTTTTGCGCTGGCGGCTCGCATGGAATAAGTCGCCAATTCCGAGAGTTGTGCTTCAGACGCGATTTTGGATTCTCTATTTTGCTCTTGTTCGACCTGATCCTGCATTTCCTCAATGACGGCGGTTGATTGAGCTCCCAATATCACAACCAGAATGATCAGAATTCCAACCAGATTGGCGACGATATCGAGAAACGCATCATGACCTAACTCAAGTGCTGTTCTTTTTCTGCGATGCTGAGTCATTCCGAAAGCCTCCCGACGATATCAATGCCGCTATCACGAAACACTTCCTGCAATGCTCTGTATCTGTTTTCACTGTCGGGCATGATTGTGATCTGCAGTTGTGGTTCCCAGCGGCCACCGGGCAAGGCGGGGCCCCAGCGTTCAACCCGTTCACGGATAGCTGCCGCCAGCTGCAAGGTAGCCTTTTCAAGGCTCGGACCAACCATGGTGAATCCAAACACTTCCGTTTTCCCGGCAGCACCTGATGCGAGCAGTACAAAATGATCCGGATGACATTCAACTCGTATGCCCCGAACAATGGCATTGCCTTTTAAACCAAGCATGCGTTTGGGCAAGGCCCAGTCTTTGCCGTCTTTACTCAAGGGCTCGCGTTGGTTGTCTGTCAGCCTTTTTGATGTTGTTTTTTGTTTGTCTTGGGTTCGATCGAGTTGTTGACTGCTTTGATATTCTGTGTGGCTTCCTGCGTTCTGAGTACCACCATTTCCGTTTGCGAGAGTCTGCCTGCTCATCGAACCCGTCTGACCTCTCCCTTGGTCAACTGACGATTCCTGACCGCTGTTTTCCGAACCGGCATCAGTTGATTGTTGGGCCGAACCGGTAGTGGAGCTACTGCGTAGCGGAGTGCGATCGCGAAATGTGTCGGGCAGGTTGTGAGAGTGATTTTGGCTGACGGCTTCTGATCCGGCCTTGGAGATTTCCTCGGCAATGATCGCGTTGGTTGAATCGCTTGCTTCTGGTTCTGAAACCTCGTTCGGAGGGAGCAGACCAGCCGAGCGTTCCCGGAACGCCTGACTTTTGGAAACCTGTTCCATGTCACGCGTTGCCGACTGTATCTTGGCAGCCCACTGTCTCGCTTCATTGCCGGCGTCCATTTGCCACTGTTGACCTGCTGGTGCCCGATTCCCGTAACCGGCTTGTCGCGGGTAGGTCGAATTCCCATATCCGGCTCTGCTCGGCAAAACCGTTTGTCGACCGGCGGCAACCGAATTCGCAGGATCGTTTTGTGACCTGAATCCACTGGCTCTACCTTCTCGATCCAGTGTGGCGGCTGAGAGGATTGGTAATCGCCGGTTTCCATGCTGTCCGCTGGTTGCTGTTGCAGCCGGATTCCCTTGGGGCCGCTGACCGCCGTAACCACGAGCGCTGTTACTGGCATGGGAGTGAAGAGTCTGCTGCTCGGAGACCGCCTGGCTTATTGCCAAATCAATCTTGTGTTTCAGTGAAGGATCAGGGTTTTGGTACGCAAGTTCGACATCCGTGGGTACCAACTCATATCCAAATTGGTCATCCCAGTCTTGCATCGCACTGCGAGCTGCAGCGTAAGCTTCGATTCCATCAGGGCGGACCACCAGAAGAGGGTAGGGTGGTACAGCATCGTTATGCTGTCCCAGAGTGTGTAGGCGGACTGTTCGCAGAGCCGCATCCAGAGGATTACTTGAGTAAGCGGCTCGCTCGAGCTGGGAAAGTGTTATCCGATTTCCCTCGGGGAAAATGGTCACCCCTGTGCTTGTGCATTCAATGTAAATCGGCGTTCGGTCTGTCCCATTTGGCCCTTTGTGTGGAACGATGACAATCCGCGGTGTCTGGTTCTCAACTTCTTCACGTAATTTGGCGATTGCTTTTTTTTCCGAATCAACCTGTTCCAGAACAGTACGGAGCATTTGCTGATCAATTTCCTCGATTTCTGCTCCTCTGTCTGCATCGTTTAACCGTTGTATTTCGTCATTGAGTTGTCTCAGTCTTTCGCGAGTGTTTGCCAACTGCTGATCGAAATAGGTGAGAGTATCCCGTTTTTCACCAAGTTCACTGGTTTGCTCTTCGCGAATGGACACCTGCTCCTCAAGAAGGAAAATTTGCTCCTTGAGCAGCGAATCAACAGCTTTGACTGACAGACCAGCGCGTGGGGGAAGTGGCTTTTCCGGTTGCTGATTGCTCGCGGTTTGTTCGGCAGCATTGGTAGCGTTTTGCGCCACGAGTGCCAAAAGCAGAATCAGGGTGCCGAGGGTGCAAACGAGCACCGCGAGAAAGGGGAAAAGTGACGGTGATAACCCTTTGCGTTGTCGCCGACTCATGCTGCCTTCCTTGAGGAAGCACTGTCAGCCGGACGAACGGGATTCGGCATGCGACTGGAAAGGACATCAACAGCACGAGCCAGGATTCGCATGGCATCAGCCATCGTATCTGCACCGGTCGCTGACAGGTTGCGATCTACCGCGGAGTTTGCTGCAACGAGCATTTCCAGGTTGGTGTCGAGAGATTTTTGTAGCGTTGTCACGGCAGCAGTGCTTCCATGAGTTTCTGCAAGCGCTTCATACTGTCTGGAAAGTGCGTTCATGACTCCTTTCAATTCGTCGGAGTGATGACGGAACATGACAGCGTGGTGTTCACATTGCTCATCAAAGTGAAGTGATGTCTTTTGCGCAGTGATTTGCATTGCTTCTGCGTGATCAGCAAACGCCGGAGACAACCGATCTTCGATATCAACCAGCAACTGGCGGGATATTTGCTCCTGTGTTTGAGTGCATGCTTGATGGCTTGCTGTCATGCGTTCATGCCAACGCTCGCATTCATCCACAATGTTTTCGACAATCTTTTCTGATGAGTCGCTAATGCTGGTTGAGTGTTGATTCAAGGCAGGAATCAGTGTTCGTTCGAGTGCTTCGCTGATCTTGTTTGCATGATCCTGTTGCACTTTCTGCCAGTGATGCTGGGCTTCATCAATCGTTTTTGCCCACAGACGCGTCTGGTTGTCCAGCGATTCAGCAACGGCTGCCTGAACGCCGCGACACAGATCTGCAATCAGTGCTGTTTGATTGTCTGAAGTTTCATCACTCGGGAGACTGGCCGAAACAAGATGACCAACGCGAGCATCAATGTCGGCCAACAATCGCTGTTCGCCACGCTCAATCGGAAATTGGACAAAAATGGCTATTACCGACAGCACAAGGCCGAGAGCTGTTGTGTCGAAGGCGACATATAAACCACTCTTCAAATTCTCGACAGCAGCGCTTCCGTTGGCGAAGTCCAGCCCGCCGAGCGTCTGGGTGATGCCGATCACTGTCCCCAGAAATCCAAGCATGGGAATGGCCCAGATGATGATCCGGACAAGTCCAAGCGAGTCGTGCGCCACATCGGCATCACGGCCTGAAAGCTCTCGGAGATCATCCGCCAGATGCTTGGTTGTTCCACGCTGAGATTGACGGGTCAGCAACTCCTCCAGTCGGGCCACCAGTCGGTTACGCCGAGTCTCGCTAGGTAATCGACACAACTCTTCCAGCCATTTTCTCGAGACAAAACCCGCATCGTTGTCTGTTAGCCAACGGTCAGCCGGTGATTGTCCCGTGGCAGGTGGCAAAAGGTCCTCATCCCTGATCGCATGCAATTGCTTTGCCTGCGCGAGCACGTCAAGCCATTTCGTTAGCAGCACAGCCACGGCAAACCAAAACAGAATCGTGGCAGCAATGGCGACCGGATGGCCTAAAAAGTACCTTTTGAGCGGTTCCCAAGGGGTTGCATAAGCGAAGCAGTAAAAGCCTGCATTCAAAGCCGTGCCCGTGAGGGCCGCCAAGGCAGTGCTTGCCATGGACGCTGTTTCGGCATTTGGGGTCTGGACCACCTGCGATGAGCTGTCTTCAGCGGCTTGCTCCAACGGCCGGAAGTTGGGTTCAAAACCTTTGTTCGTCACATCAATGCCCACGATCTACCTCTCTCAGGGTTTCAATCTCGGGGGTCGGTAAAGCCGCGATCACTCGCAAGAATCGGTTGGAGTGCCATCCTCGACCCTCCCACAGAGGGGGTTTCGGCCGCAGTCATAAGACCCCATGTCAGTCGGATCGACCGTTAAGACCCTGCAGCTTCACCCAATCGTCAGAAATTACCATTCTCAATGACTCCGATGCGATGCGCTGTTGTATTGGCAATGTCGCCAGCCAGGTTGGTTTCAAGAGAGTTCATATTGCAGCTGGTCATTGGATCTTCGTAGCATCCGTTACCTGCCAATCAGGGCGACTGCGGCTTGCGACGCAGCATCAAAAACAGGGTTGATTTGCCCGTATTCTCTGGGAATTGGAGCATTTGTCATGCTGAACGCTAAAATGGCCGAAAATACAAAAGTCTCGAATAGTGATGCAGGTAACCGGATCATTCGCACTTTTTTGGTGCTTTTGATGGTCATTGGCATCGCTACCGTGGCAGTCAGCCAGGACCCGTCGCGTCAGACTGACGGAAATCGCATCAATCCCGAACTTTCTGACCTGAATTTCGCCGAAACGGTGGCAAAGGTGGGTGCTTCGGGCGACATGATCGGATTTTCCCATTCTGACAATTCGGGAACTCAGACAATTACGCTAGTTCATACCGGCAAAGCTTGGATGGCCGTGTATCATATTGACAGGTCGGGGAAGGTCCGACTTGTCAGCAGTCGTCCAATCGATGCTGATTTTTCATTGCAGTTGAACGCCACGTCTCCACTTCCCGAAGAAATTCGTGAAATCAATCGACGGTGAAGGGGTGGGTATTGGCTGCAGCGGGGAAACTCTGACCTATCCTCGATATGTCAGTACTCCATGTAACCAACTACCAGTCGACGACCCCACTCGATAGGGGTCTATCGGAGCCGAAGATCGAATGGCCAACTATCTGTCGTTAGAGGAAGCTGCTCAAAAGCTTGGAGTTTCTCCCGATCAATTAGTGGATTTGCGCAGCAGAGGTAAATTGCGGGGCTTTCGTGATGGAGCGAGTTGGAAATTCCCGGATGCTGAAATCGACCGGCTTTCGGACGAGATTGCCAATGGCAGTGATCTCGGTCTGATTGATGACGGTGGGAGCGACCTTGGTATTGGCGCTGACGGGCCAGTTGCGGGCTTGGGAAGTGATGTGAACCTCGTTGCTTCACAGGGATCTGATACTGATGTGCAGGTCGTTTCAGAAGAGAGTGACTTGGAGCTCGAGGTTTCTGATGACTTGCAAGAGATAGATTCGGCTGAATTGCAGCTGAACGATCCGGCAATCATGCATGACTCGGCCCAGCTTGATTTGGCGATCGATCCCAACGCGGGCAGTACGGGCCCTGTGACTGACGAAGAATTGAAGGAAATCTCTGAATCGCATCCTGACGTCATCGCGCCCGATGCTGGCGTTGGTGAAGGAAGCGGTAGCATGTTGGATCTTGAAAGCGAGTTGACCTTGCAGGCGGGAAGTGATCTCAGTTTCTCCTCTGGAGAACCTGATGAGGACAGTGGAGAAGAACTGATCGGCGCTGAGGAAGACAGCGCGATGGACGTGCTCGGCAGCGACGTAGATGTCGCTGGTTCACGCGTCGGGTCAGGTGGGGTCAGCAGCCTTGAGCTCATGAGCGATTTGGATGAACCGTCGGACCTGATGGGATCGCGTGGCGCAGATGTCTTGAGCGAGTTGGACCTGCTCGGTACGGAAAAATCCGGAAGCGGTGTGATTTCGGGTGACAGTGGAAGTCTTCTTGGCTCGGGACTTGGATCCGGTTTGGGATCCAGTCTGGGAGATGTTTTGGCAGACGATGAGCTCGTAATTGCTGATGATGATGATGATCTCGTGATCAGCGGTGCCGGCAGCGATATTTCTGTCGCAGGCGACAGCGGCATCAATTTGATGAGTCCTTCGGATAGTGGGCTGTCACTGGAAAGTGAACCATTGGACTTGGCCGGAAGCAGCATTTCAGCGCTCGATCTGGGGCAGGAATTGTCTGACGGCGGGAGTAGTGGTGGTGGCAGTGGATCATTGGTTGACTTTCAAGCAGACGAAGATTTTCAACTTTCTCCGTCAGGCATCAGTCTTGAACCCGATTTCGAAAGTGGCTCTCAAGTCATCGAAGTTGAGGAATCGGAGGCGATCGAGGCAATTGAATTTGCTGACGCTGAAGGTGAAGACGTCTTTGGCAGTGAAGCAGATGCCGTTGAAGTCCTTGATGTAGGTGCCGAACAGGGCATCAGCTTGGATGAGTCTTCGGCAGTCTCGGCGATTGGCAGCGGTGGCAGTTACAACGCCTACGAGATCCCTTTCACCCTGATGCAGTGTGTAACCCTTGTCATGGTTCTCGCTGTTCTGAGCGTGGGCGGGATGTTGATGACAGATCTTGTGCAGAACATGTGGAGCTACAGCGAAACCGATGCTCCTGTCAGTTCCTTGACGGACACACTGATCAATACTCTGGGATTAAAACCAGGTCAGAATTGAGTTCTTCAAGGGTTTGGCTCGGCCAGCACGGGGTATCGAGTTCCCGGTTTGGCGGAGATATGACGGGGAATATGTCGCGGGCACCGGGGCATACTGTCGCTGGGATGCCATTCTAAGTGCTTTCCACAGTCACGCTCACATTGTTGGGTACGAACCAAAGTGGATTGTCCTTTATAGTATTGCGTAGTTACCATGTGGCCATCTCCTTGGTGGTCGGCTTCCTCAGCCGATTCATACGCCGGGATCGGGGGCCAGCAAATGTTGGGATTCGGTGGCTGCTTGAATTTTTTGGTCGTACACAGAGTGAGTCCGGGAAAAGGCCTCCCTTTGGTCCCGATAAACGCACGATGTTGGGGCGTGGGCCCGACCACGTTGGGTTTGATCATGCACGAGTAGGTAGAAATGTTGGGCTCAAACATCAGATGTCACGGACCGTCTCAGTTGCCAGCGGTGACACGTTTGCCATGCATCCTGGCTTCATTAGCCTTTCTCGTCTGCAGCTGGGCAGGTTGCACGCAACAGGATCCAATTGTCACTTACACCGTTCCGACGAAGATTCCGGCAAAATTGATGCCCGGCAAAGATCGCATGCTGGCAGCGATGTTACCCAAAGGCAAGGAAATCTGGTTCTTTAAAGTCACGGGTCCCGAGGAGGCAATTGAATCCCTCCGAGGCACGTTTCGCGATTTCGTGGAGGACATCGAGTTCCAGGACGGATCACCGAAGTTGAAGGAATTGCCCGATGGTTGGCGGAGAGGCGGGGAAAAACCGTTCCGCTATGCGACTCTCGATGTGGACACGCCTGACAAACAACTTGGAATCAGTGTTTCTTCACTGCCATTGCGAGACGATGCCTGGGATCAACAGGTTCAAGACAACGTCAATCGTTGGCGAGGGCAATTGGGATTGTCAAAGTCCGATCAAAAATGGGCTGGCGGAGAGCCCATCGTCGTAGAGAACGCCGACCCCAATGCTGTCTGGGTTGACCTGGTCGGGGAGACCGGTGGTGCGAGCACGATGTCACCTCCCTTCGCCAACCGCAGTCCCCCTTTGGCTGATTCCAGCGTGCGACCCGGAACTGCGCCGCCTGGTTCTTCCGTGACTGACCAGCGGATGCTTGCTGCCATGGTTCCCAAAGGTTCGGATATCTGGTTTTTCAAGGTGATGGGTGAGAAGACAGCAGTTGCCTTCGTCGAAAAAACATTGCAGGAGTTTGTAGAAAATATCGAGTTCAATCAGGGTGTTCCTGATTTGGAAACGCTGCCCAAGACTTGGACGAAAGGTGGTGAGCGGCCCTTCCGTTACGCGACAGTCGATGTTGTCACCCCAACGGGGAAACTGGATATCAGTATTTCCAAGCTGGTCCGACAACCCGACAAGTCATGGGGTCAGCAGGTCGATATGAATGTCAACCGTTGGCGTGGCCAGATGGGCCTACCCGCTTCAAGCGAGAAATGGGCGGGTGGTCAGTCATTGACCGTGAAGGCGGCTGATGAGGGTTCGGTCTGGGTTGATCTGGCCGCGGTTTCCAAGTCATCTGCAGTAGATACTGGTTCATCAACAGAGCCGGGGAAATCTGCGTCAACTGTGGCTGGTCCCAATGATCAGGATGCTGACACGCGTTCCGACGCGAAAAGGGGACCGATTGCTTATGATCGCCCGGCTGGATGGCGTGATGGCCGCAAAACGAGCATGCGGCTGGCAGCTTTTGATGTCGGACCCGATGGTAAAACGGCTGAAATCACAGTCATAGCGGCTGGTGGTGATCTCCGAGGGAACGTCGCCAGATGGTTGGGGCAGGTCAGAAATGGTACCGTTCCGGAAGCTGTGGTTGATCAGGCATTGCAAGATGCACAGGAGGTCACCGTTGCCGGTACCAAGGGAAAACGGTTTCTATTGCTGGGTTCCGAAGAGGACGCTGCAGCCAGAAACGCCATTGATGCCACCATCATTCCGCTGGGATCAGATGGAACCAGCAGCTTGTTCGTCAAGATGACGGGACCGGCCGAAACAGTGGAAAGCCAAGCCAGCGCAATTCAGTCCTTCCTCAAGTCTCTCAAGCTGAATTTGTAAGCGATTCGCTCTTACTCGAAACGTGATGAAAAAATGTCGACAACTGTAGACTCTTCCCGCGGTCCAAAAGTTCAGACTCGTACGCTCTCCCTGTCCGGGATGGTGGCTGCGATTGGTTCGTTGAAGTTTACTGTCGCGCTGTTTGCGTTATCCCTCGTCACAGTGCTGGTCGGCACTTTGGCTCAGGATGAAATGAACATGTTCGAGGTCAAGCAGCGGTACTTTACCTGCTGGTTCACTCAGCTTTACTTTGATGATTTCTTCCCCCAGGCATTTTATCCCCATGAAACCCCGATTCGAGGAAGCATTCCGTTTCCGGGTGGAGCATTGATTGGTGCGTTGTTGATGCTGAATCTCGTTGCTGCCAAGGCAACCAGATTCAGGATTCACGCGAAAGG
The DNA here is from genome assembly GCA_012270065.1 of Rubripirellula sp. Lineage (GTDB taxonomy): Bacteria > Planctomycetota > Planctomycetia > Pirellulales > Pirellulaceae > Rubripirellula. Next base: position 329,219 of record JAAXJB010000039.1, on the reverse strand, counting down.
ATCACAGCTTCATTATGGGCTGGGGCTGATATCGATCGGGGCCCTCTTGGCTTGTTTCATCGTTGCAGCAGGCCACAGCAGTGAGGGTTTGCAAGGGACTCCGCCAATCAGTTACGAATCGTTGTGGGCTGCATTTTTGGCTGGTCTCACGGTCATGGCATTCGGTTTTGTGTATGCCGGCACGAAGATCACGCAGTCGACGATCAAGGTTCTTTCCTATGGTTTTGCCGCCCTCCTGTTTGCATTCGTCGGCTACGCACTTTTTTCTGATTTCCGCATTGGGGATCCAGGATTGCGAATCGTCTGGCAATTGGCAAAGGGTTTGGGCGCCGGCATCATTCTGCTGGTGGGTTGTTTGATGGTGTTTGGCAAACAGGGTGGAAACGTGCTGCTGCACTTGGGTGTAGGCCTGCTGATGTTTGGGCAATTTGCATTCGGTGATCGTCAGCTGGAACAACGACTCAGCCTTGTTGAAGGCGAGTCGTCAAATACACTTGTCAATCTCGATTTGGTCGAACTGGATTTGATTGCCAAGACCGATCAGGGCGATGAGGTAATTGCGATACCGGGCAACCGCTTGCGTAAAGCTGCAAAGACGGGAACGGTAATCAGCGATGATGCCCTGCCCGTAGATATCCGGGTTGTTGATTTCTTCGAAAATTCAAGTCTCCGGGATCCTGAAGGTGAAAACACCGCAACAACAGGATACGGGCTTGAAGTTGAAGCGGTTGAGGCGAGAAAGTCCGGCGGAACCGATAGTGACTTGAATCTGCGTTCGGCTTACGTGGACTTGATCGACAAGCAGTCGGGTGACTCGTTGGGGGTCCACTTGGTCAGTCAGCAACTGTCGGACCGCGTGATGCTGGTCGCTGATGGCAAGAGCAAGGATCTTTACGATACAGTCACCGTCGACGGGACGTCCTATGATCTCGGATTGAAGTTTCATCGCGAGGTAAAACCATACTGGGTGCAGTTGGTTGACGTTCGCAGGGTCAATTACAGTGGCACCGATACACCCAGAGATTACTCGTCATTCATTCGTATTGTTGATGAGGCCACAGGTGAAGACCGACGTGAACGTGTTTGGATGAACAATCCATTGCGATATCGCGGTGAGACCTTCTATCAAAGCAGTTACACGCCGTTGCCCAGTGGCAAGGAAATGACGGGCATTCAGGTTGTCAGGAATTCCGGGTGGCTGATTCCCTATTTGGCCTGCAGTATTACCGCATTGGGAATGCTGGCGCACTTCTTTGGCACATTGACCCGTTTTTTGAAACGACGTGAGCGCGAGACAGGGAAAGTCGAGCCGGAGCAATCAGCCGGTGATGGATTGGCTCCCAAGAAACCTTCCCGGTTGCCGGTTGTGATCAGCGTTGGCGTCTTTGGTCTGCTTGCAGGGACGATGCTTGTGCCTTGGGGTGCCGTGAAAGATGACATGCGTCCGGCAGAGCGGGAGACGAAGTTTGATTTTTACGCTGCCGGAAAAATACCCGCACAGTTTGGTGGTCGGGTTCTGCCGTTGGATGCGTACGCGCGACAAACGGTGAAGGCCATCAGCAGCAAAGAGTCAATTCCTCTTGCCGGAGCCCCCAGTCGACTGCGGGACCGAGTCGGTGCGGAGAAAATGTCTGCCCTGCAATGGTTGATGGAGGTTGCATGCGAAAAACCGGAAATCGAAAACCTGCGGATGTTTCGGATTGATGCCGAGGAAGTTCGCAGTGAGTTCGAGTTGCCGAGACGCAAGAGCAAGCTTTATTCGCTTGCGGAAATTCGTGACGAATGGGGACGCGTCAGCGGGATGGTCGATGAGGCGCGACGCAAAGACACTGCTGATCAATCTTTCAAAGAACGCAAACTGTTGGAACTCGATCGGCGGACCCGACAATACACGCTCGCTGCCGCGTCCTTCCAGCCAATACTCAACAGCCTGAGGGTCATGTCCGAGGAGGAATACAAACGGTTTTTCCCAGGACGACCCTCAGATTTGCCCTCCCGAGAAGCGTTTGCAATCACCGAACTCGGTCGACGAATGGAACAGCTTCGCGATATGCCTGCAGCGGCAATCATTCCACCGAGTGCCGAACTTGCTTCCGAAACGGTTGATCAGCCCAAATGGAGTGCGTTTTCTGTTGCCGGTTTCGATCATCTGAAAGAGGAGGCTCGGGCAACAGCAGAGGGTCAGCCCGTACCGGAGAAGCCGGCAACGATCGAGAGCTTTGACGGAATGGTCAAAGCTTACGAGAACAATGATACGATAGCCTTCAACGAAGCCGTAGATGAACTCAATGCTGCTGTGGCAGCCTACCCCATCGTTGGCTACTCGTCCCGCCTCGTATCGCTGGAACGATGGATGCAGGCATCCTGGCCAACGGGCGTGGCAATGATCCTTTATCTGGTGACACTGGTTCTGGGATTGATTTATTTTGCGATTAATCTTCCTCGACTGCGTCAAGCAGTCTGGGGAATGCTGCTGATCGCATTCATTGTGCATACCGTTGCGATTGTTTGTCGAATTGCGATCACCGGACGCGCACCCGTGATCAACATTTATTCATCTGCCGTGTTCATCGGCTGGGCTGCAGTGCTGTTTGGTCTGCTGGTCGAGAGAATCTTCCGATATGGTGTCGGCAATCTGTTGGCATCTGCTGCGGGTGTGCTGACACTGCTGGTTGCCTATGGTTTGAACACTGGTGATACCATGCCCGTGCTGCAAGCCGTACTCGACACCCAATTCTGGCTCGCGACCCATGTGATCACGGTTTCACTCGGATATGTGGCGACTCTGGTCGCTGGTACCCTCGGAGCTGGGTATCTATTTGCAGGATGGCTGGGAATCAATAAGGCGAAGCTGAGGGATGTTTATCGCTGCATTTACGGCGCAACCTGTTTTGGAATCCTGTTCAGTTTCGTTGGCACCGTTCTGGGAGGGCTCTGGGCCGATGACAGTTGGGGGCGTTTTTGGGGCTGGGATCCCAAAGAGAATGGAGCGCTTTTGATCGTGATCTGGAACGCATTGATGCTGCATGCCCGTTGGGATGGCATGGTTGCCGGACGCGGATTTGCTGCGCTTGCAATCGGTGGCAACATTGTCACTGCGTGGAGTTGGTTCGGCACAAATGAACTGGGGATCGGGATGCACAGTTACGGGTTTACATCCGGCGTCTTGATGTGGCTGACGGTCTACATACTGTTGCAGCTTGCCTTTGTGGGACTCGATCTTGTCATGCGGTCACTCAAAATCCGTTTTGGATCAGACGTCGCGTCGGGCTGATGTGGCGGATAAGTCGTCATAGGACAGATACAGGACAACGCCATTGTCTGCGGCCATGACTACGCCGGTGATTTCATGTGGAGGTGGGTCGGATGCCGGCACCGTTTCATGTTTGTCTTGTCGCAGTATTGTCCGCCCAGAAAGGTGCGCTCGCTTATCTGCTCGAATCGTGATTGCGTTATTTTTATTTGCGAAGTCGGTTACTTGATGCAAAGTACGGCTGACACGCCTCATCGGATCATGTCGATCCACATTCCGTTTCCGGTGAAATGTTCAACGGGGTTGGGAAATGGTGGGACCACCGCGCCAGTTTTCGGCGGATCTTATCCGTGTTTTGTTTGCTGGCAGCGGTCGGCTGGGAGGGATCAGTACGTTCATTAACCAGTCCGTCTGATCGGACATTGGTACTGCAACACTGTAGTTGGGGGCGACCACGCGCAGGGCATTCAATGAATCGAGCATCTGAGGTGTTGAAAGTACGACCGGAAAGCCGTCGAGACATAACACAACGTTGGAAGGGAATCCCTCGTAACCGATTTCGCCACGACAGATTCCAGTGAGTTTGATCAGGGAGTTGTTCACGTTGAACCCGAGTCCGAGAAGGTCGTATGGGACATCTCCCCGGTGATCGATCAGACGATCCTGGATTCGAACCTCAAAACCACAGTGTTGAGTGGCAGCAAGTAGCAGACTTCGACCTACCTGACCGTTCCGAGCAACGATTGAACCCGATATGTCACTTCGTTTTGAGTGTGGATCGATGCGACAACGGTCAAAATTGATGTTCGCAGTGCCACTGAGACGATGTGAGTTGTTTTCAAAAACACGATCGAGAGAAATATCAGTGAAACGGGATCCACTGAGGTCAATCCACCAATGATTGGGCTCGAGCTGCCAAGTCATTGTCCCAGTGTATTCTGCATTCAAACCCAGCCTCTCCATTTCTGGCAGAAAGTCCGCGATGGCAGAGCAGGGCAGGGCAGTGCCTCGAGTGTCCAGCGACCAACGTGTGACCGGGTTTTTACCACTACGATCGCGATGCACTGTGATGTTGACTGGCGTATTGTGAAGAGAACTGGCAGGCAGGCAGTCCAAGGTTGCCTTGACTTCATGGTCCCCCGGGATAATCGATGCATCCACATCTTTGAACGTCAATGCTCCTGTGCCGCTGTGGAGAGTAAGATCATTGGCAGATGCTTGAACTGGATTGGAGGTCAGGTCAGGGCGGCAAAGAAACCGTTGATGCAACAGATGCCATATTCCCTTGAGCTCAGCTGCTTGAACCTCTGGTTGTTGTAAAAGGAGTGTTACGCAACCATTTTTCTCCACGTGTTGAATCTCCCGGATCTGAGCGATGACCTCGGTTGTTTCAGGCTCGCGGACCGTGACGCCAAGCAGGCGGAAATTTGCAGGCGCTGGTTTTTCAAAGTCATCGATTTCGATAATCAGACCAGTTGTATGCGAGAGTTCCCGTTCCAGCGTCGTCAACGCTTTCGAGTGGTACCATGGCGTCCATGTCATCAAGATGCACAAGCAAGTGACTGAAGTGGGAAACGCGCAGCAGAAAACGAACAGCAGTCTTGCGGTCGTTCGCTGAGTTCGTTCGTGCATTGTGTGTCCTGCCTTGGCAGCTTGAACAATCCGAAAGGCAAACGGACTGGTGATGCCAGTTGGAAGGCAAATGGCTTTCCTGCGGAGCATCGCGATCTTAGATTCATGAGCGTATTCACCGATAGGTCGTTTCGTTGGTTTAAGCGGTCAGGAAAGACAAATGCCGCAGGGGATGATTCTCATCGAACGGTCATGGAATCACTTGCTCGATCGTGCCAAGATCATGCGTTTTTGCAACTGAATGCGTTGTCCCATCCTGTCAGGGTGCGGATCACGATCCATGAGAAGTCGACCTGCCCAATTGCTATCAATCCGTGTTGTTTCTCATCTCGGAGCTCAAGGGTTGCCTTGCCCACAGCAGCCACGACCCCAGGATTGTCTTGCCCGTTACACATCGACACGGGGAAAGTGTGTCGCTGTCCTTACAATGGGGGGCTGCTCAAGCGATTGAAGCTACCTGATGGGTCGCTGACCACTAACCGCGGGGAAAGGAAAGATGTTCATACGTGTTCTTATCAGCTGCATCTCGGTGTGTTTGTGGTGTGGATGTGCTTTTGCTGAGCCGTCGTTCACTCTTCTGGAGAAAGTCACCTATTCCAAGGCTGGTGATCGTGATTTGCTGTTGGATATTTTTCTTCCCAAATCTTCGGGAGATCACCCAGCGATTCTGGTGGTTCATGGTGGCGCGTGGAGAAGCGGAAACCGAAAGCAGTTGGCTGCGTATGCAGCCATGCTCGCCGAGCGTGGCTACGTGTGTTTCGCCATCGATTACAGGCTTGCACCCAAGTACAAGTTTCCAGCCCAAATTGAGGACTGCCGGGCAGCCGTGAAGTGGATCCGCAAGAATGCTTCCAAGTACAAGGTGGATCCGAGCCGGATTGGCGCCATCGGCTATTCCGCGGGTGGTCATCTGGTTTCGCTGTTGGCAGTTACTGGAACGGCACCTGATGGGGAGAATGGCAATCCCGATACCCGAATACAGGTCGCTGCTGCCGGTGGGGCTCCGACCGATTTTCGCTGGTTTCCTGACAATGGTCGCTGGGCTGAATTCTGGATGGGAGGTGATCTCAGTTCCGAGACAGAGAAATTCCGGTTGGCTTCCCCGGCTGCTTTTATTGATGCCGGTGACGCACCAGTTTTCTTCTTCAGTGGTTCTGCCGATGAGCTCGTTCCGGCTGCTTGGACCAAGGCGTGTTATTTCGCTTTGAAGTCGGCGGGGGTCAAGACAGAGTTCTACACCATTGCTGATGCGGGCCACATGCAGGCTGCGATGGATCCCATTGCGCTGAAAAAAGCCTGTGATTTTCTGGATTCCGAGTTGCGGGCTGAGCTCAATTCAGATCCCAATCAAGGCAAAGCCGGGGCAATTCCAATGCAGATTCCTCCTGCAAAAAGTCCTGATACGACGGGTCAGATTGAAGATTGATCCGACGGTAACGGAGTCTTTCAAAAGTGGAAATGGTGGCATAGATCCCCAAATTCTCCATTGGAAATTGACTGTTTCGAACAAGTTTCCAAATAGCAGAGCCCTTGGAAAACGGGGCGACAGCCCACGGTGAGCTGATTTAGAGGCTGATTTCACGGATGTGAATCACGCTTTCCGGCTCGTAGGCCTTGAACAAAATGGGGTATCTACCGTACGATGCGGGGCTCAATGGCACTGTACTTAAGCCAGAGCCAGCCAACTCGAACTATCTGAAAGAAGCCATGAAAGACGGCATTCACCCCAATTATCAAGAGACGACGGTTACCTGCGGTTGTGGGACCACATTCAAGACCCGTAGTGTACGGTCCGAATTGAAGATCGACATTTGCAATGAGTGTCATCCTTTTTACACCGGAAAGCTGAAGTACGTTGATACGGCTGGACGTATCGACAAATTCCAGAAGAAATTTGCTGCTGGCACCTATGGCAGTCTTGCTGCCAAGGGCAAAAAGTGACGAACTGCGGTTGTCACGAAGCACGATCACAGCCGCTCGGGTATCGCAACAGCGTCCGCAGCGGCTGTTTTTTTGGAAACATTTGAAGCGTTTGATCAATATCCATCATCGATTTGCGATTCGGCTGGTGGATTGGTGGCACGGGAGGCCTTTCCGCAGAGGCCACTGTGATCACATGTGCTCTCTATCGTACGAAAAAACACCATGAGTGGATCCATACGCGACACGTTGGAAGACAAACTGTCTCGCTTTGAGCAATTGGAGCGTGACATGTCGGATCCGGAAGTTCTTGGAAACGGAGCACGGATGAGTGCAACTGCCCGGGAGCATGGAGGTTTGGCCAAGCTTGCCAACAAATATCGTGAATTCAAACGTCTGACCGATGAGATTCATGATTGCAAGGAGATGGCTGAGGCTGCTGATGATGCTGATGAGCGGGAGATGGCCGAGGCTGAAATAGAGACTTTGCGCGGCCAACGGGAGGAAATCTGGGAAGATCTGCTTTCACTGACGGTTGGTGGTGATGACAGTCATCGGACACGATGTGTGATGGAAGTGCGTGCAGGAACCGGAGGAGATGAAGCTGCGTTGTTCGCCCGTGATCTCTATGAAATGTATCGTCGTTACGCAGAGCATCGTGGATGGAAAACAGAAGTCATGGATGCAAGCGCGACCGAAATGGGTGGTTTCAAGGAGGTCACGCTGACTCTGGAAGGAGAAGGGGTATATCGTGATTTGCAGTACGAGTCCGGAGGACATCGTGTGCAACGTGTCCCGGAAACGGAGACTCAGGGGCGTGTTCACACTTCAGCCGCCACCGTCGCTGTGATGCCGGAACCAGAGGATGTTGAAGTCGAACTGAAGTCGGATGACTATCGCGTTGACAAGTTCGGTGCTTCAGGGCCGGGAGGACAGCACGTCAATAAGACGGAGTCGGCTATCCGCCTGACGCATCATGAAACGGGGATCGTCGTTCAGTGCCAGGACGAAAAGAGTCAGCATAAGAATCTCGCCAAAGCCCTGCGTGTTTTGAAAGCACGGATTTACGAAAAGAAACGAGAAGAAGAGGCAGCCAAGCAGGCTGAGCAACGCAAGGGACTGATTGGTTCAGGCGATCGTAGTCAGCGCATCCGCACCTATAACTTTCCGCAGAATCGCTTGACAGACCATCGAATCAATCTGACTCTTTACAAATTGGATCAGGTCATTGCCGGTGATCTTACACCGGTAACGGATGCTTTGATTGAGTATGACCGTGATCAACTTCGCGGTGATATGATTGACTGATCAGAAAGGCAAGCAGCGAATCCCGCTGCAGTCTGAACAGCTGCACGCCGGAACAAGGGAATTGAAATGTCCGAAAGCCAAGCCGAGCCATGGACCGTGCTGCGTTTGCTGGATTGGACAACTGAATTTTTTAAACGCAAAGGAAGTTCTTCACCGCGTCTCGATGCTGAAGTTCTGTTGTCTCATGCGCGTCAATGCGAAAGAATTGAACTTTATACCGCCTTTGCCGAGGAACCTGATGAAGAACAAAGGGTTGCTTTTCGGGAAATGGTGAGACGCCGCGGAGAGGGAATGCCAGTGGCGCAATTGGTTGGTTACCGCGAGTTCTATTCAACCAGATTTCGGGTTAATGATGCGACTTTGATTCCGCGGCCGGAAACGGAACATCTTGTTGTGGAAGCTCTCGATTGTGCGAGGCAGTTTTCACTCGATCGGCCATTGCAAGTCATTGATGTAGGTACCGGCTCCGGAGCCATCGCGATCAGCGTTGTCCAAAATTGTGAGTCAGCAGAGATGACAGCTGTTGATGTCAGTGAGGACGCCTTGGAAATCGCCCGGTGGAATGCGCAGAAACATCAGGTGGTTGACCGGATTCAATTTCTACACAGTGATCTGTTTTCGAATGTAGAGCAACCTGATCGTTTTGACATTGTCTGTAGTAATCCACCCTATGTCAGTGAGGCAGAGTACAGCGAATTGGCACCCACTGTCAGGGATTTTGAGCCGCGTCTGGCGTTGGTTTCGGGACCGGAAGGTACCGAGGTGATTGCACGTCTGCTGCAGCAGGTTCCTGACCGGCTTCATGTTGGTGGTCGCTTGATCGTTGAACTCAGCCCGATGATTGCGGCAGCATGCGAGGAAATAGCGTTAGCCAATCCAGCATTCGGCGACCTGCGTTTCATCAAGGATTTGGACGGTCATCGTCGTGTTCTCTCTCTGAAACGTGTCTAGCTCATTCACGATAACGGTGATTCAGTGCAAGTGTGACATTTGCAATGAATGACCCGTGATCAGGCTAGCGAACGGACATGGAATGCCTGAGTCGTCACGTGCGTTTTTTCTGCATGAGTCTAGATTGTGGAGAGCGCTTTGTCGCTGATATCCTTGCGGCACCACGCTCCCCGCCAACGGATTTCCTTGACTCCCGAATAAGCGTTGAGTTTGGCTTGGCTGATTGTACTTCCCAAAGCAGTCACACCCAGCACACGACCGCCGTTGGTCAATACTTGCCCATCGGCGATTGTCGTTCCAGCGTGAAATACCTTGACGTCTTCCAGGGCATCTGCGTTGTCGATCCCGCTGATTTCGTGGCCCTTGTCGTAGCTGCCGGGATAACCCTCGCTTGCCATGACTACGCAAGTGCCGGGACGTTCGTCCCATTGCAACGGTTCAAGTTCACTTAAACGACCATCGGCTGCAGCTTCCAGAACGTCGAAAAGGTCAGATTGCAATCTCATCAACAGTGGCTGGCATTCGGGGTCGCCGAATCGGACATTGAATTCAAGAACTTTGGGGCCTGCTGGAGTGAGCATCAAGCCTGCATACAGAATTCCTTTGAAGGGACGGCGCGCACGCTTCATGGCATGAACCACGGGAACCAACACATCAGCTTCAATTCTTGCCATCATCGCCTCGTCCACCACAGGTGTCGGGCTATACGCGCCCATCCCGCCTGTGTTTGGCCCGGTGTCACCATCATGGGCTGGCTTATGATCTTGGGCTGCAGGCAGCGTGATGATCGTCTCACCATCCGTGATTGCAAGAACACTGGCCTCTGGTCCGGTTAGCTTTTCTTCAATGATCAACTCATTACCGGCTTCCCCAAATTCACGTTGTGAGGCAATCCGGTCGATCGCTTCGAGAGCATCGTGACGCGTGTCGCAGACGATTACACCTTTGCCGGCAGCCAAGCCATCGGCTTTGACCACCACTGGCACTGGTTCGTCGGGTTCGGGATAACGATCTTTGATATACCTTTCGGCATCTCCACCTGTTTTGAATGTCTGATAGCTGGCTGTTGGAATATTGGCTGTGTGCAGCAGGTTCTTGCAAAACACTTTGCTTCCCTCCAGTTCCGCTGCAGCTCTTGAAGGTCCGAACACCTTCAAACCTTCCTGCTCCATAGCATCAGCCAGCCCCGCAACGAGTGGGGCTTCCGGACCAATGACAGTCAGATCAATTGCCTGGCTTTTGGCGAATTGGACCAGACCCGGAATGTCCGTCGCTGCCACGTCAACGTTTTCAGCATCTCGAGCAGTTCCCGCATTTCCCGGAGCAACGAAGACCTTCTCGACTTTCTTACTCTGACCAAGTTTCCAGGCCAGAGCATGCTCGCGTCCACCGTTTCCAACCACCAAAACCTTCATCACAACTACCTAATTTGATCGGGCTAATATGCATGCAACTCTCTCACGCCCAGCAATTTAAAGCCTGACGCGTTGCTTAGACAGCCGGCAGACATTCCCGGGTAGTAGAGGTCTCTTTTGGTGTGTTATCAGCTGATAGCGGTAGACAATCTTCCGCTAATGCATAATATTGTACCGGTCCCGCCGAGGAATGTAGTTCTGCCGTCCATCCCGATTACCCACCCATTTGGACGGCGCTTTCTTCGCGAAAGGCTTATTGAATGGGTGGCGATCGAGGGTTTTTCATACCTCTTCGGTCGCCACTTTTCCTCTCTGGCGAGTATGGACCCGGTGACACACATTCCTGTCACAGACAATTTGTGCAATGCGCCGGCGTTTTCGTTGGTTACACTGGGGGATTGATGGTTGGCTGTTGGTAGACCATATGCAAAACCCCTTTCGATCCCTCCAAAGGAGAGACACCGTTGAAGATAATGTTGTTCCCCGCTGTCGCGCTGCTGCTGATTGTTTCCATGCCGGCAAGAGCAGAGACAGGTGATCTCAAGATTCATTTCGAGTACGCCGGAGATGCACCGGATCCATCTGCGATCGATGTCAACAAAGATGTTCAGTTCTGTGGCAAATCCAAGCTCATGAACGAGCGGTTGTTGGTGAATCCAAAGAACAAAGGCGTGAAAAATGTTGTCGTTTATGTTTACACCGGTAGGGGAGGGTCCAAGTTGGATCCGGTACCGCCGGCCAAAAAGACATTGACACTTGCAAACGACCTATGTCGTTTTGAACCACATATCGTCATTGCCCAGACCGGGGATACGTTGAAGGTCACCAATCCAGATGCAGTTGGGCACAACGCCAATCTTGGGTTCTTCAATAACAAACAGCAGAACTTTACGATTCCAGCAGGTCAGGAAAAGTCGGTTGCGCTTGAAGAAAGTGAGCCTGCTCCGATCCCAGTGGACTGCAATATCCACCCATGGATGAAGTCTTATGTCGTTGTTCTTGATCATCCGTTTGCCGCTGTAAGTGATGAGAATGGCGATTTGACCATCAAAGGTTTGCCTGCAGGTGAGGAACTCGTCTTCCGTGTTTACCACGAAGCTGGTGGCATCAAGGAAGTTGAAATCAACGGCAAGTCGGAAGAGTGGAGTCGTAGTCGGTTTGAAGTTGATATCAAACCGGGGATGAATGATCTTGGAACAGTTGTGATTCCAGCCGATGCGCTGAGTGCTGACTGATTCTGAGTGCTGACTGATTCTGATGCCGTCCATCACTTGGTTGCCGGCTCTCCGGTGTCGTTTTGCCAACCATGGATAAGCTCCTTGCAACGATGAACCGCCAAGCCGCTGCGGCTTGGCGGTTTTGCAATTGGCGACAGCTTCCGAAGCAGATACGTACTTACTTGGACGCGTACTCAAGCGTGGGCGACCGTGATGACCAGCTTTGGAGTCTGGCCAGCCGGCTTCCGAGAATCGGCACAAATGGAATAACCCTTGATTTGTTCGCAATGGATGCGGCCCATCTTGTGTCACCCGCCGACGGGAGGCCCCGGAAGTGTGGGACGAGGATTCCTTTCTTTTTGCTGGAATTCGTTGGGAAATGACGATTCGATCGGAGTGAGTAGAATTCCTCGGCAGAAACTGCTCCTGCTTTTTCCATGGGTGCGACAATGGGTAGCGTTTGCAGGAATCGATCACTCACGGTTCAATTAGCGTACAGTGTTGTGCTGACTCATCTGAACGTCTTTCGTCTGGTCATCTTGTGCGTAATGCAGTCCTGATTGCTGTTTGTTTCATTCTCGGGTGTGATGCTCGAATTGAAACCTTTCTACCCAATCGGGTGTTTTCTCTATCGTTAGAGAAGACGCGGGGAGCTTCAGCAGAGCGTGCCACTGAGGATGCCAGGCGAGTGGTTCAGGAACTGTATGGAACCCCTGATGATCCATCATGGCCTCTGCCGGATAACAATCTGGCCGACTTGCAGAATCTGGTGCGATCGAGTGGTCCCGTGAGTAGTGAGAAAGACGGCACACATCTGGGTTTGTTCCGCGAGCACTGTGTTGTTTGTCATGCACTGGAGGGGAGCGGTCTGGGAGCTGCGAGTGTTTTTCAGAATCCCTACCCACGGGATTTCCGACACGGCGTTTTCAAGTGGAAATCCACCGAGCGGGGAAAGAAGCCAACCCGTCATGACATACGCCAGATTCTCGTGAACGGAATTCCGGGAACAGCAATGCCCTCATTTGCTTTGGTGGATCCGGAGGACGTCGATGCCTTGGTAGATTACGTCATCTTCCTGTCGACCCGAGGCGAAGTTGAGCGCAGAGTGATCGCAGCTGCGATCGATGAATTGGATTACGGAGAGACGTCTCCAGAAGATGGGTGGGAGCTTGACAGTCGTAATGAGGGGGAAGGTGGAGAAGTCGTGCACGAGGTTCTGGAGCGTGTCCATGCGGATTGGGCGGAGACTCAGGATCATGAAGTGCCGGTGCCATCGTTCAGTGACTTGACAGGCAAGGCGTTGGCAGCATCGATCGCAAGAGGCAAAGAAGTTTTTCACGGGAAGGTGGCAAACTGTGCCGGTTGCCACGGTCCCTCGGGTGACGGCAGTCTTCCAACGCTGGATTATGATGACTGGACGAAAGAATACACCACGCGTATCGGTTTGACACCAGATGATGATGAGGCCTTGAAACCATTTCGTGAGGCCGGGGCTTTGAAGCCAAGACGCATCATGCCCCGAAAACTGCAGGGCGGAGTTTTTCACGGAGGTGGTGATGCTGCGTCGCTCTTCCGCAGGATCACGCAGGGGATAGCCGGAACACCAATGCCGGCGGTTGAGGTTGTGAGTGAACCCAACGGAAAAGGTTTGACGGTCGAGGAAATATGGGATCTCGTTCGATATGTACAGCACCTCTCGACGTCACGCTAATATTATGGGGGTGAAACGCTTGATGGACAGAGAATTCAGATGCTAGACCAACCTTCGAAAACAAAGCAGCTCTACCGATCGAGCGGAGCGATCCTCGGATTAGCGGCTGGATACGTCGCCATGGTGATGATTGGCTTCCAAGGGATGGTCGCTTCCGCCTTGTTTTGGGGCGGTGGTTGTGTGTTGGGCGGAGTGGTGGCTGAAAAACTGTTTTACTGGAACAACAGTCGGGGTCAGTGAACGGATAATGGGAGCGGAATCGAATCTCGCTGACTTTCACGAGCAGGGATCGTTGATCCATCGCTTGTGCGTGTTGCTCGTTTGCCTTGTTTGGCCACTGATATGGGTCGGTGGCTTGGTGACGACTTATGATGCTGGCATGGCTGTTCCAGATTGGCCGGGGACTTACGGCTACAACCTGTTCCTGTATCCCTACAAGACTTGGCTATTGGGACCGTTTGATCTTTTCATTGAACACGGGCACCGACTCTTGGGCGCGGTAGTTGGTTTGGTTGCAATTTGTCTTGTTGCGTCTGCCTATTTCAGGGAACGACGTCGCTGGGTGGTTGTTCTGACGTGGGGCCTGCTTTTGGCTGTGATTAGTCAGGGGCTGCTTGGCGGGATGCGGGTCGTCTGGAGTGACCGGACTTTGGCCATGGTTCACGGCTGCTTTGGACCTGCGTTTTTCGCTCTTTGTGTCGCAGCCGCAGTGGTGACGGGCCGACGTTGGAACGGGTATTGGGCTCGGCTGGGCGAAAGACCGTTGAGTCCCGGGTGTGTTGCTTTGGTGGTTGCAATCCCGGTGCTCTCCTACACACAGTTGGTTTTGGGGGCGCAGTTGAGGCATGTGCAGCCAAATGCCGCACCCGGCGGATTTGCGATGATCGTGGCGACGCACGTGATTGTTGCCTTTTTTCTCTGGTTTATCACGATGCTGGCCTGGTTGAGGATCCGTCGCTGCGGCGATTTGACGCTCTCGCGGCCAGCCGGATTGCTGATAGGATTAGTGGGAATCCAGATCGCGCTGGGCGTGGGGACATGGGTTGTGAATTACGGATGGCCGACAATCTTGGATTGGTTCCCCGGATCAACAGGGTTTCTGGTCCGAGCCAAGGGTTTTTCCGACTCGATCATCGTGACTTCGCATGTGGCGACGGGATCGTTGATTTTGGCGGTGTCCTCGATGTTACTGGTTCGCGTGCTGAGGTCACAACATTGCCTCAAGTCAAATGTCGATCGTGACGTCGCCGAGCCGACTGAATACGAATATAGAAACAACACAGAGCAGCAGGTACTTGAACCTGCCACCGTTTGAGCGGTCTCAGATAACCTATGGCAACCGACCTACTTTCAGCCGAGACGCAAAGCGCGGGGTGCCCCACAGCACGTCGAACTACCGGTCTATCGCAATCCAGCGGTGTTTCGGTCGATGCCATGGCGGGGCAATCTCAAGCCGAGTTTGGCTCCGATGATGGAGCAGGGCAGGGCAGTGTGGTTTCGACAACGAAGCAGATGCGAACGTCTGAGACCCGGTCGGCCTGGATTGGTACATTTGCGGATTACTTGCAACTCACCAAGCCGCGTATTGTCGTCATGATCTTGGTGACAACCTGTGCAACGGCAATGATCGGAGCCTCTGGACTCGTTTCTGCCGTCAGCCTGATGTGGTTGTTGATTGGGACTGCCGCGATCGCCGGGAGTGCCGGAGCAGGTAATCAGATTTGGGAACGAGTCATAGATCGGCGAATGACACGGACAGCGAGTCGGCCAATAGCATCGGGTCGCTTGTCTCCCATATCCGCTGCTGTGTTCGCCGCATTGCTTGGCGTAGTCGGGGCAACGGTACTCGCCACCAACTTCGGAGCTGTTCCTGCCGCTATCGGCGTAGTCACATGGCTCTTGTACGTACTCGTGTATACACCCATGAAGGTTCGCACTTCTTGGAACACGACTCTAGGAGCAGTTGCGGGAGCGTTGCCAGTATTGATTGGCTACACGGCAACGAATGGGGGGCAGGTCAACGAATGGACTGGCTGGCTGCTGGTTGGAGTTCTCGTCGCGTGGCAGTACCCGCATTTCATGTCGATCGCCTGGATGTATCGGCGTCAATACAAAGAAGCCGGTTTCAAAATGACTACGACCGAAGAACCAACGGGACGTAGCGCAGGTTGGCAGAGCATCATTGGGTCTGGTTTTCTGATTGCGGCAGGCATCACCCTCTGCTGGTTGCCCGCTGGCACGATCGGCGCGATTGTGGGTTCCATCGCTGTGCTTGCGGCGGCTTGGCCGATGCTTTTGGCATCAATACGCTTTGCCCGATGTCCTGACGACACCTCGGCGAGGACACTGCTGCGATCCTCGTTGTTGGTACTGCCTGCAGTCTTGGCTGTTGTCACATTGCGACTGTTCTGGTGAGTGAGCCTGTGAGTGATCGTGGGCAAACCAGTTCGTCGGCGGTTTGCACCGTGCAGGATCTGCACCATCATTATGGTGAGCATGCTGCACTCGGCGGAATTGATTTGACGCTCAATTCCGGACATGTTTTCGCGCTGTTGGGGCCCAACGGGAGCGGAAAGACTACGCTCTTTCGAATATTGTGCACACTGTTGCCGATTCAACAGGGGCAAGTCCGGATTGGCGGCTTTGATTGTCAGCACCAGCCGCTTGAGGTGCGCCGGCAGATTGGCATCGTGTTTCAGGCTCCAAGTTTGGACCTGAAATTGACAATTGATGAAAACATTGCCTGCCAAGGGGCGCTGTACGGCATTCATGGTGCCGCACTTCGCGATAGACGGGACGCAGTGTTGCAACAACTGGACCTGGTGGAACGCAGGCACCAACCGTGCCAAATGCTTTCCGGCGGTTTGAAGCGGCGTGTGGAATTGGCCAAGGGGATGCTGCACCGGCCACGCCTGCTTTTACTCGATGAACCAAGTACCGGGTTGGATCCCAAGGCACGCCTGAAACTCTGGGACTTCATACGCGAACTGGCTGAGCAGGGCACTGCTGTCTTATTGACAACGCATCTGCTGGAAGAGGCCGACAAGGCAGATGAAATCGCAATTATGTCTCAGGGAAAGTTGATTGCGGAGGGAACTCCGGGTGAACTGCGTGCAGAGTTGGGCGATGGATTAATCACCATCGAAGCAAAGGATGCTTCAAGGGTCGAAACTGTGCTTCGAGACCAATTTCAGTTACAGCCGCAACGAGTCCATCAGCAAGTCCGATTGAGGGTGGATTCACCAGCGACATTAATTCCGGAACTAGTTGACGCACTTGGTGAGGATGCTCAGTCTGTCAGCCTGGGACGCCCAAGTTTGGAGGATGTTTTCATCGCAAAAACGGGACAGGCATTTACGCCATGAGACGTGTGGTGCAGCGGATAGGTGAAACCAGAACGCCTCATAGAGGAGGTTTCCGATGGAAGAAAGAACTTTGGAGCCAATGAACAGCAGTGTGGCGAAGACTGGTGCTGAAACAGACATCGAGAGCGACATCAATGATGTTCCGGCCAATCCCTTGCGCATTGGCATGGCAGCGGCATGGATGTTGGCCAAGCGGGAGTGGGTGCGTTTTTTTCGCCAGCGGAACCGGGTCACGGCTGCCGTGGTACAGCCTTTGTTATTCTGGATCCTGTTTGGAACAGGCCTTGATGGTGCTTTTCAAAGTGCCGGAGAACTGAACTTCATGCAGTTTTTTCTTCCGGGCACACTGGCTTTGATCCTGCTTTTTACCGCGATTTTTTCCACCATCTCTGTGATCGAAGACCGTCGCGAGGGGTTCATGCAGGCAGTGCTTGTTGCGCCAGTTGGCAGGTGGCCTGTGCTGGTTGGGAAAATCATCGGTGGGTCAGCCATTGCATGGGTGCAGGCTGCTTTCTTTTTGGGTCTGGTTTGGCTTGTTGGTACAGCCGACCCCGGTGGGGCCATCTTCCCATTAATGGGGCTCATGGCTGTTGTTGCACTGGCGATGTGTGGACTCGGCATGATCGTTGCCTGGCCGATGGAAAGTACGCAAGGATTCCATGCGATCATGATGCTGGGCTTGATGCCAATGTGGCTCTTGAGTGGTACCTTTTTTCCTATCCCTGCTCTGGGAGACGACGCAGGCATCGGTCAGTGGGTTCTTGGTGGTATCATGCGTTCGAATCCCCTGAGTTATTCCATGGTCGAGATGCGGCGGTTGGTCTTTCCGCAGATTGACTTCTCCGATGCTGGTTTCGCGCCGTCCTCTTTGACCTGCTGGATGGTTACAGTATTGGCAGCGTGCCTGACTTTGGTCATTGCATGGCTATTGATGAGGGGAAGTCGCAAAGTGGATGTCATTGTATAGAGGTGAAGTGATGCGAACGGTTTGGCATGTTTCCTTGATTGTTTTGGCTGGCATTGGGCTGGGGCTGCTTTGGCGGTCAGCTCGTGATCAGCGGAGTATTGAAGGACCGGGGCCGGACGAAGTTGTCTATCGAAATGGTGGTTCCGGTGTCGAGGACGATGGCACGTTGTCCTCGGAAATTGAGAGCCCTGATCCAAGTCATCCACCAGAAGATGAGGAATGGCTCAGTCGGTTTGAGTTGATCGAAAGAAGCGGGCAGCTTGTTAAAAGTGAGCAGCTGCTTGGACAGCCTTATGTTGTGAGCTTTTTTTTCAGCACCTGCCCCAGTATCTGTATTCAGCAGAATCAGAAACTGCAAGAACTCCAAAACATGTTTGCGGGACAAGGTGTGAAGTTTGTTGCGATCTCGGTGGATCCTGAAACAGATACGCCAGAAGTTTTGACCGAGTATGCAGCAAGATTTGGTGCCGATCCCGAGCAATGGCTGTTCATGACAGGGGATTTGACTTACATCAGACGAGTTGGTGGTGAAATTTTCCGTCAACCTGTGAACAAACAATTTCATACCGAAAGATTCGTTCTGGTTGACCCCGAAGGAAAGATCGAGGGTTTTTACAACTGGCCTGATAAACCGCAATTCAAAAAATTGCAGGAAAAAATACGAGAGATGATAAAAGGAGAGGCCTCATAATGTGGGATTTTTTAGCCGCAAACCTACCGCACCTGACTGCAGCATTGAATCTGTTAGCGACAATTCTGCTGCTCATGGGTCTGGTTAGCATTCGGCGTGGTAAGGCACGCCGTCATAAAACCATGATGCTATCCGCCTTGGGCGTCAGCGCAGTGTTTCTGCTGATGTACTTGCTGCACAAACTGTCGCTTTATATGACCATTGGCGAGTTCAACAATAAGTTCCCAACGAACACGGATGTTGCACCTCTGGCAGCCCGCTACACGTACTACGGGATTTTGATCACCCACCTGATGCTAGCAATTATTGTCCCTGTTTTGGCTTTGCGGGCGATTTTCCTGGCCATCAGGGGGCGTATCGATGAACACAAGCGGCTGGTGCGTTTTGCGTTTCCCGCTTGGATGTATGTTTCCGTGACCGGGGTGCTGGTGTACCTGATGCTTTACCAGTTTTATGGCTGAAAGCACTCCTTTTTTGATTTTGGCTCAAGTTTCTACCACTTAGTGTCGAAATTCGCCTTCCAATCAAATCTCGTGATTCCCTACTCTCCCACTTAGTCGTCCACTGGACTCGAGGGAGCGTACGCGGTTGAACGGTTTGTTTTTCATTCGATGGGTTCTTTGCCTGTTGCTGACAGGTACTGCGTGCGCCTTTGCGCAGGGGATCCCGGCTGGACAGACCTCCGAAATCCCATTGAGTCTGGAGAGCCCTTCAGCGCCCACGATCTTTTCGAGAAGCGGCAGTTCGCTTCCTGATTTGGATAACACTCCCTTGGAGGGTTTGGGAGGTGGACCAGAGGCATGGACGAGTCCGGAGGGGCTCAGTAGCAGCCTTCAGGTACTGTTGCTGTTGAC
The DNA here is from genome assembly GCA_012270065.1 of Rubripirellula sp. Classification (GTDB taxonomy): domain Bacteria; phylum Planctomycetota; class Planctomycetia; order Pirellulales; family Pirellulaceae; genus Rubripirellula. The sequence goes on along the minus strand of JAAXJB010000039.1, from coordinate 309,935 downwards.
GGTATTGAGTTTGGCCCCGGCGGTTCTCTTGATGACAACGTGCTATGTGCGAATCATCATTGTGCTTGGCTTGTTGAGACAGGCCATCGGTTTGCAGTCATTGCCGCCGAGTCAGGTCATGACAAGCATTGCTCTGTTCATGACGTTGTTTGTGATGTCACCGGTATGGTCTCGCGTATATAGCGATGCGATCAAACCCTACACAGACCCTGAAGTGTCGATGACGATGGAGGAAGCTTATGAGGCTGGTTCCATTCCAATTCGAGAATTCATGGCCCGCCAGATTGATGTGGCAGGAAATCACGATGATGTGCATCTGTTTTATCAATACATGGACCCTGATGCACCGCTACCAAGTTCGTTTGAGGATGTTCCGCTCCGTGTTCTGCTACCGGCTTACATACTGAGTGAGTTGAAGACAGCTTTCCTGATGGGTTTTCAGATTTATCTGCCATTTCTGATTGTGGACCTGGTCGTTGCCAGTGTGACGATTTCGATGGGAATGTTGATGTTGCCACCGCAGGTTATTTCGCTGCCATTCAAACTCCTGCTCTTTGTTTTGGTTGATGGTTGGCGTTTAGTTGTCCAGATGTTGATGGACAGTTTCGGGACGATGATGTGATGGAGTCATAGGATTAATGGATGCTGCAACAGCCGTTGATTTGTGTCGTGAAACGCTCATGTCCGCAGTGATCATTGCTGCCCCTGTTCTTCTGGTCGGAATGGCTGCGGGTCTGCTGGTAGGTTTGATGCAGGCATTGACACAGGTCCAGGATCAAACGGTTGCGTTTGTACCCAAAATACTCGCGATGGCAGCTGTGCTCTTGATTTGCCTTCCCTGGCTGCTCACCAGGATGGTGGATTTTACCCGCGTTGTGTTTGAGAATGCAGGATCACCTTGATGGAGTCTTTGACTGCTTGGCTGATGGAGCATCTGGTGCTGGGCGTGTTGGTCATGACACGCATGAGCACGCTATTGATGTCCATGCCCTCCGTGGGTGTGGGTGTACCAAAACGTGTTCGGGCGTTTTTGGCAATCGTATTGACTGTTCTCGTTCTTCCTCCCGTCGCGAGTGATACTGAAGTACAGGATTTACCCCATGTGGATAACCTGATTGAGCTTGCGATCGCCATCGCAAGAGAGGGTCTGATTGGCTTGTTGATTGGCTCGACCGTCCAGTTGATTGTCACTGGTCTGCAGATGGGTGGCGAGATGATCACCAGTACAGGCGGAATGCAATTGGGTGATGCCGTTGATCCGACAACTTCGAGCAGTATGCCCTCAGTTGCCCGATTGGTAGGGCTGCTCGTCACCGCCGTGATGTTACTGGTTGGTGGGCATCGGATTCTGCTGGGAGTGTTACTTGAAAGCTTCCAGTCGGTTCCAGCAGGAAATGTCGAGTTCCATGACTCGATGATGGATTTGGTCATGGGTCAATTGTCAGCGGGGATGGCATCAGGTGTGCGGATTGCTGCGCCAGTCATCGCCGCTTTACTGTTGAGCAACCTCGTCACTGGGTTGATTAGTCGGACGTTGCCGCAAATCAATGTTCTGGCAATTGGTTTGAGTATCAATGCCCTGGCGATGCTTGTGATTTTAAGCGTCACCATTGGTTCGGTTGGTTTGGTATTTCAGCATGAACTGGCGACAGTTGCTGCGAAATTGGGTCGTCTTTGGTAGCCGTGGATCAAGCCGGGAAGTGAGCAAACATGGCTGATTCCAGTGGAGATAAAAAGCATTCAGCGAGTGAACGTCGCAGGCGACAGGCCCGCGAGGAGGGCCAGGTTGTTCGCAGTCAGGACCTCACGTCGGCGGGTATGTTGCTGGCAGCTGTGGGTACGTTGTGGATGTTCGGCCCGCCGGCGGCTGAACAGTTGGCGGCTGCAATCGTGGATGCTCTGTCAGTGCCACGAATGCAGTCACTGGAAACAAATGACGCAGCAAACTGGCTGTTGGGTTATGCAGGTCGCTTGGCCCTTGCTGCCGTGCCACTTCTGCTGGCAATGTTGTTCGCAGGTGTGTTGGTGAACGTTACCCAGACCGGCGTTGTCTTCAGTACCAAGAAAATTGTTCCCAAATTGAGTCACATCAGCCCGATCTCGGGTGTCAAGAGAATTGTATCTCTGCAGGGTCTCGTGAGGTTGGGGTTTGGTCTGTTCAAGGTTGCTGTCATCACTGTTGTTGCTTTTTTCGCGGTGCGATATTACAGCGATTCGATGTTGCAGTTGGCGGAACTGAGTGTTCCGCAAATTGCTTCAAGTCTGTTTGAATGTCTGCTTGGAACCTGTGTCTGGATAGGTTTGTCTCTTTTTATTCTCGCAATACTTGAATTTGCATTTCAGAAATGGAAGCATGAGCAGGATTTGATGATGACTGATCAAGAGGTTCGTGATGAATTGAAGGAAACAGAAGGCGACCCGCAAGTAGCAGCACGGCGACGAATGGTGCAGCGGCAATTGATGATGCAACGCGCAGAAAGTGAAGTTCCCAAGGCAGATGTGGTCGTCAGTAATCCAACGGAACTGGCCATTGCCATCCAGTACGATCCAATGACCATGCCAGCACCAATTGTGGTTGCAAAAGGTGCCGGAGTTCTGGCGCAGAAAATTCGTCGCCTGGCGCTTGAGAATGGTATTCCCGTGGTTGAACGCAAACCACTGGCCCAGGTCCTGTACAAAACAGTGGACGTTGGTGACATCATTCCTGCCGATCACTATCAGGCAGTGGCGGAAGTGTTGCGATATGTGTATCAGCTACAGGGCAAGGAGATTCCAAAAGCTGCAGCTTGAGTTGCCCAAAGGTGATTTTCCTGACCTGCTGTTCCGATATGGAGATGAACTCAATTGTGTTGGCACTGATTACTTTGGCTTCATGGGCAAAATGCGATAGGGGTGGTCATTTTTGCAGTCTTGATTGCGTTACCGAAAAAAAATAATGAACCGTTGACGCTGGTACTGTCTGTTGCCTAACATGGGGGCATGCGTTACTCAAACCTCCCCCTGCTGCTACTAGTTGATCGCCCGACAGGCGGATGATGAGGGTTTGGATAGGCCGGACGGCCTTTCGCAGGAAAAGACAACGAACCCGAGTCGCCCGGCGACTCGGGTTTTTTTGTTCATGTTATCGGTTGTTACAAGTCGGCCAGTAGAATGTGGCCAGGAAAACACTGCTCAAAGGTAATACAGAAATGTCGCATCCGAATCCGGCCCGTGCAGGCAAGAGTGAGGAGACTGATCATTCCGAGTCACGGATGATTCGTATTTTTGACACCACTCTGCGTGATGGCGAACAATCACCGGGCGCAAGCATGAATTTGGCTGAGAAGTTGGAAGTAGCCCAAGTATTGGCCGATATGGGAGTGGACATTATCGAGGCAGGCTTTCCGATCGCATCCCCCGGCGATTTTGAGGCAGTCAAACAGATCGCGCAGACAGTACGTGGTTCGACCATCTGTGGATTGGCGCGGTGCAATGACAAAGATATCGACGCAGCATGGGAAGCTGTAAAATATGCTCCCAGCTCTCGTATTCATGTATTCCTCGCAACTAGCGCTATTCATCGGCAATTCAAATTGCGAATGAGTCCAGATGAAATCGTTGAGCGTGCTGTTGCCGGTGTCAAGCGTGCAGTGAGTTACTGTGATGACGTCGAGTTTTCTCCGGAAGATGCTTGTCGAACGGAATACGATTTCTTGTGCCGGGTTGTTGAGGCGGCAATTGATGCAGGAGCGCGGACCGTCAATATTCCGGATACTGTTGGCTATGCGACGCCCGGTGAAATCTATGACCGTTTCCGGATGTTACAGGACCGCGTACCCAACATCGATAAAGCTGTCGTGAGTACACACTGTCATGATGATCTTGGCATGGCAGTTGCCAACAGTCTTGCTGCTGTTGCCGCCGGCGCTGGTCAAATCGAGTGCACAATCAATGGAATTGGCGAGCGTGCAGGCAACGCTGCACTGGAAGAGGTGGTGATGGCAATCCAGACGAGGAGTGACTTTTATGCTTGCGAGACACGGATCGACTCGAAGCGTCTCGTTCCAGCAAGTCGACTCGTCAGCAAAACCACAGGGATTCAAGTCCAGAGAAACAAGGCAATCGTGGGGCGAAACGCTTTTGCACACGAGTCAGGCATTCATCAGGATGGCATGCTCAAAGAACGTAGTACCTATGAAATCATGTCCCCGGAGGAAGTTGGATTCTCCAAGACGGATCTGGTTCTCGGCAAGCATAGCGGCAGAGCAGCATTGGCTGATCGGGCGAAAAATCTCGGGTTTACCCTGACGGGGGAACAGTTGCAGATTGTGTTTGAACAATTCAAAGTTTTGGCTGACAAAAAGAAAGAAATTTATGATGGTGACATCATTGCCCTCGTGCAGCAGCAGATCAGCGGGAGCGTGGATGAGGAATGGACGCTGGTTGATTATGTGGTTACCAGTGGAAAGTCACGTGATCCCTACGTTGAGTTGACCTTGCGGTGTGGTGATACTGAAGCAACGGAGTGCATTGAGTTGGGGGATGGTCCCATTGATGCTGCGTTCTGGGCTGTCGAGAAGATTACGGGAATCGAAGTGGTCTGCAAGGATTTCCGTGTCAGAAGTGCCACTCTTGGGCGTGACGCCATCGGGGAAGTGAACCTTGAGGTTGAGCACAAGGGTCGGACGTATCGCGGAGTTGGTGTCAGCACAGATAGTGTCGAAAGCACCATCCTGGCGATGTTGAATGCAATCAACCGGATCATTTCTGAAAAGTCGCCGACGCAGAATGATACTCACCCAAATGCATGACATCGGTCATGGGGATCAATTCGCAAGGTTGACAGTTGTGCCGTGGAATTGACGTTCATGGCGTCAAACACCAGGTTGGGAACTGGAGATCAGTTGGTTGATTCCTCGTCTGTTGATTCATCTTCCTCAATCTGGCTTGAAGGAAATTTCAACTCACCAGTAGTCGGGTCCGGACGAAGTAGAAGAGATGCTTCGTCAACTTCAAACGAGTCTCCAGTTTCAGGTTCGCGAATATCCGGGTTCTGCGAGGCATCCGTTTCTGTGCTGAGGATATCACCCACATTCAGGGGTTGTGGATCGATTTCCGATGCCAATGCATCCGAGTCAGGGTGACCTGGCATAGCGGAGTCATCAACGAGTTGTACATCATCGGCGTTTGCAGATTGGATTTCGTCATGGCTTGGAAGTGGGTCAAGCTCTTCATTGCTGGTGATCGATATCTTTTCCGTGCTCTGTTCGGAGTTGCTGGTATCACCGATGTTGCATTCGACGGGTTCCCGATCAGTTCTTGCTGGTGGGTTTGGTCTTGGGAAGATTTCATCGACATTGCTTCGAAGGACGCGACGTCCGAGTTCGATTGCGCGTTCCTCGCTCCATCCATTACCCTTCACGAAATGATTCGTAAGGATGTCGGCTAGAATCTGGCGATACATGTCAAATTTCGGCCACACGAATTCCAGCTTGTAAGCATCGCTGTAGTAAGCGATTTGTTTCGTCTGTGGAACTGCCTCAAGTCGTGCCGAAGCATCCCTTGAAATGAACGATGGTGTATTGCTGTACCACCAGTGACCGTTGGTGATGACGTTCGGAAAAATCCAGGCGTAACTGACCAATTCCTGATTGGTTACACTTGCCAACACAGAGATGGGGAACTTGACTTGGGGAAAAGCATTGAAGAGTTCACGATACTGGATTAGTGAGACTCTGCTGTCGTAGAGGTCCTGTCCCTGAAATACACCGTCCGCGTAGACCCCGCGGTTGACGCCAATCATCAAGTCAAAGGGCAAGCCATACTCGTCACACAGTTCGGCCAGCGTCCAGAAAACCCGCCGTGACAATGCTGTCTGGTGGGCTTGATCCGCCATGGCTCCGTTGAGCAGAACTTCGTTCAAGGCAGTGCTTGCACGGCCATCACTGACGCGAGTGGGGGAAAAGTCAGGTGGTAGTGAAATGGCACATGCACGCGCACCATGCTGAACGAAATAATCAAATCGTTGACGGAGCGATTCGCGAAGCTTGCCCAGCGAACCGTCGAGGTCGATCCCCGTACAGGCGGCCAAGCGTTCTTGAGTTTGTGGCTTGGAAAGATGGAAAACCAGGTCATCGGTTCGCAAGCAGGGAATGTAGGTGTCAGAATCAAAGCCATCAAGTTGGTCGTCAAAATCATTCGTAAGGAAAACGGCCTCTACGTTGCTCTGGTCAAGAACCATTTGCGGCCATTCCGCGAGCTTCATTTGAGCTTCGGATGCTTCGTAAACTTCTTCCCAGTTGGATTCATCAAGTCTTTCACCAGTGAAGCCAAAGAACTTGCGACAGATTTCAATCAACCAGCGATATTGAGCGGTGTTTTCAATGGGTGATAGATTTGAGACCAAGCGTCGAACAAGTTCCCGGTGGCTGATGCCATCCTCTTCTATTTGGGCTTTCGGCATTCCCGCCGAATGCGCGAGTTCAGTGTAGTAATGGTAGCCGAGTAGATCCGCAAGAGTATTGGATGCTGGGGCATGAGGATTGATGTGAGTGTGGGGATCAATCAGGCGTATTGAAGCAATTGCTTCGTAGATGGAGTCGCGAGCGGAATCGGTCATGGATGAATTATTGGCCACTTGGTCGGGGGAAGATCGCACCCAGATATCAGCTTGATGCTGTCCATAGGATATCGGTTTCTTGCATCAGGCGGGGTGTCTGATGAATCCAGTTTCTTGGTCAGCTGGCGTTCATCAAAGGGGGGAACAATCTGAAACATTCGGGTTAGGCATGATTTCCATTGGGAAAATGCTGCATGTTAGCGACATTCTGACCGAAATCATTCCATTTTTTGGTCGCCCACGCGCTACAATAAAGCGTGAGAGGGCTGTCGACTTCAAAGTTTGACGGCTTGGCATTCTGTTCCATGACCGTCATTAGCTGCCGAATTCCCTGGTTGATCTCATGAATCATGATTCACCTGATAGCCGATCTGAAGCGGAACACGGTGATGTCGTGGATAACTTTCATCCCAATGACGCTGCCGAGGGATATGAGTCAAGAGACAACGAGGGCCTAGAGTATCGCAAAATGGAGCATTTGGAGCCATCGCCACACCCAGGTGCTTCTCACGATATACCTTCAGTGGACTGCCGCGATGTTGAATTGGAAGATCCGCTGAAACCTTTTTCTCAGGCTGCCAGTTCGTTTGATCATTTCACTGATCAGGTTGGGGTGTCGAAAGATAATTCTGACAGGTTTGCTCCGAACGAATTTCCTGCCGGCGAGGGAAGCGAATCCGCGATTAGTGGACTGATCAGAACGAAGGATCATCCCAAGTTGCACCGCAGTGACGATGGTGTTTCGTCAGACTTGCCAGTCAAGCATGACTTGGATCCAGGATCCGTTGAGCAAGCCGGGGCATCGAGTAGGCAGTCCGACAAGCAGGATCCATTGCGGCAGAGTCTTTTCCTGCTTGCGACGCTGGCATTGATGTTGGTGGCCGTGCGATATTTCGTTCCTCAGGTTGTGGAAGAAATTCGATACAGCTGGCATCGTGGCGAACTGCGTGCGGAGTATGAATCCGGTTCAGAGGGTTTGCGAAATGTTTCTCTGGATACGCTCAGTCGTGCTTACCAGATGGTTACTTCTGCTGTCGGTCCAAGTGTTGTTCACATTGATGTAAAGCAGGCCTCGTCGGTTTCAGATCTGAGCATTCAGGGGCGGGTCATTCCTCTTTACACCCCCAGGACCGATCAGGGCAGCGGAGTGATTGTCTCAAAGGATGGTTTCTTGTTAACGAATCGTCATGTTGTCGTAGACAGCTCTGAGATTCATGTGACTTTGGGTGATGGCAGGAGATTGAAAGCTGATGTTGTCGGTACGGACAAGCAGACTGACCTGGCTGTCTTGAAAGTTGAGGCGGAAGGTTTGATTCCAATTGTCTGGGGCGACAGTGATCGTTGCCGCGTGGGTACCCCGGTTTGGGCTGTGGGTAGTCCCTTTGGCTTGGATCAGACGGTCACATTTGGCATTCTCAGTGGGAAGCACCGTCTGGTGGAAGATAGCACTCATTATCAGGATTTCATGCAGAGTGACGTTGCTGTGAATCCGGGCAATAGTGGTGGACCTCTGGTCGATGCGCGCGGGGCTTTGGTCGGAATCAATACGGCCATTGTTGGTGAGAGTTATCAGGGAGTGAGTTTCGCAGTGCCCAGCAATGTCGCCAGACAGGTTTATGAGCGGATCAGGGAGATTGGTCGAGTTGATCGGGGCTGGTTGGGTGTCAGGCTAAGCGAGGCTCAGGAAGATGAGCTTGTTGGCGATGATCGGCGTATGCGTGGTGCTGTTATCAGTGGGTTGACGAACGAGTCTTCGCCAGCTGCCGTAGCGGGCTTGAAGTTGGGAGATCACATTCTTTCCGTTGATGATAAGAATGTCAGAGATCTGCCACACTTGATGCGTCTGATCGGTGCCTCGTTGGCTGGATCTGACATCAACTTGAAGGTCGTCAGAAATGGAGTCCCGTTGACGGTGAAGGTCGTTTTGGGGGCCAGACCTGAAATGTTAAATCAACCGTGATGCCGTGATCGGCTGACGGATGTTATTCATCGGGGTGTTGGCTGCCATGGGTCTGACTTGATGCACCAAGAAAATCTTGCCGGCGGTTTCTGCATGTTGAATGCAATCCCGTCAGAATCGGTCTCTTCCATGTGAAATTCTGCGACTTGACTGTCTCAGACCTTCATCAAATGGGGCAATACCAAGTAAGATGGAGGTCACGGCGGTTTCCGGGCTGATGTGTTCTGCTTCGTTCTCAACGGGAGCATCGCATTTACGGCTCTCGCCGTGTTTGATTTTCGTGACCTGTTTCAATTTCCCATTGGATCACCAGCAATGCGTTTGTCTGCTTACATTTTTTGTCTGCTCTCCGTTTTTCTGTGCCCGTGCCTTCAGGCGAAGGAAGGGGCGAGTGCTGAGCCGGGGATGTCAAAGGTCAAGCCCGAAGACGGGCCAAGCGTCAAGGTAGCCAATGGGTACATGGTCCCGTATGAGGTAACGATTCCAGGCAGTGAGGTAACCTTTCGCATGATACCTGTGCCGGGAGGAACCTTCAAAATTGGGAGTCCTGAAAATGAAGCGGATCGGGGAGACGATGAAGGTCCTCAGCTAGACGTCACAGTGGATCCTATGTGGGTGGGTGAGAAAGAGGTGAGTTGGGCTGAGTACAAGGAATTCATGAAGCTCTACGATATCTTCAAAGAATTCGAGGGGCGTGGTTTTCGAGTAGTCGAGGTTGATGCTGTTGATGCAATCACAGCACCAACACCACTCTACGACCCAAGTTACACGTACGAATATGGTGAAGAACCGAATCAGCCTGCTGTTTCCATGACTCAGTATTCGGCTCAGCAGTACACAAAATGGTTAAGTCGAATTCTTGGTCAACAATACAGGATTCCGACTGAAGCAGAGTGGGAATACTCGTGTCGCGCGGGGACGGACACAGCCTACAGTTGGGGAAAAAATGCTGACCAGATTGATGATTACGCCTGGTATTTTGATAACGCGGAGGATGGCACCTTACCCGTTGGTACCAAAAAACCGAATGCGTTTGGTCTGTATGACATGCACGGCAGTGTGGCTGAATTGACGGTGAATGCGTATACCGAGGACGGGTACACAACCTTTGACAAGGGAAAGCCATTGAATGCAACAGAGCTGGTGGTATGGCCCGAAACATCCTCGCCGGTTGTCATTCGTGGCGGTTCGTGGGAAATGGATCCGGAACAGTTGAGGAGTGCTGCCCGGCTTTCTTCGGATGATGAAGAGTGGAAGGAAGAAGATCCGAATTTCCCCAAAAGCCCTTGGTGGTTCACGAATGATCCAGCCCGGGGAATCGGGTTTCGTTTGTTTCGTTCCTATCAGCCGCTGTCCGACAAGGCCATTGAAAACTTCTGGAAAGCCAATGCAGAAGAGGTCGTTGATGATGTAGAAGCTCGCCTGTTGGGTGGTCGAGGTGTGGTTGGGCAGGTAGACAAGAGTCTGCCGGAGGCCATTAAAAAATCGCAATGATTTGACACGCCAAGTCAACAGCGGACGCATTTGTGCTTCCGCTTTTTACCGGGTCCGAAAGGGCACCATGTTTTTTATCTTGATCATCCCTCTTTGAAACACGTATTACTGTGTACGAAACATTAGCACTGGTTGGAGCGACGGGAGCCGTAGGTCGCATTGTTCTGGAAACGCTCGAACAAAGAAAATTCCCCTACAAGCACTTGAAGCTTCTGGCGTCTGAACGGTCCGTTGGACGCGAGGTAACTGTTGGCGGAAAAACTCTTGTGGTCGAATTGCTTGAGCCATCTGCCTTCAGCGATGTTGATCTTGTCATTGCCAGTACGCCCGACGAAGTGTCGGCAGAATTCGCCCCTTGGGCAGTCGATGCTGGTGCCGTTGTTGTGGATGAAAGTGGTTTCTGGAGAATGGATCCCAGCGTTCCACTGATTGTTCCCGAGGTGAATCCCGAGGCCGTCGATAACCATTCAGGCATCATTGCCAGTCCCAACTGCAGCACGACGCAGATGGTGGTTGCGCTTGCTCCATTGCATTCGGCGGCAAAGGTCAAGCGAGTGGTTGTAAGCACTTATCAGGCGACTAGCGGAGCAGGGCTCGCTGGTAATGAGGAGTTGTATGAAAGTGTGCGAAGTGAACTGGCAGGGAAACTGCATCCCCCGAGGACGTTTCAGCATCCGATCGGTTTCAATCTGATACCCCAGATCGGGTCAGAGAAATATCAAGGTTACACCAGCGAAGAAATGAAGATGGTGTACGAAACTCGCAAAATCATGGGTGACGAAGATATCCAGGTTTGTCCAACCTGTGTTCGGGTTCCAGTTACGATTGGGCATAGTGAATCGATTCTCGTGGAAACCGAGAAACCATTGTCGGTTGATGAAGCCTGCGAACTGTTCCAGCGAGCCCCGGGAGTCACGGTCGTTGACAATCTTGATCAACAGCTTTATCCCATGCCACGAGATTGTGATGGCAAAGACGACGTGTTTGTGGGACGCATCCGGGAGGATCTGAGCTGCAGCAACGGAATTGCATTCTGGTGTGTGAGCGACAACCTTCGCAAAGGTGCAGCGACGAACGCAGTTCAGATCGCAGAATTGCTTGTGGAGCGGGCTGCAATGTCGGCCGAGAAGAAATAACGTCGAATGAATGCCAATGCGTCTCGCGCTTTCAAATTGACGATTTCGTATGACGGAACGCATTTCGCGGGTTGGCAGATTCAGCCAAATCAGCCAACTGTTCAGGGGCATCTTCAGCATGCATTCCAGATATTGTCTGGTAATGAAACTAATGTCGTTGGCAGTGGCCGCACGGACGCTGGAGTTCATGCCCATGCACAGGTTGCCAGTTGTGAGTTGCCTTGGCGGGATTCACCTGAGCATTTGATGAGGGCATTGAACACTCATCTACCCGAGTCCATCGTTGTTCGGCGTGTTGAGGAGGCGCGACATGGATTTCATGCTATACGTGATGCCGTTGGAAAACGCTATCGCTATCAGTTGCAGATCGGTGGAGTGAGAGATGCGTTCGACTATCGGTACCATTGGCATCTTCATGGTAGGCTGGATTTTGAAGAGATGCGTTTGGCGGCTCAGTTGCTCGTCGGAAAGCATGACTTCAAGAGTTTTCAGGCAGCTGGTGCGGAGAGAAAAACCACCGTGCGAAATGTCAAAGCTTGTGACTTGACTCTCACCGAGGTGGACGACAAAACCTATCGGCTGATCATCGAGGTGGAAGCCGACGGATTTCTTTACAACATGGTGCGCAATATCGTTGGTACTCTGGTTGAGGTGGGGCGCGGCAAGTATGAAGCGGCTTGGATCGATCAGATTCTGGCTGCTCGTAATCGTGATGTTGCGGGGCCAACGGCTCCACCTCAAGGTTTGTTTCTGTTGCGTGTGGACTACCCCGATTCTGTCTTGCTTGAAGATAGGTGAGCGGGGCGCGGACTGTCTGTTTGCCGGTAAAGTGACCCATGTTTGAAGGCCGACGGCTTGCTTCACGACAAGTTAACAGAAACTTAAAACACTATGGCGTGAATCTCCGCGTTTTCGCACGACAGTGGAATCTTCAAGGCTAAGCGTTCTGCTTGACGATTGCTAAAATGTGAATGTTGACGAGTGCCGTCAAATGCTTTGTTGGCGACGCTCGAGCACACTTGCCAGGGGAGAGTATGCAAGCCGAAGTTACACCAATACTTGATGAACCAACGCGGGCTTTCGTAAAACGAACGCTTGATGCCGGTCTGTTGGAACTCGATGACATCAAGAAGGTTGTGGCTTCACTGCTTACGGAAAGTGACCAGTTCACCCCTGAGCGAATCGCTACGGGACTGGTGGGCGCCGGCGTGCTCACCAAGTGGCAGAGTACCAAACTGTTGGCCGGTAAAAACGGTGGTTTCCAACTTGGTACTTACCGCCTTTTGCGACCCCTGGGAAAAGGTGGGATGGGGGTCGTCTATCTTGGCGAGCACGTGGTGATGAAACGCTTGATGGCTCTGAAAATCCTGCCACCAGAAGCAAGTAGAGATCGAAGAAGAATTGAGTTGTTCAAGTCGGAAGCGCGGGCGTGTGCTCAATTGGATCACCAAAACATCGTTCGAGCTTATGACTTTGCCGAGGTTGGCGACAAACTGTACATCGTGATGGAGTATGTCGATGGTGTAGACATGCATCTGAGGGTTCAGCGAGATGGTGTCATGAGCGTGGGTGACACGGTTGATGTGCTGTTGCAGGCGACACTTGGTTTGATTCATGCACATGAGCGCGGAATCGTACACCGGGATATTAAACCTTCCAATTTGCTCCTTCGCACTGATGGTGTAGTCAAGTTGAGTGATTTGGGGTTGGCACGGATCGGGTTCGGAAGTGAAAGTGAAACTATCCGGAAAAAATTGATGGGCACGGCTGATTTCGTTTCACCGGAGCAGGCAATCGATGAGAAGACTGTCGACTGTACAGCGGATATCTATTCGCTTGGATGCACGGCATTTTATATGTTGACAGGGCGAACACCGTTCGACGGCACGGCAGCGCAGAAACTGGCGAAGCATCAAACTATCCCGATACCATATGTGCGTGAGTTGCGACCCGATTGCCCTCAGGTGCTAGCTGATTTGATCGAACGCATGACAGCAAAGCGACCGCAGGACAGGCCGAAGTCGACAGGTGAATTGTTGTCGCAATTTCAGAGACTCGCGTTACTCGTTACCCATGAATCATCACCCGCTCCGCGACAAAAAATAGTTGCAGCTGGTGATACTGCGGTTGACCGATCTTTCGTTGCTGGAAACACCCTGGAAGATGCGGCTTTGTTTGATGGTGTTGAAGCCAGTGGATTATTGGATGACGACGTTTTTGATTTTGCCAATCTTCCGATCAGCCAGTCCTCGGATGAGATGACAAAACAAAACGCTGGGATGAATCATTTCCCGGTAAATCACTCGGTAAATTCCAATCACTCCGCAGCGAAGAAAGAAAAGAGAACCTTTGAGTCTGGTTCGACACAGGCTGTGTTGTTGGGAGTTGGTTTGGCGTTGGCAGTCATCGCTTTAATCGTAGTTCTGGTGGCCGTTTTCTATACAGCGATGCGATCGGATACCAATGTGCCGGTGCGATTGAAGGCCACTGAGGAAGGCAAGAGCATCATTGTCGTGGATCGTTAGTTTTCATTGGAAATGAGGATAATCGTGGATTTTTGTATCGGTGTGGGAATCAAGTGCTTCGACTAACAAGTCCAGATGCAAAACTGTTTCGACTTGTCTTGGCGGTTGGTAGCCGTGCAGGTCTGGAAGCACCCTTGCAGACTGGTTACTACATGATCGGTCGACATAAAGAATGTCAGGTCCGACCTAAAAGTCGCTCAGTCAGTCGACGACACTGCCTTTTGCATAATGATGGAGGAGTGTTGCGTTTGCTTGACCTCAATAGCACTGCTGGAACATTCCTGAATGATGAAAGAATTGAGTCGGGGAGATGGTATGACTTGAGTGAAAGTGATCACCTGCGTTGCGGCAAGGTCGTTTTTACCGTTTCGTGTGTAAACGCGGTCATCGAATCTGAATCGATCCCTGCTCGTGAGAGTCGTTTGGTTGACGAATCTGATGATTCAGAAGCCGCTCAAGCAATTTTGAGTGGGAAAGCTTGGCAGAACTTTGATGTCGTTGACTTTCTGGAAGCCGAGGATAACGCAGATCAGGAAAAGCGATATCAGACCATTCGCTCAGCGGTGGGGAAGAACGACACACAGACGCAGAGTCAAGCCTCGGATGCTCTACAGGAAGTTGATCATGAGACGGTGGTCAGTGAGGATGAGCAGGAGAAAGTCCGACATGCGTCGCCGTCGGAAATAAAGCGAAGTTCGACCACGCTTGCAGAAAAAACCGGGAAGTTGGATTCGCGAAAATCGCGTTCAATTTTCAAGTCACGCCGATCCACGCCGTCGCGTCCCAGTGCTGACAGCGATGGTATCTGGGAGCGTGGGAAATTTCTTGGCGCATCAATTCTTGCCGCTGCAGTTGTGACTTTTTTCTGTTACAGCGTCGTTAGCTTCTATGCCGGTCCTGAGACCAAAGTATTGCAAGAGCTGGACTGATATTCGTCGATCATCGGATTGTCGTGGGATTTCAATTGCCATATCTCTCGCATGCGGGCAGCACAGTGGATCTGTGATTTTCATCGATGGATAAATCGAAAGTGGAATTCATGATTCTGTCAGACAAAGGCAATGATCCGGTGTGATGTCAGTTATCTACCTGATATGCAAAAAATTAGCTTTTTCAATCCCAGGGTCTGTTAACATCAAGTTAACCTCATTAGTTGAGTTAATCGGTTCCAAGGCACCAGTGATTACTTGTGCCAGATTGTCGGACGGTCTGTCGGTGGGCGGACATGGATCAACTACGTTGAACGTGTGTTTTGTTTTCAGGAGTTGAATCGTTGTCCCTGTTATTGCTGATTGACGGTTATAACGTTGTAGCGCCGGTTGCCGCACCAAGTCGGGACCGTGACGGCCGTTGGCTCCAGCGAGAGCGAATGAACCTCGTGCGCAGATTGGTGGACCATTTGACTGACTTGCAAAAGCAACGCACATGCGTTGTCTTCGATGCGGAAGCTCCGCCTGCGGGACGTCCAAGCAGTTTTATGGTCGAGGGTGTGATGGTGAGATTCGCTGTCGATTATCCTGAAGCTGATGATCTACTTGAAGAAATGATCGCCTCGCATTCGGCTCCCGGTTCTCTGATGGTTGTGTCGTCAGATCATCGTGTGCAGGCAGCGGCCAAGCGTCGGGGCTGCAGTTTTTCGGATTCACAACCCTGGTTGGACGATCTGCTGGAGGGCAGAGTTGCGTCGGCTTGCAAGTCGCAAAAGCGAGCAGGGCAGGGGAGGGGAGTTGATGATGCAGAGAAGACAGATCCGGTTGTCAATGAGCAGCAGGTGGATGCGTGGCTGAAGGAGTTTGGCTTTTAGCCGGTCTGAGTCACAAAGCCCCAGTAACAGCATGGGCGATTTTGCAGGAGTTTCCGGGGAACGCTGATGAAGCGTGCAGAGGGGGTTCGGGACTTGGGCAATTCCCACCTGCTTTTTCCCATTTCGGTCGCAATCAACGCGTTTTTCCAGCGTTTCACAAAGGATTGGGCCTATCAGGTTGTCGCAACCTTCCCGACTGAACAATCGGAGCATAGAATCCTCGCTGGTTGTTCACATCAAAGCCGAGATCAGATCTCGATAGCAGTATTTTCAGGATAGGAAGCACCAAAATGAGTGATAACGCTGCCTCTCAGCGAGCCTTCAACTTTTCAGCCGGGCCCGCTGCCTTGCCGTTGTCAGTGCTGCAGGAGGTTCAGGAGGAGTTTCTCTGCTTACCCGGAGCTGGTGCTTCTTTGATGGAACTCAGCCACCGCGGTAAGCACTTCGTGGAAATCATTGAGCAGGCCGAGGCAACTCTTCGATCTCTTCTGGGTGTGTCTGACGAATATGCTGTGCTTTTCCTGCAGGGCGGAGCCGCTTTGCAGTTTTCGATGATTCCGGCGAATCTTCTGCGTGGCACGGAAGCAACGGCACAGTATCTCCTGACTGGTTCCTGGGGAAAGAAGGCCATTGCGGAGGCTCGCAAGGAAGGAAACGTCGATGTCGTTTATGATGCCAGCGAGACGAATTTCAACTGTGTTCCATCGGCAAGTGACTATCAGGTAAGCGATGACGCTGCCTACTTGTACTATTGCAGTAACGAGACGATTCAGGGGGTTCAGTTCCCCGAGGAGCCAACATGCCCAGAATCAGTTCCTCTGATCAGTGATGCGTCGAGTGATTTTTTGTGTCGTCCTTTGCCCATCAATAAATATGGCATGATTTACGCTTGTGCCCAGAAGAATGCCGGGCCAGCCGGAGTGACGGTCGTTGTCATTCGACGTGATCTGCTTGAGCGTGGCAGCGAATCATTGCCCGGATATCTCCAGTACCGAAATCATGCCGGTGGTGGTTCCATGTGGAATACACCTCCAACGTTTGCAATTTATGTACTGGGAAAAGTTGCCCGTTGGTTAGCGGATGATATCGGTGGTTTGGATGCCATGGAAAAGCAGAATCAGGAAAAATCACGTCTCGTTTACGATGCGATTGATGCCAGTAATGGATTCTACAAAGGACACGCTGTTCCGGAGTGTCGTTCGTTGATGAATGTTACATTCACGCTGCCTGATGATGAAATGCAAACACGTTTTCTAGAAGAGGCAGCAGAGAACCTGTTGGTGAATCTGAAAGGTCATCGTAGCGTTGGTGGTATCAGAGCGAGTATCTACAACGCAATGTCTCGAGAAGGTGCCGAGACTCTGGCCAATTTCATGAAGGATTTTGCTGCGAAGAACGGTTGATCACGTTTCCTTCTTTTTAATTCTGTTCCCGACTCTTACCAACAAGCATAAGTAGCCAATCGTCCCATGTATAAAATTCTCACTTTGAATAATATTTCCGTCAAAGGGCTGCAACGATTGCCGCGTGAGAGTTATGAAGTTGCATCTGAAGTAAGCCATCCGGATGCAGTCCTGTTGCGATCATACAAGATGCACGACATGGATATTCCAGCCAGTGTCGCTGCGATTGGGCGGGCCGGTGCAGGAGTAAACAACATCCCGGTCGACAAAATGACACAGCAGGGAGTGCCCGTATTCAACGCTCCTGGCGCCAATGCGAACGCCGTGAAAGAGTTGGTTCTTGCGGGGCTACTGATGGCTTCACGCAATATTTCTGGAGCAATGAAATTCGCAGATGGTCTCGAGGGAACTGATGCTGAAATTTCTACTGCCGTGGAATCAGGCAAGAAGAATTTTGTTGGTTCCGAGCTGCCTTCCAAGACCCTCGGTGTGATTGGTCTCGGAGCCATCGGTCTTCGTGTTGCAAATGCAGCGCTCTCGCTCGGTATGAAAGTGGTTGGCTACGATCCACTGATTTCCGTTCAGAGTGCTTGGCAGCTTTCAAGTGGAGTTGAAGAGGCTGTGAGTATCGACCATCTTTTCAGCCAATGCGATGCAATTTCTGTTCATGTTCCACTGCTGGATGCGACGCGTGGTCTGGCAAGTGCCGAACGGCTTGCGATGATGCCAAAGGGCGGCGTGCTTATTAATCTTGCACGTGGCGGGATCTGCGATGATGAAGCGGTTCTGGCTGCACTCGATAGTGGGCAGTTGCATTCTTATGTGATTGACTTTCCAACCGGTGCCTTGTTGCAACATCCGAAAGTGATTTCGTTCCCTCATCTGGGGGCATCTACCGCTGAAGCAGAAGAAAATTGTGCCGTGATGGTGGCAGACAGCGTACGTGAGTTCTTGGAAGATGGGACGGTCAGGAACTCTGTCAATTTCCCAGAGGCCTTTATGCCGCGAAATGGAGGAAGCCGAATTACGATTGCCAACGCCAATGTTCCAAACATGGTTGGTCAGATTTCCACCATCCTTGCTGAGTCTGAATTGAACATTGCTGACCTCTTGAACAAGTCACGTGGTGACATCGCTTATACCATCATTGATCTTGATGATGACATCAGCGAGGCAACACTCGAATCGATTCGTGGGATCGAAGGCGTGCTCGCCCTGCGGCATTTACCTGCAAAGGGTGCGTAGCCCTGGTACGCGACCCAGGTTGAGCGTTTTCGCGAGAAAGAGGTGGAAGCTCGAAAGTTACTGAGCCTGTCCAGCAGAAATGCTCAAATTGATAATTGGGTTTCATGTTGCACAACGCCCACCGCTGCATTCAGGCTATCATGGAGTTTCGTTTCCGGTTTCTCCAAGTGAATGGTGCGATTTTGATGTTCTGTCTCCGATCGTTGATTTGCGTCCTTTGCCTGACGCAGTTGCCAAATTGTCTGATGGCTGACCAGGGTGTTTTGGACGAGGATTCCAAGCGGCCTCATGTGGTAATGCTCGTCGCCGAGCGAGAGTACGCCACGATGCGCTCTTTGAAGGAATTTGCGCAGGAGCATGACAAGACCTGTCGGGCCACGATCGTGGCGGAGGACCCTGATGATCGTAACAGCCTGGTTGGACTTGAATGCCTTCAGAATGCCGATCTGCTGTTGGTAAGCGTACGAAGGCGGACTTTACCTGATGAACAGTTGGATCAGATTCGCAAGTTCGTTGCTTCTGGTAAACCGGTCATCGGGATTCGCACTGCAAGTCATGCCTTTTCGCTGCGTAATCGACAGCCGCCGGAGGGCAGGGCGGTCTGGCAGGATTTTGACCAGATGGTCTTTGGTGGGAATTACACCAACCATCATGGTAACGATCTTCAAGTAGAGTTGAGTGCCGTTGAAACCGGCTCGAATCATCCCATCATGAAAGGGATCAACTCCAGTCGTCGTTATTTGTCATCCAGTTCTCTTTACCGAGTCTCACCGTTATTGGCAAAGACAGAAGTATTGATGCGCGGACGGGTAAAAGGGCACGCATCGGAGCCGGTCGCGTGGACTTTCAGGCGTGCAGATGGAGGAAAATCCTTTTACACGTCACTTGGTAACACCGAAGATTTCAAGGGAGATGTTCTTCCGCTATTGCTGGTCAACGCAATTTCCTGGTGCTTGAATTAGGTAATGGTTGTTTTGCTTGGCAAGAGATCATCTCCTTCAGTATCCATGATTCTCACTTCAGGCAGTTGTGGCATTTAAATTTTCAGAGTCGAGAACTTCATGAAACTATTTTTTATACTCGTCGGCGTTCTGTGTTCTATGGCAGGCAGTGGGCTTAATCCCGCACTCGGTTCCAACGAAGCTCCGAATGTTCTGTTGATTATCACGGATGAGCATAATTTTCGGACACTGGGTTGCTATCGAAGCACTTTGCCGCGTGAGCAGGGAGAAATGTGGGGACCGGGTTGTATCGTTGAAACACCACATCTTGATCGCTTGGCTCGGGAGGGCGTTTTGTGCACCAGAGCGTATGCGACCGCGCCTGTATGTTCTCCCTGCCGTGCAGCAATGATTACAGGTTTGTATCCCCAGAACACAGGGGTGCCAACGAACAATGAAAAGCTGCGCAGTGATATTCCAACACTCGCCAAAATTCTCGCGAAACGCGGTTATCGAACAAGTTTTGTGGGAAAGTGGCATCTGGGTGGTGGGGGAAAACCGGAGTGGGCTCCTGAGATTGATGGTGGATTCCAGAACAAGACGTACATGTTCAATCGAGGGCACTGGAAGAAATTTGCCCAAACCGCCAGCGGTGCCAGAGTTGATTCTCGTAACAAGTCTGGGCAACCCGATTATGGGGTCGCAGATGCTGATGAAAAGTCATTCTCAACAGACTTCCTGACCGATCGGACGATTGAAACGATACGAGAGTCGGCAGAACAGCCGTTCCTGACCGTCGTGAGTTATCCCGATCCTCATGGACCAAATACAGTGAGGGCTCCGTATGATCGAATGTACAACCACCTTCGGTTTCTGCCACCGCGAACCTATGGACGCAAGGATTTTCCGGTGCCCAAATGGTTGGGGAATGAGAAGAAGCATCCCGTTTTCCGCGGGACGCAAATGAGTCAGTACTTTGGGATGGTGAAGTGCATTGACGATAATCTTGGGCGGATTTTGACAGCATTGGATAAAAGCGGCAAACTCGATTCCACGATCATCATGATGACATCTGATCACGGAGATCTTTGCTATGAGCATGATCGATTGAACAAGGGGAATCCGTATGAGGGTTCCGCGCGTGTCCCAATGCTGATTCGTTTTCCCGAACGTGTTGCGGCAGGACAAACCTACAAACAGCCAATGGGCACGGTGGATGTGACACCAACAATCCTCGGGTTAGCGGATATCAAAACGAATCATGATTTCGAGGGAAGGAATTTGACGGAACAGTTTGCCAGTGGTGGAGGAGGGAAGGGCGGTCAAGTCACCTTCTTACGCAATTCAGGTACCAATCCCCAGTGGGTCTGCGCGATTGACGAACGCTATAAACTTGTGCTTTCCGTGAATGATCGGCCCTGGTTGTTTGACGCAGAACAGGATCCGGACGAACTGCTGAACTTTTACCGCCGGCCTGGCAGCGATGAAGTGACAAAGCGTCTCGCCAGAGCCCTGCAGCAATATGGAATTGCGCGAGGCGATCACTACCTGAAACATCCAGCGATCGCGAATTCCTTGAAAATGTGTCTTTCCGCGACTCCTGATCAGTGACGTAAGCAGTGCGGAACGATTGACGCATTGTCGATCAACTTGTGGATTTTCGATGGAATGCTCTCTCTCTCTGTCGTTTGCTTTGATGTGCTGACAGACTTGTTGGTGCGAGCTGCAAACGTGATTCGTTCTTACAGGGGACGTGCAAGTCTTAATCGGAGCACGATTATTGCCTGCCGGGTTGATTGCCGGTCAACGTTTGAAATCGAAAAAAGGCAGTGATTTCAAGCGCATGAGAACAGTGAAACTCGCTGTGAAACTTCGCACCCCAAGTTTGCTTCCTCTCTGGACCTCTGACGGCAAATTCCAGTAGTGTCCCAATGCCACGCATAAAGAGGTTATGCGTACGACAAGGGCGAGGAATTTCCACATGCAACTGCTGATGCGCTATCGGGATCTGGTGCTGCCACTCGGCATCATTGGCTGCTTGGTGGTGATCCTTGTTCCTCTGCCACCCATGTTGATGGACATGCTGCTGGCAGCAAACATCACCGTGGGGGTGATCGTCCTACTGACGACGGTTTATGTGGCGACTCCCCTGGAATTCAGCATCTTCCCATCGTTATTGCTAGCAACAACTTTGGCTCGGCTTGTTTTGAATGTTGCTACCACTCGATTGATTTTGACCGGCGCTGATTCGATGGGAATGGGAGCCGCTGGTGGCGTGATCAAGAGTTTTGGTGAATTCGTTACAGGTGATCGGATTGAAGTCGGCTTGATCATTTTTGTGATCATTGTGTTGATACAGTTCATTGTCATCACCAAAGGTGCAACGCGAATTAGCGAGGTGGCTGCACGGTTTGCTCTGGATGGCATGCCAGGGCGGCAAATGGCGATTGATGCCGACCTCAATGCAGGATTAATCGACGAGAAAGAAGCACAAAGGCGACGCCAGGAAATCAGCTCCCAGGCAGATTTCTATGGAGCCATGGATGGTGCCAGCAAGTTTGTTCGTGGGGATGCCATCGCCGGGATTGTGATCACCATCGTGAATGTGATTGGCGGTTTGTACATTGGTGTCATGCAGTTTGGGATGAGCTTCAGTGAGGCTGGGGCACTATTCACGAAATTGACGATTGGTGATGGATTGGTCAGCCAGGTTCCGGCATTGCTGATTTCACTGGCAGCTGGCTTGCTGGTCACCCGCAGCGCTCAAAAAGCAAACTTGCCCGTTCAATTTCTGCAACAGCTATTGGGAAATCCAAAGGCCTTGGCAGTTGCAGGTACGTTTTTGGCTCTCTTGATTGTGACCAATTTGCCAGCAATACCAATGGCTACACTCGGTCTGGGGTGCATTGGTTTGGCCGTTGTCATGAATCGTCAAACCATTCGTCGACAGGATGCTGAAGCGGAGCAGGCGGAAGTTGAGAGGGCAGAGGCTGCAGCCCCGCCACCAAAGCGTGTCGAGGATTTTCTTACGATTGACCCGATGGAGATTTCCATCGGTTTGGGTTTGCTGGGTTTGGCGGATCCGAGTCGTGGTGGAGATCTGATGCAGCGGATCACGGGAGTCAGAAATGCTGTTGCTGCGGATCTCGGGATCATTCTTCCCAAAGTCAGGGTTCGAGATGAAATGACACTGGGGGAACTTGACTATGAAATTCGGATTGAGGGCAGTCAGGTTGCAAAGGCTACTTTATTTCCAAATCAGTTATTGGCGATCGACAGTGGTCACACGACTGGAGTGATTGAGGGACAAGCGACTCGTGATCCCACCTTCGGCGAACCAGCGGTCTGGATCGACCCTATGAGACGCGAACAAGCTGCAATTTATGGCTACATGACGGTTGAACCTGGGGCTGTTTTGGCGACTCATCTTCAGGAAATATCGAAACGGCATGCTGACGAGTTGCTTTCGCGGGATGCTACAAAACACCTGATAGATGAGCTGAAAGAGGCTTCGCCAACCGTTGTTGACGAGTTGATTCCAAGTGTCATGAAGGTAAGTGAAGTTCAGCAGGTGCTGCATTTGTTATTGAAAGAGGACATTCCGATTCGTCAACTGGGCATCATTTTGGAAACGCTGGGTGACTTTGCCGGGCGAACGAAGGATCCAGTTTGGCTGTGCGAATACGTACGACATCGTCTCGCGCGTACGATTTCCTCCCGGTATCGCGACGAGGAAGGGCGTTTGCATGTACTTGCGTTGGATCCGGCGATGGAGGACCGCATTGCAGCAGGTATTGAACATACGGAAAGAGGTTTATTTGTCCGAATGAGTCCTTCTGCCGTAGACCTCACTTGCGAGAAAATTCAAGAAGGCGTTAAGAAGCTTGTTACAGCTGGTCATCAACCAGTTGTTCTGGTCAGTCCACGGATCAGGCCAGGCTTGAGGCAGATCACCAATGCTTCGATGCCCCGGCTCAAGGTACTGTCCTACAACGAGATTACTCAGGATACAAAAATTGAATCCTATGGTGTGATTAGCGATCAATGAGTCGCGCACTCTGGGATACCCGTGATTCAAATCAAGTAAGAGAAAACATAACTTCCATGCACATTCGTACTTTTCGAGCCGCAAACTTGCAGGAGGCCTTGGAGCAGATCCGTCAACAGATGGGTTCCGAGGCATCCGTGTTGCATACTCGTCAGGTGCGTGATGGTTGGATGGGTTGGTTGGGGCGGACTTATGTCGAGGTCACCGCTGGATTGAAGGATGACACCGACGGCACTGTGATGAACGCAAGTCGGCCCATGTCCGAGACAGACTCTGTTTTTGAGATGGATTCAGGGCTATCGGTGAAAGATGCTTCTTCTCTTGCTGATTCCGATTTGCCCTTGCAGTTGCAAGCCTTTCAGATGGAACTGCTTTCCGCGGGTGTTGACTTGAATACCGCTGTGCGTTGGCTGAATACAACCGTCAGTTTCGCGGCAAGTATGGGTGAGGCAATCAGCGGGCCAATGGCTGCCGGAACACCTTGGCTGGAGCATCTGCAGCGTACCGTTGCTCGAGAGCTCCGGGTCGGTAACCCGATTTTGACACATCCAGGTGAGCGCCGTATTGTTGCGTTAGTGGGACCGACTGGCGTTGGTAAAACCACGACAGTCGCGAAATTGGCCGCCGGTTTCCGTATTGAAGCAAAACGTCGCGTTGGTTTGTTGACGATCGATACGTTCCGAATCGCAGCGGTGCAGCAACTCAAGGCTTATGCGGAAATCATGGATTTGCCAATGCAGGTCGTTGAAAAGCCTGATGAAATGCATCGTGCCTTGGATCTACTCGGTGATGTCGATCTTGTCCTGATTGATACGGCAGGCCGAAGTCCTAAAAGCGATGCCCGGATTGATCAATTAGTAGAACTATTGAGAAGTGCCCAGCCAGATGAAACTCATCTTGTGCTCAATGCAACCAGTTCCGCTTCAGCCACGCAATTGGCGATTCAGGGGTTTGCTCCGGTGCGTCCCACGGCGGCGATACTCACCAAGATGGACGAGACACCGTGCACGGCTGGCGTGCTCTCGACGCTTTCCAACAGCGATCAAACGCTGGGAATGCCATTGAGTTACATCACGAATGGCCAGCAGGTGCCAGATGACATCGCTTCGGCGGAAGCTGAGTTGCTGACCTCGCGACTGTTGTCGCAAAAAGTTTCAGTTCCCCAGATAAATGCAGCATAACGACAAAAAAAGACTAACGCACTGTGCGTCAGTCTGCCGAAACCAGAACAGAAGCGGCTCGCGCCGAAAGAAAACGACTTGAGCGTAATCTTTCATTAACGGGTTGCCTAATTTAGGAAACATACTCGCTTGAAACTCATACCACTGTTGAAACATTGTTCCGCAGCTTCGCAGCTTCACTGGGTGCACTGGCAATGGCATTGGTCGCATTTCGCGGCGTCGTGCTCGGTGAACCCACGAGTCGCGTTGTTATGGAGGCAATTACAGCCCTGGCAGTTTTTGCTGTCATCGGTGCAGTGGCTGGGTGGATCGCGGACATCCTTGTCCGTGATGCAGTTGAGCAGGCGTTTCGCAAACGTGTGGAATGGTACCGAGAGGGACTGGAGCACACGAACCCAATGGAGAAAGGTTCGAAGCGTAACTGAATGACAGAGATGTCTTGAAGGTAGCGTGGAGAGCAGAACGCGGCGGAGCCTCAGTGACAAGGATGTTGCTGAAACTTCAATGCAAACATGACGGAATAATCGGGTCAGCGACTCGATTATTCATCGCGGCAAGAAGCTGCGGTATTAATAACTATCACGGAGGATTGGATGGCAGCGACAGCCACAGCCGACGACGAGATCTTGCAAGTCTGGACCAAGTTCAAGAAGCTCAACAAGGACTCATTAAACTACGAACCGCTTCGCAACCGCCTGGTCGAAAGATACATGCCGTTGGTTCGCTACAATGGTGAGCGAATCTGGCAGCGCCTTCCCGATGGCGTTGAGCTGGATGACTTGATCAGCGCTGGGATTTTCGGACTGATGGATGCCATCGATGCGTTCGACATGGAACGTGGTGTAAAGTTTGAAACCTACTGCGTACCCCGTATTCGCGGGGCAATGCTTGACGAACTGAGGACGATGGACTGGGTTCCGCGACTTGTTCGAAGCAAGGCGAGTAAGCTTGCTGTGGCAAAGAAAACGCTCGAAACGAAACTTGGACGTGCACCAACCGTTGTCGAGATTTCCGAGCAGATGGAAATGCCTGTGAAAGAAGTTGAGAAGATGCAGTCGGACGCCAATGCGGTGGGTGTCGTGTCTCTCAATAAAAAGTGGTACGAAACAGACAGTTACAAAGATGTCCGCGAGATTGATATTCTTGAAGACAAGAAAGGTGAAGATCCGACTCGTCGTGTTCAGAAGAATGATTTGATGAGGCTGGTTACAAAAGGGCTCAATCGGAACGAGCGGTTGATCATCATTCTGTACTATTATGAAGAGCTCACCATGAAGGAGATTGGGGCAACACTTGATCTTTCCGAATCCCGTGTCAGCCAGATGCACACCTCGATTGTCAATCGGCTTCAACAGCAATTGGGTTATCGCAGAGTTGAGTTTGGTACTTGACGGACAAGATGACTGAATGGTCCATTTTCATTGCGTTCTGCCAATGTTGGCAGAACGCTTTTTTTTGGCCACGACTTTCATTTCCCCGCTTTCACATTGCTATTCAGCTCGCCGGCAACCATGCTGTGGAGCTACCTGAGTGATCCCTGTCTTGCAGGGGTTGATACTTTGCAGGTGCGTCATAGAACTGGATCTACCGAGTTTCTCCATCAGGGATTTTGCAAGTGCGGATCGCCCACGTTATTACCCGAATGATCATTGGTGGAGCACAGGAAAACACACTCCTGAACTGCCTTGATCTCATGCGGGACTATGGCGACGACGTGTTGTTGATCACTGGACCGGCTCTGGGGCCTGAAGGTGATCTCTTGAGTCAGGGCAGGGCAGGGGAGTTGCCAGTAAAGGTGTTGCCGAGCTTGCGCCGGGATATCCATCCCAAGTGGGATTGGTTAGCAAACCGTGAAATTGGGATGGCCTTGAAGGGTTTTAACCCTGATGTCGTGCATACGCATAGTGCCAAGGGTGGTCTGCTGGGTCGCAAAGTTGCATGGAAAATGAATGTGCCAGCAGTGATTCATACGATCCATGGAGCGCCGTTCCACCCTTACCAGTCAGCACTGGCGAGAGAGTTTTTCAGGAGATGTGAGCGGTGGGCCTCTGCCAGATGTCATCACCTGATTTCGGTAGCTGACGCAATGACGGACTTGATGGTAGAAGCAGGAGTTGCTCCTCCCGAAAAATTCACAACGATCTACAGTGGCATGGATGTTGAACCATTCACACGAGCGAAGGAGCATCGTGCTGAAATCCGTGAAAAATTTGGATTCGACGATGAACATGTAGTGATTGGAAAGATCGCACGTCTGTTTCACCTCAAAGGTCATTACGATCTGATCAAGGCTGCTGTGCCTGTGGTGAAGAGTCATCCCAACGTACGTTTTTTACTTGTGGGGGATGGAATACTGAGATCGTCCCTGATGCAGGAACTTGAGGAACTCGGCCTTGCAGAGCATTTTGTCTTTGCGGGACTCGTACCACCAAGTGATGTGCCTGCCTTGCTTGGCGGAATGGATGCATTGGTTCATGCATCTTATCGGGAGGGGTTAGCCAGAGCGTTGCCCCAAGCGTTGATCGCTGGTTTGCCTGTCATCAGTTATGATGTCGATGGGGCGCGAGAAGTGACAATCACTGACGAGACCGGGATTCTGGTGCCAGCTCAGGATGTTGAGAAGCTTTCCCAGGCTCTCGGGAAATTGGCCTCGGATAGTGCTTTACGCCAACGTTTGGGATCGGAGGGGCAGAGGAGATTCACTGGGCAATTTGACCATCACACGATGACCAGCCGAGTTCGAGAGGTTTATTTGGAGCAGATTGCGAAAAATTGAATCTGGTCAAAATCATGGCATTCCTCCAGTTTTTAGCGTTTCAACACGTCGATTGGTTGATTTGACGCGGTGTTTGTTGCCAAGAGCAAACGGAGCAGGGCAGGAGAGCGTCGAAATCTGGCTTGTGTTTCGGGATTGTTGGACCGTGGTGGCCTTTCGGGTTTCTGATTTTCTCAAGTATCATAGGTATGCGGGGGCAGATTGGACCTGTGTGTGGTGCACGGCCCGCTTGTTCCCGTTTTGATCCCTGTCAGCCGAAAGACAACATGACCAAGAGTCGCGATTTTATTGGACCTTATCGACTTGCTCGTCTGATTCGGGTTGGCAGTACGGCAGAAGTCTGGGAGGCGATCGAGGAACATGATCAGGGGCGTGTTGCCCTGAAAATGCTGAAGCAGTCCCTGTCGACCAACAAGAGTGAGATCGCATTATTGAAGCATGAATTCAATGTTGCCAAAGATCTCAAAAATCCCCGTGTCATTAATGTCATGGAGTATCGTGAGGATTCAGGACGTCCCTGCCTGGTCATGGAGTTGTTCAGCGAAATGAACATGAAGCAGGCATTGCGTCGTGGACCCGATTCACTGGCGTTCATGCTTGATCGCATTGTGGAGCAAGCAGCCGAAGGGTTGTATTACATGCACACAAAGAATTGGATTCATCTTGATGTGAAGCCGGATAACTTTCTGGTCAGTCGAGATGGGGTTGTGAAGTTGATTGACTTTACAATCGCGGAAAAAAAGAAAGGTGGATTGGGCCAACTGTTCAAGAGTAAAGTCGCAAAGGGGACACGCAGTTACATGGCCCCTGAGCAGATACGCAAAAAAAAGTGCGATGAGCGTACTGATGTCTATGCGTTTGGTTGCGTTTTGTATGAGCTTTGTACTGGCAAGCCACCCTACACAGGTGATACACCCAATGACCTTCTCACAAAGCACTTGAATGCTTCCATTCCCAGCCCCATTGTTCATAACGACAATGTGACTCGCGAGTTTGCTGATCTGGTGAAGAGTATGATGGCAAAAAAACAGGATGGTAGACCATCATCGATGTGGGAGTTCCTCAAGGTCTTTCGGGGTGTTCAGATTTTCAAAAAGACGCCACGGAAACCAGAGGTGACAGTCTTTGATTCGATGCCTGGCATCAAGGGCGCTGACGATATGCTTCGTAAGGGGTAGGACGTTTCATTCATGGGATGCGTTGAAACGCGGCGATCGATGAGTTTTAAGAATAAGGTGGTGACCAGATACACGACCCTGTGATTCTGGTGACTGAATTTAAAGAATAAGACAACAGCCTAAGAGTGATGATTTGATATGAGTGGCGGTCCTGGATTGGAATTTGAAAACGAAATTGCGGAACTGGAAAATCAGATCGCGTTACTTGAACGCGAAACAGATCGCAGTGGAGATATCGAAAATGAAATACGCACTCTGAGATTGCAGTTGGTCGAGAAATTGCGGGAAACTTACAGTTCTCTCAACGCTTGGCAGACCGTCCAAGTTGCGCGTCATAAAAATCGGCCGTACACGCGTGACTACCTGAATCTTGCCTTTGATGAATTTGTCGAGCTTCACGGCGATAAGCATTTTGGCGATGACCGGGCCATGTTGGCCGGGTTTGCAAAGCTTGACCGGTTCAAGGTTCTTGTTTTGGGACATCAGAAAGGTAGGACCTACAAAGAACGGGCGGCGTGCCATTTTGGATGCGCACACCCCGAGGGCTACCGAAAGGCGATGAGTAAAATGCGACTCGCCGAGAAGTATCAATTGCCGCTCATCTGCTTCATTGATACTCCTGGAGCGTACCCGGGAATCGGAGCCGAGGAACGGGGGCAAGCTCAGGTGATTGCTGAGAGCATGTTCAAGATGAGCCGCCTGAAGACCCCGGTGATCTGCATCGTGATTGGTGAGGGAGGGTCCGGAGGTGCGTTGGGAATTGGCGTGGGAGACCGTGTTGCTGTTCTGCAGCATGCGTACTACAGCGTGATCAGCCCGGAAGGGTGCGCTGGGATTCTCTGGAAAAGCCATGAGCACGCACCCAAGGCAGCAGCAGCATTGCGATTCACAAGCGAGGATTTATCCCGGCTCGGAGTGGTGGATGACGTGCTTCAGGAGCCGTTGGGAGGCGCACATCGCGATCATCATCAAATGGCCACGCGACTGAAATCTTATCTTTCCAAGACTTTGAATGAGCTGGAATCGAAAACCGCTGATGAGCTGGTCGACGAACGTTATGAGAAGTTTCGACGAATTGGAGTCTTTCTGGAAGAAACTCAGGCTGGTGTCTGAGGCAGATCGCGGGATTCAAGAAATTCTAAAACAGTACTGCGATATTCAGGATGTTTCGATCTCAGCCTCAGGTATTGCGAGGCTGTAAACAGGCGGAATTCATCGAGCCAGTTTCTCCGGTTCTTTTCTGTGACTGCGGCCGGAGACGGTGGGTCTGCATTAATGGCCATCAGCTTTGGCATGACGCGAAAACCACTTGGCGTTTGTATGCTTGATTCGGCGCGGGCTGTTCGGCCAACAGAAACAGCGTGAAGACGGCTTTTGTGCGAGAGTGTGTTCAGAATGGAGTGACGTTTTGCGGTCTTTTTGCCATAATCGCAACGTCCGATAATGACCCTTATGTTGTATTCGGGGCGTCTAAATCCCCGTGTTTGGGCCTTTTTCATCACCCGAAACGCTTGTTCCCTGATGCTGTGTGCTGAATCCGCGTGCTGAGTTGTGCGGCAACAGGCTGCGCAGTGTTCCCGTGACTTTATCAACGCTTTCGTAACTCAGCGTTGAAAGCCAGATCCGCTGGCTTGTTGCGCTTGTTGATGTGGCCAAGAGGCGGTGCCGCTATTTGAGCTGGATGTCGAATGAGTCGATTCAAAGACGTTGCCGGAAAGCGAGTTCCCGGAAATTTCCGATTTCAGATTCCGGGCGCCTTCGGCCATCCATTCAGTTGCCGTTCTGGACCCTCCGTCAGTTTCCTCAAATTTGTTGTTGAAACGGTCCAGATATGGTTGGACCACCTCGTGCAGTTCCTCAGGTATGACCGAGTCGCTGCGATCAAGAACGTTTGCGATGTAGTTGCCGCTCTTACTCTGAACTACCGCTTCGCGAACACGTTCTCCAGAAAGTGTGACAGCAAACAAAGTGATCAATGTGCAATACAGGGCACCCTTGGCCAAACCGAATAGCGCGCCTATCTGTCGGTCGAATTCTTTCAATTTCATTCGATCGATGCTCCCGCGTACCATGCGGAAGGCAACCCAAATCAGGAGTGAAGTTCCGATGTATAAAATCAGCATGGCGAGAAAGCGGTCCCATGGCGGGTCAGCTTGAATGGATTCGCTGATTGGTTCTCGGTATTTGTAGGCAACGATGTAGCTGATCACAATGGAAGCGATTGATGCCAATTGCCAAGCAAAGCCCTTAATCGCACCAAACAATGTCGTTCCGACAAGAACGACCAGCATGATGATGTCGTAAGTCTCCATCAATCGCATCCATGCAAGTTACGGGCGGGAATTTGTGGGGTCATGCGAGCACTGAATGCTTGCATTCTCCTCAATGCAAGCATCGCAAAACGCGCCGGTTGTTAATGGACTATAGCGATCAGCGGAAGCTAATCGAAGATCAATCGTGTCAGATTGGGGACAATTCACCTTGGCGTGGCCGACTCCCTTTTTATATGAAACAGAGGATCTTGCGTATTCGTGCTGAGCAGCTTTGATTTGACCTCATTTCTTTTCCTTTCGCACCTGATTGACTTTGGCTGATTTCAAGTCACACATCACCGGAAGCACTGTAGTTGGCATCGGTTACGGATATTGGGGTGTCGCTACGCAATCAATGTCAATTGAAAACGGCATGTTGGCTGCTGGATTGTGTGCTGTCAGCGGGATGCTGCCGGATTTGGACAGCGATTCAGGAGTACCCCTGCGAGAAACGAGCATGTTTGTCGCCGCAATCGTTCCCATCTTGACGATTGAACGATTCAAGGATCTTGGTTTTTCTCACGAAGCGATGGCGCTGGCAGCAATGTTGCTGTATTTGGGAATTCGATTTGTGGCGATCGAATTTTTCAAGCGTTACACAGTGCATCGTGGGATGTGGCATAGCATTCCTGCAGCTGTGTCTGTTGGCCTGGTAGCCTATTTGTTGATGCCTTCACTGAGTGAAGCAGTCAGGATCTATAAGAGTCTGGCTGTTGTGCTTGGTTTTACCGTGCATCTTTGCATGGATGAGATTTGGAGTATCGATATGAGCCATGGCTTCCGATTGAAGAAATCTTTCGGGACTGCATTGAAATTCTTCAGTAAAAGCAAGCTTGGGAATATCTCGGTTTACGGCAAGCTCATCTTATTACTGTGGCTTGCCTGGGGAGACCGTGGAGTGGTTGATAGGATTCGTCAACGCACGCGTCAGGAGCGGACTTACATCGCTCAGCCAAAGCAAGGAATCGACTTTGACAGGTGGATGCCTTGGCGTTGATTTTTGCGAGTATCGTTCCTCGCAAGTATTTCTACTGGCAACCTAAGAAGGACCACGGTCAATCACGATGGTAACAGGTCCATCGTTGGTTAACGAGACTTTCATGTCAGCACCGAAGGTGCCCTGCTCTACCCTGAGTCCTTTGGACCGCAGCTGTTCAGAGAAATGTTCATAGAGCATTTTTGCTATTTCCGGATCTGCTGCTTTGGTGAATGCAGGTCGACGTCCTTTCTGGCAGTCAGCCAGAAGCGTGAATTGACTGACCACAAGGGCTGAGCCGTTACCGTCCAGAAGAGAAAGATTCATTTTGGCGTTTTCGTCTTCAAAGATCCTTAGTTCAGAAGTCTTGTTGGCGAGCCATTCTGCCTCATTTCGGGTGTCTCCCTCGGCGATTCCTAACAGAATGAGTAAACCATGATCAATCTGACCTACCGTTTTCTTGTTGACGACGACTTGTGCGGAGGTGACTCTTTGAAGAACGGCTCGCATTTGGGAACTCAGGTTTTCCGTGAGAGTATGAAATCAAGGGGAATCAGCTTCCAGTGAGTTTACGCAAGTGGAGTTTTGCTTGCTAAACTGGAAGTCGAGGTTTAGGTTTCCAATTGATTTCAACAGAGATTTACTTTTGAAGCCAGCTGGATTTGTCTAAATCAGCATCGAATTCCATACGGATAATTCTGAGATTTTCCCGGTAACGATCATGCCCTTTCTATTTACATGTCCTCATTGTCAGACTTCGACGCAGGTAGAGGATTGCTACAGCGGTCACGAAGGCGCGTGTGTGACCTGTGGCAAGCCGATTAAAATTCCGGAATTTGATGTATCCAGAGCAGCATCCAGTCAAAAGCGCAGTAAGTACGGCGTGTCGAAGGTCATCGGGACCGTGCTTGCTATCCTGATTATTTTTTCTCTCGGGTTTCTCTTGATTCGATCAGGTGATCGTGTCATGCAACGCATGTCGAACAACCGCGGCGTTTCAGAATCGGTGAGCAATCTGCGAAAAATAGTTGCAGCTTTGAATGCGTATGCGAGTGACCATGGAACCTATCCGCCTTCAGTGATGACAGTCGGGCGTAATAAGCATTCATGGCGTGTTTTGATACTGCCCTACCTGCAAGAGAATCAGCTGTATGACCAGTATGATTTGGAACAGCCTTGGGATTCTGAAACCAACATGGCCGTTGCTTATCAATTTCCTGCCGTATTTCAGAATCAGAGACTTCCCCGCACGGACGCTGTCCAGCACTCGGATTATTTTCTAGTCACGGGGCCGGGGACGCTATTTCCATCTTCCGGTCCGCTGTCACCTACTGACGTTACGGATGACCCGGGTCAGACATTGCTTCTTGTCGAGGCGAGAAGCATGGGCAATTGGGGGAGTGTCTGGACTGAGCCGATTGATTTCAAGGTCGAGAGTCTCTCGGTGAAAGGTTTCAATGAACTGGGTGGCGTTCTCGAAAACGGGTTCGCCGCTGGGACCGTGGACGGTAAGGGACACTTCATCTCCAAATCCACTGACCCTGCTGTGATCAGTGCTTTGTTCACTGCTAATGGCGGTGAGCGTCTGTCCGACGATGTGCTTGACTGACAATCCGTTGAATTTGGACGACTGAAGAAATCGTTTTGCTCGTTCAGGTTCGCAATGTATGGTTCCTGATAACGGAGGTCACGTCGGCGGTTAGTACTGTCTTGGTCGAACCGTTCCCTGAACGCGACTCGGCAGACCTTGGATTCTCAAGAAGCCTTCGGCGTCATCCTGATTGTAGGAACCACCGCCTTCCATTGTGGCTATCTCCGCATCGTAAAGGCTGTTGGGACTACTTCGGGAATCGACACTGATGTTGCCCTTGTAGAGTTTCAGGGTGACTTCGCCTGTCACGGGTTTTTGGGCTTCACGAATGAACGAAAGCAAAGCGTCCATTTTTGGTGTGTACCAGAATCCGTAATAGACCATTTCAGCTACTTCAGGTGCCAATCTGTCTCTGAGGTGCATCAGATCCCGATCCATTGTCAACTGTTCCACATACATCAAGGCATCGTAAAGCACGGTCATGCCGGGAGATTCGTAAACGCCACGGCTTTTCATCCCAACGAAGCGGTTTTCAACCATATCGATCCTGCCAACACCATTTCGGCCGGCGATTTGGTTCAGTTGCTCCACCATTTCCAGTGCGGTGACCTGTTGTCCATTCAGTGAAACAGGAACTCCGGAGATGAACCCGATGGTGACGCTTTCGGCGGCATCTGGTGCTTCGGCGGGGCTGACACCCATTCCAAAATCCACCATTTCAACTCCATTGACATCCAGTTCTTCAAGTTGGCCAGCTTCATAGCTGATGTGGAGAACATTTTCATCACTGCTATAAGGTTTCGCTGTTGAGGCTTTGACCGGAATATTCTTGTTTTCGCAATAGGCAATCAGCTCGGTGCGGCCCGGGAATGCATCACGGAATTCCTTGATTCGCCAAGGAGCAATCATTTGAACATTCGGATCCAGTGCTTCGGCTGCGAGCTGGAAGCGACATTGGTCATTCCCTTTCCCTGTGGCTCCATGCGCGTACGCAGTTGCTCCTACTTCTCTGGCGACCTGTAGACAGATTTTGCTGATCAAAGGTCGAGCGATCGATGTACCCAGGAGGTAAATCTGCTCGTATTTTGCTTGCCATGCCAGGACCGGAAAAGCAAAATCGCGGCACATCTCTTCACGGGCGTCAATCAATCTGGAAGAAACAGCGCCGCAATCGCGCGCTTTCTGCATGATTTCTTCGCGGTTTTCACAAGGTTGTCCAAGATCCACGTAAACAGCATGGACTTCGTAGCCCTGGTCTTGGAGCCAGCCGAGAATTACCGAGGTGTCGAGGCCACCGGAGTAAGCAAGTACACAACTTTTCATGACGATCTCATCTGCATTCTTATGATGGACTAATCCAGTTGACATTCATTTGAAATCTGATTCCGGTTTACCGCAACCCGGCAATGGACGTGACTCTGCCCTTCCCTACCGGGATTCGCCCTTCAAGCTGTCCAGGGTACCGAATATTGGCCCTCGCACTGAAGGAGAGCCGGGAACGGCTAGAGGTGGTCACATGATGTCAACAAACTCGAATTTGACATGAAGACCAGATGTATCACCAGACATCCAGATCGTTTAACGTTGGCAAATGCGGACAAATTGGACTTGCTCTGGCTTGAGGGTCCGCGTGCTCAATGCCCCGGAATTTGGCGGCTGGTGGCCTGGAGTAACGCCGAGAAAATTCAGTATTTGCCCGTTACTAATCGTTCTGTCTTTGAATTCAGACTCGAAAGATTCGACCTGCGGTCGGATTCCCCGTTTCTTGTGAGCTGACCACTTGGATGCATCTGTTGAATTCAGATTGCAGGGTGGAACGAGGCATGAAATCGACGCGTATGCTTGGCAGGGTATCGCATCCCCACCGCATATATACTTAAACTGCTTGAACCACTCTGCCTGCATCGTAAAGCCATTGGACCATCTCCAGGGCGGTCGGGGCAAACAGTCAGAGCCCGCTACTGAAAAAAAGACGAACTGCCTGCCGGATTCCCAGTCTGCTGCCTTCATTACCACAAGCCATCCCATGAATCAGCTCTCCCCTGCCCTGCTGGAACTTGTCGAAAAAGCCATGAGTGACAGCGAATCTCGAGAAGAATTCATCCAGCACGTCGAGACGATGAAACAAGCCGATTCCAGTTTCAGGGCCAACCAGACCCATCAGATTGAAGGGGCCACGGTTGATCTCGGAAGGTTATCTCGATGTGGATTCGGTGAAGTCATTTTTGGAGAAGGAAAGTCGGCTGAGTTGGTAACGCGCATCATCCAGACACAGATAGACCAGAAGCAGTCAGCTTTCATAACTCGAATTGATAGTGGAGTGGCTTTTCAGGTTCGCCAGTCTTTTACTCACACCCACCACAACCCCATTGCCAGAACACTGACGGTGGCGCCGGAATCACTGGAAACGTCTCAGCCCTTGGTGGAAAATGAGCTCGATCAGACTATCCATGCTGCTGTGATCACTGCTGGCAGCACTGATCTTCCTGTTGCAGAGGAAGCGATTGAGACGCTTGCATGGATGGGAATCGCATACCAGCGATTTGACGACATCGGCGTGGCTGGCCCGCAGCGACTTGCGGCAGTGCTTCCCCAGTTGAGAGCAGCGTCAGCGGTTGTGGTGGTGGCAGGGATGGAGGGGGCCTTGCCTGCTGTTGTAGCCGGCCATTTGGCGGTGCCAATTTTTGCTGTGCCAACGAGTGTTGGTTACGGTGCAAGCTTGGGCGGTTTGACGCCATTGATGGGAATGTTGAGCACTTGTACGGCGAATGTGGCTGCGGTCAATATCGACGCCGGGTTCAAAGGTGGTTACATGGCCGGGATCGTGGTCAACCAGATCTTGCAGAATTGCGATCGTGGCAAGAAGTAGCCTCAGTTTGAAAGGAATCGCGATGCAAACCGAGCCACCCCTGTATCTGCCTCCTCGATCGACTACTGCTCATAAAGGAGAGTTTGGGCGCGCCATGCTCATCGGCGGTTCCAGAGGGATGAGTGGTTCGATAGCACTCTCTGCGATGTCGGCTCTGCGGGTTGGATCTGGCCTCGTAACGGCAGTGGTTCCCGACCGGTGTCTTGAGACAGTGGCATCGTTCGATCCATGTATCATGACCCGTCCTCTGCCAGATAATCCGGAGGGCAGATTTGCATTGGAAGCGACAGCGGCGTTGGGTTCAATTTTGACCACGGCTTCTGCCGTTGGTTGTGGACCCGGAATGACGACGGGGACAGGCTCCATTCGGCTGGTTGAACGTTTGCTCCAATGCCCGCAACCTTGCGTTCTGGATGCCGATGCGATCAATGCGTTGCCATCTTTGGACGGAACGCAATGGCAAGAATTGGCAAAAGACCGCGGTTCCTCGGCGTGTTTGATACTCACACCGCACGCGGGTGAACTTGCTCGTTTGACGGGTATTTCCGCCAATGACCGAAACCGACAGATCTCGGCGGCTAGTCGACTTGCTGACGAACTCGGAGTTTATGTGGTAGTGAAAGGTGGACCAACGGAGATCGTAGGTCCGGGGGTGAGCTCCTGGAAAAACACGACTGGCAACCCTGGTATGGCAACCGCAGGAAGTGGCGATGTGCTGACCGGCGTCATTTCAGCTCTTCTGGCGCAGGGAATCCCTGCATGGGATGCCACACGTCTCGGGGTTTGGGTACATGGTCTCGCAGGTGATTTAGCTTCCCAGCAGCATGGTCAAGCCGGTATCACCGCTCTTGATATCTGTTCATGTGTGCCGAAAGCAATTGCAGCAGGTACGAATTGAAATTGCGTTTGCTCCCCCGAGTCATCGGAGTTGACTCGCTTCAGGTGATTGACGAGGGACTATTTTATCGCAGAACGACTCAACTTTCCGTCCATCGCGGTGGTTGAGGAATGACCGTTCGCTAATATGCTCAGTGGGGCGAGGGAGAGCGTCCTCGTTCCAGCGTCCTCGTTCCAGCGTCCTCGTTCTCGAGTACGGGCGTGATCCCAATGAAGGAACGCCCTACGAATTAAGGAGCGCCCTACGAATTTGTGCCGATGTCGCGCATAATTCATTACACCAGTCCCCTACCCTTCTCTGATTTTGATCATTGTGACAGCCATTTTTTCACTTCAAAATGCTTGGCCTCATGATTATCCAGGGCAAATGGATGCGTCGGGAAAAGGTAGGGATGGCAAAAAGGATGGTGATGGGTTTGATGATGATTTGAGCATCATTACGGGTGGAGTCATCACGATCGGGAATTTTGATGGTGTGCACCGCGGGCATGTGAGACTGTTGGAACACGTGAGGAGCCTTGCGGATCGATTGGGAGGTCCTGCCATTGCGATCGTTCTTGATCCTCATCCAGCTTCCATTCTACGTCCGGAATTTGCGCCCAAACGTTTGACCGATATCCAGACGCGGGCAGAATTGATGGACAGGATCGGTATCGATGCCTTGGTTGTGTGTCAGATAAACCGTCATTTTCTGAATTTGTCAGCCGAGGCTTTTTTTGCTTCGCTCGTTCAGAATCGTTTGAATGCAAAGGCGATGGTTGAGGGGCCGAATTTCTTCTTTGGACGTGACCGTGGTGGTAATGTTGATGTGCTCGCTGAACTATGTGGTTTAGCAAACATTCAACTGAACATCGTTGAGCCAATGGAATTTGGCTCGCAGATGATCAGCAGCACAAGAATACGTGGTTTGTTGGCTGAGGGCGCGGTGGCTGAGGCAGCTGAACTGCTCGGTCATCCCCACAGGGTAAGTGGCACTGTTTGTCGCGGTGAACAGCGTGGTCGTGATATCGGTTTCCCCACGGCCAATTTGTCTGATTTGGAGGTGGTCATTCCCAGCCCGGGTGTTTATGCGGGTAATCTGAACATTCGAGATGAAACGTATATCGCAGCAATTCACATTGGGCCCAATCCTACATTCGACCTCGATGGTGGTGATTTCAAGGTAGAGGTTCATGCGCTGGATTATGATGGGGACTTATATGGCCAACGCGTGCAGGTCGATTTCCTGCATCGTATTCGGGATGTCGTCAGGTTTGAATCACCAGATGCACTGGTGAAGCAGCTTCATCTCGACATTGCCGAGATTCGAAGAATTGTTTTTTCGTGATTCTCTGATTCGTCAGTCGTAAGGATCAAAATGGGCGTTAACTGGGTAGCATTTAAGAATCAAATCAGCCACTACAGCAGCTTCGTTTTGGTAAGCCATATTCGCCCTGATTGTGATGCTCTGGGGAGTGAACTCGGTATGGCCGAGGTGCTCCGTGCCATTGGGAAAACAGTACGCATCATCAATGCCCACCGAACACCAGAGGCCCTGCAGTTTCTGGATCCTGCGGGTAACATCGAGGTATTGGGAGACGATGTTGAACCCGAGGACATTACCGCCGACTGTATCATGGTGCTTGACACCAGTGCTTGGGCACAGCTCGGTGATATGGGCGACGTCATACGTGGCTCACGCGCAGATAAAATCGTGATAGATCATCACGTAGGTGAGGATGATCTTAATGCAACGATGTACAAGGACTACCAGTCAGAGGCAACGGGGCATCTGGTCGTGCAAGCTGCCGATGCACTTGGTGTTCCAATTACCCGATCCATGGCCATGCCTCTCTTCACAGCCATCGCAACTGATACAGGCTGGTTCCGCTTCAGCAGTGTCACTGCTGAGACCTACCGGACGATAGCGCGTCTGATTGATGCAGGCGTAGTGCCTTGTGAGGTGTACGGTGATCTTTATGAACGTGACTCTTTGGGCAGGGTACGTTTGCGTGGATTGGTTCTTTCACGAACGAAAGCAGAAATTGGCGGCACGTTGATGCACACTTATGTTGAAAAAGAAGATTTTGAAGCAATGGGTGCGCTGCCAAATGACACTGAGGATGTGGTCAACCTTACCTTGGCAGTAAAAGGGGCTCAGGCTGCTGTGATTTTTGTAGGGCAAACACGCGGTGGGTTCAAACTCAGTTTTCGCAGCCAAGGGGCATTGGACTGTAACCAGGTTGCAAGGCATTTCGGGGGTGGGGGCCATAAGGCTGCTGCGGGAGCTTTTGTTGAGGGCAATCTGGACGAAGTGCAGGACCGTGTTTTGCCCATCGTTCGAGACGCTATGCGTGTTGCACTGGGACACGATGGGTGATGCACAGCATTGTTTGCGTGGCGGAACGTTGACTTCAAAATGGATTGAAAGTCGCCCCACAGGCTAAAGGCTGGATTACCAACGCAAGACAAGCGGAGGCATCCAGTGCTACTGACTGAGCAGAAATCCTGTCAGGGACCAACCGTCTTTGGTGGTTTCCATGAAGCCTCCACCGTTGGGCAGATATTTTTCGATTGTACTGAGCGGTGGCAGGTCAGTTGCATTGATTGCCTCATCTGACTCTGCTTCCTCGTCTTCGAGAAAGCGTCGATAGAATGAGGAGAGTACTGAATCACTGTCCTTCAGTTTTCCCTCACGGAGAAGATTGTACTTTGCTCTCATGGATAATCGTGTGCGAACGATACGGTCCATGCTGGGCGATTTGCAACCGAGATCACTTAGAGACGAGATCAGGTCCTTGATCTCTGGTTCATCTGCCAAGCCGGCCTTGGTTTTTGATCGGATTCTCTTCGCTGCTGCGACCAGCATGTCAGGGTCGTTGGAAAACATGAGGTAGGCAGCTTCCGAATTTACTCCTCTATCGATCATTGCTATGGCCCAGTGATCGAGCAAAGGCGGGGTTTCCTCGATTTCTTCTTCACCTAGCCCGATGTCCAAGTCACCAAACAGATCTTCGTCGAGTGCGTCTTCATCACCGCCGCGTTGAACACGCCAGATGTCTACTCCGGGAACAGCGTCCAGGATAGTGGCATCTGGCTCGGCATCCATTGCTTTACTGATGGCTTTACCGATGGCCTCAGCATCCGAGACTCGAATTGCAATCAACATGCGTTCCGAGTTGAGTTGGGATGGCAGAGTGTTGTCGGTGACCAGAATCAGTTCATTATCGAGATTGGGCAGAACGTTTTTGGCAATGTCTATTTGCGGCCCATCTTCGTCATCTCTGATACCTTCAATGATGTCCTTGAAAATATCGTCACCAAATGCTTCATTGAGCAGAGTTTCAGATGCCCAGAAAATCTCTTCAAATTTTGGATTGAGTCGAGCGAAACTGGCTGCTTCAGAATGCACCCATGCCGGTATTGGAGCCATCGGTGCGTTCTCAAACTGTAGCATTCTTGCTGCCAGTTTGTACTTGCTTGGTTGATCGGTAACGGCAGGTGCCAAAATCGAGCCACGGTGAAGCAATTGATATTTCTCACCTGCGAGGGCAAGGATACCACCTGCAGCTTTTACCGCATCAAAACCCTGATTTTCAAGAAGCTTGACGATGTCGACCTGATTGCCGCGGTCAACATCGAATGATTCCCGCAGAATTCGTGCCATTTGAAATGGTCTGGCAAACCACTCGATTGCAATCGTACCGCCACCCGATTTGACGGGTTCCAGAATGGCTTGGCTCGACTTTTTCAGAACGTGCTGAAATTCCTGAAGTTGAACAACAGGTTTGCCCTCCGCCTCACCCGCAATCGTGTCAAGAAGATCTGTTACTACGAGATCACGATCCGCAGCAATCAGTCGTGTCTCATCGAGAGAAATAACAATTTGCTCGACCTTCAATTGACCAGGTTTGGGTTCGGTACTGTAAACCCTGATGGTCTGGCCCAGATGTTCGGTATCCTTTCGAATCCAATTGGCAGCTTGCAGGTCCTTATCAAGTTTTTCAATGGCTGCATCAGCCTCCTTTGCTCTCCCTCGCACGTCCGCGATGACACATAACGCGAATGGTCGTCGCTTATCATTCGGAAATGGCAGCCAGCTGATAACAAGTTCGCCTGAGGCTACGTTGTAGAGGTCCTCTGGACGAATACCGACCTTGTTGTCAAACGCTTCAAGATAATTCTTGGCACGTTGTCGCTGTGCTTCGATGAAGGGTTGCATCGCTTCATCTTCAAGCAACTTTCCAAGCGAAGTGTTTTCCCATGCTTCGCAAAACCTGGGTAGGTTGGGAATTCGCACGAGGCCAGCGACAGTATCAGGCAGTAATTCAATCGCCAATTTGTATTTTTCAGTGGCCGCCTTGTCCTGTCCCAGACTTTGCGTGCTGCAGACAAAGAGCCCAACCAGAAAAAACAAGCTGAACATAAGCCGTCTTTGAATATTCATGCTGACGGCTTTGATCCGAGGCAATGAACTAACGAGGTTGTACATTCAAAATCCGACAAAATTAGAAAATGCCCATCATCCAATCCGCAATCAGGGCTGGCACATGCTTCTTACATCACCGTTTTAGCCGGAAAGACTGCTAATTGGCAATCCAACGAGGTGGCTGACTCCCCTAGACCGAGGGGTCGTTTGGTCAGCCATCAGAGCAGTCTGAAAGGTATTGGTGGTGGCTTTCAGGATCAGGGAATACCGATTGGAACATACCCAGAGTCCTTAAGAAGAAGTCCGCCCTCGTTCTTTCTTTCGGCAGATTGCAGGGGTTAGCTGCTGGTTCCATGCGGAAAAATTGGAGATTATGCCTGAAATACGGGTTTTTTTGTGTTTTCACCATCCGCAAAAAAGGTGATTCAACACCGTCTACTCACTTTCGTGGCAGAAACTTACATTCTGCCTTTTCCCTGTGCCTTTACTCATGCTTGGCGATTTCAAGGAGTCTGTCGTGTCACACGATTTTCCCAACATACTCGCATCACGATATGCCAGTTCTGGCATGGTCGACATTTGGACACCCTCGGGGAAAGTCATCCTCGAACGTGAATTCTGGCTCGCGGTTCTCGAGGCGCAGAATGATTTGGGTGTTTCCGTCGATCATCAGGTCATCGAGGATTATCGCCGAGTCGCCAAGTCAGTGGATCTTGCCTCGATTGACGCTCGCGAGCGGGTTACGAAGCATGACGTGAAGGCTCGGATTGAGGAATTCAACGCTCTTGCTGGACATGAGCATATTCACAAGGGGATGACATCTCGTGACCTGACAGAGAACGTTGAGCAGTTGCAGATTCGCTCGGCGTTAGTACTGGTAAGAGATCGAACTGTTGCGGCATTGGGCCTGTTGGCGGAACGTGCACTGGAGACGGCTGACTTGGCGATCGCTGGACGCAGTCACAATGTACCCGCTCAAGTCACCACCGTCGGTAAGCGTTTCACCAACATTGCCGAGGAGATGCTGTTGGCGTTTCAGCGTCTTGAGGAAGTGTTGGATCGTTTACCTTTACGCGGTATCAAAGGCCCGGTCGGTACACAGCAGGATATGCTGGACTTGTTTCAAGGTGAGGCATCCAAGCTTGAGCAGCTTGATCACCGAATAGCTGAAAACCTCGGATTCCAGAATTGCCTTGATTCAGTTGGACAGGTTTATCCGAGGTCGCTTGATTTTGAGGTGGTATCGACACTTACCCAGCTATCATCCGGACCTGCCAACTTCGCCAGAACTTTACGATTGATGGCTGGTGCGGAACTCGCGACCGAGGGCTTCAAACCGGGGCAAGTGGGTTCTTCAGCGATGCCGCACAAAATGAATGCAAGATCCGCTGAACGAATTGATGGATTCAGCGTCATTCTACGGGGTTATCTCAGTATGCTTGGTGGTCTCGTTGGTGACCAGTGGAATGAGGGGGATGTGAGTTGCAGCGTTGTTCGGCGTGTTGCGATTCCTGATGCGTTTCTGGCGATGGATGGTCAATTGGAAACATTCCTGACTGTGCTCAGTGACTTCGGTGCCTATCCGGCCGTGATTGATCGTGAACTGAGGCGGTACTTGCCATTTCTGGCCACCACCAAAATATTGGTTGCAGCGGTCAAGGCGGGAGTGGGGCGTGAGACTGCCCATGAAGCAATCAAGGAGCATGCAGTCGCTGCAGCTCTCGCGATGCGTGAATCAGGCAGGGATGATAACGATTTGCTCGCTCGCTTGTCAGCTGATAGCAGGATTCCGATGGATGCGGAACAGTTAAAGACTGCGATGGGGCAGCCAACCCAATTCACTGGTAATGCGAAGAACCAGATTGAACAGGTTCTTCAGAGAATCAAGAAAGTCACGGACCGTTATCCCAAGGTAGTCAGCTACAGACCCGAGTCAATTTTATAGCTCGAGGGTCTGCTATCAGATGAAAGCCGGTGAGTACCATCCGCTGGTTCATTTATGTTCTGGTTCATTTATGTTCTGGCGGCTCGTGAGTTTCGAAGCTTGTCCGACTCCTTTGGCGCACTTCTTCCGTGGCCTGGCATGCATGCGAATAAAGCAATTCCTGAGAACGGACTGGCTGTTTTTCAGTTTTCGTACG
Source organism: Rubripirellula sp. (assembly GCA_012270065.1). Classification (GTDB taxonomy): domain Bacteria; phylum Planctomycetota; class Planctomycetia; order Pirellulales; family Pirellulaceae; genus Rubripirellula. The sequence continues at coordinate 266,452 of JAAXJB010000039.1, read as the reverse complement.
GGTGTAGGATCCGTCAGCCTGCATTTCCCAGCAGTTGCATGTGTCTTGGAAGTATGTGAAGAGCGAATTCATTAGCTTCTGCCTGCAGTCAGGGTTATCCACGGGCACCATGATCTCGACGCGACGATCCAGATTGCGTGGCATCCAGTCGGCGCTACTGATGAACAGTTCGGAGTCACCACCATGACGAAAATAGAAGATGCGTGCGTGTTCGAGGAAACGATCAACGATGGAAATGACACGAATCGTTTCACTGAGGCCCGGTACACCGGGTCGCAAGCAGCAGACGCCACGGATGTTGAGTCTGATTTTTACACCTGCCTGACTTGCCCGATAAAGAGCGTCAATCACTTCGGTGTCAACTAAAGCATTCAGTTTTGCGTATATCTCGGCTTTCTGGCCCTCGATACAGCGTTGGGTTTCAGAATCGATCAGGTTGATGATTCTTTGCCTCAATGTCGTTGGAGCACAATCAAGGTGCCGAAGTTTCTGTGGTTGACTGGCTCCAGTGACTGCATTGAAAAAGGCAGATGCGTCAGAACCCAATTCATCATTGCAGGTCAACAGTGAGACATCGCCATACAGACCCGCGGTCACTTCATTATAGTTTCCTGTTCCAAAATGCATGTAGCGAACGATACCCTGTGGTTCGCGGCGGACAATGATACAGATTTTGGCATGGGTTTTGAATCCGCGAATTCCATAGATCACCTGGACTCCGGCCTGCTCCATCTCGCGAGCCCATTCGATATTGCGGGCTTCGTCGAATCTCGCTTTCAGTTCCACAATCACGGAAACATATTTTCCGTTTTTGGCTGCTCTTTTCAACGCAGCGACAATGGGACTGTTTCGGCTCGTCCGGTACAAAACCTGTTTGATTGCAAGTACATCCGGGTCAATGGCGGCTTCTTCAATTAAGCGGACAACCGGGTCGAAGCTTTCGTATGGATGTAGCAGCAGAATGTCGTCTCTGCTGATGGATGAAAACATCGTTTCTGAAGGATCGACACTTGCGACACGTTGAGGTGGCCATGCTTCGTCTCTCAGAGCGTCGAAACTCTCAAGACCATGAAGCGTAAAGAGGTAACTGAGGTCCAGTGGGCCAGCTGTCGGGTAGAGGTCCTGACTCCTCAATTGCATTTTTTCTGACAGAAAAGCCAGTGTTGCATCACTCGCGTCATCACTGTATTCAAGTCGTATAACCCGTGATTGCCGCCTGCTCTCGAGCACCTCTTCCATACCAATCATGAGGTCGGAAGCAGCATCTTCCTGCAGTTCGATATCTGCGTTTCGCGTGATTCGAAAAGCAACACATTCCACGACCTCCCGTCCGGGAAAGAAATCACCGATGTGATGTTTGATCAAATCTTCCAACAACAGGTACGAGTGTTCCCGTTCGGAGGGCATCAAGACAACACGAGGGACCGTTCGACCGAGTGGGATGACGGCAAACTCCCATGAATTGGATTCCGAATCAGCAATGTTCTGTTGGCTCGCTTTCAAGCGAACGCATAGATGAACTCCGAGTCCCTGCAACAACGGAAACGGTCGTTCCTCAAAAATGGCTTGAGGAGAAATGACGGCCAATACATCATTCCGAAAACGTTTCTCGGCAGCCTCAATGCATCGCTCGTTGCAATTGTTCAAATCAATGCGGCGGATTTTGTGCTCTGCAAGTGTCGGTTCCAGAGATTCCGACAGAATACGGTACTGCCGATCAGCGAATACCTCGCATCGGTGTGCTACTGCCAGCAACTGTTCACCGATGGTCAGACCAGATGCATCACGCACCATGGAATTTCGCTGGTACTGCATCTGTAAACTGCCAACCCGTACCATCATGAATTCATCCAGGTTGGAACTGCTGATGGCAAGAAATTTGACTCGCTCAAGCAGTGGTAATGTTGTATCAGCCGCCTGGTCGAGCACACGTTCATTGAATTCGAGCCAACTGAGTTCCCGATTGATGAAACGAGTGTCGGGTAGATCTTTCCCTTGAGGGGGAACGATCTTCTGATTTGAAGCTTGTTTTGAAATCACCGGGCAATCCGCTAAGGCAGTAGGGGCTCAAAAAGATCGTGTTTGTTCATTATTATCAATTGATGCAGAGAGGTTTTCTGCATTTGGATTTCGAGTGTATCTCTGGTCCCTGATTTTCGGGACTCCGTCCAGAATACTCGACCAAGTGCATTTCCGTTAAGCTCCAGCAATCACGCAGAATTTGTTTCCAAGAGTTTATCTCCATGTTTCTAAAGTTTTCAGTCTTTTTGTGTCTGTTCGTCGTGTGCATTTTGAACCCCACTTCCACACTGAAGGCTTTGGGAAACCAACCGGGTGGCGGTGAAAAACCCGATTCGGGCACTGCACCTTCGCGAACCGCCCGTGCGAAATTTGAAGTCGATTTTCGTGTAGCGATCGTTGCTCCTGCTAAGACAAAAAAACTACGTGTTTGGATACCGATCCCACCCACGACCGGCAATCAGGTTGTGACAAACAGCCGCTTCCGCACCTTTCCACGGAAAGTTTCATCGAAAGTCTCAACGGAGCCAACTTACGGCAATGAATTTGCCTATTTTGAAATTGAGTCGCCTGATGGTGCTTTGGAGATTCAGCATACATTCACGGCTGAAATCGCACAGGTTGATTGGAGTGTGGATTACGCCAAAGTTGTCAAAGCCGGTTCATGGCCAGAGACATTTGAGGTTTTTCAAAAACCGGATGCTCGGTCCAGTCGGGCGACTGATTACCAGCATGTTGTGGGTCAGATTCTTTCCGTCTCCGACAGGAAATCGAAGCAGCTGATGAAGGCGATTGAGTGGGTTGACCAGAACCTGACCTATGATTCTGCCAATGCTTCATTGACTGCTGATCCAGCTCACGGTTTGATCCATCGCCGTGGACATTGCAGTGATTACCATGGGCTCTGTGGTACCTTTGCGAGGGAAATTGGATTTCCATCTCGAGTTCTCTATGGGCTTCAAATGTTCGAAAAGGGCTCTCCGTCGCACTGCAAGCTAGAGGTATACCTGCCACCGTACGGCTGGGTTACTTATGATTTGAGCGAGACTCAGAAACTTGCACGGAAGATCCAAGCGAATGGAAACCTGACTGCCGAGCAGCAAGCGAACATGTCGAAGCAAGTCCGTCAGAGAACGTTGAATGGATTCCGGGAAAATACTTGGCTACTCGTCACTCGCGGCGAGAACTATCCTTTGGCCCCAGCTGCATCTACACCAGTTTCCATTCTACGCACGATTCATGCAGAAGCTGATGGAATTGCATTGAAAGAGGGAGCGTCAATGGATTCGGGAACCTGGATGACGATGCAGCGAGTTGACGAGATTGGTAGTGCAGGCCGCCGGTTTTCCGTTTTGAACGACCAGCCGTGATTGCTGATAAAACAACGGTCCGGGATGGTGAATTGTTTCCGTCCACGCCAATTTGGACAACCGATTCACCAATGGCATGCAAGACATTCAGCGATTTGCTTGAACAGTCTCACTCGTTCGATTCTGCGGGTTCCTGACCGGCTGTTGGCTGATCATCTACAACCGATGGTTCTGGTTCAGCATCCGTACCCGTGAGAATTCTCAGAGCTCTTGGGTAGAAGTCCTTTCCGTAGCTCATTTCGCCACCTTGGTGCCCCACTGCGCCAACCATGGCCGCACAAAGAACCAGTCCTGCTTTCCAAAGCTTGGTCAATTTCTGGTTATCGGAACGAACAGCAGCCAACGCAACGAGAGCGCAGACACTTGAGAAAATTGTCACAACAACAGCACTCCAGCGGTGCGCATCCACTTCCCTGCCCCATTCCATGATATTCCAGTTGCTTCCGTATCCCTGCTCGGGGGCCAATGCCCAGCCCATCAATGTGGCAGCAATGGATGAAAGAGCTCCCAGAAGCAAACAAGCCAATGGAATCTGTTTGCCCAATGTCGGCCATTTTAAACCGAGTACGACAAAGCCAGCGCCCAAAGTGAAGAGTGCGATGGGAAAGTGGACTGTTGCAGGATGAAGGAAGCCCTGCGCGAACCAGACCCGCTCGGGCAGCGAAAGCTTCTCGGGGGTCTCGACCTTGACTGGTTCGGCTTGTTCGGAGACGGAGACGTTTTCTGGCCAATCCGCACCCTCATTTATCCACACCTGGATCAACGCCAGTTCGGTCACCGAGCAGGGGCCACCGTGTGATTTTGGTGGCATGAGCAGATCTTCGTCATCGGTTGTCATGTAATCGACATAGAGTGTGCTTTCGGCCGCATCGCCGGGTTCGATGTAATCGAGCATGATCTCCCGGTCATCAACACGGAAATCATTTTTTGCGTCGTCAGGACCATGACATTCCAGACAATGTTTGCGGAGCAGCGGAGCGATGTCACGTTCAAATTGGACAAGATGCCCATCGGCATCGAGAGCTGTTCCACTTGTTTCTGCATCACCGTCTTGAGCAGCGGATAACCTTTCCGAGCCTGGGATGAAAAGAACACTCGCTACTACGAGGATCATCAACAAAGTTTGCTTGAGAGCGAACTTGTGCATGTCCAATCTGCTTTCGTTTTGGGAGTGAATGGGGCGGGATTCACTTCGGGCGGGTCTGTTGAAAAAACGCATTTGATTTGTGAATGTACCCTGCAACGCCATGGGGAAGGTAGGGTTTCGGGTAGGCGATGTTTTTGGACGATAGAAAATTCAGTACCGAGCCAGGATGACGGATACCCTGAATGGAAAACCAGAAGGTCAGCTGTCTATTGTTGTCTCAGACGCGGTCAGCTTCCAGTGTGGAGGTAGCCACCGCACCTCGATATTTCCATTTCGTTTGAGTGCGTAAGTGTTGTCCTGTCTGTCAGTTGGTCGTCAACAAGGTGCACAGTCGATTATCACGGTTTCGCTGCGATTCCGACAAATGCCTTGCTGAGACCCAGTGATTTGATCTCTTTTGTGACGGCGTTCGAGTCCGGTTTTTCCAGCGTATCTGCTACCTCGTCGGCAACGAGCTGCGCAAACACTTTTCGTGCCTCGGAAAGCAGCGTTTCGGTACTTTGCTCGTCGACGTTGATGCCCATATCAGTCGCCAATTGAATTACCAGCATCCCGGGTGTTGCCTGTGGATTAGCTGTCGCACACTGCAGCACCGAATACAAAGGTCGCTTTGGATCAGCATGTTCTATTCGTTCCAGTGCCCTCCAAGCCCTTTCCAGAAGCCCCTCACGCCAATATCGAAGCCAGTCTCTTGAATCACTTTGCAGTTGATCAAAGTCAATTTCGGGCCTTTTGCTCTCAGGAATTTCCTTCAGGCGTTTACGGGTCGCAGATCGAATACTTCGTAGTAGAAAATCCCGCAGCCTGTAATGTTTTTCGTCACCGAACCCGGCGCTGACAAGATGCGCAATGATCATTTTCAGACCTTCATCAGCTTGTTCGGCTGATCCCAGCAGGCTGGCAAGCTGACGACGCATCGGTGCCAGATAACGCAGGACGAATCCTGCGGCGCTGTCAGCCTGGGACCACGCTTGAGAACTTCGGACCAGTGTGACGGAGCAGTCGTTTAACGCAGTTTGCGGTGAAGGATCAGACATCTCTTCAGTTTAACCACTCTATGGCAATGCTTGAATATTCGTTGGACCATTCAAGGTGGGCATTACGTCGCAGTCATGGATGATTTGGTTCCAATGAGGTGGGGTTGGATAGCCTGATGAGGCGTCTGATGCTGCGGACGCTGCTTGGGGGGGATGCCGCCCTGTGACGCTGAAGTGCACATACTTTGTCAGCGATCCACGAAATTCGGATTCCATTGTGTCGCATTCAATGGCTGTGAACGTGGAAACCAACCACTCAGGGGCTGGGTCGCAGTCTTCGAATCGCTAATGCCGGAGCCTCGCGTGGCTGCGCCTCTTTGGACTTGAAACGCGAAGGTCGCGTTGACTTTGATTCTGCAAAAAGTGCGATCGTGACTGTGGTACCCTTTGCTTCCCGAATGAAGTCGTCAAGTTCACGACTTGCAAAACGCACGGCATCCGGGCTGTTTTTGAGGCGGTCCTTCGTGTTGTCAAAGGCAAAAGTACCAAGGTACTTTTGCCCGCGGATGTTCTCTCGGCAAGGTGATGCTTCCCAGTTCAAATGCATGGGGCCCGTTTCCCGCCATTCCGGAGGAAGGTTTGTGGTGATTCCGTACGCCTTGAATCGCGCATTTGTCTGCTGTCCCCCCGGTGCCACGGTCAACAACAACAGCGCACGATCAAGCTCTTTCTTATCTTCCAGGAGCTTCGAAAGGTCAAAACGAAGATAGATGTGTTGCGTCTGTGGCTCGGGACCCGGCATTGCCTGAATGATATTCTCACCGCCCGTGTCATTTTTGAGTTTGTCCTGAACGTACGTGTCGGCACCCTTTCCCTGATAGGTTCGGAGGATCTCGAACCCGAGGAGGTCCGTATTTGCAAGATCCTCCTGAATGTCGAGTTTGTCGGTGATGGAAGCAATCACAGAACCGTCAGGTGTCTGAAGTTGAAATTCAATTTCGTAATCACCGGATCTCAGATTGGTAGTTAGGAATTGAATCTCAAACTCGCGCGAACTACTTCGTCGGGGAAGTTGCGAAAGCAGGATTTTTTTGGGAAAAGTGGGGCGTTCCACGCGGGTGCTATCAGAACGTTTGAGAAGGGTTGCGATTTGAGCAACGATCTTGACGTCAGAGTTGATGACGCTTGGATCGTCGGCAGGTGTAGTCGATTCATTTGCAATTCGCAACTTGAATCTCGCAGCTTGTCCACTCATCACCTTGCGGCTTCCCGATCCTCCATTTTCCAGATTCAATGCACGCAGCGAGGTTGCAGTGACACGTCGGACGGCATTCAGTTGGGGATTTTGGTTACCAGGTTGAGTCGTTTTGCCAGTGGAGTTGAACTGAATGAAAGTGTAGAACGCGCCTCCTGAGATCGCCAGAAACAGCAGCATTAGAATCGTCCGGCGTATCAGTCGATTTCCGTTTGAATTCTTTTCTGCAGGAACGCCGGTTTTTCGCCTTGAAGCTTTTTCCACGCCATCCGGTTTCATCACAATTTGGATGGCTGGACTGTCAACGCGTTCTTTTTGGATTTGCTTCAGGGTTGTTGCAATTTCAATGGCCGAAGCTGGACGGTTTTTTGGTTCTTTGAGTAGCAGTCTGTCAATCAGCCTCGAGAAGGCCGGAGGAATTCTTGGGTCAATGTCAATGAGTGAGGGAGGTGTGTAGCAAATGATGGCTATCAACTGTCCGGAGATAGAGCCTGAGGTCAGTGGAAGCACACCGGTGCACATCATGAAGAGGACAGCTCCAAGACTGTAGAGATCGGTTCGATCGTCGAGCGCTTCGTTTCTGGCTTGCTCGGGCGAAAGAAAACCTGGGCTTCCCACCAGGGTTCCCCGCGAAACAAAGGGATCAAAACTGTTGCCAGCGATGGCAAGACCAAAGTCGAGGATTTTTGCCCTGCCTGAAGAGCTTTGAATCCAGATGTTTGCCGGTTTGATATCGCGGTGAATAAACATTTTCTGGTGGACTGCCTCGATGGCGTTGAGCGCCTTGGGAAAAATCCAATTCACAACGTCCCACTGTGTGATGCTCCTGAGCATCTTCTCTAACGAATGGCCC
>JAAXJB010000039.1:213549-258821 GCA_012270065.1 Rubripirellula sp. | reverse complement strand
TATGTTTGCCGGTTTGATATCGCGGTGAATGATCCCGCATTGGTGCGCCGCAGCCAGTCCCTCTGCGACTTCAATCCCGAGTCTGAGGATCTCATCTATTTCGAATTTTCTGCCAGCACGAAATGCATCCTTGAGAGATTCACCTTCGAGTAACTCCATTGCCATGAAGGGTACGCCACCTTCAACACCGACTTCAAATATTGTGGCGACGTTATCCTGTTGGACTGCCGCCATGGACCGGGCTTCTTCGATGAAACGTTTTCGGCTGGCCGGAGTAGCCGCGAGCTTGGGTTTCATCAGTTTCAGTGCCACGATGCGTTTCAGACGCATATCCTGTGCCCGAAAAACCTGACCCATGCCACCCTTGCCAATCAGAGCAAGAACTCTGTACGGCCCCAAACGACCAATTTCACCGTCCCGTTGGGGAGGATCCAGTAGGTCGTATTTCTGGTGTTCGGCGTTCATGGCAATCTGAAGGATGCTCTTCGCGTCAAATTTGGCGGAAGTAAACAGAGAGTCTCTGACTCCTGCTGATTCCAAAATTTTACAAGGTTTACCGAAGGGAACAGATTCTTGGGGCTTGCCAAGCCATTGCTGTCACGATCATCTTTGTGAAGCCCGTCTTTTTTACCACCCTGCACTGCCCCGTTTGAGTCGAATTACGTGAATCGTACCAACATTCTGGATCTTTCGGATGGACAGCATCTCGAACAAGCATTTCAAGCCACGGATAAACAGCTCCGCGTGAATCGCCAAGGAGGTAAATACATCTTACTGCGTTTGGCGGATCGCACAGGGACGATTGCCGGCATGTACTGGAACGCAGATGAGCGTATTTTCGAGTCCTTCGAACGCGGTGACTACGTGCTGTGTCACGGGCGCACACAGGTGCACAATGGCAATCTGCAGGTGATTGTGACGAAGATTCAGTCGCTGGACCCGTCTGAGGTTGATATCGCTGACTTTGAGCGATTTGACGCTGATCGTGCCGAAGCTCTGCGTCAGCGTCTCACAGAACTGATCAGTGAAATGAGGAATGTTCATCTGCGTCGACTGGGAGAAGCCTATCTGCAAGATGATGCCTTCATGGCGAAATTGCTCGTTGCGGCTGCTGCTGTCTCGAACCATCACGCGTACCCCGGCGGTCTACTGCAGCACAGCGTTGACCTGATGGAACTCGCAAGGTTGATTGCTCCACAATATCCGCAGTTGGATGGAGAACTCCTCACATTCGGTGCATTTCTGCATGATCTTGGCAAAATCGAAGAATTATCGGCAGGCGGTGAGGTTTCGTATACCGACCGGGGACAGATGGTCGGACACATTGTGATCGGTGTGCAAATGCTCAATGAAAAGATAAATTCTCTAGATGAGACTGAAGGAACTTTTCCACCGGATCTGCGATTGCATTTGGAGCATATGATTGTCAGTCATCACGGGCAGATCGAATACGGCAGCCCCAAGCTTCCCGTGACACTCGAAGCCGTTGCATTGCACCATCTGGATAATCTGGATGCGAAACTGGCGTCCTACACGAGCGTCATTGATGCAGACATCGCCGCGGACAGCAACTGGACAAATTACAATCCGTCCATTGGTCGAAAGCTTTGGAAAAAGCGGGGTTAGAAGGAAATTTCATGTCAGTAAGTAAACGTGCGGTAATCCTTTTGTCAGGCGGTCTGGACAGTGCCACGTGCCTGGCGATCGCCCGAAGCCAAGGATTCGAAGCACACACGCTTGCGTTCCGATATGGCCAACGACATCAATACGAATTGGACCGGGCCCAGCTCATTTCGGAGAAATTCGCTGCTGCATCACATCGGATCGTGGAGATCGACTTGGCGCAATTCGGAGGCTCAGCGCTGACGGATGCGGCAATTGAAGTTCCAAAGTCAGATACCGTGGAAGCAATTGGCGATAGCATTCCCGTGACATACGTTCCTGCTCGTAATACCGTGTTCCTTTCGTTGGCTTTGGCTTTTGCGGAAACGGTAGAGGCCCGGGATATCTTCATCGGTGTCAATTCACTGGACTACAGCGGGTATCCAGACTGTCGTCCGGAATTCATCAAGGCCTATGAAAACATGGCCAATTTGGCGACCAAAGCTGGGGTCGAAGAAACTCGCAGTCTGCGAATACATACGCCACTGATTGATTTGACCAAAGCTGAGATCATTGCCCGGGGAATGGAGTTAGGCGTTGACTACGGGATGACGCTCTCCTGTTACGATCCTGCTGATGGTGGTGTTCCGTGCTTGCATTGTGACGCCTGTCTTTTAAGGGCTCGCGGTTTTGCCACCAATGGCATCAATGATCCTGCCTTGAGCAACCATTAGAGGAAGCCTGAAGCGGCCTCTTAAAAACCTGCTGAATATCTATGAATAAAACTGATATTCACCAACAGCATCAAATGCTGATTCGTAGTGTTTGATTTTCGTGGGGGCCGTCAGTCCATTTGGCCACCAGATAGCGACGACATCAAAACGTACAGGGACTCCGAGAAGTCGCTTGCGTTTCAGGTATCGGCTCGCCGCCCGCGTGATGCGGCCTTGTTTCTGGGATCCGACTCGCTCGGCCGGATGGCCTGGCTTGATAGAGCCGTGTGTTTTGACTTCAATGAACACAACCGTACGGTTTCTCGGATCCACTGCGATCAAGTCGATCTCACCGGCACGATCCGCCTCGTTTTCAGAAACGATTACCAGTCCCCTTTGCCGTAAGTATCGTGCTGCTGCTTGTTCACCACGTTGGCCGGTGTTTGCATTGGGGTCAATGCGACCATAACGGACGCTGCGATAGAATTCACAGCAGTGAAAAATGACCTGAGTCCACATGACGGTTCCCTCGGTTGGCACAGGGAACAAAAACGGCGAGACACATCAAATGCGTCTCGCCGCGTGGTTGTCTATGTATGGTAGCAGGTGCAGTACATTTGGCAGAATCCAAAGTAAACCGCATCTGGAAATCCCAGATCTAGGTTCTTCGACGTTCTTTCAAACGTACGGCCTTGCCAACGCGGTCTCGTAGGAAGTAAAGCTTGGCACGACGAACGACACCACTGCGTTTGACTTCAATCTTTTCGATTCTTGGGCTGTGTACCGGGAATTTGCGTTCGACACCTTCACCGGCAACGATGCGGCGAACGGAAAACATTTCCCGACTACCACTCCCACTGCGTGCAATCACAACACCTGTGAAGACTTGCACACGTTCCTTGTTGCCCTCCAAAATTTTCAGGTGAACATCAACGGTATCACCAATCTCGAATTCGGGTGGATTTTCTTTCAGGGAGGTCTTTTCGACCAAGTCCATGATAGCTTGGGACATAACAGTTACTCACTTTAAGGGTTTTTATGTATCGGTTTGATCTGATGGATCGAGTGTCTCGTCTTTTTTAGCTAGCAAATCGCCTCTTCTTTCTTTGGTGCGCTGATGACTTTGCTCAGCTCTCCATTTTGCGATTGCACCGTGATCTCCGCCCAGTAGGACGTCAGGTACGGCGTGGCCTCGAAACTCTCTTGGTCTTGTGTATTGCGGAAATTCGAGTATTCGGTTGCCCCGACTAAACGAATCATCAATGTTACTTTTTTCGTCTCCAAGGACGCCAGGCAATAACCTGACGACCGCATCAATTAATACCATCGCTGCAACTTCGCCTCCGTTCAAGACGAAATCACCGATGCTGACCTCCTCAGGCTGTAAAATGTCGACAACCCGTTGGTCGAATCCTTCGTAGCGACCGCAAAGCACAATCATGCGTTGGCTGGTCGCAAAGTTTTCAGCCATTGGCTGGTTGAGCGTCTTCCCCTGGGGGGTCAATAGCACTCTTCGAGCCGGTTTTGAATCCATGGCCTCGACTGCTTCGACACAGTTGACCGTGGGTTCGACTTGGATCAGCATTCCCGGCCCTCCTCCAAAAGGCTTGTCATCGACAGGACGGTGAGGAGTTTCGGGAGCCCAGTCTCGCAGGTTGTGCTGCTCGATTTGGACCAGATCTCGCTGGATTGCCTTTGCAAGAAGTCCTTGCGTCAGGTATCCATCGAAGATCGAAGGAAACAGCGTGATGATGTCGAAACGCATGATAGTTGCTTAAATCAGTGAAGTAACACAACAGAGTCTGGGGCTAGTTTCTTCCCTTTGAAAATCGGTTGTGCCCGCTCACTTCCTTTGCTGCACCATGCGTCGCTACGATCACTCGCTTGCTGTTTCATCCGTGGAGGCGTCGTCGGCTTCAGCGGCTGGTTCGGCAGCGGTCTCTTCACCACTCTCTTCCGGCTCTGAATCGGCTTCGGCCTTCGCTTCTTCTTTTTCTTTCTTGGCTGGCTTGGCTGGTGCCGGAGCAGGCGTGTAATCCTTTCGCTTGCTGAGGCGTTCCAACGCTTCCTTCTGGGCTTCCAGATGGCTGCCATTGGTTCCGTATTTCTTGATCAGAGTTGCTACTTTGTCACTGGGTTGAGCACCAACGCTGAGCCAATAATCAATGCGTTCGGATTTCAGTGTGACACGAGCATCGGTTTCAGGGCACATCGGGTCGTAGGTGCCAAGTTCCTCGATGACGCGCCCGTCACGAGGGCTTCGTTTGTCCATCGCACAAACCCGAAAAAACGGTCGATGGGTTCGGCCCATCTTTTTCATTCTGATTCTGACTGCCATGCGGCTTTTTCTCCAAAGTGTTGGTAATCAACTTCCAGTCCGACTTCCTGGGATTGAATCTCAAAATCTGATTTTCAATGCCGGGTCGATGCCGGTACACCCGGCAATTTATTTGTCATCTACGCGACTAACGCTTTCGCTTCATTTTGCGTTTCATTTTATCACGTATCTTTTTCTGTTTTGCTTTTTCTGCACTCGTGAGGCGTTTGCCTGTGCCCTTTTTGACTCTCATGCCCTGCATGCTGGGGTCATTCATTGCTCCGCTGGCTTGCAGTTGCTGCATCATTTTCATGCGATCACCAGCGCCCTTGCCGGCCATGCCCTGCATGAGGGGCTTCATGACATCAAATTGTTTTATCAGTTGTGAAATGACTGGGGTTTGAACGCCTGCTCCGTTGGCAATGCGATTACGCCGCTGGGCATCAATGATCTTCGGGTTCCTGCGTTCTTCCATTGTCATGCTGTTGATGGCACCAATGGTTTGGCGGATTCCGCCCGCTGCTTCTTCGCTTTCAAGTACATCCTTGAATTGCCCCATGCCCGGCATCAACCCCATCATCTTTCCCATCAGGCCGGGTTTGGCAACCTTTTCCATCATCGTCTTGAAGTCATCAAGCGTGAAATCACCAGAAGCCATTTTCGCTTCGAGTTCCTCACGTTCTTTCTCATCAACGATTCGGTGCGCTTCACGTGCCGCGGCAACGATGTCACCCATGTCGAGAATACGTCCGGCCATGCCTTCGGGGCGGAATGGCTCGAGCGCATCAAAGTGTTCACCGGTGCCGATGAATTTGATGGGTACACCCGTGACATGTTTGACGGAGAGCAAAGCACCACCGCGTGCATCACCGTCCAACTTGGTCATGATGACGCCGTCAAGTTCCAACGCCTCGTTGAACGCACCGGCACTGTTCACGGCGTCCTGGCCAGTCATGCCATCGACAACCAGATAAACCTGATCCGGGCCAACGCGTTTGTCGATGCGCTGCAATTCAGCCATCAACTCTTCATCAATCGCGAGGCGACCTGCAGTATCCAGAATCACAACGCGAGCGTCTTCTGCTTTTGCTTTGGCCACGCCAGCTTGGCACACTTTGACCGGGTTGGGGTTTTCCCTGTCACTGTAGACGGGCACACCCAATTGATCGCCGATCACGTGCAGTTGGTCGATCGCAGCAGGCCGCTGCAAATCAGCTGCGACCAGAAGTGGTTTGATGTTTTCTTCTTTCAACAACTGGGCCAGCTTGCCGCAGGTTGTCGTCTTTCCGCTACCCTGCAGTCCGCAGAGCATGATGATGGTTGGGCCGTCCTTCTTCAGATGCAGCGACGGGTCGACTGGCCCCAATATCGAGACCAGTTCACTGTGGACGATGTTGACCAACTCGTCCTGAGGTCGAAGACTTAACAGCACGCGTTTCCCGAGTGCTCGCTCCGTCACCTGCGACATGAAGTCCTGTACGACCTGATAGCTGACATCAGCCTCAAGCATCGCCTTTTGAACGATGTCGAGCCCTTCGCGCATATTGCTTTCAGTCAGCTTGCCCTTTCCGGACAAACTCTTGAAAGCCGACTGCAAACCGTCAGAAAGGGACTCAAACACGAGGATTCAACACAAGGATTCAACACGAAACGGGGGACCAAAGCACTGGCGGCAGCTGCCGCTGGCGGACCACTGAACAGAAGAACATCCACTGGTTTTCGGCGTGGTGTGGCCCGGCAACGCGACAGTGTACGCTTCGAGGGCTCGTTTTGTAAATGGAGTCCATGCCGCAATTTCCAACGCTTTCTTGCGTAATTCCGGCCGCTAGTGGACGTTCCGCAGCGCTGAGAGAACCTGTTCGTGGAGGGTAGCGTTGGATCCGACCCCGTCCCCGCCCCTCGTCGTGGCATTTCCAGACCAATCCGTAAACTTGCCGCCAGCTTCTGAGACGACTGGCAGAATCGCTGCGACATCCCATGCGTTGCATTCGGGATCGACCATGACATCCGCCCTGCCCGTCGCCACCATCAGGTAGCCGTATCCATCACCCCAACTCCGAGTCAGCCAGCATGCCTCTTCAAGCCGCTTGTAGGCTTTTTCTGCTCCACGTGAATCGAATGAATCGACTTGACTCGTAACAAACACAGCTTTGCTGAGGTCTGACTTGTTTGAGACAGTGGCTTTTTCCCAGGCTGCCTCCGAAGATTTCCGATACCAGCAGCCTTTGCCCTGCGAAGCTACCGCGATTTCATCCAACGCAGGAATGAAGATGACACCGGCAAGTGGTTCTCCCTCAACCTCCAAAGCAAGCAGTGTCGAGTACAGCGGAACGCCGCAAACAAAAGACTTCGTGCCATCAATCGGGTCCACGACCCATCGATATCGCGATGTTCCGGCTTGCTCTGAGAATTCTTCACCTTGAATCGTATCGTCCGGAAAACGAGCTCCGATTTCATCCCGAACCAACTGCTCAGCTTCGCGGTCAGCAACCGTCACCGGGGAGTCATCGGCCTTTGCATCAACAATCAGGTCGCTGCAACGAAAGTAGTTGAGCGTGTGCCTGCCTGCTCTTTGGGAGATGTCAATCAGGGCGAGCAATCTGCCGTCGTGGTCGGATTTCCATGACGAAGGGTCTTCATTTCTGCCGTGATTGAGGTTCATGGATGGTTCTTTTGAGGGGTAGCGTGGGTGGTTTGAGCAGAATTGAACCAGTGAATTCAAAGGAAAATCTGTCCTCGCAGACTTTTTTGTGATCCGGCTTGCCAACGGCGATTTTACGGTTCGATGATGATGATCAAAGTAGCCAGCTTGATGCTCCATCCGAGGAAATCAGGGGAGCCAGCGGCCGGCTGGCAGGTCAGTCGGTCCCACCGCCGCTTTTGGATGCAGGATGGATCTCCCGTTGTTCTTTGGTAGATCCCAGTTCTTCGGTAGATCCCACTTCTTCTTTGGTGTCAGTGATATTCCCCGGAAAAAAAGACTGGTAGAGCAGCATGCCTGCCCCAACCACCAGCAGACTGTCAGCAATATTGAAATTTGGCCATGGATCCAAGAATGGAATGCCCGGAATCTGAAACAGAATCCAATCCCGGACACCGCTTTGCCATTCAATGAAATAGCCCTGTTCGTCAACCCACCACAGCCCGAGGCGATCATAGAGATTGCCAATGATCCCGCCGCTGACGAGTCCTAATGCGGTGGTGAGCCAGAGCGAGACAGCGGCTTTGAACCAGAAGAGCCAGATACAAATGCCGATGGCAGCGACGATTGAAAATGCCGCGAAGATCGTTCCTTTTCCCGCTCCCAAGCCGAAGACCGCCCCAATGTTGACGGCAGTTTCAATTCCGAGGTATCCGTCGATAACCCACCAAATGTCCTTCTGACCCGGCAGTCCTCGCCAGCGGAAAATAAACGATTTTGACAAGAGATCGGCGATGCCGCCGGTGACTGCCAAGCTGAAAAACAGAATGAAACGCGATGGTGGCAGCACTGGACCGGGCCCAGATTTCCCTGAAAGAATGGGCGAATCGGGGTCATCCGTGTGCTCGGAATGCCCAGATGGAGCTGAGTCCAGCTGCTTCGAGGCTGGTTCTGGCTTTGCGGTAGATCCGTCCATGACATGCGATGGTGGGAAAAGGACTGGGGACGAAAACGGATTGGACGTTAGAATACCTTGGGGTTCTTGCCCAGTCGAATTTACCAATTCAACCGAGATCTTCCGTACATTTTCTCACCTGGACCAAACGCAGATCGAGTCACGGGGTCGCATTGCCGATCTATTGTCCTGTTAGACCCGAGCCTCATCATTGACGATTCTTTTGCAATATTCATGTGACAGACATGCTGCAGACCGCCCAAGAACACAACGCGATTCAAACTGATCTCGCTTTCCAGCGCTGCATCAATCCGAGGTGTGGTGCAACTTACGAGGCGAGGAGCGTGCGCACATCCTGTGATAAATGTGGTGATCTACTCGATATCGATTACCAGTGGGATCGCGCGGCAGTACCATCGTCCCTGAAAGAGTTTGAGGCTACCTGGAGTGAGCGAACGAACCCCGTGCGTTTCAGTGGGGTATGGCGATTTCATGAATTGCTACCCTTCGCCGCACAAAAAGAACTGATCACCGTTGGTGAGGGACAGACACTCCTGCAGCAAACTGACTTGGTCGGTGATTACGTCGGCATGGATCGAGGCCGCTTGCACTTGCAGTATGAGGGGATGAATCCTTCTGGCAGCTTCAAAGACAACGGAATGTGCGCAGCGGTAACTCATGCGAACATGATGGGAGCGAAAAGGGCAGCTTGCGCTAGCACAGGAAATACCAGCGCTTCGCTGGCGCTGTATTGCAGCGCAACCCAATTGATGAGAGCCCTCATTTTCATTGGCAGCGGCAAAATCTCGTATGGCAAATTGAGCCAGGCTCTGGACTACGGAGCTTTGACCGTCCAGATAGCTGGTGACTTTGACGATGCAATGATCAGGGTCAGGCAGGTATCACGGGAACTTGGCATCTATCTTGTGAACAGCGTGAACCCGTTCCGTCTGGAGGGACAGAAGACAATCATGTTCCGTGTTCTCGAAGCCCTCCGCTGGGAAGTGCCAGACTGGATCGTGGTGCCCGGAGGTAACCTCGGGAACAGCAGTGCGTTTGGAAAAGCTTTCATGGAATTGAAGGCGCATGGTTTGATCGATCGTGTACCAAGGCTGGCCGTCATCAATGCTGCAGGTGCAGATACTCTGTATGAGCTTTATGAGCGGCGGAGCGTCCGTTGGAACGGTGGGAATGTGGACATGGATCCCATCGTCAAATACAACGACGAAATGGATCGAGAAGGCAAGAAGGCAGACACGATTGCCAGCGCAATCGAGATCAACCGTCCTGTGAACTTGAAGAAGTGTCTCAGGGCTCTTGAATTCATGGATGGAGTGGTGCGGCAGGTGGATGATCAGGATATTCTGGACGCGAAGTCGAAAGTTGGCGCTGGCGGCTTCGGGTGTGAGCCAGCATCTGCCGCCAGTGTGGCTGGGGCGAGAATGTTACGCAGGGAGGGAGTCATCGCACCCAGTGACAGAGTGGTCTGTATTCTCACAGGTCATGAACTGAAAGATCCAACTGCCACAGTTGCGTATCACACGACCGATCAGCAAGTGTTCAATGAAACGCTGGGGAGCCGTGGTGTGCAGAAGGCCAGTCATGCCAATCGTGCGGTTGCTGTGCCCAATGAGCTGGATGACATCATAAAAACCATTCAGCTGTATTCCTGATTCCTGAAAGCTGGATACCTGAAAGACGGGTATTTCATCCTCTTTTGGCTCCTCTGTGGAGTAAGCCTCTCGGGGGGATCCTGATTTTTCTATTGCCCTACCCTGCTCTGCTACTTCATTCCCCGCTAAATTCTTGGAATGAGTACTCCAATAAAATTGATCGTCCACGGCGCTGCTGGACGAATGGGACGACGTGTTCTGGCTTTGGCCGCTGAGGACACCGGTTTCCAATTGACCGCAGCAATCGACCATGAAAAAAATCCTCTGATCGGTCAGGATGCCGGCTTGCTGGCGGGTGTTGCTGCAAGCGGTGTGCTGCTTGGTGCCTCATGGCCCGATGACGCCGAGGCTGTGATCGATTTCTCATTGCCCACTGCGGTAGATGCCTGCCTGCAGGAGGCATTGCAACGGAAATTTCCACTGGTTGTTGCGACCACCGGATTGAATGACGCCCAGAAGCAAGCACTAAAGGAAGCGTCAAGTTCGATTCCGATCTGTTGGGCGCCAAGTATGTCCATGGCTGTCAATTTGACGATGAAATTGACTCAGCAGGTTACCGAAACTTTGAAAGGAGTTGCGGGCGGACTGGACGTGGAAATCATTGAGCGTCACCATCGTTTCAAGGCAGATGCTCCGAGTGGGACAGCGTTACGCTTTGGAGAGTTGGTTGCTGAAAAAATGGACGGAGATGTCCAACACGTGCACGGTCGCGAGGGTGAGACTGGTGAGAGGTCCCGGCACGAAATTGGTTACCACGCTGTTCGTGTGGGCGATAATCCCGGGGAGCATACGATTGTTTTCGGAATGATGGGTGAACGAATTGAGTTGAACGTGGCGGCCAGCAATCGCGATTGTTACGCGTTGGGTGCACTCGAAGCCGCTCGATGGCTGCAGGGTAAACCCGTTGGTCTTTACAACATGTTTGACGTGCTGGGACTGTCCTGATCTTTCATGTCTTCTGTCCGTCCAGAGGCTGAGCCTTTGATTCAGTGCCAGGTCTCATGAGGGAATTTTTCGATGGCGAAGTGCGACGAGGGATATCGCTGTGAGGTTTGTGGTCGCGACGTGACGTCCATTGTCGACAGCGATCTGTATCTACGGTTCGTGATCGGAGAGCTGGATCCGGAAGTTCTCCACACCAGTCCTGAGCGTCATCTGCGTTGTAACCCCGTGCTATCCCAGTTCATTCGATGCGACGGGTTTGCCGAGGTCATCGTAGATGGCGATTTTGGAGCCAATGCACTCGATGCGAAATTTGTCGCTCAACGCGTGGATTTGGTCACTCGAGGCTATTTACGACTTCTTGAAGTCGCCGATAACAAACACGGTGGCGATGTAACCAGTTATCCTCTTCCGGAAGCCATCAACCGGTATCAGAACGGTTGAAATGTCTGTCGAGAGCATGATTTTCGCCGCATCTTCAGGGATTTCAACTGATCATGACAGGTGAAAAACAGTGAGAAGAGGCCGAGATTCGTTGGTGGTACTCAAAAACTTATTGAATATGATGCGCTGCGGAGACGCCACGACGGTGTCTTTGGATGTTTTATTTTTATGTGAAGGCACCGAGTCAAGGCACCGAGGGATCGAAGTATCATGAAGAGTAATCTGTTCAAACGCGGCTTTTTAAGTCTCGTCATGACTCAGTTCTTCGGAGCGATGAATGACAATATTCTTAAAGCCGTTCTCATCTTCATGGTGATCAATGGCGCCTGGGTCGGAGTTCTTGGGGAATCCGGATCCAGCATTGTGACGTGTTGCTTTACCGTGCCATTTATCCTGTTGTCTGGATTCGCAGGTCAGGTTTCTGATCGGTACTCCAAACGCACAGTTACATGGTGGGTCAAGAGTGTTGAAATTCCAATTGCTCTTATTGCTGGTTACGGTTTCTATGTCCAGAATCTCTGGGTCACGATGCTGGCACTTATCGCTTTGACTTGTCAAAGTGCATTCTTCGGACCGGCTAAATATGGAATGATTGCAGAGTTGGTTGACGAGTCAGATCTCAGTCGCGCCAATGGCAGCATCAATATGTTGACGAATCTGTCAGTCATCATCGGCACTTTGATTGCCGGCATGGTAAGCGACGTGTACTGTCCACTTCCGTATCGAAGTCCTCCTGCCCCTGTCGATTCTTCTGAACCCGCAGGACCCTACTCACTGGCTTTTCAGGCGGCGAACATGGCGGAGGGTGAAGACAAGGTGGATGCTCTCAAAGAAATTGGGTTCTCCACGGCACATGTAAAAGAACTGGATACTCCGCAGGCAGATGCAAGCGTTGCCGTGATAGTTGCTACCTACGACAAGTCTGCCTCATCATCCAATGATGATGGGATTTCCCAATATCAGAAAGACAAACTGGAACTGGCCCGCAAAAATCCTTTTGGTAATCCGTCGCTACCTGTCATTGCTCTCGTATTTGTGGCTGTATTGGGGTGGTTGGCCTCGCTCCTGCTCACACCATTACCCCGTGGAAATCCGGAACTCAAATTTGAATACAATCCGTTCAGCACGTACATCGAAACGATCAAGGAGATGTCCAAAACCCGATTGTTGATGGTCATGATGGCATGGGGTTACTTCTATCTGCTTGCTGGGATCGCTTTGTTGATCGTGCCGGAGTATACGGACATCATGGACACTACACGGAAGAATGCCAGTGTGCTGATGGGTGTGCTTGGAATTGCGATCGGACTGGGTTGTGCTGTCGCGGGACTGATTTCCGGCCACAAGATCAAACCCCGTCTGATTCCATTGGGTGCTTTGGGTTTGATCATTTTCTTCTTTCTGTTGGCGTTTGTAACGCCGCCTCAAGTGGGGATGCAGGCCACGAGCTTGGACGTTTTGTTCTCTAGCGTTGCACTGTTCATATTCTGTGCCGGCTTTTCATCAGGTTTTTACATCGTGCCATTGCAAGCGCTTTTGCAGAGCCTGTCTCCCGAGGGGGAACGTGGTCGCTTTCTGGGGACAGCCAATGGTGTTTCATTCATGTTTCTGACGCTTTCGTCATTGGTTGTGATGCTGCTTGCAAATGCATTCAAGGGCATGGAGTACAAGATGTTCTACGTTTGCAGCGGGCTGATGCTCGTCGGGGCCATTTATTTCCTTTGGGTATTTCGAGGCACTGGCCTGCTGATCGGTAAGTCCGGTTCCGGGTCAGTGATGGAGACCGGGGGAGTTACTGCTGGTGGAGTCGCTGCTGATACTGGCGTTGATGAAACCTTATCAGAGGACGCGGATGCAACCATTTGTCTCGCCGAAAATTCTGTTCAATCAGATGCCGCGCGCGACAGTCCCGGTGATGATCGAGCAGATGCCGACGATGACGCTGAAAATCCCCTGCCCGGTAATTCAGATGGATCATCGACTTCGTAATTGACCAGAGAGTCAGCCGAGACGCTGGCAGAAGTGCTTTTGGTCGTCCGTGAGCTACCGACGTCAACAAGACTACCTGAGAAGAATCGCAAGATTGTGGCAAGTCACAGCGTTTTCAGATACTCAAGTACCGCTCGCTTCTGTGTCGGACTCAATACATCGGGGTAGTCATGACCCCCGTTTCCTTTGCCGAACCTGGTTGTATCGAAGTAACTGCGCCGGAGCACAGCATCGAGTTCAGTAATCGGTGCCTTGTCCTCAACCTGAATATTGAGACCAACTTTCTCTGCGTCAAATTGCTGATCCAGTGGTCGCCATATCGTTGGGCGTTCACTCGGATTCAGTAGATGCCAAAGCGTTGGGATGCTTCCGTTGTGGAGATAAGGAGCGGAAGCCCAAATGCCATCCAGAGCAGGAGCAACGTACCCATCCGGATCAACATGCGTGACTTGTTCGTCTTTTTCGTTTGCGTGGGCAAACCAGCTTCGAGCGTATTTCTTTCGTCCATCAACTTCCAAAGCGGTCAACCGAACTGGGTCAGTTCCAATGTCTTCCAGCGGTACACGAAGGTTCGGGTAGTGTTCGTTATCACCGTATGTGCCATGGCATTCGGCACAATTTTGCTCGAATACTGCCCTGCCCTGCTCTGCCAGGTTTTCATCAATGACCTCCGGATACTCTGGAGCACTTAGGGACGAAATGTAAGCGTATACATCTCGAAAGTCTTCTTCGTGGTTGATGAAAAAATCACGGCCGTTTTCGGGAATCATCATGAACTGCATCAGGCCTCGGTGACCCTTTTGAGCGAAACCGTCGATGTAGAGATACGGCTTTTTGTGGAAGTTCCACCATGCGGGAGCGTCCATGTCGTGATGCACGAATTTTCGCGGTGCGGATGGGATAATATTCAAATTCTCATCCCGGTGACTCATCAGCCCCATTCCGAATACAACCGCGTTGGTTGTACCGTTCGTCGTTCCCAGTGGTATGACCAACGACCCCAGATCCATGCGGGACAGACTTTTTCCCAGCTTGAACTTTGTCCGGCGGATTTCTTCGGTCAGCGTCTGGAGTGCAAAGCGATTGTTCGGAGCGCCAGCGTACGGCTTTCCATAAATCGTTCCGCCGTGGCACGAGAAACAATTCATTGTCCAGTTGCCGGCCTTGTCCACGACATACTGGAGTGGCTTTTCCGGATCTTCCGGACGGGGAGTCAGTCCGTACCGGGCGAACGCCATGCTGCGCCGCTCTTCCAAGCTGGCTGACTCAGCTTTTGCTCGGAGCTTTTCGGGCCAACATTGCCAAAGATTGTCAAATACTTCCTGAGTGAAATCACTGGAAAGAACAGCTTTTTCGGTCAGCACCCGGTAACCACGTCGAACAGCCTCGTGGTCAAGCTGTCTGGACTCTCGCACGCTCTCGTTCGCTGTTTCCGCGAAGCCCAGCTGCACAAAGGGTGACAGACTCAGAAATATGAGGCAAAGTCCAATTTGTAAGCAGTTGCGTTTGTGCATCATCTGTTTCAATGTGAGAGTCGCCTTCCCTTGCATGATACAGGTCTGGCAATTGCAGCTTCCAGGCGGTCAGAGATTGCGAGTGATGAACGGAAGTTCGATAGATTCTCTTTCTTCCGGCTATTTTCCTGATGTCACCGGTGTGTGAATGTCTTCATCGGGAATCACAATTGAGACCCGACCAAAACCTTTGATTTTCCCACCGTTTACCCGACGTCGTGCCCGGCTCGGAGCATCTCGTGTGACGGTGTAGACATGCTTGAAACGGTCGGTCTGAGCTAATACCGGTCGTAAGTTTGTTGCTACTGGTACCAATGGACGATTTAAGTTGTAGGGTCCACGAAATGGAAAACAGAGGTATTCCAATCTGTTTTCATTACTCTTTTCAAAGAGTTCCGGGGTGATCCAGCTTTGCCCCTCAATCAGACCAGAATCAAGCAGGATCAGACTTTCAGGCTGTGTATGTTTCTCAAGCCACAGTTTCGCCTCCCGCCAGTCCTCGCCTCGTTGTGCCAAAGCAACTGGATAGAATCGAAGTTTGTTCAGCAAACCTTGGTCAATTCCGAGGCCAGTGATGATCAGACAGGTAAAGACGACGTTCATGATCATGGATGCGCGTGATCTGTCCATCCTGTTTTGTAGGAATCCAACGCAGCCACCTGCAAAGCAGGCAAACAAGGGAAGAACAGCGATGAAATAACGGCGGTGCCACACGGGAACAAAATCGAGTCGTGAAGCACACCAGTAGAGACCCGTGATCAGGAATGTGAATGCCATTAGAAATCCAAGACCGAGCAGGATCGGTTTTCCGGCAATCTGACGCTTTCTGATGCCATCAACGAACAAGGTCATGCTCACCGGGATGGACGGAATCAAAAGCAGCCAGACCCAATTCCATATGTACCAAAGCTGCTGCCAATTTCTGGCTGTTGCAAATGAACCCCACATTGATTTTTCGTTCCAACTCTGGCGTAACGTCATCTGCCATAGGAGCATACTGGTAATCAGTATGAGAGAGATCATGACGACATCAGAGCCATTGATGCGAAGGAACTGTTGCGGGTTTCTGGAAAACCAGACAACGCATAGGCAGGCGGGGAGCCAGCACAGCACGCCCAGACAAGTCGGCTGGCAAACCGTTGAGAATAGAATCGAGATTAAAAGGCAGCACCACCGAAACGAGTTTTCATGACGTGTTTGACTCGCGAGAAGACGTAAAAATAAAACGGCCGAAATTGAGGAAAAGAACATCACCAATGCGAATGGACGTAATTCGGTTCCGAAAAAAATAGAGTTGTTCTCGCTCGCAAGTACGAGACCTGAAACCAAGCCTGCTAGAAGGCTCTTTGTCCAGTTTGTGATACCGAAACACAGTACGCCACATGCACCGGCAACCAGCAGCACACTGTTGAGTCTTAGCAACAGTTCAGAATCACCAAATAATTCCTGCCAAGTCCAAAGCACGTAATAGTAGCAGGGAGACTGGTGGCCAATGATGGAACGTTGGTAAACACTGCCAATCCCATCTGAAATGATCCAGGCAGAATGCAGTTCATCCAGCCAGAGGCTCTCGTAGCAGGATGGAAGCCTGAGAAAAATAGCAAGGCTGCAAACAGCAATCGATATCAGCCAGATATGAACTGGTCGGGGAGGTTGGCGATCCATCAGGGCTGTTTGTCAATCTTGGTAGCTGTAATGTTCGCGATAATCCTGCACGCGTTTTCAATTTGGGAGGCATTGACGTCCAGATGAGTAACAAATCGGAGGGCTTGAGGACCAATTGCAAAACATCTCACTCCTTGATCTTCCAGGACGGCAGCTAGTTGATCAGCGGATGCATAGCTGGGGTCAACCTCACAGATGACGATATTGGTGTCTACACGATTTCCCCGAATGGTCAGTGGGCCGCAGGCCTCACAGCCCTCACGAAGTCGTTGTGCGTTGTCATGATCTTCTGCCAATCTTTCGCGGTGTTCTTGCAATGCGTGCAACGCGCCAGCCGCGATGATTCCGGCTTGCCGCATTCCACCGCCAAAAAGTTTTCGTGACCGTCGGGCCTCCTGGATGAAGTCATGGTCTCCTGCCAGAGCAGAACCAACTGGTGCGCCCAAACCCTTGCTGAAGCACACACTGATCGAGTCAAAAGGTTCGGATAATTGCCGCGGGCTCAGGCCGGTGGCAACTGAAGCATTCCAGAGTCGTGCGCCGTCCAGATGTCGCTTTAGCCCGTGGCTCTCGGCCCAATCGCAGATTTCCTGCACTTTTTCCTGTGGTTGAATCCGGCCACCCCAGCGGTTGTGTGTATTCTCGAGGCAAATCAACTGAGTTCGGACCATGTGTTCATTTTCCGGACGGATGAGGTTTTTCAGTTGATCCACCCGCAAAACCCCGCCATCACCCGCGACCGTTTGTGCAACCAGCCCAGAAAGTTGGGCAAATGCTCCCTGTTCATAATGGTAAATGTGGCAATCTGCTTCACAAAGAAATTCGCTACTGCGGCCGCAATGCACACGGAGTGCAATCTGATTGGTCATGGAACCACTCGGCATGAATACGGCGGCCTCTTTTCCAAGAATTTCCGCTGTGAGAGCCTCGAGACGCTCGACAGTCGGGTCGACATCAATGACCGCATCTCCGACTTCAGCTTCGGCCATGGCTTGCCTCATGCTGCGAGTAGGCTTGGTGACGGTATCACTACGAAGATCGATTTCTGCGGTCATTTGCTGAAAACTGGGTGTCGGGTTCGATGAGTATGCGGGTAAACAATTTGATTGTACCGGCTTATGATGTCTGTCGTAGACGTGTTACGTTCACTGAAATTTTGATCTGCCAACACTGCATCAACCACCGCCTTGCCCAATACGAATCCAAAATATGAGCTCTGATTTGTCTTCTCTTCAAATTCAGCATGTTGACGCTCGCCAAGGATCTGCCGAGGTTCTTCAAGAGTTACGCCTGAAACTCAGTCCACAGGGTGATGTTGTGAGCCCTCGGGGACGGGCTCTTACAGAGGAAGTGTTCGGGGAAGCTTTGACTCCAGTAGAAGTGGTAAGTCGAATTTGCCGGGATGTGCGCGAAACAGGTACAGCAGCGTTACTGAAATACAACAAAGCTCTGGATAAGGCTGAACTCTCCGCTGAAACGCTTCGCGTTTCAGCAGATGAACTGGAACAGGCTCACGCGGCTGCGGACCCAGAATTGTTGGAATCAGTCCGGCGGATTCGAGACAATGTTGCCGAGTTTCAGCAGGCCATATTGCATGCTGATGTGACGATTGAGCCTCGTCCTGGTGTGTCTCTTACACAGAGATACCTTCCGCTAAAGCGTGTTGGCGTGTGTGTCCCCGGAGGAGCTGCCGCCTATCCCTCGACAGTTCTCATGACTGTTGTACCCGCACAGGTAGCGGGAGTTGAAGAAATCGCTGTGGTCGCGCCGCCAACAGAGTTTGGTGCCTACAACGTTGACATGCTGGCAACCTGTCATGAACTGGGAATCAATGAGGTTTATCGTGTTGGCGGAGCACAAGCGGTTGCAGCACTGGCTTATGGTTGCGACACGATTCCCGCAGTCAATAAGATCGTAGGGCCGGGAAATCTGTTTGTGGCTCTGGCGAAGAAGGAGGCTTATGGAGTTGTTGATATTGATTCCTTCGCCGGTCCCAGCGAAGTGATTGTGATTGCTGATCAGACTGCCCGAGCAGATTACGTGGCGGCGGATTTGCTCGCTCAAGCGGAGCATTCACCTGGTTCAGCCATTCTCATTACATGGGATCAGGGTTTATTGGACGCAGTGCATGGGGAGCTAATTCGACAGCTGGCTTCTTTGACACGAAATCAGCTGACTCTTGACAGTCTTGAAGCTTTTGGTGCACTGATTCTTGTTCAGGACCAGGCCCAGGCGTGCGAGCTGACTGACCAGTTTGCACCGGAACATTTACATATTCAAACGAGAGATCCGCGTCAGGAGATTGAATTGATCCGCAATAGCGGTGCCGCTTTTCTCGGCCATCACACACCTGTTGCTCTCGGTGATTATGCAGCCGGACCAAGCCATGTGCTGCCCACCGGAGGTACCTGTACGTGGGCTGCAGGATTGTGCAGCAACAGTTTTCTTCGCAGTGGAAGCGTGACCGAATTTGACTCCGATGCGTTGAACCAGATCGCTCCGGATGTTGTCAGGCTTGCAGACAAGGAAGGACTGACAGCTCATGCAAGAAGTGTGACAATTCGAGATTCCTGATTGAGGCGGATAGATCATCCTGCCTGGCTACCTGTTCAACTTCATCAATTCGTCGCCGATACGCGATCCAACCCAAACTGGTGGACGAAAGTCCGTTTACCTATGGCTGAAAAGTCCCACTTCCGCCCTGCCCTTGCCCGAATGATGCCATATGCGCCTGGTGAGCAACCGCCACCGGGCAAGTACATCAAGCTGAATACGAATGAAAATCCCTACCCTCCACCACCGGCAGTCGTCGAGGCAATCAGGGAGGCAGCCGGTGGACCGTTGAATCGTTATCCCGACCCGATGGCAACCGCGTTTCGGATTGCTGCTGCTGAACAATTGAATCTGCCGGGACCGGAATGGGTGCTTGCTGGCAACGGAAGCGATGAAATACTGACCTTGTTGGTGCGTGGTTTTGTTGGCGAAGGGCAGAGTTTGAGACTTCCCTACCCCAGTTATATTCTCTATCGAACCCTGGCAGAAATTCAGGGAGCCGAATGGGAGCAGGTGGCATTCGCGGATGACTGGTCTTTACCCGAGATGTTCGGGCAATCCGATGACAAGCTGCGGCTTGTGCTGCTACCCAACCCGAACAGCCCCAGTGGCACGGTGGTGAGCCCCGAACGTGTGGCGCATTTTGCCGACCAACTGGACTGTCCACTGATTGTTGATGAGGCTTATGCCGATTTTGCCGAGCAGAATTGTCTTGACCTTGTGCAGCAGAATGAGCGGGTCATGGTCACCCGGACTCTCAGTAAATCCTATGGCCTGGCCGGTGTCAGGTTTGGATTTCTTGTGGCTCAACCTCAGGTAATAGCTGAACTTGCAAAGATAAAAGACAGTTACAATTGCGATGGGCTTGCGATCGCAGCTGCTACGGCAGCCATGGGATGCGGTGATTGGCTGGAAGATATCAAGGGAAAAATGGCAGCAACACGCGCTCGGATGACAGAACGGTTATCCAGCCTCGGTTTTTGTGTTGTACCCTCACAGGCAAATTTTGTGTGGTGCCAACACCCCAATGGGAAACATCATCAACTTTACGAATTTCTGAAGAATAATCAGATTCTTGTTCGATACATGGAATTTCCGGAGTGGGGTCAGGGGCTGCGAATTTCGGTTGGCACCGACCAGCAGATTGATGCCTGTCTCATGCTCATCGAGCGTTACCTTGCTTGAAAAAATTAGCCTCTCTACATTCGCAATCCTGTAATTTGCCGGTGATGACATGACTCGTACAGCCTCTGTTGATCGTAAAACCGGAGAAACAGATATCCAGCTTTCCGTTGATCTTGATGGGGATGGATCCGGAAGTCGGGCATCAGGAATTGGTTTTCTTGATCACATGCTGGATCTGTTTTCCAAACATGCGTTGATTGACTTGAGTGTGGCAGCTGTTGGTGATTTGCATGTCGATGATCACCACACCTGCGAGGATATCGGGATCGCCTTGGGGCAGGCGTTTGATCAGGCACTTGGCAATCGTGCTGGTATCCGAAGGTATGGTCACTTCACTCTGCCGATGGATGAATGTCTTGTAACCGCTGCTGTTGATCTCGGAGGTCGCTATGCCTTTGAATACCAGGCACCAATAGCAGCTGCCAAAATCGGATCGTTTGATACTGAACTGGTTGAGCATTTTTGGCAGTCGTTTGCAGCTAACTCAAAGTGCAATCTGCACGTTGTTCTGCACCATGGTCGCAATGCGCATCATATATCCGAGTGCGTATTCAAGGCAGTTGCGCGTGCGGTGCGGATGGCTGTTGAAAAGGACCCGCGAAGTGATGCCATTCCAAGTACCAAGGGTGTGCTATAGGAATCGGTTTATAAGGGTGTCCTGAAAAGTAACTTTGTCCAGCTGATGTGTGCTTTGTCAGCGAGAGCGGCGAGGGACAAAGAATCCAGCACAGGCAAGCCCGAGCAGGCAAGCAATGACTGAGACAAGGTACCAGTTTGAAAGGACGACGACTCCGGAAAGAATAATGACACCCAAAGCAGCCGCCCATCGTGCTGGAAGTGCCCATAATCCGATGCCACTTACTGTTTCAACGAGTACCACCTGACGGCTGTACCATTTGGCAATTTCCTGCAATTCGTCCGCTGCATACTTTTCACGCAGGTGATTGAAAATCCAGAAATCACGATCTACGAAGTAAATGTCATAGAGCACTTCGCCGGACCAGTACTCAGCCGTCCATTTGCCGGCAGCACCACCAAGGAGTATCAAAGAGATGATCAATCGAGAGAGAAATGCTGCCCGTCGAACCAGATTTTCTCGATGACACTTCCCCAGTCGATGTGCAAGCCATACTGACCACAGGCAGCACCACCAGATTGTTACGAAGGTAACGTCGTTGTAGCTTCCCTGATGGATGCACATCACACCTGCTGCGAAAAGACCAAGCCAACTACAGAGTTGTCGCAACCAGTTCATGGGAGAGGTCAAGCTGATTGCCGTCGCCGCCGCTAACGTCCAGAATGCGATGCGGAGTGTATCGATGGACCTCAGCCAATCCGGAAAGAAGGGGTCGCCGACTGGAATCGTGGCATAAATCAGGTTCGCTTCCAGAAAGAATCTCCATTTCCAGAAGAGGCTGATCAGGATGGCGAACTGAACGAGTCGGTAAGCAGCAAGAGGTCGGTTGATATCAGCAGGCTTGAGTTTCCGGACAATGGTTTGAGTGATGTTGGTCATAATGATTCGCCATCTCCATCGATACGAATCAAGTCATAGCCACCTTCGGCCCGGGCTTCCAGATGAAACTTGGATTCCAGCATCTGGCCACGGTATGAAGACCTCAGGGTGAACCAGCGATCGTTTTTTGAGGCCAGGAAGTCATGCCTTCCCGCAAAAAAAGTGATGACTCTCGCCGGGAAGTGATTGGCATACCGCCAATTTTCATCGAGAACCATCATGACAAAACCGGGTGGAAATTCATCGATTTTGTACTGATTCGCAAAGTTGTACATCGCTGGAATCGGAAACTGTCCCGCCCAAATAGCAAAGGACGGAGTTCGGAGGTGGAAGCGTTCCAGTGAATGTTTTGCCAGATTCGGCATCCAGGGCATTAGCAGAAGCCAGCCAGCAATCAAAACAATGAATCCAACAATGACGTTGAAACCAAGGTCCCGTGTCTGGTTCTCTGTCTGGACCGGCGTGTCATCTGTATCAGCCATATGAATGTTCCTTCATTCTGCTTGAGTCCAGGTGGGACAAACTGTCAGCATTGCTGGATCAACTTTAGCAGGGTTTCCCGTACCTGTTTGGGGTTGGCATTGGCATTTTTTTTCTTTGCCTGACCAATCAATGCTCCCACTGCCTGCTGTTTCCCATTCTTGACATCTTCGATGACTTGTGGGTTGGCATCCAGCAATTCACGACAAAGTAACTCTATGTCGCTGCTATCGACAGCTTCGATTCCCAGACTCTTGATCGCTTCTTCGGCTGACTGGCCTGTTTCCAGCATATGCGAAAAAACATCTCTTGCTCGTGTGTTGTCAAAGTCTCCCTGCCGCACACGCTGCAACAGGTCGCCCAGTTGGTCAGCACTGATTCTGAAGTCTTCAATGCCAAGCTGTTTTTCATTCAGGTTGCGCATCACATCCTGCTGTATCCAGGAACTTGTCCGTTTTCCATCACCGGATCGTGTCGCTGCTGTTTCAAAATATTCAACCAGTGCGCGTCCCTGATTCACAATGACATTGGCATCGTACAACTTGATGCCATATTGCTTTTGCAGACGCTGGCAAAGTTCAGCAGGTAATTCACCAAGGTTCGCGCGGGCCTGGTCAACACGTTCTTTTGGGATGCGAACCGGTAAAAGATCCGGATCGGGAAAATATCGATAGTCAGCAGATTCTTCTTTTTCCCGTTGCAGGAAGGTTTTCCCTTTTGTGTCGTCCCAGCCACGTGTTGTTTTGGCCTCGTCCTTGATTGTCTTGCCTGTTTCTTCCCAAGCATCGTACTGCCGATCAATTTCGTGTTCGATCGCATTTTCAACGGCTCGAAAACTGTTCATGTTCTTGATTTCAGCAATCGGTGTTGCAACCTTGTTTCCGTTGACATCAATGTGCAGATTGACGTTGGCATCGACTCGAAGACTGCCCTCCTGCATTTCACAATCTGAAACCCCGAGATGAGTCATGCGCAGTTTCAGCTCGTTCAGGTAGTCTTTCGCTTCTTTTGCCGATCGCAAGTCCGGATGACTGACGATTTCCAGCAGTGGTGTTCCGCAGCGATTGAGGTCAATGCGTGAGTCATGACGACCGGCTGCTTCGTCATGCATGCTCTTGCCAGCGTCTTCTTCCAGATGCGCCCGTATGATTCCGATGCGGCGGGGCGTTTCCGGGGCAGACTCGTTGGGAATTTCAAGAAAGCCGTCAGCACAAATGGGAAGGTCAAATTGACTGATCTGATATCCCTTTGGAAGATCCGGGTAGAAGTACTGTTTGCGATCCCATTTTGTCATGGGTGGAATGGAGCAATCGATTGCCAGACCAGCTCGGATTGCCAGGTCGATGGCATGCTCATTCATGACAGGTAACGCGCCTGGAAGACCAAGGCATACCGGGCAGACCTGAGTGTTTGGCGGAGCACCGAAACGCGTGCTGCAGCCGCAAAACAACTTTGTTTGTGTTTTGAGCTGAACGTGCACCTCGAGACCGATGATGGTTTCAGTTGGGTAACCGTCGCTAAGGGTCATGGTAATTCAGGATTCGAATGTATCGGGACGAAGTTTGTGAAAATCGGTCGCAGCCTGGTAGGCAGCACCTGCGAATAACAAACGCGTTTCTTCGAGCGCCGGAGCCTGGAGTTGGATCGCTAAGGGCAGACCTTGGTGATCCGTTCCAGCGGGTAAAGAGATAGCGGGAATACCGGCGAGGTTGGCTCCTACCGTGAACAGATCGCAGAGATACATCTGCAATGGATCATCAATTTTCTCCCCGATTGGAAACGCAGGAGTGGGTGATACTGGCCCAAGTAATAGATCAACCTGGGAAAAAGCCACATCATAGTCGCCCTTGATCAGTCGTCTTGCCTTGAGTGCCTGCGTGTAATACTGATCCGCGTAGCCCTCGCTGAGGGCATACGTCCCAACCATGATTCGACGTTTTACTTCCGCCCCAAATCCCTCAGCACGGCTTTGGCAATAGGTTGCGACCAGAGGTCCAAGCGATTCAGCTTTTTCCGGCTGCAGATCAGAGGCACGGTGACCGTAATGCGCACCATCGTATCGCGATAGGTTGCTGCTGGCTTCCGAGGGGGCGATTACATAGTAGGTAGGCACCCAATATTTACTGTGAGGGAGACTGATTTCGATAATCTCAGCACCGGCTTGTTCAAATACTTTGGCGGAGTTCATGACCCCTTCCCTGACGGCATCATCCACTCCATCGACATCCAATGCTTCACGCAGAATGCCAATTTTCAGGCCACGCAAATCACTTGACTCGAGAGCAGCGCGGTAGTCGGGGACATCGTGTTTTAATGAAGTCGAGTCACGGGGTTCGTACCCCGAGATGCACTGAAGAAGTAAGGCAATGTCTTCTACGGACCACCCGATTGGACCGACCTGATCGAGGCTACTGGCAAATGCCACCAATCCGTATCGGCTGACGCGACCATAGGTGGGTTTAAGACCAGTGACTCCACAGAATCCTGCCGGTTGCCTGATCGATCCACCGGTGTCAGTTCCCAGACTAAGTGGCACGGTTCCTGCCGCAACGCAGGCGGTTGCACCCCCACTGCTGCCACCCGGTGTCCGGGTCAGATCCCACGGGTTGCGTGTGATCCCAAAAGCACTGGTTTCCGTGCTGGCACCCATGGCGAACTCATCCATGTTCGTTTTGCCGATGATAATCGCATCTGCTTTGCGAAGTTTCTCGACCACGCTGGCGTCATAAGGGGGCTGGAAATTGCGGAGCATGTTTGATGAGCACGTGGTTGGCATGTCTTGTGTGCACAACACATCCTTGACAGCCACTGGTACGCCTGCAAGTGCGCCCAAGGGTTCGCCCAGACGTCGTTTCTCGTCAACTTTTTCAGCTGAGGAAATTGCTAATTCCCGATTGATGTGCGTGAATGCGTTGACACTTTGTTGAGTGGCTTCGATCCTTTCGATTGCAGAAGTTGTGATCTCGACCGCCGTGGCTTCACCTTGCGATTGAAGTTTGAGAATTTCTTGCGCTGAATCGAGCATGATTTAACCAACAGAATGGACAGAATTCCAGTTCACGGAAGCAGAAGATTATCCGCGATTCGCAGCGAATCGACCAGCGGGCGATTCAAGTCCATTTATCGAGACAAGTCGAATAACGGGACTTCGGCGTCATGATCCGCCAGCCATTGGGCGACACACTGTAAATCAGACATCATTTCTGGCCGGCACTTCCCATGACATCCGCAATTTCAGGATCGTGGCAATGAGAGAGTGGCAATGCAACCTGATGGTCCACCCGAAAGAACGATGTCACCACCATGTAGCTTTGCAATTCGATAGGCACGGCAAAGGCCCAGTCCCAGACCTCGTCCGGCTTCTCTGCCGCTGAAGTAGGGATCAAAAGCATGCAGTCTTGCATGTTCAGACAGTCCGGGGCCGCTGTCCGCTACGCTGATGCTGATGGTATCGGAATCCCATTTTATTCTGAAGACGATACTTCCCTGACAGCCGATCGCATCGACCGCGTTTCGAACCAGAGCACGTATCGCTTCCTTGATCATTGTCGCGTCTGCCGCGATTTCAAGGTCAGCGGTTTGTTCAGTGCAGTTTTCGACGTCAAGCTGGAGTTGAATCGATTGTCGGTCAGCCTCTTCTTCAAAGGAGCCGATCACTTCAGCAAGCAATTCATCTGGCAGGCATGGTTGTTTTTCAGGCTGTGGAGGATTTGCATAGAACATAAGATCAGCAATCATCTCATGTGCACGGTAAACCTGATCGATGATCCTCTGCAAAGTAGCCAGCCGATGGGAATCTGATTCCCCTCGTTGTAACTGCTCAGCCCGTGTTGAAATATTGGCGAGAGGATTGTTGATTTCGTGACTCAATCCGTAGGCAAGTTGTTTGATCGCAGCAAGCTTTTCATCATGCAATCTGGTATCGAATGCATTTTCAAGGGACTTTTGGTATTGGATTGACCGGGCAAGTTCTTGCAACATTGACGTCACATCAACAGTCGGTGGTTGACTCTTGGATGCGTCTGGCTTGATGCGCAACAGCGGCCACTGTTCTTGCCACGTTTTCGAGACCTTTGGACCGGTTACTTCAAGCCACAAGGGAGCATCTTCCATCCATCGACTGTGTGGAATCGTACGATAGTGATCCCTCAGTTTACGCCAGCGTTTCTCGATTTCAGGCGTGATCTTTGGTGCACCGAGAAAAGCATCACCATCTGCGATTTGATTGGTAATGTTTTCGGCATGCCATGTCACGAGTTGTGATAAATCGATGCTTCCGGAATCCGGATGACTCAGCGTCACGAAAATGAAGTAGGCCGGGTCATTGAGCATCGCCCCGGTTACTCTCGCTCGGACCGCTGAATCGAGAGATGGGTTGTCAACGCTCCCATTCCGTCGATTCATGAGAAGCAGATGGCCAATGGCATCCGTGGCACGCTCAGTTTGCGGTAACCACCATCGGTCGGAACCACGCCTCAAGCAGGGCAAAAAACCCAGTTGGCTCGCCGCCTCCCTCACATCGTACTGGTCCTTCAACCGATGCGAAGTGAGAGAGTGACTGGAATCGACTCGTGTCTGGTCCGGCTGCATTTGTTCCATCTGCATGTGTGATAGCGAATGCTCGCTATCCAACCTAGCCTACCACGCTTCGTTCAATTTCCAGCAGATCACATGCACGACCAATGAGATCATCAATCGCAAACGGTTTCTGCATGAAGTCATTCGCACCGGCGGTTTTCAAAGCATCGACTTTGCTGTGTTCAACCATGCCGGAGATGCACAGGATTTTGACCATGTCCATCGATGGATCGCTTCGGACCCGCTGGCATACCTCTTTTCCATTGATGTCTGGAAGCATGACATCAAGGATCACCAGGTCTGGGCGAAACTCTTTGACTCCCATGCCTGCGTCGAAGCCGTTGTTGGCCGTCCTGATGTCAAAACGGCCATCACGTTCAAAACCATCTTTGATCAAATCGACAAGATCCTGATCATCGTCCACGATCAGCAATTTCTTCTTGCCGCTTTCCAGAGCATCCGTAGGAATGCCGTTCTCTTTCATGAACAGATAAAGCTGCTCTCGAGGTATCCGTCGGAATTTGCTCCCCGGGACACGAAAGCCTTTCAGTGAACCATTGTCAAAACAACGGATGATTGTCTGCTGACTGACTTTACAAATTTTGGCTGCTTCGCCTGTCGTGAAGACCGTTTTCGTGGTCATGGCGGAAACCACCCTCCATGTATGACTAGCCGTTTCAGAATGTTTTGCCCGGCACAATCCCTTGTCTTCGGGACCTTGCTAAGCGTTATGGTCGGTAATTCGGGGACGACGTTGGTCGGTCCTGCCTGTCGCTGGCAGCGGAAGGTGCGATTCTCTCGCATCCTCACTAGCCAACTTCAGTCCGTTTACCTTTAGCAAACTCCCTGTCCTGCCGCACTCGCATATTTCAATGCGTTTTGCGTGGAGAACGTAGGCGGCAGGAAGCTCCGAGCCTCGCTGCCTTGCCAAGCTTGCCATGACCACGAATTCTATCGAATCAAGCGGCTAGGTCAAGATTGATTGAAATCACATAAAGCCATATGAGCAATGGGTTTAGTGAGAAAATACCTCGAGTGGGCCAAAAAAAGAATCGTCATTTATGTAGTTTTGACGTGTCTCTGCACTCATGCCACAGGTTCCCTATGTCTTCCGTTTTGACTCCATGTGAGCCAAAACCAAGGCGAGGTCTGCTGGTGTGATGCCGCTGATACGCTTCGCTTGGTCCAGATTCAGAGGGCGAATTTTGGATAGTTTCTCTTTGGCTTCGCTTCGGAGCGGACCGATCGCTTCGTAATCAAAGGCTGTTGGGATGCGTTTTTCGGCATGTCGATGCTGTCGCTCGACTTCAACACGTTGTCGATCGATGTAACCTGCGTATTTGATGTCATACAGGCATTGCTGCGCCGCGGTTGCTTCAATGTCGGAAAGCTCCGGGATCAAAGTGCACATTTGCTGCCAGTCGATTTCTGGCCGTTTCAGGTACACATCGGCCGTGACATTCTCAACTTTCGATTTTTTTAGCAGTTGGATTCCCCGTTCCATGTGTGTCATCTTCTCGTCGAAGCGTTGACGTCGTTCTGCTGTGATCAACCCGAGTTCATCAGCTTTTTGGGTCAAACGCCGATCTGCATTGTCCTGCCTCAGCAGCAAGCGATACTCGGCCCGACTGGTAAACATACGGTAGGGTTCGTCTGTACCAGCGGTCACAAGGTCATCGACTAGCACGCCAATGTAAGCTTGGTCCCGTGTGGGGACCCAGGGTTCTTTGCCGGACGTTTGTCTTGCGGCATTCAACCCCGCTATCAATCCCTGGCCAGCCGCTTCCTCGTAGCCCGTTGTGCCGTTGATTTGCCCGGCAAAAAACAGCCCGGAAATCCGTTTGGATTCCAAGTGGGGCCAAAGCTGAGTGGGGGGACAGAAGTCATATTCGACAGCATAGCCGTACCGCATGATCTGGGCTTTTTCCAAACCTGGAATCATGCGAAACATCTGATCCTGCACATCGCGAGGCAGGCTCGTGGAAATGCCGTTGACATAGACTTCCTGCGTTTTCCAGCCTTCCGGTTCAAGAAAAAGTTGATGCCCTGACTTCTCGGCAAAACGCACCACTTTGTCTTCGATGCTGGGACAATATCGTGGGCCTCGCGAATTGATTTGCCCACTGTACATCGGTGCCCGATGAAGATTAGCCCGGATCAAATCATGGACTGACTCATTTGTGTAAGCAATATGGCATGGGAGTTGTTCAGCTGTAAGTTTGTTTGACAAAAACGAAAAAGGCTGCGGCTCATCATCACCCGGCTGTGGCTCAACCTTTGAATAGTCAATGCTACGCGCGTTCAACCGTGGTGGTGTACCGGTTTTGAAACGCTCAAGTTGAAATCCGAGCCGATGCAGGGCACCACTGATTCCTGCAGTAGTGCCCTCCCCTGCCCTTCCGCCAGCGGTTTTTTCATCGCCGGTATGCATGATCGCCTGCAAAAAAGTACCAGTGGTGAGTACGACAGTTGGCGCCAGATAGCTCGCGTTACCTCGAACCATGACACCTTTCACGATTGTCTCGGTGCCATCGGTTTCTGTGATCAAGTCCTCAACGGTTTCTTGACGCAAATCGAGGTTGGCTTGTTGTTCGATTTGACACTTGATGAAGTGCTGGTAGGCCCTCTTGTCAGCTTGAGCCCGCGGGCTGTGCATGGCTGGACCTTTGCGACAATTCAGCATTCGAAATTGGATGCCGGTGGCATCGATGGCTTGACCCATCAAACCGCCCAAAGCGTCGACCTCGCGTACAATCTGACCTTTTGCAACGCCTCCGATAGCGGGATTGCATGACATTTGGCCCACAGTATCGAGATTGGTGGTCAGGAGAGCTGTCCGGGCACCGATACGTGCGGCCGCGGCCGCGGCCTCGGTGCCAGCGTGTCCAGCTCCGATCACAATGACGTCGTACTGATAGCAGTTGCTGCTCATGATTATTCGGGGTGACTGGGCTTGGGTGAATGTTGGAAAATGCCGGTTAGGCAATCTGGTGGTGATCGGCTGTTTGGTTGTCCGTGTTTGCTGGCACCATGTGGGGTGCCAGTGAAATGCTCAAGAATATGAGTCGGATTGGTCGAAGCCGACTAGGTGGGATTCGGTTTTTTGTTCCCTTCACTGTCTTTTCACTCGATCCTGAGCCGCGGCCGACGAAATGCGACTGGTCACAATAACGAGTCTGATAGCCATTTTCGGTACCCTCGCTGTCCCCATGCTGATCAAGTCAGCTCCGGCTGTCGAGATGCCCAACGGAACGGATGTTTCTGGTGGCACGGATGTTTCTGGTGGAACGGGGGAACCACCGTTTGCTGGAAATCAAAGTCCCAGTCAGGGGTGTTTTATTCTGGGGTCGCACATCTTTTCCATCCCTTTCACCGTGGATAAGGCTGGCGCCCAACCTGTAGCCGTGCGACTTTTCGTGGCACGTGGGGCCGGTGGCCCATGGAAGTTGCTTGACCAGAAGAAACCAAATGTGGAATCCAAACAGTTCCAATATCAGGCAGACGGAGACGGTGAGTATTGGTTCGCTACCCGCACGATCGATGCCGTAGGGAACGCTCATCCGGCTGGTGAGATTACTCCACAATTGAAGGTCTATGTTGATACCACCAAGCCAGTTATCGCTCTGGATGCAGGTGCAGATAATCAGGGTCGGATCAAGGCAGCCTTGCGAGTAGATGACGCAACCCCGCTCAAGAAAATTGAGCTGCGGTACGCTACTGACATCCACAAGAAGTGGCATCCCGTTGAAATTGCCGATGATTCCATTGATGGAATGATTCAATTCGATCCACAGCATGATTGGAAACGTATGTCACTGCAGGTGGTGGTGACTGACACCCCTGGAAATCAGACCGTCGTGAATCAGGTCGTTCGAAGGCCCCGGGTCGCCAATAATTCTGCCAGCCGCTTTGCGTCGAATGAAGCGTCTAAACCAGTCGCCGCACAAGCCATGCCCTATCGGATGAATGGAAATCAGCCTTTCAATGCGGAGATGGTAGCAGGGCCTTCTGAAGCTCCCATGCTCGCACCACTTCCCAATGGGTTCACCCCTCCAATCAATCCACTTCCAAACGCCTCTGCATGGAACAGTTTGACGACATCAAATCAGCAGGTGTCAAATGCGAGCCGTTACCGTGGGACGAAGCTCAATAACACAAAATCCCAGTATGGAACGTCCCAGAATGTTGCGTCTGGTCGCACGGCTGCATCTGGTTCCAACTTCCAACAGATCCCGGAAAACCACACGCAGCGGACGATTGCCGGGAGTACCCCTCCAGCAATCAATGACGGCCTCAAGCAGGGAATCGGGATGGGATTTGCTCCACCATCAATTCGAGGCGATGTGTCCGTCCCCGCTACATCGGACAAGATGTCAACTGTCTTGCCACCACCGGCAACGCCGATGCAGATCGCAGAGGGTTTTGGTTTGAATCCGCCTCAGGCTTCTTCTGGTGGTACTGCGACTGAGTTTCTATCGTCGGCTGGAGAGAGCAAGGAAAAAAAACCAAAAACGGTCGCTGAAGCCATGCGACCAATCACAGAAGAGTCAGCCGTTTCCAGGTTGCAGCAGGAACAGATACCCGCACCAAACCCGCAGACACCTGCTGAACGCTATCGATCGGAACGCGCATCAACTCCGGATGCCGGTTCAGCAATGAAGCGGGCCCCGGTTCGGTTCAGTGATAGCAAGAGGTTCAGCCTTAGCTATGAATTGGAAGCTGTTGGCAGTCAAGGTGTCGAGGCGATCGAATTGTATGGCAGTCTGGATCATGGCGGGACATGGACTCTCTGGGGGCAGGATCCAGACCGTAGCAGTCCTTTCGATATTGAAACCAAGGGCGAGGGAGTTTTCGGGTTTCGAATTGTGGTTGTAGGCGGAAATGGACTTGCAAGCCCCAGGCCTTTGGCGGGTGAGGCGCCAGACATGTTTGTCGTCGTCGATCGCACCCGTCCAAGTATCCGATTCACTGGTGCCAAATATGGGGAGGGAGACCGTACCGGCGGGCTGGTGATGCGTTACGAGTGCACTGATACCAATCTTCCCCGGCGACCGATCAGTCTTGCGTTCAGCGGAACACCGGACGGTCCATGGACGACCATTGCGGCTGGACTTGAGAACACCGGCGAGTACGTGTGGCGGGCAGATCCCAATCTGCCACGACAGCTGTATCTGCGAATTGACGGAACGGATCAAGCGGGCAACGTAGGGACTTACATTCTGGATCAGCCGATCGATACGCAGGGCCTGGCACCGAGGGCTCGGATTCGCGGGTTCCAGCCGCTCTCTATCAACCCTGGCGCGACCGCCAACCCTGCCTCGACCGGTGGGCAAACTGCTTCGAGGGACAGAGACGCTTTGAAGTGATGTCCAGATAGTAGCAGTGACACTTGCACTGGCTCGAATGCCAACGTCCAGCACGCCGGTCGCAATTTGGTGGGCAGGTTGGTATGGTGAAGCGCATGACGCTGATCCACGCCTTTGAATTGCTCGAAAAACCGCCCAGCAGCTTTGCCGATGCGATGGCTGTCTTCGGGAATGATACTTCTCTGCGATCCTGGGTTTTTCAACTGTTGTCCAACGCGGGCGATGTCACCCAATTCGATGGTGAGCAAGTCGATTGGTCTGATTTGCGAGATGAACTGGCGACTGCTTCACTGTTTGATTTTGGTGGAAAACGAACGATCCTGTTGCGAAATGCCGACAAGTTTGTCAGTAGTAATCGACAGCAGATTGAAAAGCACTTAGCCAAGTCGACTACTGCCAGTCGGTTTGTCTTGGAACTGGATTCACTTGCTTCCAATACACGCATCTATAAAACGCTGCTGAACCAACATGCCCTGGTTGATTGTCGGGTGGATGACAGCAACAAAGGCTCTTCACCTTCGGTCGCCAAACGCAGATCCTTCTTGATGGGATACGTGGCAAGGCGTCACTCGACCAAGTTGAGTCGTGATGCAGCTGATTTGCTGATGCAACTGGTTGGAGATGATTGTGGAATTCTGGAGACGGAGATTGCAAAACTTGCTCTTTACTGCGAGCCTGGCCAGAGCATTGACCAGACGCTGGTAGAGGAAGTTGTTGCTGGGTGGCAAGGAAAAACAGTGTGGCAGATCACCGATGCGATTGTTGATGGGAATGCGGCCGAAGCTTTGCGACATCTGGACAAGCTACTTAGCGGAGGCCAAAGGCCAATTGCATTGCTGCCTCAGATCGCATGGTCACTGCGACGTTTTGGCATGGCAACTTCTGTTTATGAACACTTCATCCGGGTTGGAAGGCAGCAACAGCTGGAAGATGCCATGTCCTACGCCGGTTTCAGTCACAGGCAAAGTGACATCCAAAAAGGAAAAAAACAATTGAGCCGGATGGGCAGAGAGACCGCAAAACAGCTTCTCAAGTGGCTGTTGGATGCTGATCTTCGTTTGAAGGGAACGCACAGCAAAGATGGACCGGATCGACTTTTGCTCGAAAACCTTGTCGTGCGTTTGGCAAAGGAAGCTGCTCCGAAAAACACCGGTTGATTTATCAGCAATGCGGGTTGGAGAGGCAAAAAGACAGGGCTTGTCGGGGCTTGTCGGGGTTTGTCAGGGCATGGACAGCGGTTTTTCATTGCCGGGTTACATTCGCTCGCTCGTGCCTTTGGTCAAGGCCATGAAAGCAGACTCCAGATCGAGTTCTTCTTCTGAGAAACGACGTAAGTCGATACCATTTTCGATCAGAAGCTTGGGTAATTCGCTGTACTCCTCAACTCCGCTTTCTAACACAACACGCATTGCATCGTCGCCCAATTCACAGGCTTGGACTTTGGGATGGTCAGCCAGGATCGAAGCAATGTTCTGAAGTTTGTTGCGTTCTGCAGGTTGAATGACCAGGACGATGTGTTCGCGTACCATTCGAATGACTTCCGATTTGGTTGCATTCTGTTTCAGTTCTCCTTTGTCGATGATTCCCACTTTGTTGCAGACATCAGCGAGTTCAGGAAGGATATGACTGCTGACGATGATGGTTTTGCCCATTTCTCCGAGTTTCCGTAGCAGATTCCGCATTTCAATCCGAGCTCTCGGGTCCAGTCCGGACAGCGGTTCATCTAGCAGAAGGACCTGTGGATCATGCAGGAGCGTGCGTGCAAGGCCCAGTCGCTGTGTCTGACCACGGGACAACGTGTTGGCGAATGCATCGCGTTTGAAATCCAGATCGACAATGTCGAGCATTTCATCAACGCGCTTGCGGCGTTCCTGGCCGCCTATTCGATAGGATGCAGCAAAAAACTCGAGATATTCCACAACGGTCATGTCGTCATAGACACCAAAGAAGTCCGGCATGTAGCCAACAAGCCGTCGGATTTCCTTGGGTGCTGTATGTACACTGTGATCACAAACGTACGCTTCACCCCATGTCGGTTCCAGAAGTGTTGCGATGATTCGCATGGTTGTCGTTTTACCCGCACCATTGGGTCCAATGAAACCGAATAGATCACCAGCTTGTAAATCAAGATCAATACCTTTGATCGCAAAGGCATCGCCGTACTTTTTCGTCAGGTCGACA
Source organism: Rubripirellula sp. (assembly GCA_012270065.1). Classification (GTDB taxonomy): domain Bacteria; phylum Planctomycetota; class Planctomycetia; order Pirellulales; family Pirellulaceae; genus Rubripirellula. The sequence goes on along the minus strand of JAAXJB010000039.1, from coordinate 224,507 downwards.
GTTTTGATCACTTCAGATTTCGTGCTTTTAGAGGATGGTTCACCAGAATCAATGTGTGATGGCTTCCGGTCTTCATGAACGGGGACGTGGTTTTCAGTAACTACCAGAAGCTTGTTGTCTGGGATTTTGATATTCCATGTCAAAGATCCTTGGTGCTTGTGACGGGAAGCACGACTCGTATCATTGTCAGGCTCTGTCCGACAGTCTCGATGCTTGTATCTCCGTCCGTCAAGTCAAGAGTCGTCAAATCGTTTGACAGCCTGCCCAGCAACATGCAACGGTCCTCGGACAGCGTGTGGCTGAGATCGAGTGATGAGAGGGGTTCGTCACGCAGGCCCGTGTAACGCGTGCCGCCCACGGCGTCATGAAACATGAGCATCTCAGCAACGCGGCCGGGCAGCATTACCGAGGAAGGGTCCCATTCTTCTGTCTCTCGACTGCTTTCCAGTGCCGTCTGTCTTGAGAGTTTCCAGCGGAAGTTCTTCTGACGCAGAGTATCGATGCGTTCGATGCGATCACCCGCCGGAAATCGTGTTGGCAGTAAATATGCCCAATTGCGATAAACCAGCATTCCATCGAGAAGGTCAACGGGAAGCGGGTTGACCAATGGTCCTTGCAATAACTCACTGCCGCTTCGCCTTGTCAGGTTCTGGCGGGTTGCCAGTTTGGGTTCGAAACGGAGTAGTGTTTGAAGACTCTTGCTGCTTCTGGCAGCAAGAGGGGCGCCGAGAATCGAGTTTTCCAAAGTGCCAATGCTGGCTTGTGTGCTGGCAGAGTTACCTTGCTGCAAGGCAATGCGATAAGGCGGCATCCTTGTATCCTCAATTGCTATTTGGATTCCTCCATAAGTTTCGCCGGGATATCCCATGGGGCTGATGAGTGACTGTTGGACTGCATTCGTGAGGTTCTTGAAATCCGCCGATTGACGGAGATTAACATTTAGCAAGGTCGCATCATGCGAGTAAATGCAACTTGCCTGAAACCCCCTCCCAGCGTTCGAGATTGCGTCAATATCAACAATTTCAACACGGTTACATCGGACGATCTCATCTGGGGCTGAATCGCTGTTGACATTTTCCAGTGCGGGTCGAGCCTCGTACATCAGAACGACAGTCAGAGTGATCACTACCAGAGGGAAGCTCAGCCAGCCCAGCAGTGGTCGCCCCAGAAAGCGGTTGAGAAGAAGATAATCGAGAGGGCCAATCACAGCGATCAAGGCCATCAGGATTATTGAAACCAGTGAAAAGCTGAATGTGCGTTTGACTTCAAATTGATCGAGTGTGGATCGAAGTTGACCTGCCAGGTCAGCGTATGCCGTTCCGCGATTTGTGATCGGGATTTCTCTTTGTCCAGTGAGAAAGACATTGCCTGTCAGCTGTGTAATCAGATCAAGTCGCTCCGGCCAGGTTTGAAACATGGGGGCGTCGAGGTCGGCTGCAACAGCGGTGATCTGTCCAAAACCGGTGTTGTAAACAGCAGCGACCGGAATGCTGACTCGCCGCACCGTTTTTCCCGTGATTAAAACGGTACCGCGTTCACGCGGCAAACGAAGTCCTGTGAAGTTGTCCAACGGATTTTGTGTTGACGTGTAGGTTTCAATGGCGGATGGCGCAATGGTCGTTGTTTTTGGATCATTGATTCCCAAAAGTTCCTGAAGCCACGGTGCCGCTTCGAATATTTCAAGGGATGCTTCGCCGACGGTCAAAAAGAGATGACCACCGCCGGTGATCCACTGCCTGATGGCTGTGCGTTGTTTTGTTGTCAGACCTCGCAAGAGTTCGATGCCCTTTGAGTTGACCATGATCATGTCAACCCCGTCGTATCCAATTGCGGAGTCTGGCAGATCACCGGGTGTGGAGGGGTTCGACACCGCGATTGATGCATCTCGATTCAACAACTTGTTGGCGCCGACTTCATCGACCCCAAGTGTGTCCCCGATCACAACGATCCAGTTCATTCCCAATGGAATCATCGCCGGGCCGCGCGATGGAGATTCTGCCAATGGAAATCTGGTTGTGGCAACAGACTTATCACCCACCCTGAGAGTCAGCGGAGCAGCTTCTCCACCGGGAACCACATAGGCCCAGTCGCCGGGGGCCAATGTGCCTACCTGCTCGTACAGTACTTCTGCACCATCGCCATCGCGCGTTTCAAGTGTTGTGACATTTTCATCCCCGAGATAGCGGACACCAGTCCATGTTCCGATTCGGTAATGCCCCTGAATGCCAAAACGAATTTCCGATGAAGATTCATCAGCGTTTACCGCACGACAACTTCCTGCCAGCAGCAAGACAGTGCAGAGTGTGGCACCGATAGGGTAGAGCAATTTAAGCATGCAATCTGTTGTGCTTTAGGGCTTCTCTGAATTGGGGCATACGCAAACCAGCCGGGCACAGCCCGGGCATCCACGACCGTATTTGGCTTGCAACGCGGCATTCAGGTCGATATCGACCACATTCGCGATCGTAGCCAACCATGCGATCACGTCTGCGAATTCTTCGGCCAAATTCTCCCGGTCATCACCACGGAGAGCGGCAGCCAGTTCACCAATCTCCTCCATTAACCACATGAATGTTCCGTCAGCACCCCGCGCGACATCTTTTTCGTAGTACATCTGGTGAATATGACGCTGTAGATCGGCAATCGACAGTTCGTCTGCGGATTCGGGCGTCGTTGGCATGAAATTGCTGGTGATTCGGGGATTTTGTGTGAAAACAGCTCAAAAGACAGTCCATTGTGGAGCAACGTTTGAGTGGATCCATGCGTACCAGCAAGATATCCCGCTGCACGACTGCACGGTAGTCAACTACAGTGTTGGGAGCATTTTGGTTCCAATCTAATTCGTTCATCCCGGCCAAATTTCTTGACTGAGTCGTCTCGACCGCAAAATTCGTCCTCAGAACTTACGTCCAGTGCAGCGTCAATTGACGGTGATGCTGCATCGAAAGGGACTGCGCATCTCAAAAGCCAGCCTGCAGCACAAACGGCGAATGGTAGTGCCGAGGCCAGTACGAGCCAAAAAGCAGGTGAAAATGGTGGCTCAAGAGCGGAGTCGAGAGATACTTCCAAAGGGAATTTCCACCATTATCCCTTCTATTCACCACGTTTTTGGCACGGAATGCGCCCCGGATCGTGGTGGCGACTACTTCGCCAAGGGCGGTTCCGCGTGCATCCGTCACGCTTACTGCTGGCCATCGCCATTACATTTGCGACTCCATTCAATACGCTGCTCCATTGGCTTCAGAGCCTTCTTTTTCGGCGAAAGCTGGCTGATGCAGAACTACATGGTCCTCCTGTTTTCATTGTCGGACACTGGAGAAGCGGCACAACGTTGCTGCATGAATTGATGGTTCGCGATGAGCGATTGAGCAGTCCTTCCACATTTCAGTGTTTCGCGCCCAGCCACTTTCTGGTCTCGGAATGGTTTTTTCGCCGATTCGCGGCCTGGTTACTGCCGGGGAAAAGACCGATGGATAACATGGCAGCGGGTTGGGAGCGTCCTCAGGAGGATGAATTTGCTCTGATGAACTTGGGGCAGCCATCACCGTATCGCCGAATTGCTTTTCCGAATGAGCCTGCAGTCGATATGGATTTCCTCGACTTCGACGGGGTCAGTGATGATGAACGGCAAAGTTGGATGGTTGCTCTGCGGTCATTTTTGCTCACGGTGAGTATCGGAACTGGGCGTCCACTGATTATCAAGAGTCCCACCCACACAGGACGCGTGGGCTGGTTGGCACGCGAATTCCCGGAAGCCAAATTCATTCACATCACGCGTGACCCGCGTGATCTTTTCCCATCCACTTGCCGTTTGTGGCGAGGCCTGGACGATGTGCAGGCGCTACAGAATCCAAGCCATGTGCACAACGAACAGTATGTTCTGGAGTGCCTCAGCAGGATGTACGAGGCTTTCCATACGCAACGCGATTCCATCGAATCGACACGCATGATTGATGTTCGCTTCGAAGATCTTACGGAAAATCCGATTGAAACATTGCGCACAATCTATGAAACATTGAGACTGAGTGACTTCGAGTCGGTTGAACCAACGATTCGGGAGTGGGCCGAGTCTGAACACAAACACTATCAACGCAACCAGCATCAGCTTCCGCCGGACAAAGAAGCAATGATTCTAGATGCATGGCATGAATACTTTGAACGTTACGGATATAGGTAAGCGAATCATGATACGCACAATTACGAATTGTTCCGGTCTCGTACTCGTCTGGTTGATCTTGGCAGCCAGCGGCTGTCAGCCGGGCAAAGTTGAACCGGTAGCTGACGATAACGTTTCGGCAGAATCGACCGGCGATCAGCAGGTTGTGAAGCCAAACGTCAATGAGCCCGAGTCCGCACAGGTTGAAGTGAGCGCTGAGGACTTGCTGTCGGCACGTTTACCAGATGAGCAGGTTTCAGAAGGATGGATTCGCCTGTTTGACGGATCCACTTTGTTTGGATGGCAAATAGCTGGAGAAGCGAATTGGCGAGTTGAAGATGGAAAAATCGTGGTTGACCAAGGTGATGCCTGTCTACTGTGTACCTCTGTGCCCTGGAAAGATTTTGAATTGAGTTTGGAATTCAAAGCAGATCCCGAAACCAACAGTGGAGTTTTTCTTCGAACGCCATTGAATCCGAAAAACCCTGCCGAGGATTGTTACGAGGTAAACATTGCGCCCAAGGCAAATCCATTCCCGACCGGGGGAATCGTGAAGCGAAAAAAAGCCGAAGACGTCACCACTGATCCGGCGGATTGGCACACCATGAAGCTGGTGATGGATGGCAGCAGACTGCAAGTTTCTGTGGATGACCTTGATGTGTGTGACTATACAGATGATGTTGGGCTTCACGAGGGAAGGATTGGTTTGCAGTACAACTCTGGTCGTGTCGAATTTCGCAATGTCCGTCTCCGACCGCTGGGTTTGAAGTCGCTTCTTGATGATGAGTTGACGGAGTGGACGAAGTACCCGGAGATGCCTGGCGAATTCAGTGTGACTGAGGACGGCAACCTGCGCGTGAAAGGTGGTCGAACCCAGTTGGAGTCCAAGCGGTCATTTGGTGATTTTGTGCTGTTGGCCGAATATAAACTTCCGCTTGCTGAAATGAACTCGGGAATCTTTTTTCGCTGTATTCCTGGAGACGTGATGATGGGCTACGAATGCCAATTGAGTAATGAACTCAAGGATGGTGATCCGCTAACGCCGGCCGACTGTGGCACGGGAGGTATTTTCCGGCGTCAGGACGCGAGAGTAGTTGCCGGCGAAACTGACAAATTCGCTACCGTCGTGCTGGTCGCGCATGGACCAGCCATGGCAGCCTGGGTCAACGGTGTGCAGGTAAGTGACTGGTTTGACGATCGCAAAAGTGATGAAAATCCTCGACGCGGTTTACGACTGGATGCAGGCACATTGATGATTCAGGGGCATGATCCAGGAACAGATGCTCTCATTAAACAGTTCAGCGTCGCAGATTTGGATGATGCAAAACCAGAGCAATGAACGCGCAGCAGAATATCATTATCTTGGTTTTCTGGTTTTGGTTTCCGGCGGGCAGCTGAAATGACCATGGGTGAGCCATCCAGATCTTCATGTGGATGAGGGTTCACGGCAGGTCAGTCGTCTGCTGCGGATGCATCTTTGATAACGAATCTCGCACGCAGCCGGGCGATCTGTGTTGCGAGTCCCGCAGATTCAACACTTTGGACGACCTGTTCAAAATCCTTGTAAGCTGCCGGCGCTTCGTCTCTTGGGTAACTGCGGCAGTTGGTGAGGATGTCGGCTGCCTCAAAAGACGCATTGACCTGTTGTTGGTCAAGTTCGCGGATTGCACGGCGACGCCCCAGTCTTCGTCCAGCGCCATGGTTTACGCTGAAGCAACTCTTTTCTGCATCCGGTAAACCAACCATAACCGCCGAGCCAGCTTGCGGATTCCCTGGCAGCAGGATTGGGTGTCCCGTTTGTGCAAACGGAGTATTTTTCAGGGTTGCATGCCCAGCAGGCAGTGCGCGAGTTGCGCCTTTGCGGTGAATCCATGTTGGTTCACCCCTGATGATTTCCCTCTGTGCGATGTTATGGCTGATGAAGTAGACAAGGTTACCTTGGGTTCCCGGAATGACCTCTTGGAATGCTTCCAGAACCAGAGCATTGATTAGCAGGTGATTGACCGTTGCAAAGTTTGCTCCCATCGCCATGTCATCGAGATAATTGTCTGCCTCTTTGGTACCAATAGGTGCGTAGACCAACTGTTTATCGTCCGCTGGGTAGGAAATGTTCCAGCGGTCGAAGTGATTTTCAAGTGCCTGAAATTGTCCGGTTGCGAGGCGGTGTCCGATTCCTCGAGACCCGCAGTGTGAGAGAAAAGCGATTCTTCGGTGTTGGAGCCCGAAGACGTCTGCGACACAGCGGGAATGATCATTGTTTTGAATTTCCACGATTTCGCATTCGCCGAAATGATTTCCGCCCCCATAAGAACCCAGTTGATCGAGCTTCCGATCGTAGTTTTGAAAACCCTTTTCATTTCGAAGTTCTTCCAGCCGCATCTTTAGACAATCAGCCGAACCGTCATGCCCGGTGTGAAAAGAATCTTCACATCTTGAAGTCCAATGATCGGGAATCCCAAGTTCATTGGTAGCTTGTCGAGAGGCACCGTGAGTCAGAACTTCATTGCCGATCGCCCTTGTGATTCGCCGACTGTTTGGGACGTGCCTTGAGCCCTTTCCTGCCCCTGTTGGAATCCGGCGACAGATAGCATGAATCAATTCGCGTCGCGTACGTTTGTCATCAACTGCGTCTTCCGGCAGGTCCGTTTGCAGAAGGCTCATCGAACACTTGATGTCAAATCCGACAGGCCCGGGATAAATATGCGTAGGTGAGGCAAGCACACAGCCAATCGGAGCGCCGTAACCACAGTGTGCATCGGGGTTCAGAATGACTTCTGTGACGCCAGGAGCTTTTCGGCAGTTGATGGCTTGCTGAAGACAGATCGAGTCGAATGAATTGCGGATCACCTCGTTGCCAAAAACTTTGACGGGTGTCACATTTTTTCCGGCAGGCAGAATAGCGGTCGAATCGCCGGTGGGAATGAGTTCGTTCACAGATTGTTCCCTCGTCGTCAGTACGATCTTTTGTGATCTTTGTTGGTGGCTACGCGCCATCAAGTGCATGTCAAGAGTCAATCCAGCCTCTGAAGGTTCAGATGATACCAGCAGAAAAAAGCTGTTTTTATATGACGAGCGCGACTGCCAGCGTACTGCAGACGATTCCCATGACGGCCGCCATCAACGCTAGAGGTAATTGCGTGGTGACATGGTCCATCAGGTCACAGCCGGTAAACATGGACGAAAGGATGGTTGTGTCAGAAATCGGAGAACATTGGTCTCCGAACACGGCACCGCCCAGAACAGCACCAAAGCAGATAGAAAGATAAGCCGGATCTTCATGGATAGACCAAGCGAGTGGCATCGCAATCGGAAACACCACTGCGTAAGTACTCCAGCTGCTTCCACATGCGAACGCAATCAACATGCACAACAGAGTCAGAATGGCAGGCAGGGCAAGGGCCGGGATATTTCCCCCAATCACGCTGACGACGTAGTCCGCCGTGTGGAGTTCCTTTGATACAAACCCGATCGTGACCGCGAGACCGAGGATGATGGCCCCAATGGTCATGGTTTTGCATCCATTGAGAAAGCCATCCATGATGTCACTGATTTTCATCCCCCGGAGCCATGCAAGCATCATGGCGGAGAGCAGGCATGTCATGAAAGCTTCTTCGATCAGATTTGTCTCAAAAAATGCGTAAGGTATGATCGCGATCGTAAGCAGGATGCTAATGGGAATCACGAAGTCCAGTACGCTTGGTGTGTATCCTGCTGTCGGTTTTGCCGGATCGAAATCATCGCTTTGCACGATGAGCATAGGAGAAGCATTGTCTGCGTCGAGTTTCCCGGTTTCGCGTGCACGTTGCCGTGCGGCAGACATTTTTCTGCCAACCAAGGGCCAGAACTCGAGTGCGGTCAACAGTGTCATGCCTACAGCGATGAAGGCATAAAAGTTGTAGCGGATGCTGGAGAAAAAGAAGGCAGTGCTGGTATCGAGATCAGGAAAGCAACTCGGGACCGTGCCCACCACGAGAGCGGCGACATACGCTGGCCATGCGTTGAATGGAAGAATGGTTGCCACTGGTGATGCGGTGGAATCAACGACATACGAAAGTTCTTCATGCGAAACCCGATGTCTGTCGGTTACTGGTTTGACGGTTGTTCCGGCCAGCACGGTGCTCACGGTGCCGCCTTGATGAAAAACGCATCCCAGCAACCAGCCAAATACCATCGATGATCTGGGGCCTTTCGCGATCCGCCCTCCGACCACTTTCGCAAATTGAAGTGCGCCACCGGTCTTACCCCAAATGCCCAACAGGCCGCCCAGACACCAAAGATAAATCAACAGGATCTTTGCGTATTTTTCATCGCCCAAGGCGGGAATGAAAAAATTGGCAACGAAATTGGCTTCACGGACATCACCGGTGTGGTACCAGAGAACGAGCCCAGCTGAAACAACGCCCAGAAAAAGCGACAGCAGAACCTGTCGAGTCCAAAAGGCAAGCGAGATGGCTACGACTGCAGGCACCAGTGACAGGAAGTTCGGGTCATCCATTTGATACGATTCTGGTTTTGGGTGCGGGGCAATGAATGCCTTCTTCTAGAGAAGACCTGCCTGAATAACATCTGGGATCAAGATCTCCATGGCACGTTCGATTCCCGGAATGCGACGCTGGTTGAGGGAATGGCATTGCAGGGCTCAAGGCGGCAAAACGTGGTTTGTGCTGCTCGATTACGACTTCAAACTTTCGTCGTCTTGGAAAGCAGATTCACATTGCACGGTCGCGTTCTCTAATCACTGTTCAATTCCGCAGCAAAACTGCGAAGTGGTTTGGGTAGCGGAAAGTGAACGGATTCTTCTCTGATGGTTTGCAATTCAACCGTTGCATTGAATTTTGCTACGAGGCATTCAACGGTTTGTTGTACGACTGATTCTGGTGCACTTGCACCAGCAGTCATGAGTACCGTCTGGTCAGTATTCAGTTCTTCCATTTCCAGGTCCTGAGGCCCATCAATCAGAAATGCCGGGATGCCGCGTTCGCTGGCGAGCTGTTTGAGGCGTTGGCTGTTGCTGCTGTTTTGACTACCCAGCACGATCACCACATCAGCATCATCAGAAAGCAGTCGAACGGCTTCTTGGCGATTCTGGGTCGCATAGCAGATGTCTTCTTTGGGAGGACTCTCGATTTTCGGGAAACGCTCCTTGATTTTTCTGATGATGCGGTTTGCATCATCAACGCTGAGTGTTGTCTGTGTCAGGTACGCGAGTTTTGTTTCGTCCTCTACGCTCAGGGTGTCAACATCCTGCTCATCTTCTACCAGAATGATGGCCTCTGGTGCTTCCCCCATCGTGCCGATGACCTCGTCATGTCCTTCGTGGCCGATCAGCAGGATCGTGTAGTTCAGTTTGGCATATTTTATCGCTTCCAGATGAACCTTTGTGACCAGAGGGCAAGTTGCATCCAATGCATGGAGATTCCGCTCGCGGGCCGCGGACCGTATTTCCGGCGAAACGCCGTGTGCTGAAAATAGAAGAACGCTGTCGGGGGGAACCTCTTCCACTGAATCGACAAAGATGGCTCCCTTCTTGCGGAACTGATCAACTACGTACTGATTGTGTACTATCTCGTGGTACACATAGACTGGTGTGCCGAATTTTCTTAACGTCAAATCCAGAGATTCGATCGCCATATTCACGCCAGCGCAGAAGCCGCGTGGGGCTGCCAATATGATTTTCATTCCCGTTCCAGTGTCGTCTTCCAATACCGTGGTGCCGTCTTGACTCAGTTCTCTGAACTACCGGGGCATGAAACTTCCCAACCCCATTCCAGCCTAGAGGTTTCAGCGAACACTCGCCAGCATAACCGTGTAGTGCCATCATCGTCCAACCATGATGAATCTGCTGAGTATGTCCGTCTGCTCCAGCAAGCTCGGAAATATACTAGAAAACTGGCTACTTCCCATTACGAGAATTTTCTTGTAGCGAGCGTACTCCTGCCTCGGCGTATGCGGCAGCCTTTTTACGATGTTTATGCATTTTGTCGAACGGCTGACGATCTGGCAGATGAGTCATCGGACTCTGAGGTGGCTTTGCGGGAGCTTGACCAATTTCAGCAACAACTGGACCTCGCCTTCAAGGGGCAGCCTGAAAAGCTGCTCTTCGTTGCGCTGGAAGCGACAATTCGCCAGTTCAGTATCCCCAGAAAGCCGTTTGAGGACTTGCTGGATGCATTTCGGCAGGATCAGCACAAAACCCGATACGAGAATGTGGAGGAGTTGTTGGCGTATTGCCAGCGTTCGGCAAATCCTGTTGGACACATTGTGTTGCATCTTGGTCAGTCTTTTTCGGAGGAAAATCGAATCCTTTCGGACCAAATCTGCACGGCCTTGCAACTTGCTAATTTCTGGCAGGATGTTGCCCGGGATTACGCGATGGGTCGGATCTATCTTCCTCAGGACCAGATGCGTCAGTACGGAGTCGATGACACGATGCTTGATCAGACCACGACATCTGAATCTCTGCGGCGTCTTTTGGCGAGCGAATGCGAACGTGCCGAACAGATGTTTCATGCGGGGCTTCCCTTGGCCAACTCGGTTGCGCCGTGGTTGTCATGTGATGTGAAGCTATTCGCGCATGGTGGTTTGGAGACACTGCAAGCGATCAGGGGAATCGATTTTGATGTCTTGGCTTCACGACCAACCGTTGGAAAACTAAAACAATTCGGACTGGTCAGCCGTGCTTTTTTGGGCTTTCTGTAGATTGGTCTTATCTGATGCCCGAGCATGCCAATGCTGGCGTAAGGGCTGTCCCTTTCATGGGTAGATGAAAGTCGCTTCGAGCCATTCCCCCGCAGCCATTCCC
>JAAXJB010000039.1:159923-213449 GCA_012270065.1 Rubripirellula sp. | reverse complement strand
TCCCTTTCATGGGTAGATGAAAGTCGCTTCGAGCCATTCCCCCGCAGCCATTCCCTCGACGTGTGGTTATCATGTAGGCATGGATGCCAGTAGTTCCGTCACTGCAAGCTACCGTCATGTTCGCCGGATTTCACGGCGAAGTGGTAGCAATTTCTATCGATCGTTTTGGTTGTTGCCCAAGCCCAAACGCGAGGCGATGTGTGCGCTTTACGCTTTTGCCCGGACAACCGATGATTTGGGTGACTGCGCCGAACCGATATCTCTGCGAACACGTTGGCTCGATTGGTGGCGTCAGACTGTCGCGATGAATCTCATCGGTGACGGAGCCGCAGATCAGGTCATCCTGCCGGATGGTTTGACACCCGAAGGAGCACTTTCCGGAACGGAGGGCTGGCCGATTGATTTGCATCGTCGTGCCAAGGAGATCCTTCCCGCATTGCGAGATACAGCAGGACGGTATGACATTCCCTCGCGTTACCTGCTGGAAATAGTAGATGGTGTCCTTGCTGACCAGCAAAAGACACGCTTTGACACTTACGAGCAAGTTGAGCATTACTGCTACCTTGTTGCGTCTGCTGTCGGCTTGGCATGCATTCATATCTGGGAATACGAGGAACCAATCCCCACTTCCGCGGCGATCGATTGCGGCTTGGCATTTCAGCTGACGAATATTCTTCGAGATGTGCTTGAGGATGCTCAGAGAGGCCGTATTTACTTACCCCGACAGCATTATGAACAGCATGGTCTCAGCGAAGATGATCTCTTGAAACCACGCCCCGACGATCGTTTGCAGTGTCTTGTATTGGACGAGGTTCAAAGGGCTCGGCGTCTGTTTGACTCCGGTTGGGCTGTTTGGGATTCCCTGCATCCGGACGGAAGACCGATGTTCAGCATGATGTGGAGAACTTACCGCCAGTTGCTTGAACGGATTGCTGAGTCCCCACGGTCAGTCGCGTTGCATCGTGTTCGATTGACTCCTCGTGCAAAATTGGGCATCGTTTCGAGGCACTTCTGCGCTCCGCTTTTTCGGCGCCTTCCTGTGCCGCCGACGGAGTTGGGGATTTCGGAAGTCGAATCGTGAACACAAGTACCCGAGCTGTCAAACAGAATACGGCCACCAGGCCAACGGTGTTGATCGTTGGTGGGGGGCTCGCGGGGCTGGCAGCAGCAGAAAATCTTGCGGCGAAATCCCGGAATCATTTTGAGATCCAGCTGCTCGAAGCGAAGCGGACAACGGGAGGAAGGGCCGGATCTTTTCTGGACAATAGGACCGGTGGAACCGTTGACTATTGCCAGCATGTTGCCATGGGCTGTTGCACAAATTTTCTTGGGCTGCTCGAAAGGCAGGGGTTAGACGGATACCTGCATCGATACACTCGCTTGAAGTTCTTGCATCCAGATTATTCCGAAAGCACCTTCAAGCCGTCTCGCTGGCTTCCGGCACCTTTTCACCTCTTGCCTGCTCTTGCTGGATTACGATTTTTGAACCGGACCCAGAGGAGGCAAATCAAATACGCGTTATTCCGGCTTTTCCGGCAGGCTTCGTCAGAACTGGACGATGCAGTGGCAGGCGCCTGGTTGCGTGCTAACGGCCAGGACGAGACTACCATCAATGACTTCTGGAGTGTTATTGTCGTCAGTGCGCTAGGCGAGTCGATAGAACGGGTTTCGCTTGCCGCTGCCAGAAAAGTATTTGTAGATGGATTTGCGGCCGCCCGTGGGGCGTCTGATGTACTGGTTCCGAAATTACCACTCATCAAGCTGATTGGCGGGCATTTGGCCGAGGCGATTGAGCAGCAGGGAGTGGACATCAAAACCGGGCAGGTCGTTCGAAAGATAGCTCATGATGGAAAGTTTGCGTTGATCAGCACGGCCGATGGTGTGACCCATCATGCAGATCACGTGGTGGTTGCTGTTCCCTGGCACGCTGTCGGTGATCTGCTGCCCGATGGAACGTTGAAACATGTTGATCGTTTTACAGATGCACCTTCCTCACCAATCAGTGGCTTGCATTTGTGGTTCGATCGGCAGATAACTGATCTCCCCCATGCAGTCATGGTGGGAACGATGGCGCAATGGGTTTTTCGGCAACCGTGGGTGGACGAACAGGCAGCGGAAGGCTTTTATTACCAGGTGGTAATCAGTGCATCACAGTCAGCTCGTCGTTTGTCCAGGCCCCAGTTGATTGAGCAGGTTATCGCCGAGTTGCGTCACGCCTTTCCTCTGGCTCGGAAGGCCAAATTATTGGAGAGCAAGGTTGTCACGGACCCAAAATCCGTTTTTTCCATCAGCCCGCAATTTGAGGCAATTCGTCCATCTGCTCGAACTGCTCAGCCATGGCTTCACCTGGCGGGCGATTGGATTTCCACGGGCTGGCCAGCGACCATGGAAAGTGCCGTGATCAGTGGCGGAATGGCTGCATCCAGCATTCTGGCGAGTGAATTTGGCCAAAAAGAGGGTCTGAACTCTGGTTTGCCCCGAAACTGGCTGACGCGGCTATTGATCAAGCCCTGAGCATGTTTGCCCGCTTGATAAGATGAGGTGTCATTAGTTAACCACGTGAGTCATGTTGTGGATGTTTCCCTGCCACCCGTCTTGAACGAACGATTTCGCTGGCTTGTCAGTCCAGAGGATGCTTCGTCTCAGCCAGGCAAGTTCGTGCTGTACTGGATGCACAGTGCGATGCGAGCGCACGAAAATCCAGCCCTCGACGTTGCGATTTGTCTGGCACGTCAGAATGGGCTTCCGTTGCTCGTCTACCACGCCCTTTCGGAGGATTATCCCTATTCGTCGGACAGGTTTCATGCCTTCATTCTGCAAGGTCAGCGCGATGTCCAGCGGGAAATGAAGGATCGAGGCATTGAGGCACACTTCCATCTTGCGAGAAACGGGGACCGTGGTCCTCATCTCCGCGATCTTACCCGCGAGGCGGCAGTGTTGGTGACCGAGGACATGCCGGTTCAGCCACTCGCTGGCTGGATGGAACGTCTCGTCAGCCGGACTGACACACCAATTGCCATGGTCGATGCGTCCTGTATCGTGCCCATGCAACTGAATTCAAAGTCATACCGCCGTGCTTTCGAGTTCAGGCGAGCAACCGAGGAACTCTACGAAGCGAGGATTTCGCGTCAATATCAGGAACAGCAGGTCGATTGCGAATTCTATCGTGGACCTCTGCCCTTCGAGTCAGTTGATCTTCAGGATGTCTGTCTTGCGTCGTTGGTGTCCCAGTGCCAGATCGATCACTCGATTGCTCCGGTAGCTGATACTCCGGGGGGAACGAGAGCTGGCTATGCTCGTTGGAATCGCTTTCGTCTTCGTGGTTTGAAGCAGTATGGCGAGCGACGTAACGACGCCAGCGATCGTGGTGGCGTAAGCAGGATGAGTGCCTACCTGCATTTTGGAATGGTCAGTCCATTCCGGATCGCCAGAGAGGCTCAAGCAGCAGGAGCTGAAAAGTATCTTGACGAATTGCTCATCTGGAGGGAGTTGTCTTTCAATTTCTGTTTTCACAATCTCGATGTGCTCGATTCTCTGGATGCCCTGCCGGACTGGGCAACGCAAACTCTGCAAGAACACGCTGCAGACCAGAGAGAAAACCAGTATGCATGGGAAACCTTGGCGCGTGGAAGGACGGAGCAACCACTCTGGGATGCGTGCCAGCGAAGTCTTTTGAAACATGGAGAGTTGCACAACAATGTTCGCATGACTTGGGGGAAAGCGTTCCTGCGTTGGGCCTCGACGCCTGCAGCAGCAATGCAACTCACCATGGATTTGAATCACCGATACGCTTTGGATGGCAGAGACCCGTGTAGTTATGGTGGAGTCCTTTGGTGCTTTGGTTTGTTTGACCGCCCCTTCAAGCCGGAAGAGAAGATTTTTGGTAGCGTCCGGGATCGTTCTTGTGAGAGTCACCAGTCGCGTCTGAATCTCAGCAAATACATGGAGGTGGTTGATCGACCGATCGCCGCCAAAGTACCGCGAATCGCGGTGGTTGGTGCGGGGGTTGGTGGGCTGATGGCGTCCCGTTGTCTTCAAGACCATGGTCTGGGGGTCACGGTCTTTGACAAGTCACGCGGTGTGGGCGGGCGTTTATCCACGCGTCAAGAGAATGGTCTGTCGTTTGACCATGGAGCACAGTATTTCACTGCGAAAGACAGCCGTTTCACGAGGTATGTGAGGAGTTGGATTCAGCAGGGGCTGGTTCAACCCTGGATGGGCCGGATCGTGAAGTTGAGTGCCGACGGTGGTTCCGAGAATCAGTTTGGGACGCCGCGATACGTGGCTGTTCCGGGAATGAACAGTCTTGCGGAACATTTGGCGGTAGATCTTGATCTACGCACCAACACCTGCATTTCCAGAATCGATCCCGCTGATGGAGGCTGGAAGCTTACCGATACATCGGGTAGCGATGCCGGAACGTATGATTGCGTGATTCTCAACTGCCCCCCGAACCAGAGTAAGAAAATACTCAACGGCAATACCTCACTTGCTCAACGAATGGATTCGGTGATCATGAACCCTTGCTGGGCCATGATGTTGACAACATCGGATCTTAACGACCTGGACTTTGATGCTGCGTACGTCGACCACGGGCCGCTTTCGTGGGTGGCACACGATGGTAGTAAGCCTGGGCGATGCGAAGCAGAAGGTGTGACTGGTTGGATTTTGCATGCCTCGGCCGACTGGTCGCGGAATCATCTGGAATGCTGTCCGTCGCTTGTCGAAAAGGAACTCTTGCAGGCATTTGAGGAAGTGATACAGAGGAAGATCACTCCGATTCACCGCCGAGTGCACCGGTGGAGGTATGCATTGCCAGCCAATCCCCTCGATGAACAATGTCTCTGGGATCCGGTGGCCGGGGTTGGCGCTTGTGGGGACTGGTGTTCCAGTCCGAGGGTTGAGGGCGCATTTTTGAGTGGTTTGGCGCTCGCGGGTACGGTGCTTCGGCAGTTGACAATCGATCGTGCCCCCGCTTCAGAGCGATCCGAAATGCCCCCATCGCAGTTGGCTCGCACGGGTGCATTGACCAGTCAGCAGCACGACGAAGCAGGATGAGAACCACCGAGGCTGCTCCTGCTGAGAAACTTCACTGGGTGGTTGAGTTAGCCGTTTCAGAACTGCGAGCACGGTAGAGAGGCCAGCACGGCAGAGAGGCCAGCACGGCAACCACCGCAGCACCTGCCCTCGGCGAGTTGCTGCGTTTGAATCAAGCCTGCTGGATGCGGTTTTGTAGTTCGGCCGTCAAGTCGTTGATGTGGATTCGGCATTGTTCCAGTGAATCACGATCTCGCACCGTAACGGTCTGGTTTTCCAGTGTTTCCGTGTCGACGGTGACGCAATACGGTGTGCCTGCCTCGTCTTGTCTACGGTAGCGACGACCCACGGCACCCTTCTCGTCATAAAAGACCGTCATGTGCTGTTTCAGGTTGCCATATATTTCGTGAGCGACCTCAGGCATACCGTCCTTTTTTACCAATGGAAATACGGCGGCTTTGATTGGGGCGATTCTCGGGTGCAGTCGCATCACAGTGCGAGTTTGCATTTTGCCTTTTTCGTCAGGTGCTTCATCTTCAGTAAATGCTTCACACAGGAACGCTAATACTCCTCGGTCGGCACCGGCCGAAGGTTCGATGACGTGCGGAACAAATTTTTCGCCCTTGATCTCATCGCGGTAACTCAAATCTTTTCCACTGCCGCGATGTTTGGGTTTGCCATGTTCGTTGAGTTCCACGGTCATCGGGCTGGTGTTCGGATCAAGTTTGCCCTCCATGTGACTCCTGAGATCAAAGTCACCGCGATGGGCAATGCCCTCGAGCTCTCCATACTCGCCTTCCGGAAGAAACGGAAATGCATATTCAATGTCCGCTGTTCCCACACTGTAGTGTGCCAGTTCTTCGGGATCATGCTCTCGCATGATGAGGGAATCACTGGAAAGTCCCAGTGATGTGTACCAGTTCATGCGGCGGTCACGCCAATAGCGGTACCATTCTTGTGATTGATCAGGATGACAAAAGAATTCGATTTCCATCTGCTCAAATTCGCGCGAACGGAAAGTGAAATTTCTTGGTGTGATTTCATTGCGAAAGCTTTTGCCGATTTGCCCAATTCCAAACGGAACACGGACTCTGCTGCTATCGAGTACGTTTTTGAAGTTGACAAAGATTCCTTGTGCCGTTTCAGGTCGAAGGAATGTTGCGTCATCCTCACCTCCCAAAGCTCCTAATGTCGTTTTGAACATCAGGTTGAATTCGCGAGGTTCGGTCAGGGTGTCAAGATTCTTGGCATCTGGACCAAGTACCTGCGTGGTTGAATCAAGTTTGTCGAGCGTGATTGACTCATTGCCAACGGCAATCTTGTCGGCGTCTTTGTTGCGTAGACGGAAAAATTTCATGCCGCGTCGTCTTACATCTTCAAGTTCTGTTTCGACGTCAGCAAGCGTTGCGACAAAAATCTTCCTGTCCTGGTACTCAACCCAGCGTCCGCGGACCTGATCGAAACGGTAACGCTTCTTCGACTCTTTACAGTCCACCATATGGTCATGGAAAAGGTCGTAGTGGCCGCTGCATTTCCAGACTTGGGGATGCATGATTATTGTGCTGTCGAGACCGACCATTTCAAAACTGGTCGGCGCACCATCTGGTTTCAGCAACTCGTTGTGGCCAGCAATCATGTCTTGCCACCAGGCCTCTTTCAGGTTGCGTTTGAGTTCCACACCCAGAGGTCCGTAATCCCAGAACCCTTGTACACCACCGTAAATCTCGCTTGACTGGAATAGAAAGCCACGTCGCTTGCAAAGCGACACAATTTTTTCCATCGACTTCATCATGACTTCGTGTTGGTAGTTGAGCTTTGGGGGGATTGCGGGTCTTGGCAAACTGTAGAGGTTTTGATGCTGTCTTCGTAGGCCAGTGCAGCGTCAGAAAGTGAATTTGCTGACGTACTCCTCCTGTCTGAAGCCTCCAATCGACTTGCTGCAGAAGGATCAACTCGTACAGCGACCTTGCCAATGTGGCTAACCAGATTTGCTGTCGAGATTTTGCTGTCAGGGCATTGATTTCGGACCCGATTAGCAGTCGTTTTCCGTACGCATCGCTGCAGGTGACTGCCGTTGGTGCCGGTCACTGGCGCGGGTTCTCGGGTTAATACCTGTTCAAAAAGCCACCGCCATAGTTAGGGGCAGCGATCTGCGTCTGTCCCGGTACTGATGTTGCCTGGGCGTTACCACTGATCTGATGGTTCAGCTTGGCAACCTCTGCCGCCGCCATGGGCTGAGCCGGGTTGATGGCGAGGCTTTGCTGGTAGTTGCGCAGCGCCTGCTGCAAATCACCGGATTGTTGGCGTAATTTGGCAAGCGCCAGCCAGGCACGCGGGTTATTGGCATCTTTTTGAACCGCGTCCTCGAGATATTTCATGGCTGTGTCAGGATCATTGGCTTCCTCATAGAGCCGCGCCAATTCGATTCTGGCTTCTGCATTGGCAGGGTTCTGCGTCGCCCAGTTCTTCATCAAGGCAAATGCACGGTCATTTCGGCCTGTATCCACGAGCAGAACCGCCAATCCACGATGGCATTCCAGATGGTCAGGATCATGATCGAGACACTGGTTGTAGAGAGACTCGGCTTGCGTCAGCATCTCGCGATCGCCTCTTTGGTTGCCAAGTCGGTGGGTGGTGGCCGCAAGGTTGTAATAACCGTCAGCGTTTTGCGGATCGGTAGCAATTACCTTCTGAAACCGCTGCAGGGCTGCTGTGTACTGCCCTTGCTCATAAAGTTGCGTCCCAGTCGTATTGTGGCCGCTGGCGGCCCATTGGCAGCCTGCGGCTGTCAGCAGCAAGCTTGCGGGCAAGGCAAGAACAAAAATTCTGAAAGGAGCGCGGATCTGTGCTCGATTTACCCATCGACTGCCGAAGGTATTAAGTGAGCCTGAGGTTTGGTGACGAACTAGGTTCAGACGGGCCATTTTTCGTGTCTTCCTGACGCGGGTGGCAGTTAAATAGCTCCGAAGAGGGGGTTTGTTCACTCGGTTGGGAGCTAGTTTTATCCAAATTCAAGGGTGGTTATCGTCCGGACGGTATCAACCCGACGTCAAACCTTGCAAGACCGGAACTTTTGCCCCGAGTCATCCGTCAAAGACGGCTGGAGCGGGACCGTGCCGTAATACCACCTACAACCGCGCCAAACTGACCTAAACCCAGTACCACAGACGATTTTCGTTGCTTAATTACGCTGTCCAATTACACTCCTACGCTGGCTTTGGCAGAGGAATCCATTGAACAGATTGATCATTTGACCATCGTCTTTTTTCAATAAATCACCGGTTGGACACCCGCAGGTGCCCGGCAGGACCCGAAATTTACACCGATGACAGCTCCATCGCACAAGGAAGGCAGTGGAGTTGTTTAACACGATTGCCAATTGAATTTGGCACCTTGAATACAGAGGCTGCTTGATGACTCTCCGTGACTCGAGTGTTCGCAACGTTCTCCGCAAAGGCGACCGCAAAACCAGCGGGCGACTTCGTGACAAGCGTCGCCGTATGGAACGACGTCTGTTGTCAGAATCTTTGGAACAGCGGCAATTGCTGGCTGGTCCCGAGGTTTCGGGAATCCAACCCAACGAGGGCTCACTGCTCGATGAAGGCACTGTACTGAGCGTATCACCGCGTGAGCTGGTTTTTCAGTTTGACGATGAAGCCAATCTGGATCCCAATACGCTGTCAGCGATCCGCATCACACAAGCTGGTGAGGGTGGTGCGTTTGATACTGCCACTGCGATCAGTGATCTGGGTACCCAGAACGCATTGAGCGTTGAGTTCAGGGCGGTGGAAGCCGGTAGCGTCGGGAACGGGATTGAGGTTCAGTTCACGTCCAATCCGCTGGCGTTAGTGACAACTCCGGTCATTACGGTCACGGACAACATTGTTGGAATCGAGGTGAGCGGTAATCCCGCTGCCGAAACGACGATGCAGGATTTGATCTCCAGCGTCGCCGCTGACTCATCTGCCTCTGCATTGCTTGAGGTCATCCAGGTCACAGGATCTTCCCTTTCACCATTTGGTCAGCAGATCGGCAGTGGTCTGAATGTGACATTGCAGGGTGCGAATTCGGCTGAAGCAGTAACCGACTTTGGAACCAATGGTTCTGTGCAGGTTCGGTTCGTTGCCCAGACACCCGGTCCGGACGGACTGGGGATTGAGTTGGAGTTTGAGCAGCGCAATTTTGGGGGACCCGCGTCTCCTGTGATTGTTGTCAATGACAAGTCCATCCGCGTGCAACTCAACAGTACCCCTGGTAATGAGACCAGTGCACAGGAGTTTCTGAATTCCATCAACAACAATCCGGCTGCCTCCGCGCTGGTCTCGGCTTCATTCCAGCAAGGTGATCTGCAGACGTTGATTGGGGCATCGCTTGCGCTGCCATCAGTTTTGGCTCTGAGCGGCGTTGCGGATGTAGCGGTCGAGCCCGGATTCATAGGTTTCGGAAATTCCTCCCGAGAAGTTGTATTCCGCTTTGCTGCACCTCTCGAGGATGATCTTTACCAGATCGATATCACAGGCAGTGGACCCGGTGCCCTGCGGAATCTGGATGGCGAGTTGTTTCAGAATGGAACTGATTTCAGCCAGCAGTTCAGTGTCAATCTTGGGCCAAAAGTTGCTGCAGTCGTACCAGAGCCCGTCAAGAGGAACGCCAATGGCGATCTTGAACCTGCGGTTGGCACGATAGAAATCTATTTCAACAACGACACGCTCGATCCTGCACGCGCAGTTGACCCAAGTTATTACGCGTTGATCTTCACTCAGGATACGGCGAACAATACCGACGATATCCTGGTTCAGCCACAGGGAATTACTTACAGCAGCACGACGAACATCGTTACACTCGATTTCGGAAGTCCGCTGGCACGGATTGTTCACCCTGATCCACTGAATCCGGAGTTTTTGACCGGAGCCGCGAGACTGCGGGTGGGCGCGGATATCGCTAGAGATCCTGGAGACGAAGTTTACGAACCCTATGTGGAGCCTTTGGAGGTTCCACTCGATCCAGTCACGCAGGAGCCGGGTGATTCTTTCGCCACGGCTTTCGACGTGTCGAGCGTGATGGTCGATCCTGTCAGTGCGACAGAGACAACATCGGTGCGTCTCAACAGTGAGATTTTCAACACAACGCCGTTCGGATTGGACTTGCCAGGACCGGATGTTGAAGGTGTGAGAGAAATTCGAGCGGACGATCCGTCGCGTCTGGAACGCACCGTGCCACTGGATTATCTGCGTAACGGGGCCGATGCCGTTGATGGCATTTCCGTGATCCAGTACGACTTTGTCTCGTCGTGGTTGGGTGACGATCCTACCTCTCCCGGGATTGAAGAAGATCTTACTTACTTCAATGTGATCAGTGAGCAGCAGAAAGAACGCATCCGTGAGGTGATGACCCAGTACAGCGAGTACCTGGGAATCAGCTTCATGGAGGTTGAAGGTGCTCCAACCAGTGATGCATTCATGTCAATTGCGGTCGGCGATCTTTATGGTGCCGATGAGACTGCCGTGAGCGGCGATGGTGGCCTGGCCGTTGCCACGCGTGACCGCAATGGAGACGGCATTGATGATCTCGCCGTCATGGATTTTCAGGATTTTGATGAGTCCGATGATGACGCGTTCGGCAGTGAGTTCTTTCGTGGTGGGATGTTCGCGGTAGGTCAACTGCTTGGGTACGGCTACGCCGATGACTTGCCTCAGCCTGTGACACAGAGTTCTGATTTCATTTTCGCACCGGGAACCGATAATGAAGCGGCGTTTCCAAGCGTTGCAGATATTGTTCATGGCCAATATTTGTATCGGCCAGACAGCACTGATATCGATCTTTACCGATTTGAAGTGCCAACCAGTGGCAAGCTCGCAGTGGAAACCGTCGCAGAGCGACTTGGCACTCCCAGTCTGCTCGATACAGTCATTCGCGTTTATCAACTCGGTCAAGATGGTGCTTTTGAAGAAATCGCATCGAACGATGATTATTTCAGTAATGACTCGTTGCTCGATTTGGAGGTCAATGCTGGTACGTACATGGTGGGCGTCAGCGCTCGTGGAAACGAGAATTATGATCCGACCATTGAAGGAACCGGATTCGGTGGACTGACGGAAGGCAGTTACGAGCTGTTGCTGGATTTTCAGCCCAGTCAGGTCGGTGGTCTCACGGACACGACCGGGGTCGCTTTGGATGGCGACGGTGATGGCCGGCCGGGGGATGTATTCAACTTCTGGTTTGTTCCCAGCGATGTAAACGACACGCTTTACGTCGATAAGGCCGCGACCTCTGCTTTGGGGAATCTCGGCACGGTCAGCAATCCGTATCGGGAAATTGACCAGGCGATTGCCGCCGCGACTGAAGGCATGACGATCCGTGTTCTGGGTAATGGTGGCACCGATGGTCAGATGGAAACGCTGTCTGACAATTACAGCTACCAGATAGGCTTCACGTCCAATGGCGTGCCACTTCCTGATGGGACAACTCTGGATGTTCCCAAGGGCGTCCGATTGGTAATCGACTCGGGTGCGATTCTGAAAATGAGTCGCAGCCGAATCGGCGTTGGCAGCGCGTCGCTTCAAGATCAAAGTGGTGGCTCACTGCAGGTTCTGGGTACCCCGAGCATCATTACTGATAGTGGTCTTCCCGCTCGTGATTCTCTGAATGCGATCATTCCCGGGAGTGTATTCCTGACCAGCATCAACGATGATTCCGTCGGAAATGGAAATACGACTGGTGCAAATCCAGCAGCAGGCGAGTGGGGCGGAATCGATCTGCGTGGGGATCTTGACGTTGAAGATGAATCGCGCCGAAACACCGAACTGGAAGGTGTATTCCTCAACCACATTCAGCATGCCGATATCCGTTATGGTGGTGGTCAGGTATTGATCGGTGGCCAACCCGTTGTTGTTTCTCCGATTGACATGGCTGTAACTCGCCCGACGATTATCAATTCGTCGATCACGGAGAGTGCTGATGCTGCCATTGCAGCGACACCAGATACCTTCAGTGAGACAAGATTCACTGATCCTTCTTACCAGGCTGGCGGATCATTCTCACCCGATTATGATCGGGTCGGTCCCAATATTTGGGGAAACACGATCGTAGACAATACGATCAACGGGCTGTTTGTCCGAGTGCGGACGCGGGCGGGCGATACGCTGGAAACAATTTCCACGGCGGCTCGATTTGATGACGGCGATATACCCATTGTTCTCACCGAGACGCTGCGAATCGAAGGCACACCCGGTGGCCCTGTGTTGCAGTCAACAGCTCCCTCGTCTCTGCTGGTGCGTTTGAGTGATACCCCGGTGGGCGATGTTCCCGCAGGCAGCTATGTGTATCGAATTACCAATGTCGATGGTAATGGACTTGAGTCAGCATCAAGCTTGCCAACAGTCTCGATCGAACTGTCGGCAACAGGCGGCGTTCAGCTGGATCAATTGCCAGCGGTCAGCAGTGAAAGTGGTTACATCAGTCGACGCTTGTACCGGGCGGATGTTACACCGGTTCCAGGTGGTGAGGATATTGTCGGCGACTATCTGCTGGTTCAGGAACTGAATGCAACAGATACGGTTGCGGTGGATCGCGCGGCAGCAGGAACGACCTTGCTGTCAACTGCCGAAAGTGTTTTGCGCAGCCGCCCTGATGCCAGTCTGGTCATTGACCCTGGCACGGTCGTCAAGATTGATGGTTCTCGAATTGAAGCACGATTCGGTGGCAACCTGATCGCTGAGGGCATTCCGGGTGTTCCGGTGATATTCACCTCGCTGGAAGACCAGCGATATGGTGGCGGTGGTACGTTTAACACAAATGATCGCCCTGAAGAAGCGACTTTAACACCGGGTGACTGGGGTGGAATCTACGTTGGCCAGACTGCGTCAGCGAGTATTGATCAGGCGGTTATCGCCGGTGCGGGTGGAACGACCCGGATCGAGGGTGGGTTTGCTTCTTTCAATGCCATTGAGGTGCAGCAGGCGGATCTGCGTCTTGCCAATACCCGCCTTGAACTGAATGCCGATGGCCGCGGCCAGAACAATGGAGATCGAGTTGGTCGATTGGACAACGGGGATGCGACTATCTTTGTTCGTGCATCGCAACCGGTGATCGTAAACAACGAGTTTGTTGATAATGCGGCCGCCGCCATTTCCGTCGACATCAATTCCTTCTCTGCTGCCGAGGTAGTTGATTCGGGCCGTGCTACCGGTGGAATTGATGCGTTGTCTGTTGTCGGAAATTCAGGGCCTTTGGTTCAAGGCAACGAGCTTCAGGATAACGGACTCAATGGACTGATCGTCCGTGGTGGGCAATTGGCGACCGCTGGGGTTATGGATGATGTTGATATCGTTCACATCGTCCGCGATGCGATTGAAGTTCCTAATAAACACATCCACGGTGGTCTGCGACTTGAGAGTGATGCAAGGGGAAGTCTTGTCGTCAAGTTCGAGAGCGACGAGAACGAAAATGCCGGGCTGGTAATTGGTGGCAGCCTTTTGAGCGGTGACCAGCAGTTCGTCGATATTGCGGATCGAATTGGTGGCAGTCTGCAAATGCTGGGTCACCCTGATTTTCCAGTGGTTCTGACGACGCTGGCGGATGACACCGTAGGTGCAGGATTCACCCTTGAGGGCAGATCACAGCGTGATACCAATGGTGACGGGATTGCCTTCGATGACCTGGTCAACGGCGGCATCGGTGGTCTGCCCGTATTGCCAACCGGCCCAGAGGTAAATCGGGGACTGACAATCGACAACGATGTTGATGTCAATCTACCCGGCTACTTCGAGGCCACGATCGCTGACGCGGGAGACGTTTCAGGCTCTGGAGTAACCGTTGAAGACCTCTCCACCAGCACCATCCTGATCAATCAGGATTACATCTTCGCATACAGTACGTTCGTCACAACGGCCACTGGCGTCGAAAGACTGAGTGATACGACGATCACACAGCCTGCGACGCTGGTTGGTGACGATGTTGTCGAAAGCCGGGGTACCTTTGCTGGTCCTAACGGAGTTGTCTCGTGGATTGCAACGTCATCGTTTGAGGACGGCGTCAGTCGTTTGGTGACCACTCTCGATTTGGACAGTGGGCAAGCAACGTTGGGCAACATTCAGGTTGTTTCTTATCTGGATGAGGATGTTGAGGGGATTTCAGATGACATCCTGGTCACGACTGGCATTCCAGGCGCCGAAGGTTTCCGGGCCTTTACGCTCGATGGCGTTCGAAGAATTGGTTTCTCGCAGGGTGGATACTACACCGAAGACGGAATTAATCTGGTCAACGCATCTTACGCTGGCTGGGCGGCAGACCAGTTCCCTGAGTTGGAGAACGCGATTGATGCCGGAACGCAGACATTCAGCGTCGCTGGCGAAATCGATTTTGACGATCTGCCAGCGAGTGCTGATCCAGTCTTTGGTCAGCAATATGGTCCCAATGACGTCACCACAGCTTTCGCTTGGGATACGGATGCGATCTCAAACACGGCCAGAGTGACGACGTTCCTTGAATTGTTGTCGCGTGACCCCGCCGTAGCACCACCGTTGTTCGACTTTGAAGCGGGGCTTTGGGATGGTGTTGTTGTTCGTGAGGCAGCTGATGATCGCAATGTTGCTGCGTTTGCTGAAAGTGAGCCCCTTCGGTCCGGTTTTGTTGATACCAATGCGATCCCGGGTCAGTCCCAATTCCTCGGGGAAATAGCCCCCGATCTCCAGTCTGGCGATGAGAACCGGCGTCTTGGTTTCATTGTCAATGGTACGGTGGCTCAACGCGACGACCTTGATGTCTACTCGTTCATGGCCGAGAGCGGAACGGAGGTGTTCCTTGACATCGACATGGCGGGCAGTCGGTTGGATTCCGTGGTTGAACTCATCAACGCCAACGGCGTCGTTGGGGCCACCTCGCATGAATCCAATCTTGCCGAGACGACCCCGGCAGCGGTGACTCCCGCCGCTTCCATGCCGTCCGATGCCGCCCAGCCGCTCACGATTGCAAGTCAGCCGCTGCCTGTTCAGCTATTGACTATCGATCAGGCCATTGAAGATGCAACCGATGGAGAACTGCTGCTCACACTGACGGGTTTCGAAGATCCGATTGCTGTTCCTGTTGAAGATTTCAAGCTCAACCCGGCAGCTGCTGTCCGGGCAGCGATGATTACTGCTTATCCGGCTGAATTGGGGACTACCGAAAGTATTCTGCTCGAGCGTGAGTCAACCGATGATTTTGTGATCCAGTTATCGTTTGATGATCAGGTATTCACTCTGGATACGTTACCGCAAATCACGGTTGATGGGAGTAGTGTTGTAGGTGCAGTTGTGACCGGCAGTGCGACTGAGACGGTACTGTTGTCCCAGTTGCAGGACGATTACAGCACGAACGTCAGAGACGCAGGTTTCCGGGTTCGTTTGCCAGGTGAATTGGGGACGCGGAATCTTTATCACGTTCGTGTGCGAAGCAGTAACACGACTGATCCGCTTGATTTCGCGACACTGAATGATCCATCGATGGTTCGTGATGGTCTGACCTACGGCGGTTATGAACTGCAGATCCGGCTTCAGGAAGAAAATGAGCGGGCGGGAACACAGATCCGCCTTTCGGACGTACGCTTTGCGACAACCGGACTCCAGATCATCGGTCAGCCTTTGCACTCTCCGCTGCTCGGTGAAGATTATGAGACGACCGCGAGCAATGACTCGTTGGCAGAGGCGCAGCCGCTTGGGTTGCACAATGTAGCCGGTGATTTGGTTGCACCAGCCGGTCCACTGCAGAGTGACAAGTTGGCAAAGTCATTCTCTGGCCGTATTGATTCGGCCACTGATGTTGATTGGTATCGGTTTGATGTTACATACCAGAACATCACTCGTGATGATGCCGCGATGTATCTGTCAACTGTATTTGACCTCGATTATGCCAGTGGTTTTGCCCGGGCTGACATGGCACTGTACGTGTTCAATGGAAATGGCGAACTGGTGTTGATGGGTAACGATAGCAATATCGCCGAAGATTTACCGAGTTCTGCTCTTGGCAATAGCACTGACGACCTGGCCCGAGGCAGTGCGGCCGTGCAGGATCCGTTTATCGGAGCAGCTGAGCTTGCAGAAGGCACTTATTTTGTTGCCGTTGCGAATCAACAGCAGGTGCCGCTTCCATTGGATCAGTTCTTCAATGCGAACAGCCTGAATCCACTGCTGCGTGTGGAGCCAATTGATTCAGTGAAGCGAATCGTGGAGGATCGCATTGGCTCAGTAGGAGGTGGCACCGGTGATAACACGGAAACTCCTCTGCTGTTTGATGCTGATTCCATCCAGACTCATTCATTCGATGACACCCTGCTGTATGTCAACACCGCGACAGGCTTGTTGTTGGTGAACCCGGCTACCGGCGTTCAGTACGGAACGATCGGCGGTCTTGGTGCCAGAATTGATGACGTTGCATTCCGAGCCAATGGTGAATTGTTCGGTTACACGGAGAATGGTGGTACGGACGTTTCCGCCGAGTATGTCCGCATTGATACCGGGGATGGATCTTTGACTGTCATCGGCACGATGGGCATGGAGACACGCCATCGTGGTACTGATCCGGAAGAGCCTCTGTTGACCGAGGTCAGTAATGATGGATTCCAGGTCAATGGCCTGACAATCCGCGACTTTGAGGGTGCCGAGCGAGGGTTTCTCATTGGTGAACGTGCTTCCTTGCAGCTTGGCTTGGATTACATCGAAAACGTTCTCTACGAGTTCGATGATGCAACGGGTGAGATCCTTGGCCCCGTTGTCGATATTCCCGTCACCGATGCGGGTGCGGGTACCGTTCCCCGTGAAATCGGCCAAATCAATACAACAGCCAACACCACTTTCGCAAATCAGCTTGGTATCACCAACGCTACGGAAGTGAACTCAAACGGTATTGCTGTTCCGAGTTTGTTCGATGGAGATTTCTTCACTCTGTCCAATGTCACAGATTTTGTGACCTTCGAGTTTGATCAGGGATACTCACTCTTTGCTGACGGTGCCCAGCCCGTTCGCGATGGTGACGGTGTTGTGGTTGATGGCGTCAAATTTGAATTTGAGACAGCTCAGAGATTGCAGTTGACCGAAGTGTCTCCGCTCGGCTTGCTCACCGAAGGAACAACGATCAGTATCGAGGACAGCGAAGGGGTTACCACTTTCGAATTCGTCCGTTTGGCGGATCCGGCCGAGGGCAACATTGGAATCGCGATTGTTGATGCTATTGGCACGCCGTTGACTGCGAATGTGATTACCGCGGACCTGGTTGCCCAGATCAATGCGAATGTGAACGATGTGGATGTGATCGCTGTGGATGACGAAGTCCACTTCTCCGAGCCAGCGATTTCCTTGACCACACTCGGGCCTGGAGTCAGTATCGTTGGTTCCTCGGGATTGAGCGATCCAGCGGCAATTTTGGTAGATATTTCATCAACTGTTGGTCAGGAAGATCTAATCGCCGTCCTCGCCGACGCGATTCGCGGGCAGGGAATGGCAGTTTCGGCAAAAGGTGCACAGCTGAGTTTGCCCAACGCAGTCTCTCTGACCGTTCAGCCAGATCCTGCAACCACACCGTCGGCATTGACGATTACGGGCACGCCGGGAGTGGCAGCAGGAAATGTTCCAATCACGTTGCGGCCTACCGACACGGTAGATGTCGTTGCTTCACGAATCGCAACAGCAGTTCAACAGGCGAACTTGGCAGGTGATTTGCCAAACGTCACTGCAGTTCCCAATGGCCGATCCATGACCATTCTCGGTGGCTTTGTGGGTGACTCTACCGGGAACCTTACGGCGGGTGGTTTGCCAAATGGAGGAACCATCACCGGAATTGAACTGGTGAATGACAGACTCTACGCGATCTCGGATACGGGAGGACTGTATGAGGTTAGCGCGGCCGAGTTGAATGTCAGTGAGGGTAATGCAGAGGTCGGAACTTACGTGGCCACGGCAACGGATCTGATTGGGATCAATTTCACTGGTTTGCGAGCTGGCCCGATGTCCGTTGAGGACGGCGTGTTCAGTGATGTATTGTTTGGTGTGACTGCCAATGGAGACATCCATGCCTTCAATACGCGAGGTGAGTTGCAACCGGTCTTTTCAGGTGGACGTACGATGGTCTCCACCGGTATCGCCGGTGCTCTTGGACTTGACTTCGCTACTGTGGACTTCAACTTGTGGCATACCACCGAAACACGTGGTGGTGCGGCGGATCCGGGGCACGGAATTCCCGCTTTACCCAATGGAACACGTGAAGCGGTTGCTGGTGGTACAAGCCTGGCGTTCAACTATGAGAACGCCGCCTTCGCAGGCAACTTCCCGTCTGCTTCAGAACAGCCGGTAGCAGAAGTTCGAACTGATGGCACTGCCGTTGAAGCTTCATTCAATGTTCCCGGCGGTGCTCGTGGAGTCGTGGAGACAAACGCTTTCAGTCTGGAACCCTATTCTGCAGCGGACAAGCCGACGTTGTACTACAACTATTTTGCTGCAAACGATGGGAGTGATGACCGCCTTCGTGTCTATGTAATCACGGAAAGTGGTGCACAGCATCTGGTGACTTCCAACACGCTTACGCGTGGTGCTGATGTTGAAGATGATGAGTTCGATGATCCGGCCGAGGAAGGTCAGTACGACGATTCGATTGATGTCTCAGTGCAGCAGTCATTTGACAATACAGGATCCTGGCGGCAGGCACGCGTAGACCTCAGTAGCTTTGCTGGTATGGAGAATCTGCAATTGCGTGTCGAGTACTCCACTGGTGGTACGGCTCTGAGTTCCTCGGATGCATTGCGGACAGTGAGTGGAAAGATTCTTGCCAATACGGTGGATCGCGAGTTCATCGTTGAGGGGAGTCAGATTACGGCAGATGCCGAGACGTTTGTCATGCAGTTGGCTCCCGTTGTCACTGTACCTTCGGGTAGCGAACTCGCTGAGCTGTATACTGATCCTGCCGAAGTGGCTTTGATAACCATTGATGGACAGGAATATCTGCTCAATGACGGAACACGGGCTCCAACCGCGCTGCAGATTGATATTGATCTGCTTGCGGGTACTGAACCGGGAACGACGTTGGGAGACCTGAATGCGACTCAGGTCGCGTCTGCGATTACCGCTGCCATCAATGCCAATCTGCCAGCCAATCAGGTTGTTTCAGGCCTTGCACTTTCGGATCCGGAAGATGTTCCACCAGCAGTGGGACGCAACGACTTCCTGTATGAGGCTACTTCACTTCCGTATGAAGGTGGAAATCTTACAATTCAGGGTTCAGGCCGGCTTGGCACACTGAACGGAGTGAATCCACCCACGAATGTTGATGACGTCGATTTGCTGCGATTGAATGTCAGAGCGGGAACAGTGGTTGCAGTCGACCTTGATCTCTTGGCCGATGACTTGGCCCAGACTCCACTCGATTCGGTCATCCGATTCTTCGATTCGGAGGGGAATGAACTTTCTGGCTTGCCCAATCCTGCCGAAGATACCGTCGAATTGACAGCTCCTGCTGACGGTTTGATTTACATTGGTTTCAGTGGTGTCGGCAACGGTTCTTACGATCCACGAATCGAACTCAGTGCCCAAGCTGGTCAGATGGGTACTTACGATGCAACGATCAGCCTGACGGTACCAAGCGTCTACCAGTCCGATGAAAATGTCATCGAGTTTGCTGGTGGCCAGCAGGATATCACCGTTTCACAGCCGGGACTGTTCAGCGTCATCGAGTCGTCAGCGTCCGATGCGATCGACGTACCCGTAAGCCGATTCATGTCAGCTGGTGAGATAGCGGAGCAAGTCCAGAGAGCCGTTGCCAACCGTTTTGTTGGTGGTGACACGTCCTATCTGCCGACATCCGGTCCGAGCCTTCGACTTCCTGGCTTCAGTATCGTGGACCCCGGGCCATTCAGTTCTCAGGATGAACGTCATGGGGAGCAGTTTGCCACAGGCGCTATCGCAGGAGCCCGTGATAATGCCCATGAAGGTGTCTATCTTGACGACTTTATCATCGCACCTGCTGAACGCGGTGAGATTGTCACTGGTTCAAACGTCGTCGACACTCCGTTTACGACTGATTTGCGTCCAGCATTCTCGACTCCAGCAGATCCCACTTCAGGTTTGGTAACTGGTTCCTACAGTGTGGAAATCAGGGATAGCAGCGAGTACGTCAGGTCGATCGACAGTACACAGTTCCGCGCGTTTGATTCCAATGAACGGTTGTCTGAGTCTGTGGCAATCACCGCGCTGGGTGCCGCTGAACTCAGAGATGGTGATACGTTCACCCTTTCGGATGGTCGTGCAGAGGTTGTATTTGAGTTCGAGCAGGTCGAGCTTGGAAATGGTGTTCAGCCGGGCAGAGTACCCGTGCCATTTACCCTTGAAAAATCGGACCTGATTTCCGGATTCGCGAGACCAGAAACTGCCGCCGAGGTGGCGAGAAGTATTGCAACGGCGATCAACCGATCAGACGTTCAGGCTGTTCTGCAGATTCCTGCCATGCCAGCCGGTGGAGTCGACAGCACCGAGGGCAATCGCATTGATCTGGTAGGCGATGTGATCGTCGGAAATCCCGACGCAGCGCTTGCTTCAGTCGAGCAGGCTCGGTTCCGTGGTGACCAGAATCGGGCACGTGACAGTCAAGGTGTTGTTCTTGTAGAAAACAGCCGTTTCCTCTTCAACGAAGACCATGGAATCGTCATTGATCATGGGTTCGCTGCCGAGGTCGATGGCCAGATCACGCCGGTCATCACGAGATATCCACGTGACCTTGTGGAACTGAACACGGAAAATCTTGCAAGTGGAGTTGTTGTTCAGAGCAACGTGATCGCGTTCAATGATCTTGGCGGTCTGAGAATTGTTGGGGTTCCTCAGGGAGCTGACGAGACGGCACGTGATCCTGTCTGGTATGACCGTATCGTCAACAACACCATTATCGGTGGTGACATTTCTCCCGGACGGACTTCACCGCCTGAATCCTTCAACGGAATCCTGTTCCCATCCGGGGTTGTTTCCTTTGCGGATTCGGTCGTGGATTATGATCCAAATGCTGGTGGTGTTCCGCCGATCACGATTCATCAGGATCCATCCAACGCTTTGGGTGTTCCAGATGCTCCCGGAATCGGAGCTGAGCCAGATGTTGGGGACACAACCGTTTCACTTGGATTCGGTGGTACGCTGACATTGCAGTTTGTCGACAATCTGTTGGCAGGTAGCGGTAACTCTCAACCTGATCTGGTCGTGTTCGAGTCCGGTGAGATCGAGTCGGTTCGAGTTGAGATCAGTCGTGATGGATCAACGTTCTTTGATGTTGGTGTGGTTGGCGGCCTTGCCAACAGTCTCGACATTGATGCGTACGGATTCGGAGTTCAGGATCGATTCGCCTTTGTGAGGGTGACTGACCTTCGTCAGGGTGATCCGAATAGCACATCAGCAGGAGCCGACATCGATGCGATCGGCGCTATCAGTTCTGCTTCGGTTGAGGCTTATACGCCCGGTGGAATCGGTGTTGAGCTGACCGGCAATGCCGCACCTGTGTTGCTCAATAATGTGATTTCGAATTCCGATGTCGGTATATCGTTGGATCCAAACTACGGACTTCCGCTGTTGGGAGGGAATTCTTATTATCGAAACACACAGAATGTGACCACGGACGCCAGCGTGGGACAGTTCGCCCAGGAGTTGACCGACGCCGAGGTTGTATTCGTCGGTGCACCGACACTTGTATTCGCGCCTGCTTCCAATGCTTCGATCATCGACAGTTCCATTGACTCACTCGAAGATCGGGCAAGTCTGACCGCTGTCAAGAATCCTCTCGGTTTGAGCCCATCACCGATTCTTGCACCTCAGTTTGATGTCAATGGGCAGTTGCGGGTTGATGACCCCACAGTCCAGACTCCAAATGGTCTTGGTGAACAGGTATTCAAGGACCGTGGAGCATTCGACCGGGGTGATGTCGTAGGACCAAGAGTTGTCTTGCTCACACCGCGTGCGCCGAGTTTGGGACCAGACGCCGGTGTTGCCGAGGTGAGGGGTGACATCCCTCAATTCTTCGAAGTCCAATTGATTGACGGGATTGCTCCTGCGGATGTAGTTCCCGGTACAGGAATCGATGATTACAGCATTTCAAGTCAGTCCGTCCTGTTGCTCAAAGACGGTGTCGCACAGGTTGAGGGTGTGGATTACCGGTTTGGCTATCACCCAAGTACAAACGTCATCCGTTTGACACCGATTGCGGGTGTTTGGGAACCAGCGTCAACTTATGTCATACGCATGATTGACGCGACGGATGCCATCGTAAGTGCCAACGACGGTGTGACGTACCGTGATGGTGAGCGATTGAACATCATGGACTTGGAGGGCAACACAACAACCTTCGAGTACGAGACTGGCCTGACGCTGGACATCAACCCGTTGCTGATTGATCTTGGCCTTGCAGATGGCCTCACCATTGCCGTGTTTGACGGCTCGTCGACCGTGACATTTGAGCTTGATGACAATGATGTCAGTGACGAACTGAATACGACGATACCGATCCCAAGCACGGTTGATCTGCTTGCAGCATCAATTTCAGATGCGATCAATGCATCAAGCTTGAATCTCACTTCAAATTCCACTGGTAACCTGGTTCAGATCCTTGGTTCGGATCCACTTTCCAGTGCCACCCCGAGTGCTGCATTGATTTCGGTTCAGGGAGAGATTGGTGTTTCACCTGGGTTCGGGCTGCGTATCCCGAATGATGGAACTGGTATTTCCGCTACGTTGGAAGAAGGCCAGACTTTCAGCGTTCGTCAGGGATCGCTCAACAATATCACTTTTGAATTTGACAGTGATAACAACGTAGAAAGTAATGACGCTGGTGTTCCAAACACTGCGATTCCATTCTCAGAGGTGTCGACGCTTGATAGCCTTGCTGATGCAATTGCACTGGCAATTGGTAATGCTCCACTCGGGCTGAATCCGTTCAACGTAGGTTCGGGGCAGATTACACTTGGTGGAGATGCCAACTACTCTGTTGATCTCAGTCAAACCGTTTTGACGCAGATTGGTGTACCGGGTGAAGCCGCCAGCGTGCCGGTCGTCATCGAAATCGATTCCAGTGATGATGAAAATGCGGTGCGGATTGCTGCAGCCATAGAATCGGCAGCAATCCCTGAAGTCGTCGTATCGGTTGTGGATCGTAAGATTTTCCTCGAGGGTACCTCTAGCGTCAGTGGTGTTGGAGCCGTTGAGGTTATCCCTGTGCGTGATGAGGTGGGTAATCTGCTTCAAAGTAATCAGGCCAATGGACGCACGGAGCTTGTGATTTACGTGGGCGGTGGATTTGACTACGGCGATGCTCCAAGCCCGTATGTGACGAGCGTGGTCGATGGTGGACCACGTCATGGTGTTGACCCCAGTTTTGCACTCTCACCAATCGGAAGTGATAGGGCGATAACGGCTGACAGCGAGCCACGTCTGGATAATCTTGATGAAGACAACGGTGTGCTCGTCACCAATTCATTGGTGGCAGGTTTCACTGGGAACTTCCAGATTTCAGTCACCAATGATGACAACCGTGATTTCTATGTTGATGCCTGGTTTGACTGGGATCAAAGCGGCACCTTTGATGCCGACGAGGTCACACGATATGGTTCGGTTCTGGCACCGGGCATCATTCCGATCGCATCGGGTGATACGACCATTTCTGTTGCTATCCCAAGTGATACCGCGTTGGGCGAAGTCTACAGCCGATTCCGACTGAGTGAAGTTGCCAGTTTGGGTCCGAACGGCGACGTTGCTTCTGGTGAAGTGGAAGACTGGGCTTTGACAGTCGAAGCGAATCCTTTCCAGAACCAGGCAATGTCGACGGATGTGAATGGATCCGGGGCAACCACGCCAATTGACGGTCTGCAGGTGATCAATGCTCTGGCACGCAACAACACCACCAACATTTTCCTTGATGTACTTCCATTGCCGGAAGATCTTCCGGCCTTCCCCGACGTGAATGGTGACGGAAGAGTCAGTCCAAGTGACGCACTGGATGTGATTGACTATCTGGCATCCATTTACAACTCTGGAAGTGGAGAAGGCGAAGCCAGTACTTATGTGCCCGTTGCTGGTGGTGTGATGGCGTCTGGAGCAACTGCACTGGGCGATGATCTGCTCAGAAGAGAGGCTCAACAGACCGCTGTGGATCTGCAGCAGCAAGAATCGAAATCGTCAGTCAGTGTCTTTGACAGTCCGGCTGTGGTCGATCTTGATGAAGTGGTTGATTCACTGGCAATCGATACGGCCAGCGCACGAGATGCCCAGGAGACCAACTCACTTGATGACTTGTTCGCATCGCTTTAGTCCGGAGGCATGGTTGAGTGCCCCGGATTGGGGATCCGGATTTGAATTTTGACGGGGAGTTCCATGGGAGTCGTTCTGGCTGGCTTGAACGCAGTCAGTTGGATTGACGGTGAATGTTCAGGCATGGGGCGAAGCATATCCGACAGCCAGTTATGCGATTCAGACACAATTCGCGTGGGTTTATGCGTTGATCACGCAGATTTTCAAAATTTGAGGAGGATTTTTTGAGACAATCTGCGGTTTTGTGAATCTAACTTCCATTGTGCCAAATGGATGTGAACTTGTCTTTCTATGCTTCTCTCGTCGCCATCCCCGAATCGTCGATGAAAAGACGTCGCCCGAAATCGAAATCCAGCCGACGACGGTCAGGACGCCGCCTGACCGTGGAATCGCTGGAGAACCGTCGATTGTTGGCTGCGAACTCGCTGGGAGTCACCCATCTTGATACGGGAGAGTTTCTGCTCGGTAGTGTTGCGGTGACTCCCGTGCTTTTTGAAAGCAATGGGA
This sequence comes from Rubripirellula sp., assembly GCA_012270065.1. Classification (GTDB taxonomy): domain Bacteria; phylum Planctomycetota; class Planctomycetia; order Pirellulales; family Pirellulaceae; genus Rubripirellula. Next base: position 188,607 of record JAAXJB010000039.1, on the reverse strand, counting down.
CCGTCGACCCGGAATCACAGAATTGGACGAGTGCAGAGATCGATGAAGCCCTTGCCAAAATCGGCGAGGGTGTGAACTGGTGGAGTGACACACTTGATCAACTCAATACCGTTCACTCAATCAGCTTTGTTCATGACAATACCTTTGCGCTCAGTCCGTTCGAGACCGCTTATGAGCCAATTGACCGCATCAGCAACAATTTCAACCTTTATGTGGGCGAGTTCTTGCATGCTCAGGGCTTCGGCAATGTAAGCAGCATTGAGGAAGGGATGAAGCAGTTCAACGCTCACCAGCGAGAGCAGTTGGGAACGGACTGGGCTTTCACCATCTTCATGGTTGATTCATCGGATGATGCTGATGGGCAGTTTCTCTCAGGTGGCTTTTTTCAAACCGCTTTTGCTTATGCAGGTGGCTTGTTTGTCGTTACACCGTCAACACGACCTGCTTCGACGATTGCTCACGAAATGGGGCACATCTTCTGGGCGAGAGATGAGTATCCGGGAGGTGGATCGTGGACCGATCGTCGTGGTTACTACAACGCCCAAAACCTCAATGCAGCTGACAACCCCACGTCGGGATTCGTGCAGGAAGACAGCATCATGAGCGGTGGAATCGTTTTGGCCAACGCCTATGCTGCGAACGAAAGCCCCGACTCTACTTTGGCAATGGTGGGCTGGCGGGATACGGATGGTGATGGGATTTTCGACTTGGCAGACGTGCCATTGGAACTGACGGGTGAGGGCTATTTTGATGCCGCATCATCCAATTACCGTTTTTCTGGCTCTGCATCGGCAGTTCCGCTGGTTAACCAGAATTCATCGGGTCCGCAAAGCGACATCACTCTCAATCGAGTTAGCCGACTGCAGTACCGACTGGACGGCGGCAGCTGGATTACTGCTTCTCAGCCAGATCAGCAGAAGGTTGACTTTGACCTGAGTATTCCGATCGGAACACCCTTTTCTTCAATCCAGTGGCGCGCGGTCGACGACACAACGGGGGTGACGAGTTCGGTGATCGATGGTGGGCCTGACTTGCCAGCCTTCTCCCAGAATAGCGGTTCAGGAATCGTATTTCTGGATGATAACAACGATGGCCAACGCGACAGCCTTGAGGCCGTCCTCGGTGGCACAACAGTTGCCATCACGAATGGAGACGGTAGTGATATTGTCTTCAATCAGGTGCAGGCAGCGAATTATCCGGCCGGTTTCCTTCCCTCAAATCTCCCAAATGTGACGTTGACCTCTCAGCACCCAACTTTGAATGTGGTCTCGGTGGGTGATTCGTCATCGGCAGGTGTTCGTATTTTTCAACAGTTTGATTCCAGTTTTGGTCCGCTGGTATTGAGGGATTCGTGGACACAGGACCAACCACTGAATGCCACGTTTGATCTGCCGGTGGGAGAAGTCACCGTTGATGTCATCGGCGCAACTGCAGGAAGCTACGTACGGGTGGAGGCGAGGGATGCTTTGGGCAACTTGTTACAACGGACAACGAGCGATCTGATCGCCTCAGGAGCTTCAGATACCGTTCGGGTCATTGATCCGCTTGGGCGAATTGCGAGTGTGCAGGCATTTGGTCATGCCGAGAGTCAGGCTCTCATCACTGGTGTCAGCTACGGAACGAACCCGGTTGTCACATCAGGGAACGGTGGAGGCTGGGCTTTTGAAAATCTTCCCATTGGTCAATACAACGTCGAACTCACTCCAGAACTTTTGATTCATCAGTTTGATCAAGGCAGTTTCACGATTGATGTAACGGCGAGCGGAAGCGGAATGGTTCAATCGGCCGCCTCTCGCGTGGACTCTCCACGGTACAACACCGTCATCCCCGAGGATGTGAACGCCAGCGGTGATGTGACTGTGTTGGATGCATTGGAAATCATCAATGATATCGCTCGTAATGGAGCCAGGATCCTGCAGGCGGGGGAAACTTCGAGTAACTACGTCGATGTTTCAAACGATGGCCGTGTATCAAGCTTTGATGCACTTCTGGTGCTCAATCAATTGAGCGTGATCTCTGGCGGTGGCGAGGGGGAGTTGGCAAGTTTTTCAATCGCCGCTGGTACGCTCAATCGCAGCACCATGGACCCGGGTTCAGGGCAGGAATTTGAGGCTTTGGCTCCATGCCATTACCGAGTGGATTCAAGTTACCCCGAAAGAGGGGTGTTGAACTATGACGATTCCCGCAGGGGTTCCGAAAGTATCGGTGGGAAGAATGCCGATACCCCCCTCTACGGGCCGCTCCAGCAGGTAGCGGACGTTGGTACAAAGGCGGTTTTCCTTTCGAATACTGTAGATGTGCCAGTGGGTGAATCATCCGAGCCGGTTGATTTGGAGCTGCCAAATGACCAATTGGACTCAGCGATTGACCCTCAATTATCAGAATAATCGGAACCTTTTTCTTACTCGTCGGTCTAAAGGCCAGTCGGGCTTTTGCGCCCGTCGCGAACGGATGCGCGAGTTGAGAAAATGGATAGTCTGAGTAGGATAGAAGGCTGGCCAAATAGGCCATTGGTTTGACGTTAATAGAGCTTCGAGTTGCTCGCCGGCTCAAAGCATCGAAGTATCGGTTTGCCCACAATTTCCCACATGACCCCCGCATCTTGTCGAGAAAATAGATGAGAAATTTGCGTAAGTTCTTGACCCGTGGTTGGATTTCCGGAGCCACAAAACGCCGTAGATCGGCGACGCGCCGACGGGCAAACGGTTCGCTCGGCCGGCAACTGACGAGCGAGGCTCTCGAAAGGCGCGAGTTGCTTGCCGGAGACCTGTGGGAAAATGACCTGCACAATTATCACACTGCCTATGATGTCAACCGTGATTACAAGATCACCGCTGGAGACGCGCTCGCAGTACTCCATGAATTGGCACGAGTTGGAGTCTCTGGCGAAGCCGCTGCAGATTCGAGTTATCAGACTTTTCCGGACACCAATGACGATGGCATCCTATCAGCATCCGATGCGCTCGGAGTGATCAATGCACTTGGCCGCGGTGAGGGTGTAGGCGAGTTAGCTGAGTTTTTTCTCACTCCTCGGACTGCTGATGATCAGGAAATCACGCAGGTCAATGGCGAGTACAACATCCCTGTCGGAGAGAAATTCACTCTGGAGGTCGGTTATGCCGACTTGCGAGGCGGAACAGATGCTACCGGTGCTTTCCAGATTAGAGCCGATATCATTGCGAACTTGCCGGACTACATTGTGCCAGTGATGACTGAGACACAGAGGTTCCGGTTCGATGAGACGGCTTTCACCGACCCGTCGCTGACAAGTATCACCTTCACTCAAGAAGGAACTGGAGCAACTTACGTCTCTGACGCCGCGAACTGGCAGTCGAACAGCTTTATTGAAGTCTTTAGCGCCATGACCTCTTTTGGGTACACGTTTGGCACAGATTACGAATACACACCAGGGCTGGCGTTCAGTGATGGTGATCAGGGCTTTTTGATCCAGTGGATCGGTGATAGCTACGATGATGTCGATGTTCCCGACATTAATGTCAGTGTTCAGCAGAGTGGTGGCGCTCTGATTGAAGCCAGCATGACGGAGTTTTCTCCTTACCTTCCAGGTCCGGACGGCATCATGGGAACGAGTGATGATGTTCCCAACTCGGATGCGGTGCAGTTCAATCTCGATCTGGGAGTTCGCACGTGGAGCAGTTTTTACTTGGCCACTGGTGGTAATGTGGACGATCCCTGGTTCACTGATTTGAATACCGGTGAGTTCGATACCCAGCGTGATGGAGGCGTCGACCTCAATGGTCAGGCATTCGGCCCGCGGCCAGGCTTCATCGAGTTGGGCGGTGTTGGTCAACTGAACCCAGGTGGTGTGAAGGCAGCGGATCCGGGATTCGTTGGCGCCAGCTTGAACGACGCATTCAGCATTCCGGTACAAATTGTTCAACCGGTACAGGGGCTGATTCTGAATGTGACTCCTTCGTTCCTGACTGAAGTTGAGTCTGTCCTTTTGTACAACCGGGTACCTCCTGGGCCATTGACCCCGGCTGAGGTGATTCTGGACTCGTACGACGGTGTCAATCCGCCGACGGACAACGGTGTTCAGGGTGCAGTCGCTTACGCGATTATCAATGGAATTGGTGAAAACCGCGACCCCGAGGTCAGTAGCCCGATCACCCAGACCTTCACGCAGAACGATAGTCAGACAAACGTTGACTTGCTGGAATTTGCTTCGGACCCTGATAACAACACATTGTCGGTGGACGCCGACAGTGTCACTTTCACTGGTGACCTGTCCGGAATTCTAGTTTCCGGCAACGAGGCGATCGTTGATCCCGGTTTGTATTCGTCGCTTGCTGCTTCCGAGAGCGAAGTCATCACGATCAGTTACAACATCGTGGATGGTGCCGGCGGGTCTGTTGCACAGACCGCGACAATCACCATCAATGGTCTCAACGATGATGCGACCGGCATCACCGGAGACACGACTGGTAGCGTGACGGAGGACGAGGTCACAACTTTTGTAGCTACTGGTTCGTTAACGGTTGCTGATATTGACAATGGTGAAAGTGAAGTTCAGCCACAAACGGATGTGAGTGGCGTATACGGCGACTTTTCGATCAACGCCGCGGGATCCTGGAGCTACACGCTGAATAACTCCGACCCGGTCGTGCAGGCATTGGCTGCAGGCGATGCACCCACCGAAACATTCTCGGTTGTTTCAAAGGATGGCACTTTCTCCGTTGATGTGATCATTACGGTAAACGGCACCAATGATGCTCCTACCATTGGTGCACCCGTAACCGCTACCTTCAGCGAGGAAGAGGATGTTACCCCCGTCGACTTGCTGACTGGGGCATCCGATGTGGATCAGGGTGATGTCCTCAATGTCGCCAACTATGTCGTGACAAGTGGGAACGCAGTTGGTGTCACTCAGGATGGCAATAATGTAGACGTTGATCCAGGAGCCTATGCATTCCTTGAAGATGGACAATCTGAGGTTGTCGTTCTGAATTACGACATTGTGGACGGTAACGGCGGTTCGGTTGGTCAGACAGCAACCATCACGATTACGGGTGTGTCCAACTTCTCTCCAGTTGTTACCGTTGAGGTGGGAGATGCTGATACAGGTGCAGTCACCGAGCAGGTGAATGTTACTGGCGATCAGAGCACTGTACTCACCGCCTCAGGAACGTTGAGTTTCACAGATCAGGATCCTGATGACACGCATTCAGTTTCCACCGCGGAAACTGGGGCGGGATACATTGGTACATTCAGTGCAACTCTTACCCCTGCAGTCAATGGTCTGGATGGGGAAGTTGCCTGGAGTTTCTCGGCCACCGATGCTGACTTGGACGAACTTTCCGATGGCGAGCAGAGGCAGCAGGTCTACGATGTTACGGTTACTGACAGCAATGGCGGCACTGGAGTCAGGCAGGTCATCATTACGCTCAACGGTGAGAATGACCAACCACAGATTGCAAACCCGATCAATCGAACCTTCAATTCACTCCTGTCGGATGAGGACATTGATCTGGTGAGTGCGGGACTTGATATCGATGGTGACGTACTCACTGTTGAAACAGGTTCGGTTTCTGTTGGGGGTGGAGACGCAAGCGGGGTAACAGTGGACGAAGCCAGTGGTTTGGTAACGGTAAACCCCGCAGCGTATGACTCGCTTCTTCCAGGTGAGACAGAGGTTGTAGAGGTCGCTTACACGCTTGTTGATGGAAACGGTGGCTCAGTTGAGCATACCGCGACCTTGACTTTCAATGGTGTCAACGATCCACCAGTGCCAGGGCCTGCTATCTCCGAAACCTTCACCCAGAACGATGGTGTGACGACCGTCAGCCTGATCACGGGAGCAACCGACCCTGATAACGACCCGCTGACCGTTGCAAATGTCTCCTTCAATCCAGCAGCTCCGGCTGGATTCCAAATTGTCAATGGAGATTCCGTCGAAGTGACACCTTCGGCCTATGTTTCTCTCAACGCCGGTGAACAGGCTGTCGTCGAAATCAACTATGTCATCGATGACGGTGCCGGAAATCAGACCGCTCAGCAAACCGCTACCATCACAATCACCGGTTTGAACGATAGCGCGACGATCACTGGTGACACGACCGGAGGCGTTGTGGAAGATACAGCAGTCACTGACGGTCAGTTGACAGCCAATGGCGTTTTGTCAGTGAATGATGTGGACAATGGTCAGGCCTTATTCTCAACTTCGGTTACTGGGCAGGCAGGGAACATTGGATCGCTGGAAATTACAGAAGCTGGCTTGTGGTCCTACAGCGTGCAGAACGATTTGCAGGCGATCCAGCAACTGGCAGACGGCGCTCAGATTACTGATGAGTTTACTGTTGAATCAGTTGATGGTACTGCTGTGCAGAACATCGTGATTACGATCACGGGTGTGAACGACATTGCGGTGATCTCAGGGAACAATGAGGGAGGCGTTACCGAAGATGCCTCGAATCCGACTTTATCAACGTCAGGAAACCTCGCCATCACTGACGCCGATGCAGGGGAAGCAGTGTTCAGCACATCCGTTGACGATATCGATACGCCTCTGGGCAACTTGACCATAGATGCTTCTGGTGCTTGGAATTATACCCTCGATAATACTCTGGCTGCTGTTCAGCAATTGCCCGAGGGGGCACAACTCGTTGACAAGTTTGAAGTTGAGTCGTTTGATGGGGCAACAACAGAGACGATCACGGTTACGATCACAGGTGTCAATGATGTGCCCGTATTTGGCGGTGACACGCAAGGTCAAGTTACCGAAGACGATAACACGACTCTGAGCACTTCGGGAACACTCACGATCAACGATGTTGATACGGGTGAATCGCTGGTTGATACTTCTGTTTCTTCTGGCGTGACCCTCGGCAGTCTCACAGTAGATTCAAATGGTGCTTGGACCTACACGGTAGATAACTCACTCGATGACATTCAGGCTCTTGTGGATGGTGAGCAAATTACTGAAATCTTCACTATCACGTCCATTGATGGGAGTGAGACTCAGGCCGTGACCATCATCATCAACGGCAATAACGATGCTCCTGAGGCGAATCCGGATGAACGCTTGGCGTTGAGAGATGATGCCACAGGAATTCTGATCGACGCGCTGTCCAACGACAATGCAGGGGCAGCTGGGTTGGAGAATCAGACCCTTACGTTGGTGTCGATTGATAACCTCACGGAAACACCTGATCCAACGTTTGAGGGAACCCAGGGGGGCAGCGCGACCATCGAGAATGGCGAGATCCGATACATACCGAACACCGGTTTCGAAGGTACTGCAACCATTCTTTACACAATCAGTGACGGCAGCCTGACGGCTCAGGGTACGGTGACGATTGATGTCGTCGATTTTGTACCATCGACCTTGAGTGGCTATGTGTTCATTGACCATGTCGAGAATTTCCGGGATGTTCGCGACAAGGGGGCTGATCCAATACGTAATGGCATCAAAGAGGAAGACGAGAAAGGTTTTGCCAGCGTGCGAATCAAGTTGGTCTCAGATAATAACTACACCAACAGTCCGATTGAACGCGAAGTCTTGACTGATTCCGAAGGCAATTTTGAATTCACCAATGTCGTACCCGGTGAGTACAAAGTGGTTTATGAGCACCCAGAACAGGTCCGGTACGAAGGACCGGGTGAATATGATGTTTCGATTCCTGCTCTGGGTGATGTGCAACGCAGTGATCTGAATTTCGGATTGATTGGAACCAAGGGTGCGGCGATGGCGAGTGTTGGTCTGCTTGCCAGCAGTTACCTGCGTACCGATGCGACCATCGCCCAGATCTCTGATGGGGGCCGCGAGGGTGGTCTGGTTTGTCTTGATGAGACGGGCCAGCAGAGTTTCATAGTGTTGGGGTCCGGTTTTGAAGGTATCGAATTTGCTGAACTCGAACTCAATGCAACCAAGGATGCTGCCTTGCTGACTCTGCTGACTGAGGCAGGCGAGTTGCGTTCTACGATTCTGACTGATGAATACTTCGTCTTGAGTAATGATCAATGCGGAATTCAATTCTTCGGAAGTCTGAACGATCACTTCTTTACTGAAAACGGATCAACGGACGGGACCACGTTTGACAATACTCGAACTGCTGTCGAGGATTATCAAGACAATAACAACGAGGAATAGACTGCTGAGATCCACTGGGTTGTTCTTGAGGTGGCTGAGCAACGTGCTGCCTGAGGAACCCGTTGCTTCGAGCCCGAAACGATCGTTTCGGGCTTTTTTTACCGAGTCACATTTATCTGGGTTCCCGGGCTTACAAGATTTGCGTAGGCGTTGATTGCATGCATGAGATCAGGCTGAGGAAACCGTGGACTCGAACTTCGGATACCGAACCGGAATCTGTCGTGGTTGACGTGCCGGATGAAACTCCGTTGAGTGGATTTCCTGAAGGAAGTGAAGCCTGTGTTGTTTACCAGCGGGGGTTTAATCTACCGAGTGGTTTGACGGGTACTGAGATGGTCGAGTTGATCATCAGAGCATGGCACGGTGATTTGAAATCTGTATCCATCAATGGAATCAATTTTCCAATAACAGAATCACCTTTGGTCGTCGATCTCGCGAATGTCATGCAACGATTCAATCGAATCGAAATCACAATCAACGCAGGTTTGTCACAGGAACCGCGTTTGACGGGCGAAGTTCTGTTGGGGATAAAGGAATCCGCGGAGTCTCGTTGATTGGATGAACGGGGATTCGCCTTTCAGCTGACATTCACTCCACTGTGTGCACCACCATCATATTGTGGGCTTTGTCCAATACACCCGAGCCGGTAACAAAGACAAGATGGTCATTGGGTTGAAGATTGATGTTTTCGTGACCCCAGCAACACATGTGTTCGATGAATTGTGGTGTGTCTTCCAGTTCCTGGGACGCCAGAGGTTTGATGCCCCAGAGCAGATTCATCCGGCGTAACGTAGATTGCGAAGTGCTGACCCCGACTGTTGGTATCAGACTCCGGCTTTGACTGTTGACCCACGCTGTATTGCCACTACGCGTCCCAATGACAATCAGCTTGGCATCGATTGTTTCTGCAACGTGGGTTGCGGCCTGAGTAACTGCACTGGTCACAGGGTGAACCCGGTGGTTGACTTGATTGGTGCGATTTCGGTCTCGCATCATTTCCTGCTCGGTGCACTTCATGATTCTCGACATCATGTTCACTGCAAGTTCCGGATGATCGCCAATCGCGGTTTCACCACTTAGCATGCAGGCATCCGCACCATCCAGAATCGCATTGGCTACGTCACTTGCTTCGGCGCGTGTAGGTCGTGTGCTGGAATGCATCGATTCGAGCATCTGTGTTGCCACGATGACAGGCTTCATCCTCTCACGACAGACCTGAATGATGCGTTTCTGTGCGACGGGAGTTTTGGCAACATCGATTTCAACCCCGAGATCGCCTCTGGCCACCATGATGCCGTCGGCCATCTCGACAATGTCTTCGATTTGATCAAGCGCTTCCGGTTTTTCAATCTTTGCGATCACCAATGCACTTGATCCGTTGGAATGAATCAGTGTTTTGAGTTGCAGCACGTCATCAGCTGATCGAACGAAGGAAAGACTGATGAAATCAATGTCGTTCTGTGCTGCCCAGATGGCATTGTCGATGTCGCGTTCCAGTAATGCCGGAACCGAAAGACGAACACCGGGTAAATTGATGCCCTGTCGACTTCGTATTTTGCCACCTCCAGTGACCAGGCACTCAGCACGGTCTGCTGTCACGCTTTCAACCAGAAGTGATACGGTACCATCGGCAAGTAGGACACGGTCTCCCGGTTGCAATTCCTCAATCAGTCGAGGGTAGGTACTGGTGACGTCGGTCGGTTCGTTGGTGGCTTCTGCTACAAAGGTGAGCTTTGTTCCTGTTTCGCATACAAGAGGTTCATGCGTCAGTTGCCCCAGTCTGATCTTCGGACCCGCGAGGTCGAGCAGGATACCAACCGGAAATCCGCATTTTGCCGAAGCTTCCCGGATGCGATTCACAATTGTCTCGTGTTGTAGGCGATCTCCATGTGCTGTATTGATCCGGAAAATATCCACTCCAGCTTCAATGAGTTCTTCAATCTGTTCAGGACTTTCGCACGCCGGGCCAACGGTAGCGACAATTTTGGTGCAGGCTTCATCAAGAGTAGGCCGCGACATCGATAAACTCCACGAGGATGTTGGGGGAGGATGATTTCTGGTAGCGCGACTCATGGCGGTTTGGCGGGAATTGATCAAGAAAGCCCAAGCAGCGATACCGAAACTGCTTTGATCGTACTAGAATTTGCGGTCAGGACGTTGCCGATTCAGCCCTTCAAGTCTCTTTTACTGTGGATTCATGGATTCAAACGCAATTCCGGTGGCCCTCGTCACAGGCGGCTCAGCTGGCTTGGGTTTTGTGATTGCACGAACACTCATGAAAGCAGGCTACCGGGTGATGATCACTGGCAGGGACGGTGACCGATTGAATCAGGCAATGCTTCGTCTGGATCCCGAAGGAACTGCGCGTGATTCGGATGGTGGCCGGCAGCGTTTGACTTGTCGTGGTTGCGATGTCACAAGTGATTCTGATGTCAAGCAACTGATCGTCGACTGTCTCGAAACCTTTGGGAGATTGGACGTTCTCATCAATTGTGTCGGGGCCAGCGATCGAGGCGTTCTTGAAACTTTGGAAATCGATCAGGCGGAATTACTATTCCGGCAAAACGTTGTCACTGCCCTGCTCTGCTCCCAGCATGCTCTTTCTGCTTTGGAGGCAACCGGTGGCGTGATTGTGAACATTGGATCGTTGGCTTCGAAAGTTGGGGCGCGGTACATCGGTGGTTACGCGATGGCAAAGCATGCCTTAGCGGGCATGACGCAGCAGTTGAGACTCGAGTTGAAGCCGCGTGGAATTCATGTCTGTTTGGTGAGCCCGGGGCCGATTCGCCGTGAAGATGGAGGTCAGCGGTATCAGGAGTCGGTGGCTGGCCTGCCGCCGCAGGCTGCTCAACCAGGGGGAGGAACACGTGTCAAAGGCCTGCCCCCAGAAAGAGTTGCTGAGGCCGTATTGAAGGCGATTCAAAAACGAAAGCCCGATGTTGTCTTACCACGGTATCTTCGCTTGCTGATCACGCTGGGGCACGCAGTACCAAGGTTGGGTGACTGGTTACTGCTCAAATTTACATCGCCCAAGACAGATGCGGATACTTGAGTGGCAGATTTTGCTCGAGCCCGCTGGCGTCGATCTCATGACATGAGTCTCTTCTGTTTTTTCTGGTCGGCGAGCTCTGGGTATGTGCTCAGTGGATTTGCTCTGTACCATCGTCGCCAATCATGGCGTGCCTCAAAATCACTCTGCCGTATCGTCGTAAATCGGAAGATGACGATAGTAGACTTCCAGATTGAGCAGATTCATCGTTGTCAGATAAAGACGCCCAGCATGAGCAGACCAACGGTCTGGAATCGTTCCGCCCGGTTCCCAGCTGCCAGCAGTCGCCCCCTCCTTGACCTGACTTTGCAGTAGGATCGGGTTCAGTGATTCATTCCACCGATTCCAGTATTCACCACCCATGTGAAACATGACCTGAGTAGCGTAATACCAATAGTAGGTGTCTTTTTGCGGGGCTTGGGCCGTGCCGATCTGTGGCGGATATTCCAACAGGTATTCAGCGGCTGACTTCATCGCCTCGTTATCACGTCGCCATCCCGAGTACATCCGCATCAGCATCCCTACGGAGGTCATGGTTGGCGTAGCCATGCGGCCATGCCGTTGTGTTGGTGTGTCGGGAGCGAAAGGGTTGTATCGGTAACGATCCGGCTGTTGAGGAATTTGTGACAAGCCAAGCCAGCGTTGAATTCCCTGGTAAGTTTTTTCCGGTACCTGCAACCCGGAAAGCTGTCCACTTTTCAGAGCCATCATCATCCATCCGGTTACGCTGGTGTCGGAGCTGACTTGAGCTGTATAACGCCAGCCTCCCCGTTGTTGGTGCTGCGTGTTGACGATGAAGTCAAGGCTCCGTTGTGCGTGATCTTTGAGCTCCGGATCCTGTGTCATCCCGTAGGCTTCACACATGGCCAATGCTGCGATCCCGTGACTGTAAAAAGCGACATTCTGGTTGCTGATAGCGTCCTCAGGGACATACAGATCGCCATTGTCCTGCTGATGGTTGATTAAAAACTCAAGGCCACGACTGATGGTACCAGCGTACTGATGTTGACGGTGGGTGTAACCTGCACCCTGAAAAGCCAGCAGGCACAATCCGGTAGCAGCAGTGTCGCTTCGCAGCAGAACATTTTCGCCATGCCCTTGCAGTGACCAGCTGCCATCTTCATTTTGGGTGCCCGCGAGATAAGACAGCCCCAATTCGATTGCTTCCTCTGTTTTTGGCCCGACATTTCCAGCAGCGGTGGCAGGTGTTCCGCCTTTGGTTCGCATCACTCGTCGATTGAAGGACTCGACAGAAGCCACTTGCGTACCAAACGGTGTTGCCGGTCCACCAAGGTCCCGGCGGGGCCGCTGGCCACGTGAGAAATCGACAACCGAGATTTCAGGTTGGAGGTTGGATGGGACAATTCCAGTACGTCCTGTCGCCAGTTTTGTGATTCCACCGGGACCATCGTCAAGCATCACATCAAGCTTGGGGCCACCCGCTGATGCCATTCTTGCAGCTGCTGATCCTCGTCCAGGTCTTGTGATCCGTTTTGTCACAGAACCGTCAGCGAGTCGGTCACCTATCGTGTCAGCCGGAGCATCTGCGGAACCGGAAGTGTTGCTGAAGTTGCCATTGGACACGGCCGGTGGACTGGAGGCCTCCATCGCAAACCCGGTCGTGCTTCGGCGCGTTCTTCCTGGTGTTCTTTCGACCGATCCTGCATTGACTGTGGGCAATCCAACGTCAGCCGCGTTGTTGTTTCGTGCACCTGAGGTTGTGATCTGGGACTGTGATGTTGAAGGAAAATCAGAGCCCGTTGCCTGTGCGAAGCTCAGGTCGAATTTACGATCAACATTTCTGCGTGTGATCGAAAAATCACCACTGGCGATGACCCGTTCCGCGCTCGGCACTTGCTTCCCTGTCGCAACAACTTGAACTGATGGTGCAGCGCCTGCGGGTTCCAGCTTTCGATCAGCAGTTGCACGTTGGCGTTGCTGTTGCTGGTTTGCTTGCGCAACATCGGGGAGAGAGGCGCTACGGCTTCTGGCACCAGAGAGCGATTCTTGGCGTGTCTGACGGAATTCAAGTTCGACAGATGCTGTCGAGGGTGCTGCTGAACGTGAGACTGGTCTGGCTCGTGGTTGAGTTTCCACCTCCTGTTCAACAGGACTGGCAACAACGGTTGCCTCAACAGGAACAGACGGTGCCTTTGGAGCCTGGTTATTCCAATCAGGTGTTTGTGTATTGTTCGATGTCTGTCGGGCAAGTTTCGCCGGCGCGTCAGTCGGTTGCGGTTTCGATTCACTTGGCTTTCTTCTCTTCACCAGGAATTCCTTCAAGGACTCCGGTTGTGGTTCCCGATTTTTGGGAATCTCGAGCCTCGGTGCTGTTTTGTCGACGGGAGGCAACTGTCGTTCTTCGAGCGGTGTTACCCTTGACGCAGTTTCTGCGTCGACTGGCTCGGACCAGTCTGGGGCTTTGGCTTTTTGTGATGGAGTTCGAAAGAGGTGTTCAGGTACAGTCCGACGGACCGGAGAACGCTCCTGTTTGACCCCTGAAAAAGCTTCCGGAAAATAACGGCTGAAAATGATCACATTGATCGCGAGCATCATCAACAAAAGATGAACAAACAGACTGAACAGAACGCCCAGTTGTATCGTTCGTCGGACGTATGTTGAGATAAAACTGCGGGAAAAAAATGCCATCAACAGGGCGACCGATGGAACCGCTATGGTGTAAGTCCACGCATTCAACATCCACCGTGGATCATCATATCGCAGCTGGGTGACAGCAAGATACAGAACGAGCCCTGCAAATGCGGCAATGAACACATCCAGCGTCCACGTGCGTTCTGCTACGTGACTGTCGCGTTCGATCGGTGGTGCTTTTGAAGGATTCAAGGATTCACTGACTGAAGGATTCAAGGGGCGAGAATGTGCAGGAAGGTCACTTAACCCTCTGGCCCCTCTTTGGTGGTGACGCTGTAGTCGCTTACTCCCGTCTGGTTGCAAACATCCATCACACTTACAACGGGCTGGAATGCTGTTGTGCGGTCTGCCCGAATGATGACCGTCTGGCTGGTCGGATTGTTGGCGACTGCGGCTTCAAGGAATTCCTGGAGTTCATCCAGGTTGATCGATTTTCCTGATAGGTAAAGATCACCGGTGTTGTTGATGTCCACGACAACTTCCCGTGGTTTACTTGTCATCGGCACGGCGCTGGTCGCTGTTGGAAGCACGATGTCAAGTCGCCTTTCTTCTTCCTCGAATTCGCTGGTCACGAGGAAGAAAATGAGCAACAGAAACACCACATCAATGAGCGGCGTCAGGCTCAGGGTGCTGGCGATACTGGAACGCTTGATCTTTGCCATTCTTACCCTACCTTGGCTCCACTGCGTTGTTCTTTGACGGCTTTTGGTGGTGGCGGAGGCTGTGGAACATCAGTGGTCATGCTTTTTTTCCGGTCCAGGGAATGCAGTACTCCGTCTTCGTCGAGCCGCTGCAAACCGGCATAGGGTGCCAACGCAGGGGCGATACGAAATGCGAATTCCTCGATTTCGTGAAACAGTTTTGCCAGACGGTTCTCAAGGTAGAGAGCGAGAATTGCTGCTGGAATCGCGACAAGCAATCCGGATAATGTGGTGACCAAGGCCGTGTAGATACCCTCGGAAAGTTGTTCGCTTCGACTACGGTCTGCCGTCAAGGAAGTGGATTCGTGAAATGCGACGATCATGCCCCAAACGGTACCCAGCAGCCCCATCAGTGGAGTTGCTGCAGCCGCAAGCGTCAGCCAGCGAATGGAAGATGCCTGGCGGTCTGCTTCGCGCTCAAGTGTCTCCTGAGCAGTACGTTCGATTTCCGCCAGCGGCTGTCCTGTCCTGAGCAGCATTGAGGTAACGACACGGCTTGCTGGGGAGTCAAATTCCCGGCAACTCTGTAACGCAACTCCGGGGCTGAAACGATCCAGAGGGTTTGCGAGATTCTCCAGTTCTCTCGTGAATCCAGATGGCAGTATTTTTTCTGGCCGCAGGCTCATGAACTTGTCAAATGCCAGAGCCACGACCATCAGGCTCATGATTCCGATTGGGATCATGAAGGCCCCACCACGGGTGACAAGTGTGAGCAGATCGATGCCGGGTGAATCGATCTGAGGCGTTTCTTCCCCAGGCGGCGGAGCATCCTGCATCACAGCCTTGATTTCATCTGCTCCGATTTCTGGTGCATCTTGAGCGATGGACAACGGTGTAATGAAATCTGCCACGATGAATAGCAGGATCGCCAAGACCAACGAGCGGCTTGCCATTTTGTGGTCATTGTTGCGGTGCATCACTGTTTCAATTTCTCCAAGCGGTCGCGAGACTTATCAGCCAATTCATGATCGGGATGTTTCTCGATCACATATCGGTAGAAGTCAGTTGCATAGTTTCTCGCCTTGTTTCTCGCATTGTCTGTTTTTGCATTCTGCAGCAGCAAATCACTGCATCTTCCAGCTTCAAATCCACTCTTGGCTTGCCAGTTTTTGATCTCATCTGGTGCCTGATCTGCTCCAAATCCGTACATGACTCGCTGAAATTCGGGAATCGCCTGATCGTATTCACGATTAGCAAAGTGAATTTCTCCCATCATGAATCTTGCCCGCGCCGCAGTTGCATTGCGATATTTGTCCGCCAACTCCTGATAGAAACCCAAAGCTTCAGTGGGTTTGTTCAGTTGTTGATAGGCAAAACCAGTTTCGTAAAAGATCTGTGGAAGGTACTCCGACGAAGGGAACCTTTCTCTCAATTCGTTATACCACTCAATCGCCGTTTGCCACTTTTTCAGTTGAGCAGCACTCTGCCCTCCATGTAGAAAAACCAGTTCGCGTACCTGACGTTCCGATTTATCGAGAATGTTTTTTGCAGTTTCATTTCGCGAAAGGATGGCGGACCTTGCCACTGCGTACGCATCATACGCCGATTGATATTCACCCCGTTTGAATCGGCATTCCGCGGTCATCGTTTTCGCGTCGAAAGTGAACTGACCTTTGGGAAACAGCTTCGCCATCTCGCTGAAAGCTTTTTCGGACGCAGCGTAATCCATCGCTTTGAACAGGGACCAGCCAAGACGGTAGTAAGAGTTCTCGGCCAACTTTGGGTCTTCCGACTCTCCGCTTGCAAGCCGGAAAAGATTTGCGGCTTCCCGCCACTTTTCTTTCAAATAAGCCTTTTGACCCAGATAGTAGGCTGCTTCGGCGAACAGCGGTGAGGAAGAATGATTCCTGGTCAGCATGGAGAAGTACTTGATTGCAGCGGACTCGTTTCCGCTTTCCTCGAGTGACCAACCAAGTTCATAAAGCACTTCATCCATTGTTGGGTACTCCGGAACTTGACGTATCAGTGCTTCAAGTTTCGCAGCAGCCATGCCAGGTTGCTTGTTCGTCTGGTCAATCAACGCAGCTTCGTACAGGGCGTGACCGAGGTTTAACCCTTTTGGTTTCGTTTCAAGATAAGTCTTCAGGTCTTCACCAGCCTCGGCGCTCTGGCCACTGTTGCGTCTTGCAATTCCACGGGCAAGCAAGGCATCGCTGTGCAGAGGATGGTCAGGATATTCCAGTAACATTTCGCTAAGCGGCGCGATTGCTTCGGCGAACTGCTGAGTTTGCATCAATGCGCCTCCCTTGCCGTAAAGCGCATAGGGAACAAGCTTCGGGTTCGATTTATTCTGAAGCACCTGATCATAATATCTGATTGCATCAGGGTACTTACCGGCTGAATTTGCCAACTGCCCGAGCTTGTATTGTGCTTGCGCGGTCATTTGTCGGTTCTGATTACGTTCAATGACCCGTCGCCAATCTCTGCTAGCACCCTGATTGTTTCCAAGACTTGCCTTGCATTGACCGGAAAGAAGTAGCACTTCATCTAATCTGGACCAGTCGGGAGCAGATGTGATGCTGTCTTGCAAAGAATCGGCCGCTTGCTGGTAATTTCCTAGCTTGGAAAATGCCTGTCCGATCAGAAAATGAGCTTCTGCTCTTTGGGCTGGCTCAGGAAGGTTGTCCAATTCGGGACCGATGATCCGAATGACATCCTGAAAACGTTCGGCCGTCATGAATGCTGATCCAGCTCCCAGTACCCAAATCGGTCGCTGGATGTTGTCTTTGCGTGTTGATTCCAACAGGTGCTTGTACGTGTCTGCAGCGGCTGATTCCTGACTGGTCAGGAGTTGGCTCTCTGCGGCGACGAATTTGATATCGGGTACAAGCTCGTCCTTTGGAAAACGCTTGATGAACTCAAGTGCGAGGCTAAGAGCCTTTCTCGGATTCTGGAGCTGCAAAGCAGAAAAAGCGGCGTTATAAAGGGCCCGCGGTGCAAGGGTGCTATCGAGATTCTCGCGATAAATGCGTTCAAACTCCTTCATCGACTCTTCGAGAGTCTTCGGCTGCATCGAAAGTGCTTCTGCGAAGTCGAGTTGCAAATCGATTGCGAACCTGCCCTTCAGCCCCCGTCCGATTTGAGCACGTGTAATCTGAATTGCTTCTGCCGGGCGGTTCCTGTTGATTTCAATTCTGGCAAGCCAGTGCGCGGCTTCAGTGGCAGCGACCAGATTATTCTGATCCATCACCTTGCGGAAACGTGTCGCTGCTTCGTTGATATTCCCACTGCGGTACGTGCTTTGAGCAGAAGCCAGAATTGCATCCGTCGCATAATTCGAAGTTGGATATTCCGCCAGCAACCGATCATATTTTTTGGCCGCTTCTGCTGGATTATCAGCTTGGACATGGGCAAATGCCTGCCGGAAAAGTGCATAAGCGCGATCATCTTCAGCGTTTGCGGAGTCCATTGCCTTGCCGAATGCTCGAACTGCTGCAGCATAATCCTGTTGGAGGATGAGCATGTCACCCATGCGAAGTTGCACATCAGTGATCAGTTCACTTCGTTCGCAACTGGTAAGCAACTGATTAAATGAGTTAAGTGCCCGCTCAAACTGCTTCAGTTCTTCGTAGGCAACTCCTCGTGCGTAAAGAGCATCGCATCGCAGTTGTGACGTCTTTGCTTTTGGCATTGCCAGTAGGCGGTCATAGAATTCGATCGCACGCTTGGCATCACCCATGCCATAGGCAGCCTCGCCACTGTAGAACAGAGCTCGGTCCAGAAAACGTGTATTTGGCGATTCCTTGAGCAGTTGCTGGAATGCATTGAGTGATACTTTCAGTTTCGCCTGATCGCGGTTCGCACCTTCTCCTGACGCAATGAAGTTGCACCAGCCAAAATTTGCAAGCGACTCTTCACGCAGGTCATACTTCGTTTTCTTCAGTGCCCTCTCAAATGCTTTTGCTGCAGCTGCATAATCAGGCTTTTCCAGTTGCATGTAGCAAACACCCAGATAGTGAGCGGCATCAGCAGACATGGGATGTTTGGGATACTTGGACAGGAAGGATTGCCAAGCGTCGATCGCCAAATTGAGGGCGTTGCCAGTTTGGAAATTGGCAGCGTCGGCGTATGCTGCCATGGCAGCGTCGTCCTGGCTGTCCTGCCCCCAAGCTTGTGACTGCCCAATGCATGGTTGCAGAAACAACAAGAAAAATACAAACACCGCTCGCGACCATGGGGGTGGCATAGACCGTCGCATGAGCGGCCAGCTGATTGAAGCCAACTGCTTATTCACTAACTTTCTCCCTTGCACACTGCAACGATTTCCAGCTTGTCCGCTGGGGGAGGGACGAGACCACTACCCTACTATCTTAGCGGGCTGGGGAATAAGTCGATAGTTCGCCGGAAAAGTTACCTGTTCGGAAAACTCGCTAATCGTCGTGTTTTGCCCATCCCGACGTGTTTGGCAGTAAATTATTCGGGGTTCTGGCCGAACAGGGCAGCGTTTTGAACCGTACAAGTACCACATTCCGCCACGCCTGCCTTTACAACCCTTCATGATCTGTTTCTGGTAAGGCGTACTAGCTGCAGGACAGTTTGTCTGCCCCACTGATCTGTTTCCCTCTTCCGGCTTGGTTCTTTTCTTTTGTCTGGATTGGGCGATTATTCGAATCATCATGATGAAAGCGTGCTTTAGCTACCCACTCCACCATTTCTCCCGAGCATCCATAACGTGAAGTCTCCCGCAACCTGCTTGATTACAGGAGGAGCTGGTTTTATCGGCTCTCATCTGACCGAGATGCTGCTGAGCCAGGGACACCGTGTCATTGTCGTCGATGACTTATCGACAGGGCAGGCCGAAAACCTCGCAAGTGTCATGGGCCATGAACGGCTGGAGTACATTCAGGGAACGGTCGAGGATGACAATCTGGTGAGCAGCGTGGTTGACCGCGCTGATCGGGTTTACCACCTTGCAGCGGCAGTTGGGGTTGCCCTGATTGCCAAGCAGCCTATCCAAACCATTGAACGCAACATCTACCCCACCCAGTTGATTCTTGATCGATTGGGCAAGAGAGCTTCCAGAGGCGAGTACATACCGACATTCATTGCCAGTACCAGTGAAGTATACGGTAAGAATCCGAAGGAGACGTGGATGGAAGAGGATGATCTGGTGTTCGGGGCTACGACACGGCCACGCTGGAGTTACGGAGTGTCAAAAGCTATTGATGAGTTTCTGGCTCTCGCACATAACAAAGACTATGGCTTGCCGGTGGTCGTGGGGAGATTTTTCAATGTCGTTGGGCCGAGACAGACCGGTGCCTATGGAATGGTGTTGCCACGTTTCGTAGAAGCTGCATTACGAGGTGACTCACTGGTTGTGCATGATGACGGCGCACAGGTTCGCTGTTTCGCACATGTGGATGATGTCATTTCTGCTGTTGTTGGTCTTGTGGATACGCCAGCAGCAGCGGGGCGTGTTTATAACATCGGAAGCGATGTGCCAGTTTCGATTCTCGAACTTGCTGAGCGAGTCATCTCAAGAGTGAATCCGTCGGCCACGATCGAATTCACCAGTTACGCCGAGGCGTATGATGAATCTTTCGAGGACATCCGCAGGCGTGTACCAGTCTTGTCTCGAATTCGGGAAGCAATTGACTATCAGCCCCGGAAAGATCTCGATGACATTATCGATTCTGTTGCTGAGTACCAGAGAGCTTCAGCGTAACAGGTCCTGCGAATTGGAATTGCTCGCAGCCCAATCAACCAGGTGGTGTAGCAACCATCTGATGCACGTCGACTGATGCACGTCGACAACCGATGCCATTTCTGCAGGCGGCTGTCCCGACATGCTCAGCCTCGGTGGTTGGACATCAGTTGCGGGTGTCGACATACATCATTCGCAAAGCATGGAGTGCTTCATTGAGCATGGCTGTTTCCTGCTCATCGAGATTGCCTTTTGTTTTCATCTCAAGCATTTCCAGTGTGTCGATGTAGTGCTTGGCGAATGGCTTGTTCACTTTCGCCTCTCCCGTGTTCGGGTCCGGCATCTGGCCAAGCATCGCCATTGCCTGAGTAAAAAGCATGGTCACCAGAACGGAGAATGAAGCAGGCGGTGGTTCCGGAGTGGATTCCGAGGACTCTGCCTTTTCTGAATCACTTGAGCTTGTAGCTGGCTGAGGATCATCCTGTTGGATGGTGTCACTTGCTTTTTCAGTTGCAACTTGTTCTTTCCAGTCATCGTCAACTTCGATTTTTGGCTCGATGTTGTCCTGACCGTTTTCTTCTTCTGGAGTTTCAGCCGCGTTCATGTTTCGCTCGCAATTTAACAGGTGACGAAAGTGAGTGATTCGTGGGCATGCCCTTGGGTTGCCCGGTTTCAATGTGCGGGATGATTGTTTTCTTGTTAACTGATGGCGGATGTGGGGTTTGGCCGATGTGGGGCTCTGCCCGCAAGAATTAGTCCATGACAGTCTTGCCCCTGCAAGCCTCAATCAATGGAACCTGTTCCCGGTTCGAAATGCCGATTGAGGCTTCATCTCGCTTGCACGCATGCGGTTTTCAGCGTGGTTGGGCAACAGGGGAAGCTTCATCGCTAGTCTGCTTTTCTGAGCGACGCTCAATAGCTGCACCGACGAATCCCGCGAAGAGCGGATGGGCTTTCAGCGGTTTGCTTTTAAATTCGGGGTGGAATTGAACTGCAACAAACCAGGGATGGTCGGGAATCTCAACGATTTCAACCAGACCACCATTGGGGCTGGTTCCAGCGAACCTCAATCCATTCGCTTCAAATTGTTGCCGGTATTGATTGTTGAACTCGTATCGGTGGCGATGACGCTCATCGATATTTTCAGCGTCATAAGCTTTGCCGGCGATGCTGTTGAGATCCAGCACGGAAGGTTGGGAACCCAATCGCATCGTGCCACCCATTTGCGTGATATTCTGCTGTTCGTCAAGCAAACAAATCACAGGATGTCTTGTGTCCTTGTCAAATTCACTTGAGTGAGCGCCCTCCAGCCCCACGACCTGTCGCCCGTATTCAATGACCGCACACTGCATTCCGAGGCAGATGCCGAAGAAAGGTATACCTCGCTCTCTTGCAAAGCGAATGGCTTGAACTTTCCCTTCGATTCCCCGCTCGCCGAAACCGCCCGGTACAAGTACGCC
Source organism: Rubripirellula sp. (assembly GCA_012270065.1). Taxonomy (GTDB): domain Bacteria; phylum Planctomycetota; class Planctomycetia; order Pirellulales; family Pirellulaceae; genus Rubripirellula. Next base: position 166,991 of record JAAXJB010000039.1, on the reverse strand, counting down.
GTGGTATCCACTAAGCAGACGCTCGGCACCCTCTCGTTCTATGTCTGCGCTCTGGATTCGACCAATCCGTATCTGGGTCTGGTGATGCATTCCGGCATGGTCGATTGCCTCGTAAATGGATTTGTAGGCATCTTTGTGCTCTGCATATTTGCCTACCACGGCAATCGATATTTCATGCCTTGGATTCCGCAGTCCGTGCAGCAAGTCAGTCCATGGTGTGATATCCAGGTCTTGCGCGGTCACCAAGCCAAGTTTTTTTACGATTAGCTCGTCCAGTTTGTTTTCAACCAGAGACAGCGGCACCTCATAGATTGAAAAGTCTTTGTCCTTTTCCTCGATTACCGCTTCCGATGGAACGTTGCAGAACAAAGCAATTTTTTCGCGGTCTTCCCTACTGATGGAGTGTTCGCAACGACAGACAAGAACATCAGGCTGAATACCAATTTCCCGAAGCTGCCCTACGGAGTGTTGTGTTGGCTTCGTCTTCAGTTCATCGGCTGCCTTCAGATATGGCACCAACGTCAAATGCATGTACAAACAATTCTCTCGTCCGACGTCGAGAGAGAACTGTCGAATCGCCTCGAGAAAGGGCAGACTTTCAATGTCACCCACCGTTCCACCAATTTCGGTGATGACGACATCAACATCATCGCCACCCATCCGCTTGATGACAGACTTTATCTCGTTGGTGATGTGAGGAATGACCTGAACTGTCTTTCCCAGAAATTGCCCCTTCCTCTCTTTCTCAATGACTGAGAGGTAGATCTGACCAGTTGTATAGTTGCAGTCGCGAGTGAGTGCGCCAGAGGTAAATCGTTCGTAGTGTCCCAGATCAAGATCCGTTTCACTCCCATCATCCAGCACATAAACCTCGCCGTGCTGGTATGGACTCATCGTGCCTGGATCGACATTGATGTAGGGATCCAGTTTCTGCATCCGGACGCGGAGCCCACGCTGTTCCAGTAACATCCCAATCGATGCGCTGGTTAAGCCTTTGCCAAGGGAACTGACCACGCCGCCTGTTACAAAGATATGTTTCGTCATGGAATGGGATCATACCATGCTTCCATGATTTCGGAAGTGTCTGCGATTGGCAGTTTCTTGAATGGGATGATCACATCCAGCCCGGTTGGAGTCCCCAGAGAGCCTTTCAGGCATTTTTTTGACATGGAGCTGGGCAGCGATACCGCTTGAATCGAAAAAAACACGTTTTTTGCGGCAAATATCGGAGTCTGAACTCTCCCTTGGTGACGCTGGCTGGAGTGTCGCCGACCGCCAGAGGGATCATGAATTCACAAGGTGACGCTTTTCTGTTTCCAGAGGGCATGACGTCAAGCTTGTTGGAAATCCCGGCTTCCACCTGTTTTCTGACGAGTTCCTGGTTCAACGTGTTTGTCTTTCCCCTTGTGATCCCCGGAATTGGGACTTTCGTTCATTCCACGACGGAAAACTTCTGATTCTACCTGCTCGGAGTTGACGAACAGGGAGTCCTTCATCGTCGAAAAATCTTGATTCCTGTTCCGCTCTGGATTTGCACTTTGGTTGCTTGCACGGAACGAGGGCTGCAAAACCGGCGCGATATCATCGCAGTTCTTACGTGGGATTGACGACGCAAACTTTCAAATACGGATCCGGGAAATACCCGTTTGGTAGCCGGTGTAGTGATCGCATTGGCTTTGAGGTTCCGGCTTCCGGATTTCAGGGGCAATGGTGTGTTCGGCGATTGCGCGCTCCGGTCAAAATCAAGTGATGTTCAGCTTTCCAGTTGAGATGCTGTATCAACATCAACGCTCAAATTTTTGCTTGAAGCGTTGAAAATCGTCCGTTGTATCAATCCCGGAGGTCGCAGCATCGACCAACGCGACAACGATTTTTTTTCCGGCTTCAATGGCTCGCAGTTGCTCCAACTTTTCAAGTTGCTCGAATCGGCTGGGAGATTGCGATGCAAACCAGGAAAGGAAATCGCGTCGATACGCATAGAGTCCAATGTGGTGCCAGAAAATGGGCGGATGGGCATTGAACAATGAGGCGTCAATACCATCTCGCACATACGGAATGGCAGCTCGACTGAAGTAGACTGCCCTTCTCTGCCCTTCCCTTTCTGAAACGAGAATTTTGACGCAGGCAGGATCGTGCAGCTGGTCTTCATGGCGGATGGGCGTGCCAGCCGTAGCTATTTCCGCATCAGGGTGATCAAGCAGCGTCTTGGCAACCAGTTCGACCGTCACGGGGTTGATTTCTGGTTCATCCGCTTGAACGTTGATGAAAATCTCAGTCTCAGGAAAGGCATCTGCGACTTCGGCAAGTCGGTCCGTTCCGCTTGCGCAGTTTTCACTCGTCATCAGCCACCGTCCGCCAAAAGACTCGACCTCTTGAGCCAGTCTTGGGTCATCCACAGCAACTACCACATTTGCATCCAATGAGACCCGTGATGCCGCTTCGTACGTATGATGGAGGATGCTCTTTCCACCCGCTTTGAGTAGGAGCTTTTCTTTGAGGCGTGAGGAAGCAAGGCGGGCAGGCAGAACGATTTGGCATCGATTGAGCATGGCGTTGGAGAATCACTCGGAACGGACAGTGAAGAACAGGCATGAAGGCTCATGCCATGATGTTACCGAAAAAAATTCAGCATCGGTTGGCTGCTATTGCGTCAGGAATTGTCGCTTTCGACCCTTGTTGCGGCAATGACGAGCTGAAAAGACATGCAAAGAGCCGGCTTGGGTGTTTGACACGTTAAGATGCGGTAGTTACGCTCTGCAGCCAATACGGTTGGTGGTGACGCGTATCGCAAGAGCGAACGCGTGTACAGGGAACTCCGGTGAAACCCCGGGACGGCCCGGCCGCTGTGACCGATGTGACAGGAGAGTTCTCCCGTCAGATATCGCATTCTCTCTGAGCCATTGTAGAGGAAAGGTCTTGCAGCAAAGTGCTGCCGGCTTGACTCACGAGAAGGCAGTGCGATGGACCCATCGGAAGTCAGAAGACCTACCACACAACCGGGTGCGATGTGACTTTCTTGGGTGAGGTCCGTGCCAAAGCTGAGTTGCCATGAGGGCAATGTGCAGTCATCACTGCTTAGGCTTGTAGTTTGAATTGATCATTATTTCCACCTGAATGCGGTGATAGGTTTTGGTGGGCAAGGCGTTTGCGCAACGGGAGTGTCGATGAGCCGCTGCAAGCAACCCGGAACGACCGCGCGATCAGGGTTTACCGTCGTTGAATTGATGGTCGTGGTCGCGATCATCGGCTTGCTGATCGGACTCTTGCTACCGGCGATTCAGGCAGTTCGTGAGACCGCACGCCGTATGCAGTGTCAGAATCATCTGCATCAAATTGGAATCGCGTTGCACAATTACCATGCGGCTTTTCGAAAGCTGCCTCCTGGTGGAATCGAAGTGCGTCCGGAGACGCCGCGGGGAAAGCAGATCGCCTGGTCAGCGATGGTACTGCCATTCCTTGAGCAACCGGCAGTTTATTCACAAATTGATTTTAATTACGCGTTTGATCACCCAGTCAATGCCGAGGCAGCTGCTACCCCGATCGAAACGTATCTCTGTCCAAGTACGTCACGACCACAAGTGCTCAACCGCGGCAAGGGAGCAACCGATTATGGCGGAATTTATGGAGAGAGGATACTCACAACGAATTATCCACCTCGTGGTGTGTTGATACACGATCAAGCGATTCGTTTTCGTGATGTTACCGATGGTCTGTCGAGAACACTGATGATCTCTGAGGATGCCAATTTTCGTGATGGCCAGTGGATCAACGCCTGGAACCTGTTCGATCAGGCCTTTCCAATCAATCGTGCACCTTCGTTCGAAAACGATATCAGAAGTATGCATCCGCAGGGTGCCAACGGTCTCTTTGCAGATGGTTCGGTTGTGTTCATGAATGAGAGCATGGAACTGGTTTTGTTGGCTGCGATTTGCACAAGAAATGGAAATGAAAATACACCGGATCTGAAACGATGAAGCGACTGCGATTGAGTTTGACAGGAGATAGTGGGAACCGTCTTATGAAAAACACAGTGAAAAGAAAAATGTTGGCGGAGCAGCTGGAAGATCGCAGGCTGCTTGCAGGTCCCTATGCTCCAGCCGCGGGACAAGCAGGTTCGACCGCGATTGCAAATGATGACGCAGCGTTCATCGGATGGGCCAGTGGCTATCAGGACTATCAGCCCGGGTCCCATGTCGACGTAACTTTTCAACAGCCCATGAAAGCCTTGGGGCCGGCTGAAGGAACAACGTCCGATGCGGTTACCCTTGGACGAAATGGACAGATAACCCTGACTTTTGATTCACCCCTTCGGGATGGCTTTGGCAGCGATTTCGCCGTTTTTGAGAACAGTTTCAGTGATACTTTTCTTGAACTTGCCTATGTAGAGGTGTCTTCAGATGGTGTGAATTTCTTCCGGTTTGACAACGATTCGCTGACGTCATCACCAGTGGGTTCTTTTGGAGCCGTTGACCCAACCAATGTTCATAATCTTGCTGGCAAATACCGTCGAGGACAAGGCACGCCCTTTGATCTTGAAGATTTGCGGGATGTCAGCCCACTGTTGAATACCGCAGCTGTAACACATGTTCGCCTGATCGACGTCGTGGGAGATGGCTCAGCTTTGGATTCAAGTGGAGACGTGATCTATGATCCAAGCCCAACAGAAGGTAGTGCTGGATTCGATCTTGACGGAATAGGTGTTTTGAACCAGATCGAGTTCGAACGTGATCTGGTGGATTTTGAAGATGTTGGTGCCGGATTGGATCCCCAGGATTATTTCAACGGTCCTGATCCGGATGGCACCATTGTTACCGGGCCTTATGATGACGTCGTGGTTCTGGGAGATTTTCGATCCGAATCACTGACTTTCAATAATGCTTACTCGGTTGATTTTGACTCATGGAATCAATGGGCATACTCCAACAAGACGGATACGGTAACTGCTGGTTATTTGAATCAGTTCAGTGCGTATCCCGGTGTCGGTGCAGATGGTTCTGCCACGTTTGGAGTTGCTTTTGCTTCTCAAGGTGATTTTTATGACCTGCCTTTGATCACTCGCGATGATGATGATTTACGGTCCTTTGGTTCTCTCGCTGTAACGAACACCACCTATGCGGCTTTATCGATGCTCTTGGGCGACTCGTTTGCCAAGAAGTTTGGTGGTGATTCTGGTGATGATCAGGACTTTTTTACGTTAACCATCGAAGGATTGGACGCCACAGGGCAGCCCGTTGGGAGTGTGGACGTCTTTCTGGCGGATTACCGTTTCTCTGATAACACACAGGACTACATCCTTGATGACTGGATCACAGTCGATTTGGGGCCGGTTTCGAGTGCGAGGAGTTTGTCATTTTCCCTGAGTTCCTCGGATGTAGGTGTTTTTGGCATGAACACCCCAAGTTACTTTGCGGTGGATGACATCGTCATGCTGACACCGGTTGTTGCATTGGACATTCAGGACACGTCAGTGCACGAGAACGATGGTGATCATGCAACGACTGCCCGTTTGACTCGCATCGGAGGGGATTCCACCGAAGCGATTGAATTCACCATTGAGCCCGTGGATGAGTCGCAGGCAATTCTGCCGACCAGTGTTGTCATCCCTGCCGGTGTACAGCACGTTGATTTTCCGATTGGTGTTGTTGACAACGCCAGCGCGGACGGTAACCGGGACATCGTGATCCGTGTTCAAGCAGATGGCTACGCGGAAACTGAGAGAACTCTGGAGATCGTGGATGATGATCCGTTGAGACTAACGCTGGAATTCTCTGCGAACCAGATCGATGAAGGTGGCACTGTCTCCGGTTCAGTGATGCGGAATGACGCAGTTCCCCATGAGGCACTGACGGTTGATTTAACTGCTTCGATTAACGGAAGACTGAGCTTTTCGTCACCCGTTGTCATCCCTGCCGGAGAGTTGACTGCTTCTTTCGAGATCACTGCTCCAGAAGATGATGTCGATCACCTTGATGTGACCGTGTTGATCAATGCAAATGCTGGTGGCTATGAAGAAGGTAGCGACACATTGTTCGTTTTGGACAATGACACGCCTGCGTTGGGTTTCTCATTCACGCAGTCGGAATTCTCCGAGCAGGAAGCCAAACCAACGGAAGGTTTTGAGTTGCTGGGGCAACGGCTGGCACCTGAATCTGCGTACAATGGTGCCGACAGTGCGGGTGGGTTTTCCGCTGCTGGGCTTTCTTTCAATAACGAATACAACCCGAGCTATGGTAGTTGGACTGGTTGGGCCTATTCCAATACGACCGATGTAACAACCAGGGGTTATCTGAACCAGTACAGCAGCTTCACGGGCGGTGGTGCGGTGGAGTCAGATACTTATCTGGTGGGCTATGCCTACTCGGGGTTTTCAGTGCCCACGATAACCCGAGACCCATCACAGGTTGGTCCGTTCAGTAGTCTGGATATCACAAATACAACCTACGCTGCTTTGTCGATGCGCGAAGGTGATTCCTTCGGAGCCAAAAAGTTCGGTGGGGCGTCAGGAGATGATCCTGACTTTTTTATTCTCACAATCGAGGGTTTTGATGCAAATGGTCTGTCGATTGGGAGTGTCGAGTTCCCATTGGCTGACTTCCGATTTGCGGATCAGAGCCTCGATTACATTGTTGATGTCTGGAGCAGTGTTGACGTCTCCTCAATTGGCGATGCAACCACCTTGACCTTCGGTCTGGTGTCGTCAGACATCGGTCAATACGGCATGAACACACCCGGGTACTTTGCGCTGGACAATATCAAGTTCGAGGACGATGAAGCACAGCCCCAAGTGACAGTGACGAGAAACTCAATCAACCAGACTGATGATCTGCTGGTTCAGTTGTACACGTCCGATCATTCCGAAGCGGTTGTTCAGTCGAATGTTGTCATTCCTGCCGGTGAATCGTCTGTTGGTGTGGTTTGGGAAATCATCGACGATTTCGTTTCCGATAATGCGCGTCCAGTTACTTTCACTGCCATTGCAAATGGGTACGACTTTGCACAACAGACAATACTCATTGAGGACGATGATGTTTCGGCACTGACGCTGACGCTGGCTTCGCCTTCGGTTGA
>JAAXJB010000039.1:47164-159823 GCA_012270065.1 Rubripirellula sp. | reverse complement strand
GACGATCCCAGCTGGTCAGCGTTCGGTGACATTCGATATTTCAGTGCTTGATAATTCGGTGGTTGACGATGACCGGACAGTGGAACTGGTTGTCAGCAAGGCAGGTTTTGAGTCTGACAATGCGACTTTGTTGATTCTTGATGATGATGTGGAATTGACGCTTTCACTCAGCGAGGTAGTCGTGAGTGAGGGTGATTCGCGTGCCACGGTTCATGCCGAAGATCTTGGTTCGGTTCTTGGTCCTGATTCGGCGGACAATGGTTCCAGTGGTTCTGGTGGTTTTTCTTCTGGTCCGGTGTTTTTGAACAACGACTTCAATCCGAGTTTCGGGAGTTGGTCGGGTTGGTCGGTGTCGAATGGGACTGATACCACGACGCCTGGTTATTTGAACCAGTACAGTTCGATCAGTGGTGGTGGATCTCTGGATTCATCGACTTACTTTGTTGCCAGCGCGTATGGTTATCCTGAATTGCCCACGGTTACTGTTGCGGACGGTTTTTCATTTGATTCATTGATGGTGACGAACACGACTTACGCAGCACTGTCGATGCAGGAGGGTGATTCATTTGCGAAGAAGTTTGGTGGAGAGACCGGCGACGATCCGGACTTTTTCCTTTTGACGATTGAGGGCTTTGATTCGTCGAGCAACTCGGTTGGGACGGTAGATTTTTATCTCGCGGACTATCGTTTTTCTGATAACAGCCTTGATTATCAGGTGACAGACTGGACGCTGGTCGATGTTTCTTCATTGAGTTCAGCGAGCAGTCTCGTGTTTTCACTGACCTCATCGGATGTTGGTATTTATGGGATGAACACGCCAGCTTATTTCGCAATGGATCAGTTGGTTCTTTCAGATTCCCGCCCTGCCCCATCTCTTTTAACCGTGACTCGCAGTGATGATGACCCTGCTTCTGATTTGACGGTTGCCTTGAGTGCTGATTCAACGGAGGTGGCTTTGCCATCAACGGTTCTGCTTCCAGCGGGTTCGAGTTCAGTTGTAGTTCCTGTTTACAGTGTTTCAGATGGTGTGGCCGATGGAGACAGGTCGGTATCGATCATGGCCTCGGCAGCAGGATACATTGGTGCTGATTCAACCTTGACGGTTGAGGACGATGATGTTTCGGCACTGACGCTGACGCTGGCTTCGCCTTCGGTTGATGAGACAGCTGGTTCTCTTACGGGAGTGATTCACCGCAACAGTGGTGACATAGGTTCCCCGCTGGATGTTTCTGTTGCGTCGGACGTGTCCGGCCAGCTTGCTTTTCCAGGGAGTGTGACGATCCCAGCTGGTCAGCGTTCGGTGACATTCGATATTTCAGTGCTTGATAATGAATATCGTGATGGAGACCGTAGCATTCAGATTTCGAGCACTGCTGAGAATCAGGTTGCATCGGTGGCATCCTTGCTTGTGGTTGATGATGAAATTTCAGCTGTCGTGGTTGATGTGACTGATGGTGATACTGTTGTTGCAGAGAACATGGGCACCGATGTTTTCTCGATATCTCTCGCGTCAAGGCCAAAGAGCGACGTGTCAGTTGATCTGGAACTGGTGGACTGGCCGTCGGGTCCTGCAGATATCTCGATTGACCAAAGTCGATTGGTGTTTACGCCATTCGACTGGGACATGGCAAAGACTGTTACTCTGGTAGGTATCCCTGATTTGCTTGTGGAAAATAATGAAGCAGGCAATGTCAGCATTCGTGTTGACGCAGCGAACTCGGATGCACTGTACGCGTCGGCCCCGGACCAGGCTTTGCCTGTTAGCGTTGTGGAGTGGCGGCCTGGCGAATTGCGAGTGTCGGAGGATGCCCAACAGGTTTTCTTTGAGGAAAGCGTTAGCGGAATAAAGTTGGTGAAAAGTAACCACGACGATGGATTGACCGTTACCACAAATGATCTGCCTCAGTCCGTTGTAATTGAACCGTTGCCCCTGACTGCTGGCATGGTTCAGGTCGATCTTCGCGGTGGCGCGGATGTCCTCGAGTTGATTGGTGATAACTTCACGAGGTTGGACGGTGGTTCCGGAATCGATCGACTCGTTGTGAATACTTCGACCACACTCGAATTGCTGGATTATATCGAAGGGCGTGTTTTTGGATTCGAGGAGTATGTTCTTCAGTCAAATGGGAATTCCAGAATCGAGATTGATCTCGATAGCATTGGTGAATTTGTCGGGTCGGCTGAATCAGAAGAGTTGACTGTGTACGTCAGTTCGGGTGAGCAGATACGGATGCTGGGTGAATTCGTCTATGAGGCACCTGAGTTGGAAGCGGATCGCTTCACGCAGGTGATTGCTAATGATGAGGGGAGGCTACGGGTTGTTTCGGAAAGACCTTGGCAAAATGCTGCGATTGAAACCGACGCGGACCTGAACGGTTTGGTCACGGTTGCCGATGCCCTGCACATTTTGAATCACATCGGTGTCTTCGGCAGTGACGTACCTGAATCACCGGTCCTGGCTGATTTCAGAGGTGGTTTACCGGATGTTTCGGGAGACAATGCTGTGACGGCAAAAGACGCGCTGTTTGTCTTGAACAAGCTTGCGCTAGTGGATGAGTCAGAAGGAGAGGATGGTCGGTTTGCGATTCAGGCACAAGCAGAAAATCCCTCCTTAATCGTCAGAGGTTCAACGACGCAGTCAAGTGCCATCCTCGGGCCAGGCAGCAATCCACGGAAAATAGCATCGTTGTCCAACTCAGTGGATCATGCGATACGCGACCTGTACTCGTCAACGGAAGCTGTCGAAGACGTCAAGGATGAGGCAGAAGCAGGTGATGTCTGGGAACTGTTGGATTCAGAATGGCTACGGGAAAATCACCTGCGTATTTTTTGAATGCATTGATGTGGGTTCATCTAGACCCAGTGTAGACCCTCGTCGTCTGGTTCTTCATCGGCATCAAGGTACGCAAGGTGGTCTTTGTCGATGAAGCGGCCGAGCAATGCGCGAACCGGGACAAGGAAAGCGATGAAGATTGGAAACAGGATCTTGACCGAATTAGATGGACTCAGGTTGACGACACAAAGAACGATCAGGCAGATCAGTTGTACCAGGGTGAAAAGGTGGATCGTACGAGTGGGTACCCTTCGGGTGTAGTGATTCGCCGGATACAAAGCCGAATCCATAAGCCAGTATCCCAGACGCTCAATGAACTGGATGCCTTTGAGTGAAACGAATCCCATGAACAGGAAGATACCCAACAACGCTGCCTTAGGAACGTATTCCAGTAGCGAAAGCGCCAGCAGCGTCCCTGCAATCAGGATATGGATAGCAACAGCTGTGACACGATTTTCAATCACATGAATGATCTCGCTTTGGTGGTTTTCTTTTCCGACAACTTCTTCAATGATTGCGAGCGAACGCACGTGAGCCAGAGAGCGGACAGTGGCAGCAACCATCCATGGCCATCCGAAAAGTGAACAGAGACCCACAAGGCCTCCAATGACCGCAAGGTCCCAGTGGTAAGACTCGCCCTTCACCAGATGATTGCCTGGGCTGTTGACGAGGCGTGCGGTAATGTTCTGTGAGAGGAAAATCAGAACGGTGGCAAGAATTGCCGGTCCGATGGCCAATAATTTGATCGAAAGTGGAACCGCGCCGAGGTCAACGAGCCACGAACCACCGCCCTGCTCTGTGGTCGAGGTATCACTTACGCTCAGTGTGTCGAGTGTTGTGGCATCACCAAGCCACCAAGCAACGCCGATCATGCAGGCAAGTGCTATTGAGGGACCGAAGTCGGCAAGGAACTCGCGCATCCATGGGAACAGATAAATACTGCTTCGAAATCTCGCCAGTGACATCGCGATGTAAAAGGTTCCGACCGCGAGAATGAGTGCCAAAAGTGCTTTCTCAGTACCACCTGTACCGGGCTCCACGAACGTCTGAATGATCCCTTCCACTGCTTTATAAATGAAAATCAGGGACATCAATGCTGAAAAGATTTCATCGGTGAATCGTGTGAAGTATTTCATCAGATTGCTGGCGTTGCTTATCGCCAACAAACAAGTCAAAACAGCTGTCCAGATTCCAACCCAACCGTAGATACCCAAGAAATTATCGCCTTGGTCAAAGTCATTGCACAGTTGGTAGAGAATGATCGTGAAAATCAGCATTGGCCCGATCCCCCCCAAAATGATCAAGGGTTGGCCAGCGACCAATGCATAAACAACGCCGCATACAGCTGTAGAGATCAACATCTGTTCCGTGCCAATAGCACCACCTGTTTCACTGCCAAGCAGTCCGCCAAATGTGATTGCCGGTGCCAGGCAGGCAAAAAACATGAAGATAATGGAGGCGATGCTCTTGGATCTTAAACCGTCTTTGAAATCATCCAGATAGTGGGGTAGCCGACGTTTGATATCCGCTTTGATTCCGGCAAACGGCTTCGGCGCCGAGGTCAAGCCCTCGGAAATTTCACGTGGCTTCGGTGGCGTGGCGAGTACATTGCGTTTGATGTGACGTTCCATCGCATCAGCCACATCCTGCTGATTCTTCGCATAGGTAAGCTCAAAGTGGAAAACATTATCCGACATCAATCGGGCGATGGACGAGAGAGCGTCCAAGTGCTGCAGGGTTTGCTGTTCGGAGCCGATCAGCAGGAAAATGAAACGGGTCGCAATTCCATCTGGCGCACCGAGGTTGGCACCGTGTCGAAGACGCACGAATACCATCGCTGGTTCAGCGATTGACTCGTTGTAGAAATGTGGGACCGCGCAAGCATGGCCGATTACCGTTGGGACCATTTCTTCACGTTCCAGAACTCCGTCAACTACCTGCTTTTGCTGGTTTTCTGGAAGCCGGCCGGTTTGTACCAGAAACTCAACAGCGGCCTCGATTATTTCTTCCATGCTCCGCGCATCAAGATTAAGGAGGCATGATCCACCAGAGATTGATTGGAACAGAGTCTTCACGCTTTGAGCCCCTCGAAGTCGAGTGCAATGATGGTCGAATTGTTTTTGGGTCAGTGCTCGATTCGATCGAGTCCAGTCCTGGTGCTGAGCCGGATGGTGTGGATCCAGCATACCAGCCCATGGAAAGGTGTCACCAGAGTTGACACCATGTTGGAGGGCCACTTTAACCCTTGCCGGATGATTACGCCATTAGCGTGAAAAAAGACAACCTTAGAGGCTGGTGTAAGGCTGGTTCGCGCTTGGCCGCTGTTGGCTATTTACACAGAGGGTGCGTTCAGGATTGGAAGTGAACAAGTTTGTCACTTGGCGTTTACGCATCATTCGGCCAGAGAGGGCTCTGCTGCAGCTGGTGCGTCCACGTCGTTGTTGATCGCGTCATCGGACGTATTGTCAGCTGTGAGCTTCATTCCTCTGAGTTCGACCAGCTCATCACGTAAGCGGTTGAACGACTCGGAGGCATCTGACCAATAATCACCTTGTCGTGAATAGATCGGCGCTACCATTTCGCCATTCGAGAGTTTCCTTAATTCCCGACGTAGTCGGAACATGGGCCCGACAAAGCGATTTGAAACGTGTATGAGATCATAGGCAAATAGAGGCGCCAGCAGCATCAAACCCGGGGCCCAGAAAACAGCCTCATCCAAACAACGAAAGACTGACTCAGCAATAGATTCACGAGGATGGCTAAGGGCGTCTGATAGGACAAACACGATTACCAGATACAGACCCGTTGCAGCAGCGTAGAGACCAGTTCTTCGAACAAGAACGCCTTGGACACCGGAGTCAATCAGGATTCGGCGTCGAGTTGCTGATGCCTGCGAAATAGAATCCATCGTTTTGACGGCTCCGGTAGGGGAAACGACTAGTTGGAGATTGCCCCTGAGATCGCTCCCGCAGATGAATCGAAGCTGTCTCCGGTTCTCCCTGCCAGATAAACGACTGCGACGATGCATACTCCTATGATCATTGCGAGCATGATGGCGTATTCCACCGACGTCGGACCTTCTTCCTCAATCAAGAAGTGGCGAACGGCTTTTAGCTTGGAAATCATTTAATCACCTGCGGTGGGTTGTCCTCATCGACGACCGAGCCCCGTTTTGCAAGAAATTCCTCGGCCGAAGAAACACTAGTATGAGTTCCTGCGTAAAGTTGCTCTTTGAGCTGTGCCTGTAAGTTAAAATGTCTGCCCAGTGGTCATTTTTCGGATAAATCAGTTTGTAGCGGTTGTTGGGACTAGCTGACGCCTGCCATGTTGGTGGTGCTTTGCTACCCTATGGACCGGATTTCATCTCCATCTCTCTCCCGATTTCCCGAGTACATGTTCGGACCAATTTTCAACCGCGAAGCCGTAGTGGTGCCCAAACGCCCCAAGACGTATCTGATTCGCGGTCTGTATGTCTTGACGCTTTTTCTCCTTCTTTGCACCGGTTATCTGGTTCTCGATGGGTCCAGATCATTGGCCACCAGTGGCGATTCGGCCCGGTTCGGAGGCTGGATGTTCACGCTCTTGGCGCCGTTGCAGTTACTTGTGCTGGCCAGTTTTGCTGCCGTCGGTGCTGCCAGTAGCGTGGCTCAGGAAAAAGATCGCCGCACCTTGCTCTTGTTGTTACTGACGCGACTATCAGGTTTTGAAGTTGTTGTTGGCAAGCTGACCGCAACCCTGCTGACTCCGATGACGATGCTACTGGGCGCATTGCCGCTATTCATGGCTTTGCCACTCCTTGGTGGCGTGTCGCCACAGCAGGTTTTGGGAGTCTTCGTGGTCACAGCTGCAACCATTGTTCTCGCCGGTAGTATCGGCACGGTGGTTGGTATGTGGCGTGACAAGACGTTTCAGGCGATTGCGATGACGGTACTTGGCTTGCTGCTGTACATGGGAATTGGTGAGGTCTTGGCTGCTTTCCTCGTTGAGGCACCGCAGTCCATGACCTTGCTATTCAGCCCTCCGCGAGCTTTGGCTGCTGCGGCATCGCCGCTCTCGAGCCTCTCAAGTGAGACAGCATCTGGTGTCGTGTTCTTTGTGGTCAGTAATGTTGTGCTCTCAACTCTGGTATTGGCCTTTGGCGTAGCAAAGGTAAGGGTCTGGAATCCGTCGAGAGATGTGAAGGTCAAGGCACCTGAGCCCGAGTCTTCGGATGAGCTTGAAAATGAAAGTAAGGTTACTGATTGGAAAGCACGATCTCCGAAACATGTCTGGGATAATCCAATTCTTTGGCGCGAAGTCCGCACATGGGCCTATGGTCGCAAAATCGTCGTGATTCGTGTTGCGTTTGTAGTTTTCTTTCTTTTTATCGCTGGGGTTCTCTATTCCCAGATTCAAACGGGCGTTGCCTTGGAGCCTGGCGGTCGGATAGGGAGAGCTCTTCCATCGGCAACCATTCCCGTCGCTGCGCTCGGAGTGATCAGTCTTGTTCTGGTCAATGCATTGGCTGTCAATTCCATCACAGGTGAACGTGATGGACTCGCGCTCGATCTCCTGCTCGCAACCGACCTCAGTCCCCAAGAGTTCATTTTTGGTAAACTGATTGGTGTGCTGTATGTTGCCAAAGAGATGATTTTGCTGCCGATCACCCTGGTAATTCTGCTCGCCGCATGTGGCGTGATGACTTACGAGAATATGGTTTATGTGATTCTCGGAGCATTCATTCTCTATGTTTTTGTTGTGATGCTTGGTTTGCACTCTGGTCTGAACTATGTTGCTGGACGGACTGCGATTCTGGCGAGTCTGGGTACAGTATTTTTTCTCTGTGTTGGTATCGCGATTTGCATGACGATCATGGTCAGTTTTCGTGGTGCCTTTCAGCTTCAGCTGGCTCCATTTCTCGTGATGATTCTCGGCGGCGGTGCGGCACTGTTTGCATCGTTGGGGTGGCGGAATCCGTCCTCAGCGATATTCTTTGCTTCATTCGGTTTGCCCCTCGTCACCTTCTACGCAATTACTCAATTCCTCCTGCAAACGGATCATTTGTATGTGTTCTTTGCATTGTTGGTTGGTTACGTCTTCACAACGGCTGCGATGATGATCCCCTCATTGAGCGATTTTGATGTATCTCTCGAACGTGATCGTGGTGCTGGTGGGGACAACGCTTGAATTGGATCATGGATGTCTGGATTTGGCTTCTTGCCATGGGAGTTCTGATTGTATTCAGTGCTCTATTTAGCGGCAGCGAAGCTGCCATGTTTTCACTCACGCAACGCAGTCGAAAAACGCTGGAGCATGGAGGTGTTGGGGGAAGGGTTGCTGCAAGAATGCTGCAGAGTCCCGAACACCTGCTTTCTGCGATTCTGTTCTGGAATCTGTTGATCAACATGACCTACTTTGCCATTGCGGCAATTGTCGGTGCTCGATTGGAAAATGACGATGGCGCGGGGCGTACAGTCGCAATCACATTTACCATCCTGAGTTTGTTGAGCATCATTTTCTTCAGCGAAATGTTGCCTAAGAGTGTCGCTGTGCTCGCTCCATTGCGAATTACCATCATGCTTGGACCGCCGCTTTCCCTGGCAGTGCGGATGGTGAGTCCCGTTGTACCTTTGGTGACCGTGGTGAATCAGGCCGCGAGCCGTCTGGTTTGGCCATCTTTCAAGCCTGAACCCGAAATCGACCTTTCAGACATCGAGCGGGCCATCAACCTTACCACCGATGATGCCGCGCTGTTGCAGCGTGAACGCATGGCCCTTCAGGGGCTTGTTGAGATTGCAGGGACTCGGGTTGGCGAATTGATGAGACCTCGAAACAAACTCTGGATGTGTGCCGGTCCTCTTGTACCAAAGCAGGTGGTCGAAATGATGCCGCCAAGTGGATACCTGATGGTGACCGACAAGACCGGTGAAATGATTACACACTCTGTCCGAATAAGGACCCTGCGTCCGAGCCAGTTGGATGATCTGGATTCGTTTTGCGAACCGGTGATTTATGCTCCGTGGTCAGCCCGTGTCTCACAGGTTCTGGATCGATTGAATGATGAGAATCGTTCTGTTGCTGTCGTGGTTAATGAATTTGGTGAGTTGCTGGGCGCTGTCTCAATCGACGGGATCATGCGAAGCATCCTCGCTCCACGGCAGCAGGCGGATCCATTCGGTGAGGTTGTCATCCAGGAAATTGAAGAAAACCACTTTCGTGTTTCCGGTCTGGTCAGACTGCGAGCCTTGGCAAAGCGACTTGGAATCGATTTGACCGAGGAAGGCGTCAATACGGTCGCAGGGTACATCCAGAGAAACAACGAGCGATTACCTCGTGTTGGCGATACGGCGAAATTACCCGGATACCTGCTGACAGTAGTCGAAGCAGAAGAGGACGGTATCTGGATCGATATTGTGCAGGATGAATGGAAGGAAGAGCTTCCATGATCGTTGCTTTACTGTTGTTCCTGCTGGGGCTCTCCCTGAGTGCTTTTTTCAGTGGTAGCGAAACCGGTTTTTATCGGGTTTCGCGTACGCGTCTTGTTCTCGACGGATTGAGTGGGTCGAAGACGGCCCGCTGGATGATTTGGTTGTTGAATCATCCGGCGATTTTTGTGGCTACGACTCTGGTAGGAAACAACCTCGCCAATTACGTGACCAGTTTCGCCATTGTGATGGGGGTGGCTGCCTGGTTCGGTGTCGGGTCCAGTGCTGAATTGCTGGGGCCAATCTTGTTGACACCAATTGTATTCGTTTTTGGAGAACTGCTTCCCAAGTACTTCTTCTATCATGCTCCATATCGATTGCTGACCGTGGCTCGCCCACCACTGTTACTGACGACCGTGTTGCTGAGTCCCGTGTCGCTGATCCTGGGATTATTGGGCAGGGCTTTGCAGAAAATAACTGGCCAGACCCCTTTCCGCTTGCGATTGGCGATGGCTCGTGGTGAATTGGAGCAGGTGCTGAAACATGGTTACGAGGCAGGAATCCTTGTTGCAGGTCAGCGTTCGTTAGCGCAGCGTTTATACGAGGTGGGCAGTGAGCCGGCGATTTCATTTGGGGTGCCAGCGGACCGATTGGCCATCGTCTCCGCACCGATTGATGTTCATGCGGCGCAGAATGAAGCAAGGCGACACAATCACCCGCTCATTCTTGTCAAGGATGAAGACGGAATCAGCGGATTTCTGTGGTACGCTGATTTATGTGGCGAGAACCCCAATTTGAAATGTCAGCCCGTGCTGAATGGCAGGACAGAAGATCGCCATCTGAGATTGCTGTTGAATCTGTACGATTCTGGCGGTGAAATCGCCATCCTGCGTGATGAAAAATCCGAGGTTCGCGGCGTTGTGACCCGCCGTCAGCTATTGCAGCCACTCATGAAATGAAAGTGTGCAATCAGCCATCGGCTTTCCGGTAACCCAGCTTGGTCATCACCGCAAGCATTTCGTCGCAGGTCAGATAACGGCGATGATGTTGCATTTTGTATTCATCAATGGCAACAGCGAGTTCACGACCTGCCGGTGAAAGTCCATTATGGGAGCTGCCAAATTGTCTCCGTTCCGCCTGCTGCTGACTGCTTGTTGCAGTACTACGCCGATCGACAAACTCCTTGCTGTCCGGTCCGACCGGATCGTGTCCTCCGGGCAATGGTTGACTGGCGTTGTTGTAGAGTGACATGTTGAGGCTCCATTGAGAAGCAATTTACCCGTTCAAGCTTGGCAGGCATGGACTACCCACGACAAAGCAAGCCTAGCCTACAGATCGCGACTGAGTCGCGAGTATGTCCGGAATTGGGAAGAACCAGCCATTTTTTCCGGTAGAGAGCAATCAGACGTAATGCCGGGGTCCACAGTTCGCAGTCCTTGTGGTGTTTCAATGCGTGCGATCCGAACAATCCGAATTATTGTTTCGATTGGTGTTTTTGCATCGTTTCACCCGGATGAGGAACTGAACGGTATCACCATGCCAGCACATTGAATCGCAGGAAAGGAAGCACTTGCCAGGCGAGCTACAGCTTCTTCCGGGTTCATGGGAATCTTTTCCAACCCCTTGTGATCGGATTTGTTCAGTGGCAGAAAAATCATCGGTTCTCAACAAGAACGAATCAGCGTTTCTGGTTCGAGATGCCATCTTGTCTGGCAGGCTTGGCCGCGACTTTCTGCTCTGCCTCACGCAGTTTTGAATCCACGAAGCTGTTTTCGATCCCTGCAGGGGCAATTTGCCTTGCCCGCTCAAGATGCGATCTGGCTTGCTGCAACCGTCCTTGTTCGAGTTCGAACATTGCCAATTCGATAAGTGGGTCAGGATCGTTACCATCTTTGGCAATCGCTCGTTCGAACGAGGTTTTGGCGTCGTCTGTCCTTCCCTCCTGCTTCAACGCAATTCCACGTAGCACATCGACACGTGCCGGGGATGTATCAACACCGTGCGTATCGTGTAATCGGTCAAGAGTCGCCAGGACTCGGTCGTAACGCTGCTGCTTCAGATAGATTTCTGCCGCCGTTTGCTGAACTTTGGGATAGTCCGGCTGAAGTGCCAGGGCGCGATGATAGGCTGCCAGTGCTGGCTGCAAACCTTCATGCCCAGCATTACTTTCGATAGCTGCTGCATGGAGGCAGTCCCCATGGAGAGCCCATGCGTCTGCAGAGTCACGTTCCGACTCCAGTGCCCATGAGCTGTGTGTCGCGGCTTTATCAAGACTTCCGATGTCGAGGTACATTCGTCCTAAACGTTGCACCATTTTCGGATCACCGGCACTCAGGCGAACTGCCTGTTCCATGTGTTCAACGGCCATGTCGGTTTTTCCACGGTTCCAATAGGATTCAGCAAGTCCCCAGTGGGCACGTTCATCATTTTCGGATTTTTCCAGTGCAATTTGAAACAGTTTTTCCGCATCCTCCCAACTGCCGTTGTGGATTTTCTGAAAGCCCATGCCGGAATGACGACGGGCATCAATCAGTTTTCGCTGCTGCTTGTGGCTGATGCTGTTGCAGCCACAAACAACCATGAATGCCGGCAACAGCATCAGAATTGTTCTTGTTGGGATTTTGGAGGACATGATTGGTTCCATGACAGTCTTTACAGCAATCTGCGGGGTATCAAACTTGCGTGTTTCATGCAAGATGAGCTTGGTTTTCGAGCGTCGGTAGCATGAGACGCCTCTGGGAATTATCGGGCCGTTCGCGCATCATGAGTAGAGTCAGCCTTAATGATTGATCAACACACCAACACTGATCCGAAGCATGCCTGCCACATTTGAATTATTTGGAATCAAATTCCTGTACCCGGACAACTGGAGGGAAATTGAGCGTCGAGAAGATGAGGGTAGTGACGGGGTAACGCTGGAGCTTCCTTCGGGTGGCTTTTTCAGCTTTGAAAAAGATCATGAAACCCGGGTGATTGAGGATATCATCGACGAAGTGGCTGGTTCCATAGCCGAGGATTACGAAGAAATCGAGCGGGAAGAACTATCTCTTGATGAGGCCTTGCCAAATGAGCGAAGTGTTGACTTTCGCTTCTACTACCTCGACCTGCTCATCGTCTCCCGCCTTACGATCATGCGTTCAGGGAGTTTGACTCTGGTTTTGCAAATGCAGGCAGAAAGCCGTGATTTTGATCAGAACGAACTGGTTTTCTCGGCGATTCTGAAGCAAATTCGTGAGGCGTTCTAAACGAGATCCTGCTTGCGTTTTTTTCTGCGGCTCTTACCGCATTCTCGGCAGATTCCGTGAATGATCATTCGATGACCACTAACCCGAAATCCTTTTTCGGCTGCCACCCTGTCTCGAATCTCCATCAGATCCCTGCTTTGGAATTCGAACAGTTTTCTGCAGCGTGAGCAGTAAAGATGGTCATGCTGCGGGTAGCCGTAGTCCAGCTCGTAAACGGTTCGCCCATCAAGTTGAAAACTCTTCAACAACCCGGCATCAACGAATTCTCGGAGTGTGCGATAGACCGTTGCCGAGCTGACATAGTTTTTTTCACCACGGCGGGGTAGCCGGTCGATCAGCTCATCGGCGTCAAAATGATCATGCTCTGCGAAAACTGCTTCGATCAAGAATTTTCGCTGACTCGTCTGTCGAAGGCCACGGCTCTGTAGATATTCTTCGAATCTCTCGCGAGGCGATGAAGAAACGTTCAGTGGTTCGAGAGAATCGGCAGCGGACACGGGGGTAATCAACGCGAATTGGGATTCGATAAATGGCGGAAGGGAAAAACTCTAATTTCCCATCCGAAGAGTGCCTTCACGGCAGTATTTTAACTGACCGCGAAGTTGAGACCCAGCGAAACCGCTGTAATGTGCCATGTTTTGGCGATTACATGCGTTTTGGCTGCGAGTTGTTACCTCGCAAGAGCTGAATTCTACGTAATCCTCACGCAAATCGTTCCCTCGGAAAACTGAATTGCAGCCGTGGAACTACGCGAATTGGTCGAGTAGTCGATCAAGGGCAGCATCCAGTTTCTCCGGCGTTTCGTAGCTGCCGTCCGAGATCTGTCTGCGAAGTTCTGCAACCCGATCAATCCGGATTTCGCCACCGCCGGCGACTGCAGAACTCGGGGCCATACGATTCACATTGCTTGCTCCGGCAGACAAATCAAGTTGATCTACCGATGAAGAGCGAGGTTGCGGGGCGTTGGCAGCCGGCTTTTGGGCTTGGCTGCGTGAATTGGCAGCACTTGGCTGGGCCGTTGAAACCCGATAAGGGCCGTATATTTGCATGGTCGAATTGCTCCCATTTGGGACTGGAACTTCCATCGAAACGATAACACCCTCGGAGGGTGAGATCCTGTCGTTTCGAATGGATGCGAAAGCGCGTATTGACCGGGCCAGTGACGTCAAATCATCCTGATCAAACGAACTGATTGGCCATTTCCGTGTCGGTCGTCAGCGCCGTGATCCTTGTCCCAGGAAGCAATCCGTAAGCGAAGAGAGACTTTTCAGCGCGAAGGAAACGGAAACAAAGTCGTGATCGACCATCCCGAGCCTTCGACTGCAATCTTTCCCTCAAAAACAGCTACAAACCTGAAGCAAGGAATTCGGAACGTAGCAAACGCGTGAAACAACCAGCAAGATCAAAGTCGACTTCGCCCGAATTTGGTCAAGCGAACCCCTAATCGACCATCGCAAACCGCCTATTTTAACAGGCTGAGTGGTTTCGTCCGTCCCCCCGTCAGGTTGGACTGTCTCACCACAATTTCAAAACACTTACCAGATTGTGTCGCTGGTCAGTCCAAAGTGGTGCCGAGGTCAACTCATTTTTTTTGGGTTCTTGCGCGTGCCTGAGGGTCTCTGAGTGCCATAGTGGATGATCCTGAACCATGATCACTGCCCATGTTGCCGCGTGAGTTCCCAGTGTTTGATCGGCTGAACTTCGGATCACTTTACTTTTCAGTTTCGAATCTTGACTGAGTCGATGGACCAGAGGAACCAAATCGAGATGGTTATTGGAGAGGTGGACCGCCAGTACGCCCTCTTTTCTCAAGCGTTTTTTGTAGAGCTGAAATGCCTCTCGGGTTAGCAAGTGTGCTGGGATCGCATCGCTACTGAACGCATCAAGCACAAGAATGTCGAATTGTTCATCCGACATTCGTTCCAGAATGAGGCGGCCATCTCCTGTGTGCGTTGTGATTCTGGCTTTACTGTCGGAAAGAAATGAAAAATGTGTGTTTGCGATCTCGATGACAGCAGGGTTGATTTCGATCATCTGCATATGATCCGTTGGACGACCATACGTGGCCAAGACACCACATCCCAAGCCGACAACGCCAATATTCAACTCGTCATTTTTTTCCTGCATTGATTCTAGAACCAGCCCAACTCCACTGGTTTTTCCGTAGTAGGTAGTTGGTTCAGAACTTCTTTCATTTGACAGTTGCATGCCATGGATTGTGCTGCCATGGATCAGACGCAAGCCATTTTCATCTTTCAGCACCTGAAGAACACCGAAAAAGTTCCTTTCCGATGCGATCGACTGACCTTCAGATGCAAGTGACATGGCAATCATCGGCGATGCAATCAGCAGCATTGCCGGGTACTTCAGTCGATTGGCCACGCTCCAGTCATAATCAGGATGCTTCCAGCTACGGCAAGCAAAAAAGGTCAGAAATGCCATGCCGGTAACAATTGCCAGTGACAATGGCAACTCAAAATAGGTCGTCAGAAAAAGTGGGCACAAAACTGCAACGATGAATCCACCGATCGCACCACCAGCAGACAACAGCATGTAGTATTGCGTGAGCTGCGATGAGTTGGGTTTTAAACGCGCTACCTCGCCGTGGCAAAGCAAGCAGACGCCGAGTAAAACCAACAGGTAACACGAAACTTCCGTGATCAGTTGCAAGTGTCCCGGTAGAGTTTCCAAGAGAGGAATGATGCAGACTCCGGCTAACGTAAGTGCTGCGGTCCATTTTGGTTTGTACCATTGGGGTGAATCAAAGCAGATGATGAAACTCATCAGATATAAGCTTAGCGGCAGTACCCAGAGAAAAGGAATCACAGCAACGTTCTGGCATATGTGATTTGTCACCACGAGCAACATCAGCGATGCCAGAGCTGGTAAGGCAATCCACGACAACTTCATTTTCCAACTGGCGAAGTCGTCATTCGTGACTGGATTCTCACGAGCCATCATATCTGGCGGGCTGTCGGTTTGATCAGGCATGCGGAAAAGCCCAATCGCAATGACTCCCTGAATAAGAACAAAAAGGCAGAACAGCAAGGACCAGATCAGCGATTGATTTGACACTGAAAGTAACGGGTCGACGATGAACGGATAGCTCAGCAACGCTGCCAGCGATCCGGCGTTCGAAAGCGCATAGAGCCGATAGACGCGGTCAGAGTTGTCTCGATAGCTGAGCCATGCTTGCACCAGTGGCCCAGTGCTTGACAGCACAAAATACGGTAGACCGACATGGACGCTCAGCATCCACAAAAGGTGCAGCGTCGGAGATTCCGTACCAGTGGGTTTCCAGACGTTCGAGGGTTCGATTGGCAGCGAAAGCGCTGCGATCCCAAGCAGCACAAGATGAATGCAGCCTTGCAGTAATGGTCGAAAAAGCGTGCGGAGCAGATGTGCGTAAAGGTAGCCCGTGAATAAAAGCACTTGAAAGAACAGCATGCAGGTAGTCCACACGGCCGGAGTTCCACCAAACCATGGAAGTACGCATTTACTAATGACCGGTTGGACCTGAAATACGAGAAAAGCCCCCAGCAAAGTCGTGGCGGCAAACCAGGAAAGTGATGTGGTGGAGCCGGTTTTGGACAGCTGGCAATTGTGAGTTGCTGATTTTATCGATTTTGTGGCCATCTGTTGTTCCCACGCTTCGAGATACCGATGAAACTGTAGGTCACAATAGGGGCTGTGTGGATCTTCTTGGATGCAGCCGAGGGAACATCTTCCATCTGGCATGGATGGCAGTGCAGGTTTGGCAGCGCAGGTTTGGCAGCGCAGCTTGTCAACACCGGGGATAACGTCTCTGTTTTGGCGACTTGGTCTCCGGGATTTGCCCTGCAGGCTCTCCCGTCTAATTATTGTTAAACTGAGTTTCAGTCAGTTTTCCGACTCGAATGAGATGGTTGTTTGTCAATTACTCCTCCCCGCGATGAAGCCTCTGTCGCCGTTCGCCAGCGGCTTTACGTGGATGCCAAACATGCTGCCGTCTGGGGGTTGGGAGTAAATTTTCTTCTGGTGATCAGTAAACTGGCTGGCGGGATCGTAACCGGTTCAGCGGCTCTGATTGCAGACGCAGTGAACTCAATCGGTGATGTCGCCAGTTCCATGGCCGTGCGTGGTGCACTCAGCATGGCCCAAGTCGAGGAAGATGATGACCATCCGTACGGACACACCAAGGCAGAGTCCATCGCGGGGCTCAGTGTTTCACTTTTGGTTGCCTTCAGTGCCGGCTTGCTTGCGTTGGAGACAATCAAGCGATTTGGCGGTGAGCTTGCAGTACCAAGTCTTGCAGCGGGAATAGTTGCAGGCGTCTGTGCGATAATAAAAGAGGGGGTTTATCGGTATACGATGGCGGTTGCGAAACGGCTTGATTCATCTTCCCTCACAGCCGTTGCATGGGACCATCGTAGTGATGCCATCGGGTCGGGGTTGGTTGCTGTTTCTCTGGCTGCGGCTCCCTATGTCGGCGATTGGGGTCGGTTCATCGACCCGGTAGCAGCTTTATTCGTTTGTGCTGCGCTCATTTATACAGGCGGTCGGATTTTCATCTCGACTGCCGCCGAATTGATGGATCAACAAGCGGACGATGGAACCGTTAGACAGGTTCGTGAAATCGCCGAATCTGTTGGTGGTGTCGAGGCTGTTGAGAAGTTGCGCGTTCGCAAGAGTGGACTTGAGTACTTTATCGAGATCCATGTCCAAGTCGAAGGCATGATGACCGTGGATGCTGGGCACCAAATTGCTCATCACGTGAAAGACAAATTGCTGGTGAGTCTACCACGGGTTAGAGACGTGCATGTTCACATTGAACCATTTGATTCCAGCCATGATTCGACTGTCGAGAGTCACACTGATGGAAAAGACTGATGTGAAAGATGTACTTGAGCGCTAGGTTGCATTCGCCATTTCGGCAAGTTGCACTGTTGCCCTGCCCTGCTCTTTTTCAAGGTAGGCACGACCGAATTTCACATTCACGTGATCCCAAGGCAGTTTGTCCATCAACTCATATTTCTCGTGGACTTGTTTTTCTACATCGATTCCCGCGTCTGCAATTGCATCCCACCAACGTTGAGCATCAAGGTACTCATGCCATCCGTCCATTCTTGCGCCCCGTTCCCACGCAAGACGGATAGCTTCCCCCGTACGGCGATCGCCGCGACTCAGGACACCTTCCAGAAGACTTGTTTCAATGTCGTGGCACTTGATATTGACACTCCGGATGCGCCGTCGACTCCACAGGTATTTGTGGGCCCACTGAAAGTATTCTCTACGCTGCATTCCATTCCATTGATAAGGCGTATGCGCTTTTGGCACAAAATTGGAAACACTTGCAGTGACTCTCGCGTAGCGACCATTGACTTCTTTGCCAACCGTTGCAATCTCTTCGGCCAAATCAACAATTCCATCGAGATCTACAGGTCTTTCGCCTGGTAAACCGCACATGAAATACAGCTTGATGCTTTCGAATCCATTTTTGAAGGCGACACGACAACCCTCAATCAGATCACTGTTCTTGATTTTCTTGCGAATCTGTTCACGCATGTCGTCACGGGCGACTTCCGGTGCCAGAGTCATACTGCGTCGTCTTTCACTTCCAAGCAGAATGGGTAGCGTGCGCAGTTGCTCGTTCACTCGCAAGCTGGGAACACTGATGTTGACTCCGAGAGGCTTGAAGACTTCGTGCAGCCTCGTTACCAGCGGTTCAAAGTGCGGGTAGTCGCTGCTGGAGAGCGAGAGAATACTGATTTCGTTGTAACCGGTGTTCTTGTAGCTCTCCATGGTGGCGTCAACGATCGTGTCAACCTCACGGATTCTGAGTGGTCGTTTGATGACTGTGCTTTGGCAGAAGCGACACAAGTGCGGACAGCCACGCATGATTTCCACTGCAATCCGATCATGGACACATTCAATGTAGGGAACGATCGGGCTCGTAGGTAAAGGGATCCCATCCAGGTCACTGATTACGCTGGGAGCAATGGTCTCCGGCACATCACTTCTTGTGCGGTGGAGTGATGCAATTCGGCCATCTCCATACTCTGGCATGTAGAAACGCGGCACATACGCTGCTGCGATCGTCTGCGCGACGATCACTAAAGCCTCCTCGCGCTGCTTGCGACCGATTTCCCCATCCGCATAACTGCCATCGGGTAATTGTCTTTCCTTTTTCAGTTTCAGCCAAAGGTCGCAAATCGTTGGCAGGGCTGGTTCTCCGTCGCCAGTAATCATCACGTCGAAGTAGTCCGCCATCGGTTCGGGATTCTGGCAGCATGGACCACCTGCCAGCACCAATGGGTCTGACATGGTGCGATCTGTGGACTTCAGGGGAATGCCCCCAAGATCAATCATGGTCAGAACGTTTGGAGAGCTGATCTCATACTGCAATGACAGACCGACCACATCGAATTCGCTCAAGGCTGTGAATGTTTCCAGACTGTAGAGCGGAATATCGTGCTTGCGAAGCATCGCTTCCATATCTGGCCATGGTGTGAACACACGTTCGGCGCACCAATCATCTCTCCGGTTCATGAGGGAATACAGTACTTGCAAGCCGTGATGGCTCATCCCGATGGTGTACGCATCCGGGAATCCCAGGCAGAGTTTGCCCCGAACGGTGGAATGATCCTTCACAACGATATTGCGTTCGCCCCCAACGTATTGCGCAGGCGTTTGTACATGGGGCCAGACGCGGGACTCGAGTTTGCGGCGGCGGTCAAGATTGATCATGGAGTTTTATCGTTGAGGTAGACGTTTGGCGGCAACAGGCCTGTGACAAGGCTCCCACATCCGTGGGCTTTCTAATTTATCGAGCGGGGCCCGCATTTTCTTGCCAGAAACGTTAAAGTGTGGCTGAGAAAAAGCTTTTTGTACAAGGCAAACCTGCAGCAGGAAGAGAATAAAACTGTGAGCGATTTCGAAATAGTGGGAAAAATCTCGGATTTTGAAGAAGGCCAAGGTAGAGCCGTTCCCGTGGATGGACGGATGGTTGCAGTTTTTCGGACAGCAGACGAGTGGTTTGCAATCGACGACCTTTGCCCGCACATGGGAGCATCCCTCGCTGAGGGCTATGTCGAGGATAAAATGGTGACATGCCCGTGGCATGCTTGGCGTTTTTGCATTCGCGACGGATCGTGGGAGGATAATCCGAAAACGCGAGTCGATTGTTTTGAGGTGAAAATCGATGGTGACAACGTTTTAGTGCGCGAGAAAACCAATACTGAGGATGTCTGAAATTCCCGGTGTTCAGATTTTCATGAAGTGCATCTGGCAATTAACCCGGTTCCAGACCGTTGGATTCTCAAGACAATTCAGTCACTGGACAATTTGCACATCTGATTGAAAGAAGATCGTTTCAGGTTGGTGCTCAATTGCCTTGTCTTTTGTTTTCGTGTTGCGTTGGCAAGGCCAATAACAGTGCAATCGTTGACCAGGCCGTGGCGGTGGTGGATATGAATTGATCTTGTGCATGAGGAAAGCCTGTTTCAAAGTACTTTTGAAACGGTTTGCTTCGTGATTTCACATGCCATGAACCAAATTCTGTTTGCTGTTTCAGCAGAAAATTGAGACCCTTGCAGTAAGCTGAATCTGTTGGAGCAACCTGGCCGGTTCTTGCTAATGCGACCAACGCAGTGGCCGTCGCATACGGGTCGCTTTGCATTGATTCCAATTGCCCCCAGCCTCCGTCAGGGTTTTGCAACAGTTCCAGTTTTTCACCAAAGCGTTTCAGTGACTCCGGAGATGCACCGAGATAGCTGAGTGAACGGAGGTGGAATACGCGGTCTTCTGTTGTCAGGGGATCCGCTGACAGCAGCCATTGCAGCGTGGATTTGAAACGCTGTTGAACGATTTTACGATCGTTCTGGCTAACGTAGTATTTCAATGCACGTACCGCGAGATAGGTGGTTGTAAAGTCACTTGATTCCGAAGGTGGCCGATCGCTTGTGCACTGCCAATGAGCAGAATCCATTGACTTATTGAGTAGAAAACCTACAACCGCATTGACAGTGTTGTCAGCAGGGTATTGTCCCGCTTCGAGTGTCCAAAGGGCGTAGCCCGCAGTGTCGACACCACCCCCCTGCCCTTTTCCCTCTTTGTAATTCTCTTCGCCTTTACGAAGATGGTTGATGGTATGGCTGATTTGTCGTTCGTAGTTGCTTGAATCAACTTCAAAACCATGCAATCTTGCTTCGCTTAGGGCGATAACAGGCAGTGCCTGGCTATGGCAAGTGAAGCATTTGCGTTTTTCGGCGGAACCTCGGGATGACCGCTCCAGCAGCGGCAATGCCGTTGCAATTGCATGGCGGATTTCCTTCTCTTCGGGGATCACTTGCGTTGGTTCCGTGCCTGTGGCAAAGTCCGCAACGATGAAGTGCGTCATTGAAAACGTGAGAACGAGTATCAACGCAAGCTTTTTCTGAACCGCGCACTTTTTCTGAACCGCGCACGTCGTCTGGAATTCATCTTTTGGTACTTGATTCCATGGAGCCTTTTCGGAAAGGTTGCTGCCCCGTGCGAAATGCAGTTTTGCTTCAGTCAAAGTTCGTGTGATCCATCTTTGAAGGAAATGTGGAGGACGATTGCATCAAACAATTCCCATCAACAGAAAGAAGCTTGGATGATTGGCATTTTCAGACTCTGCATGAATCTGCTTTATTCATTCGTCTTCTTCTCATCATGCCAGTTTTCGAGGCCTAAAGGCTCTCCCGGTTGCAGTTGCCGTGGGTCAACAACGACATGCTTGATGCGTTGTCGTTTCCACGTGTACGTGATGTGAACGAGACCGTCTTCACTCTGGATCATGGCAGGATAGCTGAACTCTTTGCCTTCTTCCTGCTCGAGAACAGCAACTTTTTTCCATGATAGGCCATCGTCCGACATTGCAAGATTCAGCAGGCCTCTGCGTCCCCAGCCTGTTTTTCCTGACCCCAGATGATTGTAGATGAGCAGATGTCGCCCATCCCGAAGTGTGACTACATCGATACCGGAATTCGGATTGGGAAGATTGGTGGCTTCCATGGTAGACCATGTCTCACCATCGTCATTCGAAAAGCTGGTGCTGATGACTCCTTCCTTTGTCCTGCACAGGATTTGGATACGGCCGTCTGGATGTTTCAGGAAAGTAGGTTGTATCGCGTTGAACTCATTTGAGTCGTTGATTGGGCCAATTCGATTCCAGGTACCTTTGGGGATGCCATGTTCCAGGGAGATCTTTTCAAAGTGAACACGCCATCCGTCGTACTCGGTTGATGAGCCACACAGCAGTGACTCGTTCTGAAGCAGGATGGGTTTGCACCGTACTGGCCCATCAATGCCTTCGGGAAGGCGTTTCCGATCCCGGAACGTCCGGCCATGGTCGTAGCTGAAGAGAATTTCACCCCACCACGTCCGTGGGTCAGGGCCCACTTTGAAGAACAGCATGGTGGGCCCATTTTCTTCTGCCTGAAAAAGTACGGGGTTCCAGCATGGGTGCCTCAGACCGCTGTGTTGAACACCATTGGCCCATTCCTTGGGACTGCTCCAGCGGTTTCCGTCATGATAGGAGACCCAGATGCCCACATCCTTGTTTTTTTCACGTGTGCCACCAAACCAGGCAACGACAAGGCCACGGTTGGTTCGGCATATTGTTGAGGCGTGACACTGTGGAAATTTGGCTTTCGTGAATACGAATTCTTCCTTGATCAGTCCTTGAAAGCGTGGTTGTTCCAGAGCTTTTGGCTCACGTGCCTGTAGTTGTTCCGCGGTATAGGTGATGCAGTCATCATGTTTGATGTGATAGATCCTTCCATTTTCAGATCCAATCAACAGATCTGGTTTTTGATCGTTGTCAAAGTCACATACTGCCGGACTGGAGGTGTGACCGGCTACGTTGCGGTGAGCCAGATTGCCGATTTTTTTAAGAACGATTTTTCCGTTTCGATTGACGCAATTGCGATACCACGTGGCGTTTTCAGAATTGACCAGAACATCAAGTCTTCCATCACTGTCCCAGTCAACAACAGCCAATTTGATTCGTCCTGAACTGCCGCATGATTTGGGATTGAGATGAATGGGTTTGTTGTCTTCATCTACGAACAACCTTGTTGCCGTTTTGCCATGACGGCGAAGGGTGAGAAAACCCTGTTGATCCAGAGCGATGAGATCAAGTTTTGAATCTTGATCAAAATCAATGGCGATTGGAGTCGTCCGCCATTGGCTGATTGCTGCAGTTTCCGGCTGGTTCCACCAATACCATTGAGGTGGACGCTCTGGAGCAATGGTCGTCAATTCGGCGGTTTTCAGTCCATCTTGTGTTCCAAGAAGCAGTCCGACCTTGGCCCAAATCGAGTTGTAAATGATGTCAGGATGACGATCACCGTTCCAGTCTGCGACGGAGAGAGTGGTGTAACCCCATTTTGCCTCACACGGTCCCTGAATGGATCCATTGGGACCAGCCATCACGCGGAAGGTTTGTGGTTCAGATGACGAATTTGGGATGACCTTGAGTCGTTTGGGTGCAGACCATCGTGGAGATCCCGTGTTGGTTTGCCCGAGATTTTCAAAAAGACCAATGTATCCGGCAGTATTACCACACAGAATGTCCTGATCACCATCTCCGTCCCAGTCGTACGCGAATGGGGTAGCCAAAGCACCGAATTTCAGTGAATCAGCCTGCTGTTGAAAATAATAGGGAGCCTCGAAAAGAGGCATGCCTTTCTGGAGTTCACCCGTATTCTCAAGCAAAGCCACACGCCCATCTTCGTCACCGGTGATCAGGTCGATGTCGCCATCCTTGTCCCAATCAACTGCTGTCGGTGTGATCATCTGCAGATCCATGGTCAATGGCTGTTGATCACGATTCAGCAGTTTTTGACCAGCCGCATAACTTGGTTCAGATCGGGAGCCGACATTCTGAAAGTAAGTAAACCCATCGAGGAATTCACCACAGAGAAGATCAAGATCACCATCGCCATCGAAGTCGGCAAAGTTGGGTGAAGGCCAACCATAAACATCGATCACACTTTGCCCGGCGGTGATCATGGTCGGCTGGTCAACATAGTCGGGATTTTCGTCAGATCCCAGGTTTTTGATGAGGTAGACGTAACCGTGCAGCGGGCCATTTTGCCAGTTCCCCGACCGGTCAAAGGCATCATCCCAGCCATAGTCTGACCAGTCGCCGACACCAACGATCAGATCCTGGTCTCCGTCACCATCGTAGTCCACATATCGCCACATGTTTGCGCGAACATTGCGTGGATGAATATTGCTTCGGGGGTAGATTTTGACTGGATTGGAAAAGTCATAACTGCCAGTCACAGCATCTCGTGGAAATTCATAGCCAGGTTTCAGAATGCGTGCTTGTCCGTTGACATAGCTGACCTGAAAATTGTGGGTTGTCTTGCCCAGTCGTATGGCAGCTTTGAAAACGGGCTTGGAATCATGTGGATCCTGTGTTTCATTCTCGAAGAAAAAAACTCCATTGGATGGTTTGTCGGGACAGGCCACCAACAGGTCCATGTCCCCATCGTTGTCGTAGTCCAACGGCATCGGCCATGCCCACAAACCAACGCCCAAGTCAACCTCCAAACCCGGATTGTTGTACTTCAGTGGTTTCAGTTTCCATTCGTGATCGTCAGCACCGTCCGCGGTAGAAGCAGCAGAAACTGTGCAGGCAAAAAGTATCACCCACAGGAAACTGGATCTGGTCGAACTCGGGAGCAGGGGGTATGCGGGAATCATGGCGAATATCGGTGTAGTTTTCAGAGGGCAGATCAATCCATCGGACAACGGTTAGCGTACCACAACCTGAATGTGAAGCTGCATCTGTGGTCAAAGTTTCGAGACCTTAGCGATCAGACGCCGCCGGGGTGTTGCCGGAAATCGTAACGGATCCGTGTTTCGTTAGTGGGATGGAAGAAAACACGCCCATGGATCACTGCTTTCTCTGTCGTGATGTCGCTCCGTCCATGATAAAAGCTGTACGTGCGACTTGAGGATAATCTATAATCCACCTCTGACCGTTCCTGTTGGGCAGTCGAATGTTGTCTGCCAGAGATTCCGGTGTGCATCGCGGCGGGCATGGGCAGTTTTGTGTTTGTGTCGTTATTGACTGGTTACATTTGTGAGCAATCGAGTTGCCATTTTCCGGATCCTGTTTTGGTCGGCGTTCGCTTTCGGCCTTCTCGTCGAGGTGTGGGCAGATGACCCAGCGTTTCAAGAGTTGGATTATAACCGTGACGTCCGCAAGATTCTGGCAGAGCGATGTTTTGCGTGTCATGGCCCGGATGAGGAGCACCGACAAGCGGATTTGAGGCTTGACGTTCGACAACACGCTATCGAAGCCGGAGTACTTTTGCCGACCGACTCAGCTGCATCTGAATTGGTGCGGCGTCTGGAGACTGCGAATCCGGATGAGGTCATGCCGCCTCCTGAGAGTGGCGAGCTTACGGAGCACGAAAAAGACGTTCTGCGAAACTGGATACAGCAGGGTGCTGAGTATCAAAAACACTGGGCATTTGAAGCAGTCGTTAAACCAGAGCTTCCTCGTGTCGGGGAAGACTCGTGGTGCCCGAATCCAATCGACCATTTCATTGTGAAACGACTGCTGGAACATGAACTTCATCCGTCAGTTCAAGCTCACCGTGAGATTTTGATCAAGCGAGTCTACTTGGATCTGATCGGTTTGTTGCCAACACCGGCGCAGGTTTCCGCCTTTGTGAAGGATGAGTCGCCAGACGCTTATGAATCCGTCGTTGATGCATTACTTCGCTCAAAGCACTTTGGTGAACGCTGGGGGCGCCATTGGCTCGATCAGGCCAGGTACGCAGATTCGAATGGATATACCTTTGATAATCCGCGGGTCATGTGGCCTTATCGAGATTGGGTGATCAAGGCAATCAATGAGGACATGCCCTTTGATGAATTCACGATTCAGCAATTGGCCGGTGATTTGTTTCCGGAACCGACGATTGAGCAGCTGGTTGCTACCGGCTTCCATCGCAATACGTTGATCAATGAAGAAGGCGGCACCGATGCAGAACAGTTTCGCGTGGAGTCGGTGATTGATCGGACAAATACGACGGGGACTGTCTGGCTCGCGCTGACGGTCGGGTGTGCCCAATGCCATAACCATAAATTTGATCCTGTGAGCCAGCAGGATTATTTCAGCCTGTTTGCTTTCTTCAATAATACCGCCGACCGAAACAACCGAGGCCCTGAGGTTACCGTACAAAGTCCGCATGCCGACGAAATTGCAGAGCTGGAACGGCAATTGGCCGAGCTTGCAATCCAGGAAAAAAAGCAAGCCGAAAATGAGTTGGTGAAGCCGGAAGAGTGGACCTTGTTGAGCCCACTGGAATCGAAGGCAGAATCAAACGCAAGTTTTGCTTTGCTTGAGGATCAATCCTTGTTGGTAAGTGGTCCAAACGAGATCGAAGACACCTACGAAATCGTTTATCAGCTTGAAAAGGGGCCGGTCGCTGCTTTCCGGCTCAATGTTTTGCCACATGAATCCCTGCCCAAGGGTGGTCCGGGACGAGCCGGCAATGGCAACTTTGTCATGGTTGATGTGCGTTTCGAGGTTGCCGACGGCAAGCAGATTCCCTTGGAACCAGTTGCCCTGGCTGATTATTCGCAAAGTGGTTATGGCATCTCTTTAGCAGTTGATAGTGATCTGAAGAGCGGATGGGCCATCAATACCAATCAGAAAGGCAACGTAGCACACTGGGCGAAGTTTCTTCTCTCTGAACCAGCCGAATTTCAAAAAGGTGAACTGCTTCGATTGAGGATGCGTTTCAATCAAGGCAGGGCTCCTTACAATCTTGGCCGTTTTCAATTGTTGAGCTCATCGACTCGTCCTGCAGGAGCGGATGTGATTGCAGTGCGGCGTGATGCTCTGCAGGCCAGAAAGAAAACGCTCGAAGCAGCACGCGTCAAAGCAATGGTGATGCGGGAACTCGAACAGCCTCGGGTAACCCACCTGCTGACTCGTGGTGATTTTCTTCGGCCTGCCCAACGCGTCGAATCCGCTGTCCTCAACCAGTTGCATCCGTTGCCTGAATTGGAGCGACCATTGACGCGTCTGGACTTGGCTCGTTGGCTTGTTGACTCAGACAATCCACTTACTCCCCGTGTTGCCGTTAATCGAATGTGGCAGAAGTTGTTTGGGGTGGGGCTAGTGGAAACGGTTGAGGATTTTGGCGTTCAGGGATCCGTTCCTTCACATCCGAAACTGTTGGAC
Organism: Rubripirellula sp.; assembly: GCA_012270065.1. Classification (GTDB taxonomy): domain Bacteria; phylum Planctomycetota; class Planctomycetia; order Pirellulales; family Pirellulaceae; genus Rubripirellula. Next base: position 133,126 of record JAAXJB010000039.1, on the reverse strand, counting down.
TGGCTCGCAGCGGAATTTGTAGAGCGTGGATGGTCGCGCAAGCAGATGCTCAGGTTGATTGTCACTTCATCAACGTATCGACAGGCATCAACCACTCGTGCTGATCTCGACAGGAAGGATCCCATGAATCAGCTGTTGGGGAGACAGAATCGTTTGCGAGTTGACGCCGAAATTGTCCGGGATCTCGCCCTGTCTGCTTCAGGCAAACTTTCGCCAAAGATTGGCGGTCCCTCGGTGTATCCGCCCCAACCGGCGGGAGTATATGCGTTTACACAGAAGAAAAAGAACTGGCCGACGAGCGAGGGTGAAGACCGTTTCCGGCGAACGATGTACACCTTTTTTTATCGTAGTTCTCCCCACCCGATGCTGACGGCATTCGATACGCCGCGTTTCAACGTAACCTGCACCAGGCGTGGTCGATCAAATACTCCTCTGCAATCCTTGATGGTCGCAAATGATCCGGGCTTGTTCGAATTGGCAGAGGCATTAGCTGAGCGTACCACTGTCAGAAAAGGTGATTTGAACACGAAACTCCACCACATGTTTCGACTTGCTTTGTGCCGGACTCCTTCAACTGCTGAACTGAAATACCTGAAAGAGTTTGTCAAAGAGCAAAGACGTAAGTTTGAGAAAGACGAAGTTGTCTCAGGGGCAAGTGCAGAGCAATACGCATTGACTGCTGCTGCAAGAGTTTTGATGAATCTAGATGAGTTCATAACAAGAGAATGATGACATGGGTGACGAAAGGCGATTATTGCAGGTTGCTACGCGACGTCAGCTTTTTAAGAACTGTGGCGTTGGACTGGGTAGCATCGCATTGACGCAGCTAATGAATGCAAGTCATTCCACGGCTGCCGATTCGAATGGCAGTCTCCGTGTGCTTCATCATCCAGCAAGGGCAAAGAATGTCATTTTGTTGTTCATGGCAGGCGGTCCAAGTCAATTGGAGTTGTTTTCGCATAAACCCAAGCTGACAGAATTTCACGGCAAGGAAACGCCGAAAGAGTTTATCGAAGGGAAACGCTTTTCATTTCTTGGAAAGGATGCCAAGCTGCTTGGCAACACGAGAAAATTCAAACCGTGTGGCGAATCTGGTGCTCAAATCAGTGAGTTGTTGCCCAACCATCAACGGATCGCGGACAAACTCTGTTTTGTCCACGGCATGAGTACGGATGTTTTTAATCACGGCCCGGCAAAGATATTCATGAATTCGGGTACCCCGCAGCCAGGGCGACCTAGCATGGGAGCGTGGGTTAGCTACGGGATTGGAAGTGAATGTGAGAATTTACCCGGTTTCGTTGTGCTGCAATCTGGTCCCCGAGGGCCAAGAGCGGGTGCCGCGCTTTGGTCGAGTGGATTTCTGCCTTCCCGACATCAAGGTGTTCCATTTCGAAGCTCTGGAGACCCGATCGTCAATTTGACCAGTCCACAGCAGTTCCGTGGGGATCGGGCACGCGATTTTCACGATGCCGTGGCAGAGTTGAATCGTCAACGGCTTGCAGCCGTCGGAGACAGGGAAATCGAAACTCGGATTGCAGCCTATGAAATGGCATATCGGATGCAGTCCAGTGCACCTGAACTGATGGACATTGGGGACGAGAGCCAAAAAACTCTCGATCGATATGGTGCTCAGGTTGGTAACGCGTCCTACGCAAATAATTGCCTGTTAGCCCGGCGACTGGTCGAACGTGGTGTACGCTTTGTCCAGCTTTATCACACTGATTGGGATCATCACGGTGGCCCGGGACAGACTTTGGGGAAAGATCTGGAAAAATGTTGCAAGCAGGTTGATCAGGCTTCAGCCGCGTTGATTGAGGACTTGGAACAGCGCGGGCTTCTGGATGAGACACTGGTCATTTGGACGGGTGAATTCGGGCGTACTCCGATGGGCGAAACCCGCAACCAGAAAGTTGGTGGACGTGACCATTTCATTGATGCCTATACCCTGTGGATGGCTGGTGGGGGAGTAAAACCAGGAGTCAGCTACGGAGAGACCGATGACCTCGGGCTATCGGTCATTGAAAACCCCGTTCATGTAAGAGACATGCATGCTACGATTCTGCACACCTTGGGCATCAATCATGAGAAGTTAAGCGTCAAGTTTCAGGGCTTGAATATGCGACTCACCGGTGTTGAAAAAGCCAATGTCGTTCACGACATTCTATCGTGAGCTTCGACGGGCTATTGAGTGAGATTCACTGGGATGGTCACGTGACGCAGAATATCCGGGGTGCCGCAACACCAGGCCATCAGCCTTTAAAGATCGATTGATTCTCCGACTGCCAGCACAACTGGTTCAGCGGTGGTTTCCGTTTCAATTCGGGCCGCCCACTCATTTGCATTCTGAGCGATGGGTGGCCATGTATCGTAGTGTGCTGGCAGGACTTTTTTCGCATTGATCAACTTCGTGGCTGCCACGCTGTCGTCAATGCCCATGGTGAATACATCACCGATTGGCAGTACTGCTACGTCGACATTCTCGGCGTAGATTTTCATGTCGCTGAACAACGCGGTGTCACAGGCGAAGTAGATTCTGGTTCCCTGGATCGTCACGAGAAAACCGGCTGGCTCGCCCCCGTAAGAACCATCCGGAAGCTGGCTACTATGAAGAGCAGGAGTCATTTTCACAGAGCCGAATGGTAATTCGATTTGCCCCCCGATATTCATGCCCACAGTTGACTCAACATTCTGGGTCTTGGTGAACCAATCAGCGATTTCGTAAATAGCGACAATCGTGGCATCATGCTGCTTGGCGATTGTGGCAGCGTCAGCGACGTGATCAAAATGACCATGGGAGATGAGTATGTGATCTACCTTCGGCAATTGTTGCACGGGGATTTTCGCGGCCGGGTTGTCCGTGAGAAAAGGGTCAAGAAGGATCCGGTGTTCTTCGGTTTCAATCATCCAGCCGCCATGGCTGAGCCAAGTGAGTCTGGTCATGGTTTTGTTGTTTTTTGGTATGCGGATTGATGGAGATTTGGTAGGCAAACGTACAGGCACCGGTGCGAGAGCCGTACAACCGGTGCAAGTCAGGACATGGCGTGATCAGAACAGTCTGGAGAATGCACTTACCAGTTTTCACCTCGGAGTCGTGCAATTTCCATCGCGTCTTTATCACCACGGCCCGACAGGCAAACCACAAGGTGCGAGTCACAGGGCATCTCTTTTGCGAGCTCCATCGCTTTTGCAATCGCATGGCTGGTCTCCAGAGCCGCGATGATTCCTTCGGTGCGTGCTAACTTGTCAAAGGCATCCATTGCTGCCTGATCGCCGCAGTCGGAATAGATGACGCGTCCTGTATCTTTCCAATAACTGTGTTCAGGTCCCACGCCTGGGTAGTCCAGACCCGCACTCATCGAATGCACATCGCATGTCTGACCATCTCCATCTTGCATGACGTAACTGTAACTGCCATGCAGAACCCCTGGGCTTCCGAACGAAAGTGGAGAAGCGTGTTCACCTGGGTCACTGCCGCGTCCTCCTGCTTCGACCCCAACCAGTTTTACCTTCTCATCTTCAACGAAGGGATAAAACATTCCGGCAGCATTACTTCCACCACCAACGCAGGCAACAACACAGTCGGGAAGCCTGCCGAAAGAGTCGCAGCATTGTTCACGGGTTTCGCGGCCAATGACTGATTGAAAATCACGGACCATCATTGGGAAGGGGTGGGGACCGATAGCGCTTCCGATGATGTAATGCGTTTGCTCAACGGAGGACATCCAATCACGCATCGCCTCGTTCACTGCGTCACGCAGTGTTTTTGAGCCACTTTCTACAGGGCAAATTTCCGCCCCCATGAGCTTCATGCTGAAGACATTTGGCTTTTGGCGCCTGATGTCTTCGCTACCCATGTACACGGTGCACGGTAGGCCAAAATGGGCACAGGCCGTTGCACTGGCCACACCATGCTGGCCTGCTCCTGTTTCGGCGATCACCCGGGTTTTCCCCATCCGTAATGTCAGCAGTGCCTGACCGACAGTGTTGTTGATCTTGTGGGCGCCTGTGTGGTTGACGTCTTCGCGTTTGAGCCAGATTTGGGCTCCGCCCACCGCCTCTGTGAGTCGCTTTGCAAAGTAGAGTGGACTGGGACGCCCCACGAATGTCTTCAAAAGGACTTTGAGTTCCCGTTGGAACTCGGCATCCTTCTTTGCTTTTTCGTACTCTTCTGAGAGCTGATCTAAGGCGCGCGTTAGTGTCTCGGGTACGAATCGACCACCGAAATCGCCGAAACGACCATGTGAGTCAGGAACAGAGGCGGTGGCACTCGACGTGCCGTGTACGGTACTCATATTAGAAATTCTCTGGCTGGACAACTTGACGAGGCCGTCATCGGACCCATCCACAACCTTTCTTGACCGTAGAGACAAGTGCCGACTTCACCGACCAAGATTCTCACGTCCGTTGTCGATGACGTCAACGCGACCCCAGTGAGCATGATTACACTTCCGGGTTTGCAGCGTGTTTGCGGTGTGGATTTCAGTGGTGCCAGTAAATCCGGAAAAACTGCCTGGTTGGCGGATTTCGAGGTCGATTGGTCAAAGGGCAACCTGCGTCTGGCTGCGCTGGCGCCGCTGGGCAGGCTGGCGGGTTCTGACGAGCGAGTTCGGGTTTGTGAATACCTCGCTGAGGCGATTTCCAGTAGCTCAAATACCCTTTGGGCGATGGATTTCCCCTTTGCTTTGCCCATTGAATTGGGGGGCCGGGACTGGCATGCACAGTTGGACATGGTGGCAAGTTTCGAAACAGACCCTGGTCGGAACGATGCGGCGGCTGTTTTTGGGAGGCATTTGTCAACTCTTGCTCGCCAAGTCATGAAGGCGGGCAGAATTCGACGGAAAACAGACATTGAGACTTCAACACCGTTTGACAGCTACCACTACCGGATCATTTACCAGACTTTCCATGGGATGCGGGATGTCCTGCTGCCACTCACCGAATCCGCTGCAACTGCTGTTCTGCCGTTTCAATATTGTAATCTGGCATCTGCAAGCCGAGTGGTAGTGGAGTCTTGCCCTGCCAGCTTCTTGAAGCGTTGGAATTTACCGCACTCGCGTTATAAACAAACCGGTTTCAAGCCTCCAAATTCAGTGCATCGAGCCAACCGCTCGGAAATTTTGCGAGGAGTTCATGCCCTGCCGGAAGTGTTGTCCGAGAACAGGGTGCTTGGTGGGGCCGGTAAGCCAAGAATGCGTGTGCCATCCAAGTGTGCCATTTCCGAACATCGCCGACGTGTGATCATGAAAGACTCCGGCGGAGATGCACTCGATGCCGTGCTTGCCGGCTTGGGGGGATGGCGAGCATTTTACGGTACAAATCATGGTGACGTCATACGCGATCAGCGCTATTGCTTTGAGGGACGAGTTTATTCGTAATGGATAAAAGTGAACTTGTGGGCATCAGGCCAGCCAGTGACCATTCGAACTGACCGTCGCGCCGGTACTGACCATGATTTGTAAACCCAGTGTATTGGAAGATTGCCTTGCCTGAATTACCGGAAGTCGAAACGATGAGACGGGGTGTGCTGCCCGTGGTAGGCACTCGTATCCTGTTTGCAGAACAACCGGAGTGTCGACTCAGGCCAATCCTGCTTGAACCTGATATTTACAACTTTGACCGCAGGGTTCGAGGTCAGGAAATTGTCGGGATCGGACGCCGTGGAAAGCGGGTTATGATCTATCTCGGCAGTGAAGATGTGATCGTGATTGAGCCCAGAATGACCGGTTTGGTATTATTGGCAGATCCCCCGGGCCTCGATCATCTCAGAATCCGTCTTCAATTGGAGGGTCGAAAGCATGAGCAGTTATTGTTCTGGGATCGACGTGGACTGGGTACCGTGCGATTGCTTTCGCCAGATGAAGTCAGAGAACGGATTGAAGACAGGCTTGGTCCTGATGCTCTGGAAATAACCGAACTGCAACTGAAATCAAAGCTCTGTGAAAGTCGACGAGAAATTAAAGTCGCGCTGCTTGATCAAACCGCGGTCGCAGGGATTGGCAATCTGTACGCGGCCGAGATTCTGTTTTTGGCTGGAATTGATCCACGGACCTGTTGCAACCGGCTCAGTGCAGCACAATGGAGACGCATCGTCGATGCCACACATGTGGTTTTGCGGGAAGCAATTCGCCACGAAGGAAGCACCTTGAGTGATGGAACTTATCGAAACGCCCTGAATGGCGAGGGGGGCTATCAGAATTACCACCTCGTCTATGATCGAGCCGATCAAATGTGCTCACGGTGCAAAAAAGGCCGAATCAGGCGAATCGTGCAGGCACAGAGAAGTACTTTTTTTTGCCCTAAGTGCCAGTTGAGAAGCAGGTTACACCATACTGTGCGAACAATTTGAAGTCCCATTCCGTTGACATGTCAGAGTACAATGGAATCACCCCGAGAGAGATGCCTTTACAAGGGAGGGCTCTTGACCAGTCGGTTGATTCGCAATGTGATGGGAATTCACTGCTCTGAAAAAGAACTCGACTTTTGCGTTGAAAGAGATGGACGGTCATGAACAACAGTCAAACACGCCGAGATTGGATACGTAATGCCGTCGTGCTTACGGCAGCTAGTGGCTTGGCGCGGTCCGGCCATGCTTCTGATTCCAAAGTCGTTTGGGACGAATCGATTGAGAAAGGTCTGCAATGGCTCAGTCGCACCCAGTCTTCACGTGGCAAGTGGAATACAGATGCGTACCCCACAGCTCTCGCTTCTCTGGCTGCAACCGCTTTGATTGCGAGCGGCAGTACGACCACGCAGGGTCCCTACGCCAAGCAGATTGCGAGAGCGACTGACTATCTGATTAGCAAAAGTCGTGACAATGGATTGATTGGTGATCCGCTAACCGACTCGCGTTATACGTACGGACACGGTTTCGCCATGTTGGCGATGTCGCAAGTACTTGGCGAAGAAGGCTTGATTGATCGCCGTGAAGAACTGGTGGATGTCTTGACACGCGCGGTTGAGTTCAGTGGGAATGCCCAGACGCCTGACGGCGGTTGGGGTTATGTTTCTGCTGCAAAGGGAAACAACTTTGATGAAGGTTCAACGACCATCACTCAGGTGCAGGGGCTCCGAGGCTGCCGGAATGCGGGGATTCCTGTAAGCGGAAAGGTAATCGATGACGCGAAGGAATACATCTACAGCTGCAAGAACAAGGATGGTGGCATCAGCTACAGCAGCAAACAGAGGGGAACCAGCCGCCCAGCGATCACGGCGGCTGCCTTGGCCGCACTTTACAACGCAGGTGACTACGACAGCGATCACGTTCCCGAAATGTTGAATTACGCAAAGAAATCACTGCATGATCTCGGAGGACGATCATTCGGGCATTGGCATTACACGTATCTGTACTACAGTCAGGTTGTTTATCGACAGGGCGATGAAATGTGGAAGCCGTTTCGAGATCGACTGTACGACAAGATCGTGGATCAACAACGCCCCGATGGCTTCTGGGAGGGGCAAGTCCACCCGGTTTATGCGACAGCTTGCAACCTGATCATGTTGCAGTTGGATAAAGGGTATCTGCCCATCTACCAACGTTAAGCTACGCTGAGACCGTTTTTCGGTATCCGATACGAAGCCCGCTTTCCCCTGGCTTGATTGATTCATTCACCAATGTGGAATGTGTGGATCAGGTCTTGATCTCGAATGATCAGGGTTTGCTCGGCGACGACTGGATGGGACCATATGGCACCCTTCCCACGCGGAATGTTTGTTTCTCTTGGTATGCGGAGCATGCCTTTCTGTTGCCAACCTGATCGACTCGGCTGGATCAGAAAAACTGTCCCGTCCTTATCGCTGTAGCAGTAAAGTCGACCATCTGCGTAGCAGATTGAGCCGCTCTTGTTTGGCCGGATTTTCTCTTCCCACAGTATCTGTCCCGTTTTCAGATCCTGCGCCATCCAAACGCCACCGTTTGTTTTGCTGAAGCCGAAGATCGTTTTATCGACCAGAACGACACCGCCGTGATGATTTTCCATGGTTTTTCGAGTCAAGTGATAAACCATGTCTGCTTCAACATTTCCCCGTCCTCTGTCTTCGAGCTCAATGAGCACATTCCCGGCACCGTAGCCGCTCGTGTGATAGATCTGGTCGCCAAAGAGGATGGGTGTTGGAATGACGGCAACTGTATTCCCGCTGGCGGTGTTCTGGAATAATTGAGCGCCAGTCTGGTGATCAAAGGCCACCAGACCTTTTTTGCCGGCTGAAAGGTAAAATTCAGTGTTTCCAGTTTGGCCTTTCAAAATGGAAACATATTGTGCTTCAGCTGAGAAATCATGACTGCTCCAGACTTCTTTTCCATTTGTGCGGTCGACAGCTAGCAGAAACTTCTCCTGGCCCGGAGTAATGACTACTCGATCGCCATCAACCAGTGGGGAATCACTGTAACCCCAATTCGGAATTTTACCCCCATGGTCTTTGACAAGATCAGTTTTCCATTGGATCTCACCGGTGTTTGTATCGAGCGATGCGAGAATCCCGATATCACTGAGAACGAATACTTGTGTGCCGCTCACTGTGGGTGTGCTGCGTGGTCCTCCGCCCCAGTCGACATTGTAATCCTCAGCGTTACCAGTTCTGGAAAACGCAGTCTTCCATTTCAGGGACGAGTCACTGAGGTTCAAGCAGATCGCAAAGCAATCGGTTTTGTCTGCTCCAAGTGTGTAGAGGCAGCCGTCGACAACGGCGACGCTTGAATAACCCACGCCGGCATCTGTGTACGTCCAGTTAAGATCGGGTCCGCCATTGGGCCAACTCTTGAGGAGTTTTTTTGCGTCGGAATGACCATCTCGATTGGGCCCTCGCCATTGAGACCACTTTCCTTCACCAGCAAACGTCGCGGTGGAGGCGATCGCGGTGAAAAGAAAAAGCAGGATTGATGATGCTAACCGCCTGTGGTGCAGCCTGTTTCTACAAATTGCACCGAATTCACTGATCAGAATATGGGAAAACGGAATCATATGTTTTTTGCATCGGGCTGATTGTTGTTCATTTGAAGCATAACCATATCGCGGTACCTGCCGCCTGATTCAAGCAATTGCTGGTGACTTCCGATTTCAATGATACGACCTTCCTCGAGTACGACGATTTTATCTGCGCCGGCGATTGTGCTCAGGCGATGTGCGATGACAAAAGCAGTTCGGTTTTGAAGCAATTCCGAGAGGCTATTCTGGATCAGCCGTTCACTCTCGCTGTCGAGGTTGCTTGTTGCTTCGTCAAGTATGAGGATTCTGGGATCAGCCAGGATCGCTCTTGCAATCGCGATTCGTTGTCTTTGACCGCCAGATAGTTTGACACCTCGTTCTCCGATGATGGAATCATACCCATCTGGAAGCTGATTGATGAACTGGTCTGCCGCCGCTGCCTTTGCGGCCTCGACCACTTGCATGGTGCTCACGTTGCGTTTGGCATAAGCGATGTTCTCACGTATCGTGCCATCAAACAGGAATACATCCTGCTCGACAATGCCAAGCAGGCTGCGGTAGCTGTTGAGCTTGATGTCACGCAAGTCACGTCCATCAAGACAAATGGTGCCGGAACTTGCATCGTAGAACCGTGCGATCAGATTGGTCAGAGTGGTTTTGCCGGCACCGCTGCGTCCGACCAAAGCAACTGTTTCTCCGGCGTTTACTTCGAGGTTGATATCCTGCAGGACCATTGTGTCGGATTCAGGATACCTGAAGGATACATCCCGAATCAGCAGCGAACCGGAAACTTTTTCAGTCGGAAGCGTGACAGCTCCGGAATGCGTCTCGAGTTCATCCTCGATTTCCAAAACGTCCAGAACACGATCAAGTCCAGCAAGATTGTTCTGAAAAGAAACCGCGCTGGCAGCGATCGTTGCCAGGGGATCAAGCAGCATTGTCAGATAGACGAGAAACATCATCAGGTCACCGAGAGTCAACTCGTTATAGATGATCTGGTATCCGCCGTAGAGCAGGAGGCCGGTCGATGCGAGCGGAACGACGACTTCCCAAATCGTCTCAATGATGCGTGTCCACCACCAGGTAAAGAGCTGTTGTCGAACCAGAAAGTCACCTTCACGAACGAATCGGGAAGATTCATTACGGCTTTGGGAGAAGGTACGGACGACCCGGATACCACTGAATGTTTCGGTTGCGTTGCCGTCAATCCGCTGACGCTGCTTTCTGATGTCACGGTAAAGTGGTCGAATGCGATTGATCCATGTGCGATGGGTTACCCAGACGATTGGCAGCAGCAATAAACCTCCAACCATCAGTTTCCAGTCGACGAGCATCAGAATGACGAGACTCCCGGCAAATTGGATGATTGCTCGCCATGGGTTGTACAGCATGCTGAAAATCAAGTCTGCCACACCGCCAGCGTCTTCACGGATCAAACTCGCAACTCCGCCACTTTTCATGTCGTACACTTTGTTCAATGGCAGCTTGACTGCATGTTCAAAAACACGGCGGCGGATGGTGACCTGTGTCTGGTTGACCGTCTTGGTTGCGATCCATCGACTGCACAGATGAACGACTGTGGATAGTACCGTGACGATGATGACAAGCCCCGCGATCGTCAGAAGCAGATCCATGGGATCCGTCGGAAGTGGCAAGGCTTCCAACCATGCGGGTAAGGCCTTTGGCGGGGTGGTCAAGGCAGAATCAATCGCCAGTTTGGTTCCCAGTGGTGGGATCAAGCGGAGACCTATCCCGATGGTCAACAATCCGAGGGAGAGAATGATCTGCCCCCGGTGTTTGGAAGTAAGAGCGAGGAAATTCAGAAACAGCTCACCAAATTTTCGGTCCCGTTCTCCAAGTTTCTTGGAATTCCGTTGGCTATGGCCGTGACTTCTCGGCCGCTCGCCGCTCGCATTTCGTTCACGGATGCTTTGACGGTAGTCGGAAAAACGGTGTCGGCTGGGTTGGCTTGGCATGCCTCATTGTTGGCGCGGATCAACTGATCGGGCAACCATCCTCGTTTGCTGCCTCAGGAAACAGGGGGTTTCGATGTTTTCACGGCGTGGAATATCAATTCTTACCCAACAAAGTGCGGGCAATATCGCATTCGTTGTCGAATTGCCACTAAACTGGGCGTCGATTCATTGATCATAGCAATCCGTTTCCTGCCCCCGTTAGATGGGGTTCAGCTCGAAGATGCGTCATGCAACTCATTGATTACATCGTATTGATTCTTTATTTCGTTGGCATGATCGCTGTTGGCTTGTGGGCCATGAAGCGGGTCAAGAATCAGGAAGACTATTTCATGGGGGGCCGCGGATTCGGAAAGCTGTTGCAGACCTTTGCTGCATTTGGAGCAGGCACGGGAGCGCATGAACCGGTGATGGTCGGCAAGACCGCGTGGACCAGCGGGCTAAGTGGAGTCTGGTCAGCTTTGATGTGGCTGTTTGTCACGCCAGTTTACTGGATCACCGCAGTCTGGTACCGGCGCATGCGACATCTGACCCTGGGTGATTGGTTTGTTGAGAGGTATGAGTCTCGATCGATGGGTGTCGCTTACACACTGTTTGCGATCGTGTTCTACATGTTCTACCTGTCGACAATGTTTTCTGCGGTGGCAAAATTCTCAGTACCACTTCTCGGTTTTGAGGAAGGTTTGTTTGGTTATGACCTGAAGTACACACTGGTTCCGATCATTGCTGCTGTTGTGATTTTGTATGGCGTATTGGGCGGACTGGCAGCCGCATATTGGACAGACCTGATCCAGGGCCTGTTCATCATTATTCTTTCAGTGCTGTTGATTCCCTATGGGCTGTGGTCGATCGCGGAGACTTTTGGTGGGCCTGGGGAAACCGGTTTGATGGATGGTTTTCGTATCATGCACGAGAGAGTGTCAGCAGATTGTTTCAGTCTGTTCTCAGGTCCCAGCAGTGGTGAATTTCCTTTGCCATTCATCATTTCTCTGTCACTGATCAGCATTGTTGGTGTTGTGGTGCAGCCCCATTTCATTGCGACGGGAGGAGGCTCAGCGAAAACAGAAAAAGAGGCGAGAATCGGCTTGGTGGTTGGGAACTTTCTCAAGCGACTCTGTACAGTCGGATGGGCATTGACGGCTTTGATCGCGCTGGCACTTTTGGCCGGTAGTGCGGAGATTGCGGAGGACCCGGACCGGGTATGGGGAGTTGCGGCGCGCGAAATACTGGGGCCGATGAAGTTGGGGTTAGTAGGCTTGATGTTGGCATGTCTGTTGGCCGCAATGATGAGTTCGGCAGACACGTACATGATCGTTACCTCGGCACTTGTGGTTCGAAATGTGTATGCGCCTTACATCAACTCCGATGCGGGTGAGAAAAAGTATGTACAAGTTGGAAGGCTGACAGGTTTGGTCATCATTGTTGGTGCTGCTTTCATTGCCATGACTTATGCAAATGTTTTCGGGCAGTTCAAAATGGCGATCGAATTGCCAATTCTTTTCGCAGCGCCGTTCTGGTTGGGAATGTACTGGCGGCGAGTCAATCGGTTTGCAGTTTGGGGGACAATCGCCACTTCTCTGATGGTGTTCTTTGTCTTGCCCGTTGTTGTGCCCAAATTGACAAATCTAAGCGAAAATCAGAATCTTGCGATCACGACAAATCTTGTGACAAAAACGCTGGTGCGCCCCGCAACAGAGTCTGATATTGCAAAACATGAGGCATGGGTGGCTGCGGGCGATGAACTGAAACAGAAGATAGCCGACAGCAGCGACAAAGAAGAGAAAGACGAGTTGAAGCTCAAACTCAAGAAACTTGGAGACCCTCCGCCAATCGCGAGAGTCGGCGAGTCGATCGAAATCACCGTAAAAAGCGGTGGACAACCAGTCTACTGGACTGAATTGATTCCGGAAGGAGAACTCTCGAAAGAGTTGGTAAGTCGTGTGGATGACGACGGTATGCAGGTAACGACTGAGAGGTGGATTGGACAGCAGAAAGGTGCGGGCTCTCTGAAAATCGATTTCTTGCTTTATGGGTTGATGGGCGTGGATTTGTCCAATGCAAACAAGGCGACGCTTGAGACACTGCGTTTACCAACGCGTCTTTTGCTGCCATTCGTAGTGCTGTTTTTGCTCAGTCTGGTTACACCTCGCGGAAGTAAGCCTGCATTGGATCGGTACTTTGCAAAAATGAATACGCCAGTACAGCCTGATCCGGAAGCCGACGAAGAAGCATTGGAATTGGCGTTTCGTGATCCGGCGATTGCGAAGCAGCGAAAGCTGTTTCCAAATTCCGATTGGGAGTTCGTGCGGCCTACTAAAATGGATGTTACGGGCTTTGTGCTGTCGTGTGTGGTATGTGGATTGATAATAGCCCTGCTCATGTGGCTCGCGGGGATTGGCGCCTAGTCGGCAACCGGGTTGAATCGGATTCAGCGTGGGATGATTCGAGGAATTAGCAGATGATTGTTGTTCATGATGCTCTTGGTCGCATCTTTATAGGTGTCCTGCTTCTTTTTTTCTCCTGCGGAAGGCCCACGCAGTGTCATGCTGAAAGTGATTTTGCTCTGACGGCTAAACGGGTGTTGTTTTTGGGAGATTCAATCACGCACGCTGGGGATTACATCACCCTGCTGGAAACACAACTGCGTCTGAGAGGGCACAGTCCAACCCTGATCAACCTTGGTTTGCCAAGTGAAACTTGCAGCGGACTCTCTGAGCCAGACCATCCTTTTCCCCGTCCCAATGTCCATTCCAGAATTGACGACGCACTGGAAAAAGTGAAGCCGGATCTGGTAGTGATATGTTACGGAATGAACGATGGGATCTATCATCCTTTTTCGCACGACAGGTTTCGGGCCTTCCAGAACGGTATCGGACTGATCATCGAAAAAGTCAGGTCAGCCAAAGCCAAGCTTGTCTTGATGACGCCTCCAGCTTTTGATCCTTTGCCGATGCGAAAACAGGGAAAACTGTTGGCACTTGGGGAAAAAAAGTATTCGTGGAAAGCCATTTACGAAAACTACGATCAGGTAATGGCCAGTTACAGCAGATGGGTCTGTGAACAGAATCATCAGGTTGACATGGTCATTGACCTGCACTCGATTTTTTCAGATTACCTTGCTTCCAAACGAAGATCCCAGCCCGCCTATGTGCTTTCTGGGGATGGCGTACACATCAATCGCGAGGGACACAACGTGATAGCCAAGGCCATTTTGCGGGCATGGGGCTGTGGAGATCCAGTTGATACAGATGCATCACTGGTGACGCTGGTGGAACGTCGACAGAAAATGATGCACGCTGCCTGGTTAAGTGAGGTTGGGCATGAAAGACCGGGTATGCAAACGGGATTGCCAATTGCGGAAGCAGAGAAGCTTGCGACAGAAATGGAAAAACAGATCACAGCAAGAGTATTGCGACAGCTGGATTCCGATAAGCCCGAGTATGGCGATGTTCATCGCTGCCATTTTCCAGCATCACAGGTTCCTGGCGAGCTTGCCCTGTTCGTGGATTTTGACCTTTGGATTCCACCTGCAGTCGAGCAGGTGCGCGGGATAATTTTACATCAGCATGGTTGCGGACCAGGGGCCTCTAATGCCGGTTTGACAGCCGTGTGCGACTTGCACTGGCGTGAGTTGGCGAAACGTTGGGATTGCGCACTCTTGAGTGCCTCCTATGAAGGGAAGGCCGGTAGCGAGTGCCGAATGTGGTGTGACCCGAGGAGAGGATCGGGCAAAAGGTTTTTGGAGGCGATCGATATTTTTGCTGATCAGACGGGGCACGCAGAATTGCGACAGGCACCATGGTGCATCTGGGGACACTCGGGTGGAGGCTTTTGGGCAAGTTTGATGCAAACAATCTACCCCGAACGGATCGTTGCAATCTGGCTTCAGTCCGGCACGGCGTTTGGCTACTGGAATCAGAGTGAGATTCCAAAGCCTGAATTAGAAAGTGCTGTTTTTCAGGTTCCCGTGATGGGATGTCCGGGAGCGAAAGAGCAACATCACGAAAGATTCAGTCGTGCATGGGATGGTTTGCATGCCATGTGGAAAGCTTATCGACTCAAAGACGCTCCATTTGGAATTGCTCCCGATCCCGGCACTGGGCATGAGGTTGGTGATTCCCGCTATCTTGCAATCCCATTTTTTGACAGTTGCCTGCGTATCAGGCTGCCCGCGGATAACATGTCCCCTGTTGTGTTGCGCTCTGTCGACATGTCTCGGGGATGGATTGGAACGGCTTCAGGTGAGGTTTTCCCGGCAGAGGAATATTCCGGGGATGAAAAAGATGTGTCGTGGTTGCCTGATGAAAAGTTTGCGAAGTGTTGGGCCGAATTTCTGCGGCACGGAACTGTGAGAGACTCCACTGCTCCAACCGCTCCTCATGTATTAACAGCCCGTTCAGTTGATGGGGCTACACGATTGAGCTGGCAGGCAGACGCTGACTTCGAAAGTGGTCTCGGTGGCTTTCGAATTGAACGAGATGGAGTGACGATTGCCAGGATCTCTCCAAGGCCATCATCAAGGTTCGGAAAGCCTATTTTCCAAGTGATGAATTATTCCGGAACGCCTTCACAACCGCTCGCCAAAATGGAGTTTACTGATGTGGAAAAAAAGGTTGGCAAAAGCTGCGAGTACCGGATTTACTCCATCAATACAGTTGGTTTGGAATCGGAACCTGCCATCTTGAAATGGACACCCCAAGATGCCGGGTAATGCATTGCCTGCCTGTCTATCCAGGGAGATGCAGGATGGAGCAGGCGAGTCCGGTAGCTCAAAACCAAAAAAGGTGGATATTCAAGAGCTGGCACTGCGATAGCTGAGAAGTGCCCTTCTGAAGACCCAGCGGCTAATCAAGACACTGAGCAAAGTTGCGAGTAAGCTCCACAGGATCAGCAGTTGATCTTCCCACGTTTGAGGGCTGACAGGTCTTGCGAGAATCCGTGCGGGAACATTGACAACCAGCAATACCGGAATGATGAATGTAAAGAGTCCATAGAGTGGTCTACCCCACCCGCGGTTGTAGATTTCCATCGGATAGCGACTGAAGTTCGTTATGTAGAACCAGAAATTGTAGAGAGTCTGGTTCCGTCCCAGCCAGATACTTGTAGCACTCAGGCAAATCATCAGCGAGTACATGATGACAACACCGCAGGCAACGAAAATCAGGTAAAGCAGAATCGAAGTCATGCTGGGAATCAGTGGATCGACTTTTCGAGTTGCCAGCGAGTAGAGCGAGATGATCGCGATGACGGCACCGGCGGCAAAGTTGGATAAGGCGCTCCAGTCGACACGCCTGAAGGACACAAGGAATTGCGTGTCAATTGGTTTGAGTAAAGCAAAGTCAAGACCGCCAGTGCGGATCAATTCACTGAATTCCTCGGCATTTGGCATGAAGAAGGCTTGCACCAGACTATTGATGAACCAGGTGGTTGCTATGAAGAGGAAGAACTTGTCGCGGTCCCAGCCACTATCCGCACCAATTGTGTTTGTGTACTGGAAAATGATGAGATAGAAGCCGACATTCATCATT
This sequence comes from Rubripirellula sp., assembly GCA_012270065.1. GTDB lineage: Bacteria > Planctomycetota > Planctomycetia > Pirellulales > Pirellulaceae > Rubripirellula. The sequence goes on along the minus strand of JAAXJB010000039.1, from coordinate 116,704 downwards.
GTCCAACCAACGCTGCTGATGCATTGCAGTACAAAGTTGGTACGAAAAGTCATGTCGCGGACAAGACTGTTGCGAGCGAAGGTAAGAAATACCTTCCCGTATCTGGTTAGGCTGGATTTCGGAATCTCTGCCATGTTCAACCTCCGAAACCACTGTAGCGTCGAACGCCTCGAGAATATGCGAATCGACATAGGAGGATGAAGAAAGTCAACCAACACACCTCGATGGCTAATTCAAGCGGCAGATCTTCAGTCGGAATTTTTCCAAGAAAAATGGCGGCGGGAAAATAGGCCAAGTACTTGAATGGGAGGAAATTCACCACCGTTGCAACATTGTCAGGCAGCATGGTTAAAGGAAACATATGCCCGGACAGGAAAAAACTGAACAGCATGTAAACGAAAAGAAGGGAAGAGACTTCGAGGAACCAGAAACCGATCATCCCGATTGCAGCCTCAAGGAAAAATCCAATGAGAAAGCCCATGACAAGCGAACCCACGAAAGCGATCAGTACTTGGGGAGGCGGCCAGCCTTCGGTGAAATAATTTCGACAGAGGAAAAAAACCAGGCCGAAAGGCAATATTGCGATGACATAATAGGCCAGTTTGTGCGCGATTCTTGTGAGAAGCAGAAAACTGATCAGATCGATTGGTTGAATGAGGTAGCGTTTGATCTCCCCGTCCCTGATTTCTCTGGCGATTCCGGAAGCAAGGCCGGGCATGCTAGAGAATGCACGTGCAACCATGGTGAGCAGGTAATACGCCACAATGTCTGTAAACCGGAAACCACGGATTTCACTGTCTTCCGGGGTGTCGCCTCCCGCGGATTCAATTGAGTCAAAGATTGCGTACCACAGAAATATCTGTGTCACAATTGGCAGGAAACGCATGAGGGTTCCCAGAGCGAAGTCGCCCCGATATACCAGACGCTCCCCGAGTGCTGTACTGAGAATGGCACGCCATACCGATAGCCTCCACCGCAGGCCAAGACCTGCATTTTTTTCCATTTCTCCGGAACGATACGCGGAATCGGGCAAGGCGACTCACCTTGGTTGAGATTGGCTTCAGCGATCTGGCATGACAACGATCACGTCAAGCCTAGACTGTCGCAAACTTTTTTGGCAGGTGGGATTAAAAACAGCAGTGGATTTTTCTCGGTGCAACATGCCGTGAAGCGAAATCCGGAAAGCGGCCTGAATTGAGGTACCGAGGGTTTTTGATGTTTGCAACGGTTGCTGCTGTAACATGCAGCAGCCGTCTCTTTGCTCTTCGTTTAAAATGTTCAACCAGCGGCCCACCGTGTGATGCTCTACCGAGGTTATTCGAAATGAATCAAAGTCTGACTTTACGCTGTCTTTTTCCACTGCTTTCCGTGCTTATTGTTGTGCCGTTATCGGCACAGGAGACGAAGAACGAATCATCAAAATCAACACGTAAAACGGAGTTGTTGTGGCCTGATGGGGCACCCGGTGCGGGCGGAAAAGAAGATGGTGATTGTCCTGAGCTGATCATCACGCGGGTTGATTCAGATGTTCCCACGGCTGCTGTCGTGATTCTGCCAGGCGGCGGTTACCACGGGCATGCAATGGGGCATGAGGGATACGATTTTGCAAATTGGTTCGCTGACCTGGGGATTCAATCTGCTATCTGTACCTATCGACTCAGGGGAAAAGGCAATGAAGGCAAAGGCTATGGGCATCCGAGACCCATGCAGGATGCCCAGCGTGCCATACAAACCTTGCGAGCCAGAGCCAAAGAATTTGGGATTGATCCCAAGCGAATCGGGGTCATCGGTTTCTCGGCAGGAGGCCATTTGTGTTCAACAGTTTCGACCCATTTCGTACCGGGTGAAGCGTCAGCTAAAGATCCGATCGCCCGAGTATCATCACGTCCCGATTTTTCCATCCTGTGCTATCCCGTGATTGCTTTTGATAAACCATATACACATCGTGGAAGTCAAAGGAATCTGATCGGTGGGGATGCCACTCCCGAGTTGATAGAACTGCTGTCAAACGAACGTCAGGTGAGCAGCGACACTCCGCCTACATTTCTCTTTCATACTGCTGAGGATAAAGTTGTTCCGGCAGAGAACAGTCTGCAGTATTACCTCGCCCTGCAACGGAACGGTGTTTCGTCCGAGTTGCACATTTTTCCCAAGGGAAGGCATGGGGTCGGGCTGGCTGGTGACTTGCCAGGCGCATCCCAGTGGCCTGCGTTGTGCCAGAGTTGGTTGAAGCGAATTGGGGTAATTGGCACTGAATAGTCGACATCGTTGCGGGGATTTGTCTATTGGTGAAAGGCTGTTGCAACAGACATCCAGTTGCAGCGGTCACGCACTGGCAAACAGGCGACCCCGTGAACGCCCTGAGGGTGGATTGGCCTCGTTTCCAAGATAGCCGGTTCCAGCTCGTTCCGATTCAATGGATGCCAATGCAGTCTGGAACTCTTGTTTTGAGTCACCGGAGCAAGTTGCAATCAGGTGACTGACTTCTTCTTTGTCGGTGATTTCGCCAAGTGGGTGAACACCGTTACTGGTTTGGGCAACAATCAGGATCTTCTGACCGCATCGGAGCAGCGAGACTTGCGTTCGGGGATCGATTGATGTCGTTCCCAGGGTTTGGAATGCCTCTTTGGGGATGTTCTTTCTTCCGCTACCGCGGCCACCGAACTTACGGGTGGTCCAAATCAGAGCAGCAAATAGCCCGAGCACGACGGCCAGGCTCGAACAGACGGTGATCAATGGGCTGGAGGAACCGATATTCGATTCGCGTTCGGTTGAAGCTCCAGTGCCCGTGTTGACAGTTGGCATCAGGGAAGGAAAGGAACCCTGGCGTGAATGATTGCTTGTGCTTTCGGGACCCTGCTTGCCCGTTGTGACTGCTCCAGTCAACTGCTGTTTTGCATTGGTCGGCAGAGTCTCCGTTGAGACAGTTTTTGCCAAGCCGCGACCCCGTATCAAACTTGTGCCATCCTGCGCAGAAACCGGACTCGATGACAGGCTGAAACATAAAACGACACTTGACGAAAGATAAGCCAGTTTGTTCATGACAGACAAACTCACGAGTTAATGAAGGCATTGACATCATCCGGATGAACTAACGACTCCTGTCGGTTATACACCCACCAGTTCTGTCACACGTATACAGAAATTGTCGTTCATGACCAAGACTTCTCCTCTCGCAATCAGTCGGCCATTGACAAACACATCGACCGGATCGCCAGCAAGTTTGTCGAGTGCGACGACGGAGCCACCACGGAGTTGCAATACCTCATCCAGACACATTTGGGTTCTTCCCAGTTCAATCCGGAGGTCCATCTCAACCTCCCCCAGCAGATCGATGGGCTGTCGTTCTGCACTTGCTTCTGTGGGTGCAAGGTCATTGAGATCAAATGGTGTCGGATTTGTTTCAGCCGAAGCGGTCTTTCCAGTTGCCTGCTCAAGAGATTCAGTGGCCTGATCGAGCAGCTTTTCAATGTCAGCCGTTTGAACCCCGCCCCCTTCCTGGGAAGAATCATTTGCGGTGTTCGCCTGATCATCAGAAGCTACATTCTCTTCTGCGGCAACTTCCTCGTTTGCATCAGCCTCGGATGATTCGTTGTTTTGATCAGACACAGCGTTGTCCTTCCTTGGACGTGAACGTGACGCAGAGCTGTTTCACGACAGTCTGTTTCACGACTGACGACTAAACTGCAGAATTACTGTTCAATGAGTTGATAGCTGATGAATCCGACAGCCGTCAACAGATGGTCGCTCAGTTGGTGATTGCATTCTGTTAAAATACGTCGTTCCAGCAAGCCCAGATTGTTCTTGCTGAGCTCTTCGAGGTCACTATTACGGATTTTTTTGCGAATGGTTTCCCGCAATCGGCCTTCTTTTTTCTCGAACTCTGCCTCGAATAATTCGGCATCTTTGTTTTTGACAAGCCCGTAAACTTCAATTTCGACGCGGTAGGTCAATTCCGTGTCTTGAGGGCTGAATGTCTCGCCGAACTTTCCCAGGATGAATTCTTTTTTAAGATTTTCTTCCTTGATTTTCTTTTCCGCGATGTTTTCCTCTTGTTGGATTGACTCAACAAGACGTTCTTCGGCCAAGGCGCTCACTTCTTCAGCACTCGGAATAAAAAAGAAGAACATCGCCGTTTCCATGAGAACAACGACGGATACAAAAGCGATGATCATGCCACGACCACCTAGGCCACTGGTCGCGGGAGAGGATGCTTCCGCTTGTTGGTCTTCGTCAGCCATTATTGATTCTCCTTTGCTGCATTGCTGGATGTATTGGTCTTGCGCTGTGAATCCTGTTCACTTGGATCCGCGAACGACTCGTTCAGCATGAAAACTTCGACTCGCGGATTCGGGATGCTCGTGTCTCCCGAAGCTGATGTGTCTGTTGGTTCACTGTCTCCTACGGTGGAAACGCGGCATCTGGCGGGATTGATGCCTTCTTCGTTGACAAGGGCTTGTCGAACATTGAGTGCGCGTTCAAATCCAAGTTGGATTGTGAGCTTCGTGTCATCAACCCGATTCGCATAGGCTGGTGAAACGTGGCCGCGAATCTCAATTTTCTGTGGTTTGCCCCTTAATTTGTCAGCAAGCTGTTTGATTTCAGATCGTGCTGTCGCTGAAAGAGTTGCTTTTCCGATTTCGAAGAAAATGACGGAACCAACGGCAGTCAATTGTCCCGGTCGAACGATTCGTACTCGCGGTTCTTCACCGGCGGGTGCCTTTACCGGGACACCGCCTTTACTCGTGTCTTTACGTTTTGCCCTGCCTGTTGTGGCAAGTGGTGTAAATTCTGTCTTGCGTGGCCGCTTCTTGCCTGGCGACAGAGAATCAGCGGAACGTGAATAACCAAACTCACGTTGGACAGAGTCAACCAGCTTCTGGTAGGTCTCGTCGTCTTTGATCTCGCTTAGGGATACAAGCATGATAAAGAATGTCAGCAACAGACTCATCATGTCGCCGAAGGTAACAACCCACTCTGGGATTCCCATTTCTTCTGGTTCATCGTCCATCTGCTACTCCATCTCGCGTTGCTTTGGAGGCAGGAAGGTTCTCAGCTTTTGATCGATTGCTCTCGGGCTTTCACCGGATTGGATCGCCATCACTCCCCGGACGGCAATTTCAAAGCTGACCATTTCATTACGACTCATTAATCCAAGCTTTTCAGCAAACGGGCTGAAAAATACGTTTGCGACGATGGCACCATACAATGTTGTAATCAGAGCAACGGCCATTCCCTTACCGATACCACTCGGATCACTCATATCCTGAAGCATCATGATCAAACCGATCAGTGTGCCAATCATGCCATATGCCGGAGCGAATCTTCCCAGTTGGTCCATGATGCTCTTGCCTTCCCGGTGGCGGCTTGCGATGGCGTTGATCTCTGTTCGAAGTACCTCCTCGACCACGTCAGGCGTACTGCCATCAACAGCCATTTGTATTCCCGTCTTTACCAGCGGGTTATCGATTTCCAGAACTTTTGACTCCAACGCGAGGAGTCCATCACGCCGGGCGGTTTCTGCAAGTTCGACAATTTGTTTGATCAGACCGATTCGGTCTTCATTCTTGTTCATGAGCACTTTCAAAGCGATCATGGGAGCTTTGAGCATGCTCTGAAGCGGAAAACAGATCATGGCTGCGGAAACTGCACCTCCAAATACAACCAGCATCGAGGGTACATCGAGGAAAGCCTCGAAAGGGGCTGTTCCAAGCATGATGGAGGCGATAATGAGGCCGACTGCTAAAATGAGGCCGACGATACTGGCAATATCCATTTGTTTTCTGCGATGATCAGTTCGTGGCGGGCGTAGAAACCGAAGTTGCTGTGAGACTTACGGTTGGCATGGGCATGAAGTGCTTCTGCTGCTGGTACTGCACAGCGCGTTCAATCACTACATCCATCGACTCACCCACTACAATGCGTTCACCACTCACAAGCGTGATGAAGGTGTCAGGTCGGCGTTCGATGTAGCGAATCAAGTCTGCGTTTAGGACAAACGGTTCGCCATCAAGTCGAGTGAGTTTGATCATGTATTTACCCCGAGCTGCGTGGATGCCATCAAGCAGGGAATACATTCCCGTGCGGCCGATACGCATGACGATGGTTGATGTGTCCAGTAGGACTCGCATTCCCTTCGTCACACAATGCTAGGACACATTGACCGCCGAGTCGCGGCAAGCAGAAAAGAAACGCTTGCTTACCGGCATCCCCTGTTGGCTACAGCCGACATGATCCTCACAACCGTCAGGATTCATACTCTTGGGGGGCGGTATAAATCCAGGTCGTGACGGCCTCCCAGTGAAGAGTAGATCTTCACAATTTGGCGACGTTCAGCAACTAGGTTGCTGGTGCCATGAGATAGGGATGATTCGATCCGATAAAGATACGGGCACGGCACAGGAAAACTGAATTTTATATCGCACTCATCACCAGTTGCTATCACCACAGCCTCAGCACGAAGTTCGCCATTGTTCCCTTCTGAATCGATGTAGTGCAACAGAAAATCCGCTGCAAAATCATCAGACGTGTCCATGCCGTCTTCTGGTTCAATGTCGATTGCATCGATGTTTTTAACGCAGTGTCCTGTCTTGACACGTCCATTCAGCAGGTCTGTTTGCGATAGGGGGACCAAACCAGCAGAAACCCACTCAGAGACAGTTGTCGGATGTACGAATGGGATGCTCTCGGGATTCCCGGCCTCGCGTTGAGCTTCAATTGCAGATAATCCCAGTGATGAAAGGCACTGATCGGGAAGAACTGCCAGCTCTTCATGACTATCTTTCAGCAAATGATTCCCAATCGAACCCTGTTCCAGAATTGTCACATTGTATCCAAGAAATCTTCCGTAGATACCGGCTTCGATGCCATGCGTTCCAGCCCCCACAATCGCGATGGTCCCCGGGGGATCGAGCGTGAAATCACCATTGTTGTCGTGAGAAGTGTTCATGGATTGGTGTGAGTTTGAGAGGCTTCCATGTGACCCTGTCTTCGGACTTGAAACGCGTCAACAGGAATTTCGGGTGTTTTTTCACAAAGGATATCAGCAATCAACAACGCAGTTCCTGGCGAAAGATGTATACCACTGCGGTGGTGACCTGCAGCAACATATAGATTTGATATCTCCGGTACACGCCCAATCATGGGAAATCCATCGAATGTCATTGGGCGTAGACCAGACCATGCCTTGACCTTGTCAGCTGATTTCAAATCGGGCAACAGATCGATGGCAAAATCGAACAACGATTCCATGACGGTATCGGTTGTGCCCAGTTCAAAACCGCTCTCTTCTTCATTGGACCCTATCAACGTGTGACCGTCTTCTCTGGCGAGGATGTAACGTTGTCCCATGTTGATGATGTTTTGAACCCATGGTTGAGCTGTTTTAAGCAGTAGCATCTGTCCACGAATCGGGACAATGCTCCTGTCCAGATGCAGGGATGCTGCGATTTGTCCTGTCCATACGCCACTTGTCAGTACAATGCTGTCGGCACTTTTCCACTGACCGGCACATTTGATTTCTGCTCGCCCATTCAGGGATCGGATGTCTGTGACTTCAGCGTTTTCAACAAAAGCAACGCCAGATTTTTTGCAGGCAGCAGAAAGAGCACGCAGATACCTTGGTGAGCGAACCTGATATTCATCGGGGACGTGCCAAACTGCGGCTTTTGCACTACTTCGCCACCAGGTTGCGAGAGCAGGTTCGTGATGGAGCAAGTCGTCTTTGGTCAGACGAGTGCATTCAATTTCCATTTCCCTCCAATACTCAGCCATCCCTGACATTGCGGCGATTTCACCAGTGGATTGGGCCAGATAGAGACCACCACAACGTTTCAGTTCCGGGTCAATCCCCGTCTCTGATCTTAATTTTTCTGCCCAACGCGGGAACAAGCTGTGACTCAATCCACGCAACTGATCAATGGGATCACAGGAATGTTCCAGATTTGCGGGTGGTAAAATACCGGCGCCTGCCCAGGATGTTCCAGCGCCGGTCGTATCCTTGTCGATCAAGGTGACGAGAAAACCGCGTTGGGAAAGTTCCCATGCTGCACTGAGACCAATCACGCCCCCACCAATGATCATGACGGAATTACTCATGATCTACCTCATCTGGGAACATGGAGCTTTCAAGAATGGAATGAATGTTTCTGAAGAACTTCTCGTCTTTTCTGCCAGCTTTCTGTTCACTCTTTCTATGGGCTTGCAGGAGATGGGCAAGTTCAATTTCGGTGTCGACATCCTCACGTTGCTGTAGTTCAGTGAAGGTAATCTTTGCTTGAGATAATTTCTGGCGTGTCAGCGAGAGCACACTGCTCGTGCTCCACGGAATACCGTGAAATATTGTCTCCATTTCAGGACGCCATGGACCGGACATTCCCAGCAGGTAATAACCTCCATCGTATGCGGGCCCAATGACGACATCGGATCGATCCAGAAAACCAGCTGCCTCACTGATGTCTTCATCTGTCAATAACGGGCAATCTCCACCGATGAGAATGGCTGCCTGATTGGCGTGTGTTTCCATAGCGAGTTTGAACCAGCTACACATCCTTTCGCCCAGATCACCCGTGCTCTGGGGAACGACCCTCCATTTTGGGGATACTTGCCATTGTCGGAGTGCGGACCTTACTTTTGAAATGTCATCTGTGGGTGTGATGCAAAGGCTGCGTTCATCGGCGGTATTTGCGAGTGAATCGCATAGTTTTGCGACAAAAAGCTCATGTAATTCCGCGGCTGGCACCATGCCGATTGTCTTTCCTAGTCGGGTTTTGACTTTCCCGGCTGTCCAGAATTTTGTCATTATTCCGAGGGAAACGAGGCGATTGGGCTGTGTGGACAAGGGAATTCGGAGGTTTCAGGTTCTGAGTGATTTGCCGGATTTCTTCGTACGGGAGTGTGGGAAAGCGGAAACCGGTCTTACTGATGCTAACCGGTATATCCGTCGTCCGAGGAGACCTGAGTGGGCTTGAAACAGGGAAATATCGTCGCACCATGTGTATGCTAGACTTACAGTAAAACACCGCAGAAAAGTCCTGCGGTCAGGATCCTGGATACACGCGTGTCCTCATGAAAGAACGGTAAGTTTACGGCTCGTCGCTTAACCAGCTTAACGAAACCTGTTATCTTTTCACTTCGATACTCCGAACTCCATGGGGTCACGGCTGGCAGCCCATGACGCAAAAGCTGACATCAGAACGCTTCCTACAGATGGTCGCAAAGAGCGGCATCGCCGATGCGAAAGCCTCGGAACGCCTGATAGAGAAGGTGCGCAAAAAGTTCGATGGCGGACTTCCTGCGAGCACCAAGAAGCTCGCTGCGCTGTTTGTCAAGGAAGGGCTGCTGACTGAATGGCATGTGGAGAAATTGCTTGCTGGAAAGTACAAGGGTTTTTTCCTCGGCAAGTACAAGCTCTTGGGGCACATTGGCACCGGTGGCATGAGCAGTGTCTATCTTGCCGAACACGTCAAGATGGGCGACAAACGCGCGATCAAGGTGCTTCCCAAGAGCAGAGTCAATGATGCGACGTATCTCGCTCGTTTCATGCTTGAAGCCAAGGCGATCGCTTCTCTGAATCACCCAAATATCGTACTCGCGTACGACATCGACAACGAAGATGATGTTCATTACATCGTAATGGAATACGTTGACGGTTTGGATCTCCAGCAGTTAGTGAAGCGGGATGGTGCCATTGATCCCTCCACTGTGGCTGATCTGATAGCTCAGGCTGCTCGTGGCTTGGCGCACGCACACAAGAAGGGAGTGATTCATCGCGATGTCAAACCTGCAAACTTGCTGATTGATGTGGATGGTGTTGTGCGTTTGCTCGACATGGGACTTGCGCTTGTCACTGCCACGGATGAAGAGTCGCTGACCGTTGCAAACAACGAGAATGTTCTTGGTACTGCCGACTATCTTGCACCAGAACAGGCATTGAACAGTCATGAGGTCGATCATCGAGCTGATATTTACGGTCTCGGTTGCACCATGTACTTCCTGTTAACCGGAAAACCTCCCTTCAGCGACGGAACCCTCGCTCAGCGGATTGCGAAGCACCAGACGGAAATGCCGACTGCGATTCGGCAACTGAGGCCTGATTGCCCGGGCGAACTGGAAGGAATCTGCGTCAAGATGATCCAGAAGGATATGCGTTACCGCTATCAATCTGCCAGTGATGTTGCCGAGGTGCTGGAAAAGTTCACCAGCAAGGTTCCCAAGGGAACGAAGGTTACAGCTGGTCTCGGTGATATGCCCGAGTTTGATACGGATGAATCGTCATCCATCTCACTTGATGATGATGACAGTCAGTCGCGGCACGGCGATACGATCAGCAATAAAAACGACGATACACTGGCAAATAACCGGTCAAATCTGGTTCGAAAGAAAGGCTTGAGTGCAAGTGACAGTGGTCGACTTGTGGATGTCAAGCCAAGGCCAGATCTGGTTGGCGGGAGTTTTCTCGATCTGCAGTCTGAATCTGGTTATCGACCGAATTCGCAGGTTGGTGAGAAGCAAGCCAAACCTGACAAACCGCGGTCGGTCTCACGGTCAGGTGCATCGGATGTGGGTATTGCAGACTCGCAACACGGAAGTAATGCCAGGCTTGCCAGTGGTGGAAGTCACAAGAGCGGCGGCACTAGACGTTCACGAGGGGTTGATCCTCTGCTGATGATTGCACTGCTTGTTCCAATCATCGCCATTTCTCTGTTCATCGGTTATCTGCTCGCCGAACTCCCCAAGTAACGCAATGTTTCTATTGGCCGATTAGCTAACGGACGATTTGCATGACTGTCGTTTTTGATCAGCCATATCAGTTCGTGCCACCGCATCGTGGATCGATTTGGCCGTACTTGATTCAGAAGTTCAGGTTGGTTGATTGGTATCTGAGACGCAAGGAAGGGGTTGTTTCATGGGAGTGTCGTGACACCGGTCTGCTGCGGGATTCTCTGAACCGGGGTGACGGTATTCTGCTGGCACCCAACCACTGTCGCTACGCCGACCCTCTGGTACTTGGGTGGCTGGCCCGAAGTTTGAACGTGAATGTGTATGCGATGGCGTCTTGGCATCTGTTCAACAAAGGGCGATTTGATGGTTTCGCAATCCAGAAAATGGGTGGTTTCAGCATTCACCGGGAAGGAGTTGATCGTCAGGCACTGGATACAGCGATTGATATTCTGGCTTCGGCGGAAAGACCGCTGGTTCTGTTTCCAGAAGGCACTACGAATCGGAGCAATGATGTTTTGAAGCCACTTCTGGATGGTTTGGCCTTCATCACACGAACAGCCGCACGACGTCGCCACAAAAAATCACAGGGCAAGGTTGTGATTCATCCAATTGCCATCAAGTATCTTTGCGCGCAGGAGATGCACCCTTGGGCTGACCAGCAGTTGCAGATCCTGGAACGTCGTTTTGGTTGGCAGACGCCCCCGGGATTATCACTGGTGCAAAGGACGAGACGAATCGTTAACGGTGCATTCGCACTGCGAGAGGCACAGTACCTTGGTGGCCCCGGGTCCGGAACAATGACCCAACGACGCGATGCGCTGATTCAATATCTACTGCAACGCATTGAAGCAGATTTGAAAATCGAACATGACAAAGATATCGAAACGATAAGGGACCGCGTACGAAACATTCGAGCTGAAATTTCCAGACGTTTCTTTGAAGCTGGTTCTGGAGTTGAAAATACGACAGAAGTCAAGTTTCGTCAGGATGTGATGGCCGTGGACATGGTTCAGGAACTCATCTCTTACCCGGAAAATTATCTTGATGATGACGAGGTCACTGACACGAGGATTGTGGAAACAATTCAACGTATTCAGGAGTCAATTATCGGGAAAGCCGACAGTAGCGTGCCTTTACATGTCGTGATCCAGGTGGGTGAAGCTATCAGTGTTCCGGCAGCGAAAGCACCTCGAGGTGAGGTCGACCCAATCATGGGGCAGTTGAAAAATCAATTGGATAGGATGCTTGAATCGCTTTCATGTGAGGCACAGTCGTTGACTTAATGACAATACTTGAGTGTCAGTGTTTATTTCAATCTTCAATGCAATGGTGTGATGGATGATCGTCGGTGTGCCAACAGAGGTCAAAACGGATGAATATCGGGTAGCCATGCTGCCATTCGGTGTCGAGGAACTGACAGGTCGCGGACACCGGGTGTTGGTACAGGCCGGCGCAGGGCTCGGGTCGGGAATCGGAGATCACGATTATTTGGCGGCTGGAGCTGAACTGGTCAGCAATGCCGCTGATGTTTTTGGAGCTGCTGATCTGGTCATCAAGGTCAAGGAACCCCAGCCTGAGGAATTCAGTCTGGTTCGTCAGGGACAATTGCTTTTTACCTATTTTCATTTTGCGGCGAGTCGTGAGCTGACCGAGGCCATGATTGCCTCTGGTGCCACCTGTCTCGCGTACGAGACGCTTCGCGATGCGCATGGTCGACTGCCTCTGCTCACGCCCATGAGTGAAGTCGCTGGACGCATGAGCATCCAGGAAGGAGCCAAGTACCTTGAAAGACCACAAATGGGACGCGGGATTCTGCTGGGAGGAGTGCCTGGGGTCGCACCCGCGCACATCACGATTCTCGGCGGCGGTGTGGTGGGAGCGAATGCGGCACGTATCGCCGCCGGCTTCCAGGCGGACGTCGCAATCTTGGATGTTGACTTGGATCGATTGCGATATCTGGACGACGTCATGCCGGCAAACGTGAATACGCTTTACAGTGACCGGCATACCATTCTGGAACAGTTGCAAAGAGCAGATCTCGTGATCGGTTCGGTTCTGATCCCCGGTGCAAAAGCTCCAAGATTGGTCAGAGCTGAAGATCTCCGCCGGATGAAAGCTGGCAGCGTTGTCATTGATGTCGCTGTTGATCAGGGGGGATGCGTTGAAACCAGTCGGCCCACGACGCATAGCGAACCAACTTACGTGATTGATGATGTGGTTCACTATTGCGTTGCAAATATGCCTGGTGCCGTAGGGCGAACCAGCACGTTTGCATTATGCAATGCAACACTTCGCTGGATTACCCGTTTGGCTGATCTTGGCTTGGAGAAAGCATTGTCTGACTGCAGGCCAATCGTAGATGCAGTCAATATTCATGGTCACCATGCAACGAATGCCGCCGTCGCTGAGGCATTTGGACTGACGCATGTTCCCTTGAAGTGATTCATCAAGAAAGAAAACGTGGGAAAGACAAATTGCAGCAGTTTACCGTCTTATCTTTTCCTGCCACTGAAGTGTAGTTTTCCCCACGCAGTGCGATCCAAAATCGGAAGGAAGTTCTGACGTAGCATGTCACGAATGACAGCAGGCTGGTTCAGCCACTGTTCATAGGTTTCCCGTTCGTGTTCGATCATCACAGCAAGTGCGTCTCCCCGTTTGTAGAGCCGTCGTACAAGTGGCTGTTCAACCATGCAGTGGACAAAACGAAGGAAGGGGGTAAGCCAAGGTTCAACGATATGAAACGTGCCCTCGCTGCTCAGCACGCGATGAACTTCTGAAAGAACGCGAGCCAGGTCCTCCGGGAGGTCCGGCAGGTGATGTAATCCGCCATGGATCACCACCGTGTCGACGGTTGCATCTTCGAAGGGTAGGTCGCGGCAGTCCGCGAGATGGAGTTTTGCGCCCGGCTCATTTTGAAGTAAAAGTGTCTCGGAGAGATCAACCCCTTCAAGACAGTTGAAGCCGAGTCGCTTGAGTGCGGTCAGCCCACCGCCACGACCGCAAAAAAGCTCAATCACTCGGTTATCAGGATCATGGTTTTGAAAACCCATTGCTTTGAGCCGCTTGATGAATTTTTCTATTTCTTCTTCGGGGCTCTCAAAACGCCGGTACGCTTCTTCCCACACCGGATCACAGCAAACCTCGCCTGAAGCAATGTGTCGTTCAATCGCTGGACTGCTGGTCTTGGATGAGTCAGAAGTATTCATGGTGTGTCGAATGATCCGGTTTCCCCGGTGATGAATACAGGATTCAAAGCCGACTGACTCGGGATAACGAAAGTTGATGAGTTACTCATGTGCGTGGAGGACGACGTTGCATTCGAAGTACGCCAGCAAGCAGGGACGCCATTGCTGTCTGAAACCCAATTGATACCAAAGTCACACCTGGCACGACCAAACGCATTGTTTCGGGGTAATCCAGTTTCCCAAAGTCTGTTTGCCACCAGGTGTAGATGACGCTTGTGATCAATGCGAGCCCAGTGAACGACATGATCAGGCCGAATCCAATCCCATGCTCGACTGTGATCTTTTCCAGTTTTGGCAGAACGGGCATCATGCCTTCACGACCTGCAAAAATCTGGGCAAGGGTGGCAAGCAGAATGCATTGCCAGCCCAAAAGGACCGCAAGACTCGCAACGAGCAGCGTATGTACATCCAACGCAGCGTTAAAAATCCGTATTTGCGGTAGGGCGAGTGCGTATCCGAGCAGACCAACCAGAATCAACAGCAGACCCGGACGGAAAAATGTCCACTTCGGGCTGAATACGAGGAACAGTCGTAGTGTTCTCCACCCATCGCGAAAAGTCCGCAGGTGGGGACCGTGTTCCTGTCGCCCATCAGGATGAAGCGTGATTGGTACCTGTGCCATTTTGCATTTGTGTAGCCCACTTTTGATGATCATCTCCGTGGCAAATTCCATGCCGGGTGATCTTAGATCCAAGCGAGTATACATGTCCTTTGTAAAGCCTCGCATTCCGCAGTAAACATCGTGAATCGGAATACGGAACATGAGCCTTACCAGCCACGACAAGGCTGGATTCCCGAACCAGCGATGAAGAAAAGGCATCGCACCGGGGAGTACTTTGCCTCCGCCACGTGGTAGGCGACAGCCTTGCACCAGATCAGAGCCTTTGCGAAGTTGATCGACAAAGGCAGGGATTTCAAGAAAGTCGTAGCTGTCATCACAGTCACCCATGATGATGTACTTGCCACGACTTGCTTCGATTCCACCCATCAGAGCCGCGCCATACCCGGGTTCGGGGACATCTACCGTTCTGGCGCCCTGTGAAATCGCGATTTCTTTCGAATTGTCGCTGCTCCCGTTGTCGGCCAGAACGACCTCACCTTGAATTCCATGTTCACGCATGGCTCGGACTGCCTTCTCGACACAGATGCCGACGGTATCGGCCTCATTCAGACAGGGCATGACAACGGATAATTCAGGAGATTCGCTCATATCGTTGTCATCTTCAGTGCTGTCGATGGATGTCGCAAACGGGTTACCAGCGTGTGAAAGTGACCAACGACCCTGCATTGGTACCTTTTGGTGTCAATACGCATGTTCTTGGAATCAGTTCACATCAGCCGACTTGGTTCGTGGCTTTTGTTTTATTGAAGTTGTTGAAAAGGATTGCCAAAGCAGAACCAAAACTCATACACACCAATGGTTCGACCACAATGCGGTATCGATAATCAGGTATTTCCAGAGTTCCCGTGACAATCGAAAAGTATGCCAGCATCGATAAAATCCAGATTCCGTAGACACGTGTCGGGTAATTCGTCAGCAATAGAACAACACAGAAGGTGAGCCCGCACAACAGAAGGGTATTGAGAGCTACCGACTGGCTGAAACGATATTCAAGTGCAAAATCGACGACTGAAATCCGGTGGCTCCATGTTTTCTGAGAATGGGTAGGAGCTTTGTGCATTCCCTGCTTCGGAAGATCGGTTGCTGCACATCGCCAGAAGTTGATGATTCTGCGAAACGCCTTGTAGGCAAAAGTGGATTGATCCTGCTGCGCAGCCTGAATGGCTACTTTTCTCATCAGTTGGTCAGCAGTTGCGTCACTGAGGCCAGACTGGACAAGGGCATTTGATACATACCACGTGTCACGCCAGTCCCCTGTGGCATGGACGCGATAGAGGCGTTGAAGCAATTGCTCGGCATCCGGGCTGGAAGGCAAGGGCAACCCGGCACCGGATCCGTCTTTGAAAGTAACGACCCAGATATTTCGGCCCACGAATTCGGTCAGGAATGGTTTTCCAAACAGAATCTGATTACGGAACATCCACGGTGAACAGCATGCCAGAACCACGAGGCTGGCAATGATCAAGTGATAGATTCGGGATCGGTAAGGAATCGTCTTTATCGCTAATGTCCGCAGGCGTCCGTTTTTGCGAAGATGGATGAGCAGCAGGAAAAGCAGGTGCGGAATCCAAATCAGAATCACAATGGGGCGTGTTAATAAAGTCGTCGCAAATGTAAGACCCACCCACGATGCACGGCTGGCATTCCCGTACTTTGCATAATCCAGAATTGCCAGCAGATTCAACATGAACAGGAAAATGAACATGGATTCGGACAACACTGCCGCATCAAAAATAAATCTTGAGATGGATGGCAGTGAGACAGCCAGAGTTAAGCCAAATGCACTTGGTAGTTTGGTGATTCTCGCTGCAATCGATGCCGCGATAACGAGCGATCCCAGAGAAAGAAGGCCCTGAACGATCGAAAGAACCTGAAGCGAGTAAGAACCACTGAGCGATCTTATGCACGCCAGAAACCATGGATACACAGGGGTGCGATAAGCAATGGGTTCCTGCAACATCAGGAGATCCCCCTGCATGACTGATGCGCTCAGTTTCCAGTAACCAAAGGCATCACGCTCGATTGCAACGGGACCAGCGAGAAGAACCGCGACCGTTTTGGTCGCCAGCAGAGCCAGAATCATGAGGACGAGGATTTTTCTCATCGGTCTGGCTGCCATCTGCGGAAGAAACAATCAACTTGCCATAGTGTAATTCCGAACAAGCAAGATGGGTGGCTCATGAGCTCATTGATGGGATGCGATTGGCAATTTCTGGCCATCGGGACAGATTTTGAAAACATTGCCCATTCTGGCGAGTCGCGGTACTTGGGGAAGTCATCAACGCCTGCGTTTCTTTCTTTTCCGCTTGTCCCGCCGGTCTTTCTGTCGTTTTGATTTGTATTTTGACTTGGAAGCTCTGGGTTGCGAAGGTTCGGGTTCAGCCTGAGAAGTTTGGTTTTGCACTGCCTCGAGATAAAGCTGTCGGTCCTGAAGGTCAACCCGCGAAACTCTTACAGTCAACAGATCCCCGAGGCGGAACCGATTGCCCCGGCGAAAGCCACTGATCATTTGACCGCGGCGTTCAAATCGGTATTGGTCATTGGGGAGTGTCGCGATCGGGATAAAACCATCCACAGGTAACTTGATACAGCGGGCATGGATGCCATCAGCAAATACCCGGCTGATAACCGCTTCCATCGTCTCACCGATATGCTTTTTCAGAAAATGCAACAGTTTCAGCTGAATGAGCTCACGTTCAGCTGCCGCTGCATTGCGTTCCATGTCACTGCAGTGGTGACCAAGTTTTACCAGTGAGGCAAATGCATCATCAGGTGTAGGATTTTTGTCAATGATTTTTTCGATAAGGCGATGCACTGTCAGGTCGGGATACCGACGTATCGGGCTCGTGAAATGGCAGTAGTGTTCCATGTCCAGGGCATAGTGTCCTTCGAGCTGCGGCGCGTAAACTGCTTTGTTCATGCTTTTCAGAACAGCAAAGTTGACTGCGTCTTCCAAAGGAGTTCCCTCGACCGAGTCGAGTACTTTCTGGATTTCAAATCGACTTTCGATCGATCCGGCATCAATTCCCAGATCTTTCACAAAATGCGTGAGTTGACGCAGTTTTCGCCGGTCTGGTGAAGGGTGTATCCGGTGCAGATGATTGAGTTCCAAGTCATCAAGCCATGTTGAAACTGCTTGATTTGCCGCCAGCATGAATTCCTCAATGATCTGATGACTTTCCGTGTGCTCAACGCGGTGTGCTCCACGAACTTTTCCACTTTTGTCGAGATCCAGTTTGATGTCAGGCATGTCCATCGAGAGGGCTCCCCCTTTGAACCTGGCCCTCCGCATCTTCATCGCCAACACATGCATCTCTTTCAATAGTTCACAGACTGGCGTTCCCCATGCCTCGACCCGAGATTCGGGGTTTTCAAGAAACTGATCCACTTGTTCATAGTTGAGACGCAAATCACTATGGATTGCGGCGTTGTGTACTTCTGTGTGAGTGACGGTCAAATCATCCTGTAGCTCTATTTCTACGGTTTTAACGAGCCGCATCCGGTTGGGCTGCAGGCTGGCCAAGTGGTTGCTGATTATCTCGGGTAGCATCGGTATCACTCGGTCAGGCAGGTAAACGCTGGTGGCCCGTTTACGAGCTTCTTCATCAAGTGGACTGCCCGCAGGCACAAAGTGACTGACATCTGCAATGTGTACCCATAAACGCCAACGACCTTCTTCACGCTGCAGTGAAATCGCATCGTCGAAATCGCGGGCGTCAAAAGGATCAATGGTGATCGTCAGCATGCTGGTCAGATCACGACGATTCTCGGGTACCTGATCATCGCTGAATTCATCCGCCTGTTTTCGGGCAGCATTCAATACGGATTCCGGAAAAGCATCGGGTAGCGCGTACTGCCGGATGATGGATAATGTGTCAATTGCGGGATTCTTGTTGCTGCCAAGCCGTTCCAGAATGACTGCCTCACCACCGAAACCAGCTTCATCTGGATAGTCGACAATTTCCACAAATACTTTATCGTCGTTGTTGAGCGGCAAGCCACGAATATCTCCAACACTGACGGGAGCTTCGTAATGCGTCCCATCAAGGAAAACCGAAGCCTGATCGTCAATGACTCGGAATGTTCCTGTGAATTGTCTTCTCGCACGCTGCAGAACTTCGGTGACACGTCCTTCGTTTCCACCTCGCCGGCTAGGTCGTACTTCTACATTGACCAGATCGCCTTCCATTGCCCCGGCCGTGCAGCCTGCTGGAATGAAAATATCCTCCGGTACATCAGTGTCGTCCTCGGCGTGGTTGGGGCGCACAAAGCCAAAGTCTCCACCCATGGCTCGACGGAATGTGCCCCGCAAAGAATCATCTGGCCCACCAAGGGCGCCCACGCTCATGACCAAATGGTTGGAGCCGTAAAGCAGGCGTCCCTCAAGAACCAGTTGCTTGATGACTCGCCGGAGTTCTCTGTACTCGTCGGGGGCAAGTTTCAGGGCATTTGCAATTTGCTTGGGCTTACTGGGCCGATAATCCGCCGAGACAATCAGGCGCATTACGCGCTCTGCCAATTGTGTTGATATATCCATGCTGACAAAGATAGCGGATTTGGTTCGTTTTTGGACGGGAGCAGCCTTTCGTGTATCGAATGAGAACAGAAATGCAGTCCGGTGGGATTTGTCCATGAACGGAAACCGTCCATTTTCCCAACGGGACAGCATCAATTGTGATGTGCTACACCTTCGGAAATCAGAGAGTCACGACACGCTGCGTGTCAAGCTTGTGTGAATTAACGGGTGCCGTTTTGTTACTGAGACGCAGCAACCAATTTGAAGACGCCGCTCCACGAAGACACGCCGTGCCGCAGCCAGGTTCACTGCGATGTCTTGAAACGTGCTGAAACTGCAAGGTTGGCTTGGCGACCTGACGGATTCAAAGGCATTTGCGATACGTTGGGAATGACGGTCTGGAAGATCTTCTTCTTCCATCTGTCAAGTTGGTTTGCAAGGATCAGTCGGGGGTGTAGGCAAGATTCGGACTCAGCCAGCGTTCGGCTTCTTCGATCCCGATACCTTTTCGTTTCGCATAACACTCAATCTGATCTTTCGTAACCCGGTCGACAGCGAAGTAGCGTGCATTTGGGTGCCCAAAGTACAAACCGCTGACGCTCGCACCGGGTGACATCGCAAAGCTGGACGTAAGTTCCACGGAAGTATTTTCCTGAGCCTGCAGAATCTGGAACAACGTGCTTTTTTCCGTATGGTCTGGGCAAGCTGGGTAGCCTGCTGCAGGACGTATGCCCCGGTATTTTTCGGCGATCAAATCCTCAATCTCCAGAGACTCGTCCTTTCCAAAGCCCCAGTCCATTCTTGCCTTTTCATGCATCAATTCTGCAAAGGCTTCGGCGAGACGATCGGCAACCGCTTGCACCATGATCGCTTTGTAGTCATCCAGATTCGCTTTGTATTTTTCGGCAAGCGCATCCGCACCAATTCCGGTGGTGACAACAAAACCTCCTACGTGATCTTGTCTTCCGCTGTCGACCGGAGCGACATAGTCTGCCAGAGAACGGAAGTCTTTTTGGCCGCGGCGTTCCCATTGTTGACGCAACATGTGAAAGCGGGCCAGTTCTTCGCTGCGGGATTCATCTGTGTACAGAATGATGTCGTCCTGCTCACTTGCTGCCGGCCAGAATCCGTAAGCAGCGTTGGCCTGCAACAAATTCCCTTCAATGATCTGGTCGAGCAACTTGTTGGCATCAGCGAATAGCTCTTTGGCTTGCTCCCCGACGATTTCATCCTCGAGGATTCGAGGGTACTTGCCCCGTAATTCCCAGGTCATGAAGAAAGGGGACCAGTCGATATAGGGTCTGATTTCAGACAGTGGGAAATCCCGAAGAACTCTGGTGCCTGTGAAGTCGGGTTGATTGATGGTGATGCTGTCCCAGTCGGTAGCAAACCGGTTATCCAACGCATGATCGTACGTGACGAGTTTCTGTTTTCGCCCTTCATAACCGGCAACCAATTTCTTTTGCTCGTCTTCATTGCTCTTGATGAAATTATTCCGAGATTCCTTGTTCAACAGTTTTTCAACAACATTAACGCTTCGACTCGCATCAAGGACGTGGATGATTGGACCAGGATACACGGGCGCGATTTTGACTGCCGTGTGCTTTGCACTCGTCGTCGCACCACCGACGAGTAACGGAATATCGAGGTTCTTTCGTTTCATTTCCCTCGCTACATGAACCATCTCGTCAAGGCTTGGTGTGATGAGTCCACTGAGGCCTACCATGTCTACACCATGCTTTTCGGCTTCATCGATAATGGTGTCTGTTGCCACCATCACTCCGAGATCAATGACTTCGTAGTTGTTGCATTGCAGCACTACACTGACAATGTTTTTGCCAATGTCATGTACATCGCCCTTCACGGTGGCGATCAGGAACTTTCCCCGTGATGAGTCAGATTCGATCCCCGCCTCTCGTTTTTCGGCCTCCATGAATGGTTCAAGGTACGCGACAGCTTTTTTCATCACTCTCGCTGACTTCACCACTTGTGGAAGAAACATCTTTCCTTCACCAAACAGATCACCAACGATTTGCATTCCATCCATCAAAGGGCCTTCGATGACCTGGAGGCAGCGGTCGAATTCCTGCCTTGCTTCTTCAGTGTCTTCAACAATGTATTTGTCGATCCCCTTGATAAGCGCATGTCGCATGCGTTCTTCGACTGATGCCTCTCTCCAGCTAAGATCCTCGCCACTCTTCTTTTTGCCACTGCCCTTCACTGTTTCAGCGAAGTCGAGGAGACGGTCTGTTGCATCGGCGCGGCGATTGAGCAGTACATCCTCCACATGTTCCAGAAGGTCATCCGGAATTTCTTCGTAGACTTCAAGTTGACCAGCATTCACGATCCCCATATCGAGACCGGCTTTGACTGCGTGGAAAAGAAACGAACTGTGCATTGCTTCACGTACACGATCATTTCCGCGAAAACTGAAGCTGATGTTACTGACGCCACCACTGGTTTTGGCGTTGGGGCATTCTTCCTTGATTCGTCTCACGGCGTTGATGAAGTCAACCGCATAATTGTCGTGTTCTTCGATGCCGGTTGCGACCGTCAGGATGTTGGGATCGAAAATGATATCTTCGGGAGGAAAATCAACTTCGTTGACCAGCAGATCATAGGCGCGTTTACAAATCCTTACTTTGCTGTCTTCATCTGCTGCCTGTCCATGCTCATCAAATGCCATGACAACCGTTGCCGCACCGTATTGCCGGATCAGTCGGGCCCGCTCGAGAAAAGTGGCTTCACCATCCTTCAGTGAGATTGAATTAACGATTGCTTTGCCCTGAGTGTTCTGCAGACCGGCTTCAATCACTTCCCATTTACTGCTGTCGATCATGACCGGGACAGCCGCAACGATATCATCGCCCGAAATCAGACGCAGAAATCGTGTCATCGCCTCAACACCGTCCAGCAATGCGTCATCAAAGTTGACGTCGATGATTGTGGCGCCGTTCTGAACCTGTTCACGGGCGACCTCAACTGCTTCTTCATACAATTCTTCGCGGATCAGACGCGCGAACTTGCGGCTCCCAGTCACGTTGGTTCTTTCACCTACCATCGTGAAAGGAATTTCTGGACGCATGACCATCGGCAACTGTCCGGACAAACGTGTCCAGATTGGACCGGCTGATTCCTGTTTTGGTTGTTTACCGGAAATACGGGCTTCCATTGCCCGGATGTGATCGGGAGTGGTGCCACAACAGCCACCGAGGATATTTACCCACCCGTTGTCGGCATACTCGCCAACAATGTCAGCCATCGCTTTGGGCCCCAGATCGAATTCGCCCATATCGTTGGGAAGTCCCGCATTGGGGTGGCAACTGATCGGAATTGAAGTTGATTGCGACATTTCCTCGATATGTGACCGCATCACATCAGGGCCCAAAGCGCAATTCATGCCGATGGACAGCATCGGGAAATGCGAAAGGGATGTCACAAAGGCTTCCACACTTTGCCCGCTTACAAATGTTCGCCCACCTTGGTCAAAGGTGCCGCTCACCATCACTGGAATCCGTTTGCCACCTGAACTGAAAAAGTCCTGGATTGCAAATAGACAAGCCTTCAGATTCAGCGTGTCGATCGCTGTTTCAGGTAGCAGAATGTCGACGCCGGCATTCACGAGCGATTCCACCTGCATTCGATAACTTGATCGCATTTCCTCAAAGGTGGTGTCACGGTGGGCAGGGTCGTCAACATTCGTGCTGATCGCCGTTTGCTTGGTGGTTGGTCCGATCGATCCAGCAACGAAGCGAGGTTTGTCAGGTGTGCGCTCTGTCCACTCGTCAGCTGCTTTGCGTGCGCAGTTTACCGCAGCAGCATTGATTTCATTGACGAGGTCTATCGGCAGGTCAAACTCCAGCATGCCCACCGGCGAAGCACCAAATGAGTTCGTCTCGACAATGTCGCTGCCGGCCTCGTAATAAGCGTGGTGTATTGCCGTGATTTTCTCCGGATGTGTCAGGCAAAGAATGTCGGAGAAATTTTTCAGATCCTTGTGGTGCTCAGCGAATCGCTCTCCTCGGACGGCTGTTTCATCCAGTTTCAAACGCTGAATCATCGTGCCCATCGCACCATCGAGAAGCAGAATTCGCTCACGAATCAGATGGGAAATCAGAGAAAGGTCGGGATCGGCTTGGAGCATGCTGAGGCCAGTTTCACGAAAAGTACTGAATGAATTGCGTCTAGTTTCGTTTCCGAGGTCCTGATTCACAACCCGAACTCAATGGAAAGAGCACCATATTCAATCTTGCTTCAACTGCCGAGTTTGGCTATTCCGCAGATGTAGAACGATCGCGCAGGTAGTTCCCGATCTTCGAAAACCGCGGTGAATCCGGGGTCATCCGTTGCGCAGATCGAAACTTCCAACATCCAGAACCCGACCATTCAGGAAGAACGCATGACCGTCTCGCCACAATGGCCAGATGAGGGTGAAAAATCGCAATTCAACGAGGAAAATGCGGCCTTTCGAGAGCCAGCTGAACCTCTCAGCCCGTTGCCGCCGACCCTTTTTCAATTGCCAGACTTGCGTGCCGAAAACGCCTTGAACTCGGGTAAAACCGTTAATTCAGACGCCGCATCAACGCCAAATCCCCCAGAATTCGAGGGCTGGGTGGCCGAGATGCCGTTTGTCGCCGAAGACTCGGCGAATGATCGCCACAGTACCAATGCTGGCGGACGACATCGGGTTACGCCAGCAAACGATCAGAGCCATCGCGACGATCCGCCACGTTTTCCGGTCACTCAAAACCTCGCTGGCAATGGTGATAACCAGGTTGATCTTAACACAGTTGAAACGAATTCTGATTCCGTCCCCTGCCCTGCAGGTATCGAACCTGCACCGGTTCCGCCTCAGGCAATTGCACCAGCACCAACAGATGTGCCAGCAGGACGATCATGGATGGATTCCATTGGGTCGCATGGCATTGTTGTTGCCTTGCTGCTGATTGTCGTTGCCGCTGCCTTGTACACCGGTCGAGCAGATGACGGTGAAGCGGCTGATAACTCACTCGGAGACGGGCGTGATTGGCTGAATTACAACGTCGTCGGCGAAGTCAGCTTGCCTGATGATGTGCCTGCGGGAACTGATATTGATGGAAGCAGTCCAGTCCAGGACATGAAACTTGGATTAGCCGATGCCCTTGGCAAGGAGAAGGCACTTGAGCAGGAACTGTCAGTGGATTCTGAATTGGATTTGGATGCCGCCGCCCCTGCCAGCAGTGCATCACTCAGTCGGCCCGTGGAATCCAATTCCGGCCCAGCGTCAGATTTTCTGCGTGGCAATGCGGGGCGCGGGATTGCAAGTGATCCGGCTCATCCAATGGTGGCTACGCCTGCGAGTTCAGCAGGCGAAAATCACGGGAGGGAAGCTGCTCCGATGAGACAAACCCAGCAGCCAACGGGATATGAAATAGCAGTACCAGCGACCAGCGGTCCGGTACATCAGCAAACGAGTACTCCTTCAGGAATTCCTGATTGGTCGAAGTACTTTCCACCTCTTTCATCAGCCACCTCAGCTGAGCAGAAATCTCCAACACTTCAGAACTGATTGTCTGTCATGAGTGATCCAGTATTTGTCAAAAACTTTTCGAGAAGACGGTTTGCCAGTGATCAATCGGGCAGACCCGATGACATGCCGGCCACGAATTACCATCCGGAATCCCGAACAGACTTCGGGGCGGCACATGTCCAGAATACGATCAACGGTGATGGAGTTGACACAACTGGTGATGAAACCGTGGGTGGCCTGAGTCTGGATCAGTCTGTTGCTTCCACCGCTGCTATCTGGATAGATAAGCAGGTTGATCAGGTATCACGGGCAGATTACGCCGAACACGGAATTCCCCGACCGCACCTCGAACCATTGAGTGATTCATTTCCCGACCATGAAAGCGAATACCGCATTGAAAACCGTGGCGCGTCTGAAAGGGGAAATACACCGGATTTGATGGAATCAAAATCTGAAAGTCACAATTTCCCGACAGACAGACAGGAAAGTGATGTCGCTCAGCAGATACAGAAGGTCTATGCTTCGACAGTAACGGATGCGGCCAGTTTCGTTAACGAACAAGTCACGAAGGTTGCCCCGGAAGAAGTTTTGCGTGGGATGAGGCAAGCCGACCCGCGTAGTCTTCCGTATGACTTGAAAATCCAGCACGCATCACCACTCGATACACTGCAACCAGTTCAAAACCAGATTGAGTCCAGGGGCAATGCCACTCACGGGGATGCTGACTCAAGGTACTCCGAGCTGATCATTGAAAATCCGTTCGCTGCAGCCGTTCACGTCGGACAAGAAGCACCACCAGCTCCAAAGACAACGTCTCAGAATGCAGCAACTGGTGATATCGCTCGACACGACGGTTGCAATGACGGTTGTGGCCATCTTCACAACGTGGACGATTCCGGATCGCCGAATTTCGAGCAACCTGAGCAGCAGTTGGGAATGCAGCCTTTTCAGGCTGTCTGGGAAGTTGATGTTTTGGACGTACCAACTGTTGTGGCAGATTTGTTTTTTGAAGGTGCTCTGTTTCAACAGATAGCCGAACGCATGTCAGACGCAATCACGTCTGGTCTTCATAGCGTGATTGTCACGAGCACCCAAGGCGGTGAGGGACGCAGCAGTGTAGCAATCGGACTTGCGATGGCAGCGGCAGCATCGGGGAGAAGCGTGGCACTGGTTGATGCAAATGTCGAATGCCCCAAACTGGGCGATGAACTGCGACTCGACTTGCAATACGGTTGGGTTGATACCATACGTGCGGGACTGCCGATCAAGGAGATCGCTGTTCACGCCGTTGAAGATGGGGTGACTCTCATTCCCTTGATGCCGCCAAAAGGTAAAAACGCAGCGACCGGTGATGAAGTCGTTCAGTTGCTGGAACTATTGAAGGATAAATTCGAGCTTATCATTGTCGATGGGCCAACAGCCCAATCAACACAGATCCACCACTGTGCATCGGCCGTGGACAGTGCAATCATCGTGCGTGATATGCAACGGACTGATACCACGGCCATCAATGAGTTTTCCTACCGGCTTCGCGAATCTGGAGTGCAGGGGGTCGGTGTTGTGGAAAATTTCATTTGATGAGGCTGATTGGCTCGGAAGCAGGTGGGTCAAACTGGGGTCCCTGAAAGAAGAACCCGTCTTTCCGATCGAATTTTCGCGTTGTGTATGGTTCGCTGTGAATTGTTGTCCATTGTTCACGAGCAGAAGCCCCTTTCTTCGGGCTTTTCAACAGCAGTCATTCGTGTCGCAACAGTCATCACCCAGGATAGTAAGGTTGTAATTCTGGCCTTTCGTCTCTTTGGGCGATCTTTCCTGTCCATCGCAGACCATGGCTTTTGCATTGGCATCTTGAACCGGCTTGTGCGGTGGAACAGGGATAAAGTCCTCAGCATAAGGGGCCCGTGTCATTAGCGTGAAAGTGTCACGGCAGACCGCAGTGCGTTCACCGCGGTTGAATACATGTCCATTGTCATCGAAAACCTTCGTGTAGGGGCCACGATAGATGACTGCTTCGTTGTAGTCATCACAGCTACCCTGCTTGCCTTTATAAGCGATGACAGTCGCGGAACGGAACTCGATGCCCTCAACCGTTTGCCATGGTTTCTCCTGCAATATCGGCATGTGACAACCATGGAATCCAGCTCTCTCAAAAGCGTTCAGGAACTCGGTTTCCTGAAATGCTCCTGAGATGCATCCGCTCCAGAGTTCAGGATCATTCTGAAGGTGTGTTGGTACAGTTTCATCACTGACGATATCGCTGATGACCGCTCGACCACCTGGCTTCAGAACTCGGAATATCTCACGGAACAACTGTTCTTTCTCGGATGCGTCCACCAGATTAAGGACGCAGTTGCTGACGACGACATCGACGGATTCATTGGCAATCATGGGATCTTCCCGGCGCATTGTATGGAGCATGGACTCCAGTTTCTGAAAATCAGCCTCAGTGTTGACTGGGTTTTCTTTCAGGTAGGAATCGACTCGATCGCGGTCAATGGCCATGTCCTGTATTTTGCCTTTCCGGAATTGAACATTGTCGTAACCAATCTTGGATGCGACTTCGATTTGGCTCTTTCTGGCAAGCTCAAGCATGGTGTCATTCATGTCAACGCCGATCACTTTTCCTTCGGGGCCGACGACCTGCATGGCAATGAAGCAGATTTTTCCTCCACCGCTTCCCAGATCCAGAACGGTTTCGCCCGGTTGCACCCATTTCGATGGGTCCCCACAACCATAGTCTCGGTCAATCACCTCCTGCGGTATCACCTTCAAATAAGTTGCGTCGTAATCTACCGGGCAGCAAAGCTCGGCTTCACGCTGTTTGGCCGCTGCTGAGTATCGTTCCAAAACAGCATTTTCAGTGTTGAGCGTATTGGACATGTTGGTCTGGTTCTTTTGGGTATGGTTTCAAGTGACAGCACCGCCGCAGCTACTGCCGGCTCCAGCTGTGCAGCCGTAGCAGTGGTCAGCGACGGCTATGCGTTGGTTCAGAAAGTCTGTGAAGGATTTAATGTTCCAGACTGTGGGTGGTTGTTTTCCGGTGGCGGGCATGCCAAGCATCTGATTGAAATCGCAATCGAATACATGACCTTCCCAGCTGATCGATAGCATTTCCCTGCACATGACCTCGCCTGCTGCCAGAGGGTTGAATGCTGCTTCCAGCATCTTCAGGTAATCGGTCAGTTTTCCGCGTTTTTTCAAGTAGGTTGCGTAACGTTTGATAGGTATGTTCGTGATAGCATAGAGACGGTTGAACTCAATTCCATAGCGTTTTTTGAGTTCTCTCTTGTAGTCTTTTTCCAAGGTCTGCTGATTGGGTGGCAAAGCCGGGCCGGTTGGATTGAATACCAGATTAAGTCTTAGTTCACCGTTGTTTTTTCCGTAACCAAGATCATTCAGTTTTTTCAAGCCACTGATGCTGCGTTCAAAAACGCCAGAGCCGCGTTGGGTATCCACATTGTCTTCGAGATAGCATGGTAGTGACGCAACAACTTCTACCTGATGTGAAGCAAGGAATTCTGCCAGATCCTCCTGTCCTGCTTCAGAGAGAATGGTGAGATTGCAACGATCAATGACGTTCAAGCTCTTTTCTCGGAAATGCTGCACAAGCTTGCGGAAATTCGGGTTCAGTTCAGGCGCGCCACCGGTAAGATCGATCGACCTGATTGAATCACACTGGTCAGCGAGATCGCAGATGCGATTTGCAGTCTCCTCGGTCATGTTTTCGGCCGTCTTCGTCGGTCCGGCTTCGACATGACAATGGGTGCAAGTCTGGTTGCAAAGTTTTCCCAGATTGATTTGCAGAGTGGTCAGGTTGTTGCGAGAGATGGTCGTGATCTCACGAGCAACCCGCGACGCAAACGGTTCGACGATTCCCGTCGGCAATCCAGCATCAATGATCGGAAGGATGGATGACATGCATATCGGGATAGTTAGGGAAGAAAATTCGAGCAGCGACATCGAGAACTGAGTTTGATGTTTGGAATTCCAGACTCTCGCAAATTGGATTTCTGCTGTACCTGCTTGATCCTTGTTTCACTTACTGATTGGTCAAGAAGGTTTGCAAGTGTCATTTGATCTGCTGATATTGCCACTTGCATCCCTGTTGCTTGTTCGCAGGCTATGAGTCTCTCGCATTTTCAAGCAGTTTGATCCATGGCCCCACGTAGTGTCCGTTGTCGTGAAACGTGCGCCCACTGACCAGGTTCCCATCAATCACGCAAGGTTCGTCGACAAAGATACCACCACAAACTTCCAGATCAAATTTGCACTTCGGAACTGTCGCCATGCGCCGACCTCGCACACAATCTGCATAGGCTGGAATCTCGACGCCATGACAAACACTTGCAACAGGTTTGTTGGTTTCAAAGAAATGCTTTGTTGCTCGTACAAGGTGCTCATCATAACGAATGTACTCCGGAGCTCTTCCACCACTGAAAAGAATTCCCGCGTACTCTTCCGGGTTGATTTGCGAGAAAGCTACTTCGGCCTCAATCGTGTAGCCCTCCCACTCTTTGGTGATCGTCCAGCCAGGCTTTATTTCATGCATCACCATCTGATAGAGACGCTTTTCCGGAGCTGCAACCACGGGGGTGAAGCCTGCTTCCTGCAAGCGGTAGTAAGGATACATCGTGTCGAGCGTTTCAGTGGCATCACCCACAATGATCAGGACCCTGTCAGACATCGGTTTCTCAGCTTGTGCGAAGGGATAGTTAGCGGCGTATTTACGTAACGTGGTTGGGTAACGTTGTGGGGGCCTTGCGACATGTTATCTGTCGTTGGGGCTTCAATGGCACATTGCGCGCAGTGTTCCCAGCCCAACTTAATTTAGAAGAGTGCACCGGTGTAGCCAACCACCATGGACCAAACCCTCAGGATATTCGACTCTGCAGAGTACTCTACTTTGCAACATGCTTTGCAACGCTGGATTTTCGCAGCATGAAAACGTATTGGAGATGGCTGGCCTGAACCTTGCCTTGGCTGGCAGCCGTGTTGGCTACGTGAAGAGAAGAATGCCAGCGGTTTTTCTGGTGGGGTGGGGTCTGGGCAGGCTTTATGTCAGGTTTTCTTTCGCAGCCCTGATTCGTACGTTATTTGTTGCGCCCATTGGTAGTAAACAGCAAAGCTGTGTCGGTCATTTCCGACCCGCCAAGCGTGGACGCGGCGGTATCATCTTGCGAATGCCGTCTTTTCGCTTGGAACGCCTGCGATAGACTTGGGGCAGAGATTATCCGGAATGTCTTCATCAGAATTGGCAAATCACCCATGACGACCAAGCTAGCCAAGACACCACTCGATGCTTGGCATCGTGCCAATGGCGGGAAAATGGTCCCTTTCGCTGGTTACGATATGCCCGTGCAGTATGAGTCGATCGTGTCCGAGCATCAGGCTTGTCGAACGGCTGCGGCATTGTTCGATGTTTCCCACATGGGGCGTTTGCGTTTTGACGGTGACGGGAGTGATCAATTTCTTGATCGCATCCTGACCCGAGGAGTTGCGAATTTGCCAGTCGGTGCTGTGCGTTACGGTCTGATCTGCAACGAAGACGGTGGGGTTTTGGATGATGTGCTGGTTTCGCATCTCGAAACACCATCGCAGCGACGTTTCCACCTAATGGTCGTGAACGCTTCAAACCGGGAAAAAATTCTCAAATGGTTGGCACCAGTTTTGGAAGATTTTCCGACAGTCACGATGTCAGATCGAACTGAGTTGACAGCGATGATTGCTGTTCAGGGGCCCGCTGCAATCGAAACCTGTAAGCGTCTGTTCTCATTCGATCCTGCGCGTCTGAAATATTACCGCGCTGTGATCACCGATCAGTTTGCCAAGCCAGTCATTGTGAGCCGTACGGGGTACACGGGAGAAGATGGACTGGAGCTGATTGTCAGGGCTGAAGAAGCCACCCGGATTTGGGAAAATCTGCTTCTGATTGGCCGTGACGCTGGATTCATCGCTGCGGGTTTGGGGGCGCGGGATACATTACGGCTTGAAGCAGGAATGCCGCTTTACGGGCATGAGTTGAATGAGAATATTGATCCGCTTTCGGCTGGTTTGGATTTTGCGTGCAACCTCAAGGAAAGATCGTTTATTGGTCAACGGGCATTAACCAAGATCGCCGAGGCAGGACCCACCACGGTTCGGATTGGGTTGCGTCCAGAGGGAAAACGACCAGCTCGCGAAGGATGCCCTGTGCTGGACTCTGCAGGACAGCGGATCGGAGAGGTAACAAGCGGAGGGCCGTCGCCAACACTGGGATATCCGATCTCAATGGCCTACGTTGATACCAGGCATGCCAACGACAACGAATTCCAAATTGATATTCGGGGGAAGCTGGTTGTTGCAAAGCCGGTTTCCCTGCCATTTTACAAACGTCCCAAATCATGACTCTCTTTGAAGGATTTCTGTGATGTCACGTGACGAATCAAAATTGCTCTATGCCGAATCGCACGAGTGGGTTGATCTGACCGAGGAAGGTGGGAAAGCTGTTGGAACCATTGGACTGTCGGGTTTTGCGCTCGAGCAGTTGAATGACCTTGTCTACATGGAATTACCCGAACTTGGGCGTGAACTTGCTGCCGGTGAGGAGTTCGGCGAGGTTGAGTCCGTGAAGGCAGTCAGTCCACTCTACAGTCCTGTAAATGGAAAGGTCATCGCGGTTCATGATGATCTTCCTGACAGTCTGGAAAAACTGAATGACGATCCATATGACTTCGGTTGGATCGTGAAGGTTGAAATCAGCGACAGTAACAGCGCAGATAAACTGCTCGATCACGCGGCTTATCAAAAGCAGTGTGCAGAAGCCGGATGATGGATTTGCCAAACAGGGTGGCCAATTCAGCTGGTTCAGGGATTGGACGCCTGATCTCGCTTGCGACTGCAGACGCGGCAGAGAATATGGCGATTGATCAATCCATACTTGATTCGGTCTCCATCAGTGGAGTCCCGGTGTTACGGTTTTATCAATGGTCGGAACCGACTTTATCGATGGGGTACTTCCAGCGTTTCAGGACGCGGTCTGAACACGCTGCAAGTTTTCCGATCCGTTGCGTCAGGAGAGCTACCGGAGGCGGCGCGATTGTTCATGACCAAGAGCTCACATACAGCATTTGCTTGCCTGTGGCGCCCGGGAAGGCTTGGGTCCGCGACACTCTGTATCAGCAGACCCATCAGGCGATAGCCGATGCGTTGGCGTGCTTTGGCGTCCATGCTGTTCCGTTCCGACTTTCGGGTGCCTGTATACGAACGAAAGAAGAAAACTCACGTTTCCTCTGTTTCCAGAGACGCACCGAAGAAGATCTGGTTGTCAGTGGTTACAAGGTGCTTGGGAGTGCTCAAAGAAAGACGCGTACCGCTGTCTTGCAGCACGGTAGCCTGCTGATCCATGCCAGTCGTTATGCACCGGAATTACCTGGAATTGGTGAATTGCAATCGTTTTCAATACCTGTCCAGCAACTGATCGAGAAAATTGTGACCAATCTTTCGGCCGGATTGCATCTGGATTGGAATGAGGATGAACTCACGGATCATGAGAAACAAATGGCATCGAAAATTTCACAGGAGCGTTTTACCAACGCGGCTTGGACAATGCGTCGATAGCCATGCGGATAGCCCGGATGGGTGGTATGCCGTGTTTTTTTGGGGGTGGGTGGTTTTTGGGCAAGCTTGCCAGAGCTGGCGAAGACAAAAATCGATTCGGCGTAATTTTGTACGCGAAAATGGAACGTATAACTGGTACAATCCGACCCATGTAACCTATTCTGTGACGGATTCAGTGCGCGCTGGCTGATTGTGGTAACACGGCGGCTCTTGTCGATGATCGTGCCGCAGGCGGTTTCGGATCCAGTTGGTCTACTTTGAGGGTTGGTACGCTCATCACACGTTAAGTTCTTGAGCGCTGGCTTCTCAGGCGGTCCTTGCTGATGAACAATCGGGAGCAATAGATGCAGGTAATGCTTAAGGTCCTTAGTGGCAGTCACGAAGGACGCGAACTCAATGTTTCTGGTGAGAAATTTCTCATCGGCCGCAGCGAGTCATGTCAGTTGAGACCCAAGAGTGAATCGGTTAGCCGAAAGCACTGCATTATCGTGTTGAAAGACAATCGGGTGCTGATCCAGGATCTGAAGAGCCGTAATGGTACTTACGTCAACGATAAACGGTTGCCGACCGACAAAGCCAAGGTACTGTCGGGGGGAGACAAGTTGCGTGTCGGCAAGTTGAATTTTGAAGTTGTGATCGAGCATGGACTGCAGGCTCCGAAAAAGCCAGAAGTTTCGGATATGGGCGATGCAGCTGCGAGAACCGTCGAAGCCGGATCTCACGATAGCCGTTTTGAAGAAGTGGATGTTGATTCGTGGCTGAACGAAGCTGATCAGATTGATCGGGTTCGGAAACTCTCTGATCCAGAGACACGTCAGTTTCAAATCAAGTCCGGTGTCATTGCCGATGGTGAGGCAGTCTCCGAGTCGGACGACAGCTCAGGTGACGGAAGCGACAGTACCGAGTTGTCTGTCAGCGAAGCTTCAGATTCTGATGGAAAAAAGAAACGCGACAAGAAGAAACCCGGCAAGCTTCCCAAAGATTTTCAGAAGTCGATCACTGATAATTCGCGTGATGCAGCCGACACAGCACTGAAGCGATTCTTCAGTGGGCGATGACATCACCTCGCGAGCGAGTTGAGTACCCTGATTTTCGCTATCGGACTGGTAGGGTCAAATCATAAATGCTCAAAATGACCATTGCTGATTGTTCTCATCGAGCGTGAGTGGACCATGCAGGACTCAAACGCACTTCTCGTTCAGCAATTCCTGGCGAATGATGACGCTGCTTTTTCCGAGCTGGTCCGGCGACACTATCCGCTGGTGTTTCGAGTCTGTTTGAAAATTCTGGGGCATCGGCAGGATGCCGAGGATGTGGCTCAGGAGACATTTTCGCGTTTCGCGAAACACGTTGACCAGTGGGATGTCCGTCGACCACTTGAGCCTTGGCTGGTGGCCATCGCAGGTAATCGTAGCAAGACATTTCTTGCCAGACGTCGTGCCCATCAATCACTTTCCGGAGTGTTGGAGCCGTCCACGGACGACACAACCGCCGTAAGAAAGGCTGACGGATTACGCGAGGAGTTGGCGTTGGCCTTGGCAGTGGTGCCTCATCATCAAAGGCTTGCCTTCGAGTTGTTCCATGAGCATGGGATGAGTTACCTGCAGATATCTGCCGAATTGAATTGTCCTGTTGGTACAGCAAAAACTTGGGTGCATCGTGCTCGTTCAATCGTCATTCGAATTCTGCGACAGCGAGAAGTGATCATGGTCGATGGAAAGCATGACCGAGAGACAGAGATAGGCCCACGCGGTGCAAATTCCATGAAATCGAGACTGCAGCAAACGAGTAAAGCAAAGAGGTCACGTGATGCAATGTGACGATTTTCTCCAGAAGATGCACGAGTGCCTGGATCAACGCATTCCCTTGGGTGTGGATCCTGACATGGCAAAGCATGCGGGTAAATGTGATGATTGCAGATCTCAGGTGCAGATTTGGATGAAAATTGCCCCTTTGTTGATGTCAGATTTTGCGCAGGACAATGATGCCGGAGCAGTTGCTCCAAGTTTGTTCGCAAAAAGAAAATACACGCTCATTTCCGCGTTTTCAGCCGTGATGGCCGCTGTGATTTTATTCGCAGTTGTCGGTTTTTTACCCACAAAACCAGCAAACCAGCCGATAATAGCAGGAGCATCAGTGTCTTCAGCCGCCCTAGCACAAACACCAGGAGAACTTGATCCTGTTCTCTGGTGGCAAAGCGTGCAGGATCGCGATTGGGTGCAAGAAACAATGCCTACCGTCCGGTCTGTCAGGCAAGGTGTTGCTCCCTTGGGACGAACTCTGGTGCGAGCCGTAACGATTCTGACGATCGGTGGTGAAGGCCAGACATCCTGACAGCAAAAGTTTTTCTCATGATGAAGTTACTTCTTGCACGCTGGGTTACTTGCTTCTGCATGGTGTGCATTGGCTTATGGTCAGTAGCGTCGGCTGAGCAGTTGTTCCGATTGCGGAACAACATGGTCTTGCGCGGTTCAATGGCAAAAATCGCTACCTTGAAAGATGGTTTTGGCGCAGCATCTGCCGGGGAAACGCATCTCAGGCCGATTTGGTTGATTGATGATGGTTTGCGTCGTACTTACCTCCATGGCAAAGGAATGGTTGCCGTTGACCCAGTCGATGTTGGTGAGATGGAACGGAATTTGGAATTTTGGCAACCGAAACCGCTTGGAGGGAAAATTGTAGGTGGTTTGGGAACGATTCAGGGTGTTTCACCCTTCAACGATTATGGCAGGCGGATTTTGACGGTACGTGGACCCGATGGTGGTCAAGTGCGAGTCATTCAGGGTATTGAAGAGGTGAATTCGAGATACGCGAAAGTCGTCGCGCTCAAGGGAAAACCCAGCTTGAATTGGGATATGAGGGTCTCTACGAAGACACTTGATTCGGCAACCCTCACCCGAATTTTCAAAAAACGAACTGATCAAAGTGATCTGAACTCCAGGTTGGAGTTGGTGCGTTTTTTTATTGCGGCAGAGCGTTACCGAGAGGCCAAAGAAATGCTTCAGGCGACGATTGAGGATTTTCCACAGGAAGCCGATCTGTTGCCACAAATCGCTGCGTTGACCAAACGCCAGGCAGAACAGTTGCTCGTTGAAGCTGAGGATCGTGCGGATGCTGGACAGTACGGACTTGCCAGAGGAATTCTTGAGGGATTTCCGCTCCAGGAAGTTAGCCGGATCACGAAAATTCAGGTCGAGGATGCACTCAAGAAACTCAATGAGCCAGTCCAGAAGTCGACGGAATTGATGCAGAAACTGCGGGCGCAGGTCGGAGAACTCCCGGCGAATCAACAAGCACGCTTGGCTGCGATTCTGGATGAAATGGAGAGCGGACTATCTGCAGACACTCTGGCAAGATTGAGTGATTACGAACGCCTTGGTGATGTTGCAAATCTCCCTGTCGATAATCGAATTGCGTTGGCAATCGCCGGATGGATATTGGGGCCAGGCTCCGGTGAGCAAAATCTGAGCATGGCGATTTCTCTGATTCAGGTACGTGATCTCGTTGCCGAATATCTTGCCACACCTGATCCCGCAAGACGTCAAGCAATTCTCGGTGAACTTGCCAATATCGAAGGCAGCGAAGCCGAGTATGTTGATCGAATTCTGCCGTTGCTGACTCCAGTTTTGCCATGGCCAGAAGACGCGCAGCACCCAGAGATTCCTGGAATGTTTGAAGTCAGTACTGATTCATTCCGCTACGTCATTCAGTTGCCACCCGAGTACAACCCTCTTCGCCAGTACCCCTGTGTTGTGGCTTTGCATGAGTCACGTGCGCCGATTGAAACGCAACTGGATTGGTGGTCTGGGACATACCGTCAGCAATTGCAGGGAAGAATGGGCTATGGATCACGCAGTGGCTTTATCGTCATTGCGCCTGTCTGGTCCAGATCAGCACAACTCGCTTATGAGTACACACCACAGGAACACCAACGTGTCCTGACAGCTATGCGGGATGCGATGCGACGATCTTCCATCGATTCAGATCGGGTATTCATTGTTGGTCATGGTGAGGGTGGAACAGCGGCGTGGGACATTGCGTTGGCCCATCCTGATCTGTGGGCGGGTATGATTTCCATCAGTGGAACACCGGGCAAGACGATCCCGCATTATGAGCCAAATTCGCGTCATATCCCGCTTTACATGGTGATGGGAGAGTTGGATGGAGCAAAAGCAGGGGGGGCTATCCTGAACGACTACATGACATTCAATCACGATGCGATGGTTGTGATGTATCGTGGTCGGGGCCGGGAATATTTCTATGATGAGTTGCCGCGACTATTCGAGTGGATGAGTGTGAGCACTCATCAACGCAGGGAAATGCCTCGTGAGATCGAAGTGGCAACGATACGCGAAGGTGACCAGTTCTTCTGGTGGCTGGAGTTGGGGGAACTCAAGCCGAGCGTTCCAGTAGATCCGATTTTATGGAATCAGGCTGAACGTATTCGAGCCGGGAAGGTAACGGCTGCGATCAATGCGGATAACCAGATTCGTGTCCAGCGTGGCCCCGCAGACAGATTTCGTGTGCTTTTGCGACCCATGCCAGGAGCTCTTGATCTCAATCAGCAGATTATCATCCGCGAAGGGACTCGATCAAAACGCGTTCAATTTGATGGCTCACTTGAGTTCATGCTCGAAGATGTTCGGCAGAGAGCCGATCGTAAACGAGCTTTTTGGATGTCGGAAGTCATTCCTTAGAGTTTGGAATGTGAACGTTGGCCGGGATTGATCTGGATTTCAATCAGGTACCATGCCTTTCAATCGGATGGTCTTCCTTCACCGTCTCAGCATCCTTTTGAGCACTTTGTGGTCTGATAGTGCTTACAATGCTCCATTTCCTGTTCGCTCAATCTTCCGAGGTACTTCCGTGAAACGCCGTGAATTTCTGACTTCCAATGTTGTGCTAGCTGGTGCTGCTATCTCTGCCAACGCTCAACTCAACCAGAACCAGGCGGTCGCTCAGGATGATGTCGCCCAGATTGATTCAGCCAAGCCCTCGAGAGGTCGGGTCAGGCAGTCAGTCATGGGTTGGTGCTTCAAACCCATGGATCCGATCACGCTGGCAAAGCACTGCAAAAAAATCGGTTTGGAGGCGATTGAGGGAATCCCGAATGATAAATACAAAGCAGTTACTGATTTGGGGCTTAAAATCTCACTTGTCTCCAGTCACGGCTTCGCCAAAGGTCCACTTGATACCGAAAACCATGCCGAAGTTGAACAGAAGTTACGTGATGGAATTGATTTGGCAGCTCGTTTCGGAGCTCCAAATGTCATCACTTTCACTGGGATGCAGAAAGCGGGGGTGTCGGATGCAGCAGCTCGGAGGAATTGTCTGGACTGCTGGAAACGTGTCCTGCCTTACGCTGAGGAAAAAAATGTTGGGATTGTGCTGGAGCACCTGAACAGCAAGGACGATTCACACCCCATGAAAGGGCATCCCGGTTACTGGGGAGACGACCTGCATCAATGTGCTGAGTTAGTGTCTGAAGTGGGTTCTGAAAACTTCAAGTTGCTATTTGATGTTTATCACGTTCAGATCATGAATGGAGATTTGATCCGGAATATTCGCCGTTACAGCGATATTGTGGGGCATTATCACACGGCCGGTAATCCAGGACGTGGCGAACTGGACGACAGTCAGGAAATCAACTATCCAGCTGTTATCCGCGCGATCATGAATACAGGATACACGGGATTTATCGCCCAGGAATTCATTCCTACAAGTAAGGATCCGGTCGGCTCGCTGAAACAGGCGTTTGAAGTTTGTGATGTTTAGCCGGATTCGGGGAACCCGTGGTGTGAAGGATGTGTCATATCCTGAGTAAGATAGAAGGTCGGATCAGCCGATGAATTCTTGATCCCAGTCTGAGTTCAGATAGTCACCCGCGATTGGTTCGCAATCAAGTCACTGATATGTCATCACGCTCTCATTTACCACTAGACCTTGGGGTCGAGGATTTTGAGCGTTTAGGGGTACGTCCGGATGAAATACGGTTAACCGTCATTCGGCGGGCCGCTGCCAGAACTTCGCGAGCTCTTGCTGAGAGCCAACTCAATGCACCCTCGGACACAGCGGCTTTGCAGTTGTCACGAGTAACAACTTCGGCATATCGGCTACTTGATCCGCGCAATCGTAATGATGATCACCTGCGGCTCCATTTCGGTCGTATCTTGCCCATCGTCCTCATTTGGGCAGGGGAAACCAAGAGACAGAATCAGCAGTCGAGTGCACGCAAAATCAAGCAGTTTGAGGGGGAGGCCGCGGAAAGTCCGACTCTCGAAGGAATTGATGCAAGCTTGCCTTTTCAGAGTGGTGGATTGAGTGAAGCGGATCTGGTCGAAATCATGGAGCTGGATTCGACTCCATTATTGGCAGGTCAGCCGGCCTGGGCTCAAAGTTTGAGTGATGTTGATATCCTGGGACGGACTGAATTTTTCAAGCGTTGGAATCGCTTGAAACGCAAGTTGCTGGATAACTGGTATCTGACTGGCTTGGCAGTTGTACTGCTCATTTTGTTTCTTGGCTCTACGATCTTTTCCAGCGGTGAGCAATCGCATGTCAACCGAGAGCCAGATTCAGTTTCTCGACCAGAATCTCGTGTCTTGGGTTCACGAATTGACCTCTCGGCATCGTCAGGTGAGTTGTCGAGGTTTGATCCGTCGACGGACGAGTCAGTCGTGGACGGTCCCCGCTTGGAAGTCATCGAAGAGTCACGCACGTCGGAGTCGGAAAAAACGGAATCAGACGAACAGCAGTCCAATGCGATTGTTGTGGTGGAACCTATCCCGGACACTATTTTTGAACTTGAAAATCCTGTCGCCAATTTGGATTCCAATAGCCTGCAACCTGATGGCGGGAGTGGCGTCATATCGGGTTCAGAACAGAATCCGAGCCACCCATCTGGATTCCTGCCCGATCCGTTTCAGTCAGTGGACCAGAGAAAGTTATCTCAGACATTCGATGCTGATGAAGCAGGAGACGATGCAGGTGAGTTTGTCCAGAGCGAAGCACCAAAATCCGATTTGAAGCAGGAAAGTTCGGGCGGTACGCCCCGAACTGCTTCGGATCCGGAAATGAATGCCGGCCAGGTGACGGATGCGACAGTCAGCATTCCAGTTGATAGTGAAACAGTGTTGAATGCGAGAAAGTATTTGCGTTCGCTTGATTCCTCGTTGCAACCTCGAACTGACGGTGACAATCCAGCCAACCGCCTGGCCATGTTGCATCGATTACGAGAGCCTCTGAATTTGGCATCCGCAGAGTACTGGGCAGTCTCTGTTTTGTTGATGGAGTGCTCTTGGAAAACCAGGGGGACTTTCGAAGTCGGCCGCGTTCTCAGAGATTTACAGAGTCAATTTGTCTTTCAACCGGGGCCCTTGTTGGTAGAGACCTATCTTGCTGCGAATGTTCGGTCGGCGTTGCCCGAGGTGCA
Source organism: Rubripirellula sp. (assembly GCA_012270065.1). Lineage (GTDB taxonomy): Bacteria > Planctomycetota > Planctomycetia > Pirellulales > Pirellulaceae > Rubripirellula. The sequence continues at coordinate 77,062 of JAAXJB010000039.1, read as the reverse complement.
GCAGGAGTTACTCTCAAATGGCTTGGTTCTGCTGGATCAGTTGGTGGTTGCTGCTCACTTTGACTTGGCAGCGCAGATTCTCCGTTCGCTTGAACCGCTTGGGCGTGTTCTGCAGGATGAAAAATCAGCGGAGTACTTTTTGGAATATGAACGGGCGATTTTGCAGGCAGGTCGTCAGAGTGAGCGGTTTGAAAAACTGTCGGTAAATCTGCCGGCGACTTGGTCACGTTCCAATCGTGGCCTGCTCGGTCGCCACGTTTGTCTGGTGCTTCGCCGTTGGAATGATGGCTTGCCCTGGTTGTGCAGTGCATCGGATCAGCGAATCGCATCAACGGCAAAAGCTGAACTTGCCCTTCCTGTGAAGCCCGACTGCGACCAATTGGTCACGCTCGCACGACGTTGGGATCTCAACGCAGGGCGAGCATCAGGTTTGCAGGGAGATGCAATGAAGTTACATGCTGTGACATTGTTGAAGAAGGCGATGGAAACGGCAACAGATCAGCAGCGAATCGAACTCGGTTTGGAATTGCAGGAAATGCGTGAATCGCTGCCTGCACACCTGCGACAGGCGGGTTTTCAAATCGCCAGCATCAAAAACTGATCTACCGTCGTTTGAGTCGATTCTGGATAGCAATCACTGGCGTTTGAGTGATCTCCAGTGATCTTCAGCGTTCTCAATGGAAAATCATGCATTTGCGTTCTGATCGATGGGGGCAGGATTGGCCTCTCGATGTGTGGCGATCTGTTCATGTCGCTACACTCTGAAGTACGAAAAAGAAAACTCACTGAGGTATGGACTCATGAACGCCAACATGGCAGCCCCACAACCGGTAACCCTGCAAGCACTGTTGGAAAGTGGTTGGAAATCGAAGACCGTCAAACAGGAGGTTCGAGACAATTTCACTCGGATGCTGTCAGTGGGTGAGGAGCTGTTTCCGGGGATCGTTGGTTACGACGACACCGTAATCCCTGAGATCAATCTGGCACTTCTGGCTGGGCATGACATGCTTTTTCTAGGTGAGAAGGGGCAGGCAAAGAGTCGTATCATGAGACTATTGACCCGATTTCTGGATGAGTGGATTCCCTACATTGATCATCCCGATTTGCCTGTTCATGAGGACCCGACAAAACCGATTACATCGCTCGGTAAACGCTTGATTGCTGAACAGGACCCAACAGACATTAAAATTGCCTGGTGGGGACGTGAGCAGCGGTATGCGGAGCGATTGAGTCCAGGGACAAAGTTTGCGGACATCATTGGCGAGATTGATCCTGCAAAATTAACGGGCGGTGTCAGCATGAGTGCTGAAGAGGCATTGTCCTTCGGCTTGATACCGCGATTGCATCGTGGAATTTTTGCCATGAATGAACTTCCTGAACTTGACGATCTGGTTCAGGTTGGATTGTTCAATATTCTCGAGGAACGTGATGTTCAGATCCGTGGCTACCCGATCCAGTTTGAGTTGGATCTGATGATCCTGTTTTCGGCCAATCCATCAACCTACAACCGGAGTGGAAAGGTGATTCCTCAACTGAAGGACCGTATTGGAACGATCGTTCAGACCCATTACCCGGAAGAACGGGATCAGGGCATTGAGATTCTGAAACAGGAACTGGGAGACCAGCTTGGTGGCGACTATCCCGTGGTGGTCCCCTACTTCATGTATCAGATTGTGGAAGAAATCACGAATCAGGCTCGCCGCAGCAAGTACATCGATCAGGATTCGGGTGTCTCTGCTCGGTTCTCGCTGGCGAATTTCAGAACGCTGATTGCCTCTGCCCGGCAGCGAGGGATCATTCATGGTGAGAAACCTGCAGCACCCCGTATCAGTGACTTTGGGCACTTGTATTCGAGTTCGTTGGGCAAGTTGGAACTGGATTTGATGGGCACTCATCAGATGAGTGAACGTCAGGTTCTTGAGGCTGTCACCGCAGAGGCTATCAAGGTAGTGTTCAACGAATATGTTGAAGAACATGGACTGGGAGCGATCGCAGAGATATTTCGTGGCGGAGTTCGTGTTGAGGTTGGCGACTTGTTGCCAAGTCGGGAGTATGCGGAGCGGTTGAAACAGGTACCGCCAGCGTGGGATTTGGCATTCGAAGTTAACGCCAGCGAGAGTGAGGCAGTTCGGGCGAGTTGCGTTGAGTTCGTGCTCGCGGGTCTCTACAGTCTTGAACGGATCAGCCGAAGCCAGCGTCACGGAAAGATTGAGTATGAGATCTGAAGAAAAACACGTTGCCAAAAGCGCCGTATACAGGCCCGGAGGGGTAATTCATTCTTATCAGAAGTATGATCCGAATAAATTTCCGCCACCAAATCAGCCACCGCCCGATCTGGTCTCTCCGGCCTTTGAACAGGCCTTGATGTATGGGAACTACCAAGAGTTGTCTGAGGAAGATCTGGCGCGCGCGGTTCGCTTGGACCCAAGCCAGATAGCAGGCATGGGGCCCAGTCTTGATTTCCTGCGAGCAATGCTGAAGGAACGGAAACGAAAGATTCTGGAAACCTATGAGTGCCGCTCTGTCCAGAAGAAAGCGAGAAAGGCGTTCCGGTCAGCAGCGCAAAACCTTCGTGTGCCAAAAGATTTGGAGAAGATGTTCCGTGAGGCAGTGATTCATGAACAGCCGTACCTGATTGAGCGACTCTGGTACCGGGTTGATGACGACACTGGTCCACTGGCTCGTGGATTTCTGCAGGTAGGTCAGCGGATGGAGGACAAACACAACATTGAAGAATTGGGAAGCAAGTACGAATTTACCGGTAGCGAGTCGATGTCAATTACCAGAGCCTTGGAGGTGAAAGAGGAACTGGAGAAAATTGATGAACTACTCAAGCAGATCGATGAAGCTTCAAAGACGGCTCAGATTGGAATCATCGATATGGAAATGCTCGGTGAGTTTGCACAGCCCTCGGATCTTCAGGATTTGGAGGAAATGCGCAATCAGGTAGAGAATCTGATTCGCGAACAGGCGGAGCGACAGGGGCTTGAGATGGATCCCGCAAAGCAGGGGGCATTCCGTCTTACGCCTCAGGCGTACCGTATTTTCCAGGGAAGATTGCTGGAGAAAATATTCAGCGATTTGCAGGAGTCCCGAAGTGGGCGTCATGAAGGAGATATTGTTGGTGAGGGTGCTGTTGAATTGCAGCAAACAAAGCCGTACGAGTTTGGCGACAGTGTTGCAAACATCGATCTGCCACAAACAGTTGTCAATGCTTTGCTACGTCAGGGAGATGCCCGCCCTGTGGTTCTGCGTCCAGAAGACATTGAAATTCATCAAACGAGAAACCATCCCAAGTGTGCTACCTGTGTCATCATGGACATGAGCGGATCCATGCGTTACGACGGACAGTACATCAACGTAAAGCGGATGGCGTTGGCGCTTCAGGGACTGATTCAGACCGAGTACCCTGGCGACTTTCTGCGATTCATCGAAATGTACACTTTTGCGAAAATCCGCGAACCGGGTGAAATCATCAACATGATGCCCAAACCGGTCACGATCCACGATCCGTGGGTTCAGCTTTGGGCGGATATGAGTGATCCGGACATCAGCGAACATGAAGTTCACCCACACTTCACGAACATCCAGCATTCGCTTCAATTGGCACGAAAAAATCTGGCTACTTGTGATACACCGAATCGACAGATTGTCTTGATTACCGATGGTTTACCAACTGCACATTTTGAAGATGAAAAACTCTTCATGCTTTATCCACCGGACCCGCGAACAGAACAGGCGACGATGCGGGAAGCAATGCATTGCAGCAAGAATGGAATCACGATCAACATCTTCCTGATTCCGAGTTGGTCACAAAGTCAGGAAGACGTACGATTTGCCCAGCGACTCGCCCAAACGACCAAAGGGCGTGTTTTTTTCACCAGTGGCCGTGATCTTGATCGTTTTGTTCTCTGGGATTACGTAGCGAATCGAAGAGACATCATCGCGTAGAACAGACTTGAAGTCCTTGATTCATTTCGACTTGGTGGTTTGATGAAAACCCAGCCAGAAGACTACGGTGGAAATTCCAAATCCAAGAAATGAGATCAGCAGTTTCCCCCGATTTGCTTTCTGGATATCGCCTTCAGAACTCCATCCCTCGTCTTGCAAATTCAGGCCCATTGCATGACAGAACAGCACAAGGGAAGCGATTCCTATCGCAACACCGATGCTGCTGACCAGAGCTCCCCGGATCCAGGCGTAAGACTCTGAATTGTTTTCGTTGTCGGGAATTCCCATTGGTGTTGTCACTTTGGCTAGCGGTTTTCGCCTAGAAGGTCGTCTTCGAGTAAGTGACAATACGCATCATACCGTCTGGCATCGATGCGGCCGTCGGCGACCGCATCCTTGACAGCGCAGCCGTCTTCGGTGAGGTGTAGGCAGTCCGGGTAGCGACAGGCATTGACGTAGGGACGCAGGTCTGGCATCAGGCCTGCGACTTCACCAGCCGAAATATCCCACAGTTGGAATTGCCTTATGCCCGGAGTATCAAAAACGGCACCACCTCCTTGAAGCGGAATCAATTTGGCTGCCGTTGTTGTGTGTCGCCCTTTGTCGTTGTCGGCGCTGACCGTTGCGACGGCCAGACCGAGACCTGGTTGGATTGCGTTTAGTAAACTGCTTTTACCCACCCCGCTTTGGCCTGTCACTGCGGTTTGTTTCCCTTCAAGAAGACAGCGTAGATAGGGAATGTTGATTCCTGTTTCGGCGGATGTCATCAGGACGCGAACGCCCAGAGATGCGTAAACCCCCAGCATCGGCTGTAATTGCGCAGGGTCAACGAGATCAATCTTGTTGACCACGACAACCGGCTTCAGATTGCACTGTTGAGCGGTCAGCAGAAAGCGATCAATCAAGGCAGGTTTCAAGCCGGGCTCGGCAGCACTTGTGATGACAAGCAAGTAGTCGACATTTGCCACCAGAACATGTTGTTGACCACGACTTGTACGGCTGATCACACCGTGCCGAGGGTGGACCTCTTCAATGACTCCGTCCACCAATGATGCTGCGCGAAACAGCACATGATCCCCCGCAACCAGAATGCTGCGTTGTTCAATACTGAGTGATTTCAGCACTTGTCGCACAGCACACTCATACGTGTTGCCATCATCTGCCAGAACACGACTTTTCAGGCCATGAACACTGACAACACGGCCCCTGCGGAGCTCACCACTGGTGAACTGTTGCTGGTTGTTTTCTTTTGTTTTGACTGTTCTTTTTCGTGTCAGCTCTCCCTTTCCGCTGACACGCTCACTCTGAGACACATCTGCCAAACGGTCGGTGTCTCCTGCACGGAATTCGCGGGTGAAATCTCCCTTGCGAACACGCCCCTGATATTTTTTTCGAAAGTCAGCTCGTTGCTTTTGACGCTTTTTTCCCATGAGCGATCAATCACGCCATCTTGTGCAAGTTCGTTGCGGTAATCGCTCCTTCACTGCCGCTGGTCCTGTTTTGTCACGACATCGGGACTCGGTGCGTCCATGTTGTCAGGGGCGACCGTTTTGTTTTCCTCGGCATCCTCTTTTTCGGACTGCGCCCGTGCCTGGATTGACGGGCCGATCAACTCTGTCAATTCAGCTTCGCCTAACTCCTCGTGCTCAAGTAGGGCTCGCGTGATACTTTCAAGTTCATTTCGGTGCTCTCGAAGCAGTTGTTCGGCCTTCTGATCAGCTTCAAGAAGAATGCGGCCAACTTCTTCGTCAATCAATTCCTGCGTGTGCTCACTGAACTGTCGCGACTGGTGAATCTCCCGGCCGAGAAATGGATCCTCGTCACTGGTCTTGTAGCTGACCGGACCAATCTTCGGGCTCATGCCCCAGTGCGTTACCATTCTGCGGGCGATACTGGTGGCACGCTCGAGATCATTCTCTGCTCCCACGCAAGTTTCGTTGAAAATGATCTTTTCAGCGGCGCGTCCGCCCAGCAAAACGATCAACTGGTGTTCCAGTTCGCGTTTGCTGATGCTGAGACGATCTTCATTTGGAACATACTGTGTCACGCCAAGAGCACGACCGCGTGGAATGATCGTTACCTTGTGAACGATATGTGCACCATCAAGGTGCCACGCGGTCAGGGTATGCCCCGCCTCATGGTACGCAGTCTTTTCCTTCTCGCTATCCTGCAGCACCTCTTCACGCTTGGCACCCATCAGGATTTTGTCGCGGGCGTGATCAAAATCACCCATATCCACGATTTTCTTATCGTGCCGGGCGGCCCACAATGCTGCTTCGTTGACCATGTTTCGGATGTCAGCGCCTGTCAAGCCGACTGTTCCTGCAGCAAGTCGCTTCAGATTCACATCGTCTGCCAATGGTACATCACGGACATGCACTTTGAAGATTGCTTCGCGACCCTTCATCGTAGGACGTCCAACTGTGATGTGTCGGTCGAATCGTCCAGGACGCAACAATGCGGGATCCAGAACATCCGGGCGATTCGTCGCGGCAACCACGATGACTGCCTGGCTTCCCGTGAAACCATCCATCTCTCCGAGGATCTGATTCAACGTCTGCTCTCGCTCATCGTGCCCACCGCCAAGGCCCGCACCCCTTTGACGCCCTACAGCGTCGATTTCATCAATGAAGATGATAGCGGGACTCTGTTCCTTTGCCGTTTTGAACAGGTCACGCACGCGACTTGCACCAACCCCGACAAACATTTGGATGAACTCGCTGCCATTGACCGAAAAGAACGGCACACCAGCCTCACCGGCAACAGCTCTCGCCAACAGCGTCTTCCCTGTTCCGGGGGGGCCATTGAGCAAGACTCCCTTAGGAACTCTTCCGCCCAGCTTCTGGAATTTCCCGGGAGTCTTCAGGAAGTCGACAATTTCCTGCAAGTCGGCTTTGACGCCTTCGAGGCCAGCCACATCGTCAAACGTAACCATCTTCTCATTGGCTTCAAACTTCTTTGCGGGACTCTTGCTGAAACCGGAGAGAAAACCACCGCCCATGATGTCACTCTTGGTGCGGCGTAACATCATGAAAAGAAAGAAAAGAATCGCCAGGGGCAGCCCGATCAACGCGATGAAGTAAATGATCTGCTGCGTATTGTCAGGCTCCAGATATGTATACTCGACCTTGGCGGCTTTCAGCTGGTTCTCCAGTTCAACGGCTGCCCCTGCGTCGGTGGAACGGTTGAAGTAGAATTCCTTCAGGTATTTGCGGCTTTTCGCGACATCTGTTTGTGTCGTCGAACTTTCCGGTGTGTCTGCCGACTCGTCAGAGGAATCACCATCGCTTTCCGTCGACGGAGCATCGGGAGCGGTTTTGAAGGTACCGTAAACCCGCCTTTCTCCGATGCTGACTTTCTCAACATTGCCCCGTTCCAATTCAGTCTGGAAGAAACTCGCTGAGACAGCGGATCGATCCTCACCCCGGTTGTAGAACAGAAGGATCAATGAACCAGCAAGCAGTAATGCAATGATCAGTGAGTTGTTACCACGCCTGCTTTCCTGGGGTTCAGGTGTTGGTGCTTCGTTTTTCTCAGACTTCTTATCCATTTCCTGCCTTTTTGGCCGTTACTTTCGGTGAGTGCCCCATCTTTCGACAGTCACATCCAGAATACCGAGCGCTGTCCGCAACGGAATCATTGTAGTGGTTGAGGGCGAAGGTGACTAACCGCCGGGTTTTCCGTGATTAATGGACTTACGAAGCTGCTCAGTTGCATGTTCGTCACTGATCCAGTCGGCTTCGACCTCCAGCCCATTTGCCACCGCCAACAATAGGTTTGAAACCAGTTGATCAGTGTTGCACTGCTGAATTGCCATCACCTCTGACTCTGAATACCCGTCCCGGAACAGCCTCCAAGTCCAATAGCCCGGCGTTTCGCTCTCTGTTCCATTGTCCTTCTTTGGCAACCGATTCGAGTTCTGGATCGATGAATCTGCGGTAGAGTTTCCCGTTTTGGTGTCGGAAATGTTGGTTGAAGTGGATGCTGGGGCTGGATTTGCCGGGGTACCGGTCTGTTTGATGGCATTCGGCCCAGAGGATGACAATCGCGGTATATCTGCTCCCTGCCCGGTTTTGATTGACGGAGACACGGTTTCGCTGCGGAAAGAATCGATCAGTTTGATAATGTCATCACCAAACTGGCTGATGGTTGCCGGACCCACGCCTGACACGGATTCCAGTTCCTCGCTTGTTCCAGGGCATGCTTCGGCGATGCGGTCGATCGTCGCATTGGTGAGCACACGATAGGCTGGGATTCCCAACGCGGATGAAACTTTGCTTCGCCAGCGTTTCAGCTTTGCAATGATCTCGGAAACTTGACCGTCGTTGTCGACCTCAGAACCCGATCTGGATGCGGGCGACGGAGACGCCGACTGGACATCGGCAGTTTCCATATTTCGCGTTGCCAAGGTGAGCCTTTTGGCCAAGGCAGAAGATAGTTGCAGGCTTTTTGGCAGTGGATTCTGTGAGTGCATTACCAGACGGCCCTCTTCGGTCATGTGCAGTGTCGGGCGCCGTTCATCAACTTCTTTTTGTTGAAGTAAGCCGGTCTGGATCAATGCATCCATCACCGCAACTACTTCCGTTTGCCGCAGATGTGATAACAGGCCGTAGGTACTGAGCTGGTGGAGTTTCCACTGCTTCAGTTTTTTGTTTTGCGATCCACACAGCATCTGGGCCACCATGTTTTTGCCAAATCGACCATGCATTCGTGTGACGCCGCTGAGTACGACTTGCACCCCTTTGAGCAGAACATCGGGATTGATGCCTTCAATCTGACTTGCGAGCGATACGTCAGTGGATTGTCCGGCAGGTCCATTTTCAGGTTTGCAGTGATCGCAGAGACCACAATTCGATGCTCCCGACTCACCAAAGTACCGCAGAATGACCTGTTGTCTGCAACTCGCGGTTCGTGCGAACTTGATGACTGATTCCAGTTTTTCGAACTCGGCCTGCTTTCGAGCCTTGAGGTCATCAAAGTCGATTTCAAGTTGTTCAAATGAGAGGTCCCGCTTTACCAGATGCACCGCTCTTCCTCGAAAAGGTGGTACATAATCAAATGACTGCAGGCGATTAAGTTCGCGCAGCGTTCTCGTGAGTTGATCGCGATCAACACCAGCCATCTCAGCAAGGCGGGGCAGCCTGACATAGATGTCCTCGCCCCGTTGTTGTCCGACCATTTGTTCAATGGCTTGCATGACTTTACGCCGGATTTTCGCCTCTTTTGGAAGAAAATCCAGCAGCGTCGGAGCTTCGCTTTCGATCCGCATGATGGCGTGATTTGATGCACTGTCCAGCCTTCTCAGGACGCCAGCTTTGGCAAGGAGAGTCTGGGAAGTGCCAATGGCTTCGGTTCCTTCCTTGACACCGATTTCTGCTCGGATCTGTTCGAGCGTCAATTCGATGGGATCTTCTTCCCGTGTCAATAAAAACTCATAAACACTCTTGACCGTTTCACGCTGTGGATAGCGGTTTTCAATGAAGAATTCCTGAATGTACCGGTCGCTGTAAGAAAACATCATTCTACATTCGCTGGGCTGTCCGTCTCGTCCAGCACGACCGGCTTCTTGATAGTAAGCCTCCAGGCTTCCAGGAATGTTGTAGTGAACGACAAATCGAATATCTGCTTTGTCGATGCCCATGCCAAATGCGTTGGTCGCAACAATGGCTGATAATCTGCCAGCCATGAAATCGTCTTGAACACGTTGCCGTTGACTGGGTTCAAGACCTGCGTGATACGCGCCAATGGGCCGTCTGGTTTTTTCGGGTAACCAATTCGCCAATTCCTCGCAACGCTTGCGAGTTGCGGCATAAATGATGCCTGACCCCGATGTTGAACTGATGAAACGGGTCAGTTCTTCATCTTTCTCCTGGTCGGATTTTGCATGCGTGACGGTGAACCTGAGATTGCTTCGGGCAAATCCAGTAACGAATATTCTGGGCGATTCCAATTGCAGAATGTCAGCAATGTCTTTCCTGACGGCGGGTGTTGCAGTGGCAGTTAATGCGATGGTCTGGATGTTTTTCAGGTGGCGTTGGCGAAACTTGCCCAGTCTCGAGTAGTCAGGACGAAAATCATGACCCCATTCACTGACACAATGAGCCTCGTCAACCGCCAGGAGATTGATGTTGACGCGGGAAATGGCATCCAGAAAACGGCTGTTACGGAGTCTTTCTGGGGCGACATAAACGAGACTCAGGTTCCCACTTGCCATCTGATTGAGAACTTCTGTCTGCTCGCTTGCGGACAGGCTGCTGTTGATCAGGCTCGCTTGTATCCCCAGTTTTCGAAGACCGTCGACCTGGTCTTTCATCAACGCAATCAGTGGCGATACGACGATCGTCGTGCCGGGTCTGGAAAGGCTTGGTAACTGGTAGCAAAGACTCTTTCCACCACCCGTGGGCATGACGCACATCACGTCCTTACCTGCGGCGATCGCTTCCACGACTTCCCGTTGCCCCGGGCGAAATTTTTTTAACCCAAAGGTTGCCAGTAAAGTTGTGGGGTCCGTCGTGTCCGCCATGACGCTAAAATCCGGTCGCATGTCAATCAAAAGGGAGCGTTGAGCTTGGATTATACGATCGCTGGCTCTCGACCCCTACCACTATCACTCCTGCAGGAACTGAAAATTGAGAGCAATCTGTCTCGATCAGAATGGGATTCAATTTCACCGTGATTACCCCTCACCCGTGCCCCGCCCGGGAGAGGTGCTGGTGGACATCATTGCCGCAGGCATTTGTGAGACAGATTTACAACTCGTGAAAGGATACATGGGTTTCTCGGGCGTACTCGGTCATGAATTCGTTGGAATGACCAACTCCGGCCCATTTGCAGGAGCTCGTGTTGTGGGCGAAATCAACTGCAACTGCCAGCAATGTCGTCGTTGCGACGACGGATTGGGAAATCATTGTTCATTTCGCACCGTGGTCGGGATTTATCAGCATGATGGGGTGTTCGCTGAACAGGTTGCAATTCCACAGACCAGCTTGCATCTGGTGCCGGATGCAATCAGCGATGATCAGGCTGTTCTGGTCGAACCTCTGGCTGCTGCTTTACAGATACAGCAACAAATAGACCTTGCTGGCGTGAAAAATGCCGTTGTTCTCGGTGATGGGCGGCTGGCAAATCTATGTGCTCAGGTGATCTCAAGGCATGCAGAAAAACTACTTGTTGTCGGTAAGCATGAACTTAAATTGGACAGATTCAGAAGATTGGGAATCGAGACAATAAAGCTGGACCAGCTGGTTCCGGAAAAAAGTTTTGATCTTGTCGTTGATTGCACCGGATCAGCCACCGGGCTACCTCTTGCGCTACAGTTAACCAGGCCACGAGGAACCGTTGTGATGAAAACGACAGTCGCAGCCGACCATCACTTGTCTCTTGCTCCTGTTGTGATTGATGAAATCCGCTTGGTTGGATCCCGCTGTGGACCTTTCGATCTGGCACTGAAAATGCTTGAGGCGGATCGATTTGATCTGTCGGGCCTTGTTACACATCGGTTCGCTTTGGAAGAGGCAGAGCGTGCGTTCAAGATGGCAGTCAATCCAACTGCTTTTAAGGTGGTGTTCGATGTGAGCAATGCCAATCACAAGTGATTCATTTCAAAGCATGGACAATATCATGGAGCAGGATGGGGAATACATTTGCGACAATTGTGGGGAAGAAATTGTAATACCACTCGACCCGGCCGCTGGCAGTTCACAAAGCTATGTCGAAGATTGCCCTGTCTGCTGTCATCCAAGCGTCATTCATGTGGACTGGGAAGAGGATGGTCCGCGAGTCTGGGCGGAACCGGAACAGGATCGTTACTGAATTCGTGGATATGAATTGCGATTTGAATGTCTGCCGCTGCATTGCCTGATGGAGCTTGTCGTAGTCGTGAACCTCTTTCATTCTGGTGCTTTGTTGCAAAAGGGCGGTGAAGAAGTTGACGCGTAGGTGTGGAATCGCGACGGCGACATGACGGCTCCACCGCGATGAGGAGCTAGCTGCGGGATACCCGGCGGCAACGTTGTTTGCTGTCATTTATGGTTCAGGATTTTCTGCCTTTTTCCATTGAATGTTTCTTGACGCGTCAGGTCTGAACTTTATCCTGCAGAATTGTTGATGTGAACATGCGAACACCATTTGGTTCTTGTGACTCACCCCGGATGCAGCGGTTACGCAGCGGGAATTCCCCGAGCGGAATCCAGCTTGATCCGGTCGCAAGTGCCAACGCCGAATCCATCGGTCATGTCGCACTAAAGGCAGAGTCCCCTCGGGGATAGTCTCGCCATGGTCAATTTTGAACCTGCAACTTCGGTCGGTGACGCGGTAACGTTTGATGACTTTTTAGAACGCGAGATGCCCTTGATCGCGTTTGGAGCAGATTGAATTACATGGGGGCAACAATGCAACTTTTGAGATTTTTGTTGGTTGAAGTTTGCATCGGGTTGGCGATGACGGGGCTTGCTGCGGGGCAAAACATTGACCAGGCGACTGAGGGCAATCATGTGTTGCTCAGAGACCCTGTTGTTGTGCGGGCGATTCCATCGCGAGTGCTGGCTCACTTAGGCAATCAGAGGGTTGGTCAGGGGATTCGTACCAAATTGAGCCTGAAGAATTCCACGGGTTCATCTTGGAATGTTCGGTACATCGATCCCGACTGTGGCTGCTTGGACGTGGTGCCTGCACAGCGCAAAGTGAAATCGGGTGGCATGCTGGACCTGTCGGTACAGTTAGCTCCATCGAACAAGGTTGCTAATATCAGACGCTCGATTCGGATTTATTTCGATGGATCAGATTCACCCGTCGTGTTGGATGTCGATGTGCGGCTTCGCGGGCCTTTGGGGCTTTTGCATCGAACGATCCAGTTGGATTCTTCTGATGCACCGTTCATGGTTTCCGGAATTATTCATGAAGTGGTTGACAGGGTTCAACGCGTCGAAAGTGCACGTGGCACTTTTGTGACCACTGGATCGCTCAAGCAGACGGCCGATACCTTTTGTTTCAGCGCCACACCAACATTCTCATTTGGAAATGCCGAAGATCTCGTTCGTGTGCATTACCGTGAAAGGAGTGGACTGGACCGTGTCGTCGACATTCCACTCCTTCTGACTTTCAACGACCCGGTGAGATTCGTGCCATCGATCCTTCATCTCAATCAGGAAGAGGGAAAGTGGGTCGGCTCAGTCCGGATGATCGCCATGCCGGGGAAGCTGAAGACACCGTTGGAAGAATTGAAGTTTGAATTCGATTTTGCCTCTCAGCGTCTTTCAACACCGGCGCATGCTGCGTTTCGAGTCAACGCAAGTTCCAGCATCATCTCGAAACTGGAGGTTGAGATCGGGCAAGTAAAAAACGAGAAGCGGCAACATGCTCCAGCGTCCCAGACTTCCATGCCTTCCCGTTTAATTGTGCGAGGTGATAAAGAGCAGATCATTGGGGTTTTGAAACTTGTTTGTAAGGGAGAGGATCGATGAGAGAACTTTTTCTGGTGATCATCATGGAGTGTTTGGTTTTCGTAAACGAAGGTTTCGCGGAGCCCCCGGAACCGACCCGGACAAGTCCTCATGATTGGGAATGTACTTATGCCTTCAGTGATACAACGTGTCGTAAAATGATATCCGCATGGGCTGAAGACAAAGGTCTTGATTCTTCTCATGTTTCAGAATTCAGTGAATGCAGTGGGTGCAAACGAAGGGAGGTGATGGGGGCTTATTCGACGCCTTATCTCGTGGGATATGATTGCAGCAAGCGAGACGGTCATGATCGCAGGTTTGCATCACTTGATGCAATCATCGGTGTTTATCGTGAAGCAGAAAATGAGGGTGAAGGTTGGCATGTTACGGGCTGGAGGTTCCATCGCTGTTTGTTGAGTTGGCGTTGCGCCCAGAGTTGTGCCATTGATTTTGATCGTCCTGTTTGTGTTCCATTAAGCGGGTATTACGTCGGCCGCTGGATCCCGGAAATGGCGAAGCAGTGTTCAGACGATTCGGATACTGGAGAACAAGTTGAACCGCTGCTTGAGCCGCCGAATGTTCCCCGTCGTCAAACACAGTGGCACAGTATTCACGATCTACCATGAAATTCACCGTGGTTTTACATCGCGTGAATGCAGGAATTCCGTAAACGTACGGGCGGAGGAAAGCGTTCGTTGAATAGTCTTCATGAACACCTCTTTTTCATGGGTAAGCACATGCAGTTCCGATACTTGAGATTCTGGTCGTGTTGTTTGGCGATTTTGGCTGGTATGTCATTGCCACGTAGCGGTCGGTGTCTGCCCCGGGTTTGGGCAGATGACCCGGTCGGGTCCGAAACGGTGGAGATTGATTTGCGCGAACTGAGGGTGCCCAGTGCTTCAGACCGAAAACTGATCCGCGAATGGATTCTTGATTTACAGACGAAGTCGATGATGTTTGACCGGCTTGCAGTGGATGTTACCGGCGAGAAATTCATCGGTGCACGGGTGGGTAAAACAGACACGATTGTCGCCCGCAGGTTTGCCTTCACGTGGGTCATTGACCAGCCAGGTGTTCGTGAAAGATTGGTCTTTGCAGATCAGAGTTTGCTGCATTCTGCAAAAAGGCAGGTTGACGGCGTTTTTCTGGTGGATTCAAACGCCTCAGCCTATGACCAGTTGAAGCTTGGAGATCTTTACTACGGTGCATCGGGCAAGCAGATTCACCAGCCATCAAAAAACAGGTCTCTCAATGCACGTTTCAGGCGTTGCGGTGTTTTTGACCCTGTGTGTGCTACCACTGCGGGGGCTGTCAGTATCATCACAGGCAAAGTTTTTGATCGAAATCTGATTCAGCTGCATCTGAAGAACCTGATTGGGATTTATCGCAAAGCTGACCTTACCATTGCGGCCTTCGAGTACCGTCCCGCACAGGATTTGATTTTCTTGCGAGTTGCGGTTTTCAGAAATGCTGTGCCCGTGCAAGTCGATGATCATGTGTCGTTGGGCAGTGACAGGCTTCAATTGGCAGAATTGGGGGACAGACGTGGAAAAGATGAATTGTTGGCACTTCACAAACTGCTTACGCTCCATGCCCGTAACAGATCCACGTGGGCCAACTTTGAAGACGTCCCACTGCCTGTCGCAATGCACGCCATGACAGTTGGTGGTGAACAGGATTTTGAAGTAAGTGCCAACTTCAAATGGACACTCAAAACACGCATTCCTGAAACGGTTTTCGCATTGGAGACCGTTGGTGTGGCCAGTCCGCTGACCGTTTGGGCTAGCGGAGATCGTGAGTAAAGATGGATCCGGTGTGCCCGGTCAGCATCACGATGAAGATGCTTTTCGTCGCATCTTCCATTACAAAATCAGGATCCCAATTGTCGCATCACCCGTTGAACTATTTTCTCGATTGCTTCTGGAGGCATGGCAAGGGTTTCGTCTAGTTCTGCCACCTCAGCAACGAGGTTGTCGATCTCGCGCTGTGTGCGTGCGACTGCATCTTTCTGCTGTTCGGAAAGAGGGACACGACCGGTTCCCAAATTCCAGCCTCTCGATCTTGCACCTGCGCGAAAACCTTCTGGAAATTCCCCCAATGAGATCATCGCATCAAATAAGGGAAGCAGTTGATACTGCAGACGCATTGCTTCTTTGATATTTCCTGATACGACGCTGCGATGGATCGCACGTGTCAATTCAGGTACGACGCCGCTCGTTGCGTTCGTGCCTCCGTCCGCACCTGCGATCAACATTGGAGCGAGTGATGCATCCCAGCCAGTCAGAAACGTGAAATCTTCGCGTAGTGGTCGTATAGCAGCGATCATTCGTAACATGTTTGGCAGATCACCGGATGAATCCTTGATGCCAATCACACGCGGACATTCGGATGCCAGTCGAATAACCGTTTCGACTTCTATGGGTGATGCGAAGAGTGGAATGTTGTAAAGAGTCACATCGATCGAGACATGATCTGCAATCTCTCGAAAGTATGCGTACACGCCTTCGCTACTGAGCCGGTAATAGAAAGGGGCAACAATCGCTACGGCCCGCGCCCCCATTGCTCCATAGGCATCGCATGCATCGATCGTCGCTTTTACATTTGCTTCTGCTGCACCGGCAAGCACCGGAACACGCCCACCTGCCTGTTCCACCACAATGTGAACAATTCTTCGGCGTTCTTCGGCACTGAATCGCACGAACTCACCTGTGCTGCCATTTGGATACAGGCCGTCAACACCACGGTCGATCAGCCAATCCACGTATCCGCGGAGTCGCTCTTCGTCAACACGACCTGCATCATCGACTGGTGTGATATTGGGAGTGAGGATCCCGGTGATTGGTTTCGCCATGGCGTGTATATAAGGAAAAGCGTCCGAAAGTAAAAGCAGGGAATCACCATGCTTCTCGGCAAACCTGCTCTGACACTGTAATCCAAACGACTAAATTAGCGATGCAATTACAAGAGCAACGACGCTCATCAGTTTCAAGAGGATATTGAGTGATGGGCCCGATGTGTCTTTGAACGGGTCACCCACCGTATCACCCACGACAGCCGCCTTGTGGGCTTCACTGCCTTTGGTCAGGGTCACACCTTCCACTTCAAATCCTTCTTCAATCATTTTTTTGGCGTTATCCCAGGCGCCTCCGGCATTCGATTGAAAAAGTGCCATTAGAACGCCACTGACGGTCACACCAGCAAGCAAACCACCCAACATGAGGGCGTTCGTATTGCCAGCGAGTCCCCAGCTTTCGGGCATGAATTTGGGCAGGAAGCCAAATGCAACGGGCACCAGAACTGCAACCAGTCCAGGTAAAATCATTTCACGAATGGATGCGCGGGTTGAAATCGCAACACACTTTCCATATTCAGCCTTTCCGTCTGCCTTCTGGAATGTTTGTTGGTCCTCTTCTGGCCAATTCGCAAAGTCCGTATTTTCATTTTTTTGCATGACCATGAGTGCGTTCTTGAGTTCCGGAATGTCTCTGAACTGGCGCCTTACCTCTTCGATCATCGCCATGGCTGCGCGTCCGACAGCATTCATGGAGAGAGCAGAAAAGAGAAAGGGCAGCATGGCTCCAATGAAAAGGGAAGCCATTACGTAAGGGTTGATGATGTCGATGCTTACGATTTGGCTATCGGGATGACTCTCGTTGTAGGTCACCTTGAAAGCCGCAAACAAGGCAAGTGCTGTGAGCGCCGCAGAACCGATAGCAAAACCCTTTCCAATAGCAGCAGTGGTGTTGCCAACAGCATCAAGTTTATCGGTACGTTCCCGGACTTCTGGTGGTAGTTCGGCCATTTCGGCAATTCCGCCAGCGTTATCGGAAATGGGACCATAAGCATCTACAGCCAGTTGAATTCCTGTGTTGGAAAGCATGCCTACCGCGGCAATCGCAATGCCATACAAACCGGCGCAACTGTAGGCACCGATGATCGCGACAGCCATGATCAGAATCGGAATTGCAGTGGACATCATGCCAACACCCACGCCCGCGATGATCGTCGTTGCCGATCCGGTCACCGATTGACGCACAATCGACTTCACCGGAGCTTTCCCAGTGCCCGTGTAGTATTCTGTGATCTTGCCGATACCCAGGCCCGCACCCAATCCCAGCAAAATGGCAAAGAAAACTCCATTGCTGCTGTAAGTGACCTCGTTGTAGACCCAGGTCTCAGGCAGCATGGTTTGGATGATTGCGTAGGTAAGCAACAACAGCAGACCCGCTGAGGAGAACTCTCCAAGATTCAGTGCATGGTGCGGGTCGCCACCGTCTTTTACCTTGACCAAAAACGTGCCGGCGATGGATGTCATGATTCCCACGCCCGCGAGCACAAGTGGCAGCATGACGGCGGACAAACCACTCATTCCGTTGGCAGAGAATTCCGGCAGAGCTACAAATGCAGCCCCTAGAACCATGGTGCCAATGATCGAACCAACGTAGGATTCGAACAGGTCTGCTCCCATACCCGCAACATCACCGACATTGTCGCCTACATTGTCGGCAATCGTTGCGGGATTCAGTGGATGGTCTTCCGGTATTCCTGCCTCGACCTTCCCCACCAGATCGGCTCCTACATCAGCAGCCTTTGTATAAATCCCTCCACCCACTCGGGCGAACAGTGCGATTGACGATGCACCAAAGGAAAAACCGGTCAAAATGGTGATGATTCGTGGAATGTTTTCAACACCAAAAATGGTACTGTAAACCACCAGCAGAGAACTGAGTCCCAAGACACCCAGACCAACCACTCCCATACCCATGACAGAACCGCCGGCGAACGCGACTTCGAGAGCTTGACCCAAGCCATTCCTTGCGGCATTCGTTGTGCGAACATTCGCTTTGGTTGCGACACGCATCCCGACAAAACCAGCGAGTCCTGAGCAAAGGGCTCCCAAGGCAAAAGAAACCGCAATCAGTGGCGACGAATCGGTCTCTTGTGTGCTACCGCCGTAACCGAGCAGGACCGCAACCACCACAACAAAAAAGGCCAAAATCGAGTATTCAGCCTTCAGGAACGACATGGCTCCCTCGGTGATGTTATTGGCGATTCCCATCATCCGGTCTGTTCCCACTTCCTGTTTGGCAACCCAGGAAGATTTCCAGAATGTGAAAATCAAACCAGCGACGCCAAGAAGAGGTATCAGGTAAGCAACCCAAGGCAGGCCTGACCCTTCAGATCCGGCAGAGGTCGCCACCCCAGAATCAACAGGGGCTGTAACTGTGGAAGTGGTCTGCTCCGTTGTTGTTGCTGGTTGGCTTTCCGAAGTCTCACCGATGTTCTGGGGTGCCAAAGCGAAGGCCGTTGAGCCGAAAATAGCTACTATCAGTAACAACAAAGAAAAGCGTCTGAACGCCAACATCATGGGTAATCCTTCGTATCATGGTTGCTTGATTGACGGGGCGCAGTTGAAGCTGTGCCGCTGGTTAGCTTTGTCTCTCTTACCAATATTATGCTACGACTGGGGCGAGCGTTGCCACTGGTCGGAGGGTCTGGGAAGCGAATAATGTAACTCGGGATTTTCTCAAGTGTTTTTGTTCGCTGCAGTTTTCCAGATTTCTTCTGTAATAGTTGGTTACCGGCCAGCGTCCAACGGCCAACGTAATTGAGGCTGGTACGGCACTGGTTTGAATGGAAAACAAATTGACATCTGAACATTTTTGATTTCCCTGACCGCGTCACTCACCTATGTGGGAATCTTCAGGCGTCACTGTTGTGTTTTCTGGTTGTTGGTGGGGGGCTGCCACGGCACTTGACCGCCCCTTTGGACGTGAAATTGAAGCCGACGAGAGAGCTCACGCAGCTTTTTGGGCAGTTTGGGTGCGAGGTTTTTCGTTTCAGCCGGATCATTACGCACGTCAAACAGCTCGAACTGCTTTGTGGGCAGGTCATGCACGAGTTTGTAGTGTCCGTGCAGGAGAGCTTGGCTGGTCAGACCGGAGTACGCAGGCCCGCCTTCACGGCGGACAAAGTAGATTTCGCGTGAGGGCCACAAATTTACCTCGTTGGAAGCCGCGGGCAGATCAATCACGGGCTTGAGGGAGCGGCCATCGATTTCAGTCGGGACAGCGGCTCCGACCAGTGCGGAAATGGTTGGAAAAAAGTCAGCGGTGCAGCATGTTGTCTCACTTGTCACGCCGGGCTGCGTTCTGCCTGGAACCCGAATGCAGCCTGGGATTCTCAGACCACCTTCGTACATTTGTTGTTTTTCGCCTCGAAGAGGACCATTGTTGGCACCGACGTTGGCTTGCCCACCATTGTCGCTAGTGAACACGATAATCGTGTTCTCGTACTGTCCTGATTCCTTCAACGCATCAATGACCCTGCCAATGCCGGAATCCATGTGTTCAATCAAGGCGACGATTTTTGTACGTTTGTCATCCATCTCGCCATCAATTTCATTTTGCTTCCTCTGCTTGACTTTTTCATACCACTCCTGAGGAGGCTGGATCGGTGTGTGCGGTGCGTTGTAAGCCAAATACATGAACCAGGGTTTCGGCGTGGACAAAGTGCTGGGGGGATTCACCCGTTCACCGAGCTTGGCTGTCCTCTGTCCTCCATGATGCTGGATGTATTCAACGGCCCACTCGCTGAAGAGATCGGTTGCATGTCCTTTTGGGTCTATTTCCTTGCGATCGTCACGCATGTAATTGATTCCATGCCGACGGTGCGTGTAGTAATCGTCCATCATGTCGCCAAGATAGCCACGGAACTTTTCGAATCCTTGACTGAGTGGGTGCGTTTCGGATGAGAGTCCAAGATGCCATTTTCCTATGGCGACCGTTGCGTAACCGTTGCTCCGTAGCTGGTGTGGCAGTGTCTGTGTGAAAGGCTGGTAATATCCCCAATTGTTCTCAGGATGGGTCCGGATAACACCCGGAACCCCAACACGATCTGGGTAGCAGCCTGTTAGCACCGACGCGCGAGTTGGCGAGCAAACAGGGCAGTTCGCGTACAGTCGACCAAGCTTCAATGATTCAGAGAAAAGCTGATCAAGATTGGGTGTTTTCATGTCGTTGCTGCCGAGGCAGGACAGGTCTGCGAAGCCGAGGTCATCCACGATGATGAGGAGTACATTTTGCTTTGCTGCTGTCGTGGTCATCGCACCACAAAATGATGTCACGCAGGACGTTGCGAAAAAACAAGTTGCAAAAAAACGCAGGCAAGTTTTTGGAACTCGAAGTTTTCGTGATGGGCTCTGGGTCATAGGAATGTGCATTTCGTCAGTAACGCGGGTTTTCAGGATTGTCAGGGCACCATCCTAACCTGATCCAAACCAGTTTTGTTGACCCACCTCCGGCAGCGAATTAAACTGGATGTGTCCAGTTCTGACGTTTTGCTAACTTCCTCAGGCAGAAACACTTACGGACAGCAAACAGGTTCTTTTTCTTGGGTGAGGAAACGAGGCATTGCTTTCCGAATCAGGTTGAGTTCACCTTGGCTTGGATTACCGCTTTTAAAAGTCATTGATCATCATGGCATCGGAAGAGCCGATTCGAATCGACGCGTCGACGGTGCATCGAGCGACGCAGCAAGGCAACGAAAGCGATGCCGAGACGGGTTCCGTGCGCGAATCGGGTGCCGGATCTTCTTTGACGGAGGGTGCAAGCGAGGGCGTCGAGCAAATCACCGAAGCGAACACGGTTATCCGGGGTTCCTCTCGCGTGGAGAAATCACGGTCTGCTGCCAGCATCATTGATCGTACGCCAGCTGCAGTCACAAAAGGTCTGCTGGGAACAAAGTTGAATCACTTTCACCTGGAAGCCTTCATTGGTGGCGGCGGGATGGGGGCGGTTTTTCGAGGGCATGATGAGCAGCTGGATCGTACAGTTGCGATTAAAGTGATCCCGTTTGTTGGGGATGACGCTGACCTGCAGCGGCGGTTTCGCAACGAAGCACAAAGCGCGGCCAAACTTGATCACCCACGAATAGCAAGGGTGTTTGATGTAGGCAGCCAGGGTGATTGGCACTACATCGTTTTCGAGTACATCGAAGGCACAAACATACGAGATCTGGTGACGCGAAATACCGTGTTGCCAATTGATGATGCCGTGTTTTACACATGTGAATTGGCTGACGCTCTCCAGCATGCTGCCGATCGTGGAATCGTGCACCGTGATATCAAGCCGTCAAATATCCTCATCGGCGGAGACAGTAAGCTAAAGCTGGTCGATATGGGCTTGGCTCGATCCGAAAGTCTTGATCTAAGCGAAGATATGACGGCGAGCGGTGTGACGCTTGGAACTTTCGACTACATCTCACCCGAACAGGCGAAGGATCCTCGTGATGCCGATCTGCGAAGTGACATTTATTCTCTTGGATGTACCCTGTACTTCATGTTGACGGGAAGTCCACCTTATCCCGGCGGCACGATGCTGCAGAAACTTCTGAGTCATGGAAATGCACCGACGCCGGATGCACGTGCCTTGCGTCCTGAGGTCAGCGATCATCTGGTAGCCGTGATTCAGAAGATGCTGGCAAAAGATCCCGGTGATCGCTACCAGACGGGTTTTGATTTGATCGCCGATTTGCGGGAGGTAGCGTTTCGTGACGGACTGTCCCGGTCACAGTCTCTTGGTCCTGTCTCGCTTCCGCAGCCCAATTTACTCAACGTCTGGTTGGAAAAACACGCTTCGTGGATCGCTGCCTCACTCGTCCTGGTAGCGATTGCCGTGTGGTTTCAATTGCAATCCGCCACATCACGGAGCACGCTTGTGATTCCAGTGACCGCCGGATCACCTGAGGTCGGTAATTCAGGTCAAACGGCTGTTGAAGAATTTCCAGTGTCTCGTAAATCACTTGATCCCCAACTGCGAGGAACAGCAGGTTGGGATTTGGATCCCGGGGATGAACGCGAAAATCGTACTGCCCCGCCCTTAAGTCCCAACCGGGATAACAACACGAGTCAGGACGAGGAAGAAGCTCCCAGTTTCAAGCCTCTGCCGATCACGAGCGGATCCGATATGGAAAACCTCAGATCGGACCGAGGTAATGCTGATGCACGTGCTGTTGAGGCAGCAGAGAAGAAGACTCCTCGCACCATTCGAATCGTTGATGCACAGAATGTAGGCGTCTCTGCCGACGATGTACTGAACGCCACGACACTGCGGGAAGCGTTGTTGATGGCAAGCGAAAACAAGGTTAACGCGATTGAAATCACCGTGCCGGAAATTCTGAGTGAACCAGTCGAATTCCAAATTGAGGACCTGTGGATCCGTTCGACTGTGAGTGGTGGTACCATCATCCGATTCATCGACGAGCGTGGGGTTGCTGAGGTTCAGCAAAGCATGCTGAACCTCGGGTCGAGCGACATTGTCATCGAAGACATCAGCTTTGTCTGGGATGTGCCGTCGGGCAGTATTTCCAGTGCGACTCTGTTTGAGATCAAAGAAAACACATTGTTGCGACTCACGGATTGCAGCATCACCGTAAGTAATTCCAATCCAAGTTCGAATGACAGAATTTATGCATTTGATGTGGTTACAACCCCCAATCGGTCTGGTGATTTATCGACGGGGGATCCAGAGGTCCAGATCGAACTCAACAACGTGATTGTCAGAGGCGAAATTACGATGTTGCACATGAATGAAGCTGCAACGCTTGACCTCGATTGGGACAACGGTTTACTTGCAGTTTCAGGATCCATGATTGAAACAGGGGGAAAGCGTTCAGGGGATGCTGAAATTGAAGGTCGCATCGGTCTTGAGTTTTGGCGAGTCACCGTCCATGCCGAAGGTGGGATTTGTCGAATGCAGTCGACGGCTGATACTACATTTCCTGCAATCGTGGATCGCCAGGCACGCCAAAGTGTCTTCTATGTCAACGAGGATAATCCGCACTTTGAATTCTCGGGGTTTCCAGAGCGATACCAAGGCGGTGAAGTACTTCTTCTGAGGGGAAGTTCAAACTTGTACCAGGTTGGGCCTGAATTCAGAGACGTCATGCTCCGCGTGGCACCGGAATCGGGCATTGCGACGGTGACACAGATGATGGATTTGGAGGAGAGCCCGCCGGAGTGGGTCGTAGAAAAGTCCCCGCGAAGGTCCTCCAGTATTCTTCAAAAACCAGAAAATTGGCCGCCCGCCAGCAAACGTATTCCTGCCGATTACCGGCAAACGGATGCCTCATCTCAGGGGTTTACACCCGATTCACTGCCAACCTTGCCTCGCATGGAAAACAGCGAAAAAGGCGAATTGTCGGCACAAGGAACTCTGTGAAAATGCCGAAATTGGTAACTAATTGAACTTGGGATTTGACAATTGCAGGCCTCTTAGACTTAATTGTAGTGGCAGGCCACAGAGATTCTGCTGTTGTACGACCCACCTTAGCCGCCCCATGAGGATGTTCCGAACGCGTCGGATCCTTCTGAGAAGAGTGGTGGCAATTTTGTAAACTCCGGAGAAGATTGAATGAAACGACTGGCAATTCTTTTTGCGTGCCTCATGCTGGCGTCCCCTGCAATGGCCATCAGCGAATTTGGTAAGCAGTGGAAAAATGAGTTCCTCGGTGGTGAGGATGTTGATGAGGATTTCAAGAGAGCTGGGCGTAAAGCTGGATGCTACGTTTGCCACGTCAAAGGAGAGGACAAGAAAAAAGTTCGTAATGAGTATGGCAATGCCATCCATAAGTTCTTGAAGGCCGAAGACTTCTCAAAAGAGTATGTGAAGGCAAACCCCGAAGAAGCTAAAAAGAAAATCTTGGAAGGGTTCAAGAAAGCCGGTGAAGCGAAGAGCAAAGACGGCAAAACATTCACGGACAAAATCAAGAACAATGAGTTGCCCGCGACGGACGCTGGTCTGTAGGCATCCGTGCACAACTCTGGTAACTTCCACAGCCGCTTGTCAATTTTTTTGACGGGCGGTTTTTTTTTGAACCGCCAATTCCGCAACGGTTCTTGTGACGAGCATCGTTGCCTTTCGACTCTACCCATTGCAGATGTACAGTAACATGAATTTTAAATTGAAAACCTTTACCGCCTGCATCCTGTTGCTGGTTGGTACGTTAACCAACGTTCAGGGCCTGAATGCAGAAGATGGGTTCATGCCTCTATTTGATGGTAAATCCCTCAGCGGGTGGAAAGTAGCCGAAGAAAATCCGCAGAGCTGGAAAGTCGTAGACGGTCAACTGGTTTGTGAAGGACCACGATGCCATTTGTTTTATGATGGCGAGCTTGCACCCTTCAAGAACTTTCATTTCATTGCAGAAGTGAAAACGACGCCTGGAAGTAATGCGGGCATCTATTTTCACACCAAATATCAGGCAACTGATTGGCCAAAACAGGGATTTGAGTGTCAGGTCAATGTTTCTCACAAGGATCCGAAAAAAACAAGCAGCCTGTATGCTGTCGTGAACGTGGCGGATCCTGGTGTCAAAGACAATGAGTGGTATACCCAGGAGATCATTGTTCGAGGAAAGAACATCATTCTCAAGGTCAATGGAAAGACCATGGTCGACTATACGGAAGCCGAAGGGCAAAAGGCTGCCAGCAAGCAGTTCGAGCGTCTTTTGGGCGAAGGAACTTTTGCCTTGCAGGCTCATGATCCTGACAGCAAAGTTTACTTCAGAAATCTACGAGTCAAGAAACTCGACTGATTACCTCCGCGACTCCACGGAATACGCGACTCCACGGAATACCGGTCCGTGCATGCAAACGCGTTGGATGTCGCTTTGACGCCCCAGATACCGGCGTCTGCCTGATGCAATCCATCAAGGGCATGTCACTCAGTGATTGCGTGAGGATTTACCTCGCGCTAACGGCCCAAAAAGACGTTGTACAATTTACCCATGGCGGGGTTGGGTACCTTCCAGACCCTCAAGCGGTCACCGGCTTGTAACGCGTAATCGCTTTCTGGGCGCACATGGGTGCAGGTCTCAGACATCTGAACCTCCATCGGAACGCCGTTCACCGTTCCGGGCGAGTAGCGGTATAGCGTTGCTGCTACGGTGTCCAGTTTGTCCATGACTCCGGTTTCTTCCAGAAGGTCACTGACGTACACGGTCTGTTCACCGCTTGGCAAGGGAAGCGTCCGGGCTGGATTGCTGTCACCGACAACTTCCAGCACCACTCCATTCTCGGCTTTGGCTTGACGGACGGCATAATAGGCTTTTTCCTGAACAGCGTGATCAAGATCGAGTGCAGAACTCACGCTCAGGTATTCCGGGTTGGATGGCCGGTAAAACGCTGTTCCAGGTATTTCAAATGAAGTGCAGCCGGTAAAGAGCAGGCATGCCAAAACCGGATACATCATGGCAGCTGGATGTCGTTTTTTTGCGTGAATCGGAATCATTTGGGAGGAATCCGTTGGAAAATATTGCGTTCTCAGTCGCATGTTAATGTGTGCCGATTAGGCTGACTTTTCGGACAATCGGCATTATTAGGCTCTCTCTTGAGTGCAAACTGGCCCTTTTTTGCTCAATCCACATGGTTTGGGGGAAATCGCAAGTGGGGCAAGATTGGTCATAAGGCAGAAAAACCGTGGATTTCCTGCTTTCCGATTTTGGACCCGATCTGTATATTGCCGGGCTTCCCTTACCAGATTCCCCGAGAAAAACGACAGAGATTCCGATGGCACGGCAATGTGAAGTGTGTGGCAAGAAAGTCCAAATGGGCAATCGCGTCGAAACACGCGGTAAAGCCAAATACTTAGGAGGAGTGGGTACCAAAATTACTGGCATTACACGCCGGAAATTTGTTCCCAACTTGCAAAAAGTCCATGTGACACTGCCAAACGGTCAGAATAAGACATTGCGGGTTTGCACTCAGTGCATCCGCAGCGGTGCTGTGAGAAAGACGGTCAAGACGAAGCCGTTTGATGTCAGTGGAGCCAAGAAGTAGTCAAGTGTCGCTGTCAGTTGAAGAAGTTCGTAAATTGGCTTTGCTTGCAAGGCTCGACTTGTCTGACGACGAGGTTGCCAGCGTGGCGCCCCAACTCGATAGCATTCTTGCCTTTGTAGAGCAATTGGCTGAGCTCGACACGACTGGTGTTGAGCCGATGACGACGGCCCTGGATGTGGACAACCGCTGGCGCGAGGATCTGCAGACCGATTCGCTCACCAATGAAAAGGCTCTGCTGAACGCGCCTTCACACGGTGAAGGTTGCTTTCTTGTGCCGCCAGTACTGGGAGTCGTTGCTTCCAAGAAATCTTGATCTTTTCGTCGCGACGTGGCACCGCATCAGGAACTGTGTTCTGAAGACAATCATTCCGACTTGCAGTAAAGGTACGAAATGGACTTTGGATTCCTGAGTCTGCTGCCTCCGTTGGTTGCGATTGTTCTGGCTGTTGTTACCCGAAAAGTAGTAATTCCGCTTGCTGCAGGTGTCGCAGTTGGCGCGTTGGTGCTTTCGTTCGGGCGTGTGGAGTTGACCACCGATTTCGGTACGAACAATGCGGTGGTTGTACGGTTTGTAACGCAGTCTCCATGGCTTTCCGGGATCAACAAACGTCTCGTCTTTGAACAAGAAGACTACGGTGATGCACGATTGCCAGATGTTCAAGTTATTTCCTGGTCGCGGAAAGGTGGATATCGGCTCGATAGTATTAGCATTCGGCTCAACACCACAGCCGGCAGTGAAACAACGGTTCGGGATTTATTTGACGCGCTTGAGAAAAATAATTACCCGGTGCGGCCAATCGCGCCAGATGATGCGGGGCAGGATTACTTCAGTACACGGATAGCAACCAGCTTGCCGGGCGGTCTGGAATTTCTTGATTTCGAACCTGAATGGCAGATTGTATCCAGGGCAAATGCCGGAAGGGATG
The DNA here is from genome assembly GCA_012270065.1 of Rubripirellula sp. GTDB lineage: Bacteria > Planctomycetota > Planctomycetia > Pirellulales > Pirellulaceae > Rubripirellula. Next base: position 49,907 of record JAAXJB010000039.1, on the reverse strand, counting down.
CAAGTCGCTCACTTGGGGATTCAGTCACTAACGTTTACCGGTTCATTCTCGACCTGGTGAATTCAGTAGTGATGTTTTTTACCGCGATTTACGAATCCATTTTTTCTGTTTCGCATATTCAAGCTTTGATATTCAGTCTCTTGTTGGGTGCCATGGTCGGGACATTGGAGTCTGGAGGGGCGATGCGAGTACTGATCGAGAGGGTTTCCAGAAAAATCAAATCCCGAAAGGGGGCGCAGACTTTGATTGCGACTTCTGGATTGGCAGTGTTCTTCGATGACTATGCCAACACTCTGCTGTTGGGGGGCACCATGCGTTCAACCGCTGATCGATATCGCCTTTCGCGACAGAAGTTGGCTTATCTTGTCGACTCAACCGCGGCTCCGGTAGCAGGACTTGCCGTTGTCAGTACGTGGGCGGCTATTGAAATCAGCTACATGGCTGATGGCTTGGCTGATGCAGGAATACATGACAATCAAGCTGCATTTCAGATGTTCATTGCATCAATTCCCTATCGTTTTTATCCATGGCTTGCATTGGTCATGGTTTATTGCATCACGGTTTCCCGGCGTGATTTTGGTCCGATGCTAAAAGCCGAGCAGGCAGCTTTGCAATCAGCTGGTGCCAGTGCTGCTGAAACGCAACCAAACGCAGACGAGCCCTATCCTCGATTGTGGTGGGCTGCGATTGTCCCTGTTTTTCTTTGCGTTTTGTCAGTCATGGTTGTGCTGGTTTACACGGGGATTCAGGCCCAGGGATCCGACAGTGCTAACGGTCAGAATCATGAGGGTCTGCTGCGCCAGGCTGGGAAAATCATTGGTGAGGGTGATTCCTATGTTGCATTGATGGTGGGTGGAGCGATTGGCTTACTGGCTGCGATCCTGATGCACATGTGGCTCGGTGGCCGCCGGCTTCGTGCATGCCTGAAAGGTGCGTTCGGTGGGGCGGTGCAGATGGGCCCGGCTCTGTTGATTCTCTGGTTCGCATGGGCATTGTCGGCCATGACGGAAAAAAATGCTCTCGATACCGGTGGCTATCTTTCGAGTGTTCTTTCTGACCGATTGAATGTGCACCTTTTACCGACCGTGGTCTTTCTTATCGCTGCCGCAATGGCGTTCTCGACTGGAACCAGCTGGGGGACAATGGCCATCCTTACACCTTTGTCGATTGGCTTGGCTTTGCAATTGGATGTTTCGGGAGGAGGACCGGAGGGGCCGATTGCTTTGGCAACCTGTGGTTCTGTTTTGGCAGGTGCAATTTTTGGTGACCACTGTTCACCGATTTCAGACACAACCGTGTTGTCGAGCAGGGCCAGTGGTTGTGATCATGTAGACCATGTTCGGACGCAAATGCCTTATGCAGTCCTCGTTGGCATCATTTGCATTTTTTGTGGAACGCTGCCAGCAGCCTTTGGAATTTCACCATGGCTCAGCCTGTTGGTCGGAACAGGAGTGCTCATTGCGATCGTCCTCAGCATTGGGAAACAACCTCGGGAAACTGACGAACCCGGTACGGAAACGACCGACACGGCGACCGTAGCGTGATTCCACTTCTTTGGTAATCAGCACGTTCATTCAGGGCAGCCGTGCTGGAATTACATCTTCTTTCTACAGCATCGATCTTGCATTCAACTGGCCGAACCGTTTACCGATCATCCTGCAGATTTGGAATCTGTTCGGTGTGCTGAACCAGAGCCAACTGAAGACAGGGATCGTTATGGTCATTCGAAAGTGTATGAATTCTCGTAAAAAATGGTGCTTGAGATACCTTGCGGGTTTCTCAGTCGTTTTGTCATTTGGGGCGGGATCTGCTGTTGGTCAGGAAAATCAGGTCTGGAATACCGATACCTCAACAGTCAGTCGGGCAATGCCTGCGAGGAAAAGCCTGCCGTCTCGAGCTGAATTTGTTCCGATTGGAACGCGGAGTCTTGTTGATCAGTACCGCCATGACCGCGGTCGGAAACCTGATCATGCCCCAACCGCAAACAGAACGCTCAACCCGGCGAGATATTCCGTTCGAATGCAGCAAGGTGGTTTTGCAGCACCCCCACTGCCGACAGCCGAAAATCCGGCAATGGCACTGCCCAGTGGTGATGGCTTGGGCTTTCCCATGCAACCTCCGACACCAGAGACCGATTTCCAGCAACCAGCAGCGGTGGCACCTTTTAGCACGCCACCAGCCAGTGCCCAACCTGCTCTCCCGGATAAGCCAGTCTCTTTGCCGAATTCCGCCGTTCCCTCTACCGGACCTCCTCCCGCCCTGCCAGTGAATCCACCGATTTCCGCCGCTCCACCGGTTTCTTCTTTTCCTGCGACCCAAAGTATGCCGGGTCGGGCAGACCTGCTCCCCATTGCACAACCTCAGTTGGATGTTGGTTTCGCAACGGTAGGAAATAGTTGCTGTGTATCACCTCCAAGTAACTATGTAGCCGCCATGGGATTGGGGAATTGTTCCAGCGGCGGTTATCAGGCAACTCCTTCCCAAAACTATCTCGCGACTGGCCCCCGGACGGCCACACCGTCGCAGAATGCTTCGGTTGCCCCATCCGGATTGACCCCGGTGACAACACCAACGGCGCGAGGAGTCCCCAAAAGGCCAGTCATCAACCTTGGCCAGAATAGAAATGCTGTCGTTGTGGGACAGGGCCTGATTGGACAGCCTGTTGCTTATGTTCCGGGGCAATGCTTCCGGAATTGGATTCGCTATATTTTTCCATGACTCCATGACTCCATGACTCCATGAC